>CAWETC010000001.1:0-389389 GCA_963811915.1 uncultured Alphaproteobacteria bacterium
GTTTATTGTTCTCCTTACTGGTTCGGTTCGCATTGCTAATTGCGGGCTTACATGGCATTTCCGGCCGTGATGGGCAATGCTTGAAGCCTATGATGCCATCGCAACGCCGCCTTGCGCTGGCAGGATTTTTGCGGGTTTCGCCTCCGCCATCAGCCTGATAAACCATCGCGATGCCCTACAAGGTCGCCGCTTCCTATCAATTCGCAGCCTGCCGGATTTCTGCGCTTTACGCGAGCCGCTGCGGGCGATTTGCGCCGACCTCAAGCTGAAGGGTAGCGTGTTGCTGGCCCGCGAGGGCATCAACGGCACGCTCGCGGGCGGCGCGGAGGCCATCTCTGAGCTGACCCGGGAATTGCTTGACGGACCGCTGTTCGGCGGCCGGCTTGACCACCTCGAACTGAAATTCTCGGCTGCGTCAGCGATGCCGTTTCAGCGCCTGAAGGTCCGGCTGAAAAAAGAGATCGTGACCCTCGGCGATACCCAGGCTGACCCAACGCGGCAGGTCGGCATTTATGTCGATCCCGCCGACTGGAACGATTTGATCGCGACACCTGACACGCTCTTGATCGACACCCGCAATGCATTCGAGGTTGCCATGGGCACATTTGAAGGCGCCGTCGATCCCGGCATAAGAGCTTCGGGCAATTCAAGGATTTTGCCGCCCGCCATCTCGACCCCGCGAGGCATCGCAGGGTCGCGATGTTTTGCACCGGCGGCATCCGCTGTGAAAAGGCCAGCGCCTATCTGCTCTCGCGCGGCTTCGCCGAGGTCTATCACCTCAAGGGTGGAAATCCTGAAATATCTGGAAGGCGTGCCGGAAGCACAAAGCCGCTGGCACGGCGAATGCTTCGTGTTTGATGACCGTGTCGCGCTCGGTCACGGCTTGCGGGAGCGCCGGATGCAACGGGATTCCGATGAGTGACATGAAGACGCTGAGCGACCGCATCGACGTCCTCGAAACCCGGCTGACGTTTCAGGACGAGAGCATCGAAACGCTGAACAAGACCATCACCGCGCAATGGCAGAAGATCGACGCGCTGAGCCGTCAGCTCGTCCATTTAAGCGAGCGCCTGCAAGAGGCCGAAACTCGCGCACCGGGCGCTGCGAACGAGCCACCGCCGCATTACTAGAGAGACTATGGTCTGAAGATCGCGGTTGACAAATCCGTCATTGAGCGTGGGACATCCGGGGACGCAGCGTCACGACCTGACCAGCCATGACAAACCGGTCCCGTCCACCTTCCTTCGCGGCATAGAGCGACAGATCGGCAACTTCAACCAATGAAGCGGCTTGCGCGGATGCTTCGCTGCCCGGCCAGCATACCGCTCCGCCAACGCTTGCGGTAACCTTCCCGGACGGAAGGTTTGACTTGTGAGATATGGCGGCCTTCCGGAGTTCGCGGCAAATTCTTCTGCCAATTCGCGCGCAGCCCGCTGCATCGGTGTTGGGCAACAGCAAAGCAAATTCCTCGCCGCCATATCTCGCTGCGAGATCCGTGGTGCGCTTCGCCTCCTCGGCCAAAACCCTGGCGAGGGAACGCAGACACGCATCTCCCGCCGGATGTCCATACTGGTCGTTGAATATCTTGAAATGGTCGACGTCGATCATCAGCAATGCAAGCGGCTTGTTGTCCCGAAAGGCTCGCGTCCATTCCTCCTGCAGTCGCTCGTCGAAGCGGCGGCGGTTCGCGAGACGGTCAGTCCATCCTCGACAGCCAGGGTTTCGAGCCGTTCTTCCAGACCCTTTTGCTCGGTTATGTCGCGCGAGATCGCCACGACGCCATCGATTTCTCCATCGACCTTGCGCGTCACACGCAGGTTCAACTCGATCCAGATTTCAGCCTTCTCGCGGTGGCGCGTGCGATAGCTGATGCGCGCCTCTTCGGCATCGCCTCGCCTCAACGCGGCAACCGTTTCCTCGACCCGAGGTAGATCCAGGGCGTTGACGCCGACCAGCGCCGCTGTCCCCGTCAGTTGGTCGGCCCGCCAGCCGACAACGCTGGCGCATGAGGGAGAGACTAGGAAATCCGCTCATCCAGTCCGATGCGGGTCACCATGTCGCTCGAGCCTTCCGCCAGCACGCGGAAATTGGCTTCCTTCGGCGAGAAGGGCTGCCGCCATCCGCTGCCCATGCAGTAATTGTCGCACAAGATAAAGTCCGATCAGCGCAATCAGGGCGACGAGGCTGCGGACAAACAATCGCCGGCGGAGGGTATTTTGGCGCCATCGCGCGAGGACGTCACTCTGCGCTTTGGTGATGACGATGACCAACGGATAGCGGTCGCTTTGCTTATAGAAGCCGAGCCGCTGCACGTCGTCGACAGTTGACCGAAACATCATCGCACCTTCGGAGGCGCGGCTGCCAATACCTTTGAACACCGGCCGGTCCGAGACATCGCGCCCGACGCTACCGTTGTCGGGGTTACGCGCCAGAATGATCCCGTCCCTGCGGACGAGCGCGATCGAACCACGCGCCCCGATATCGAAATGGCTGTAGAATTCCCAGAAATAATTGACGTCGACGGTTGCCAGGACAACGCCGGCAAACGAACCGTCGGGGTGGTTCCAGCGGCGCGACAGCGTTATCACCCACTGCCCGCCGGATTTGCTGTGAACCGGCCGCCCGATGAACGTCGCGCGATCGGAGGAATTCCGATGATGCTGAAAGTATTCGCGGTCGCCGTTGTTCTGTTCCGCCAGATTGACCTGTTCGGTGGTGGCGAGCCAGCGACCGTTCTCGTCGTAGACGAACAGTCCATGGATGCGGCCGAGACCGGGCTTGCGCACGTTGAGGAACGATTGTAGTCGCGTGATGCGTCCGGGCTGCTCGCCGTCAGTTTCCAGGGCGGCAACCATACCGGCGAGAAGCGACCCCGCAAGTTCGGTGGTGTCGTCCCCGTGCTGCACCAATGATCGACTGAGATTTCCGAGTTCGATCTCGGCATTCCTCATTACCGCGTCGTGCGCTGCCCACTCCGTCCAGGCTGTGGACGCGATGATCGCAGCACACGCCAGCGCCACGAACATCGCAGCAAACAGCGGTGGGCGGGCCAGGCCGGTTTTGTTGAGAGCGAAGGTCATCTCGCGGGACTCTTTCGGAATGCGAAAGTCCCACGTAGCTGTTATTTATCTCTGAAACGGAATGCAGAAAATGTCGGCAATCAAGGCATTTGGCAGAAGGTTCCGTAGTCTTACGGAACTTCGATCGCAGCCTTCCGCCATCCACCGCCATGGCATCGCAAGCGCAACAGCAACGTCCCGCATAACTACGGGAACCTGGCGACGGACCGCCGATAAGGAAGACGGCCGATCGGGTTCAATGAGAGCGACAGTCAATGACTGTCGTCCGTCCCAACCTTTCGACCCCGACTGCGATCACGGGGCTTTTCGCCTTTACTCGCGGGCTTTGACGGTGCCGGCTGTGTCGCGCTCACCGGATCGGATGCCGGAAAGCTGCCCATCAAACCGGCTTCCAGCCTCGCATGGATGTCCAGGTCGGCTAAAGCAGCGTCGGGGGGATTGGCGGCATACTTGTCATGTGCCCCGGGATTGAATTTACCGGCCATGTTGAGCCTCCATGGCGAGATAACGCCGCGGCAATCGGGGCGTTCCGCTCGGGAGATCACCAGAACGCCGCCGAGGCCGTCAGTTTCGGCACGCCGAGAGGGACAAATCCTCGATCTTATCTTGGCCTCGTCTCTTGGCCTCGTCGGTGTCCGCGGTGTATCAGGGGCAACCCTTCGCTTCCCGACCATGTGGAACCAGCGTTTGACCCAGATCCAAGCCAACAATCCCTTCCTTGAAGTGCTGTCCGGCCACCGCCAACCGGTTCCGCCGATCTGGATGATGCGGCAGGCCGGCCGTTATTTGCCGGAATATCGCGAATTGCGCGCCAAGGCCGGCGGCTTTCTCGATCTTTGCTTCACCCCGGAATATGCCGCCGAAATCACCTTGCAGCCGATCCGCCGATTCAATTTCGATGCCGCCATCATCTTCTCGGATATCCTTGTCATCCCCTACGCGCTCGGCCGCTCCGTGCGCTTCGAAGCCGGCGAAGGTCCGCGGCTCGATCCGCTGGACACGCCGGAGAAAGTCGACACGCTGAGGTCGGATGCCGATTTCTCAAGGCTCGAGCCGGTCTATGAGGCGCTACGCCGCGTCCGCCATGAACTCGATCCTAACATTGCGTTGATCGGTTTTTGCGGCGCGCCGTGGACGGTGGCGACCTATATGGTGGCCGGACAGGGCACGCCGGATCAGGCACCGGCGCGGATGATGGCCTATCTCCACCCCGAGGCGTTCGCGCGCATTGTCGACGTGCTGGTCGAAAACTCGATCCGGTATTTGCTGGAACAACTCAAGGCCGGCGCCGACGTGCTGCAGATTTTCGACACCTGGGCCGGTGTGCTGCCGCCGCGCGAATTCGAACGCTGGTCGATCGAACCGGCCCGGCGCATCGTCGAGGGCGTACGCAGGGAAGTCCCCGATGCGAAGATCATCGGCTTTCCCCGAGGCGCCGGTGCGCTGCTGCCGGCCTATGTCGGCGCCACCGGCGTCGATGCCGTCAGTATCGACTGGGCGGCCGAGCCATCCTTGATCCGCGAGCGCGTGCAGAACCGCGTCGCCGTTCAAGGCAACCTCGATCCGCTGGTGCTGATCGCGGGCGGCGCGGCGCTGGATCGCGCGATCGACGACGTGCTGGCGAATTTTGCCGGCGGCCGGCTGATTTTCAACCTCGGCCACGGCATCCAGCCGGAAACCCCGATCGCGCATGTCGAGCAGATGATCCAGCGGGTGCGCGCCTATAAAGGGTGAGCGCTGTAAGGCCGACTTGTCATACCCGCGAAGGCGTCCGCTTTCACAGATGATAACGACGGCAGTGGCAGAAACATCGTCAATTAATCACCTGGGCCGGTTACGCTCGATAATTTCGGCCGCGCCCTTGTTCAGCAATTCAAGTCCGACGGCGCGGCCGAGTTCGCGTGGACGATCGGCGGGGCCGGTGCGCGAAGCCTCGATGAACAGTCCGCCCAATTCATCCAGCACGGAGGCAGTCAGTGTCATCTGCGTGCCTTCGATGATTGAAAATCCCGCGACCGGCGAATTGCAATGGCCGTTGAGAACCCATAGCACCTCGCGCTCGGCGTCCGCGCTCCGATGCGCGGCAGGATCATCGATCCCGGACAGAAGACGCCGCGTCTGCCAATCATCAGTGGCACACTCCACCGCGACAATCCCCTGCCCGACCGCCGGCAGCATTTCCTGAACCGAAAACTCGTAGGCGATACGGCTGGCGAGGCCGACGCGCTCGAGTCCGGAGCGCGCCATGATCAGCGCATCCGCGGGGCCGACTTCGCCTCCGCCGGGAAGCCGCTGCATTTCCAGATGGTCGAGCTTGCGCACGCGGGTATCGGCGGCGCCGCGATAGTAAATCACCTCGATTTGCGGAAACAGCCGGTGCGCATAGGCCGCACGCCGCACCGCGTTGGTGCCGATCTTGAAGCCCCTGCCTTGCGAACGCCTGAAATCGTCGATCGACAGCCCCGGTCGCAGCACCAGAGCATCGCCGGCGGGATCGCGCGTCAGCGTCGCACCGATCACCAGCCCCGGTGTATCCTCATTGCCCGGCATGTCCTTGAGCGAGTGCATCGCGGCGTGCAGGTCGCCGGAGCGGACCGCGTCGCGAATCTGGGCCACGAAGGCGCCACCCTTGCCGCCATGCTGCAATAGCTTGCTGGTCTGGTCCTGATCTCCCGTGGTTTCGAACTTGACGATTTCGACCTCGACGCCGGGAGCGGCCGCGGTCAGACGCCGGGCGATTTCCTCGGTCTGGGCCAACGCCATGACGCTCTTGCGCGTGCCTATCCGGATTCGCATTGCCACCACTCACGCTCCAATCGGCACCACCGCAAAAATCACGACAGTCATCACGACCCGTCTTGCGCCGGAAGATAGAACCAGCCCACGCCGGAATGCAAACGCAACTCCGGAGCTTATGCGCTAGCATCTTCCAGTATCATATCGGAGGCTTTTTCCGCGATCATGATCGTGGGAGCGTTGGTATTGCCCGACATCAGGTCCGGCATGATCGAGGCGTCGACCACGCGCAGGCCCTCGATGCCGCGAACGCGAAGCCTCTGATCGACCACCGCCAGGGGGTCATTGCCCATCCGGCATGTCGATGTCGGATGATAGACCGTGCTGCCGCGCTGTCGGCAGAAATTCAGGATATCCTCGTCGCTGACGACTTTTGGGCCGGGCTCGACCTCGCCGACCACAAACGGCTTGAGCGCCGGAGCAGCCAAAATCTTGCGCAGGATCTTGATGCCCTCGACAAAGGCGGTGCGATCGGTTTCGGTCGCAAGATAATTGATGCGGATTTCAGGCGGCGCCGCGGGATCCGCGCTCCTGATCCGCAGCGAGCCACGGCTCTCCGGCCGCAACTGGCAGACCGATGCGCTGAACCCTGAAAACGAATGCATTTTCTCGCCCATCTTGTCGGTCGAGAACGGAAGGAAGTGAATTTGGACGTCCGGCGTCGCAAGACGCGGATTGGTCTTGAAAAACGCCCCCGACGTGCCCGCCGCGATCGTCAGCGGCCCGTTGCGAAAAGCCGCATATCGCGCGCCGGCCACGATCCGGCGAACCGGATGGTTGAGGATATCGTTGAGCGTGATGCGTTGGGAGCAATGCGTCACCAGCCTGACCTGCAGGTGATCCTGAAGATCGTTACCGACGCCCGGCGCATCGAGCACCACGTCGATGCCGTGTCGCTTTAGAAGCTCCGCCGGACCGACTCCGGATAGTTGCAGCAATTGCGGTGAATTGTAAGCACCGCCCGAGACCAGGATTTCCTTGCGTGCCCTTGCCGTTCTCAGCACGCCGCCTTGCCGGTATTCGACGGCGCGCGCGCGTCGTCCCTCGAACAGCAGGCGCTGCGCCAGCGCAGAGGTCTCGACCTGCAAATTGCGACGGCTCATCGCGGGACGAAGATACGCCACCGCCGTGCTCGCGCGCCGGCCGCCGCGCGTCGTGGTCTGGAAAAACCCGGCGCCTTCCTGGGTCGCGCCGTTGAAATCGGGGTTCACCGGCAGGCCGGTTTCGGCCGCCGCGTCGATGAAGGCGGCCGAGAGCGGATCGGGATGGCCCAGATCGGAAACCGGCAACGGGCCGTCGGCGCCGTGATATTTATCACCGCCGCGCTGCTGGTTCTCGGCCCTCTTGAAATAGGGCAGCACGTCGTCATAGCCCCAGCCGCTGTTGCCCCGCTGGCGCCAGCGATCGTAATCCTCGTGTTGGCCGCGCACGTACAACAGTCCGTTGATCGAACTCGAGCCGCCCAGCACTTTGCCGCGCGGCTGAAACACCTGGCGTCCACCGAGCTCTGGCTCCGGTTCGGTCTGGTACATCCAGTTGACGGTTTTTTCCTTGAATAATTTGCCGTAGCCGAGCGGCACGTGGATCCAGAGATTGGTGTCTTTGGGTCCGGCCTCGAGCAGCAGCACCGAACTCTTTCCATCCGCGCTGAGGCGATTGGCGAGCACGCATCCGGCCGAACCGGCACCGACGATGACGTAGTCGAATTCCCTTGCTTCGGTGCCTACCGAGATTTTGCTGCTCATGTCGTTTCCTCGCACGCGGCTTTTGCCGTCGCCCCACATTACAAGAAGATGCGGAAAGGTTGCGACCAAATAAGCGAGGGCCGCCTGATCTCCGCGATCAGACGGCCCATCATTAAGCGCACCCCGGTTTCAGTAGCCGGAGGGCCTTACTTGATTTGAACCAATCCGATCTGGTTCGTCAGGCTGTTGGCCATCAGCGGATTGCCATCTGGCGTGACATCCATATTGCGAACAATATCGCCGCCGCCGGGGATGGCCCATGTCTGGAATTTGTCGGTGCCGGGGTCGAAGCGAACGATTGTATTTGGCTTGGCGTTGGACTCGCTGTACCACACCGCGCCTTTGGTGAAGACAATCCCGTATGGTTCAGACTTCGAGCCGCTCGGCGACGGCCATTCCTTGACCGCGCCGGTTGCCAGATCGAGCCTGCCGAGATAGCCCCGGGAAAAATCGACGTACCAGACCGCACCATCGGGACCGATCGTAAGGCGCCGAGGCCTCGAATCGGCGTTGGGCAGTGTGTACTCCTTGATTGCGAACGTCTTCGGATCGATGGTAGCAATCTTGTTGGCGCCGAACTCGACATATACCGGCACCCCTTGGGCGTTGATCTTCAGCCCGTAAGGTCGCGACTTCGGCGTCGGCGAGGTGAGGAGCTTGATCTCGCCGGTCGCAGGATCGAGCCGTCCGATCATGTTGGACTGCTGCACCGTGAACCAGAGAATTCCGCTCTGGTCGAAATTGAGCGTGTGCGGATCCTTCGCTTTCGAATCCGGCATCGGGTATTCGGTAACGACACCGGTGTTGGGATCCAGCTTGCCAATGATGCCTGCAATGTTGCCGGTGAACCAGATGTTGCCGCTCTTGTCCTCGACCACGCCATGGGGACCGGTATAGGGCGACTTGAGGGTGTATTCCCTGATGGCGCCCGTCTTCGGGTCGATCCGGCCTAGCTTGTTCACGAGCTGGCCAGCCCACCAGATTGTGCCGTCATGAGCGGCGAGCGGATCGTGCGGACGCGAACCCTGGGTCGGCACGTCCCACATCTCGAAATTGACCTTTACCGGACCATCGATGATGGCTGCCGTCGGACGCTGACGCTCAGGGAAATTCTTGATGAGATAGTCGGTCAGCGGGCCCCATTGTTCAGCAGGCACCGGCGCACCCATGTTTTGCATCATGCGCGTAACCGTCAACCAGCCTTCGGGGGTATAGCCGATCCGAACCCGATTGATGTCGTGGCAGCCGTTACAGGTATCGACGAAAATCTGCTTGCTCGGGCCCTCCGGCCATTCCTTGGCGGTGTACTGCGCATGCGCGAGGGGCGTCCCGAGAACGACCACGGCCAACGGAAACATTAGTAGCGCACCACGCATCGTAAGTCCTCCCCAAGGGCTTCGCAGGTGAAGCCGATTTATATTCGTTGCCGTCAACTAAGCTGCGGTCGCAGCCTCAGTCAAGCTTGCGCCCGCAATGCAAGGCAAACCTGGCTTTCGCCTCCAGCCGGTTTGGGGTGAATGCGTCATCCGTCATCAATTGCAATCTGGCGGAGCGCATGATCGGCGATCACGCGGTGTCGCGAGTTGAGAGCTTTTCACCGTCTGCGACGCGCGATGCTCTCGATCATGGAGATCTTCACGGATACGACGTGCTCGCGCATCAGGCGCTCGGCTTCCTGTGGCTCACGCGCCAGGATGGCGTGATAGATCGCATGGTGCATATCGTGCCGGCGCCGGATGCCATTGAGATCGAAGGCGACGACATTGCGGGCCGAGGCCTGCGGCACGCGCTGGCAAATGCGGATCACTTCGCGCACCAGCTCCGACCTGGCTGCGGTGTGAATGGCACCGTGGAAAGCCTGGTTCATTTGCGCATAGGCCGCGCGCTGCGCTTCAAGATCGTCAGGACCCGACAGGGTGCGATCGCCGTCGGACAAAGCTATGTCGATCGTTCGTCGCGCCTCGTCCGACAGACCGCGTTCGGCAGAAAATCGTGCCGCGAGCCCCTCGGCCAGCGCCCGCATGTCATAGGCTTCGACGAGCTCGGTCAGCAGGAATTCGCGGACAGTAAATCCCTTGTTGGGTTGATGATGCAACAGGCCTTCGCCCGCGAGCGTCTGGAGCGCGGCCCGCACCGGCGTGCGCGAGACATCGAGTTCCTGGCTGAGATGTACCTCGTTCAATCGGGAGCCGGACGGATAACGGCCGTCGAGCAGCGCCTGGCGCAGATGCTCGACAAGCCATGCAGACCGCGTCGCGGGGAGCATCGCTTCAACGTCCGATCGCTCCGACGCCAAACTGCTCTGGGGCTCAGATGTATCCAGTTTTTGCAAAGCCTAACCTGCGCCGTTTCACTGTTTTGCCAAGGACATGGATAAATAAGCCATTTGGCTTGACTCGGCCACTCGTATTGTACACATTTTTGGCCACTCGGCGGCAACACTGTACACACCTTTGGGATCCAACATGACTTTGCGAAAGACGATCGGATGCCGGTAAGCGCTACCACCAGTTTCGTGGTTGCGCCGGAGGTGCACGCGCTCCCGGTTCTGGGCTCATCGGAGAGGTTTGCCGTGCGCCGCATCTATTGCGTCGGCCGCAACTATCTCGACCATATCCGGGAAATGAAAGAAGCGGATGAGCGCGATCCGCCGTTCTTTTTCCAGAAGCCAGCCGATGCCCTGGTGCAGAACCGTGCCTCTATCCCCTATCCAGATGATACCCAGGATTTCCAGTACGAGATCGAGCTTGTCGTCGCAATCGGAGCGCAGGGTCGCAAGGTTTCCGTGGCGAAAGCGCTAGACCTCGTCTTTGGCTATGGCGTGGGACTCGACATGACGCGTCGCGATCGCCAGCGCGACGCGCGCGACCGCCGCTTGCCGTGGGAGATGGGGAAATCATTCGATGGCTCGGCGCCCTGCACCGCCATCGTGCCGGTGGCGCAGAGCGGTCATCCCGATCGCGGCGCGATCACGCTGCATGTCAACGGCGTGGAAAAGCAGCGCGGCGATCTCTCCGAACTGATCTGGAAGGTCCCGGAAATCATCGCCAACCTGTCGATGCAATATGAGCTGCGGCCCGGCGACCTGATCTTCACGGGGACGCCCGCCGGAGTCGGCCCTCTCATGCCCGGCGACCGGATCGTGGGCGATATTGCCGGTTTCGAACAACTCCACCTCCATATTACCCAGCCGAGAGCTTAAGACATGCTGCCCACGGAACGCATCTCATTCGATCCCATTGTCGGTCGCAAAAAACAGACCCTGCCGGACGGCGCTCGGATGGCAGTCTGGGTCATCGTCAATGTCGAGGAATGGGATATCCAGAAGACGATGCCGCGCACCGTGCTGACACCGCCGGCCGGCGGATCGCCGATGCCGGATATTCCGAACTGGGCCTGGCACGAATACGGCAACCGCGTCGGCTTCTGGCGGCTGCTCGAAACGCTCGACAATCTGAAGATCACCGCCGCGCTGGCCATCAACGGCACCGCGATCAAGGCCTATGAGCCGATCTCGCGCGCGGCCGTCGAGCGCAAATGGGAATTCATCGGCCACGGCCTGACGCAGACCAACATGCAGCACGTCAAGAACGAGCGCGAGGACATCATAGCGACGCGCGCCGCGATCGAACGCATCGCCGGCCGGCGGCCGCGCGGCTGGCTTGGTCCCGGCCTTACCGAAACCTGGGAGACTCCCGATCTGCTGATCGAAGAAGGTTTTGATTACGTCTGCGACTGGGTGCTCGACGACCAGCCGGTGTGGCTGAAGACCCGCACCAAGCCGATCCTCAATGTGCCCTACACCCAGGAATGCAACGACGTCGCCATGATGCTGATCCAGCATCACGCCGCGACCGAGTACCGCAATCGCGCGATCGATCAGTTCAATCAGATCTATTCGGACTCTGCCGAACTCGGCCCGCATCATGGCGCTTGTCGTGCACCCCTATATCATGGGCGCGCCGCACCGGTCGCGGTACTTCCGCGAAGCGCTCGAGCATATGCGTGCCCACAAGGACGTGGTGTTCTGGACCGGCGAGCGCATCCACGACTGGTTCGTCGCGTCGAACAAGCCAGCCTGATATTTCCAGCACCCTGCCCATGGACATAAGCGCATGACTGATGTCGCCCAGGAGAGCGCTTCGGAGGCAAACGAAGGAACGGTTTCGCTCCTTGCCTCGCTGGCGATCATCATTCTGATCCTATCCTACTGCGTGAATGCCATGGATCGAGCGCTCTTCCCGCTGCTCCTGACCGACGTGCGGCGCGAATATGGCGTCAATCTGCAGCAGGCCGGATTGCTGTCGACCATTTTCACGTTCGGCATGGCGCTGGCGGGAATTCCAACGGGCTATCTCACGGCGCGCTATTCGCGCAAGACGGTCATGCAGATCGGGATACTGATCTACTCGGTCGGCACGATCGTCACCGCGACTGCTGTCGGCTATGGCGACATGCTGGTCTATCGCGCCATCACCGGCGTCGGCGAAGCCATGCAATTGACCGCCCTGCTGGCGATCTTCGCGGGCTATTTTACGCGCTACAAGGCGGCGGCGCTCGGCTGCCTCAATATCGCCTATGCATTGGGTGCGGCGGTCGCGCCAACGCTGGGGACAAGCCTGCTCGTCGCCTACGGCTCGTGGCGCATGCCGATGATCGTTTTCGGCGTAATCGGGCTCGCCGTGATGCTGGTGATTGCGGTCGTGCTGCGGCCCTGGCTCAGCGAAGCCGCGGGACAGCCGGCCTCCACGGCCGCCGCAAAGGTCGGAGGCGCGCCAACGCTGCGGAACTCCAATACGATCATCCTGACGTGTCTCAGCATCGCGTTCGGCCTCGCGCTGTACGGCTATCTCGGCATGTATCCGACGTTCCTGCGTGAAGAACTGCACTTCGCGCCGCCGGACATCGGGCGCGTGATGAGCGCCTATGGCCTCGGCGTTCTGGTCTCGATCTTTACGGGATGGCTGGGCGACCGGTTTACGGCACGCACGGTGCTGCCCTTCGGCTTTATCGCCGGCGCCACCATTTGCCTGGCACTTTTCAACGGCCCAACGGGCGTGATGCCGCAGGCAACGCTTTCCTGCATCCTCGGCATGATCTTCAGCGGCACGCTGTTCGTGAATCTGGCCGGTTACAGCGTCAAGTCGGTTGCGGGCCCGCTTGCCGGACGCGCCTCCGGCATATTCATTACGGCACTGTACGGCTCTGCGACCGTGGCCGGCTATATCATCGGTTGGGTGGCATCGCTCGCCGGCTGGACCAAGGCCGGAAACTTGCAACTCGTCGGACTCTGCCTGTTCGCGGCGGTGCTGTCGCTATTCCTCAAGCCCTCGCTAATGGCCGCACGCGCAAAATGACCGTATCCTTTTCGAACCGTGATCTGGCGCTCGTCCGCGTCAACGTGTTCCCCGGTGGCTTCAACTGGGGAATTTATGTCGGCATCGACAAGGGATTGTTCGCGCGCGAGGGCCTTCGAATAGAAATGCAGCACACGCCGAACTCCGTGGCCCAAATGACGGATATGGCGGCCGGCAAATTCGAGATCGCGATGACCGGCGTCGATAATATCGTCGCCTATGTCGAGGGCCAGGGCGAAGCGCCGATCGGAGCGCAGCCGGAGTTCTTCGCCTTCATGGGCAGCGACAGCGCCTTTTTGAGCCTGGTCAGCGGCCCGGACCTCAAGGAGATCTCGGCCTTGAAGGGAAAGCAGCTTTTGGTCGACGCGATGACGACCGGCTATGCTTTCGTCCTCTATGACATCCTGCGGCGTGCCGGGTTGCCTGCCGAGGCTTACGACGTCGCGCGCGCCGGCGGCATGATCGAGCGATGGACCAGATTGCGGGCCGGCGAAGGCGACGGTACGCTGCTGTCGGCGCCCTACAACCTGATCGCCAAGGCGCACGGCCTCAACGAATTGGCGCGCGCGGTCGAAATACTCGGGCCCTATCAGGGCAATGTCGGCGCCACACGCCGCAGTTGGGCCAACGCCAACGAACAGACGGTGATCGGCTATATCCGCGCCTACTGCGACGCCATCGAGTGGCTGTACGCGCCGGACAATCGCAGCGAAGCCATCGCCATTCTGCGGCGAAACCTTCCGCAAATGGCTGAAGACGTCGCGATTGCCAGCTATGACGAACTGCTGCATCCGAAATTCGGGTTCTATCGCGGCGGCGGGATCGACGAGGCCGGTCTGGCCTGTGTGCTGGCGCTGCGCTCACGTTACGGCAAACCGCAGCTGACGCTGAACGATCCGAACAAATATATCGACCTTCGGTTTCTTATGGCCAGCCGGTGAAGTTCGCGCATTCCGGACAGCGCAAGATCTAAACCGGAGCAGAATTTTCGCCCACCTGGCAACCTCGCAGGAACAGCGCCGCGCAGCTACGCACCCGCGCTTCGATCTGGGAGCGCGACGGCAGCGCTACATGGCCAAAGATGGCGGCGCGCCGTGGCGCGGAGGTTACCATGCCGAGCAGCATGCCGGCCGCCTCGTCGACATCATCGAGCGCAATCAGGCCACGCGCCTGCTGCACCCTCAGCCAGTTCGCCAGCGCCAAAGTGGTGCGCTGGATGGCATTGACATAGAACGTTGCGGAGATATCGGAAAACTTGCCAGCTTCCTGCAATATCATGCGTTGAAGGGCGATCACCTCTTCGTCGAGCGCGAGATCCGTACAAATTGTCAGCGCGGCACGTAAAGCCTCCTCGAGATCGGTGTGATCCGCGGCGTGGAGGTTGACCTCGAATTGAAAACGGTCGAGCCGGTCCGTCACCATGCCCTCGAACAGCGCGGCCTTGGTCGGGATCAGCCGGTACAGCGTCTTGGTGGATATTCCGGCGCTGCGGGCCACCGTCTCCATACTGGTGGCGGCGTAGCCGTGCGCTGCGAACTCGCGGCGCGCGACCTCGTAGATGAGCCCACGGGTTTCCTCGTCGGGCCGGACTTGCGGGCGGCCTCGGCAGCGCCGGTCGTGGTTGGTATCGATCTCAGCCATGCTTTTACATGATGCCTGTCATTCCATTGACAGCCCCAAGGTAGTGCGTATTTTGGAAAACATCAAGTTTCCTAATCATGCTTTCGTCCCGAGGACCCCAGGAGCACGCACCATGTCTCGCCATTCCACCACTTTCGAGATCGAGCGTCCGGTTCCCGATGACTTCACGGCTCAGCCGGACAAGCCAAATATGAGCACGAGCAATAAGGCAGCCGGTACTCCCGCAGCCCACAAAAGAATCAACTTTCGCAGGCTGTTAATGACCGGTGCGGCCATGGCGCTCATCGCCGGCGGCGCCTGGTATGGCTGGGACTATTGGACGGTCGGCCGGTTTCTGGTCTCCACCGATGACGCCTACGTGAAGGCCGACAATACGACGATCGCCCCGAAGGTCTCTGGATACCTCCGCGAGGTCTTGGTTGGCGATAATGAGCGCGTCCGGGCCGGCCAGGTACTGGCGCGGATTGATGAGCGCGATTATCGGGTGGCGCTCGATCAGGCCAAAGCCGACGTCGCCGCAGCCAAGGCCGCGATCGCAAGCAAGCAGGCTCAACTCGACGTCCAGCAAGCGGTGATCGATGCGGCGCAAGCGACCATCGGGGTCGACAAGGCGACCGTCATGTTCGCCGCGCAGGAGAACAAGCGCTACACAGAGCTTGCCGCCACCGGCTATGGCAGCGTGCAGAATGCACAGCAGGCGCAATCGCGCATCGCCGGCGCCGAGGCCGCGATCCAGCGCGACACCGCCAACCATGCCTCGGCGCTGAAGCAGGTCGATCTCCTCAAGGCCGAGATCGCGCAGGCGACCGCGGCACTGGCGCGCGCCGCCGCCACGCAAAACCAGGCGGAACTCAATCTCGGCTACACCACGATCGTGTCGCCGATCGATGGCATCGTCGGCAACCGCACGCTGCGTGTCGGCCAGTTTGTGCAGGCCGGAACGCAATTGATGTCGGTGGTGCCGGTGGCCGGCGCCTATGTGGTGGCAAACTTCAAGGAGACCCAGCTCACCGACGTGCGCGAAGGCCAGCAGGTCGAAATCGCCGTCGACATGTTCCCCGGCCAGCCCATTCACGGCCGGGTCGACAGCATTGCGCCTGCAAGCGGCCAGGAATTCGCGCTGTTGCCGCCGGACAATGCCACCGGCAATTTCACCAAGGTGGTGCAGCGTATTCCGGTCAAGATCGTGCTCGACCGCCGCGGTGATGCGCCGATCGAGTTGCGGCCGGGCATGTCGGTTATACCGACCATCGCGACCAAGTCGCAGGCGCGCGAGCGCGAGCGCGAGGCGGCGGCGTTCAAACTATCCAATCGCTCCCCCAAATGATGAGAGGGTCGTGTCATGTCGAATGCCGTCATGTCAGCTCCGATAACCGCGCTCCCTGCGGCTCAGGCCGGGCGCGAGCGGGCAACCGCCGACCGCAATCGCGCCAGCATCACGACCTGGATCGCCGTTCTCGCCGCCATGATCGGCTCATTCATGGCGATCCTGAATATTCAGATCACCAATGCTTCCCTGCTCAATATCGAAGGCGGCATCGGGACCGGCGTCGACAACGGATCGTGGATCTCTACTTCATATTTGATCGGCGAGATCGTGGTCATTCCGCTGACCGATTATCTCAGCCGCGTGTTCTCGTTCCGCCGCTACATGCTCGCGAGCGCAACCCTGTTTGCGGTGTTCTCGGTGGCGTGCGCCTTCACGCACGATCTGCCGTCGATGATCGTGATGCGCGGGTTGCAGGGATTTGCCGGCGGCGTGCTGATCCCGATGGCGTTCACCATGGTGCTGACCAAGCTGCCGAAGCCGCAGCAGCCGGTCGGCCTCGCCATTTTCGCGCTGTCGGTCACCTTTGCTCCGGCGATCGGTCCCACCATCGGCGGCTATCTCACGGAAAATTACGGCTGGCAGACCATCTTTTTTGTCAATGTCGTGCCGACCGTGGTGATGGTCACCGCGCTCTATTTGACGCTGGAAAAACAGCCGATGCAGTTTGGTCTCCTGAAAGAAGGCGACTGGGCCGGCATCCTCACCATGGCGATCGGACTGTCGGCTTTCCAGACCGTGCTCGAGGAAGGCAACAAGGACGATTGGTTCTCTTCCCCCTTTATCCTGCGGCTCGCGGCCATCGCGCTGGTGAGTTTGTCGCTGTTCGCCTGGATTGAACTGAAGGTCGAAAAGCCCTTGATCCGGCTGCGGCTGTTGAAGGGTCGCAACTTCGGCTTCGGCACTATCGCGATGACGATGCTGGGCTTCGCGCTGTTCGGATCGGTTTACATTCTGCCGGCCTATCTCGGCCAGGCGCAGGGCTATAATGCGGAGCAGATCGGCTCGGTGATGGCATGGACAGGCCTGCCGCAGTTGATCCTGATTCCGCTGGTGCCGAAGCTGATGCAGCGATTCGACACGCGCTATATCGCCTTCACCGGGCTGATGATCTTCGCCTATAGCTGCTTCATGAACACCGCGATGTCATTAGACTATTCCGGCGACCAGCTCTGGATTCCGAACATCGTGCGCGCCATCGGTCAGGCGATGGTGCTGACCCCGCTGACCTCGGTGACAACGGGCGATATCGCGCCGCAGGATGCGGCGGCCGCATCCGGCATCAGCAACATGTTCCGCAATCTCGGCGGCGCGATCGGGACCGCGGTGCTCGCCACCGTGATCACCAAGCGCGAGCAGTTCCACTCCAACATCATCGGTCAGTCAGTCACGCTCAGCCGCGAGGAAGTGCGCAACCGGATTTCACAGATGACCGACTTCTTCATGGCCCATGGCGTGCCGGATCCGGCGGCGGCGCACCATCAGGCGATCATCGCGCTCGGCAATACCGTAAAACGCCAGGCGCTGGTGATGGGCTTCAGCGACACCTTTGCGGTGATCGCCGCGGTGCTCGTCTTCGCCGCCATCGCCGTCGCATTCACGCGCAAGGTAAAGGCGGCAGGTGGCGGCGCGGCGCATTGAGATCAAAGGTCGCCGCTCGCAGCCGCAGATAGACGTTGGGGGAGAAGAGAGGGAACGCTCAGAGTGGCGTCCCCTCTCTGCCCCGGCGGCTGAAAATCATCAATCGTAGAATGCCGGGAGCAGTTTCAGCGTGTCAGATTGCGCCTTGTCATGATTGATGAATAGCTTTGCCTGGTATGTTGCGATCATCTTCCTGACCTTGTCCATGGAGGCGATTGACGCGGCCTTGTCCGTATTGAGCGACGGCACGATGTTTTTCTCGAAGTTCGCTTCCAGATGAACGACGTCACCGGACAGAATGATGAAGCCCGCATTTTTTAGATGGACCAGCAAAGATTGACTACCGGGAGTATGTCCCGGTGTGGAAATCAGTGTGACGCTACCGTCGCCAAATATGTCAGTATCACCATCAACTAATTGAAGTTTCTTTGGCGTCCCGAGAAGCTTGCGCGCGAGTGCCTTCAGTTGATTGACGTTGTCGTTCGTTCCATCTGGAGAACTGATCCAGTTATACTCCACTCGTTGCATCAGAATGGTCGAATCCGGAAACAAGCTGACGTTGCCTATGTGATCGCCATGAGTATGGGATAGCGCAACATAAGTGATGTTGCTTGTCTCAAGTCCGATCTGCGCGAGTTGAGCTGTTATCGTCTTGTCCAGATGGTAGACGATCAATTTAGGCAGGGTCGACCACCCTTTGGGGTCGTTCAGCGTAGCCTCGGGAACACCGGTATCCCAGAGCACCCATTCGCTTCCCCGCTTTATCAGCCAGCAAGTTGACGAGAATTCGATACTCCGTCCGACATTCTCGCCGGGGGTCCACACCAACTCATCGTTGGCAAGGGAGTGGCCGCAATCCAATCGATAAAGTTTTTCGGCGAAACCAGCCGTCGCCGGGTCCGGCAGCTTCGAGTTGGCGCTCGCGGACCGCGCGCCGCCTATCGAGAGCGAAGACGCGATCAGAATTGATATAATTGCCGTTCTTGCATGCTTGAGCATGACTTATCCTCCGTTCAGTTTAACCGGTCATGGCTCAAACTCGGCATTGCGCCAGATTTTTCGGACTTCGCATTCGTTCGCCGACTTGGCCCACACAAGGAACCCATTGTTGGGGTTACCCTGTCGGCTAACTTCCTCCCGGACCATTCAACGTTGGGAAGATGACACTCATATCAATGTATGAGCGATTGTCCCTGCCTTGTCAGATGTCTCGTCACCAAGCGAGCGCAGAGCGCAGCTCTGCTACTTACTTAGCCTTCTCGCGGGCACCAGCCCCCCAAAGCGACGGCCGCTGTGATGATAAAGCCGCAGACGAACAGGGCATGCCAGTCAGAGTGCTTGCGCCGTGGCGGGCCCCAAAATCCATTTTGCTAAAGCCCGTGCCCGACTGCGCTGGGATGAAAAGAACGTTGAACTTGGCGACCCGTAAGAGGGCGCGAGACACTTGCCCTAGGTCTCGCCTTGGGACGTTAGATAAGCTTTTTGTGGAAAGGTTGGTAGCGAGAGAGGGACTCGAACCCCCGACCCCAGGATTATGATTCCCGTGCTCTAACCAGCTGAGCTACCTCGCCACAGTCCCCGGCGCGGCTTTATATGCCGCAGTCGCGAACGCGCGGCATATAAGAAGCCGCTCTAGGCCATGTCAAGCAAAGCCGGCTGATCCGCCAAGTGGCTGCGGCCGCGGGCTATTTCGGGCGCACATTGGGATTGCCGCCGGGACTGCCGGGCGGCGGAATCACGGGTGTATTGCCGGTATCGGGCGTCGGTGCGCGGATTTCGGGATCGACCCCCGCCGGCGGGCACAGCACGCCATCGGATTTCGCCAGTTTATCGCCAAGCGGCTCGGCCCGCTGTCCGGTCGTCGTGCCCTCCGGCACGGCGGTGCCATGAGGCGGCACCGGCTGCATCGGCGCGCAATTGTTTGCCGGCACAGGAGGGGCGGTTTGGGCCGATGGCGTTGCCGGAACCGGCGGGGCTTGCGCACCAGCTGCGGCTGGCACCGCCATCAGCACGCATGACAGAAAGAGTGCATGTTTCATCATACCGGGAAAACGGCCTACCCGGACGGAGGTTCCGCGGGCGGCGCGGTTTCAAGCCTTGCGGTAACGAATCAGCGAAAAATGGCCCATCGGCGGCATTGGCCGGCGTTCGGTCAGGCTGACGCCGCCATGTTTGGCAGCCCAGGCCGTCAGACGCGCCCATGGAAATTCCGGACGCCAGCCGAGCCGGCGGGCCAGCGGCGCGAATGCCAGTTCGAAGACGCGGCGCGGACCGCTTTCGGCGCCGATGTGATTGACCAGGATGAGTTCGCCGCCGGGCTTCAGCACGCGGATGAAATCATCGAGCGTGGCTTCGGGGTCCGGTACCGCAGTGATGACATATTGCGCCACCACTGCGTCGAAAAACGAATCCGCAAATGCCAGGTTCTTGGCGTCCATCACCGCGAGCGTTTCGACATTGGAAAGACCCAGCGCCCGCACGCGGCTCTGCGCCTTGCGCAGCATCGGTTCGGAGATATCGACGCCGCACAATCGGGTGGTGCGCGAATAATCCGACAATGACAATCCCGTGCCGACGCCGACATCGAGAATCCGGCCGCCGATCATGTCGGCTATGGCGATGGTCGATTGCCGGCCGTGATCGAAAACCTTTCCGAACACCAGATCGTAGACCGGCGCCCAGCGCTCATAAGCCTTTGCGACCCCCGCGCGGTCGATATCCGACGCCATGCCCCGCCCTGAAAATTTTCCGTCCGAAAATATTATCCGCGCATCGCCTCAATGAGCGGTTGCGGTGCGGCGGTTTCCCTCGCCGCCCCTTTGGCCCTCGCACTTCTGGCGGTGGCGCTTTGGATGAAACCGCCACCGAGCACGCGCGCCTGGCCGGAGGCTGCATCGTAAAACACACAGGCCTGCCCCGGGGAGACGCCCTCTTCGCCCGCGACCAGTTCGACTTCATAGCGGCCGTCTTCGCCCGCGCGCAGCCACGCCGGCTGCGGTGCACGGGTCGATCGCACCCGCACGAAAATCTCCAGACCCTCGCCGACCGCGCGATCGAGCGCACCGTCGCCGATCCAGTTGACGTCACGCAATACGATACGATCCATCCGCAGCGCCTCTCGCGGCCCCGCCACGACGCGGCGGCTGGCCGCATCGAGCCGCACCACATACAGCGGCGCCTCCGCGGCGATGCCCAATCCGCGGCGCTGGCCGACAGTGAAATGGACGATGCCCTGATGGCGACCGATGACGTGGCCGTCGAGATCGACGATATCGCCGGGCTCGATCGCATTCGGCCGCAGCCGGCCGATGATGTCAGTGTAGCGTCCGGTCGGCACGAAGCAGATGTCCTGGCTGTCCTGCTTGTCGGCGACGTTGAGTTCGAAGCGCCGCGCCAGTTCGCGCGCTTGCGGCTTGGTCATATCGCCGAGCGGAAAACGCAGATAATCGAGTTGTTCGCGGGTGGTCGCGAACAGGAAATAGCTCTGGTCGCGGTCGGCATCGGCGGCGCAGACCAGCGCGCGCGATCCATCGCCCATCCGGCGCGAAGCGACGTAATGCCCGGTCGCGAGCGCCGAGGCGCCGAGTTCGCGGGCGGTCTCGAGCAGGTCCCGAAACTTGATCGAGCGGTTGCACTCGATGCAAGGCACCGGTGTTTCGCCCGAGGCATAGCTGTCGGCGAAATTGTCGATCACCGATTCACGAAAGCGGCTTTCGTAGTCCAGCACGTAATGCGGGATGCCGATCCGCTCGGCGACGTTGCGCGCATCATGGATGTCCTGCCCGGCGCAGCAGGCGCCCTTGCGATGGGTGGCCGCCCCGTGATCGTAAAGCTGCAACGTGATGCCGACGACGTCATACCCTTCGGACTTCAACAGCGCGGCCGTCACTGACGAATCGACGCCGCCTGACATGGCGACAACGACCCTGGTATCCTGCGGGCGGCCTTCAATATCCAGACTGTTGAGCATGGTTCCGGTCATCGATTCGATCGCGAGCGCCAGACGCTTCGCAATCAGGAAACGGCCTTGCGGTCATAGGGGCTTTGGAGCGTTTTCCTGGAAAAACCGAACTCGCTCCGTCGGAAGCGGCTGCAAAGCCGCTCTTTAATATAGGCCGTATTCGCGTCAGGCAATCGCGGTCGCCTGATTTGACTGCCGCAAACGGCAAATCTTGCCGCCGGGCAGAAAAGGAACTGCCGCAGCGATGCCATAGTCGATCCGCACAAACCACAAGGCATTGATATATATTATGTTTTTTTGTGGTTCGGGGTGGCCCGGTCCTTGCTGATCTTGAGGCAAGTCCCATTGCGAGAGGCCGCCGGTGTTAAGCGTCACGTTAGAACCAGCAGCGAACGTGCCTCTCCTGGGCGCCACGCAGAGGGCGGCACGGTACGACCAGCCGCCGGGCAGCGACATTTTTGCGTCGCTGCTCGACAGCAATACGGCCTCTGACGCCAACAACGCGGCCTCAACGGCACAGCAGCCGCCAGCTCCGCCAAACAACAACAACGCGCCGCCCGCCGACAATAGTCCCGGGCCGGCAAACGACGCCGCCTCCAATCAGCCGGCCAACAACGATCGCAACTACAACGATAACAACGACGGTAACAACAATAGTCCCGGACCTTCCGGCATCAATAATGCCAACAGCGCCAACGCCAATGGCGGGTCCGGCACCAATGGAACCCAGCAATCCAGTAGCTCCAAGGCTGGCACCGCCAAATCAAGCTCAAGCTCGACCACCGATGGCGCCCCGACGGATCCGACCGCCCAGGCTCAGCAGGCTGGATCGTCCGTGACGACGCCAACTCCAGTTGCCGTTGCGATTCCCGTCCCGGTCGTCCCGACCAACGTCCCTGCGGCAGCACCGCCGACCTCCGGCACTGCGACCGCACCGCTGGCGATCGCGGCGGCGGCGATCGCAGCCAGTTCGCAGGCCATCTCGACACAAGCGGCAGCATCAGCGCAAATCAAGACCGATCCGAACGCCGCAACCGCCACGAGCACGACTGCGACCGCATCGACAACGACCGCTACAACCGCCGCAACGACGACTGCGAAGGTCGCGGACACCGCGGCGGCGGGCCAGACTGTCACCACGTCCGCGAATCAGCCGACGGCAACGCCGGCCAATGTCTCCGCGGCCACCGCCGCGGCGTTGGGCAGCACGGTGGCCGCACCCGCCCCCGTCACAGCAAAGTCCACATCCAAGACGGCCGCATCGGAAACGGCTTCGGGCACGGCCGATCCGTCGGCAACGGACTCATCAACAGCAGCGGCCCAGAACAGCCTGGTGCAACCTGCCGGCACGGGCAAAGCGGACGCCGCGAACGCCGCGGTTGATGCCGTCGCCACCGAAGCCGCCACCGGCGCCTTATCTTCTTCGGCCGGCGCCCTATCGGCCCATGAACACACCTCGGTAGCCGACGCAACACGCGCGCCAACCGACACCTCGGACACCGGCGTTCAGACCGCCGGCATGATCCAGCCGCAGCTCACCACCCCGGCGACGACTTCCGTAGCGACGCTGACCGCCACGGCGGCCACCAATGCGCCGGTGCCACTGAGCGGCCTTGCCGTCGAGATTGCGGCCTCGGTCAAGAGCGGCAAGAGCAGTTTCGAGATCCGGCTCGATCCGGCCGATCTTGGCCGCATCGATGTTCGCATCGACGTCGATCGCAACGGCCAGGTGACGTCGCATTTGACGGTCGAAAAGCCGGAAACGCTGTCGATGCTGCGCCAGGACGCGCCGCAATTGCAGCGCGCGCTGGACGACGCCGGACTAAAGACCGGCAATAACGGTCTGCAATTCAGCCTGCGCGACCAGTCCTCCTCCGGACAGAACAGCGGCAACAATACCGGCGGCAACGCCCAGCGGCTGGTCGTCGGCGACGAAGATACCATCCCCGCGGCGATCGCGGGACGAAGCTATGGCCGCTCGCTCGGATCGAGCAGCGGCGTGGACATCAGCGTTTAAGGAGACAGACATGGCAACAGGCTCGGTCGTATCGGGGACCACTCCCCTGCCGAACTCATCTTCATCCGGTTCTTCGGCCGCGTCCGCAAACGCGATGGCCAACACGCAGATTGCCGGCAACTTTCAGAGCTTCCTGCAATTGCTGACGACGCAATTGCAGAACCAGAATCCGCTTAGCCCGCTGGACACCAACCAGTTCACCCAGCAGCTTGTCGAATTTGCCGGCGTCCAGCAGCAGATCAACACCAACGACTCGCTGGCGACGCTGGTATCCTTGCAGCAGACCGCGCAATCGACCCAGGCGCTCGGCTTTGTCGGCAAGACGGCTGTTGTCAGTGGCAGCACCGCGGCACTGACCAGCAGCAGTTCATCGTCGAGCAGCACAGCGACGTGGCTGATCAACGTTCCCAGCGCGTCGAACGTCACTATCACCATCACCAACAGCAGCGGTCAGACCGTCTACTCGGGCAGCGCCCCCGCCTCCGCCGGCAACGCCCAGCCGTTCACCTGGAACGGCCAGGGCAGCGATGGCACCCAGGAACCCGACGGCAACTACACCCTCACGGCTACCGCCACGGACTCTGCGAACAATTCGGTGGCGGTCACGACGGACGTCGCAGGCGTGGTCACCTCCGTCGATCTCACCCAATCGCCACCGCTGCTGACGATCGGCGGCCAGACCTATACGATCAACCAGATCCAGGGCATCCTGGATTGATGGCGAAGCCTCCTTTCCGGAGTCGTCGAACATCACCGATTTGCGGCCCTTACCGCCGCTTACCCAAGTCTTCAGACCGGCCGATCCTGGCGCCAGAGCGGCGCCCGGCGGCCGGCGTCTGGGCATTTCCAAGGAGATTCGTATTGAACGCTTAGGCTTAGGCAAATTTTAAGTCGCGAGGCGTAGGTTATTCATAGTGAGTTCAGTGGTCGAGAGTTTGTGAGTACGCCATGACAGAACCCCATCGCCCGAGGGTAAAATACGTCATCGGGCCCGACGGTAGTCCGTTAACAATTGCGGATTTACCCGCGCCCGGGACCAAACGGTGGGTTATCCGCCGTAAGGCCGAAGTCGTTGCCGCGGTCCGCGGCGGCCTGCTGTCGCTTGAGGAGGCCTGCAGCCGTTACACGCTGACCGTCGACGAATTCCTCTCCTGGCAATTTTCCATCGATCAGCATGGTCTTGCCGGACTGCGCACCACCCGTATTCAGCAATATCGTCAATAAACGCTCTCTCCGAGCATCGACAATTTTAGGAAAATCGGCTTCGCCCTGCGAAGCCGATTTTTCCTATTTGGAACTTTCGTACCGGCTCTTAACCTTCGTTAACCATATCGAAACCATCCCATAGGCAATAATTGCCCAGTCGGCGCTTGGGGCCGAATTTGAGGGGCGGTTAGTTTGCAGAGTCTTGTGGGCTTCCTGAAGGGTCTGGGCGCTTCCCGGTTGATGGCGATGGTTGCGGTGACAGCCGCGCTGATCGGTTTCTTCGCCTTTGTCATCATGCGCGTCACCACGCCTCAGATGACCACCCTCTTTACCGACCTCAGCCTCGAGGACTCCTCCGCCATCATGAAGGACCTGGAACGCCAGGCCATTCCCTTCGAACTGCGCAACGACGGCGCCGTGATCATGGTGCCGAAGGACAAGGTCACGCGGCTGCGCATGAAGCTCGCCGAGGGTGGTTTGCCCAAGGGCGGCGGCGTCGGTTACGAGATTTTCGACAAATCCGACGCGCTCGGGACCACCAGCTTCGTCCAGAACATCAATCATCTGCGCGCGCTCGAGGGCGAATTGGCCCGCACCATCCGCGCCATCGACCGGATCCAGGCGGCGCGGGTACATCTGGTGCTGCCGGAACGGCCGCTGTTTGCGCGCGAGGCGCCCGAGCCATCGGCCTCGATCGTGGTGCGCGTGCGCGGCACGCTCGAACCGCAGCAGATCAGGGCCATTCGTCATTTGGTCGCCTCCGCCGTCAACGGCCTGAAGCCGCAGCGGGTGTCGATCGTCGACGAAGCCGGTCAGCTGCTTGCCGACGGCGCCAGCGGCGAGACCGACGCCAGTATCGGCGACGAGCGCCGCGCCGGTTTCGAGAAGCGGATGCGCAATGAGGTCGAGGCAATCGTCTCGTCGGTGGTCGGTGCCGGCCGCGCCCGCGTCGAGCTCTCGGCGGACTTCGACTACAACAAGATCACCCAGACGTCGGACCGTTTCGATCCCGAAGGCCGCGTGCTGCGTTCGAGCCAGACCCGCGAAGAATCCAGCGCCACCGCCGAGACCAACGGTCAGGTCACCGTCGGCAACGAACTGCCCGGCAACCAGGCCCAGGGCACCGCGCCCGCCCCACGCGACCAGAGCAAGAAAACCGAAGAAACCAACAACTACGAAATCTCCCGCACCACCAAGACCGAGGTAACCGAGGCCGGACGGGTCAACCGCATCTCGGTCGCCGTGCTGGTCGACGGCAGCTACACCAAGAACGAAAAGGGCGAGATGGTCTATCAGGAGCGCAGCAAGGAACAGCTGGATCGGATCGCCGCGCTGGTGCGCTCGGCTATCGGCTTCGACCAGAAGCGCGGCGACCAGGTCGAAGTCGTCAATCTCAAATTCGCCGAAGCGCCGGCGGTTGCTCCGATCGCGGAGCCGGCCGGACTGCTCGGCATGCTGCAGTTCACCAAGGACGACGTGATGTACGTCATCGAACTCGGCGTCATGATGCTGCTCGGCCTGGTCGTGCTGTTCATGGTGATCCGACCGCTGGTCAAGCGCATTCTGGCTTCCGAAGTGGTCCCGACGCCCGCGGGCGAGGGATCGGTGCCGGCACTGATCGACGGCGCGGCGGCCGCCGGCGCCAACGGCCAGAATCTCGTCCCCGGCTCACCCACCGCCGCCAATATGATCGATGTCGCGCAGATCCAGGGCCAGGTTCACGCGCAGTCGGTGCATCGCGTCGGCGAATTGGCCGAGCGAAACCCCAACGAGACCGCTTCCATCATTCGTCAATGGCTCAGTGAGCCGGCGTGATCTGACATGGCCCTCCCGCAAACCACAAACAACGCCGCCGATATCACCAACGTCATTGCCACGCTGGCGAGCCGTCAGAGCGGCCGCCCGAAGGGCGAGCCATTGAGTGGTCCGAAGCGTGCAGCGATCCTGATGCTGGCGCTGGGCGAGCAATATGGCGGCAAGGTGTGGTCGCTGCTCGACGACGATGAAGTGCGGGAGCTGTCGCTGGTGATGTCGACGCTCGGCACCGTCGAGGCCGACGTGGTGGAAGACCTGCTGCTCGAATTCGTGTCACGGATGTCGGCGTCCGGCGCGCTGATGGGCACGTTCGACGGCACCGAGCGGCTGTTGCAACTCTACCTTCCGCCGGAGCGGGTGTCCGGCATCATGGACGAAATTCGCGGGCCGGCCGGCCGCAACATGTGGGAAAAGCTCTCCAACGTTCAGGAAGAGGTGCTGGCCAACTATCTCAAGAACGAATATCCGCAAACCATCGCCGTGGTGTTGTCGAAGCTCAAGCCGGAGCACGCCGCGCGCGTGCTCGCGATACTGCCCGAGGACATGGCGCTCGACGTGGTCGGCCGCATGCTGAAGATGGAGGCCGTGCAGAAGGAAGTGATCGAGCGCGTCGAACAGACGCTGCGCACCGAATTCATGTCAAACCTGTCACAGACCCGCCGTCGTGATGCCCATGAGGTGATGGCTGAGATTTTCAACAACTTCGACCGCCAGACCGAAACCCGCTTCATCACCTCGCTGGAAGAGGACAATCGCGAATCCGCCGAACGCATCAAGGCGCTGATGTTCACCTTCGACGATCTCGTCAAGCTGGATTCCGGTTCGGCACAAACCCTGATGCGCAATGTCGACAAGGACAAGCTCGGCATCGCGCTGAAGAGCGCCAATGAGGACGTCCGCGGCTTCTTCCTCGGCAACATGTCGTCCCGCGCCGGCAAGATGCTGCTGGACGACATGGCCGCGATGGGACCGGTGCGTTTGCGTGACGTCGACGAGGCACAGGCGCTGCTGGTCAATCTCGCCAAGGATCTCGCGGCCAAGGGCGAAATCATGCTGACCAAGAACCGCGCCGACGACGAGCTGGTGTATTGATGGCCGCCCCCGCAAAATTCATGTTCGACATGGATTTCTCGGCACCCGACAGGATGCGCGAGCGCCCCGCGACGCCCGCGGAAATAGCGCAGAAGATCGCCGCGGCCGAAGCCCGCGCCTATCGCGACGGCTTCGATGCCGCCCAGCGGGAGGCCAAGGCGGAAAGCGACCGCCGGTCCGCGCTGGCGCTGGAGGAGATCGGAATCAACATCAAGACCATCGCACAGCGATTCTCGGCCATCGAAACCCGGATGGAGACCGAAGCCGTCGATGTCGCGGTCGCCGTGGCGCGCAAACTATGCAGCGCGCTGATCGCCGCCGAACCGCTCGGCGAGATCACGGGGCTGGTGAAGGATTGTTTCTCGCACCTGGTTTCCACGCCACATCTCGTGGTCCGGATCAACGATTCCATGTACGAGGCCGCCCGCGAGCGGATCGAGCGGATGGCGAAGCAAAGTGGCTTCGAGGGCCGCCTTGTGATCCTGGCAGAGCCGGAAATCGAGACCGGCGACTGCAAGATCGAATGGGCTGACGGCGGCGTCGTGCTGGAGCGCGCGGCGATCGAAGCCAAGATCAACGAACTCGTCGGACGCTACATAGCGTCCCGCAATCAGGCCTGAGCCATGGTCCGGAAAATGACCAAGAGGATTGAACCATGAGTGACACCGACGCACAGGTTCCGCTCCCGGATCTCAACGCGCCCCAAGCGCCGGCGGGCGATGACATCGCCTATCACGAGGACGAACAAGCTTCGCGGATCGCCGCCGATCTGGAAGCCGTGTTCGACGTGCCGGTGCAGGTTTCGGCGGTGCTCGGCCGCTCCAAGATGGATGTGGGCGAGCTACTGAAGCTTGGACCCGGCACCGTGCTCGAGCTCGACCGCCGCGTTGGCGAGGCCATCGACATCTACGTCAACAACCGGCTGGTTGCGCGCGGTGAGGTGGTTCTGGTGGAAGACAAACTCGGCGTGACCATGACGGAAATCATCAAGGCCGAACGGACCTGAGGCCCTTTTTAACGATACGCGCATAACGGACGCGAACAGACGAACAGGAGATAATCATGCGGCTTCTCATCGTTGGCACACTAAAGGGCCAGCTTACGACAGCCACCAAGATCGCCATGGACAACGGCGCTTCCGTGATTCACGCGGAGGATCACGAACAGGCGATGCGCGTATTGCGCGGCGGCAAGGGCGCCGACCTGCTGCTGGTCGATGTCGCGCTCGATATCCGCGACCTCGTGATGCGGCTCGAGGCCGAGCACATCCATGTGCCGATCGTCGCCTGCGGCATTTCCAACGATGCCCGCGCTGCGGTCGCCGCGATCCACGCCGGCGCCAAGGAATACATCCCGCTGCCACCCGATCCGGAATTGATCGCCGCGGTGCTTGCCGCTGTCGCCAACGATTCACGCGACCTGGTCTACCGCGACGAAGCCATGGCCAAGGTGATCAAGCTGGCGCAACAGATCGCCGGCTCCGACGCCTCCGTCATGATCACCGGCGAATCCGGCACCGGCAAGGAAGTGCTGGCGCGCTATGTGCACACCCGCTCCCACCGCGCCAAGAAGCCGTTCATCAGCATCAACTGCGCGGCCATTCCCGAACATTTGCTCGAATCCGAGCTGTTCGGGCACGAAAAGGGGGCGTTCACCGGCGCCGTGGCGCGCCGGGTCGGAAAATTCGAAGAAGCCACCGGCGGTACGCTGCTGCTCGACGAAATTTCCGAAATGGATGTGCGGCTGCAATCCAAATTGCTGCGGGCGATCCAGGAGCGCGTGATCGATCGCGTCGGCGGTACCCGTCCGGTCCCGGTGGACATCCGCATTATCGCGACATCGAACCGCAACCTGGCCGATGCGGTGCGCGAAGGCACCTTCCGTGAAGACCTGCTGTTCCGGCTCAATGTCGTGAACCTGAAGATACCGCCGCTCCGCGAGCGCCCGGCCGACATTCTCGAACTGGCGCAGCACTTCGCCAAAAAATATGCCGACGCCAACGGCGTGCCGTTGCGTCCCATCTCCGCCGAGGCGCGGCGGGTGCTGACCTCCAATCGCTGGCAGGGCAATGTTCGCGAACTGGAAAACACCATGCATCGTTCGGTGCTGATGGCGCAAGGCGACGAGATCGGCGTCGACGCCATTTTGACGCCGGATGGCGACCGGCTCGACCTCACCAAGACCGTACCGGCGGTGGCGCACGCCACCTTCGCCGCCGAACAGGTGACCCGCGCCTTGGTCGGACGCACGGTGGCTGATGTCGAGCGAGATCTTATCCTCGAGACGCTCAAGCACTGCCTCGGCAACCGCACCCACGCCGCGAATATCCTCGGCATCTCGATCCGCACGCTGCGCAACAAGCTGAACGAATATGCCGATGGCGGGTTGCCGATCACCCCTGCGGGCGCCGGCGACTTCCACCGCATGGCCGCGACGGGATGATCGGCGGAGCCATCACGGTCTGGAATAAATCCGGCGCGAGAGAACCTCGCGCCGGAACTGTTTCTGCCGCAGGCTATTTCAGACAACCGTCGCTGCCGCCGAATAGTTCGGCGCATCCGGTCTACGAAAAATGTGAATCGGATCGCCCGGCTGTAGCTCGCGTCCGGTGAAGGCCGCGTAAGCATAGAGCGCGAGATAGCCGATCGCGAGTGCGCCGATGGCGTAAAATACGAAGGCTGCGATACGTTTCATCAGGTCAGGGCGTCACGTTGTGCAACCCCGGCAACGTGCCGATGCCACAGCCATAATAGCGGCGCAAAGATCAGCTCTCCCGCCAGACCTACCAGGATGCCGATGGTCGGGACGCCATGGCTGATTACCGCCATCAGCCGGGGGACAGCCCCGAGCACCAGGATGAACGTCACCAGCGCAACCCGCTCGCCGTGCCGTTCGATATCCGGGATCGACGACCAGTAGACCAGGCCGATGCCAAGCAGCATGCCCTTGAGAAAGCGAAAATAGCTGTCCATCACCACATTGCCGGACAGATCGGCGAAGTTTGCGCCGAAGAAAACGCCGGCGAGCCCGAAGCCGACCAGCACCAGGCCTGCAATCGCAAAGGCGATTTGAAGAAGCTTGCGTTCCATCGCGTGACCTCCCCTGGCTCTCGGAGCGCCGGACATGGGGAGAGCTTTTAGGCTGCCGACGGAAAAAGCGCCACCTCTTCAGGAGCGGCGTTTCGAGTCCGGCATGATGTCAGACCTTGCGCCGATCGCGCGGCGCCGGAAGGCTGACCTCCGCAAGCCTGACCGCGTCCTCGTTCTGGTCGATCGCAACATATTGCCCCTGCCAATAGGCCAGCGCCGCGGTCCGCGACGACACCCGCAAATCCAGTACGCGTCCGATCACGATGGCATGGGAATGGCGCTCGATAATATCCTCGGCCTCACAGGCGATCGCCGCCAGCGCGCCGATGAGCAGAGGCACGCCGGACGCACCAGTCGTCCATGCGGCACCGGCGAAACGTTCGGCGCCCTTCAGCCCGCCCTTGCCGGTAAACCGTTCGGCGACGTCAAGCTGATCGGCGGTGAGGATGTTCACGCCGAACAAGCCGTGACGCTTGAGCAGTGGCCATGACGACGAAGCCCGGTTGATGCTGACGACCAGCGATGGCGGATCAACCGACAGTGACGACACTGAAGTGACGGTCATCCCCGCAATATCCTTGCCGCGCCCGACCGTGATCACGCTGACGCCCGCCGCCAAATGACGCATAGCGCCGCGAAAATCCTCGGGAGCCACGTCGTGATCGACTTTGATAGTGCGGATGGCGGTGTTCATGGCAGCCTCACAGGTCTGATGGTTCGTCGCCGGACCGGAGCAGATCGCGCAGGATCGAACCCTCCAGCGCCGCGACTTCGGCCGAGCCGCGCCGCCGCGGGCGCGGGATATCGACCCTGACGTCGTGCGCGAGTTGGCCGTCTTCGATCACCAGCACGCGGTCGGCCAGCGCGACGGCTTCCGCCACATCATGCGTCACCAGGATCGCGGTGAAGGCCTGATCGCGCCAGACCCGCTCCAGCAACCGCTGCATGGAAATGCGGGTCAGGGCATCGAGCGCGCCGAGCGGCTCGTCAAACGCCAGCACGCGGGGATCGCTGACCAGCGCGCGCGCCAGAGCCACACGCTGCTTCTGTCCGCCGGAGAGCACCGCCGGCCACTGGCCGCGCTTGTCCTCAAGGCCGACTTCGGCGAGGGCCTTCTTGGCGCGGTCCTGCGCATCGAATGATGCGCGGTCGCGGCCGAGGCCGACCTCGACATTCGACAGCACACTTGCCCAGGGCAATAGCCGCGGCTCCTGAAACATCACCCGCACGTCCTGCGGCCGGGTTTCCGCGCCAAAACCGATGCTGCCGGCATCGATGGTTTCGAGACCGGCGATCAACCGCAGCAACGTGCTCTTGCCGCAACCGCTGCGGCCGACGATCGCGACGAATTGCCCGGCCGGAATGTGCAGGTCGATGCCGCGCAGCACCTGATTGACGCCGAACGATTTGCGCAGGCCGCGAATGGTCAGCGGCAGTCCGCGCCCAAAGGATTGCGACCCGCGCTGCGCCAGCCGGGACTGTTCGATAATGGCGGCGCGATCCACCGGCTCGGCATCCGGCTGGAGAACGCGCGGCGCTTCTTGCATGTTTGCTCTCAATATTTCTGAAAGGCGGGATGCCAGGATAGCGTCAGTCGCTCGAGCGCGCGCGAGGCGCTGTCGGCGAGCTTACCCAGCAGCGCGTAGATCAGGATGCTGAGCACGACGACATCGATCTGCATGAATTCGCGCGCCTGCATGGCCATGTAGCCGAGGCCCGACGACGCCGCGATAGTTTCGGCCACAATCAACGTCAGCCACATGATGCCGAGCGCAAAACGCACACCGACGAAAATCGACGGCAACGCGCCCGGGAAGATGACGCGCCGGAACAATTCGCCATCGGTCATGCCATAGATACGCCCCATCTCGATCAGTTGCGGATCGACGGTACGAACGCCATGCAGCGTGTTCAGGTAGATCGGAAAGAACACCCCAAGCGCGACCAGAAACAACTTTGCCGATTCATCGATGCCGAACCACAGGATGACCAGTGGAATCAAGGCAAGATGCGGAATGTTACGCACCATCTGCAAAGTCGTATCGGTCAGTCTATTGCTGAGCTGCGACAAGCCGTTGGCCAGCCCGAACGCAAAGCCGGTACCACCGCCAATGACAAAACCGACGCCAGCACGCCAGAAGCTGACCCGGATGTTGCGCGCCAATTCGCCCGACAACAACAGCTTCCATCCCGCCAGCGCCACATCGCTCGGCGCCGGCAGCACGCGCGAAGAAACAAAACCGGTCACGGAGGCGGCCTGCCAGGCGAGGATAATCGCCAGCGGCACCATCCATTGCACCAGACCATCGGCATGCGGCAGGCGAACCTTGCGGATACGCGGCAGGTTTTCGATCACGCTCATGCCGGCGATGCCTTTATCCGCGATTCCTGTTTGCGCGATTACTCGACATCGGGGATGATGGTGATGCCTGGGAGAGGTGTCGAGTGCTCTGCAAAAAAAGCAATGACGACACTCTCCGGCAGCGCTGCGGCGATGTGTTTGTTGCCGAATAGCATCCGCCCGCGATGCATTTTTCTCAAAACCCGCGTGACGCAGATTGTTAATCATGAAATGGGCAAAAGCCGTCGATCAATCCTCGACGGCAATCCCGGCCGATTCGGCCTGATATCGCCCGCGTTAAAGCTTTATCGGCACGAAGTGATTGACCGCGATCAGTACGGCCAGCAGCACCAGCCCCAGTCCGAGGCTCCAGCCAATCAGCTTCTTCTCGATCGGCAGCAGCGGCTCGACTTCCGTGGCATGGATTTCGTTCTTGAGATCAGGCTGCGACATGGACTGTCCTTTGAACTGACTGGTGAGCTAGCTGACCAGCGGCGGCTTGAAGCCGCTGAAAAACAGCCATGAGATCAGGAGCCCGACCCAGATCACAAATCCGAACAGGCTGACGAAATAGACCGCCGCGAGCTTGCCGAAACCCTGCTGCCAGAGCTTGCGGAAATCCGACAGCACGCCGATCGAGAAGAAGGTCAGGACAAAGAAGATCACCCGGAACACATTCGCCTCGCCAGCCGCGGCAGGAAGCGCCTTCGCGATCTCTGGCGTCGAGCCGACCGCGAGCCACAGCGACACCGCAAACACGAAGATGAAGCCAAGAATGAATTTCGGGAAGCGTTGCCAGATTTCCGCCGGTTTGGCCCGGTCCGGTCCCTTGTCGATGTGGTTGGTCCAGATGTAGCCGAGAATGAACGCCCAGATTCCGATGAAGATATCGATGAAGATCTTCACGGTCGTGGTGGTCGCGAGAATCCAGCCCGGCTGATACTTGATGCCTTCCGCCGCCGCTTTCGCCATGATCAGCAACTCGGTAATGCCGCCGCCGGCGACGGCCGCGCCGTCGGTCTTGATCGCAAGCCCGATCCAGGCGCCGGCCACCAGCGGCTCCTGCCACAGGAAGGTCTGCGCCAGGAACGGCAGAATGAGAACTTCGACGACCGCGAACACGACCACCAGCGACGACACCAGGATCGGCACCGCGGGCCGTGCGCGGATCGCCCCACCGGTGGCGATTGCTGCCGCCACGCCGCAGATCGAAATGCCCGACGCCAGCGGCACCGACCATTCGCGGCTGAAACCGAACCATTTGCGCGCGATGTAATAGATGACGGCCCAGTAGATCAGATACGCCTCAACGATCGCCGCCGCGCCGCGCAAAAGCAGCGAAGAAGCAAGGTTCAAGCGGCCTGCCGCCGTGACGGCGACAGTGGCGCCGAGAATCACGATCGCGATCTTGATGTAGAGCTCAGGCCGTACCGCATCCTTCAGCCAATCCGCAAACCGCGGAAAAAAATTGGCGATGACCAGTCCCGACAGCAGCGCCACGATGTAGCCGCCCTCATTGGTCAGCTTGAGTGACCAGGTGACGCCGAATTTCTGCTGCTCAGCCGGCGTCACCGCGGCGACATGGGCGTAGCTGCCGAAAATCCAGCTCGCATAGGCGAGGGCGAACACCGCTGTGAACGCGAGCGCGAATTTCCTGATATCCGCGCCGAGCGTGGCCACGCCCAAACTCAGCACAACCAGCAGTGCGGCGTAGGTCGCGAGTAACGCGCCGCCGCCGCCGAGCCACGCATAGGCCTTGGCGAACGGATGCAGCGCCTGCGCCAGATCGGCATAGACGGATATATTCACCGCCCAGCCCAGAAGATCGGTTCCGCTGATGCTGACGAGGGCCGATCCAAAAACGAGAAGGCCGATGACGACCGCGAGCCAGTCCTCGTTCAATCGCGCCCGTAGCGCGATTGGCGCCGATACCTTGACCGCGATATCCGACATTCGACTTCCCCCAAGCTGATTGAACAGAGCCGCCAGTCGCCTTGCGTGCGCATCTGCCGAGCGCCAAAATTGGCATCAGTTCCGCGGAATATGGCGCGGAAACAACGAAAACGGCAGTCTTACAGAATTCTTTTGTTGGCGGCTTTGAAACAACGCCCTTCTCGCAAAACGCAGCCGGATAGAATGATTGACTGCGGACCTGATCAGGGCCGCCTGAGGCACGTCATGACGTCTATCGGTCGCGCAAAAGCGCCGGGCTAGAGGCCGGCGCCTTTCCCGATGGCGCCGGAAAACGAACGGTCGACGATACCGGCCGCGCTGAGCTTTTGCTTGATCAAGCCAGCGCGAAAATACAGGTCGATGGTCTTCTGCTCATCGGCGACCACACCGTCGTCGATCGGCGCAATCCGGATTTTCGCGCAATTCAGCCAGTTGAACGGCACCGCGGCCGGAATATTCATCAGCTTGCCCCAGGTCTCGGCGTAAGCGCCGACATTGGTCAGCGACCAGAGGCGTGCTGCCGTCAACCGCCGCAGGAAGTCTTCCAGTTCCGGCCGCTTGTCGCGGATCGCATTGGTGGACGCGACCTCGAAGCTCAAGCCGGACGCCAATCCCTCCGCCGTGATCAGGCGCCGCGACTGAAACAGCACTTCTTCCTGGCTGACATAGGGCTCCCAGGTCGCCCAGGCATCGACCGATCCTTGCGTATACGCCACCTTGGCATCCGAGGGCGCCAGAAACACGATCTGAACGTCGTCCGCAGACCATCCCCGGGATTCAAGCGCCGCCAGGATAAGCTGATGGCCGATCGAGCCGCGGCCGGTCGCGATCTTCTTTCCCTTCAGGTCATCGAAATCACGAATATGCGAATCGCGCGGCACCAGGATCGCAAGACCCTCCCGGCTCTGCCGGATCGCACCGATCGCCTTCACCGGCACATTGGCCGCCGCGGCGAACGTAAACGGCGCATCGCCGACAATTCCGGTTTCAATCGCGCCCGCGCCCAGCGCTTCCAGCAACGGCGCCGCCGCCGGGAATTCCTTCCACTCGATCTTGTACGGCACGTCCTTGAGCACGCCGGCCGCTTCCATCACGGCCTGCGAATTGCCCTTCTGATCGCCGATCCGCAGGGTTGTTTGGGCGGTTGCCGAGGCAATGGCACTCAACAGCAAGCCCGCAACAAGGAGAGCGCGCATCATTCTGCGGCAACCCCTCGCACGCGGCTGCGCTCCGCGATCGACTGGCGCGTCAGCGGAATCAATTCACGGCCATAGTCGATGGCGTCGATCAACGGATCGAAGCCGCGAATCAGGAAATGGCTGACGCCCAGATCGTAATAGTCGCCGAACACTTCGGCGACCTGCTCGGGCGTTCCGACCAGCGCGGTGGTATTGCTGTTGGCGCCGGTGAGCTTAGCGATCTCGGTCCATAGACGCTTGTCGATCCGGGTGCCTTGTTCGGCCAGCGCCAGCAACCGGCGCGCGCCGGCCGTCGCATGACCGTCGGCCGGCTTGCGATAGCCGGTCTTGTCCTGCAGCGCCGTGGCACGCGCGAGAATCTCCTCGGCCTTCGCCCACGCTTTTTCCTCGGTGTCGGCGATAATCGGACGAACTGACAGGCTAAAGCGCGGCACGGGACGGCCGTGTTTTGCGGCCGCCACGCGAACGCGTGATGTCACATCGCGCACCTGTGCATAGGATTCGCCCCACAACGCAAATGTATCGGCATGCTTGCCCGCGACCTCGATCGCGGCATCGGATGCGCCGCCGACAAAAATAGGGATACCTTCGCTGCGAAAGGGCTTCACCTGCGAGAAGCCGTTTTGAACCTGATAATATTTGCCGTGATAGGAAAACGGCTTCTCGCTGGTCCATTCGGACCGAATAATATCGAGAAACTCGTCGGTGCGGGCGTAGCGCTCGTCCTTGTCGTCGAGTGTATTGCCGTCCTGCTTGAGCTCGGTGGCATTGCCTCCGGTGATGACGTGGAGCGAGACCCGGCCGCCGTAAAGCTGGTCGATGGTCGCCAACTGGCGCGCAAGCAGCGTCGGGGCGGTGAACCCGGGCCGCTGCGCGATCATGACATGAAGCCGGTCGGTGACATTCAGGACGTGCTGGCCGACCTGAAGCCCATCCGGTATCGTGGAGTGAAAAGCCAGTAGCGCACGGTCGAAGCCGGCGGTTTCATGGGCTTTCGCCACCGTCTCGATATAGCGGCGATCGAGCACGGGGCCGCTGCGCACAATGGTCTCGGACGAATTATTGTTGGTGATAAATCCGATGAATTCCACGGACATTGGCGGCTCCAGTTCATTCGATCGTCAAATGATGGTGTGGCTGGAAATAACTGTCGAGCACTGAGCGGAAATAAAGACATCTGCCCTGTCATATCGGCTGGTGACGCGGTGTTTGTTTCGATGGCCCCGTCGAACGCAGCGGAATACTTCCCCGCCGAGCGTTTCAGGTGCCAGCTTGGCGAGAACCGCTATCCATCAGCCACTGCCGGCTTCGTCGGCGCGATGTTGACACCCAGCCTGCCGCAACGATCGGTAAAGGCTTCGGTGCCGATCTCCTCGAGCTGGATCGCGCCGCTCATGACGCGGGCCTTCCAGGCGTCGTGCTCGGGATCGGCACGGAATTCCGGCATCGCTTCCCTGGCAAACAATTCCAGCGAGTTGCAGATATGCTCGTGGCTGTTCTTGCCGGCCTGGTTAAGCAGGATCACCTGATCGATGCGTGAGCTTCGAAACCGCCACAGCTTCCGGGCAATGGTCTCGGGCGAGCCGATCAGGCCACCGCGTAGCGCCGCCTCCTGGGCCTGCGGGTTCTCGCGCTTCCGTTTGTTGTACTCGTCCCACATGTTGACGGTGCCGGGGGCCGGCCGCTGGCGGTTCTGCGATGCGCCGTAAAATCGCAGCGCGAACTGGAAGAAAATGGCGCCATCAGGCACGCGCGCGGGCCTCCTCGTCGGCCACGGGCGCGGCAATTGCAGCTCGTGGAAGATGCCGAACTTTACGACGTTCTCCCGCGACCGGCTGTTGTTTTGCGCAGTGCAGGCCCGGGAAAAACCAAGTCCAGCGCCACGGGCATCCCGTGCGGCGGAAGCCGGCTTGCACTCAACGTATGAATGGTTAGTTTTGCGGACCATAAGTCGTCGCTTCGTGCACGGCCCTTTCCCACCGAGACCGCATGACAACCTTTACGCCGCACCAGGATTCCGCGCTGAAGGCCGTCGCCGACTGGCTGAAGGCTAAACCCGGCAGAAACGGTACGCCGCCGGTGTTCCGGCTGTTCGGCTATGCCGGTACCGGCAAGACCACGCTGGCGCGGCACATCGCCGACGGTGTCAGTGGCGAGGTGAAATTCGCCGCTTTTACCGGGAAGGCCGCGCTGGTGATGCGCAACAAGGGTTGCGACAACGCCTCGACCATCCATTCGCTGATCTACCGCGCCCGCGAATCCGGCGTCGAGCAGCCGAGCTTCGAGCTGTGGGACGACGCGCCGGCATCGAAGGCAAAACTGATCGTGATCGACGAATGCTCGATGGTCGATGCGGAGCTCGGCCGTGACCTGATGTCGTTCGACTGTCCGCTGTTGGTGCTCGGAGACCCCGCGCAACTGCCGCCGATCCAGGGCGGCGGCTTCTTTACGGACTGCGAGCCCGACGCGATGCTGACCGAGGTACATCGCCAGGCGCAGGACGACCCGATCGTGCGGATGTCGATGGACGTGCGCGAGGGCCGCGATCTCGACGTCGGCCGTTACGGTGAGAGCGAAGTGGTCTCGCGCGCCGAACTGGATCCGGAGCGGGTCATGAGCGCCGACCAGGTGCTGGTCGGGCGCAACAACACGCGGCGCTCCTACAATATGCGGGTACGGCAAAAGCAGAACATCGAGGATCCATTGCCGGTGGCCGGCGACAAGCTGGTTTGCCTGCGCAACAACCGCAAGAAAGGCCTGTTCAACGGCGGGTTATGGCGCGTGAAGTCGCGCGCGCAGTCGAAGTCGAAGATCATCACCATGCGGCTGTCGCCTGATGAGGATTTCGGCCACAAGGTCACCAAGGTCTCGGTCCGCGGCGACTGCTTCGGCGGCGCGATCGAGACCATCCCCTGGGAGCAGCGCAAGCCCTATGACGAGTTCGACTACGGTTACGTGCTCACGGTACACAAATCGCAGGGCTCGCAATGGGACGATGTGGTGCTGTTCGACGAAAGCTTTGCCTTCCAGGACAGCCGCGCCCGCTGGCTCTACACCGGCATCACCCGCGCGGCGAAGCGGCTGAGCGTAGTCGTGTAGAGCACCTCACGTCGTCCCCGCGAACGCGGTCCTCATCCTGAGGGGCAGGCGCAACCTGCGTCTCGAAGAATGGAGGCATCGTGGCCGCATGGTTCGAGACGGCGCACCGGACATCGCAAGTGCGCTGCCAGGAGCGCCTCCTCACCATGAGTGTTTGAGACTGACTTCCCTGCCACGGTAACGACCACGAAACGCGAAAATTATTTCACGAACTCGTGTCCCCCTGGCGGTAACAACAGCCGCTTTGTCGCGTATCTTGAAGCATCAGGCAGGCCCCGATTGCACACCGCCGCCACAGTCCTAAACTGACCGCAAACCGCTGACCCCAAATCGCTGAACCGAAGAGGAAGCCCCATGTCCCGTAGCCAATTCAGCCGCTATTCGCTTTATGCTGCCGCCATTGGGGCGCTGGCGATCACCGCCTTTGTGGTCGGGCCGTCGCTGGCCGCGGAAGACGCCGTGATCATCCCCGCGCCCGCCGTGGATGCCAAGGCATCTGGCGGTATCCAGACCGTCGTCGTCGCCGGCGGCTGCTTCTGGGGGGTGCAGGGCGTGTTCCAGCATACCGCCGGAGTCGTCAACGCGGTGTCCGGTTATGCCGGCGGCAGCAAGAACACGGCCGACTACAGCACCGTCTCGACCGGCGCCACCGGTCATGCCGAGTCCGTCGAGATCAAATACGATCCGAACAAGATCAGCTACGGCAAGATCCTGCAGATCTTCTTCTCGGTGGCGCACGATCCGACCCAGTTGAACCGCCAGGGTCCGGACTAGGCACGCAATACCGTTCCGCGATCTTCACGACCAATGACGAGCAGAAGAAGGTGACGGATGCCTATATCGCGCAGCTCAACGCCGCGAAGGTCTACAAGAAGCCGATCGTGACCAGGGTAGGCCCGCTGGAAGGGTTTTATCCGGCCGAGGCCTATCATCAGGACTACCTGACACTGCACCCAAACCAACCCTATATTGCGTACAATGATATTCCGAAGGTCGAAAACCTGAAGAAGATTTTCGCCGAAAACTATATCGAGAAGCCGACGCTGGTGAACGCAAGGCTCACTAACTGAGGTTGCTGGTTGGTCGTTTTCTTCATGCGGTATCGACCCCCGGATCAAGTCCGGGGGCATCTTCGCTTGAAAACACTCAGTGGGAATTAAAAAGGAGGTTCCATGTCCGACACCAAGGTGATGCCCGGCAAGGTCGAAAAGAGCGAAGCCGATTGGCGCAAGGAACTGACACCGATGCAGTATGCGGTGCTGCGCGAGAAGGCGACCGAACGGCCGTTCTCGGGCGAATACGAGCACGAGCACCGCGCCGGCACTTATATTTGCGCCGGCTGCGGGCAGACGCTGTTCGAATCCGACGCCAAGTTCAATTCCGGCTGCGGCTGGCCGAGCTTTACCGCACCCGCGGTGGAGAGCCATGTCGACGAGGAGCGCGACGTCAGCCACGGCATGATCCGAACCGAAGTGCTGTGCTCGAGCTGCAATGGTCACCTCGGGCATGTGTTCGACGACGGCCCCGGCCCGACCGGGTTGCGCTATTGCATCAATTCGGCTGCGCTCAAGCTGCAACCGAAATAGAAGCTTCCCTTGCTTCGCCGGTTCCTGTGCTGGAACCGGGGGCCGGGATATGCTTTGCTCCGCGGCGGGCGGTGATTTTCGCTCGCCGGCCGCCCTGCCGGGGAGAGTGCCATGTCGCTTGGAATGATACTCATCATCATCATGATCATTATCCTGCTCGGCGGCTTTAGCGGCCGGTTCGGAGGCTATGGCTACGGGATGGGCCATTCCGGAATGGGTCTGGGCGGAGTCATTCTCATCGTGCTGATCATCCTGCTGCTGCTCGGCAAGCTGTAAATCGCACAAGCCGTTGAAATTAAAAGACTTATTCCGGTTTTCCGGCACTGGACCCGGATTCATCATCAGACCCGGCAGGAGTCGCATTTCTGTCAAACGAGCTTATATTAGGGGCTGTCCTGAAATGACGTGTGCCGGCGCCCCTCTGCTTTGGTTGCGCCCGTGCGATCCGTTCGCGATTTCGCTCGCGTTCTCACTAAAAAGATAAGGGTCACTGACCATGGCTTCCTTCAGCTACAACACTGCCGCCGAACTTTTCCCCGCCGCGATCCGCAAGAAAAAGCGTGCGGGCTTCGCCTATCGCCGTTTCGACACCGCGGCCGCCGCGGTGCGGTTCGCGATCGAGGAATTGCCGGCGAATTCGCTGAACGGTGCCTATCTGCAGGTTGATGAGGCCCGCTTCGATCAGAGCGGTATTCGCACGCTGTATGAGAGCCAGGATTTTCCGCTGCCGCGCCGCCCGCGTGAGCCGGAGCCGGCGCCCGCCAGCAACGATGCCGACGCCGACGCGGCGTAATTCAACATCGCGGAACGAACGTGCACGCTCTCTCCTTTAAGGAGAGGGTTTCGTCAAATGTGCGATCAGCAAAATCAAAATGCTAGCGCGGCTGTCTGTCCATCCAGCGCCGCAGCAGCCGGACGTTGCGCATATTGGCGCGAAACAGCACGTCGAAAGCGTCGCCTGCGACCGGCACCAGCCCCACCACGCCATCGAGCGCGACATTGCCGAGCATCCGCGCGGTAACGTGCCAGGGCGCCCCGAGCGCGCGCGCTTCGCGCACCAGCCACAGCGAGAACGCAGTCGCAAACAGATCGCCGATGACAGGGATCAACCGGATGATGCCGTCGATGCCATAGCGAATTTTGGTGCCGGGCAGGATGAAGGCGACGTCCAGCAGTTTCGCCAGCACATCAAGCCGCGCCAACCGCTGCTCGCGGGTGAGATCGCTGAACGGATTGGCCGAGGAATGGCCGAAATCGAACCGGAACCGTTGGAACTGCTCCCCCAACGTTTCAGCCGGAATTTCGCGGCCGTCCTGGTCAATGATTGGTCCACGAGCCGGGCCGCCGCGAAACGCGGTGCTGGTGCGGGAACGCGCAGGCCTGCCGGGCAATATGTCTATGTCTTCGTTTGTCATGGCCATCACATGGGGAACGCGCGGGACGGGTGCAAGTTGCGTCGCGGCTTCTATGTCGCCTCCGAAGCCCCTCCCGCTGTCGCAGGCTCATTGATCGCTTCATGCGACAACCACGACGAGATCGATCCGGGGATAAAGCCCACCAGGCCATAAAGGATGAATTGGGTGACGCCGCTGTCCGGTCCTCGCGAGCCATAAAGCAACTCCGCCGCGATAAAGCCGATCGCGCCGACGATCAGCATCCGCGACGACCCAGCCAATTCGCCTCAGGTGAAAGAAAATGTCATCCATCGCGGCCATCATCAGCGCCGGCAGGATGCCGAACAGATAGCTGTATTGCAGCGTCTTGGCGAACACCGCCAGCAGCTTCGTCGGCTTCCGCGGCACTTGGCGGATGACCCAGTATCCGCGACATCACGGTGGTCGCCAGCAGCAAGCAAAATCCGCCGATCAGCGGCACCAATATCGCGAAAATCAGATACCGCTTCATGCCGCACCCGGCTTGCGGTCACCGAGTATAGACCGCGGGCAAGCCTACAGCGACCATGTCCTGCTCGACAAGACGATCGAACTGGCGACGAGAGTAGGTTCTCGGACGTGGCCAAAGAAGCCGCGGCGAAAACCGAAAAGCGGCGTCGGAGGCCGAACTGAAGGGAACGCCCTACTCGCCCCACGCCGCGAAAGCGTCGTCGAAGGCGCGCTCGCCCGGGGCGCCCTTCTCGATGGCGATGATGGCGCGGCGGCCGTTGACATAGACCAGCGGCACATCGAACCACGAGCGCTCCTTCAGGAGCTGCAGGTTGCGCGAGCGGTCGGCGTCGACATTGGACAGACCGAGCAGGAAGAAGCCATCGGTGACCTTGACCGCGAGCCCCGCCAGCGGCGAGCCGCGGGCTGCTCGTTGGATTTCATCAGGATGCCCGGCACGTTGGCGACGCCGCCGCCGGCGAAATCGGGCGGCAGGATGAAGGTCAGTTCCGCGGTGTGGCTGGCCGGCAGCGAGGGGTCGGTGTTGCGGCGGAACGACATCGACATCTTGAACTTGCGGTCGGGGATGTCGATGTCGGCGCGAACCGCGAGATCGGCTTCTGCCGGCGGCGCCTTGATCGGTTCGGTGCGCCAGATCACCGAACCGACATATTGCTTGCCCTTGGGATCGGAGGGATCCTCGTCGTACAGCACCACGCGCTGCGCCACCGGCGCAACCTGGTCGCTCGACGACGGCTGACCGACGCGATCGGGAATCTTCGGCTTCGACAGCGGCGTGCCGCCGTCCTTGGGCGCCTCCACCACCGTCGTGGATGGCTTGAACAGGCCGCTCACGTGGTCACAGCCGACTTGCCCCACAGGATCGCGGCGCCGACCAGGATCAAAACGACACCGACCGCGATCGCGCTCTTGAACGGAAATGCCGCGCCCGATCGGCCGGGCTTCTTGGGCTCGCGGCCGCGGTCCTGCCCGAGGCGCGGGCGCGGCGCCGGCTGCTGCGACGGCGCGTAGCGTTCGGCCTCCTCGATGGATTCGTCATACGAATAGGGCGCGTCGGGATCGGCGCCGCGGTTTTCCATGTTCGGCTCGAGCCGGTCGAATTCCGGCGAGGGCGATGGCACGTTGGCATAGGTTTTTCGCGCGGACCGGTTGGCCTGCGCCGCGGCGCGGCCAAGATCGTCGGCGTCGGCGGCGATGTCGCGGAAACCACGCGCCGCCTGCGGCGCGCTGTTGTCGGGGCCACGCCGCGGCGCGCCCGTCCGTTCGCGCGTCGGCGGCAGCGGCTGGTCCGGTGACGGGGCTGGCGGGATGGGCGGCGGCCCGTCGCGAAGGTTACGCTGCGGACGCTGGTCTTGCCGCTCCGGCCGGTCTTCCTGTCCGAGCGGCGGCCCGCTCGTTGCGCTGTTGCGGCGGCGCGGGCGGTCGCGAACGCGGCGCTGGCCGGCGGCGACGCGGGATCGGACGGCCGCGCCGTGGGGCGGGTGGTGGCGCGGAATACATCGCCGGCGCGGGGGCCGTTACGCGCTGCGTCGCCGGGGCGTGTTGCGTCCCCGGAGCGGGTAGCATCCCGGGCGCGCTGGGCGGCCTCGGACTCGACCTTGCGCACGGCTTCTTCCAGCGACAGCCGCTCGCGGGTGATCTCGGATTCGCTGAGAGGCGGCTCGACGCTGCGCAGTTGCGCGATCAGTGCGGTGCGCGCCCGCTCATAAAGCGCGCGGCGGCTCTCGCCGGGAGCACTGGGATCCAGTCCGGCGATGGCACGGGCAATCAGCGGGTAGTAATCAGCCATTTCGACTCAACAATGGAGGCTTTCCGGAAACATCTCATTAAGCCTCGAATGGATTTTGGACCAGAATAGTATCCTCGCGTTCCGGGCTGGTGGAAAGCAAGGCGATCGGACAGCCCACTAATTCCTCGACCCGGCGGACGTATTTTATAGCCTGCGCCGGTAAATCCGCCCAGGAACGGGCATTGGCGGTCGGTTCCTTCCAGCCCTCGATGGTCTCGTAGATCGGTATCACCCGGGCCTGCGCGCCCTCACCGGCCGGCAGATGATCGATTTCCCGGCCATCCAGCATGTAGCCGGTGCAGACCTCGACACTGTCGAAGCCGTCAAGAATATCGAGTTTGGTCAGCGCCAGGCCGTTGATGCCGCAGGTCCGCACGGTCTGGCGCACCAGGACCGCATCGAACCAGCCGCAGCGGCGCTTGCGCCCGGTATTGACGCCGAATTCCTTGCCGCGGCGGCCGATCTCCTCACCGATCGCATCATGCAGTTCGGTCGGGAACGGACCCTGCCCGACCCGGGTGGTATAGGCCTTGCAGATGCCGAGCACATAACCGACCGCGCCCGGACCCATGCCGGTGCCGGTCGCCGCCTGCGCCGCCACCGTGTTGGACGAGGTGACGTAGGGATAGGTACCGTGGTCGACGTCGAGCAGCGCCCCCTGCGCGCCCTCGAACAATATCCGCTTGCCCTCGCGGCGCTTCTGATCGAGCAGCCGCCACACCGTTTCCGCGTAGGGCAGAAGTTGCGGCGCCAGCGCCGTCAGCTCGCGCAAAATTCCCGCGCCGTCGATTTCTTCCAGGTTAAGCCCGCGGCGCAGCGCGTTGTGATGCGCCAGCAGCCGGTCGATCTTGTGCGGCAGCGTATCGAGATCGGCGAGGTCCATCAACCGGATGGCGCGGCGGCCGACCTTGTCTTCATAGGCCGGACCGATGCCGCGCCGCGTGGTGCCGATTGCGGTCGCCGCATTGGACGACTCCCGGAGGGCATCGAGTTCGCGATGCAGCGGCAGAATCAGCGTGACGTTTTCAGCGACCCGCAGATTTTCCGGGCTGACGGCGACGCCTTGCCCCTTCAGCTTCGTCACCTCGTCGAGGAATGCCTGCGGATCGAACACCACGCCATTGCCGACCACCGCAAGCTTCGAGGGCCGCAACACGCCCGACGGCAGCAGCGCCAGCTTGTAGGTCTCGCCATTGATGACGAGTGTATGGCCGGCATTGTGACCGCCCTGGAAGCGCACGACGATGTCGGCCTGTTCCGACAACCAGTCGACGATCTTACCCTTCCCTTCGTCACCCCACTGGGCGCCGACGACGACAACGTTGGCCATTTCGCGCGTATTCCCTCTGCAACTATCTGTGTTCGAGCATGATCGGTCGGAAAGCCAGTTCTCCCCCCGGGAGCACCGAGGGCATACTTTCCGGATCATGCGCCCAGCCAAAATACGGCCGGGGCCGCTCGCATGCGAGGCATCCCATCGGATAAAGGATGCGGGCAATCGACGCAAGCCAGAACGCGGCCCCGGCACAGTCTTGGAGGCCCTCCAACCCATTGATATCCCCTGAAAATATGTGGCGGCGCCAAGGCAGCACCGCCGCCGCGTTCGGGGGGCCCATAGTTCGACGGACGACATCAGGCGAAAGGCCGTCCGCACTTTTTCCGGATCATGCTCTGAATCTTGTGCCGCGTATGGTCGCGATGCGGCCGGCACCATTGCTGGGCGGTGAAAATCGGTGTCTGTCAGGCGCGCCGGGTCGGGATTCCGGCCCGGTGCCTGCACCGGGCGCGACCGCGGTGTCATTTTTTCCAACCGCAACCTGGCCTCAGAGCGACCGGCCTCAGAGAAACCCAGCCTCAAAGAATGTCCGCTTCCGAACCCTTACCCATCGCAAGGACCAGGTCTGCCGGAAACTGGGTCGTCAACCAGCCCTATCTGCTACTTTGCATCGCCACGCTGGGCTGGGCCGGCAACGCCGTCGTCGGCCGCCTCGCGGCCGGGCATATTCCCCCGGTGACGCTGTCATTCTTGCGTTGGTCGATCGCGTTTCTCATTATCCTCCCCTTCGCCTGGAAGCATCTCAAACGTGATTGGGGCGCAATCCGCGGCCAGCTCGGCTTGATGATCCTCATCTCGTTCAGCGGGATCGCCATCTTCAATATGCTGCAATACTGGGCGCTCGAATATACCCAGGCCCTGAACACGCTGTTGCTGCAATCAGCGCTGCCGCTGTTCGTCGCAGTATGGTCGCTGATCCTGCTCGGCGTACGGCTGAGGCTGGCCCAGGCCCTCGGAGTCTCGCTGTCGCTGATCGGTGTATTGGTAATCTTGCTGCACGGTGACTTCTCGGCACTCATCAGCATCAGTTTCAACAAGGGCGACATCATCTTTACCGTGGGGCTGATATTCTTTGGGCTGTATTCGGTGCTGTCACTGAAGCGTCCGCCGATTCACGGCCTGTCGTTCGGCGCATTCACGTTTGGTTGCGGGTCGGCATGCCAGATCCCGTTCCTGATCTGGGAATTGACCTCGCGTCCGGTGATGGAACTGAATACGGCCAATCTGCTATCGCTGGCTTACGTCTCGGTATTTCCCTCGACGATGGCGTATCTGTGCTTCAATCGCAGCGTGCAACTGATCGGTGCCAACCGCGCCTCGCCGTTCTTTCACATGGTGCCGGTGTTCGGAACCATCATGTCGATCATCTTTCTCGGCGAGCGGCTGCAATTATTCCACGTCGTCGGCTTTGCGCTGGTACTGACCGGCGTTTTCGTGGCGTCGCGCAAGCCGGCCACGGCAGCATCCGGCACGTCATGACCTCCTGTTTACGGCGGGGGACGTTGCGGTGACGGCTTTAGCGGCGCATGCTTGGCTATCGGCGCGGTATCGGAATCCCGCACCAGCAACCAGGTGATAATCGCCGCGACCAGGCAGAATCCCGCGCTGGCCGCGAACAGCGCCGCGTAGCCGTCGGCGAAACTCTTCAGCGCCAGAGTGTGAAGCTCGGCGCTATGTGAAGCCGTGCCGTTACCGGAAAGATTGCCCGATGCGATCTCGCGGATGAACCCCTGCCGGTTGCTTTCGTCAAGGGCTGGAAGCGCGGTCGCGATCGCTGCGGAGATCCGGCTGAACAGGACCACACCGAGTGCCGCAAACCCGATCACGATGCCGGTGAAACGCATGGTGCCGGAAATACCGGACGCCATGCCGGCCCGTTCGGCGGGAATCACCGTCATCCCGACCTTGGTGGTCTCGCCATTCAGCAAGCCCGCCCCGAGGCCGGTCGTCAGCATCCCCGCCAGCATCAGGCGATAATCGAGCGCGCCGGCGGCCAGTGACAAGAAGGCAAGCCCTGCGCTGACCAGCGCAAGGCCCATCGCGAGCAGCGTGCGTCCGGTCAGGCGATGCGATAGATGCGCAGTGACAATGCGCGGCACGATGAACACCGGCAGCGCCATCGGCAGCATCAGCAGTCCGGTTACTCGCGGCGACAGGCCGAGCGCATGTTGAAAATAGATCGGCATGAACGTCAGCATGGTGAGCAGGCCCGCCGCAAAAGAAAACTGGGCGACGTTGGCGCCGAGATAGGTCGGCCGGCGGAAGAATGAAAAATCCACCATGGGACGCGGCTGCAATTTCTCCACCACGATAAACAGCACGAAGAAGATCACGGCGCCGGCGCCCTCGATCAGAATGTGCGGGCTTGTCCAGCCCTCATGGTTGCCCGAGATCAGCCCGAGCGTGGTCAGGAAAAGAAAGCCGCTGAATGTCAGCACTCCCGGAATATCGAAGCGAACCGCGCCCGGATCGCGGGATTCGTCAATGACGGCGACAATGGTGGCGATGCTGACGACGCCGATCGGAAGGTTGACGTAGAACGCCCACTGCCAACCGAATGTCTGGGTAATCAGGCCGCCGACGATGGGACCCAGCGTAATTCCAACCCCGACGACGGAGCCCCAGAACGCAAAGGCGCGGGCGCGGGTGTCGCCCTTGAAAGTACTGGCCAGCGTCGCGAGCGCGGCACTGAGCTGGAGCGCCGCACCGACGCCCTGAACCGCGCGTGCCGCGATGAGGACGCTGAGATTCGGCGCCGCGCCGCAGAAGAACGATGCCAATGTGAACAGGCCAAGTCCGGCAACCAACACGCGTTTGCGGCCAAAGCGATCGGCGAGCGCGCCAGCCGGGAGCAGGAGCGAGGCGAAGGACAGTGTATAGGCCGTAATCACCCATTCGATACCGGCGAAGGTGGCGCCAAGGGACTCACTGATCGAGGGCAGCGACACCGCGACGATATTCGAATCGAGCTGAAGCATGAACGAAGGCGCCGACACGCAAATCAGGACCAGCATCGCACGGACACCGGCGGGCTGCGGCTTCGGTTGTTCGACGGCGGCGAGCATGGCTTGCACTCCAACAGCTCAATCAGGATGCGTATTGGGCGATGCCGTTACCGAACGACCAGTTTTCCTTTTTCACCTCGACGAGGGTAATGAAAACATCTTCCAGCCGAACCTGGAGCGCGGCGGACAATCCTTCGGCGATGGCCTTATAGAGCGCCTGCTTCTGCGCCACCGAGCGTCCTTCGTTAAAAAATATCTGCACCATGATCAGATCGTTGGTGCGGTGAATGCCGAGATAGTCCGGATCAAAAATGAAGTTCTCGGCGGTATGCTCTGCGATGATCTGAAAGTGATCATTTTTGGGGACGCCGGTGTGGGCGACCATGGCCTCATAGACCACCTGTCCGGCCTTCCGCCGGTAGCGGGCGTCTTTTCCCTTTTGAAGATCGATACGTACCAGGGGCATCGGCTCGCTCCGCTTTCTGCGAAGCCGCTTTTTGTCGCGCCCTCGCTTCTATCTCTTGCATATGCAATTGTTTGGCAATATGTGCACATGCAAGCGTTAGTCAAGACCGGCCTTGGAGCGGTGAAAGATGACAATGGGCAGCAAAAACCAAAAAAGCCTTTGCAACTGCACGGCTTTACGCAAGGCGACACGGCGCGTGTCGCAACTGTACGATTCCGCATTGGAGCCCTGCGGATTGCGGACCACGCAACGGGCCATTCTCAACCATATCGCCCGGGCGGGAACGCCTGCGCTGGGCGAACTCGCCGAAGCTCTGGTGATGGATCGCGGGGCGCTCACCCATAATCTGAAGCCGCTTGAGCGCGACGGACTGGTCAAAATCAGTATCGATCCGCAGGACCGCCGCAACCGCCTGATTGCGCTGACGGCTCGCGGCCGGGCCAAGCTTGCGGAGTCCGATGCGCTGTGGGCCCGCGCGCAACGGGCGTTCGAATTGTCGTTTGGCGTGGCCAAGTCCGCTTCGCTGCGCCAAGCGCTCGAATATCTGGTATCGGACGATTTTGCGAATGCCTTTGACGGTCACGGCTAAAAAGCAAGGCCGCCGTGACGATCGATCAAAACCCGCGAACGGGTAAGTGCCTCGGCGCGTTCAACGGCTCCCGAAGTCGCCGTCACCCTTCGCTGTTTTCCCGCAGCTACGCGCGCGCGACCGGCCGCCGCCTTCTGCGCTCAACTCACCCATGACATTGTAGCATTGCGGCCGCGGGGCTTGTCGCCCGCCGAAAATCCGGCACAACGTCGTCAAGTCATGACGATTCTCACCCCATTACCGTCGGCCTCCGATCCCGTCAGGTGGCTTAGCAACCAGCCTTATCTGCTCTTGAGCCTGACCTCGTTGTTCTGGGCTGGTAACATCGTGCTCGGGCGTTACGTCGCCGGCCATGTGCCGCCGATGACGTTGTCTTGCGTCCGATGGATCGGCGCGTTTTTCATGCTGCTGCCGTTCGCGTGGCCGCATCTGGCGCGGGACTGGCCGGTGTTGCGGGCGCGGCTTCCGCTCATGATCGGGCTGTCGGCGACCGGCTTTGCCATCAACAACGCGCTGTCGTACTGGGCCTTGCAATACACCCAGGCGCTGAACGCGCTACTGATCCAGTCCTCCGGACCCCTGTTCGTGGCGCTGTGGTCGCTCACACTGTTCGGCGTGCGGCTGACATGGGCCCAACTGGCCGGCATCGTCATCTCGCTCGCCGGCGTCCTCACCATCATCCTCGGCGGGGATCTGACGGCGCTCGCCGGCATCCGCTTCAACAAGGGCGACATCATGTTGGCCGGCGCGCTGATGTCGTTTGGACTTTATTCGGCGCTGATGCCGCGCCGGCCGGTCACGCATCAGCTCTCGCTGATCACCTTCACCACCGGATGCGGCGCGTTATTGCTGTTGCCATTCGCGGTCTGGGAATACTCGACGGGCTTTATGCTGAAGTTCGACACGACGACGATCGCTACCGTGATCTATGTCGTAGTCTTTCCGTCGGCGCTGGCGTATCTGTTTTTTAATCGCGGCATCGCGCTGATCGGGCCGAACCGGGCCGCGCCGTTCTTTCATCTTATGCCGGTGTTTGGCTCGGCCATGGCGATCCTGCTGCTCGGCGAACAGCCGCGGCTATTCCATCTGATCGGTTATCTGCTGGTACTGGCCGGGATCGTGATCGCGTCGCGACAGGCCTCCGCCGCCGCGTGAACGATGGCGCCGATTCGCCCCAACCGTCGCCGCTGCTCCAGTGGCCTTATGGTTCCCGAGGCGATACGAAGCATCGTCCGCAGACGCCGCTTCGCTCACCATGAGGGACTAACTGCGCGTCCAGCCTGATGATCTCATCCTGAGGAGCATCGCGACAACGATGCGTCTCGAAGGATGCTGAGGAAAACGCGCTACGCCGCGCGGACCTTGGCCAGGAATTCGTCGACCGCGTTACGCAGCATGCCGGACTGGTTGTCGAGTTCGCGGGCGTTGGCGAGAACGTCCGAAGCGGCGAGGCCGGTGGCGGCCGCCGCGGTGGTCACGCCGCCGATATGGGCGCTGATCTCGGTCGATCCGGCCGCGACCGACTGGATATTGCGCGCGATTTCACGGGTCGCCTCGCCCTGCTGGTCGACCGAAGTGGCAATGCTGATGGTGATCTCGCTCATCTGTGCAATTGTTTCAGTGATGCCGCCGATCGAAAGAACGGCGTCGCTGGTGGACGATTGCATGGCGGCAACCTGCGCGGAGATTTCCTCGGTCGCCTTGGCGGTCTGATTGGCGAGCGCCTTCACCTCGGAGGCAACGACCGCGAAGCCGCGGCCGGATTCACCGGCGCGCGCCGCTTCGATGGTCGCGTTGAGGGCGAGCAGATTGGTCTGGGCCGCGATACTGTGGATCAGCTTCACCACCTCGCCGATCTTCTCGGCGCCAGTCGACAATACCTGGACGGTGGCGTTGGTGCGCTCCGCATCTCCGACCGCCTTGCTGGCAATCTCGCTCGATCGCGTCACCTGCCGGGAGATCTCGGTGACCGAGCTCGACAGTTCTTCGGCGGCCGCTGCGACCGTTCCGACGTTGTTCGAGGCGCTGTCGGACGCGGCCCCGACCGTGGCGGCGCGCGCACTGGCGTCGCTCGCGGTGGCAGTCATGGATTGCGCCGTGGTCTGCATTCCCTTCGCCGCCGTCGCCACCGAACTGACAATGCCCTTGACGCTGCGTTCGAAATCATTGGCGATATTCTCCATCGCCGCGCGACGCTCGGCGGCGGCGCGCCCCTGCGTCTCCGCCTCGACCTTTTCGAGCCCGCGAATGCGTAACGCGTTGTCCTTGAAGATCTGAACGGTTGCGGCCATCGCGCCGACCTCGTCGCCGCGCTCGATACCGGGAATGTCCCCATCCAGCTTGCCATCCGCCAGCCCGCGCATGCGATCGCCGAGTTGACCGAGCGGCCGGCTGATGCTGCCGCCGATCATCCAGGCGATGCCTCCAGAGACCATGGCGATGACGAGAATTGCAATACCGAGCGCCCAGATCACCGGCTTCAGCTTGGCGTCGAGATCGTCGAGATAGGCCCCCGAGCCGAGATACATGTTCCAGCCGGGAACGGCGACGGCATAACCGATCTTGCGGATCGGCTTGTCCTCGCCGGGTCTTACATAATCATAGGTCACCAGGATTTCGCCCTTGGCCTTGACGCCATCGAGCAATTCACGGGAGATCATTCGGCCGTTGACCACGACGTCCATGCGGTTGGTGCCGATCTGCTTGGGATCGGGCGACAGCACCGTGATGCCGTCATAATTTGTGCCGAATAAATAGCCGGCGCCATTGTCATAGGTCAGGGTGTTGGCGCGGCGGCCGAATTCGGCCAGCGCGGCTTCCTTGGTGAGCTGCCCGGCATCCACCTGCTTCTGCAAGCCGATCGCCATGTTGCGTCCCATATCGACAATGGCGTGGACCTGATCGATCCGGGCATTCAGCATCTCACGCTGCATCAGATAGCCTGCGAGAACGCCCGCGACACAGAGGCCAAACAGTGTGACGCCCACCAGGATGCCGAGTTTGGGAGCGATCGTCAGATTGTTCAGCTTCACAGGGACGTCTCCGGGGGATGTGCGCCCACGGGCGCGCGAATAGCGGGATGAATCGGCTCACAATATGGTGAAAACCCATTAGGAATTTCTTACGAAAGCGGTTCTGAAGATGCCGCAATGGCATAGACAGCCATCATCGATCGGCGCGATTTCTCGCGCGGATTGAGCTTGTGAAGCTCCACACCCTGTCCGCTATTGGAAAGTCCTGAAAAGCCCAGCGCCTTGAAATTCGCGAGCGCAGAAAATTTCGCGAGCATAGAAACGCCGGCGCCATTTAAACGCCAGCGCCTTTTGGAACACCAAAGCCTTTAAAATACTAAAGCCTTTAAAAACAAAGCCTAAAAGCCTTGGCCTGCTTCACTTGCGGCAGCGCCTGCACCTTGGCAAGCACGTCCGCCGGCACCGCGCCGTCGACCTCAACCAGCGCGATCGCATCGCCGCCCTGTTTGGTGCGGCCGAGATGGAAGGTCGCGATATTGATTTTGGCTGCACCGAGCAGGCCGGCGAAGCTGCCGATGAAACCAGGCTTGTCTTCGTTGGTGACGTAAATCATCGACTTGCCGAATTCGGCATCGACGCGAATACCCTTGATGTCGACGAGGCGCGGTTTGCCGTCGGCATAGACCGTGCCGGACACCGAGCGTTCCTGCCGCTCGGTCGTGACCGTGACGGTGATCAGGCTTTCGTAATCGCTCTGCGCCGCGCGCACGATCTCGTCGACCACCATGCCGCGCTCCTTGGCGACCACCGGCGCCGAGACGACATTGACGTCGCCCAGCATCGGCCGCAGCAGCCCCGACAGCACCGCCGAGGTCAGGGCCTTGATCTTCATTTCGGCGACATGACCCTCGTAGGTGATCTGCACCTTGGCGATGCCGGTCTCGGTGAGCTGGCCTGCGAACGAGCCGAGCTTCTCGGCCAGCGCGATGAACGGCTTCAGCTTCGGCGCCTCTTCCGCCGTGATCGAGGGAAAATTGACCGCATTGGAAATCGCGCCATTCAGCAGATAGTCCGACATCTGCTCGGCGACCTGCAGCGCGACGTTCTCCTGCGCCTCGGTGGTGGCAGCCCCCAGATGCGGCGTGCAGATCACGTTGGGATGGCCGAACAGCACGTTAGTGATGGCGGGCTCCTCGACGAACACGTCGAACGCCGCACCGGCGACATGCTTGGAATTCAGGGCGTCGACCAGCGCCTGCTCGTCGACCAGGCCGCCGCGCGCGCAATTGACGATGCGCACGCCCTTTTTCATTTTGGCCAGCGCCGAAGCGTCGATGATGTTTTTGGTCTTCTCGGTCAATGGCGTGTGCAGCGTGATGAAATCCGCCCGCTTGAACAGATCGTCGAGCTCGACCTTCTCGACGCCGATATCCCTGGCGCGTTCCGGCGACAGGAACGGATCGAACGCGATCACCTTCATACGCAGACCAAGTGCCCGGTCGGCGACGATCGAACCGATATTGCCGCAGCCGACCACGCCCAGCGTCTTGGCGGTGATCTCCACGCCCATGAAGCGGTTTTTCTCCCACTTGCCGGCCTGGGTCGAGGCATCGGCCTGCGGAATTTCGCGCGCCAGCGCCAGCATCAGGGTGATGGCGTGTTCGGCCGTGGTAATCGAATTGCCGAACGGCGTGTTCATCACGATGATGCCCTTCGCGGTGGCCGCCGGGATCTCCACGTTGTCGACGCCGATGCCGGCGCGCCCGATCACCTTCAGCCGCGTGGCCTTCTCGATGATCTTCGCGGTCGCCTTGGTGGCCGAGCGGATCGCAAGACCGTCATAATTGCCGATGATCTCGGCGAGCTTGTCCTTGTCCTTGCCGAGGTTGGGCTGGAAATCGACCTCGACGCCGCGGTCCTTGAAAATCTGCACGGCGGCGGGCGACAGCGCGTCGGAAATGAGAACCTTGGGTTTGGACATGGAAGCGTTCCGTTGCTGGACGATGCATTTGATACCGTCACCCCCGGGGCAAAAGCGCGAAGCGGCCTATGCTTGGGGATCCATCCTGTTTGATGGACGGCCGGGTCAAGCCCGGCCAAGACGATGATGGAGTGAGCGAACTTACGCCGCCTTCGCGAGCGTGGACTTGGTCTCGGCGAACGCCCAGTCGATCCACTGCGTCAGCAGCGCAACGTCGTGAGCTTCCACAGTGGCGCCGCACCAGATGCGCAGGCCCGCGGGCGCATCGCGATAATGCGCGAAGTCGTAGCCGGCGCCTTCCTTCTCCACCAGCGCGACCAGCTTCTTGGCGAAATCCGCCTGCGCATCCGCGCTCAGCGCCGTGATCGCGGGATCGACCACCTTCAGGCACACCGAGGTGTTGGAACGGATCGCCGGATCCTTGGCCAGGAAATCAATCCACGGCGTCTTCGCCTTCCAGTCGGCGAGCACCTTCGTGTTGGCGTCGGCTCGCGCCATCAGGCCCCTGAGGCCGCCGACCGACTTCGCCCAGTCCAGCGCGTCGAGATAATCCTCCACGCACAGCATCGACGGCGTGTTGATGGTCTCGCCTTCGAAAATGCCTTCGTTGAGCTTGCCGCCCTTGGTCATGCGGAAGATTTTCGGCAGCGGCCAACCGGCTTGTAGGTCTCAAGCCGTTCCACCGCGCGTGGTGAAAGCACCAGCATGCCGTGCGCGGCTTCACCGCCCAGCGCCTTTTGCCAGGAGAACGTGACCACATCGAGCTTGGCCCAGTCGAGCTTCTGCGCGAACGCCGCCGAGGTTGCGTCGCAGATGGTGAGGCCTTCGCGGTCCGCCTCGATCCAGTCGGCATTGGGGACGCGCACGCCCGAGGTGGTGCCATTCCAGGTGAAGACGATGTCGGAAGCGGGGTCGGCCTTGCTCAGATCGGGGATTTCGCCATAGCCGGCATGCAGCTTGGTTACGTCCTTGAGCTTCAATTCCTTGACGATATCGCTGACCCAGCCTTCGCCGAATGATTTCCCAGGCGATCGTGGTCACGGGCCGCGCACCGAGCAGCGACCACAACGCCATCTCGACCGCGCCGGTATCGGACGCCGGGACGATGCCGATCTTGTAACCCGCCGGCACTTCGAGCACTTCGCGGGTCAGCTCGATCGCAAGCTTGAGCTTGGCCTTGCCGATTTTCGCGCGGTGCGAACGGCCGAGGGCGGCGTCCTTGAGGATTTGAGGAGTCCAGCCGGGGCGTTTGGCACAGGGGCCGGACGAAAAATACGGCACGTTCGGCCGCGAAGCAGGCTTCGCTGCGGTCATGATCTATCCTTCCAGATAGTAAGCCTCCCGTTGGGGGGAGGTGTCCCGCCGCGGTGCATAAGGGAATCGCCCGGAATTGTCAAGAAACTTCGGAAGGATCAAGTATGCCCTTGAGATCAAGTATGCCCTTGGGATCGGGTGTGATCCCGGGATTACCGGAGATTGACGGCTCAGGCTGCGTGCGCGGGGGCGGATGCGAATCCAATAGTTCCGCGGCGTCGGTGACAAGCTTGGCGGCTCTCCGCCTGCTGGCAATTTTCAAAACGCTCTGATCGTCGGCCTGCACGACATAGTCGTTGCCAACCCTCACAATCGAATAATTTTTCATCTGCGGTCCCCAAGCTACCCGAGCCCGACGGGATACGCCAAACTGTCACGGATCGTTCCGCGGGAAAGATTACGAAGGGCTGGTTAGTTTATCGCGCGTTAACCGGGACGAATGGCAAAGCCAGTTTGGCAATTGCCGCAAGGCAGCGTTCATCAACGACGAACAATGCGCTGTCTCAAAATCGTAATGTCATTCCGACATGGCTCGGCGCAAATCCAAGCCGCACGTAAAACCGTTGTGCATCGACGCGGCTGTTATGCGTGAGCAGTTCGACCAGCTTGCACCCCTTGGCACGCGCTTGCGTGATCGCCCACTGTACCATCTGCTCTCCGACGCCGCGGCTGCGGCAATGCGCGGCGACGCGAACGTCCTCGATCAGCCCGCGCGAGGCGCCCTGCGAACTCAATCCCGGCAAGACGCAGAGCTGAAGGCAGCCGACGACCGCCCCCTCGCCGTCCTCGGCGACCACAAGCTGAATATTCGGATCGCGGTCGAGCGTCTCGAACGCCGCAAAATAGGATGCCGGCAGCGGGTCTGCGAGACATTCACGGCCGCTGCCGAGCGGATCGTCCGCCAGCATCCGCACGATAGCGCCGACATCGCCGCGACGGGCGCGCCGGATGGACGTGGAAGTTGCGGCCATGATGGTTCCCGTGCTGGATTTCAACCCATTGGGCTCAGTTCGAGAGAGCGTTCGGCCTCGCCGATCCGGCGCCACCCACGGCGCGCCGCTTAGAATTTGTAGCCGAGGCCGACGTGTACGCTGTTGATCCTGGAATCGACAGTCGCCGCGACGCGCTGAAATTCATATTCGGCCCGCAGGAAGAAACTGCCCAAAAACATGAAGTCGACGCCGGCACCCGCGGAATAACCGTAAACAATGCTGGTGCTTGTGATGTTGGACAAGGGCAAGAAGTCCGGCGGCCCGAGCGGAGCCGGCGACGCAGAGATGCTGCGATTGATGGTTTCGCTTCCCATGCCGGCGCCGGCGAAGACATAAGGCAGAAAGCTTCCATACGCGTAACCGCCGCGCACACGTACCGATCCAAAGTCGGTCAGGCTTACCAACGCGCTTGAAGTCGCGGACGTCGCGATTGAGTTGCCGTCGTAAGTATAACCCGTCGCAGTGGTCAGGGAATGAAATCCGTTGTGCAGGTAATTCCCTTCCAGACCGATGACGATGCAGTCCCACTGCGAATTGTAGCCGACGAATGCGCCGTAGCCGACATTGCCGCTGTGGGCCTGGTCCAGCCCCTGCCAATTATAGGAAAGAGGCGGCGGCGCGACGTAGGTCGTCTGCAGATCGCCATTGATCCAGGGCTGCGGAATTGAGTTGACCGAACCGTAGGCCGCCTGACCGCCGATGTAGTAGCCCTGCCAGTTGGCCGTCACCGCCGGGCCCGCCGGCAGCGAGCCGCGCAGAAAATCCGGCATGTCAGCCGCTTGCGCGCCCGACGCCGCGCCGAACATCATCGCCGCCAGCAGAAGTTTACGCATCGCCGCGCTCCCATCGAACACTCTGGATTTGGCGTTGATCATCGCCCGTTAACCTTAACCAATCGTTGCCGGAGCATGCCGAGCCGATCCCTGTTCCGGCATATCAGCGCTGGCGCACAGCAAAACGGCGCGGGAAAATCCCGCGCCGTTGGCAAACATCAAGATGACAGAGTGCGATCAGCCCTTGCGGATCAACGGCGGCGGCGGAGGCGGCGGGCTGTTGAGCTCCCAGCGCAAGCCCAGCTTCACGTCGTTCGATGTGATGCTGTTATACGAGAATGGAGCGTGGGTGGTGTTGGTCACTTGATCGAACGAGGAGGTCGGACCGGTTATGCCGTTACCGAGATTGACGTAACTATACGCGAGTTCGAGCGTTAGGCCCGGACTGACCCTATAGGCAAGACCCGCATGAACCGCCCAGGCAAAATTCCACTGCGAGGCCTGGCCGGCATAGTTGAAGCTGTGGTTCTGAATGCCACCGTTTATGAAGTCACCGGTGTCAGTGAAATTCCCGACCGATACCCGCGCAGTACCGACGCCGGCACCGATGAACGGCGTGACGCACCACCAGGTTCCGAGATCAACATAGGCGTTGGCGAGAAAGAGAAGTTCGGACTTGGTCGCGGTATAGGCGTCGGTTCCGACAAAGCCGGCGAACGGGCCGGTTCCGTTGACGACATCGAGGCCCGTGAAATTGGACTTGCCGCGGTATTCACCGGTAACATCCGCCCTGAACCAATTGTTGAACTGATAACCAACACCGCCGCCGTAAATTCCGGCGCTACCGAAACTGCTGGTCTGAGCGACGGCCACGTTGTTGTAGGCAGCGCTGTTGGTATCGAGAACGTTCTTCGCGTTCTGATTGCTGAATCCGATATCGCCGCGCAGATACCATCCGCCGAAATCCTCGACCGGGGGCGGCGCGTATAACATCGGTGGGGGCGCGATGGCCATGTCGGCCGCAAACGCCGCCGACGACAACAGGGATGCCGCTCCGGCGGCAACGAGATACTTAACGCTACGCATTGGCTTCGTCCTTTTGCCCGGTGAGGCAGACAGCGGAGCGCCTCACATTCAAAAACTCACGGCCGGACGATGCCACCAAATGTTTAAGCGGCACTTAACCCTAATTTTTAAGGTTGATATTCTGTTGCGCGATCCGCTGGAGTTCGGCCGTCCCGCGTCAAGGCCATGCGGCACTCCAAATATGCAGGACGCGATCGGCGCTGGAACGAAACGATTTGTCCGGCATAAAGGGAATTTCGCGACCGGTTTCCAGCAGTGCCGACCTTTCGCGGAAAGCCTTTCGCGGAAAACAGCCGCCGCAAACATGGCGAAGCGCCACACTTCCTAACAATGTGTTGATGAGGAAACCCGCGGGATTCGCGCCGCGTCAGTGCGCTGTTTTCGGCATCTTCGGCAGGAACACCGCAAGCAGTCCGATCGCCGGCAGGAATGCGCACACCTGGTAGATGAAGCTGATGCTGGTGTAGTCGGCAACCTTACCGAGCACGGCTGCGCCGAGGCCGCCAATTCCGAACGCCACGCCGAAGAACACGCCGGATATCATTCCGAACCGGTGCGGCACCAGTTCCTGCGCGAACACGATGATCGAAGACGTCGTCGAAGAAATAATGACACCGATGAACACCGTCAGCACCGCGCTCCCATAAAGGCCGGCATAGGGCAGCGCCAGCGTGAACGGCAGCGCGCCCAGAATCGAAAACCAGATCACGATCTTGCGGCCAAAGCGGTCACCGAGCGGACCGCCGAAGAACGCGCCGGCCGCATTCGAGGCGAGGAAGATGAAGAGATAGATCTGCGCCGTCTGGGTCGAGATGCCGAACCGTTCGATCAGATAGAAGATATAATAACTCGACAGGCTCGATACGTAGAGCTGTTTGGAGAACAGCAGCGCCACCAGCACGGTGAGCGCGATCGTAACCTGGCGTGGCGACGGCGCATCCGGATGTCGGGCAACTGAGGCCGCCTTGCGGGTCGTGATCTGCGGTTTGTACCACTGCCCAATCCGCCACAGGATGACGATCGCCAGAAACGCAATGGTCGAGAACCAGGCGATGCTGGGCTGGCCGAAGGGAACCACGATCAGTGCCGCCAGCAGCGGCCCCATCGACGTTCCCGCGCTGCCGCCAAGCTGGAACACCGATTGCGCGAAACCAAAGCGACCACCCGAGGCCAGGCGCGCAATGCGCGCCGATTCCGGATGGAACACCGCCGAACCCAGGCCCACCAGCGCCGCCGCGATCAGGATGACCATGTAATGCTGAGCGACGCTGAGCAGCAGCAGGCCGAAGAACGTAAATCCCATGCCGATGGAAAGCGAGAACGGCTGCGCCTTCTTGTCGGTGAAATGTCCGACCACCGGCTGCAACAGCGAGGCGGTGAACTGGAACGCCAGCGTGATCAGTCCGATCTGCGCGAAGTCCAGCGCGTAATTGTCCTTCAGGATCGGATACACCGAAGCGATCAGCGATTGCATGGTGTCGTTGAGGAAGTGCGAGAAGCTGATGCCGGCGAGCACGATATAGGCCGGCGCCGCCGCCGTCCTGGCGATGGAAGCCGGCGTCATGTCCGGCACAACCACCGGTGCCACCGGCGCTTCTTCGGAGACGACGACGGGCTTGTTCAAAGCATGATTCCTGAAAAGATTAGCAACGCCGCAACGGGCGTTTCCTACGATGGCAGCGTTACGCCGACCACCACCATTAGCTAATAGCTGCGATGCGATCAGGACCGTTCTAGAGTGTTTTCGAGCGAAGCGGATACCGGTTCGCGTGAAGAAAACGCGTCAAAATAAAAGATTAGAGCCCGGTTCTGATTTAATCAGAACCGATAAGGCTCTAGGCCGCCGCGGCGTGGCCCAGCGCGGAGACGATGTGATCGACCACTTCCTCGACCAGGATGCGGTCGTCGCCCTCGCCCATCACGCGGATCACCGGCTCGGTGCCGGACGAGCGCACCAGCAACCGGCCGTGACCGTTGAGCCGTTTTTCGCCGTCGACAATGGCCGATTTGACATCGGCGTCGTCGAGCGGCTTGCCGCTGCGATAGCGCACATTCTTCAGGATCTGCGGCAGCGGGTCGAAACGGTGACAGACTTCCGATACCGGACGACGAAGCTTCTGCACCACCGCGAGCACCTGTAACGCCGCGACAAAGCCATCACCCGTGGTGGTATAGTCCGACAGGATGATGTGACCGGACGGCTCGCCGCCGAGATTGTAGCCGCGGCTCAGCATCTGTTCGAGCACATAGCGGTCACCGACCGGGGTGCGCACCAGTTCGATGCCCTGGCCTTCGAGAAAGCGCTCCAGTCCCAGATTCGACATCACGGTGGCGACGATGCCCGGCCTGGCGAGTCGGCCGTCTTCCTTCCAGCTCTGCGCGATCACCGCGAGCAACTGATCGCCGTCGACCAGATGTCCGCGCTCATCGACCAGGATGACGCGATCGGCGTCGCCATCGAGCGCGATGCCGATGTCGGCGCGCATTTCGCGCACCTTGCGGCTCAGCGCCTCCGGCGAGGTGGACCCGCATTCCTTGTTGATGTTGAAGCCGTCAGGTTCGACGCCGATGGAAATAACGTCGGCGCCCAATTCCCACAGTGCTTCCGGCACCACCTTGTAGGCCGCGCCGTTGGCGCAATCGATCACCACGCGCATGCCGTCGAGGCTGAGATCGCGCGGCAGCGTGCGTTTGGCGAATTCGATATAGCGGTCATGCACGCCGTCGATGCGGCGGGCGCGACCAAGACTCGCGCTCTGCGACAGCCGCTTGTCGAGCGATTCGTCGAGCAACTGCTCAATCTGCCTTTCGACATCGTCGGACAGCTTGAAGCCCTGCGGGCCGAACAGCTTGATGCCGTTGTCCTCGAACAGGTTGTGCGAGGCGGAAATCATGACGCCGAGATCGGCGCGCATCGACTTGGTCAGCATCGCCACCGCCGGCGTCGGCATCGGGCCGAGCAGCAGCACGTCCATGCCGACCGAGGTAAAGCCGGCCACCATCGCGTATTCGATCATGTAGCCGGAGAGACGCGTATCCTTGCCGATCACGACACGGTGGCGATGTTCGCCGCGCTGAAACACCAATCCGGCCGCCTGCCCGACCTTGAGCGCCAATTCCGGCGTGATCAGGCCGTTGGCCCGGCCCCGAATCCCGTCCGTACCGAAATATTTGCGGCTCATGAAACCCCCAGCAAATCTAAAGGCCTCTCAGATTACCGGAGAAGCCTCGAACGCCCAACCATCATTGCTTGCAGGGGGTTATAAAGCCTCCAGGGCTAAAATGGCTTCAAAAAATATGATGAATTATTTCCGACGGCCGATCCATTGATTGGCTCCTAACATACTGTAAATACACGAATTATGTCGTCCGAAGGCTTCCGGCCGAGGCAGATCAATCCCTGCGCTTGGTATGATCGTCCGCTTTCGAGGGCGCCGGCTGGATCACGCTCACCGCGTCTGAGCCCGGAAAGGTCTCCTCCAGCCCCTCCTCCAGGGCGTCCTCCAGGCGGCGCTTTTCGGCGTCTTTGTCGTTTTCGGGCTTGGAGCGCGGTCCGGTCATGGCAACGTCCTCCGGTGGGCAACCTGTTCCCGTAAAGCGGTTTTTGCGGGGGCCCCAAGCATGCTAGATGAACAGGCAAAGCGGTGAAAGCAAGAAGGGCCGGTAACATAAATGAAACACATCACCTGCATCGAGGACCTGCGCCAGCGCCATATGCGAAGGGTGCCCAAGGCATTTTTCGACTACTGCGACCGCGGCTCCTATGCCGAGGAAACGCTGCGCGCCAACCGTGACGATCTCCAGGCGATCAAATTCCGCCAGCGCATTCTGGTCGACGTGTCGAAGCGCGATCTTTCGACCGCCATCCTCGGCGAGCCTGCCGCGCTGCCGCTGATCCTGGCGCCGGTGGGTCTGACCGGCATGCAGTTCGGCGACGGCGAGATCCATGCCTGCCGCGCCGCACAGGCCGCGGGAATTCCCTACACGCTGAGCACGATGTCGATCTGTTCGATCGAGGATGTCGCCGCCAATGTCGAGAAGCCTTTCTGGTTTCAGTTGTACGTGATGAAGGACCGCGGCTTCATCAAGGCGCTGATCGAGCGCGCCATCGCGGCAAAATGCAGCGCGCTGGTGCTGACCGTCGATCTGCAGGTGATCGGGCAGCGCCATGCCGACATCAAGAACGGCATGACGGTGCCGCCGGAATGGACGCTGTCGAAGTTCTTCGATTTCGCCACCAAGCCGGCGTGGGTGGCCGGCGTGCTGCGCGGTAAACGCCGTACCTTCGGCAATCTCGTCGGACATCTCAAGGGCACCGACGACATCACCGCGCTCGGGACCTGGATCGCGACGCAGTTCGACACCACGCTGAACTGGAAGGATGTCGAGTGGATCCGCAGCATCTGGCCGGGCAAACTGATCCTCAAGGGGATTCTCGACGTCGAGGACGCCAATGAGGCGGTGAAGACCGGCGCGCAGGCGCTGGTGGTCTCCAACCATGGCGGCCGTCAGCTCGATGGCGCACCGTCGTCGATCGAAGTCCTGCCGGAGATCGTCGATGCCATCGGTTCACAGATAGAAGTGCTGTTCGACGGCGGCATTCGCTCCGGTCAGGACGTGATGCGCGCGCTCGCGCTCGGCGCCAAATCCTGCATGATAGGCCGGGCCTACATTCACGGCCTCGGCGCCTTCGGCGGCCCCGGCGTCGCCAAGGCGATCGATCTCATCGCCAAGGAACTCAGCACGACCATGGGCCTGTGCGGCGTCAACACCATCGCCGAGATCGACGACCACGTGCTGGCGATTTGATTTCGCTGCGGCCTTCTTCACTTTCCTTCTCCCCTTGTGGGAGAAGGTGGCGCGCGTAGCGCGCCGGATGAGGGGTCTCTTTCTATCGATAGACCGTAACCCCTCACCCGTCCGCGATGCTAGCGCATCGCGTCCACCCTCTCCCACAAGGGGAGAGGGGAAGCGCTCGCCCTCACATCGGCGGGGCGATTCCGTCGCGGCCGACGCCGACGCGGTTGGCTTCCAGCGTCCCGTCACTCTTCTTCGTCGCACCGAAGATGATGATCTTGGCGCCGGCCTTCAGTTCGGACTTGTCGCCCGAAACGAATGCGACGATCGGTGTCTCCGGCGGCACCACAACTTTCTTTTCGCCGTCCTTGTACCTGACCAGAATATTCTGGCCGTCGGTGCCCTCGACGGTCTGGGCGACGGTGGCATTGGTCATGGTGCTGCCCGCGCGAAGATCCCAGGGCCGGAAACCCTCCGCCGCGCCGCGTTGCGCTTCCGGGAAAATATGAACCGCGAGCGCCTTCTGGGTGCCGTCGGGCTCCGGCATCGCCGAGACGCCGATGTAGGAACCCGGCTTGATCTCGGATATCGAAGTCTTGGCGATGCCGATCACCGTCACGTCATTGGTCACGCGGACCTTCACATCCGCGCCGTCGCGCGACTTGACCGTCAGCACGGGGCCATCGACGCTCTCGATGGTGCCGCGAATGCGGACCGTTGGCGGCTGCTGCGCGGAGGTCGCCGACCCCAGTACGGTAACAAGCGCGAGCGAAGCGAGTACGCGCAGCATTAACGAAGATATTTTCGGCATGGTTTTTTCCTTAACTTCGGTTTAGCGGCCCATTTAAGGGGAATACCCCACGGCGGTGGAGTTATTCCGGAATGACCCAGCCGTGACGCCCTGCCCTTTACGGACGGCAGCAGGAGATTGTTACATCGGCGGCGTCAGCCCATCGCGACCGACGCTGATGCGATTGGTTTCGAACATGCCGTCCGGCAGCTTCTTCACGAAGGCGATCACCTTGGCGCCGGGCTTCAATTCGGATTTGCCGGCGGGGACATAGGTCACGACAGGCGTATCGGGCGAGACCACGATTTTCTTCTCACCGTCCTTGTATTTGATCGTCAGGGTCTGACCGTCATTGCCCGCGACGGTCTGGGCCACGGTCGCGTTGGTCATGGTGCTGTTGGGGCGCAGATCGTAAGGCCGCGATCCCTCGCCGGTGCCGCGCATGTCTTCCGGAAAGACGTGCACTTCGACCGCGTTTTGACTGCCGTCGGGTCCCGGGACTGTGGTGGCGCCGATGAAAGAGCCAAGCTTGATGTCGGACAGCGAGATTTTGATGATCCCCACCAGCTTGATGTCGTCGGTCATGCGCAGCTTGACGTCCTCGCCGCTGCGCGATTTGACCGACAGCACATCGCCGTCAACGGCTTCGATGGTGCCGCGAACCCGCGATGGCGTGGGCGGCTGCTGGGCGACCGCTTAGCGATGACGCCGTGATCAGCATGAGCGCGGTAACCGGCACGACAAGACGGTGGAATTTCATGGCTGTCCTCAAGCGGAAATCACTAGCAGTGGATATCGAAGCTTCCATGATATTCCCGCTCAATCCTTTGTGAGATCGGCCTCGACCAGCGCGCGCAACGCCGGCGTCACCTCAGGCCGCCGCCCGAACCACAATTCAAATCCGCGCACCGCCTGGTGCAGCAACATGCCGAGCCCATCGGCGGTCCTGAGGCCGCGCATGCGCGCCGCTGCAAGCAACGGCGTTTCCAGCGGCACATAGACCAGATCGGCGACGATCGCATCCGGCGGAAGCAGGCCGGCATCGAGTTCCAGCGCCGGCTGGCCGTGCATGCCGAGCGACGTCGTGTTGACCAGTAGTCCGGCGCGCGGCAAGAGATAACCGATCACATCCCATGCAACGGGATGAACGTCGGGCCGAATTGATCGGCCAGCGCCCGTGCACGATCGAGGGTCCGGTTCGCCAGATGCACACGCTTGATGCCGCGCTCGACCAGTCCGAACACCACCGCGCGTGACGATCCGCCGGCGCCGAGCACCAGCGCCTCCTCAATTCCGTCCCATCCCGGTGCGCAGGCGTCGAGATTATTGATGAAGCCTTCGATGTCGGTGTTGGTCGAATGCAGTTCATTGCCTTCGTACCACAGCGTGTTGGCCGCGCCGACCGCGCGGGCGCGCTCGTCCGGCATCGACAGCGCCAGCGCGCGCTCCTTGTGCGGCAGGGTGACGTTGGCGCCGACGAAACCATGCGTCGACAAATGAAGCACGAATTCGGCAAAGCCTTCGGGCGGCACCGCCTCGATATTGTAGCCGCCCTCGATCTGTAGCGTCCGCAGCCAGTAATGATGGATCAGCGGCGAACGCGAATGCGCCGCCGGCCATCCGATCAGGCACGCGGCGCGGGGTCTGGTCATGGCAGTCTTTCTCCTCCCGTCATGCGCTCGCGTTTGCCGCTGGCATCCACGTCTTTCTTTTATGACTTTATCTCAATCCGCGCTTCCGGCCGAGACGATCAATTTATCTTCCGTCCGGGCATGTCAAGAATGCGCGGATCGGATCGTCGCGGCCACCATCGCGCTTAACGCCAGCGCCACGCCGGCCGCAAACCAGATCGCGGCGAGATTGATCCAGTGATAGGCCGATGCGCCGCACACCACGCCCATCACCAGCGCGGCCCACAGCAAAAGATTGGGCAGCCACGCCCAGCGCGCGCCGCCGGTCAGCGCCGCCGCCAGCATTTCGCCGACCTTAACCAGCGCCCCGGTGACGTAAGTAAGTCCGAGGCCGGCGCCGCCCTCGATCTGGAACACCGCATTCTCCAGGCCCATTGCCAGTACCATTGCCGCGACCGCGGCATTCGGCAGTCCAACGGTATAGCAAAGCGCGGCGACCGCGAGCAGCGACGCTTCCACCAGCAGCACCCAGGGCTGGCGATTGGCGCCGCGGCCCAACACGATCAGGCTGCCGCCGGCGGCGCCGGCCACGAACAGCGCGACCAGGCCGAGCGCCGCGGCGGCGTTCGACCAGTCCCCCTGCGCCAGGCTGACACCCATTCGCGTCGAATTGCCGCTCATGAAAGAGACGAACAGCCCGCCGAGATGCAGGAAGCCGATGCCGTCGACATAGCCCGCCAATGCGCTGAGCGCACAGGCCAATATAACATTGCGGCGTAAATCAAGCATCGTGGGCACCATCGCCGTGACCGGCGATAGTGTTCATGAAAGCGGCGGGTTTGAAAGATAGTTCCGGACCGAAGTGCGGGCGGACATCCGCTCTAATCTTTTATTTTGACGCGTTTTCTTTTCACGAACCGGTATCCACCCCCCGATCAAGTCCAGGGGCATGCTTCGCTCGAAAACGCTCTAACCCGCGGCGAGAACGTCCGGCGCGGCAGGCACTGTCCGGCGATCGCCTTTGATATCCGCAATGGCCCGCGCGATCGTTTCGCGGTAGGTGGCGCTTGGCGGCCTTACCCCGTGGGTGAGGAGCGCCCGGCGCACCGTCGGCGACGCGCCGGTGATGAAGAGCCGGATGCCCCGGCGCCTCGACTTGGCCGCAACCCGGCTCATCGCATTGGCTGCGGTGGAATCCAGGAATGGCACCGCGGCGAAATCGACCACGAACGCCTTGCGGGTATCGGCGATGCTGTCGAGCACCGTCCCCACCGTCGATGCCGCACCAAAGAAAAATGCCCCGGTGATGCGGTACACCAACACGTCCGGGTCGGCGGCCAGGCCGGAATCGTAGGGCACCCGATCGCCGTTGGTCTGATCGGCGACATCGTCGGTCACCAGCGGTGTTGCGGCCTCGATGCCTGTCATTTGCGCCATGCGGTTGATGAACAACACCGCGCCCAGCGCAAAGCCGACCAGAATGCCTTCGGTGAGATCGCGAAAAATCGTCAGCAGAAAGGTGGCGAGCAGGACGGTAGCATCACCTCGCGAGGAGCGGATCAAGGTCACGAATTCATATTTCTCCGCCATGTTCCAGGCGACAACCACCAGCACCGACGCCAGCGCCGCGAGCGGAATATAGCTCGCCAGCGGTGCGGCGATCAGCATGAACAGCAACAGGAACACCGAATGCAGCATTCCGGACACCGGGCCGCGTGCACCGGCGCGGACGTTGGTCGCGGTCCGCGCGATCGTGCCGGTGACACAGATGCCGCCGAACAGCGCCGACCCGATATTGGCAAATCCCTGCGCCACCAGTTCGCAATTCGAGCGGTGCCGGCGCCCGGTCATACCGTCGGCCACCACGGCCGATAGCAGGGATTCGATCGCGCCGAGCAACGCGAACGCGATCGCATCAGGTAGAACCGCCCGCGCTTTCTCCAGTGAGAACACCGGCCATGCCGGCCATGGCAATTCCCGGGGAATGCCGCCGAAGCGGGTGCCGATGGTTTCCACCGGCAGCGACAGCGACCATGTCGCGAGCGCCGCAACCGCGACTGCGATCAGAATACCGGGCCAGTGCGGCCGCAGCATGCGCAGGACCACAATGATGGCGATGCTGACAGCGGCCACGGCGATGGCCCAAACATTGGCAGTATGCAGTCCGCCCGCCAGCACTTCCAGCTTCGGAAGAAATTCCCCAGGCTCCCTTACCGTCAGCGTGATGCCGAAGAGATCCTTGATCTGGCTGGCGAAGATTATGACGGCGATCCCGGCGGTGAATCCTACGGTCACCGGATAGGGAATAAACTTGATATAGGTGCCAAGCCGCAGCAGGCCCGCGGCAATCAGAAAAACCCCGGCCATCGCGGTGGCGAGGATTACGCCGTCGACGCCTTGGCGTTCGGCGGTCAACGCCACCAGCACGATGAACGCACCGGCGGGTCCGCCGATCTGAAACCGGCTGCCGCCCAGCAATGAGACAATGAAGCCGCCGACCACGGCGGTATATAGTCCGCGATCCGGCGTCACTCCCGACGCGATCGCGATCGCCATCGACAATGGCAGCGCGACGATCGCAACGGTCAAGCCGGAGATCATGTCGGCGCGAAAATCGGCAAGGTCGTAGCCTTCGCGCAGCACCGTGATCAGCTTCGGCGCATATAATTCGGCAAAGGTCGGCTGATGAGTTTGACGCGTTCGCCGGCTTGCGATGCTCATTCCCCCTCACTACTCCCGTGCCGGATCGCGAGGTTGCCGTCGCGAAATGCTAACCCTTCATCGGATCCGACGCGGCGGACCCGGCTCCTTCAATCGCACACCGCGCCCGCCATCGTCGCTGCGCGCATGCTCGCCAATCAGTTCGACACCGGCGCGATTTAGCGCATCGACCACCCTGGTCAGGGATTCGACGACGCCACGGACATTGCCGACGCTCGCCTCCATCCGCTGAATGGTTGGCAGCGAGACCCCGGCCAGTTCGGCGAGCGTCTTCTGGTCAATGCCCAGCAACGCGCGCGCCGCTCTCATTTGGAAGGACGTGATCATGCGACCATTCTATTTTCAAAGATGATAAATGATATTTCAGATAGTGACAATGATGTAAAAAACATCACCTTGCAAGCAAGTATCGGCCAGCACGAACGACGCCGTCCCCGCATGGCGGGGACGGCTGATGCAAAAAGCCGATAAAAAGTGAATTTAAGCTGCGACGCGATGCGCGGCGATGATCTGGTCTGCGGTGCGGCCGCTGACCTCGGCCATCCGATCGAACTGCCGGGTGAAACTGCCGGCACCCGCCGTCGCCGACCGCAATTCCACGATCAACTCGCCGATCTCGGCTTCCGGCATCGTGGCGCGGACGCGGTCCCATCCCGGCCAGCCGTCGCGGGTGTCGAAGCCGAGAATTTGCCCGCGCCGTCCCGACAGGATGGCGTTGATCTTGGCGGTGGCGTCGGTGGGACAGACGATCTCGACTACATGGATCGGTTCCAGCAGCACCGGCTGGCACTGCGGCAGCGCTTCAGAGACGCCGATCCGCGCCGCGGTGCGGAAGGCGAGATCGGAGGAATCCACGCTGTGATAGGAGCCGTCGGTCAGCGTCACCTGCACGTCGATGACGGGAAAGCCGAGCGGCCCGCGCAAGAGCCCGTCGACCACGCCCTCCTCGACCGCGCCGATATAATTGCGCGGCACCGCGCCACCGACGACACGTTCGTGAAATTCGAAGCCGCCGCCGCGCGCCATTGGCTTGATCTCGAGCACCACGTCGCCGAACTGACCGTGGCCACCGGATTGCTTCTTGTGCCGGCCGCGCTGGGTGATCGGTTTGCGGATGGTCTCCTGATAGCCGATCGCCGGCGGATGCGATTGGACGTTGACGCCGAAGCGCTCGCGCAGCCGCTCCAGCGCGACCCGCAAATGCATCTCGCCCTGGCCCCACAGCACGATGTCGTGGGTCCGCGGATTTTGGATCATGGACAGCGAGGGATCTTCCTCGTTCAAACGCAGCAGCGCCTGGCCGAGTTTGACGTCGTCCTTGCGATCGGTGGCCGAAAGCGCCACCGCCAGCACCGGCGGCAATGGCTCGACGCGCGCCAGCGCCGGCGGTGCGGTCTTGCCGCTCGACAGCGTATCGCCGGTCTTGACGGTATCGAGCTTGCCGAGCGCGACGGTATCACCGGCTTCAGCGGAGGCCCGCTTGGTATCGTGGGCGCAAGTCACCGCCGAAATCCCGGACACCCGACCGCTCTCGCCCGAGGACGATTGCAGCGTCGCGCCGTCATCGAGATGACCGGCGAGCAGGCGTGTCAGCGACAGCTTGCCGCCATGCTGCAAATGCACGGTCTTGAACACATAACCCAGCGCATCCTTCGGCGAAGACACACCGAGGCGCTTGGCGGTCTCGGCCACACCGGGGGCTTCGTGCCGCAGCGCCTTCATCAGCCGCAACACGCCGTGCTCGCGCGTCGCCGAGCCGAGCAGCACCGGACAGATCAGCCCTTCGCGCAATTCACGGGCGAGATCATCGAACACCGCGTCGCGCGGAGGCGGGATATCCTCGAGCAATTGCTCCATCAGCGCATCGTCGTGATCGGCCAGCTTTTCCAGCATAGAGAAACGGGCTTCCTTCTCGCGGTCGAGATCGCCGCCCTGCAGGGCGACAACTTCGGAGGCCTTGTGCTCGCGATAGACAAAGGCGCGCTCCAGCGCCAGGTCGACGAAGCCCGCGATCAGGTCGCCATTCCAGATCGGAATTTGGCGCAGCACCAGCGGAATCCGGGACGCCGGCTGCAAAGTCGCGAGCGTCTCGCGGATGCGCTTATTGGCACGGTCGATCTTGTTGAGAAATAAAAAGCGCGGGATCCCGAGATCCTCGAGTTCGCGCAGAATAATCTGAAGCTGCGGCAGCTTGCGTTCGTCGGCCTCGCAGACCACCACCGCGGCATCGACCGCCGGGATCGCGGCGCGCATGTCGTGCGCGAACTCGACCGAACCGGGGCAGTCGATAAAGGTGTAGCTGTCGCCCATGAAACTGGTAGCGGCGGCGGTAAGCCCGACGCCCATCTTGTGACGGCGTGCCTCGGGGCTGGCGTCGCCGACCGAGGTTCCGGCGTCGACACTGCCGGCGCGCGGGATGGCGCCGGTACGCGCCAATATGGCTTCTAGAAGTGTGGTTTTTCCGCTTTGGAAAGGGCCCACCAGTGCAATGCACCGTGGACCGCGGGGACTTCTGACGTCTTGTCCCATCGCCGTCTCCTCATTTGGAGCTCGGCCCTTGATTGGGTCGGCGCACGGATGCTCCCCCCACATCGACGATTTGGCAAGCCGGAAAACGTCGCTGCAGTGCATCCTTGCATGATCCGGAAAAGTGGAAACCGGCTTTCCCTCGCGACAAACGCGAGAGGCGTTTGGCGCGGAGATCATGCTCAAATAAGAAGATGAACGACAGGCCTCGTTCAACCCAGTTGAATTATGTTCCAGCTCATCATTTGCTGACATGGCGACGTCAGCCGCGAAGCCATCCGGACCATTTTAATGATCGGCTTCCGGATGGCCTCGAAGCCTTGAGATCTTATCGGATCATCTTGTCGGGCGATCCGTTGGCCGGCAATGACCGACAAGGACAGACTCTGTCAGCGGCCCGGCCGAAGTTCCAGGCTTTCCAGCCCGGCGGCAACGCTGAGACCGACCTGACCCTGCACGCTGAGCGGCTGCAGCGCGATCGAATTGTTCGAACCGCCGACCAGCGCGTTGCCGCCCGCTCCGACCCCAACCGCCGCACTGCCCTGCGCACCGGCGTAATTGCCGGAGAGATCGCCGGGCCCAAGCCGGGCCACCGGAGCGTAGACGCCCCAGGCCAGCGCCGATTCCTGGGTGATGCCGAGATCGACGCCAACCTTGCGGATGGTCGCGATGTAGCGATCCTCCGGCATGCCCTCGACGCGCAACACGCAACCAAGATTGGTCACCGATCCCACGATGAACCCGACGCTCGCGCCGCCGCGACATTCGAGAACACCGACCTGCACGCGCTGGATCGGCTGCTGCGCGCTGGCGCCGGCGCAAGACGCAACCAGCGTGGTGAGGACGGCCCCGGCAAGGATGAATGAACGGTGCATGAAAATCTCCGGCTAATGCGTGTGATGCGAGCAGAGAAATGAGAAAAGCGCCCTGCCCTGGCGCTTTTCTTTCTATGGCACATCATCCGCGCGCATGCCAGATTTGCCGCACGCCAAACCCGACACAAAAAGAGACCCGCCTGCGCGGGCCTCTTTCATTAAAGTTGTTGTTGTTTTCAGCCGTGATGATGGTGCCGGTAATGCCGGTGGCCGAACCGCACCGGCTCCAGTTCGACATCGGCAATTCCGGCCGCGACGTTCAGTCCGGTTTGGCCCTGCACGCTGAGAGGCTGGAGCCCGTAGGCATTCTGCGGACCACCGACCAGGAAGTTGCCGCCAAATCCGACTCCGACCGACGCATTGGCGCCGACGCCGCCGTAATTGCCCGCGAGTTCGCCGCGTTCAAGCCGCCGGTTCGGTGCGCTCACCGCCCACGAAAACCTGGTCTGATCGGTAAAGCCGAGATCAACGCCGTAGCGGTGGACGGTCGCGATGTAGGGTTCGGGACGGCGGCCTTCATTCTGGAAGACGCATTGGAGACTGGTCACCGAGCCGACCACGAAGCCGACATTCTGACCGCCTTCGCATTCCAGGATACCGGCATGTACCGGCGGCAACGCATTGGCACTCGCAACCGACGCAACCAGCGAGGCGACAACGATGCCGAGGGTCGAGAATTTCATGAGTTTGAACTCCGCATGAGGAATGAGTTTGCGGAGGGGACAAGAAGGAAGCGCCGTGTCCAAAACAAGGCACTTCCAAAATATTGCCGTCAAAACATCAAGAAGCCAACTCGATGTGATTTGACTATCTCAAATTGCCACAAAACCGCTGAATGCGTTTGCAGGCGTCCTCGAGATCGGAGGTCTTGGTCGCATACGAAATACGGAACGCGGGGCCCAGCCCGAAAGCCGAACCCTGCACCACCGCGACACCTTCGGTCTCCAGGAGCTCGGTGACGAAATCCTCGTCATTGGCGATGACCTTGCCCGACGGCGAGGTCTTGCCGATGGTGCCGGCGCAGGACGGGTAGACATAGAACGCGCCCTGCGGCCGCGGGCAATCGATGCCCTTGGCCTGGTTGAGCATCGACACCACGAGATCGCGGCGCTCCTTGAACATCTTGTTGTTCACCGGAATGAAATCCTGCGGACCGTTGAGCGCCTCGACCGACGCCCATTGCGAGATCGACGACGGATTCGAAGTCGATTGCGACTGGATCGTCGCCATCGCCTTGATCAGTTCGGCGGGACCGCCCGCATACCCGATGCGCCAGCCGGTCATGCAATAGGCCTTCGACACGCCGTTCACCGTCAGGGTGCGGTCATAAAGCTTCGGCTCGATCTGCGCCGGCGTGGTGAAGACGAAATCGTCATAGACCAGATGCTCGTACATATCGTCGGTCATGACCCAGACGCTGGGATGCTTCACCAGCACATCGGTGATCGCCTTCAGTTCGGCACGGGTATAGGCAGCGCCGGTCGGGTTCGACGGCGAGCACAGGATGATCCACTTGGTCTTTGGCGTGATCGCCTTTTCCAGAGCGTCGGGCTGCAGTTTGAAGCCGTGCTCCGCCGTGCACACCACCGGCACCGGCTCGCCGCCGGCCAGCGCCACCATTTCCGGATAGCTGACCCAATAGGGCGCGGGAATGATGACCTCATCGCCCGGATTGATGGTCGCCATCAGGGCATTGTAAAGCACCTGCTTGCCGCCGGTTCCGACGATGATCTGGTTCGGCTTGTAGGTCAGGCCGTTCTCGCGCAGGAACTTGGCGGCGATCGCCTGCTTCAGCTCGGGAATGCCGTCTACGGCCGTGTACTTGGTCTTGCCGGCCTCGATGGCGTGAATCGCCGCGAGCTTGATGTTGGCCGGTGTGTCGAAATCCGGTTCGCCGGCGCCAAGGCCGATGACGTTGCGGCCCGCCGCTTTGAGCTCGCGTGCTTTATCCGTGACCGCGATGGTCGCGGACGGCTTCACACGATCGAGCGCAGCGGACAGGAACGGCATCATCATCTCCTTGCAAACGTCGTGAACGCGGCTGGTGTCAGCATCGATCCACGACTCTCTATTTTGGGATCGGCGCACCCTAAGGCGCGTAACGCGGCATCGCAAGAAGCTTGAGCCCATACGTCCAAACTTTAGGGAACGTTAAAGGGGGCAATTTAGGGTCGGCGCAACATTCATAAAATTCTGCGGCAAAATGGCTCATTTCTGGCAAGACCCGCTTTGGAACCGGCTGCGATCGGGCGAGTGGCTGACCTCGGCGCGCGCGCGCGGTTACAGCCTGATCCTGCTCGCCATTGCCGCGATCGCGGTGGTCGGCTGGATCGCGGTATCGGACGGCCTGATCGATCGCAACGGCAAGCCGATCGGCACCGATTTCTCCAACGTCTATGCCGCCGGCGCACTGACATGGCAGGGCCGCCCCGCCGAAGCCTATGAGCCGGCGCTCCAGCATGCCGCCGAGAAGGCCGTTTTCGCCGGCCGCGAGGTGCCGTTTTACGGCTGGCATTATCCGCCATTCTTCTTTGCGATTGCGGTTCTGGTCGCCACCGTACCCTATGCCTGGGGTCTTTCGATCTGGCTGGTGGCGAGCCTCGTGGCCTATCTGGCGGTCATCCGCGCGATCCTGCCCCGTCCGGAAACGCTGCTGACCGCGGCCGCCTTCCCTGCGGTGTTCGTCAATATCGGCCACGGCCAGAATGGATTTCTCACCGCAGCGCTGCTCGGCGGCGCACTGCATTGGCTTAATCGCAAGCCCTGGCTCGCCGGCGTGCTGATCGGATGTCTGGCCTATAAACCGCAATTCGGCGTCTTGATTCCGATCGCGCTGTTGGCCGGCGGGCGATGGCGCACCATCGGCGCGGCTATCGCCACCGTTGCGGCACTTGTCGCCATTAGCTTTGTCACGCTGGGCGCCGGCGTCTGGCACGCCTTCGTGGATTCGATGACGTTCACGCAAACGGTGGTGCTCGAGCAGGGCGGCACCGGCTGGGAAAAGATTCAGTCGGTATTTTCGGCAGTGCGGATGTGGGGCGCCGGCGTGCACCTCGCCTATGCCGTGCAGCTGGCGCTGGCGCTGATGCTCGCCGCAAGCCTCGCCTGGCTGTGGCAGAGCGATGCAGCGTTCGAACTCAAGGCCTCGGCGCTGGCGAGCGGCAGCCTGCTCGCGACACCCTACGTTCTCGACTACGACCTCGTGGTGCTCGCGGTCGCGATTGCATTTTTCGTCCGCCACGGAATGAACCGGGGCTTTCGCAGCTTCGAGATCAGTGTGCTGGCCGCGGCGTGGATCGTTCCGCTGCTGGCGCGCGGCGTGGCCGGCATCACCAGCATCCCCTTAGGGCTGTTGGTGCTGCTGACGATTTATGTCTTCACCTTGCGGCGTGCGGTGCTCGATCGCGAACATGTCAACGTGGCTGCCAGTTGCCACGGAATTGCGCAAGCGTGATCTGATTTGTTTGGACGTGTTGGCATGATCTACTGCACGGTTGCAGTGCGGCACAGGTTTTCGACCATTTCCATAATCCAGGTCTTGCGATGTACCCGCATCGGCATCATTGTTTAGCGGCGCTGCGGGGGTGACAAGGCGACCTCACTTCCCGGCGCACGGCGCGTCCCACCGGTCGAACGAAATCCGAAATGTACAAGCTCTATTCAATGCAGCGTTCCGGCAATAGCTACAAGGTCCGCCTTGCGCTGGCCCTGTTGGGCGCTCCCTACCGCGCGATCGAGATCGACATTCTGCGCGGCGAGAGCCGCACGCCGGACTTTCTTGCGAAGAACCCCAGCGGACAGGTCCCGCTGCTCGAGGTCGCGGAGGGACGCTACCTCGCCGAATCCAACGCCATCCTCTGGTACGTCGCCGGCGGCACTTCGCTCGCACCGGAAACGCGGATCGAACGCGCCGAAGCGCTGCAATGGATGTTCTTCGAACAGCATGCGCTGGAGCCGAATATCGGCGCGGCCTATTTCTGGCTGTCGCTGGTCAAGGGCGGCCGCGACCTGCAAACCCACGCGCTGGAAGACTGGATGGAGCGCGGCTATGCGGCTTTGCAGGTGATGGAAGATCATCTCAAGACCCATGATTATTTCGCTACCGGCCAGCTCACGGTCGCGGACATCGCGCTCTATGGCTACACCCATGTCGCCGACCGCTGCGATTACGACCTGGCGACGTTCCCTGCGATCCGGGCCTGGTTGCGGCGGATCGAACAGACCCCCGGCTTTGTATCCATGGACTGGCGCCATGAGGCCGATGTCGAAGAATTTGCCGGTATCGCCGCCGAGGCTTAAACCTAGAATAGCGGGCATAACTGCTTCAATAGCGGGCATAACTGTTCCAATTGCCGTTATTTCGCCCTTTTTGAGGGACCTGCCGCCGCAATGTTGCCGGCGATCGCTGCGACATCTCAGGGCGTTGCGGGTGATTTGCCCGCGCCTTGAGGGATTCCCGGCCATGACACGGTCGCCGGGCGCAGCGGGCTTTAACGGCCGCTCCGCGCCAGTTGCCTCGTCCCGACTGATTGACGCCGTCGCAGCCTCGCTCGCGATCGGCTCGCTGTCGTTGTGCCTGATCGTGGCTCTCACCTTGCTCTCGATCAAGGTCAGCATGGCGATGCCGATTTCGGCGTAGCGCGATCTCTTCCAGACCAATCGCTATTTTTTTGCGCAGCACCGCGCGACAATCAGTATCGCGATCGGATAGTAATGAAGACACCGGTTGTACTTGTTGCCGCGACCCCTGACGGCGGCGATCCTGCTGGCGGTGTCGTTCCTGATCGCCACGGGAACGCGCGGCGAAAATATCGATCGCGCCATCAGCCAGCAGCACGCACCTCCCGTCACGGAATGATGCGGGCGTCGCGCAGCCGGACGAACAGGTCGAAAAAGCTGTCGTCGGTCGCCTGATATTCGAGAAATCCGAGCTTGCGGCTCTTGCTCATGTCGGTAACGACCTCGATCGGACGACCCAGATCGCCATCGGTGTGCCACGCGGAAGTGATCGACGACAGATCGCTCACGGCCAGATCATGCTTGCGGGCGATCTCGGCCCAGAGCGGCCCCGCATCGGCGAGCTGACGTTCCAGCGTAATGCCTTGTCCTGGAAACGGCGCGGGTTGCAATCCGAACCAGTCGGCCAACCGCTTCCACATCCAGCTCCAGCGGAATACGTCGCCGTTGACGACATTGAACGCTTGATTGCGCGCGGCTTCCGTCGTCGCGGCCCATTCCAGATGGTGAGCCAGCAACCTGGCATCCGTCATATCCGTAAGGCCATTCCATTGCACCGCCGAGCCCGGGAACAAGAATGGGCGTCCGGTTTCCTTGCAGATCGTCGCGTAGGCGGCGAGCGTCGTGCCCATATTCATCGCATTGCCCAGTGCGTAGCCGATGATGGTATGCGGGCGATGCACGCTCCAGCCAAAGCCATCGCGCGCGGCGGCGGCAAACACCTCATCTTCCTGCGCGTAGTAGAAATTCTCCAGATCGAGCCGCGGCTGCTCTTCGCGAAACGGCGTTGCCGGCAGCTTGCCCGTACCGTAGGCCTCGAACGGGCCGAGGTAATGCTTCAATCCGGTCACGAGTGCGACATGCTTGACCGAACCGGCCGGCGCCACCGCATCGAGCACGTTGCGTACCATGGCGCGATTGACCTTGATATTTTCCGCCTCGGTCGTTTGCCGCAGCCACGCGCTGAGGAAGACGTCAGTGGGGCGCAGACCTTGCAGGGCCACGCGAAGCGATTCCGGATCGAGCAGATCCGCGGTCACGGGGAGCATACCTTCGATGTCGGAGGGCGGCCGTCTCGCCAATCCGTACACCCGCCACCCTCGTTGGTGCAGGTGGTGCGCAAGGTTATTGCCGACAATGCCGCTGGCCCCCACCACAAGCGCCGAGCCTGCCATGTCTCATCCTTTCTGATAGTGCCAAAAAAGCCAGATAAGCGACCCCGCGCACGATCGCCAGCAGAAACCGATCACGACCATTTGTGAAAGATGAAAAACGCGCCCAGCACGATCGACGCGAATCCGAGGGCGTGATTCCATCCCAGCGGCTCCTTCAGATACAAAACCGAGAAGCCGGCGAACACGATCAACGTGATCACCTCCTGCATGGTTTTGAGCTGGGCCGTGCTCTACACCGCGCTGCCCCAGCGATTGGCGGGGACCGCCAGCCAGTATTCGAAGAACGCGATGCCCCAGCTCACCAGGACGACCAACGGCAGCCAGCTCTCCCTGAATTTCAGATGTCCGTACCAGGCGAATGTCATGAAAACGTTGGAGGCAAACAGCATCAGAACCGGCAGGACCGACGGCAAAACGGCGGGCATGGACATCCTTTCCAAATTCAGAGCGCTAACGCCATCGTTCGAGACGCATCGCTCGCGATGCTCCTCAGGATGAGGTCCAAGATCGTCACTGATCAAACGCCCTCATGGTGAGGAGCACGTCTTCGCGCGTCTCGAACCGTGACGCCACGGTAGAAGCAGCAATGATTCGAGCGAATTGGAAAACGCACTACCAAAAATCCAGCGCTAACACATGGATGTGGAACCGGTTCCATCCGCGATCGATATCATTCGATCCAAAGAAGCCGAAAGCCGCATTCATTCATTCAACCGTTTGTTAGGGATGGAGCCAGAAAGCTGTGCACTAAAGCAACTAATCGTCACGTGACCGGCCTTATGCTCTTGAGGAAACGAGAACAGGCATGCGGTTCGACTGGCGCGCAATTTCGGGTCCGGCTCTGACGGCAACGACGGCGTTGATTGCCATTCTTGTCGATCATCATCTTGTTGCCCTTCCCAATCCCGCGCCCCTGTTCATTTGCATCGTCGCATTCGCGGCCTCGCTCAGCGGCCTTGTCCCGGGCATGGCCACCGCCGCCATCGCGGTGACTTGCGCTGCATTGTTTTTCCTCAACCATCGTGCTGCACCCGGCTATGCCACCTCTGATCTTGTTCGGCTGTCGATGCTGGCGATCACCGCAATCGTTACTGCCGGGATCACTGGCCTGCTGCGGAAAAGACTGATGGATGCATTCGCCTGGGAGCGCAGGCATCATGCCATTGCCGAACGTCTGCGGGCGGCGCTGGATCAGGTCGACATCGGGATCGTCCTGCTCGATTCCGACACCCGCGCCGAGTTCATCAACCGGGCTTTCCGCGACTATTTTTCGCTTTCCGACCAAAAGGCCGACAGCAAACCGCCCTTCATCGCGCTGATGTATCATGGCCGCGATAACGGCACCTATGAACTGCCGGAGGACGAGCTGAACACCTTCATCGCGCAGCGAACCGAGATGATGCGTGTCGGCGATTCCACGCCGATCGATATCAACCTCGCCAATGGAGAGGTGCTGCGTTTTTCCTGCACGGCGTTACCCGACGGCGGACGAATGCTGAGCTACACGCCGGTGACCGACCTCATCCGCCATACCGACGACCCCGCTGACGCCGACTACTATCAATCGCTGCGCCGCGGCGAGCGCAGTCTCGCCCGGCATTTGCGCGCCGCGGAGTAGCCGCTCGAACGCGACGAGGCGCGCAACCAGCCTGTGGATAAGTTCCCCTGTCATTGATACGTAACAATACGGGGTTAGCCTCGGCTCGCGTCTGATCGGGCCCCCCGTCACAGATCACGCGCCACAGCGGTCCCCGTCAGTCGCCGCGTCTGACCGGGGCCGCATTTTTTTATCACCTGACACGCAGTGTGAGCGCAGCCTGATCTGCGCGGTATGGCCGCACCTTGCGCCCCGGAGACGGGAGAGCGAGAATACGATCCGTTTCCGACGCTCGCGTCTCACAGGATCATCCATGCAAATTCGCAATCTCGGCGGCTCCGGCCTGCGCGTTTCCGCGGTCGGCCTCGGCTGCAACAATTTCGGCCAGCGCTGCGACCTCGAAACCTCGCGCAAGGTGATCCACAGGGCGATCGACCTCGGCATCACGCTGTTCGATACCGCCGACATCTATGCCGGGATGGGCGGCTCCGAGACCGTTCTCGGCCAGGTGCTTGGCGACAGGCGCAAGGACATCGTGCTGGCGACCAAATACTCCAAGCCGATGAGCACGGACGTCACCAGGCAGGGTGCGTCGCGGCACTACATCATGTCCGCCGTCGAAGCCAGCCTGACGCGGCTGAAGACCGACTACATCGATCTCTATCAGCAGCATGATTACGATCCGCTGACGCCGATCGAGGAAACCTTGCGGGCGCTGGACGACCTGATCCGGCAGGGCAAGGTGCGCTACATCGGCAATTCGAATTTTCCGGCCTGGCGCATTGCCGAAGCCGAGTTCACGGCGCGCCAGATGAATGTCAGTCGGTTCGTGTCGTGCCAGGACGAATACAGCCTCGTAATGCGCGACATCGAAAAGGATCTGCTGCCGGCCGCGCAGGAATACAAACTCGGCCTGCTGCCGTTCTTCCCGCTCGCCAGCGGTCTGTTGACCGGCAAATACAAGCGCGGCGCCGCAGCCCCCGTAGACACGCGCTTCGGCAAGGTCCCGCTGCTGCGCGACCGCTATGTCACGCCGCGCAACGAAGACATTGTCGAGAAATTGCAGGCCTTCGCACAGCAGCGCGGCCACACCATGCTCGAGTTGGCGTTCTCATGGCTGGCGTCGCGCCCGCAAGTCTCCAGCGTGATCGCCGGCGCCACCCGCGTCGAGCAGGTCGAGCAGAACGTCCAGGCGATCGACTGGACGCTCAGCGCAGAGGATTTGGCGGAGATCGACGCGGTTACGAAATAGGGCTTGTCATTCCGGGGCGTCCGAAGGGCGAACCCGGAATCTCGAGATTCCCCGATGTGCAAATGCACATCCGAGGTTCGCTCGTTTCACTCGCGCCCCTGGAATGACGACCGCAGTCCTACCCCACCAACCCCGGCATCGCCTTCACCGGCGCGCTGTCGGGAAAAACCGTCTGCGCCAGCACGCGCTCGGCGAGACCGAGGTGATCGTGCAACACGCCCTTGAGGACCGCGCGCAGATCGGTGGTCGGCGCCAGATCGCGCCCCTCGTAGAGACTGGCGGGCTTCAGCCCCGGCCAGTCTGAAATCACCCTTCCACCTTTCACCGCGCCGCCCGCGAGGAAGGCGATGGTGCCGGTGCCGTGATCCGTGCCTTGGGTGCCGTTGATCCGCGCGGTGCGGCCGAATTCGGTCGCGACCACGACGACCGTGTCACGCCAGCGCTCGCCGAGCCCGCTTTCGAATTCCGCCAGTGCGCCGTCGAGACCTGACAGCAACTGCGCCAAACGGCCGACCGGGCCACCCTCATTGGCATGGGTATCCCAGCCGTCGAAGGCGAGTGCAGCGATCCGGGGGCCGTCATCGGCCGCCATCAGTTTGGCGGCCCCGCGCGCCACCAGCCGCATCGCTCCGGCATTGTTGGTGCCCGGCTTTGGCTTCATGTCGTCGCCCAGCGCGGCTTTCTCGAGTTGCAAGCCCTGCGACAACGCCGATGCCAGCGCGGGATCGCGATGGTTGTAAAGTTCGACAAGCCGCGCCGCGGTGTCGTCATCGGCCTGCGGCAAGGCGGCGGGCGTCCAGCCGACGGTCGGTGCGGCGCCGCGCAGCACCAGCGGCGTGGTCGCCCCGATCGCAAGCCCGCTGATCACGCGCTCGCCCCTGGGCAGCACCTCCAGCGCACGATTGAGCCAGCCGGATTGCACCCGCCCCGGCCCGGCAAAGCCGCTTTCGAGCACGTCCTGCCCGTCGAAATGCGAACGGTCGCGATAGGGCGTCGACACCGCATGGATCACGGCGGCCTGTTTCTCGCGGTACATCCGTGCGAATTCCGGCATCGAAGGATGCAGCGCGAAAAACGAATTCAGCATAAGCGCCGCATGGGGACCGTCCGATGTCAGCGCGATCGAACCGTGGAGGCCGGCGTAATCGGGATCGCCGACCGGCGCGACGGTGGCGAGGCCGTCCAGCGCGCCGCGCAGAATGACGACGACCAGGCGCGGATCGCGGCCGTCGGCGGCGCGCGCGAATTTCGGCAGATACGCCCAGGCGGCGAACGATGCGCCGCCGAGCAACAGCGCCCGCCGCGACGCGGCCGCTGATGTCAGGCTTTCACAGCGATCCATGGTCATCTCCTCAAGAATTGGTCATCTCCTCTGGAATTCCGGCGACATCAGCAAAAGCGCCAACGCCTGCTGCCGCGACTCCGCGCGCTCGACGGTGCGCCGCGTCTCCGGCGACGCCGCGTCGGCGGCGGCAAGCTCCAGGAGATCGCGCGGATCGACATTGTCGCCGACACGCGAGGCGACCTGCGCCGAGATATCGAGACGCAGTTTCATGCCCTCGGGCGCGGCCCAGGCCGCATTGGTATCGGGAAATCCGTTCGGCCCGGCCGGCGTCCACAACGGCTGGCCCAGCAGATTGAGACCGCCGAGATAGCGGTTGGGATCATCTGGAATTTGTGACAGCAGCCGGCCGGTCGCCACCAGGAATTCGTAAGGGCTGCGCATCTTGGTCCGCGGCGCCTGCCAGGCCTCGTCGGAATCCACCAGCGCCTCAGCCAACACCCTGAGGTCGCCGTCGGACTTGCGGAACGCCTCCTGCAACCGCGCCACCAAAGCCTGTGGCGGATCGTCGGCCACGAAGTGACGCGCGAATTTGGTCGCGACGAATTTCGCAGTGGAGGGATGGCGCGCAATATCCACCAGCGCCGCCTCACCTTGCCCGACGCCGTCGTTCTCGTACGTCTTGCCGAGCAGGAGCTGCGCACCCGGCTCGTGCGCATTGGCGTTGAACACGAAGCTGCCGGGCGTGCCGAGTTGGCCCTGCCGTCCGGCGAAGGTCCAGCCGGTGATGATGCGCGCCAGCGACGTCACATCGTCCTGGGTGTAACCGCCGCCGACGCCGAGCGTATGCAGCTCCATGATTTCGCGCGCGAGGTTCTCATTCAGCCCGCGCTTGCGGTTTTGCCCGGCGCGAGAGTCCGGGCCAAGCGATTGCTGATTGTCGAGAAAGAACAGCATCGCCGGATGCTGCTCGACCGCCTTGAGCATGTCGCTGAAACGTCCGAGCACATGGGGGCGGATTGCTTCGCGCTCGAACGAGCCGGCCCAGATCCGCGCCAACTCGCCCTTGTTGGCAGAGATGCAGAAATGGTTGGACCAGAACACCACCAGCCGCTCGGTGAATCCGCAATCGGATAGCATCGCGCGCTGCAAGCGCGCCAGCGCTTCCGCGCGGAAGGTTTTCTGGATGATGTTGAGCGGCGGCGCCGGCTTTGCGGTATTGGGTTGCATGGTCGCATTGGACTGCATCGCCTCGGCGGATGGCTTGGCCGCATCGGCGTTGCTTTTGTCCGGCGTCTCCATGCCCGGTGCTTTTGCCGACGTCTGCGTGACGCTGTTGAGTGAAAGGCTGCGCCGCTGCGCCTTGGCATCCTCCACCGACGGCGCAGGATTGGCCCCGGACGCCACCGCAGCCGATTTCGCCGCCGCCTCACGGGTGAGCTTGACCTCGGCCTGATAGGCAAACACCGCCGCGGCCAATGCCGGGGTTGATACCAGACCGGGCAGTTCGAGCAGGACCCCGTTGGGGCGGTTCAGTCCGGCTTTGACGAAGCCGCGCGGATCGGAGGCCGCGTTGACGAAATCCCCCGACGCGCCGCCGCGCGCGCCAAACCCGAACCGATTGAGCGCGACCAGAGCGGCTTGCGAATCTCGGGCCATCGGGTTTCCCTTTGAATCCTTTGGTTTGACGCGCTTTCTTGGCGCTAACCGGGCATCCACTTCGCTTGAAAACGCTCTGGACTTTCCTCAGATCGTTCCGCGCGTATATTACTTCCGGTCGGGATGAACCCGACATGAAGAACATGGCCAAGACTTGGTTCGTTTCGTGACAAATTGGTTAGAAAAACCGGCCGCGCGCCGGCTCGCCTGTTCCCGATGCGGCGCAGCCTTCAGCTGTGGCATGCCGGGAACGTGCTGGTGCGCCGAGGAAACCGCCCGCCTGCCGATGCCGGTCGAGGGCGACGACTGCCTGTGCCGCGATTGCCTGCGCAAAGCGGCGGCGCTGGCCGCCGGCAAGGCCCCTTAGACTGTGTATGCACCCGGTTTGAGGGGATGAGGACCGTTCCGTTTGCAACAGACGGAGACGTGACAGGATGGCACAGATCAAGCCCCGCGGCGGCCCTCAAGCCCCTCGTCGCCCGCGCGTTGCCGGCCGCTTGGAGCTGCAAGAGCAAGTAGCCGAACTCGCTGCGCAGCAGGCGGCGATGTCGGAAGTGCTGCGCTCCATTGCCAACTCGCCGCACGAGTTGGGGCCTATCTTCGACACAATAACCGCCAATGCCACCCGCCTCTGCAGAGCCGAAGTGGGCGCCTTGATACTCTTCGAGGAAAACGGCTATCGCCTTGTTGCGCGAACCGGTGTGGCAGACACCCACTATGTCAAGGGCCGCCTCTACCCAATCGGTGAAGGTGCTCCCTCCGCGCGAATGGTCAAAACCAGATCGCCGGTCCACATCGCCGACCTGGCGGCAGATCAAGCCTATCTCCAGCGCGTACCCGGCCTGGTGGCTCTGGTGGAACAGATAGGCGTCCGCAGCTATCTGCTCGTCCCCATGCTGAAAGATGATGAATTAGTCGGTGGAATAACCATCGTCCGCGCCCGCGTGCAGCCATTCACGGACAAGCAGATCGAGTTGGTCACGGCCTTTGCCGCTCAAGCTACCATCGCATTGGAGATTACCCGTCGCGAGCGGCAACTTCGGCAGGTGGAGATGGAGCTGGCACACGCAACTCGCGTCGCGGCAATGGGGCACCTTACGAGCTCGCTTGCTCATGAACTCAAGCAACCGCTTTGCGCGGCGGCCGCCAATGCGGATGCCAGTTCGCGCTGGCTGATGAGGGAACCGCCCCAGATCGAAAACGCGAAACGATCCGTTGAGTGCATCATCAAGGACGTCGACCGAGCCAGCGCTGTGATAGACCGCGTCCATAGTCTGGTGAAAAAAGCTGCCCCACGAAGGGATACGTTCAATATTAACGATGCAATCCTGGAGGTTATGACCGTGGTCCACGGCGAGGTCGTGAAGAACCGAATCAGGGTGCAGACTTCAATTGTCGGATAGCCTACCGCGCGTTCGGGGAGATCGGGTCCAACTTCAACAAGTGATGCTCAACCTGATCATCAACGCCGTTCAGGCGATGAGTGGCCTCACCGACAGCATCCGTGAACTACGGGTCAGCACCGAGAGCACCAACGAAGAGGTGCGCGTCGCGGTGCGGGATACGGGTCCTGGCTTGAGCACGGACAACCTGCAGCGACCCTTCGAGCCATTCTACACGACAAAACCCAGCGGCATGGGCATGGGACTGTCGATCTGCCGCACCATCGTCGAAGACCACGGCGGACGGCTGTGGGCGAGCGAAAACGAGCCACGGGGTGCTCTGTTTCAGTTCGCGCTGCCGCCAAACGACGGGGCAGATCGTGATCAGATCGATGCTTCGCTTGATGCATCGCGATATTAGCCGGAAATGGCAGCTACCGGCGCTTTTGAGACATGCCGAATGACCCTGAGAATGTCTACCAATCTGGAAACAGCGGAAGTGAGCGGCTCGCGATCTATGCGACGCGGTTGACCCGCAACGAACATCGTGCGTGGCCTGCCATCGCGACGGCAATTACATCGCGCAACGGTAGAAAGTCAGTTCCATTCCCTCGAAATCCGGGTCCTGGAAAATTCGGGATATGCTGTTGTCATTAAGGATTTTTATTTTTAGCTGAACGCTCGACGCCATGATTTCTGAGGCGCACGCGGCATGAAAATCGATGGTATCACCCACCTCTCTCCTCGACTTGATGGTGCATCGAGTGGTTTTGCTCCTGATCTCGTTTCCATTGGCGACAAAGCCGCGGCCGAACTCTTCGGAAAATTGAGCAAAACTGATTTGATCGCCTTTTTTGACGAAGACTTTGTTGCACTGGTCAGCGCTCGTCGCCCAGGCCCCAGTCAAATCGAAGGCCTGCGCCTGCGAAGATAGAAGAAATCCGCTGCAAGCCAGTAAGACGCACAATCCAGTCGATCGGCTCAAGTTGAACATTGCTTCAGCTCCTTCAGTGGGGATCGGGCCGCCTCGGTCTCCCGGGATGCCGCAAGCTCAAGGCGGTCTGATGGTACACTACAATGAGGCATGCACACATTTATTCCGACGTTGGCACCTTTGAGATATGCCGATGGAGTTCTCTGAGCATGTCTGCTCATCGGGATAGATCGGAAGTGGTCAGACCAGGGTCAGAGCGGGGCGATTAACCCGAAAGGGACATTCCACCGGATCGACATCTGAGGTCGCTTGTGGGCCGATGCTCACCGAAGCGGCAAGCGCGCCGCGCCCGACCAGTGCTCTCGCATGTGATACCAACGGTACGTCCTTCAACACGACCGGGGTCCGGATAATTCGACCGCGGCGCTTGTTTCGCTTTGCCACTCCACGATCCATTCAGGGATCCGCGCCGCGGCTCGGGTACCGGATTCCCTGGTCCATGCCGCGATGACCTGCCCTTCCTCTGCGAACATGAATACGCCGTCCATGCCTTTTGCCCGGCGCAGGGTATCAAGCGCCTGGACCGGGGTTTGCGCGATCGGTCCTCCGACATTGAAGGATGTGTTCACTGCAATCTCGACGCCGATACGTCTTCCAAGCGCCTTCAAGTAGGCGTGCGTTACGGCATCGGTATGCTCGCGCACAATCTGCAGCCGCGCCGTTCCATCGACGTGAATGACGGCGGGAATCCGGGCGCGCGCGTGAGGCTTGGCTGGCGCGGTCAGGACCATGTAGTTATAGGCATTGTAGTCATCGTCCGAGGCGCCCTCGGACAATTCGAACAAAGCCTTTGCCGCCGAAAGCGTCGCCATAGGTGCGAGCGGCCGGATCGCTTCGCGATATTTGACGCGCTCGTTAAGCAGTTCGCGCGTGTGCGGGTTGCAAGGATTGGCCAAGATCGATCTGTGACCCAACGCCCGCGGCCCCGTCTCTGCCGGTCCCTGGAAGATCGCAATAATCCCGTCTCTCGCGGTAATGAACGCCATGAGGTCGGCGATGGCCTCTATTCCGGATCTGTGCGACACGTCACCGACGCCAATCCAGGCCATATCGGCGGCACCCTTCAGAACGGCGAGGATATCGGACAGGCGAGGCGCACGACCGCAATAGAAGGCGTGCTGGAGGGACGGCCCGAGACCCACCCCGGCGGCGGCGGCGAATGCGTAAGCTGCTCCTACTGTCACCCCGGCATCGTTCGGCACAGGCGGCATCCACAAATGAAGCCGCGTCGACTGCTTGAGGGCGCGGCCATAATAGCCCGCGTCGAAATGCTCCAGCACGCGCATGTTTGCAGCTGCATTGAGCGCCGCGCCTCCGGTCAGCACCAGCCGGTCGCTCCCGGTCATGCGGATCAGACAGTCAATGATGTGAACGAGACCATCCTCGAAAACCATTTGGGTGGCCGCCGCCTTGTCGAGCCTTTCCTGCGTATTCGGCCGGTGATGGATGTCTTCGACGCGCAGGACCGCATCGGGGTTCCACATCTCCTCAGGCGCGATGGGCGGCCCCAGGATCTCTGTGAGACCTTGGGTATAGGGTTGACGAAGCATGCGCCGGGGCCAATTCGCAAGCGACCGGTTGAGATACACGTCGCCGTTCGCCCGAAGATCGAAGATGTTTCGCAGCTGCCGATAGAAAGTGTTGGTCGAGCGGTCCATGTCGCCATAGGCCGCGGCGCCCATGTAGCGGCCTTCGCTGCTGAGTGCTGTCCAGCCGCCCTGCGTCGAGCTGATGATGCCGTAAAACATTCCGAGCGAGTTGAATATGCTGGCGTTGCTCCGGATTTGCCGAACGACACCGTTCTCGCCGAGATAGAGCGTGGTCGAGGCGAAGTCGCCCGAACCATCGACAACGACGATCATCGTCTTTTGCAGCTCTCTGGCGAAAGGCGAGACCAAATATGAGAACCATGCGTGATTGTCGTGGTGCGGCATGCCAATGATTGGCACGCCGCAATCAAGGCCGAAAAGCTGACCCAACCGGGCTGGGGCCTTAAGGCCCTCCTTCAATTGGCCGCCGTCGAAGGCCGGGGCGTTACCCTGGAATGCCAGGTGCAGGCTTGCCGGGAATTCCTCCAGAACGGATCGAAGCCCCGCGGCCATAAGCAAGGAGTAATCGTAGGTCGCAAGACAAGCGACGATCCGCTCGGGGCCAATGCCCAAACCCTTCATGGTTTCAGTCAGCGCTTCGAGCGATGCGCGAGGATAGGCGTTGGTATGCTTTCGGCCCGAGAAGCGTTCTTCCTCATTGTTGCAGATGATCCGGGGACCGTGAGCAGCAGTCACCTCGACGAGCGCAACTCCGGTGTTGTGGAATCCGCCGATACTTATGCCAACGAGATAGGCGGTTTCGCCGCGGGCCAGTCTTGCGATCAAGTCCCGCGACCGCTCGGCAGCGAGTTGGCTGTTCGGACGATGAATGTCTTTATGCCGAAAGAACCGGTCTGCAAGCGGCAAGGCAGCCCTGAACCCCGCTGCCGCAAGCTGCGGGTGGAGTGGCGTGAAGCGCCCGGCTCGACTTGCATTTCGCACGACAAACCTCCTGGGCAACTGAAGCCACAGCGGGCCTCAGGCGCCACTCATGTGCGGCCTCCATATTTGGAATGTCAGCATTTCGCACTCCTCGAAGTTTCGTTGATAGATCAGCACGCGCGACCGAAAGCGGAGAGCGTGCTTTTCGGTGAATGTCTGTTCGTCGCGGTACGCCCGAGACACCCCCGACCCAACACGCCCGTTTATCGGGCAAGACCAGAAGTGCCGCTGACGGCCCAATTCGTTCGAGAATAACCCACAAGCAAATATCTAAACAGGTCCGTCACTGCCGCCAGGAATTGAAAGTCTTCCAGACGGGCTGCGACGTTTACGGCATCACCAAAGGCGTCACCGGCGTCGCTCATAATGTCGCCCTGGTGAATGCCGATCCGGAATTCAGTACGTTGGGTCTGCGGTACCAGCGCGTTGCGCTCGGCCATGCCTTTCTGCACTTCGACAGCGCACCGCATGGCCTCCACCACACCCGCGAATTCCACCAGCATGCCGTCTCCGGTGGTCTTTACGATCCGCTCTCCGTACTCGCTGATCTTCGGGTCGACCAATTCGCTTCGGTAGGTTTTAAGCTGCGCGAGCTTTCCCTCTTCGTCGACGCCCATCAGACGCGAGTAACCAGCCATATTGGCGAGGATAGCCGCCAGGCGCCGTTCCATGCGCTCCCTGAACACGCAAAAGGCCTCCTCTGCGCAAGGCACGATACGGGAAAGATACTGAATAATCGCCGCGGCGTCCCCGATTTCCAGCAACTAATCGCGCTTTTTTTCGAGGCGCGGCAGGTCAGCGGGCCACGTCATTGCCGTTGGCAGCGACGTCAAACGGTTCGGTGTAGGTGACCGTGTGTTTGCCCGGGTCGCGAAGGATCGTGCTGGCGCATTCGCTGAGCAAGCATGCATCGACGAGGATGACGCTGCGCTGCTGCCCCGGAATTTGGATTTCACGGCTGCGGCCGCCGTACCCCTCGCGGGGCTGACGGCTCTGCAGGCATTAAGGGACGAACTCGGTGTCAAACCAGGGCAGAAAGTGTTCATTTCAGGCGGCGCCGGAGGGGTCGGTACCTTCGCAATTCAGATTGCCAAATGGCTGGGCGCACATGTGACAACCACAGCCTCGAAGCGAGGTGCAGCGTTGGTGCGCTCGCTCGGCTGTGATGAGGTGATCGATTATACGGTCCAGGATATATCCAGCGAGCAAGGCAGATTTGATGCGGGATTCGACCTGGTCGGCGGCAAAACCCTGGAGCAGATGTTTGAAATCATGAAGCCTGGAACCAGGATCGTTTCAGTAGCCGCGCTTCCAGAATCGCAAACCGCGATCAGGGATTTAGGCGGCCGCCGGGTTCTTGCCGTCATGTTCTGGCTGGTCAGCTACGGGATCAGACCCCGGGCCCGACGCGCAGGCATCAGCTATCGCTACCTCTTTATGCATCCAAGCGGCAGCGACCTCGCTGTGCTTGCCGAACTCATCGAGCAGGGAAAACTGAAGGCCATCGTCGACAGAACCTATCATTTGCGAAAATCACTGAAGCTCTGGACTGCGTCGAAAGCGGACGCGCCAACGGGAAAGTGGTGGTCACGAACCCATGAGTTGATGGCTCGCCTGACGCGGTCGCCGGGTGCTCATCAAGGATGTGCGGATGCCTGGCCGCACCGCACGTCCTGGTTTCAGTGAAACCGGTCCCGCGGCCGTTCCTGCGGCGCCCGCGGATCGGTCTGCGGCGTCGTGGCCGCTTTTATTTCTTCCGGCGTCACGCGGCAGTCGCCGTTCCTGTCGAACCGCATGATGAACACGCTTGGTTTTTCCACGAATTCGCTGCGCGTGATCTTGCCGTCCTGGTTTTCATCGAAATAGCCGAATTCCGCTTCGGCCAATACGGGGTCGGCTTTCTTAATGGTGTCGAACTCGGAGGGGCTCAGACTGCCATCGTGGTTGCGATCGCCCGACTTGAACAGCCGGTCCATGAAGCTCTTCCATTCTTCGCAGGTATAAACGCCGTCGTGGTTGGCGTCCCAGATCGGAGGGCCGTTGTTGAGCATGGCGTCGGGCCGGGGAGCGGACTGGGCGACGGCGAGGGAGTTGCCTGTCAAAAGCCATGCGATCATGATGCCGATCCCAACAACGGATTTTCCGTACGCCACATCGTTCTCCTGTCTCTGCAATCAAGCGCCAGCACCACTGACGATCGCGGCGTCGTGAGTTGCCCGGACACGGCCGACACATCCGCGATGCGTCGAGCTTATACGTTGCCTGAGCGTGTTGAAAAACCCCTCCCGCAACGCGATGCGCGTCTTTCATCACGGCGGCGAACGCGCACAAAAATATATTATTTATTTATCTTGGTAATTATCGCACCGAGTAAGCGCGCGTTCGATCCGGTCGCTGACGCTACACCTCATAGCCCGGCGATTTGCGCGCCATGCCGTCGAAGGCGTCGAGCAATTTTTCGCGCCACGCATAAACCGGATCGTTCTCGGCCAATAGCTTGAACGGGCTGACGACGCGCGCCCACTGGAAGGCGCCGAACACGATGTAGTCAGCGTAGTTAGGCGCCTCGCCGCCGAGAAAGGGCTGCGTCCGCAACGTCAGCCGCAGCGGATCGAGCGCGCGGCGAAAGCCTTCGACGGCGGTGTCGCGCGCGGCCACGACTTCCTCCAGCGGCTTGCCGAAACGCGCCTCGCGACTGCTGCGGAAATAGGCCGCATCCACCGGCTTCAGATGCGCCGGAATATCCGCGACGATCAACGGAAACATCCCGCCGACCACAGTGACATCGCCCCACCAATTGATCATGCGGCCCACGGCGCGGCCGCCTTCGCCGCCAAACAGCGACGGCCGCTCCGGATAATTGTCTTCGAGATAATTGGCGATCGCCCAGGAATCAGCCACCGAGGTTTCGCCATCGATCAGCACCGGCACTTTTTCGGAACGGTGCGGGGCGATCACCTGCTTTTCGGTAAAGCACCAGGGGACCGATTCCACGCCGAGTCCCTTATGCGCCAGCGCCATCCGCGTCCGCCAGCAGTACGGGCTGAACGGACGCGCCGCGTCGGTGCCGACCAGTTCGAAGAGTTTTAGTGCCATGGACGTTGGTCTCAACGCTGGGCTCGTCATGCCCGTGCCTGTCGCGGGCATCCACGTCTTCCTTTCTACCAGCCTGAAGACGTGGTGGCCGGGACGTCTAGCGCGAAGACGCGCTTCGCGCTTCTGCCCGGCCATGACGAAGAATTTTCATATCGGCTACTTCACCACCGCCGCGGTCTGGCCGAACAGCAGCTTGCGCTCTTCCTCGGTGCGGATCGAGGGCTGGCCGAAATTCGGATTGACCTCCTTGGCAAGCGCATAGGCGCGTACCGTGGCCGGCCGCTCGCGGATGGTCTCGAGCCAGCGTTTGAGATGCGGAAAATCGTCGATGTTCTGGCCCTGGTTGTTGTACGGCACGATCCAGGGATAGCTCGCCATGTCCGCGATCGAATAATCGCCGGCGATGAATTCGCGATCGGCGAGCCGCTTGTTGAGCACGCCGTACAGTCGATTGGTCTCGTTCACATAGCGGTCGATCGCGTAGTTGATTTTCTCCTGGGCGTAATTGCGAAAATGATGGTTCTGGCCCGCCATCGGCCCGAGCCCGCCCATCTGCCAGAACGTCCATTGCAGGGCGTCGTAACGGCCGTAGATATCGGAGGGGAGAAATTGTCCGGTCTTCTCGGCGAGATACTGCAGCATCGCGCCGGACTCGAAGATCGAGATCGGCTTGCCGCCGCCTTTCGGCTCGTGATCGACCATCGCGGGAATGCGGTTGTTCGGCGCAATCGCCAGGAACTCCGGCTTGAACTGATCGCCCTTGCCGATATTGACCGGGAAAATCTTGTATTTCAGCCCGGTCTCTTCGAGAAACATCGTGATCTTGTGGCCGTTCGGCGTGGTCCAGTAATACAGATCGATCATGGCGCGTTCCCAGACGAATGAAGATGCATCGCGAAATGGATGCGGATGCATGAATGTCGACATCCCGCGGGATGAGTCAATGGCATCCGGTCGCGATATTGCGAAAGTGATGGCATTTTTGCGCTGACGATGCCGAAAGGCATGCGCTGGTGTGTGGTCTATGGCGGGCCTGACAACGCGATTTTGCCGCGTTCCGGCGCTGGATCGTCCGTCGGCCCGCGGCCGGCAAGTTCCCTGCTAAAATTCGGTGTCAGGCGCGAAAATATCCGGGGGATGTGAACCAGTTCACAGTCGTTTTTGCGGGCCCGTGGTTTTGTTCGACCTCCAGAATCATCGAGGCTTGGGACATGAATTACGACGGCTTTCAAATCGAGACTTTCGAGGCCGGAAGAGACCTCTGGCACGCCAGGATCCGGCGGGCGGATCAGGAGCCGGTCATCATCGATGGGGTCTCGTTTCCCGAACTCGAGGTCGGTTTCGCCTGGTCGCATCGCGATGCCGCGATCGCGGATGCCAAGACCCGCATCGACTATCTCAACCGGCGATCCGTGAACGTCGAACCGAGGCGGGAACGCGCCCATGCTTGAATCCGAGACCATACCGCCCGCCGCGGTGCGGTCCAACTGCCCGGAATGCGACGCCGGCCTGAAGGTCCTGCGCATCATCTCGGGCCGGGCGGGATCGGAATACTGGACCATGCGCTGCACGAAGTGCGGCGGCATTCATCTGGATATCGTCAAGGGTTCGTCACCCTCGCCTTCGCCGTCGCCTGTGGCTTAGGCGCCGGCTTGCGCGTTGGCGCAATCTCCACTTCGCAATCCCCACTTAAATGGCTTCATCCTTCGAGACGCATCGCTCACGCGATGCTCCTCAGGATGAGGTCCCGGTCGGGAGAGGTCTCAGACCCTCATGGTGAGGAGCGCATCTCCGCGCGTCTCGAACCATGAGGCCACAGACGCTGCTGCAATCATTCGAGCGAACTGGAAAACGCTCCAATCAAGGCTCAGCCGCCAAAGGCCCGCGCGATGGCGGACTGCGCCTCTTGCTGGATTTGCCGCAGATGCGATTCGCTGCGAAAGCTTTCCGCGTAGATCTTGTAGACATCCTCGGTGCCGGAGGGCCGCGCGGCAAACCATCCGCTCTCGGCCGAGACCTTGATGCCGCCGAACGACTGACCGTTGCCGGGCGCCGCCGTGAGCGTCGCCCGCACCGTCTCACCGGCCAACTCCTTCATCGCGAGCTTTTCGGCGGTCAGGCCTTTAAGCAAGGTCTTCTGTGCCGGGGTCGCCGGTGCATCGATCCGCTCATAGAACGGCACGCCCAGTTCGTTCGTGAGCTGTTCGAATAACTGGCCCGGATCATGTCCGGTCCGCGCGGTCATCTCGGCGGCCAACAGGCCCAGGATGAGGCCGTCCTTGTCGGTGGTCCACACCGAGCCGTCCTTGCGCAGGAACGAGGCGCCGGCACTTTCCTCGCCGGCGAATCCGAACCCGCCGCCGATCAGGCCATCGACGAACCATTTGAATCCCACGGGGGTTTCGACCAGCTTGCGGCCGAGTTTGTTGGCGACCCGGTCGATGATCGCGCTGGAAACGATGGTCTTGCCCACCGCGGCGTTGTGGCCCCATTGCGGGCGGTTCTCGAACAGATAGGCGATCGCCGCGGCGAGATAATGGTTGGGATTTATCAGGCCGTTGGAGCGGGTCACGATGCCATGGCGGTCGGCGTCGGTGTCGTTGGCAAAGGCGACGTCGAATTTGTCGCGCATCCCGATCAGCCGCGCCATCGCATAGGGCGACGAGCAGTCCATGCGGATTTTTCCGTCCCAGTCGATGGTCATGAAGCGGAACGTCGGATCGACCGCATCGCTGACGACGGTCGCGGCCAGGCCATAGCGCTCGATGATGGGCTGCCAGTAGTGCACGCCGGCGCCGCCCAGGGGGTCGATGCCGATCTTGACGCCTGAGGTGCGGATCGCTTCCATGTCGACGACATCGGCGAGGCCGGTGACATAAGGCCCGACATAGTCATAGCGGTGAACGCAGGCCGAGGCGCGCGCGCGGTCGTAGGGAATACGCTTGACGCCGCGAAGTCCGTCTTCAAGGTAGCGGTTGGCGGCGCGCTCGACCCCGGTGGTGATATCGGTATCCGCCGGACCGCCATTGGGCGGATTGTATTTGAACCCGCCATCTTCAGGCGGATTATGCGACGGCGTGATCACGACGCCGTCGGCGAGGCCCTGTTCGCGGCCCTTGTTGTAGGTCAGGATCGCATGCGAAATCGCCGGCGTCGGCGTATAGCCGTCGTGCTCGTCGATCATCACCTCGATGTCGTTTGCCGCGAACACTTCGAGCGCGCTCGCCAGCGCCGGCTCGGCCAGCGCATGGGTGTCGATCCCGACAAACAGCGGACCGGAAAGACCGGCGCTCTGCCGATGATCGCACAGCGCCTGGCTGATCGCGACGATATGCGCCTCGTTGAACGCATGGTTGAACGCGGAGCCGCGATGCCCGGATGTGCCGAACGAAACCCGTTGCGACGGCACCGACGGATCGGGCTGGCCGGCAAAATACGCTGTCACCAGCCGCGGAATATTCGCCAGCATCGAGGGGTCAGCGGGTTTGCCGGCGAGCGGATTGATCTTGGCTGACACTGGAGTTCCTTCACGCAACAGATGATCCGGCGTGACATTGTAGATAGGTTTTATAGGCCAGAACAGGGCACCGTGCTGACACCTGCTGACAACGGAATGCCACAGTTCCAGGCATCGCGCCTTGAAAGGCTTTTGCCCTTTTCTATCCCTCCAACTCCTCCCATATTCCGGCCATGGCGAAGAATCCCGACACCACGAAAAAACCCGCAAAAGCCCCGAAATCGAAAGCGCCTAATTCCAAGGCGTCGAGGCCGGACGTGCAGCCGATCGGGCCGGCTTTGGCGGAATTGCTCAATCCCGCGATCAATCGCGGCGAAAGCGGCCTCGGCTCCTCCACCGGATTGCAGCCGCCGCCGGATAATTCCTGGGACCGGCGCTCCGGCGGCGAAGCCGCCGCCCACCGTGCGCGGGCGTCGACGAAGGGAACGAGTGGAGATGTCGCGAAGCGGATGCGTCAAAGGCCGCGTCCGTTGATACACCCCCACCCAACCCTCCCCCGCAAGCGGGAGAGGGCTCCACTCGATCGACACCGAGCAAGGACAGCGATCGTCATCCCGCGGCTTCACAACCTGCGTCCCCTCTCCCGCTTGCGGGGTCCGAGGCGAGCGAAGCTCGCACTCGAGGCCAGGGTGGGGGCGCCTCAGCAAGTCCCGGCTTCAACGAAGCCCCGCAGCGTGAATTCGCGCCGGCCAATTACGGCACAGCCGCCACCATTCCCACGCTCGATCCCGAGCTCGCAAAACAGTTCGGCTTCACCACCGAAGAGGAAGATGCCGCCGCACTGGCGCGGCCGCCGCGCAACAAGATGGAGGCGCTCGGCGTCGCCGCCACTGCCGACGCGCTGGAAAGCCTGATCCGCGAGGGACGTCCGGAGTTCAAAGGCGAGGACGGCCAGGTGAAGATCTGGACGCCGCACCGTCCGCCGCGCCCGGAGAAATCCGAAGGCGGCGTCAGGTTCGTGATCAAATCCGAATACGAGCCGAAGGGCGACCAGCCGACCGCGATCAAGGATCTGGTCGAAGGCATCCAGCGCAATGACCGCACCCAGGTGCTGCTCGGCGTCACCGGCTCCGGCAAGACCTACACCATGGCCAAGGTGATCGAGGCGACGCAGCGCCCCGCCATCATCCTGGCGCCGAACAAGACGCTGGCGGCGCAGCTCTATGGCGAGTTCAAGAGCTTCTTCCCCGACAATGCCGTGGAATATTTTGTCAGCTACTACGACTACTACCAGCCCGAGGCCTATGTGCCGCGGACCGACACCTATATCGAAAAGGATTCCTCGATCAACGAGCAGATCGACCGCATGCGCCATTCGGCGACGCGGGCGCTGCTGGAACGCGACGACGTCATCATCGTTGCATCGGTGTCGTGCATCTACGGTATCGGCTCGGTCGAAACCTACACCGCGATGACCTTTGCGCTGAAAAAGGGCGAGCGCATCGACCAGCGGCAATTGATCGCCGATCTCGTGGCCCTGCAATACAAGCGCACCCAGGCCGATTTCACCCGCGGCACCTTCCGCGTCCGTGGCGACGTCATCGACATCTTCCCGGCGCACTATGAAGACCGCGCCTGGCGCGTGAACCTGTTCGGCGACACCGTGGAAAATATCGAGGAATTCGATCCGCTCACCGGCCACAAGCAGGACGAGCTCGAATTCATCAAGATCTACGCCAATTCGCACTATGTGACGCCGCGGCCGACGCTGGTGCAGGCGATCAAGTCGATCAAGTCCGAATTGAAGCTGCGGCTCGACCAGCTCAACGATCAGGGCCGCTTGCTGGAAGCGCAGCGGCTGGAGCAGCGCACCACCTTCGATCTCGAAATGATGGAAGCCACCGGCTCCTGCGCCGGCATCGAGAACTATTCGCGCTATCTGACCGGACGCCGCCCCGGCGAGCCGCCGCCGACGCTGTTCGAATATGTCCCCGACAACGCGCTGGTGTTCGCCGACGAAAGCCATGTCACGGTCCCCCAGATTGGCGGCATGTTCAAAGGCGACTTCCGCCGCAAGGCGACGCTGGCCGAATACGGCTTCCGGCTGCCCTCCTGCATGGACAACCGCCCGCTGCGCTTCGAGGAATGGGACATGATGCGCCCGCAATCGGTCGCGGTGTCGGCGACGCCGAGCGCATGGGAGCTGAACGAGAGCGGTGGCGTGTTCGTCGAACAGGTGATCCGCCCCACCGGGCTGATCGACCCGCCCGTCGACATTCGCCCGGCGCGCACCCAGGTCGACGACCTCGTCGGCGAGGTCCGCGCCACCGCGCAGGCCGGCTACCGCAGCCTGATTACGGTTCTGACAAAACGGATGGCGGAAGACCTCACCGAATATCTGCACGAGCAGGGCATCCGTGTCAGGTACATGCACAGCGACATCGACACCATCGAGCGCATCGAGATCATCCGCGACCTGCGGCTCGGCGCGTTCGACGCGCTGGTCGGCATCAACCTGCTGCGCGAGGGCCTCGACATTCCCGAATGCGCGCTGGTCGCGATCCTCGATGCCGACAAGGAAGGCTTTTTGCGCAGTGAAACGTCGCTGATCCAGACCATCGGCCGCGCCGCGCGCAACGTCGACGGCCGGGTGATCCTCTATGCCGATGCGATCACCGGCTCGATGCAGCGCGCCATCGCCGAGACCGACCGCCGCCGCGAAAAGCAGGTCGAATACAACACCGCCAACGGCATCACGCCGGAGAGCATCAAGAAATCCATCGGCGACATCCTGAACAGCGTCTATGAGCGCGACCATGTGCTGGTGGAAATCGGCGACGGCGGCATGGCCGACGACGTGATCTCGATCGGGCATAATTTCGAGACCGTGCTGGCCGACCTCGAAACCCGGATGCGCGAAGCCGCCGCCGATCTGAATTTCGAGGAAGCCGCCCGCCTGCGCGACGAAGTCAAGCGCCTGCGCGCGACCGAACTGGCCGTGGTCGACGACCCCACCGCCAAGCAACGCACCGTGCAAGGCAAGGCCGGCGCCTATGCCGGCACGAAGAAATACGGCGAGGCCGGCAAATTTGCCGGCCAGCGCGATGAAAAAGCGCGGCGGCGCCGCCTCACCGCGCGCCGGTTCCTCCCTCGCCCCGTTCTTGCGGGGTGAGGGGCGATCCACGGGTGGTGCATAGCAGTCCCTCCAAAGTCCACAAACCCCATCTCGACGAAATGCACGGCCCGGAATCCCTGCCCTATCGACCCGGCCGCACGCCGTCGCGCAAACCCGCGCGCGACGACAGCCCCAGCACCGGCAGCAAAATCTTCCAGCCCACCGATTCGCGCCAATCCGGCCCCGAATTCGGCCCCGCCCCGCGCTCCAGCGGCGGCGCGCCGGGGCATAGGGGCGGATGGAAGAAGCGGTAGCAGCCGGTGTCAGACATCGCATCCTCAACGATGCCGTCAGTCTGATCGAAATCGTCTTCTTGCTCGGCAGTCCGGGATTGCTGCTCGGCGCCATTCTCGGCGCGGCGCTGTGGGGGAGGCATCGCGTCGCCGGCGCGGTTCTGGGCGGAGGCGTTGGGTTTGTTGTGTGGCTGGTCGGCTGGATGATTTTTAAGGACGTGATTTGAGGGGAACAAATCCGGTCGCGTTTGGAGAACGGCCCTCTGAATTCCACCACATCGGCTCCTCCGATCCGGGTGTGCTCCGCGCTCTCGGGGGCTATGATTTCACTGGGCGCGGCGGGTAGCGCGTTGCATGCTCGGTCTTGGAACGCGGGCCACTCCTCGAGTAGATGCGGAGTGCAGATAAATCGTCACGAAACTATCTTCAGGTTTCGTTCGATTTTTCGAATTTCTGGCCCTACTTGCGCGAAAAGTGGATGTGACGAAGCAGATTCCCACAATTTATTGAACGGCAGCCGCTCCTTCTCGACACGCGTTACAAACTCTTCAACTATTTTCGACCAGATGGGATCGCGGGTTGGAGAAGCAACAGATTTGTCATCGTGATAGATCGGCTTTCGGTCTGATTCGAACGGCATTAACTCGGATATCTTTGGAACTTTCCGGCGAGATGAAATGCACCAACTCCCTGGTTACGCCGTCATCTGGCGGATCAAACACGGTTTCTATCAGTCGCGACATACTCTCCTACATTGCCCGTAGGGTTAAGTCGTCTGACTCCAGAGAATTTTCCGTCATTCCGTGGCCACGAAAGGCATTGCTCAACATGAGCATTGTCGAAGGATGGCGGGAAGTAAATATTCTTGTAAGCGTTAAGCCACTGAATTTCGTTTATTGTATCCACTTCCTGCTCATTTCGCAATTGGAGCACATGATCGCTGGAGTTCGCTTGATACACATATTTGTCATGCAGGAGAACGGCATATTGAGGAGCGATCGGCATAAATATCTGCAAGCCAGATTTCGCTGTCCCAGCAGCCGATCGGCCCGGCAATTGGCTGTGACAAAACCAATTCGTATGCAAAACCGGATTATCCGAGATAATGAACGGTGTAGCCGTCCGATTCTCATAATTAGAAAATGCTTTAGGTCGTACATGATCGGACAGAATTTTAGTGACTGCACGACGTTCTGAGCCGCGGCATTCTTGATTTCGACATTGATTTTTTCAAGAAATTCTCGGTCAAATCTATTGTACATGATCAACTTCTGGCAAATCTGATCGCTCATTCTGTTTAGTTCTTCTTCGGCTTGAAGCGTTCGTGATTTTTGCAAGGCGAGAAGTTCAATGATGTGGTACCTCGTATGAAAATCCCGACCGATAGTTTCAGTCTCGATTAGGCGATCGATAATTCGGTGAAAAGCACCTTCCATTTCGGCTAGATTTTTTTCAAAAATGCCTGTCTTCCCCGTATAGATAATCTTTTTGACATTCGATCTCGCAGCGAGGCCGAGCGGATCGCCTTTCTTGAATTGATATGGATAAGGTTGATTTGCTTTTTGTCGGTGTCAGATGCGAAATTGCGAAGCACCATTTTCGGCACATAGTGTTGCTTCTTATTATTAGGCATCGACGAATCTGAAATGTCTTGGAAATTGAGAGAGGCTTCTAGCCCCCTCCGCGCGATATCAAACTTGGCATTACGCCATATCGACTCAACTTCAATTAAGAAGCGATACCCATCACAAGTCTATCAGGATTAATCCAATCCAGCCGAGAGAAGGAAGCTGACGGAAGATTCCAGGCTCCCCGTGAATGATGGAAAAAACTCTCCTGCGCTTTCAACTCGATCTCCACTCTGTCCAGTCCTCCTCGCAAAAATGAATTTCTTCGCGATCTACCCAAATAAAATCAGAATCTCCCCACCTTATCCCAGTCGAGGGGGTATTGCCATCGTGACGGTCGCGGGGCGGGATATGGCGGACGTAGACGGCGCTTCGTGAGGCGCGATAGCCCCCCTCACTGCGCCCCGGATCCTCCCACCACGATCCGCTCATTCAGTTTCTGATCCACAATCTGGACCGTGTGGTCGATCTCGGCATTGGGCGCGCCGAGCTGATGCGAAATCAGCTTCACCAGCAGGTCGACCCGCTCGATGAAAGGCGCGCCGTTCGCTACCGCCCGGGCCGCCGACGACGGCTTGAGAAGGCTTTCCGCCGCCTTGGCATATTTCTCGAACGGGACCTGATCCTTCGGGTCGGCCCCCAGACGCCGGGCGATGCTGTCGACATGATCATAGATCGACTGCGAGAGCTCCAGATCATCATGCACCGCGTCGCGGATCGATTGCGGTTCGTACAGCGTGATGCAGCGGTAATTCCCGGTCAGGAGCATCGACCATTTGGCGAGCGGGACGAACAGCGAATCGAACACCTTGAGTTTTACCGGAACATCCTGGCCATCCAGCTTCACCGCGTCGATGTCCGATTCCAGCTCCCGCAGCAGCGCATTATGTTTCTCGTCCGCAAAAATCGATGCCTTGAAGTTGGTCGGCAGGCCGACATGAAGGACATTCGCCGCCTCTTCCGGCGGACGGAAGGCCTGCGGATCGGGCGAGCAGAGCGACACCAGGCCCGGCTTGAACCGCTCCCATACCTGGGCGTTGGTGTAGGCCTCTTCCAGGTCCATATCCGCCAGTGCCGGGATCCGTTTGAGATAGGGCAACGGCGGCATGTTCATGATCGAAAGACACGGCAGCCCCGCCGCGGCGATCTTGACCATCAGAACCCGGACGGTGTGGTTGGTGTATTGCGGTTCCTGCATCGCAAGACCAACCAGATCGTAACGCGTGAGATCAACGGCGTCGGGCGTGATCGCGTCCAGTTTCCCCGGCAGGTCGCGCGAGAAGATCGCCCGGTGCACCGCCTCGTCACGCAGCTTGATGCGAACTTCGGTGCCGTCGCGATTGATGAGTTCTGCCGTCTTCTTGCGGCAGACCAGAGTCACGTTGTGACCCGCCATCAGCAGCTTTGTCGCCAGCAATGAGCCATACGAGGCCCCAAGGATCAGAATGTTGCGCGCCATGCTCTCCCCTCCCAAAATGGATACTGAAATTTTCTCTAGCGCCCCGACCCGGGCCACGCTGGAATTTCGTCGCTTTCGAACCAAGGTCGCATTTTTGATGGATGCATTCAATGCAACGATTTTATCGTGGCGCGGCGCATGCGCGCAGAGAAAAAATTCTCCTTTGGCTTCAATCTGATTCCAGCTGTCCAGTCCCTCCAGCAAAAATAAATCCCTTCGCGCTTAGCCCAAATCAAATCCACATTCCCCCCATCCCACCCCACAGAGGGGCGTATCGCGATCGTCACGGACGCGGGGCGGGATGCGATGGACGCGGGCGGCGCTTCTGACGAGGGCGTGTGCTGGCGGACGGCGAAGTCGTATGGTCCTGACGCCTCGACGCTGGCGTCAAGTCTGCGGAATCAGTTTCGCAGGCGACGGTGGCAAAAGAGCCCGATCACCGGGGAGATTACGAAGGAAACCGTTAAAACCATTGCGTGCGGGAATGCCGGGTGAACCGGTGTATCCGTGGTGACTAACGCGCGTGTTTACTACCACCACACGCGCGGCCGCGGGTGCATCGGGCACCCGGCATTCCCCACGCCCTCCAATGGGCGGAAGTTCATGCACGATCCGGGCGCATCGCGTCGCGGCAATGCGGAAGTGTGTTTTGACGTCATTGCGAGCAATGGCGATCCTGGAATTTCAAGCGCCTTGGCTGTTTGAAACCTGGCTGTTTGAAACTGGGCTGTTTGAATGGCTGTTTGAAAAGTGAATTCGGGATCAATTCGTCGAGGGTGAATGCGCCATCCGAGGTCGTCCCGGCCTTGAGCCGCGCCCCTTACTCCGCGGCTTCTCGTTACGCGCCGCTGTGAGAGGTCTTTATCATCCGCGTCACCGGTGTCTGCGCTGACAGCAGGCGTCAACCAGCTTGCTCGCACCGATAGACCACGCTGGATGGCTCCCGGCGCCTGATGCGCAATTGCACATCAGGCCGGGACGACGATGAGAGGTCAGGCGCCGTTCTCGTTAGCGCGCTCACAGATCTACCCTCAGAGTGGCGCGATCACATCTTCTCCTGCCCGGCCGGGGCCTGGCCTTGCTGCTGCCGTTGCATTTCCTGCTGCTTGGCGTGGTGGCGGCCGTAGAGGCAGCCGGCGACCGCGCCGAGCACGCCGTGATGGCCGGCATAGTGACCGGCGACGCCGCCGACCGCTGCGCCCTTCAGGCAGCCCTTGGCATCGGCAGAAGTCGAGGCCAGCGCGAGCAATGCGACGGCGAGTAAAACGGCGGTCGTTTTCATAACGGTGTCCCTTCAAGTAGCGTGGCCCGATCCGGCGCACGCGCAGTGTGATCTATCAATCGCGGGCCGGCGGTCCGGTTCCATCGCGCTTTCGCGAAGCACGTAAGCGGTCGCGCCGGCCGTTCAAGGCCACCACCGCCCGATGGATCAAGGCGGTCGGAAAGCTGCGGCGTGCCCGATGCCGCCGAATGGATCAATCGAAGCCAGCCGCACCTGCATACAAGCGCGTGCCGATTTGCTATTGTGGAGAGCGCCGAATCTTTTCAACCGCGCGCAAGGAGATCGCCATGGCCAAGGGTCAGATGCGCAGCAACAAGGAAAAGAAGAAACCAAAGGCGGACAAGAACCTCAAGAAGGGTGGTGCGGCGCCTTCGCCGTTTGCCTCCGGCAAGACGCCCGCGGGCCAGAGCCCCAACAGCAAGAAGAACTAGCACGGGTTCTGCGCGCAGCGCCGCTCACCCGGCGCCGACGATCGTTTGCTTATTCCATGGCCACACGCCAGCGGAGCGTTTCATGCGCGGCCCGATCACAGGCCGCGCGTGTCGCTTCGCCATGGACAGTTGCTCGGCGCAGCCGTCGGCGATGACAGCATCGAGTGCGTGGCGCGATCGGCGGCATTATTTTTGAAAACGTTTACCATAAGCACATCGCACGGTTGCATGAACCGTCGTGAATGTTCCGACGACGAACAGCTTCACGACACGCGGAATATTTTGCCGATTGAACGCTGCGCAATTCGGTTCACAATGAAACCGGCATTGCATCAAGCGAGCATCGGCGGAGACGAATATGGTCGAGAATCTTCACCGGCAGCGCGTTCTGAATTTTCTCGACCTGTTCTCGACCGGCGACATCGAGGGAGCACTGTCGCGCTGCACCGACGATATCGAATTCTTCAGCAATGCGCCCGTCGATATCCTGCCCCATATGGGCCACCGCCACGGCAAGGCCGAACTCAGGCAAATGTGGGAAACGGTGCACGCCCGTTATTCCAGCATGCGCTACGAGGTGCCGATCATCGTCGCGGAAGGCGACACGGTCGCGCTGAATATCCGCGCGTTCTTCCGCAAGCGCAGCAACGACCGGGTCGTGCAATTCGATATCGCGACTTTCTATAGCTTTCGCGATAGCCGCATCGCGAGGATTCGCGAAATCATGGATACGTTTGACCTGGTCGAGCAGGTGCTCGAACGCGACGTCACCGCCATCCTGACGACGAGCAAACCCGGGAAGAGTTAGCCCGCGTCGTCATCGATGCCATGGCGTTGAACCCTGCGGCCCCCGCGGCGACAAACCGCGAGGCGTTGCGGGCATTGGGGTGACGAAAACACGGCCATGAAGATCGCGTTGCTTGCCGGCCTCGGTCGGCGGCGCCCTGCTGTTCGGCGTGGTCGCTTTCCGCGACGCCCAAATCGCCGTTTAGCCCGCGGGGCCGACGGTAATTGGGCCTCCGCATTTGTGCAATGCAAAAATGCGCATTGTATTTTAGTCAAACGCCACTAGTTGAGCTTTCAACGAAAAGCAGCCTCCAGGCGCGCGTCGCGAATGACGCCCCTCAAGTCCGGATGCTGATTCACCAATCCCGTTCAGGAAACAAGCATCATGACAGAGCATAGTCTCTGGCGTTTCTCTCGTGCGTTGCATCGCGCAATCAATGACCGCCAGCCCGAAGACCTCGAAGCCCTGATCGACGACGACGTCGATTGGGCGATCTATGGTCCCATCGATATGTTTCCATTCTTCGGCGCGCGCCGCGGCAAGGCCGCCGTCCTCGAGGTGATCAGGCAGATCGCGAACAACATCCGGGTCCACCGCTTCGATCGCGAGTTGATCATGTTGGGTGTGGACACCGCGTCCTCGATGATGCGCTATTCGCTGACCGCGCTCGATGTCAACAAGCCGATCAGCCTGCGGCTCGCCCAGTTCGCACAGTTCAAGGCAGGCCGGCTGACCAGCATCCGCATTCTCGTCGATACCTTCGATCTGGTGGAGCAGGCGCTCGGGCGTCCGATTCATCTGCCGAAGATCGCGTCTTAGCCTGGCATCAGCGTCACAGTGGCGCGCCGCTGGCGCCCGCCACAATTTTGCGCTGATATGCACGCATGGTCGTCATGTTGGCATGCGGGCAGGGTAATGACTTCGAGAACAGGATACGGCCGGATTGTGCTGCTATTGCTGGCGGCAGGCGTCAGCGTCGCATCTGTGCGGGCAAATGCGCAGCCGGTACCGGCAACGGAAAGTCAGAGTTCGGACAAAAGTGGCAGTCCGGACACCGCGCCAGACACCCCATCGATGGAAGCCGATGCCGCCGCAACGGCAGATGATTCTGATATCAAGGATCTGGAACTGGACTGGAGCCAACTCAACGTCGATGCTTCCACCCTGACCACGTCTCCGGCATCGAAGGCGCGCGTTGCGCCGAAAGCGGGGACAGCCGAAAACATGACATGGTCGTCGCTGGACAACCCGAATGGTTCGTCCGCTCTATCGGTAAAGCAGCCTTTGTCGCCATTCTGGGATACCCGTGTCGGCGCTGATATGACTGTCGTCCGGCAGCCCACGACAATGTCCGAGTTGCTGGCGGAAAAAGTCGCCAATGGCGGCAGCGAGCCGCAATCCTCCGGGTCGGCGTGGGCGGCGATTACGGCCCCCGGCGTCAATGTGATCTGGGACAAGACCGCGGTCGAGGCCCGTGTCGATCCCTCCCTGGAGCAAAGCAAGCTCGGCACCTCTCTCAGCAAATCGGTGTCCCTCAACGAGCAATATTCGGTCACGCTGCAGAATGACTATAACCTCATTCAGCAGGGCATCGTCCCCGTCCCGGGCATCATCAGTCACCCATCGCGCAACTATGAAACCGAGCAATCGGCGAAGCTGAGCATTGCCGACACCGGCACGAGCTTCAGCGCCGGCCAGACGCTGTCCTCCGCCGATGACAGATGGCTGCACAAGATCGGCGCCGAGCAGAAATTATTCGGTGGCATCAGTATATCCGGATCAATCGGCGAGACCGCACTCGGCACGACGAACAAGAGTCTCACCGCGGGATTTAAGCAGAGCTGGTAAACTGGGCGCAGCGCTCTCGACAATTCCCGCGAAAGATCAGGCATTGCCGCATATTGGCCGCGATGCGGTCAAAATCGGAAGCCCTGATGGCGATACTTTAACTTCGTCGTGCGGGGGACATCCGCGCTTGTTCAACGCGAAAAAGGGAAACGGCCGATGAATGTCATTCGCTCTGTTGATTCAATTGAAGACGACACCAATCTCGATGCGGTTTCGGAAGTCGAGGCCGGCATTCGCGACTTCGTCCGCAACGACGTCGCCTATCTGCGCCGTCCGGGACCGGGCACGCCGGGCACCCCCGAGAACGCGCTCGAGCCGAACACTGAGACCACCGTCAACAACGTCAACTCGCTGATCCAGCGCGTGGCCGGAACGTCGCTCGCGGAAATCGAGAACCTGATTTCCGAACTCGAAACCTTGCGCGACCTGCTGCATGCCGAAGGCCAGCGCGTCCAGCGCGAGATCTCCGGCTATGCCCAGCTCAGCCAGGCCGCGATGAAGTCCACCCGCATGATCGCCGACAATGTCACGCAGTGGAAGCGCGCCGCGGAAGGGCTCCGCAACAGCTGATCAGCCATCGTTCCAGAGAGACTTGCCGCCGCCCTCCGTCAACGGAGCGCGGCGGTTTTGTTTTGAACCTGCCGCGCCCGGACCGCGACCAAGATCAGGCTCCATCACGTAGCGAGCAGGTTCGGGGGAAGCATCTGTATGAAAAGCGTTCGGCCGGACAATACCGATCCCATTCCGCTGCGGACCTCGCCGCACAATATGGGAACCATCATGATCCGGTTTGTCGGGCTGCTGCTGGCCGCCGTGACGGTGCTGGCGCTGATCTGGAGCCGTTGATTTCTTCGCAGGCTTCCGTGGCTTTCGTCGCTATGGTTAGCGAATGCTGAATTACCGGCCGGCGACCGACATGCCTTCGAGCGAATAGGCGCCGTCAGCATAGCCCTTCACCACCATTCCGGTGGCCAGCATCACCGCCAGCGTCACGGTTGCGAAGATAAAGCCCACAAATTTCAACCCGGCACGGTCTGCCATGATCATCCCCTGAATTCTGTCCCGGTTTTTATTTGACAGACACAAGGTTCAAAATGAGTTAGCGAGAAGATTGTTCCGCAAAGTCCGCAACCGCAATGGAAATGGAAAAGCCGTTCGGTAATCCTCTCTGGTCACCGCCGAACCAGGCACCAACGGTTCCGCGTCAAGCGGATCACGGATTCGAACACGGAAAATTCTGAACGTCTCAGCCGGCGTTCCGCCGTGGCACGAACGCGGTGGCCAACAGCGAAAACACCAGTTCGCCACGCTGGTTGGTGCCGGTATGGCGGGCCTGTACGATTCCCCATTCGGGGCGCTTTTCCGACGAACGCTTGGTCTCGATCTCGCTGGCGAAATGAATGGTGTCATCCGCCAGCACCGGCTTGATCCAGCGCAATTCACGAAAGCCCGGCGACGGTCCCAAGATCGCGACCTTCTTGCCGCGCGCGGTGACTTCTTTTGCCTGGCGCTGGCCATCTGCCACCAAAAGCTTCATGCAGACCGAGCCGACATGCCAGCCCGACGCCGCGAGCCCGCCGAACAACGATTTGCGGCCTTCTTCCTCGTCGAGATGAAAACGCTGCGGATCGAACTGTGTCGCGAATTTCTTGATCGACTCGGCGGTGAAGGTAAACGATCCCAATTCGCGCCGCTGCCCGACCTCGATGTCCTCGAAGAACTGCATCAGCCAACTTGCCCCAATGCGAGTTCGGGACGCCGCTCAACGATGATCGGCGAGATCATCTCGCACAATTCCTGCCCCGCGGCGTTGCGCATCACGCACTTGAACGTCACGATGCCGGTTGAGGGACGGCTGCGCGAAACCCGCGCCTCCGTGATCTCGACATCGAGCATGAGATCGTCGCCCGGCCGAAGCGGCGCGAGCCAGCGCAGTTCGTTGACGCCAGGAGAGCCCAGCGATGCGGTGCGGCCGATGAAGCCGTCGAACATCATCCGCATCATGATCGAGCACAGATGCCAGCCCGAACCGGAAAGGCCCTTCAGCATCGATCGCGAAGCGGCCTCTTCGTCGAGATGCATCGGCTGCGGATCGAATTCGGCGGCGAACGCCAGTATTTCCTCGCGCGTGACACGGCGCGGACCGAAGGTACCGAAATGGCCGGGGGGAAAATCTTCGAAGGTGAGCGTCATATTGGTTGGGGATTGCCAGCGGGGAAGCGCGATTGTGCCCTCTATTTGTGGCAATCTCAACCCGCCCGCTCGCATGGCTCCTGCTTTATGGGCGAACACCCCTTTCAGGGCTGTCCCGATCTTGCCCGGAACAACATTCGCGGCTAGGCCCTGTGCGCTCACTACCAGTTTGGACGCCACCGATATTCGATTTGCTGGGGAGAACAATCGATGTTTGAATTTCGTGATCTGTTTCAGTGGGACCGCTTTATCACCCCCACCATCATCAAGACATTTTACTGGTTGGTGATCGCACTGATCGGGCTGTTCGGCATCGCCGGCATTTTTTCCGGGCTGGCCGCGATGGCGATCAGCCCGTTCGGCGGCTTCATCCAGCTATTGTCCGCGATCGCCAGCGTCGTCGTCGGCATCGTGTTTTCGCGTATCGCCGCGGAATTCATTCTGATCGTGTTTCGCATCAACGAACATCTCGGCGCAATCCGTGATCAGGGGGCGGGACATTAGGTATTGAACCTGAAATGCATGACATCGCCGTCGGCGACGACGTACTCCTTGCCTTCCAGCCGCAGCTTGCCAGCATCACGGGCGCCGGCTTCGCCGCCGAGCGCGACATAGTCCGCATATGCAATGGTCTCGGCGCGGATAAAGCCCTTTTCGAAATCGGTATGGATAACCCCCGCGGCGGCAGGCGCTCTCGTGCCGCGGTGAATGGTCCAGGCCCGTGCTTCCTTCGGACCGACGGTGAAATAGGTGATGAGGTCGAGCAACTGATAGCCGGCGCGGATCAGCCGGTCGAGACCGGCCTCCTCAAGCCCCAGCGTGTCGAGAAACTCGGCGCGCTCCTCGCGCGACAGCGTCGCAATCTCCGATTCAATTTTTGCCGATATCGCGACCGCGACGGCGCCTTCCTTTTTGGCGTGCTCGGCAACGGCCCTGGAGAAATCGTTGCCGGCAGCGGCCGATCCCTCCTCGACATTGCAGACGTAAAGCACAGGTTTGGAGGTCAATAGACCAAGCATGCCGAAGGCACGCTCTTCTTCCGGCTTGCGCTCGAGAAATCGGGCCGGCTTGCCGTCGCGCAGCAACACCAGCGCGCGGTTGACGAGATCGAGCTGCTCTTTGGCATCCTTGTCGTTGCCCTTGGCTTTCTTGGTCAGATTGTCGACGCGCTTTTCCAGGCTGTCGAGATCGGCGAGCATCAGCTCGGTCTCGATGGTCTCGATGTCGGCCAGTGGCGCGATCTTGCCTTCGACATGGGTGATGTCGGAATCCTCAAAGCAGCGCACCACATGCGCGACCGCATCGACCTCGCGGATGGTGGCAAGAAACTGGTTGCCGAGGCCCTCGCCTTTCGACGCACCGCGCACCAGGCCCGCGATGTCGACAAAGGTCAGCCGCGTCGGAACGATCTGGGCGGATTTCGCGATCGCCGACAATTTGTCGAGCCGCGGATCGGGTACCGCGACCTCGCCGACATTCGGCTCGATGGTGCAGAACGGATAATTCGCCGCCTGCGCCGCGGCCGTCTCGGTCAGCGCATTGAACAGCGTCGACTTGCCAACATTGGGCAGCCCGACGATACCGCATTTGAATCCCATGATGTGTCCTGAAGAGCCTGTTCGCCGCCACCCGCGTTACGGAGCGCCGCTATCGTCCTTGTCGAAAAATCCCTTGGCCTGCATCGCCAGATGCACCTTGTTCTGGAACGTCGAATCGCGATCCGTGGTGAGCAGCCCCGCGCTCTCCGCAACCGCCTCGCACAACGCCTGCACCCAGGGCCGCTCGTCCTTGGCGAAATCGGACAGCACGTAGCCGTGCACCAGTTCCTTGATGCCGGGGTGACCGATCCCGAGCCGCACGCGGCGATAGTCGTTGCCGATATGCGCGGAGATCGAACGCAGGCCGTTATGGCCGGCAATCCCACCGCCGACTTTGACCCGCACCTTCGCCGGAGGCAGTTCGAGTTCATCCTGAAACACGGTGACCTCGCCGGGCGCGAGCTTGAAGAAGCCCGCCGCTTCCTGAACCGCGCGTCCCGACTCGTTCATGAACGTCGTGGGACGAAGCAGGACCACCCGCTCGCCATCGAGCGAGCCTTCCGAGGTCTCGCCCTGAAAGCGGCGGCGCCATGGTGCGAAACCATGACGCCGCGCAATTTCATCGACGGCCATGAAACCGATGTTGTGCCGGTTGTGCGCGTACTTCGCACCGGGATTGCCGAGTCCAACAAAGAGTTGCATGACGCGGCATCCCGCGCGCTATTACTTCTTCTTGTCGCCGCCACTGGCAGGCGCCTTCGCGCCGCCCGCCGGAGCCTTGGCACCTGCCGCAGCCGCGGGTGCAGCAGCCGCACCGGCCGCCGGAGCAGCACCAGGAGCAGCCGCAGCGGCTGGACCCGCCGCCGCCGCAGCGGCAGCCGCCTTGAGTTCTTCGGCGTAGCCGGACGGCGGCACGATGGTCACCAGGGTGATGTCTTCACGCGACAGCGACCTTACGCCGGTTGGCAGCTTGATATCTGACAAATGCAGCGAATAGCTGATTTCCAGACTACCGACATCGGCTTCGATGAATTGTGGAATGTTATCGACCGAGCATTCCAGATCGATGGTGTGGGTGACGATGTTGACGGTGCCGCCGCGCTTCACGCCGGGTGCGGATTCCGCGTTCTGGATGTGCAAGGGAACGCTGACGCGGATGGTGGCGCCTTCGCCGAGCCGCATGAAGTCCACATGGATCGGAAAATCACGCACCGGATCGAGATGGAAGTCGCGGGGAATCACGCGGTGCTTCTTGCCCTCCAGATCGATGTCGTAAATCGTGGTCAGGAACCGGCCGGCCAGGATGCGCTGGCGCAGTTCGGCATCTTCGACCGAAATGGTCACGGGGGGTTGGTTGTCACCATAGATCACTCCGGGCACTCTCCCGGCGCGACGCTCTGCCCGTGCGGCCCCCTTGCCGCTCGACGGACGTGCGGTCGCCTTCAATTCCTTGACGGTCGCCATTTGCCTAAGTCCTTGTTTTCTAAAAAGTTAAAGGCCGCATCGCGGCCCGTTTGTGGTTCGCAGCAAGCCTCCAGGGGTGCGGGGGCTGCGGACGTGGCCGCGTTCTAGCCCCAAAGGGCGGAAATGACAAGGAAATGCGGGGATTTTTCTGCGGTTTAAGGGGCGCCGCGGCCCCCCTCGGGCTGCCGCTGTCCGCCGCCTATGGCGACGGGCCGAGTTTGGCTTCCAGCGCGGCGATGCGGGCCTTCAACGCCTCGTTTTCCTCGCGCGCCAGCCGCGCCATATCCTTGACCGCCTCGAACTCCTCGCGCTTGACGATATCGAGGTCGCGCAGGATCTTTTCGGCCTGATTGCGCACGACCGTGTCGACCTCGCGCTTGACACCCTGGGCGGCGCCGGCGGCATCGTTCATCAGGCGCCCGATCTCATCGAAAAATCGATTGCTGGTCTGGGTCATCTCAACATCTCCGGTCGGCTGCGCGTGGGTTGTAGCAGACAATGGCGATCCGGGCGACGCGGTGCAAGACCGCATCTCCCCCGAGGACGGCTCGCCTTGTCATGTTGCGGTTTCCTTGTAATCGTATCGACCGTCAGGCAAAGCGGCACAAAACCACGAGAAGCCACCCCCATGATCGACCAGCAGATCGACATTCCGACCAAGGACGGCCACACCACTACCTTCATCACCCACCCCGAACGCGGTGGCCCGCATCCCGTCATTATCTTTTACATGGACGCGCCGGCGATCCGCGAGGAACTGCGCGACATGGCGCGGCGGCTCGGCACTTCGGGTTATTATGTGATGCTGCCCAATCTGTATTACCGTGCCGGCGTCATGGAGCTTGGGCCTTTGCCGGCCGATCCCGAAGCCCCCGAGCGCAAGCGCATGTTCCAGCTGATGGCGTCGCTCAACATTCCGCTTGTAATGGATGATACGACGGCGCTGTTGGCCTATGCCGACGGCCAGGCCGCCGCACGCAAGGATATCGTCGGCACCGTCGGCTATTGCATGAGCGGACAATACGCCATCAACGCCGCGACGCATTTCCCCGGACGCGTCAAGGCCGCGGCCTCGATCTACGGCGTGCAACTGGCCACTGAGCGGCCCGACAGTCCGCACCTTGCGGGCCAGAAGACCAAGGCCGAACTCTATTTCGGTTGCGCCGAGACCGACGTCTACGCTCCGATGGAGATCGTCGAGAAAGTGAGACAGCAGATGAAAGCAGACGGCGCCAATGCCGAGGTCGAGATTTATCCAGGCACCCATCACGGCTTCGCGTTTCCAAAGCGGCCAGTCTACGATCGCGACGCCGCCGAGCGGCATTGGGAACGGCTGCTGGCGCTCTATCGCCGCAACCTCTCGTAAGCCCACGCGATGCCCTTTCTCACTATCGCCTTTCCGGTTTTCGATCCGATCGCCATTGCGATCGGACCGATCGCGATCCGCTGGTATGCGCTGGCCTATATCGGCGGCATCGTGCTGGGGTGGCTCTATTCTCGCGCGCTGATCAAGAATGAAAAGCTCTGGGGCGGCCCGGCGCCGATCACGCTGCTGCAAATGGACGATTTCATCCTCTGGGTCACGGTCGGGATCATCCTCGGCGGCCGCACAGGTTACGTGCTGTTCTACAATCTCCCCTTCTTCATCCAGCATCCCGCCGAAATTTTCGAACTGTGGAAGGGCGGCATGTCGTTCCATGGCGGCTTTCTTGGCTGCGTCGCCGCGGTGATCCTGTTCTGCCGCCAGAACAACCTTCCGATCCTGTCGCTCGGCGATATCACCACCGCGGTCGGACCGATCGGGCTGTTTCTCGGACGCATCGCTAACTTCATCAACAGCGAGCTGTGGGGCCGGCCGGCGGACTCCAGCGTGCCCTGGGCGATGGTATTTCCCAATGGCGGACCGCTGCCGCGCCATCCCAGCCAGCTTTACGAGGCGACGCTCGAGGGTATTGTGCTGTTCACGATCCTGGCGGTGATGATTTGCCTCGGCGCCCTCAAGCGGCCGGGCCTGATCCTCGGCAGCTTTATCTCGATCTACGGTGTGGCGCGCATCATCAGTGAGTTCTTCAGGGAGCCCGACCCACAGCTTGGATTTTTGTGGGGCGGCCTGACCATGGGCATGCTGCTGTCGGTGCCGATGATCATTGCAGGAGCGATCATTATCGTGGTGGCATGGCGCCGCAAGCCGCGGGCAATAGCGACCCCCGTCGAAGGAACGCCGTGACCGAATATTCACCGCTCCAGTCCGAGATCAAGAAGCTGATCAAATCGTCGGGCCCGATGCCGGTCTGGCGTTACATGGAATTGTGCCTCACGCATCCCAAGCATGGCTATTACGTGTCCCGCGATCCGCTGGGGCGCGAGGGCGATTTCACCACCGCACCCGAAGTGAGCCAGATGTTCGGCGAATTGCTCGGACTGTGGGCGGCGTCGGTGTGGAAGGCGATCGGCTCGCCATCGCTGTTGCGGCTGATCGAACTCGGACCCGGCCGCGGCACCATGATGGCGGATGCGCTGCGCGCGTTGCGCGTGCTGCCGCCGCTCTATCAGTCGCTGAGCATCCATCTCGTCGAGATCAATCCGGTATTGCGCGAGAAGCAGAAGGCGACGCTGTCGGGCGCGCGCAACGTCGCCTGGCACGACTGATCGACGATGTCCCTGACGGTCCCTCCGTCATTCTCGCCAACGAATATTTCGACGTGTTGCCGGTCCACCAGGTGGTGAGGGACGAGACGGGCTGGCACGAGCGCACCGTCGAACTCGACGGCAGCGGCAATCTGGTGTTCGGCGCCGCCGCCGAGCCGATCCCGCGTTTCGACATCCTGCTGCCGCCTCTGGTGCGCGCAGCGCCGGCCGGCGCCGTATTCGAGTGGCGGCCGGATGCCGAGATCATGAAGATCGCCAGCCGGGTGCGCGATCAGGACGGCGCCGCGCTGATCATCGACTATGGTCACCTGCGCAGCGACGCCGGAGATACGTTTCAGGCCATCGCCCGCCACAGCTTTACCGATCCTCTGAAAAATCCTGGACAGGCCGATGTCACAGCTCATGTCGATTTTCAGGCCCTGGTGCGCGCGGCCGAAGACCTCGGCGCGCGGGTGCATGGCCCGGTGCCGCAGGGCGATTTCCTCAGGCGGCTCGGCATCGAAACCCGCGCGGTGACCCTGATGGCGAAAACCACGCATGAGATTTCCGAAGATATTTCGGTGGCGCTGAAGCGGCTGATCGGCGGCGGCCGCGGCGGCATGGGGCAGATGTTCAAGGTGATGGCGATCTCGGAACCCAACCTCACCTCGCTGGCCGGGTTTAATGACGAGGGCCAGGATGCCGGACAAGGTACTGGGCAAGGCACTGGAACCCCGGCATGATCACGGCATCGCCACTGCTCTCGGGCATTCCCGGCCTGCGTCACGCGTTCTTTAGCCGCGAGGGCGGCGTCTCCGGCGGCATCTATGCCGGCCTCAATGGCGGCCTCGGCTCCAACGACGATCCCGCCCATGTTGCGGAAAATCGCCGCCGCATGGCGGAAGCGATGGGGGTGGCGCCGACGCATTTCCTCAGCGTGCATCAGGTCCATTCGCCCGACGCCGTGGTCGCGGCCGGACCATGGCCGGGCGCGTCGCGTCCCCGCGCCGATGCCATCGTCACGGGCACGGCGGGTCTCGCCATCAGCGTCACCGCGGCCGATTGCGGGCCGATCCTGTTTGTCGATCCCAACGCGCGCGTGATCGGCGCCGCGCATGCCGGCTGGAAGGGCGCGCTGACCGGCGTGGTGGAATCCACGGTCGACGCGATGGAAAAGCTCGGCGCCGAGCGCTCGGGCATCGTCGCCGCGATCGGCCCCCTGATCCGCCAGCGTTCTTACGAAGTCGGCGACGAATTCGTCGAGCGGTTCGTGGAGGCCGACGCGGAGAACGCGCTGTTCTTTATTCCCGCCGCGCGCGCAAACCATTCGATGTTCGATCTGGCCGGCTTCATCCGGATGCGGCTCGAAAACGCCGGGGTGTTGATGATCGACGATATCGGCGTCGACACCTATTCCGACGAGCGTTTTTTCAGTTACCGCCGCTCGGTGCATCGCAAGGAGCCGGACTATGGCCGGCATGTTCATGCGATTGCGCTGGAAGCGTAATTTCAACGGAAGTGCCTCGCCTCAAAAGAAAAATGCCGTCGCAATGAGCGGTTTGGCCGCACCCGTCGTGGTCCCATAATCCTGCCCTAGACCTTAACGCATTTTAACGATATCGCTCTGAGCGTGATGAAGGTTACGCCAGCAAGCTTTTTCAAAATTGCGATGGCCATGGGGGGCCTAGCGCGCGCGGTTGCCGCCGTAACGCTGCTGGTGATCGCCTGCGGCCTTGGCGGCTGCGCCGGCGGCGGGGCGAGCAACTCGTTCGCGATGGCCAGCAATGACGGCCCGACCGTCACCTTCGAATCGATCGACGGGCCGCCGCCGCAGGTGTTCGAGCGGATGGTCAATGTGCTGGAGAGCGAGTCGAAGCTTCGCAGCCTCTCGATTGTATCGCGCGAAAGTTCGGCCGCCTACCGGGTGCGGAGTTATCTGGCCGCCCAAGTCAGCCACGGCCGCACCGTGATCGCCTGGGTCTGGGATGTCTATGACCGCAACCAGCAGCGGGCGCTGCGCCTTTCCGGCGAGGAACCGACCAATAGGCCCGGGCGCGATCCCTGGACAGCCGCCGATGATCTGGTGTTGCGCAAAATCGCCCAGGCCGGGTTGAGCGGCCTGAGCGGCATGATCAACGGAACGGCGCCGGTCGATGCGACGCCACCCGCACCTGCCTCCGAGCCAGCCGGCAAACGTGGCCCGGCGGTCGCGAGCGCAGAGATGGCTACGCCCGCATCAGCCGAAGTTGGCACCTTCGGCAGCGGCAGCGTGCTGGCTTACAGCGACCATTAACGCAAAATAGTCCTTGGGCGCTGATTTTGCGCAGGAAAACCTGAAACGACGGGTTGCCAGCCGCGGTCCGTCCTTGATATCACCTCGCCCATCAAAACGCGCTGGTTCCGTGAGTATTGCGATATGCTGAACATTGTCTCCAGCAAGGCGCGGGGAGAAGCCTCGATGTCGGCCAAGAATGGCTCCATCAAGCTCGTCGCCGGCAATTCCAATCCGGCGCTCGCGCAGGAAATCGCCGACTGGCTGCATTTGCCGCCCACCAAGGCCATCGTCCGCCGTTTCGCGGATATGGAGATCTTCGTCGAGATCCAGGAAAACGTCCGTGGCTCCGACGTTTTCATCATCCAGTCGACGTCGTTTCCCGCCAACGACCATCTGATGGAATTGCTGATCATCACCGACGCGCTGCGCCGGGCCTCGGCGCGCCGTATCACCGCGGTGGTGCCGTATTTCGGCTATGCCCGGCAGGACCGCAAGGCCGGTCCGCGCACGCCTATTTCGGCTAAGCTGGTCGCCAACCTGATCACCCATGCCGGCGCCGACCGCGTCATGACGCTCGACCTGCATGCCGGACAGATCCAGGGCTTCTTCGACATTCCGACCGACAACCTCTACGCCTCGCCGGTGATGGTGCGCGACATCCGCGATCATTTCGATCTCGCCAATGTCATGGTGGTGTCGCCTGATGTCGGCGGCGTGGTGCGTGCGCGCGGCCTCGCCAAGCGCATCAACGCGCCGCTGGCGATCATCGACAAACGCCGCGAACGCGCCGGCGAATCCGAAGTCATGAACGTGATCGGCGACGTCGCCGGCTATACCTGCATCCTGGTCGACGACATCGTCGATTCCGGCGGCACGCTGGTGAACGCCGCCGACGCGCTGCTCACCAACGGCGCCAAAGAAGTCTACGCTTACATTACCCATGGCGTGCTCTCCGGCGGCGCCGCCGCCCGGATCACCTCCTCCAAGCTGAAAGAGCTCGTGATCACCGACTCGATCCAGCCCACCGAGGCGGTTCGCAACGCGCCCAACATCCGCACCCTCTCGATTGCCGGCCTAATCGGCGAAGCCATCGGCCGCACCGCGGCGGAAGAGTCGGTGTCGAGCTTGTTTGACTGAAACCACAGCCCTTTCCACATCATTGCGAGCCGCCGGCTCACGCCGCATGTGCGCGAGTTTTATCCCGAACGTTCGCCCCTAAGAGATCGAAGGGCGCAGCAAGCGTAGCCTAGGATGAGCGAAGCGACATCCGGCTTTTCTTTTTGGTCCCGCATATCGCTGCGCTCATGCGGGTTACCCAAGAAACTGCCCCCTGCGGAAGTAGCGCTGGCTACCTTACGAGCGCGGTAATCTAATCTTGAAAGCGCCAGGAGAGGTTCCATCGTTGATTGCGGTGTCGGCCGCAAGTTCGATGACTCCGAAGGCTACTGTGGCGGCGATTTGTTCGTGCCGCGATGATACCTCGAAGGCGTATGACCTCCCGACCTCCGCATTAAAGTGGATGGTGTAGCGTCCCAGGCTTGACCAACAGGTGGCGGTAAGAGTCACCGGGGCCTGGAGCTACAGGGCCGGTGTAGTTGTCGCCGGCTGCGAGGCTCGCGATTCTGGCACCGTTCGCGTCAATGTCGACCGATACTGCCGCACCATACCAGGTATTCGGCCGACCAATGGTAACGCTGGCCTGCCCCCGCGCCACTCGCGTTACCGACGGCGCATTACGCAGGCGGTAAGCACCACCAGCATCATCAACAATGGGATCGCCTGGATCGTCCGGATCATGACGGGTAAGGCTAAACAAGGAAAAAACCCACACAACCCAAGGTTTACAGAAAAACCATAATAATTAAAGGTTTTGCACCGATCAAATTCGCGGTACGAGATTTTTTTGTTTTCGCTTCATATCTGCTGCTATTGCTTAGCTCCCCGCTGTCCCCTTCTCCGCTCTACCGTGATCTCGGCCAAAATCGACATCGCGATTTCCTCAGGTGTGATGGCGCCGAGATCGAGACCGGCCGGCGCCTTGATACGGTCGATGGCTGACGCGTCGATGCCTTCACGCATGAGCTTGTCGCGCAGTGCCGCCATCTTGCGGCGGCTGCCGACAAAGGCGTGATAGGCGGCCTCTGTCGTCATCGCCATTCGCAACGCCGCCTCGTCGCCCTTGCCCTGTGTCGAAACCACGACAAAGCGCCGCGCCTCGTGAAGCTTTCCGAGCGCAAAGCCGTCGATCAGCATGTCGGCATCGGGCGTCGCCGTCAGGTCACCTGCAGGTGCTGCGACCGTGACGTGATAGCCGAGTTGCCGGGCCTGCGCCGCCAGCGACAGCGCGACCGGACTGCCGCCGAGGATAATCAGCGAAGGATGCGGCAGCACCGGCTCGACAAACACGTCCATGGTGCCCTTGCTGGGACACATGTTCTGCGCAAAGCGCACGCCGTCACGGTTTTCGCCGGGCCTGACGCCAAGTTCGGCAAGCAGGTTTTCCGGCTGCACCGAGACCATGCGCGGTTCGCCGTCGGCCAGCGCGTCGCGCGCGGCCTTGAGCACCGCGCCCCGCGCGCAGCCGCCGCCGATCCAGCCCGCGACAATGGTGCCATCGGGACGGATGATCGCCTTGGCGCCAGCCTTCGCCGCGGTCACCGACACCGTGCGCACCACGGTGGCCAGCACAAAGGCTTCTTCGGCGGCCTTGAGCCGGGCCACCAGTTCCATCACTTCGACATGCTTGGTCATCGGCGGCGCTCCTTTACTCACAGCTTCGCCAGATAGGGTTCAAGCTCGGTCAGGCTTTTCAGCGTATTGGCCGGTGCATAGAGATCGACATGGGGCAATGCGGCCTTGATGCCGGCGGCTTCGGGCGCATAACCCTCCCACGCCATCATCGGGTTGAGCCAGACGATGCGGCGGCAGCGCCTGGCCAGCGCCGCCATCTCGCGGCCGAGCAGCGCGGCGTCGCCGGTCTCGTAGCCGTCGGACACGATCATCACGCAAGAGCGCGAATGCAGTACGCGCGCGGCGTGCCAGCGGTTGAAGGTTTGCAGGCTTTCACCAATCCGGGTACCGCCACCGGCGCCTTGCGCCATGATCGAGAGACGATCGAGCGCGCGCGCGGGATCCTTTTCCTTCATCGCATCGGAAACATAAGCGAGCCTGGTGTGGAACAGGAACGCTTCGGCCTCGCGGAATTCATCGAGCACGCCGTGGATGAAGCGCAGGAACACGCCGGTGTACATGCTCATCGAACCGGAAGCATCCAGCAGCACGACGAGACGCAGCGGCTTTTCCTTACGCTGCCGCTTCACCAGGCTGATCGGCACGCCGCCATGGCTGATATTGCGGTGGATCGTTCTTCGCAGATCGAGCCGGTAGCCGCGCCGCCGCGCCAGATCGCGTCGGGTCAGCCGCGTGCGCATGGTTTTGGCGAGCCGCGCCGCCGCTGCGTGGGCCTCCGCGATCTGGTCTGGATCCGCCATCTTGCGGAAATCGACGTCCGCCAGATTGTCGACGCGCGACGCGCCTTCCATGCGGCCCTCGCCGGCGCGTTGCTCCGGCGCCTCGTCGGCCGAAGGAACCTGATCGGTTGCGGCTTCGCTTGCCATTAGCGCAGACGGGTTGTCCCGCAGGCTTTTCAGCGACGGGCTGTTGGCCGCTTTCGCCGAGCCCATGGTCAGGGATCGCGATCGCACCCTTTTACCGAGCCAGAACGCATCGAATAACCCGTCAAATTTTTCCCAGTCGGATTTGCGCGCCGAGAACAGATGCTTGAACGCCATGCGCAACAGGCCGGGCCTTTCGGCGTAGCCCGCTGCCATCAGTGATGCCGCATCCCGTCCTTCATGCAGGCCCACGGCAAAGCCGTTGTCGCGCAGCGTGCGCAGAAACGCCGCGAGTTTGGCCGAGACGAGGCGGGAGACCTCGTCGAGTTCTTCATATCCGGGATTGGGGCCGCAGCAGCTCATGCGACTTTCCCCAGCAGCCGTTCGGTCACCTCGCGCGTCACGCGCGACTTGTCCTCGTGCGTCTTGAGCAAGCACATCAGGGTCTCGTGCACGGTCTCGGGGGCGTCATGCAGGTCGCGCACGCCGATCCCGACCAGCGCCGCCGCCCAGTCCAGCGTCTCCGCGACACCCGGCACCTTGCGCAGTTCCTCCTTGCGGATGTTTTCGACCAGCCGCGCGATCTGCAACGACAGCGACGCGCCGGCGCCACTGACCCGCGCCATGATGATACGCGCCTCGCGGTCGACGTCGGGATAGTCGACATAGTGATAGAGGCAGCGGCGGCGCAGCGCGTCGGACAGTTCGCGGGTGCCGTTCGAGGTCAGGATCACATGCGGGATCGTGGTCGCCGAAATCGTACCCAGTTCAGGGATCGAGACCTGAAAATCCGACAACAGTTCGAGCAGGAACGCCTCGAACTCGTCGTCGGCGCGGTCGATTTCGTCGATCAGCAGCACCGGCGGCCTGTCACGGCGGATCGCCGCCAGCAGCGGCCGCTCGAGCAGGTATTTTTCCGAAAAAATCTGATCCAGGGTGGTATCGGCCGGTTCGCCGCGATGCGCCTGGATCGCCAGCAATTGGCGCTGGTAATTCCATTCATAGAGCGCCGCCGACTGATCGAGGCCCTCATAGCACTGCAGACGTATCAACTCGGTCGCATGCACCGCGGCCAGCGCTTTGGCCACTTCGGTCTTGCCGACGCCCGCTTCGCCCTCGAGCAGCAACGGACGCTTGAGCAACTGCATCAGCGAGACCGCTGTCGCCAGTTCGCCGTCGGCGATGTAGCCACAGGCAGCCAGACGTTCCGCGATCTCCTCGCGATTTTTCATTGCCAGAGTGTCTTCTGGTTTGTTCGTATCATTGCTGCTTCTCCCGTGGCCTCGTGGTTCGAGACGCGCGCCGGACAGCGCAAGCGCTGCCGGGAAGACGCGCTCCTCACCATGAGGGTCTGAGACCTCATCCTGAGGAGCAGCGCGAAGCGATGCGTCTCGAAGGATGAAGCCATCGACGTAGCGATTGGCTACGCAAATACTCCCAAACTCTTCGCCGCCCGCCAGTTGCGCCAGTAGTCGTGCGGCATCTGGATGTGGGTCGAGCCGAGGAACGAGAAGGCGTCGTTGACGGCGTTGGAGAACGCCGGCACGCCGCCGACATTCGGGCTCTCGCCGACGCCCTTGGCGCCGATCGGATGGTGCGGCGACGGCGTCACGGTGAAGTCGGTCTCCCAGTGCGGGGTCTCGACCGCGGTCGGCATGAAGAAATCCATGAACGACCCGGTCACCACATTGCCGTCGTCATCGTAGCGGATCTCCTGGCCCATCGCGATCGCAAATGCTTCGGTCAGTCCGCCATGCACCTGGCCTTCGATGATCATCGGGTTGATGCGGGTACCGCAATCGTCGAGCGCGTAGAACCGCTCGATCTTGTAGACCCCGGTATCGACGTCGATGGTCATCACGCAGATATAGGCGCCGAACGGATAGGTCATGTTGGGCGGATCATAATAGCTCACCGCCTCAAGGCCCGGCTCCATGCCTGGCGGGACCGAGTTATAGGCCGCCCAGCAGATGTCCTTCATGGACATGGATTTTTCCGGCAGTCCCTTGACGCGGAAGCCATCGATATCCCATTCGAGGTCGCCTTCATGCACCTCGAGTTTGTAGGCGGCGATCATTTGCGCCTTGGCCTTGATCTTGCGCGCGGCCATCGCGATCGCGGCGCCCGCCACCGGCGTCGAGCGTGAACCGTAGGTGCCGAGCCCGTAGGGTGCGGTATCGGTGTTGCCCTCCTCGACCATGATATTGTCAGCGGGAATGCCGATCTCGGTAGCGATGATCTGCGCCCAGGTGGTCTCGTGGCCCTGACCGGTGCTTTTGGTACCGACACGTGCGATACCGGCACCGGTCGGATGCAGGCGGATTTCGCAGGAATCGAACATCGCGATCCCCAGGATATCGCAATTCTTCGACGGTCCGGCGCCGACGATCTCGGTGAAGAACGACACGCCGAGCCCCATGATCTCGCGGGTCTCGCCGCGCTTGAACGCCGCGCGTTTTTCGGCCTGCTGCTTGCGGAGGCCGGCATAATCGACCGTTTCCATCATCTTGCGCATCGCGGTGGTATAGTCGCCGGAGTCGTATTCCCAGCCGAGCGCGGAATGGTACGGGAACTGCTCCGGCTTGATGAAATTCTTCAGCCGCAGCTCGGCCGGATCCATCCCCAGCTTCTGGGCCAGAATGTCCATGCCGCGCTCGATGCAGTAAGCCGCTTCCGTCACCCGGAACGAGCAGCGATAGGCGACACCGCCCGGCGCCTTGTTGGTGTAGATGCCGTCTACCGACAAATGCGCGACCGGGAAGTCATAGGATCCGGTGACGATATTGAAGAAACCGGCGGGCCATTTCGACGGATCGGCGCAAGCGTCGAACGCGCCGTGATCGGCGAGCACGTGAACACGAAGACCCGTGACCTTGCCTTCTTTGGTCGCCGCGATTTCGGTCGTCATATGGTAGTCGCGCGCGAACGAGGTTGCGGTCAGGTTTTCGATCCGGTCCTCGACCCACTTCACCGGTTTGCCGGTGACGATCGAAGCCACCGCCGCGCAGATATACCCGGGATAGGCGCCGACCTTGTTGCCAAAACCGCCGCCGACATCGGGCGAGATCACATGGATCTTCTGTTCCGGAATCTTGGCGATCAACGCCACCACGGTGCGGATCACGTGCGGCGCCTGGAAGGTGCCCCAGATCGTCAGTTCGCCCTTGATCTTGTCGAACGAGCACACGCACTGGCAGGTTTCCAGCGGACACGGATGGGTGCGGTGATAGGAGATCATCTCCTTGATCGTGACTTCCGCCTTGCGGAAGGCGGCATCGGTGAGATCCTTGTCGCCGACGGTCCACTCGAAGATATGATTGTGATGCTTGCGCGGTCCGTGCGCGCCTGATGTTTTGCCGGCGAGGTCCTCGCGCAGCACCGGCGCATCCTTGTCCATCGCCTTGAACGGATCGATCACGACCGGGAGCGGTTCGTATTCGACCACGACCTTGTTGATGCCGTCATCGGCGGCATAACGGTCGGTGGCCACGACGAAGGCGACCTCCTGATTCTGGAACAGCACCTTGCCGTCGGCCAGCACCATCTGCACGTCGCCGGCCAGTGTCGGCATCCAGGCGAGGTTGACGGTTTTCAGCGTTTCGGCAGTGATCACCGCCAGCACGCCCGGCACCTTCAATGCCTCTTCCGAGTTGATCGATTTGACGCGCGCATGGGCGTGGGGCGAGCGGACGAAATCACCGTGCAGCATGCCCGGCAGCTTGACGTCGTCGACATAATTGCCCCTGCCTTGCGTGAAGCGGCCGTCCTCGACGCGCTTGCGCTTGCAGCCCATGCCTTCGAGCGCGGCGGTGCGTTGTTCCCGCGTGGGAGTCATGTCGTTCATTCCGCAGCCTCCTTGAATTCGACGCCATTGATCTTGTCGGCGGCGTACTGGATCGCCCTGACGATGTTCTGGTAGCCGGTGCAGCGGCAGATATTTCCGGAGATGCCCATCCGGATTTCCGCCTCCGACGGGGTCGGATTCTCCTGCAGCAGCCGCTGCGCCCGCAGGATCATGCCCGGCGTGCAGAAGCCGCATTGCAGGCCATGCATCATGCGGAAGCCTTCCTGCAATGCCGACAGCGTGCCGTCGGCATTGGCGACGCCCTCGATCGTGGTGATCTCGCAGCCCTGCGCCTGCACCGCGAACATCGTGCAGCTCTTCACCGACATGCCGTCGAGATCGACGGTGCAGGCGCCGCAATGGGTGGTCTCGCAGCCGATATGGGTGCCGGTGAGTTGCAGGTTTTCGCGGATGAAATGCACCAGCAGCGTGCGCGGTTCGACGAGGCCTTCGACCTCGGCGCCGTTCACCTTCATGGTCACATGGGTCTTTGCCATTTTTGTCCCCTCTCTAGCTTGCGCGGCTTGCGGCGCGCGTCAGCGCCCGCGTCACCATGATGCCGCCGACATGCTTGCGGTATTCCACCGGTCCGCGGGCATCCGCGGCCGGCGACATGATCGCGAGCGCCGCCGCCGCAGCCTTCTTGAGTGTCGCAGGGTCAAGGCTGGTGCCGATCACGGCCTTGGCCGCGTCCACCGCGAGCAGCGGTGTTTCGTGCAGGTTGGTGAGGCCGATCGCGCAGCTTGCGACCTTGCCGCCCGCCATGGTGAGGACCACCGCCGCCGCTGCGGTGGCGTAATCGCCGATCTTGCGTTTCAGCTTCTCATAGGCGTAGCCGTGACCGGTGGCCGGCGCAGGAATTGAAATCGCGGTCAGGATTTCGCCGGGCTCAAGTGCCGTGAAATAGGCGCCCTGGTAGAATTCGGCCGCCGCGATTTCGCGCCCGCCCGAGGTGCCCTCGAGGCGGTAGGTCGCGCCCAGCGTCATCATCAGCGCCGGCAGGTCGTTGCCCGGGTCGCCATTGGCGACGTTGCCGCCGAGCGTGCCCCTGTAGCGCACCTGCGGATCGGCGATCAACAACGCGGCCTCGTGCAGGATCGGCAACGATCTGGCGATTTCATCGGAGGCGAGCAGTTCGTGCTGGGTGGTCATCGCGCCGATCACGATGCGATCGCCGTCGCGGCGGACGCCTTTCAGGGCAGCAATGCCATGCAGATCGACCAGATGCTCGGGGCTCGCAAGCCGGAGCTTCATCATCGGGACCAGGCTATGGCCGCCGGCAAGAGGGCGAGCGTCATCGCCCAATGTCGAGAGCAGCTTGACCGCATCGGCCAATGTTGCAGGCCGGTGATAGCTGAACGGGCCAGGAATCATCGTCTCCTCCCATGCGTCTTTTTGAAATGCGCCGGTGGCGCTGACGTTGGGCGAAGCCTGTTCCCAGAATGGCGCGCTAGCAAGGCAGCGGCGCTCACAGGCTCACGGGCGAAGGAAATTCGCACGAGATGCGGAAAGACGCGCACCAAATGCGTCAGCCTTGGCGACCTAATCCGGCAGGCGGCGAGTTATGCGTGGCGCCGGACGAGACCAAGCCGTGCCTTGACCTCGGCAATCTTGGCGCGGCTCACGGGTACACGATGCGGCGACGGACCATCGAGCTCGATCACCGCGCCATCGCCCTCCTTGCGGACGAAGCTGACGTGGGGAATCGCCACAATATGGCTGCGGTGCACACGGACGAACAGACTGGGATCGAGTTGGGCCTCGGCCTCCGAAATCGACCAGGGGCACATGCGCTCGCGTGTACCGTCATGGACCCTGGTATAATGGGCATCGGCCCGCACGCTTCTCACGTCCGCCGTATCGACGAAGTGGGTGCCGTCGGCGCCCTCGACCGGAAGCCGAATCGCCGGCGCGGCGCGCGGCGGCCGGCCAATGCCGCCCAACGGGGCCGAAATCACTCGCTGCGCCGCTACCGTGCCCTGATCTGGTTCGGAGAGAATACGCCGGCGCCCGCTGCACTGGCAGCTGCCGGAAGCAACTCGGTTGCGCCCGTGATGTCGCGCACCGCGCGCCGGCGCGGATCCGGCACCAGCGACAACAGGAAGCCGGCCGCGATCACGAAGCAGAGCACCGCCACCACCACCGAAAGGATTTGCTGCGACGCCGCCAACCCCCCGCCATGATGATGCGCGGCGGCCGACAGCGGGATGAAATGCATGCCTGCCATGGCGGTGTAATGCATGCCCGACACCGCGACGCCGAACGCGATAGAGCTTGCGATCAATCGCACGCCATCCTGCCGGGCAAGGAATGCCTGCAAGCCGCCATAGGCCGCAACAATCGCAACCGCAACCGACAGCATAACCATCGAAGTATCGTGTTCGATGGCAAAATTGCCCGCGAGGCCGTGAATGCCGACGTAATGCATGCTGGCGATACCCGCCCCCAGCAGGACGGCCGAGCAGACGACGCGCCGCTGCGAAGACTCGCCAACGCTGACGAAAAACAGGGAAACGCCGACCACCAGCGCGCAGAGCAGGAACGAGATGATCGTCGGGAGAACGAGATAGACCGTGTCCGCCGGGATCGGCGCCGCCAGCATGCCGATGAAATGCATGGTCCAGATGCCGACCGCGAGGAAGCCGGCCGCACCCGCCAGCAACACGCGACGGCTCACGCCCGGCGTCCCGCGGATGCGGGCCGCGAGGCCGAAACCGGTGTAACCTCCCAGGATCGCGATCACCACCGAGAGCGCGACGAGATAGGGATCGTGTCCTTCGAACATGATCGTTTCGGCCGCCTGTCTCCACGGGCGTGCCGCCTCCCGCTGCCGACTTTACATGGCCGGCGGCGGAAATGACAATTGGCCGATGGTGTCCCCGCGCGAATGACCTACACGATCCCCGCCGCGACCTGGCCGCGCAGGCGCTCTAAACTGAGCAGCGTGTTCGCGCAGGCTTCAGCGACTTCTCTTCCCTTGGTCGCGAAATGCTTGCGGAAGAAATCGACATGCGCTTGCGTCTCATTGAACTGCTGCGGTGTCACCACGGCCGAGAACACCGGCACTTCCGTTCGCAACTGCACGTCCATCAACGCCTTGACTACGGTTTCGGCGACGTATTCGTCGTGATACGATCGATCACGAGCCGGCCGCGACGATCGCGGTGTAGCGCCTGGTCTTGGCCAGCAACTGCACGTGCAAGGGGATTTCAAACGAGCCCGGCACCTCGAACACATCGACCTGGGCGCGCGCGATGTGGCGCGCTTCGATCTCGACAAGGAACGCGGTGCGGCATTCTTCCACTACCTCGCGATGCCAGGCGGACTGCACGAAGGCAACCCGCTGGGGTTTGGCGAAGCGCGGATGCTCCGGGGCGGCTGGCCGCTCGGTGGTTGTGGAAGAATCTGAAGAGTCGCCAGCGTCGGCAGGCTCTTTGATTTCGGAAGGCTGTTGCGGCGTCTGATTCATGGCGTTCCTCTGATCGGACCAGAATCAGGGCACACGGAACGACAACCGCGCGGAATGCGGCGATCGCAACCGTTCTCTTTCATCCGGACTTTAACCGTCGGCTTCGGAATCACACCGAATCTGCTGACCCTTCCACTCCTTTATTTAAAGAAAGGAAGGCGCTCGCGGGCTTGGGCTTTTTCACCCTTACCGCCGGTGGGGAGTTTCACCCCGCCCTGAGAACTTCGACCACTCGAACTGAGTGACCTGAAGGGAACTATGCCCAAGCACCGACGCGCCAGCAAGCGACTTCCTCATGGAAAATCCGCATGGACCCCATGACATCGGAGCCAAACTCCAGTCGAGGTTTCAGCACGGGATTCCGCCCGGCAAAATTAACTATTATGGCGTCCACGGGAATCCGATTCCGGTTTGTTCTCAAATTAATAATTATGTCCGCGATGAGCTGTGGACGAGCCGCGCTTTGCCTGTGGACGGACTCGGGGTGCGGTTGCGTGGATTCCGCAAATCACATCAGTTGATCCTCGCAGGCCCCGGACCATCAGGGGTTTGCATCCGGCAACGGCGCGTGATGTCAGCGCGTGTCGCGCCTGCCGTGTGCGTATCACACTCGTATCCGATTTTTCCAAAGGCAAGGTCGAGACGGCATGTCCCTCCTCGAAGGCATTATCAATTCCCGGAATAATCCGCTCGCAGTGGTCGAGGATATCGCCGCTGATCACGACTGGGCGTTCGAACGCTCGGGCGAAGACGAAGTGACGATCGTCTCCAAGGGCAACTGGACCGATTACCAATTGTCCTTCACCTGGATGGGCGAGATCGAGGCGCTGCATCTGGCCTGTGCGTTCGATATGAAAATTCCGCCGGCGCGCCGCGCCGAAGTGCAGCGGCTGATCGCGGCGATCAACGAGCAGTTATGGGTCGGGCATTTCGATATCTGGACCCACACCGGCATGATCATGTACCGGCAGGCGCTGGTGCTGCCGGGCGGCCTCACCGCCTCGGCCCCGCAATGCGAGACCATGCTGGTCAGTGCCATCCATGCCTGCGAGCGCTATTACCCGGCGTTCCAGTTCGTGGTCTGGGCCGGCAAGACCCCCGCGGAAGCCATGAGCGCGGCGATGTTCGACACCGAGGGCGAGGCGTAGGGGCTTCAAGCGCATTCCCACGCGTTTGGCGTCGTCCTCGCGCACGCGGGGACCCGTACCGTGTGATGCCAAAGCTCACGTAAGGTGCTTGTCGCCCGTCCGGCGTTTCACTAGAACCGCCTGTGGTTATGGGTCCGTGCTTTCGCAGGGACGACGAGGGTAATTGCGGTGACAGCTTGAACACGAGCAGCAACGCCTTACAAAATCTCAACCCCCTCGTGCTCGCCGGCGCGGGGAAGATGGGAGGCGCGATGCTGGCGGGGTGGCTGGCGCGGGGCCTCGACGCCGGACGCGTCGTGGTGATCGAGCCGCATCCCTCCGACGAAATCCGCGCACTCGCGGCAAAGGGCGTTCGCCTCAATCCCTCGCCACAAGATGTCGGCGCCGCCGCCACGTTGGTGGTCGCGCTGAAGCCGCAATCGTTCCGCGAAGCCGGTCCTGACTTGAAGCCGTTTGCGGGACCGGCCACGCTGGTGGTGTCGATCATGGCGGGAACCACCATCGCCGCGATCGAAGCGGTCTGCGGGTCCATCGTGGTGCGCGCGATGCCCAACACGCCGGCCGCGATCGGCCGCGGCATCACGGTCGCGGTAGCATCGAAGGACGTCAGGGCCGATCAACGCGCGGTCGCCGATGCACTGCTGCGCGCCACCGGAGCGGTCGAATGGGTCGATGACGAAAGCCTGATGGATGCGGTGACCGCCGTGTCCGGCTCCGGGCCGGCCTATGTTTTCCTGCTCGCCGAGGAACTGGCGCGCGCCGGTGTCGAGGCGGGTCTGCCGCCTGATCTCGCCACCAGGCTCGCGCGCGAAACCGTCGCCGGCTCCGGTGAATTGCTGCATCGCTCGGAGCTTGCATCGGCCACGCTGCGCCAGAACGTCACCTCGCCCGGCGGCACCACCGCCGCGGCACTGGAAGTATTGATGGCAAAAGACGGCATGCAGCCGTTGCTGACGCGTGCGGTCGCAGCCGCAACGCGGCGCTCAAAGGAATTGGCGAAGTAGTTCTCCGAACCTCATCCGGAGGAGCGCAACTGCGCTCACGCAGGGATGAGGATCGCATGTAAACCGGCTACGCCGGCCCAAACCGCTTGTTGAACGCCTCGACATTGACCAGACCGCGGGCATGGCGGCCTTCGCCGATGCGGCGTTTGTTGTCGAAAGCCTCGACCGCAAAGCGGATCACCCGGCGCTCGACCGCGATCACCCGCGCGGTGGTGCGAACCGTCGCGCCGACCGGCGTCGCGGCGAGGTGGCGGATGTCGACCTCGGTGCCGACCGTGACCCAGCCGGATTCCAGAAAAGCATTGGTGGCGTCGGCGGACGCCATTTCCATTTCCAGGATCATCATCGGCGTCGCATAGACCATTGGCATGCCGCGGACAAAATGCCCGACAGTGCGTTCCGGCGGCACCACCAGCGTGCGCTCGGCGCTCATGCCGATTGTGATGACGTCGCGTGCATCCATGGATGAGCCGCCCCTCACTATGTCGTCCCGGCGAACGCCGGGACCCATATGCCGTGAACCTGCATTAGAACTGGATGGCAAACGCCTTCCAAACAATGAACGCCTGAGGTTGAACGCCTGGGGTTATGGGTCCCCGCTTTCGCGGGGACGACGAGTGGTACCCGCGCTACTTCTTCGCCGCAGCGGCGCGCTCGACGAAGGTCTTGCCGCCCTTCATCTTATGAGCCAACGGCGCTTCGTTGATCTGGATCACGACGGCATCGGCATCGACCCCAAGGTTCTTTATCAACGCCTGCGTGATGTCGCGCATCATGCCGGCCTTCTGTTCGTCGGTACGGCCGGCGGCCATGCTCACGGTAATTTCAGGCATTTTTGTCTCCTTTTGTTTGCTCTTTTCTTTTCGTCATGGCCGGGCTTGTCCCGGCCATCCACGATCTTCTCTATCAAACAAGACGTGGATGCCCGGCACAAGGCCGGGCATGACGGCTTGAATTTCTATGTCCACTTCACCTCATGCCGCGCCAGCACTTCGCGCACCTTGGCGACCATCTCATCCTCGCCGCACGAAAACTGCGCCGGACGGGTCTCGCGCCATTCCTGGTTGGAGGCAATCGCAGCGGCCGCCTTGGTGCCCTCGATCAGATCCTTGATCTGCACCTCACCGCGCGCCTTCTCGTCGCTGCCCTGAATGATCACGCAGGGCGAGTTGCGCCGGTCGGCATATTTGAGCTGGTTGCCCATGTTCTTGGGATTGCCGAGATAAAGCTCGGCGCGGATTTTTGCCTCGCGCAAGGTCGCGACCATCTTCTGATAGTCGGCAACGCGGTCGCGATCGAACACGGTGACGACCACAGGACCGAATTCCGGCGCGGTGTCGAGTTTGCCGAGCATCGTCAGCGCGGCTTGCAATCGCGACACGCCGATGGAAAAGCCAGTCGCCGGCACCGGCTCGCCACGAAAGCGCGAGACGAGCCCGTCATAGCGCCCGCCGCCGCCGACCGAACCGAAGCGCACCGGGCGGCCTTTTTCGTCTCTTGTCTCCAGCGTGAGTTCTACTTCGTAAACGGGGCCCGTGTAGTATTCGAGCCCGCGAACGACGGAGGGATCGATGACGATGCGATCAGATCCATAGCCTGCCGCTTCAACCAATTCGCTCGATTTGCGCGAGTTCGGAGATGCCTTCTTTTCCCAAAGCGTTGCCTTCGATCACAGATTCGAAATTTGCAAGCGTAACTGCGTTTGATCCAAAATCGCTCTTCGCTCCGGATTCATCACGTCTCCAGCCAGTGAAATTGATCACGCGTGATATTCCACGGTCGTCGAGGCCAGCCCCCTTGGTGAAATCGCCTTTTCCTTCTTCGCCGCCGTCCCATCTTCCAGGGCCGAGTAGCTTGGCCACTTCGTCGAGCGAAAATTTATCCAGCTTGTCGATCGCCCTCAGCACCGTAAGCCGTCGTCCCGCATTCTCGTCGCCGCCAAGCCCGATGCTCTCCATCACCCCGTCAAGCACCTTGCGGTTATTCACCTTCACCACATAGCTGCCGCGCGGAATCCCCAGCGCTTCCATCGTATCCGCCGCCATCATGCACATCTCGGCGTCGGCCGCGGGTGAGGCTGAGCCCACCGTGTCGGCGTCGAACTGCATGAACTGGCGAAAACGTCCCGGGCCGGGCTTTTCGTTGCGATAGACGTAGCCGGCGCGGTAGCTGCGATAAGGTTTGGGCAGACTGTCGAAGTTCTCCGCGACATAGCGCGCCAGCGGCGCGGTCAGGTCGTAGCGCAGCGAGATCCACTGCTCGTCATCGTCCTGGAACGAGAACACGCCCTCATTGGGCCGATCCTGGTCTGGCAGGAACTTGCCGAGCGCGTCGGTGAACTCCATCGCGGGGGTTTCCACCGGCTCGAAGCCGTAGCGCTCATAGACTTCGCGGATTTTCTCCACCATCGCGCGCGTCGCCGCGATCTCGGCAGGGCCGCGATCGGCCAGTCCGCGTGGCAGGCGGGCGCGAAGTTTTTGCGGTTTTTTGGGTTTCTCGGCCATCGGCGGCGTTGGTATCAGCGCCGGCGCGATGCGGCAACGGGGGGAGATTGGGGCTTATATCATGCAGCAAATCAGTTCCGCCGCCAATCACAGCACCTTTCTGATCCAGTTGTGCGGATCGGCCGCGCGGCCATACTGGATGTCGACCAGCTTCTTGCGCATCCCCATCGCGACGGGGCCGGCTGCGCCGCCGCTGATGAGGAAATCGCCACTTGCGGAACACACCTTGCCGATCGGCGAGATGACGGCCGCGGTGCCGCAGGCAAAGGCCTCTTTCAGCTTGCCGCTGGCGGCGTCAGCGCGCCACTGCTCGATCGTGTAGGCCTCTTCGCGCACATGCGTGCCGGAATCCTTGGCGAGCGCGATGATCGAATCGCGGGTGATGCCCGGCAGGATGGTACCGAGCGGCGGCGTCAGCAGCGAACCGTCATCGAACACGAAGAATACGTTCATGCCGCCAAGTTCCTCGATGTAGCGGCGCTCGATCGCATCGAGGAAAACCACCTGATCGCAGCCGTGATCGATGGCTTCGGCCTGCGCGCGCAGGCTTGCGGCGTAATTGCCGCCGCATTTGACGGCGCCGGTGCCGCCGACGGCGGCCCGCGTGTAGTTCTCCGACACCCAGATCGACACCGGCGCAGGTCCGCCCTTGAAATAGGAGCCGACCGGCGAGGCGATGACGGCGAAGATGTATTCCGCTGATGGTTTCACGCCGAGGAAGACCTCGCTCGCGATCATGAAGGGCCGCAGATAAAGACTGCCCTCGCCGCCAGGCATCCAGGCGCGGTCGATGCGCACGAGCTGCTCGACCGCTTCGATAAACACCGGCTCGGGCACCGGCGCCATGGCCATGCGCTCAGCCGAATTCCGGAAGCGGCGGGCATTGGCGTCGGGACGAAACAGGTTCACGCCGCCATCGTCGCGCTTATAGGCTTTGAGGCCTTCGAAAATCTCCTGCGCGTAGTGCAGGACGGCTGTTGCCGGGTCGAGCGGGAAATTCGCCCGGGATTCGACGCGCGCCCCATGCCAGCCCTTGGCCTGATTGTAGCGGACGATAGCCATATGATCGGTGAAAATCCGGCCAAAGCCTGGGTCCACAAGCCTTGCCACGCGCTCCTTCTCGGACGTCGGACTAGCCGCGGGCTGGATTTCGAATGGCAAACTCATTTCCTGGCTTCCCGCTGCCGGAACCGGCGCGCTTTCCGGCGCCGCCCTGTCCTTCCGGGCCTGCTCTAACGAAACTCCCATGGGCTCTCTCCCGGATTGACGCGCATCGCGCGCTCGCGCCGTGGCGCTGTTGGTTAACGCCTGGCCCCTCACCTGCACCAGCCCTCAAGGCCGGTTTCCGCGCCGGCACGTCCCTCAGGACATGCTTTTGCGGAAGGCGGAAGTCCAGTATGTTTGCCGAAATGCCGCTCGACAATCTACGGTAAACAAATTCGCGGCTCTCGCCGCCACCTCAGGGCTTTCTCACCCGTTTCGAAGGTCGCCACGGGTGGAACGATCTAATATTTCGCCGTGACTGGTAATTTTGTAACATTGAACCCAAGATATGTCAATATGACTGACATAAATTTCTCAGACCTCTCCGCTGCCGCCAATTCGCGGGCCAGCGAAGCGCGGGCATCCAATCCCGGCGCGGCCGATCTGCGCTGGGATATCATCGAGCTCCTGTTCTTCGCCTATCGGGATTTCGTCGGCGATGCCGACCATGAACTCGAGGCTTTCGGATTCGGGCGCGCGCACCACAGGGTGATGCATTTCGTCTACCGCTATCCCGGACTGAAGGTCGCCGATCTGCTCGACGTGCTGCGGATCACCAAGCAATCGCTGGGACGGGTGCTCAAGCAACTGCTCGATGAAGGATACATCGTGCAGAAGGCCGGCAACAACGACCGGCGCCAACGCCTTCTTTTCGCCACCACCAAGGGCGAGGCGCTGGTCGCGAAACTCGCGGGCCTGCAAACCGATCGGCTCAGCCGGGCGCTGCGCGACATCGGACCATCAGGCGCCGATACCGTCCGCCAGTTCCTGCGCGCGATGATTGATCGCGACGATCCCGACAAGGTGCTGGAAACGATCTTCGGACCCGGCAAAGCAAAGGCAAAGGAATAATCGTGGTCCAGGCTGCAACCGTCGCACGAACGCCGCCGAGGCCGGCCGACGATGCCCCGCATCTGCTACTGGTCGATGACGACCGCCGTATCCGCGATCTGTTGTCGCGCTTTCTGTGCGGCGAAGGCTACCGCGTCACCACGGCGATGAGCGCCAGTGACGCCCGCGCCAAGTTGCTCGGCCTGCATTTCGACTTGTTGATCCTCGACGTGATGATGCCCGGCGAAACCGGCTTCGATCTGGCCCAATTCATTCGCACCTCCTCGTCGGTGCCGATCGTGATGCTGACCGCGCGCCATGAAGCCGAAAACCGGATCGAGGGCCTGCAGATCGGCGCCGATGATTACGTCGCCAAGCCGTTCGAGCCGCGCGAACTGGTGCTTCGGATCGGCAATATTCTCAAGCGCTCGGCGCCGCCGCCGATAGAGACATTAGAGCAGATCGCGTTCGGACCTTATGTCTATTATCTGGATCGCGGCGAGCTTCGTCAGGACGAAGAGACCATCCATCTGACCGACCGCGAGCGCGACATGCTGCGCATTCTCGCGCTGGCGCGGGGCGATACCGTGCCGCGCGGCGCACTGACCGGCGACGGCGGCGTCAACGAGCGCGCAGTCGACGTCCAGATCAACCGTCTGCGGCGCAAGATCGAGCGCGATCCCGCCAACCCGCTGTTCCTGCAGGCGGTGCGTGGCATCGGCTATCGCCTGGTCGCATCGCCTTAATCTGTCCATGAACGCACCTGTTCCATAAACCGTCGAGCCGATGAGCACGCTCGACACCGGCCTCACCCTGATCCGCACCGCCTCGCGGCGCGTTTCTGCGGCCAATGGCTGGATGGGCAACGCGTTCAAAAGCTGGATGCCGACCGGGCTTTATGCCCGCGCGCTGCTTATCATGATCGTACCGATGGTGGTGCTGCAGTCGGTGGTGGCGTTCGTGTTCATGGAACGGCACTGGAACACCGTGACGCGGCATCTGTCGGCGGCGGTGGTGCAGGACATCGCCAGTCTCATTGACGTCTACAAGGGCTATCCGCAGGACAAGGACCGCGCGCAGCTGCGGCGTATCGCCCAGCAACGGCTGGGGCTGGTGGTGGACTTTCTCCCGGTGGGCGAAATGCCGCCGCCGGGGCCAAAGCCGTTTTTCTCGCTGCTCGACCAGACGCTCTCGGTCCAGCTCGGCCGGCAAATTCACAAGCCGTTCTGGATCGATACCGTCGGCCGTTCCAACCTGGTGGAAATCCGCATTCAGCTCGACGACGCCGTGATGCGCATCTTCGCCCAGCGCAGCGCGGCCTATGCCTCGAACTCCGAGATTTTCCTGTTCTGGATGGTAGGCACGTCGTCGATCCTGCTGATCGTTTCGGTGCTGTTCCTGCGCAACCAGATCAAGCCGATCCTGCGCCTCGCCGATGCCGCCGAAAGCTTCGGCAAGGGCCGCGAGGCGCTGAACTTCCGTCCCCGCGGCGCGCGGGAAGTGCGCCGGGCGGCGCAGGCCTTCCTCGAGATGAAAGCGCGGATCGAGCGCTCGATCGAGCAGCGCACCCGATGCTGGCCGGCGTCGTCGCACGATCTGCGCACCATCCTGACCCGCTTCAGCTCGAGCTGGCGCTGATCGGCGACAGTCCGGAAATCGACGGCATGCGCAAGGATGTCGACGAGATGTCCGGCATGCTGGAGGCCTATCGGCGTTCGCGCGCGGCGACGGCGGCGAGCGCGCGCAACCGACCGACATGACGCTGGCGCTGGAGGAACTGCGCAGCGACGCCGAGCGCAACGGCGATGCCGCGACTGTGTCGTTTCACGGCCTGCCTGTGGTGACGGTCAAGCCGGCCTCGTTCAAGCGCTGCCTCGGCAACCTCGTGTCAAACGCAGCGCGGCACGCCAACGCGATTGCAATCAGCGGCCACCGCGATCACCGCTATCTGACCGTGACCATCGACGATGACGGGACGGGCATTCCCGCCGGCATGCGCGAGGAAGTGTTCAAGCCGTTCCTGCGGCTGGATGACGCCCGCAATCAGGACGAGGGCGGCACTGGACTTGGGCTTGCGATTGCCCGCGACATCGCGCGCTCGCATGGCGGCGACATCACGCTCGGCGACAGCCCGATGGGCGGCCTTCGCGCCGCGGTGCGGGTACCGGTGTGACGACCTTATGTGTCCTCGGGCTGGCTCGCTTGCGGGGCGAGGTCGAACAAGGACCGAATTACTTTTCGGCAGCAGGCCCTTCAGCTTTTGGCGTCCTTGATGTTCAGCTTGAAGCCGCCGGGCATCACGATGTCGCCGGGCTTCTGATCGGCCTTGCAGGGCCCCAGCCATTTGGCCGCGATCGCCGACCATCGTGTCGTGCAGACCGGCGGGGCCGCGATCGGTATGCGACGTCGTTTTGACGGTGTAGGCCGAATTGAAATCGCCGGTGATATCGGAATGTGATGTCATCGAGGCGCCGGCGGCGCTGCACACCAAATCGGCGGCGTACCCGGTCGCGGTCTGCTGGATATCGTTTTTGGAACAGATTTCCTTCGACAGCGGCGAAAACGTGATGCTCATCTGCTTGTCGGTGGTCTCGTCGGTGCAATGCTGCATTGTCATCTCGGGCATCGGCGAGCCGGTCCGCACCACCTTCATTTCCCACAGGCCCGGCTTGCGCAGCGGCAATTCCGCGGCACGCGCGCCAAGCGCGGGCAACGCCATCAACAGACACGCTCGCCAACAGAACTGACCGAATCCGTAGCGTCATGCTCTACGCTCCCGAGCAGCTGTCAGGTGGGACGATCCGGTTCAGTAGCGGGTACGCAGCGGCCTTTCGTTGGCGCCGTACGGGACCCAGCGACAGGCGAAGGAAATGTAGCCGCCGTAATGCGGCTCCACAGCCAGGAATTTCGCCACCTTGCCGTAAGAGGCACAGTGATCGACCGCAAGCTGGCGGGCATCCGTCTGCTGACCCAGCGGATAGGCGATAATACCGCCGGTATCATTGCCCTTGATGGGAGGCACGTAATCAGCCCGTGCCGGCCCGCATGCCAGCATTCCGCAGACAGCAATCAGGCTCGCGGCCCCAATCATTCGCATCGCAAACTCCATTTCGCTGACCGCACCTTAGAGCGCATCTGTTGCCGTGAAAAGAACGCGGCAGGGCTCGGCATTGAGTTATTGGCAGGTGTTGCCGCGTTGCACTTGACCCGGCCGGGGCTTCGCGGCACCGTTCGAGCGCTGGATCATCCAGCGGATTTCCCATACGCGAGCTCTTCACAGTCGTCGAAAAATCCGCCTCCTTAAAGGCTTGTCCTGGGCGCCGCGCTCGGCGTTTGTTCGGTCTGTTGGCCTTCGGCCAGGCGGCCGAAGCGGCCAACCGTTCGAATTGAATTTCTGGCTGTCCGGCCCGCGTTATGATGGACGGGTGGCTCCCTGCGAGTCCGCGCTGGGCACCATCACCTCGCAGTTCCAGCAGAAGGAGAGCACCTACTGGAATTCCGCGTTGACGATCACTGCCTACGGCCGGATCCATGAAACCAGCTTCAGACCGTGGCAATCGGACAACATACCGCGCCGTTTCTGCAGTGGTGACGTCATGCTGAGCGACGGCAAGATGCGCACCGTCCATTACTCGATCATCGAGGATGGTGGTTTTTCCGGCGTCGAACAGGGCGTCGAGTGGTGCGTGACCGGGCTTGATCGCAACTGGGCCTACAATCCCGGCTGCCGGGCCGCCCGGCCCTGATTTCAGGGCGAAATTTTTCTCTTTCTTCCAACCAGATATTTCTCAGGCTGTCGGCCTCCCGCTTTTTTGTTCTTGAAATGTTCTGGTCGCCTGCTAGGCTGCTAAAATGGTCTGGTATAGGGGGGCGACGCCATGTTTCATGTTCTGGTCGGTTGGACTGCACGGATTTTAATCAGCATCAGTCGCTTCGCACTTTTTGGTCGCCTCACCATTTTCGGCCGCCTCGCATGTGTCGCGCTGCTCGCCATCGCCGCGGCTAGCACGGCATCGGCGCAGGATCACCGGCAAAATACCCCCGGCGAGTTCGATTTTTACGTGCTGTCCCTGTCGTGGTCACCCTCCTTCTGCGAGGAAGCCTCGGAACGCGGCAGCGAGCAGCGTTCGCAGGCCCAGTGCGGCGGGCGGCCCTTTTCCTTCGTGGTGCACGGCCTGTGGCCGCAATACGAGCACGGCTTTCCCGAATATTGCGACCGCAATTCCTGGCTGGACCGCGACATCATGAGGTCGATGTTGGATCTGATGCCGGCGCCGGGCTTGATTTTCAACGAGTGGAAAAAACACGGCACCTGCGCCGGACTGGGCCCGCGGCCTTATTTCGAGACCATCCGCAAGGCGCGCGCCGCGGTGAAAATTCCACCCGAATTCCTCGAATCTGTCCGATCCGAAGACGGTAACACCGTCCGAAGTCGAGGAGGCCTTCATCAAGGTCAATCCCGGCCTCAGCGATGCGGCGATCTCGGTTACCTGCAACCGGACCCGGCTCAGCGAGGTCCGCATCTGCATGAGCAAGGATCTCAGTTCCGGGCCTGTGAGGAACTCGAAAACCGCGGCTGCCGCCGTGACCAGGTGACGATGCCGCCGGTGCGCGGCGGCTGAGTGCATGCCGTCATCGCCCGGACGCTGCGCGGCGCGGAGCCGAGCCGGCATCCGCGTCTTCCTTCACTGTGTGCAGCAAGACGTGGATGGCCGGGACAAGCCCCGGCCATGACGAGTAGAAGACGTGCGTCTTTCTCCGAACGGCCATAAGTCTTCCCCATGAATTACCGCCATGCCTTTCATGCCGGCAACTTTGCCGACGTCATCAAGCACATCGTGCTGGTGCGCATTCTGACCTATTTGCAGGACAAGCAGGCGGCGTTTCGCGTCATCGACACCCATGCTGGCGCGGGGGTCTACGATCTCACTCCCAGGAAGCGCACCGCGGCGGCGAATGGCTCACCGGCATCGCACGGGTGATGCAGGCGCGGTTTTCCGAAACGACACTGCCGCTGGTCGCGCCCTATCTCGACATCGTCAGGGCCTTCAATCCGCAGCGCGACCTGACGGTCTATCCGGGATCGCCATTGATCGCGCGGGCGCTGCTGCGGCCGCAGGACCGCCTGACGGCCTGCGAAGTCGAGCCGAAGGCGCGCAAGCAGTTGATCGACGCGCTGCGCCGCGACACCCAGGCCCGGGTCGTCGACCTCGATGGCTGGACCGCGTTGCCGGCATTCGTGCCGCCGAAGGAGCGACGCGGTCTGGTGCTGATCGATCCGCCTTACGAGCAAAAGGACGAGTTTGAACGGCTGGCCGAGGGCTTCACGGAGGCCTTCGCGAAATGGCCGACCGGCAGCTATTTGTTGTGGTACCCAGTCAAAAGCCGGCGGGCCACCGACAGCCTGGCGCGGCATGTCGCACAGACGGTAGGCGCGGCGCCGGAAGCAGCCGACGTCGGGAAAAGCCTTGCGTCTGGAGTTCAGCGTCGCACCGCAGACCGCCGAGGCCGGTCTTGTTTCGGCGGGCCTGTTGATCGTCAATCCGCCGTGGACGCTGGCGGGCGAACTCAAGGCCATCCTTCCCGAGCTTGAGAAGCCGCTTGGCCAGGGCGGCGCCGGCCGGTTCAGGCTGGAGACGGCTAAACCATAGCCTTATCCTTGCGCCCGGTGCCCTGTGAAAAGTCCGATTGGTAGGCATTCGCCGGAAACCGTATTATGCTGAAAAGTATTGGATCGGCTTTACGTTCCGCTTCCGCGAATGGTAGCGGCGGAGTGACAAGGCCTCAAATTTTTTCAAAGCGGATCGGCGCTAGCCTGATCCGCTCGGGTGGCCAACTTTCCGGCAGCGTATGCCCGGTCCGGCCGGTACGCGAGTGGCGTAGCGGCGGAGCAGTGCGGGGGAGGAGTTTCCCGATGGCCATGACTGGGACGGTCAAATTCTTCAACGGAGAACGAGGCTATGGCTTCATCAAGCCCGATGACGGCGGTCGCGATGTGTTCGTTCACATCACGGCCGTGGAGCGGGCCGGGTTAAAAGATCTGGCCGAAGGACAACGCATCACATTCGAGGTCGAACCGGACAAGAAGGGCAAAGGACCCAAGGCGGTCAATCTTGTGATTTCATCGTAGAGCCTGATGCCGGACGCATCAACTCAATCAACCGATGAGACATGATCCGGTTTTGAACCAGCCGGATGCTGATGTCACGCATACGCAAAAAAATCCGGCCGCGATGCGGCCGGAAGTTTGTTGGCGGATATTTTCTTGTTGCTATCAGAAGTGATAATTCACACCGCCCCGCACCAACCCAAACCGCGAGCCGTTTGAGATACCGGTGATTGGTGAAATTGCTGTCCGACAGATCGACGTAAAGATATTCGATCTTGGCGCTCCAGTTCGGGGCAAGGCCGACTTCGGCGCCGAGGCCAGCGTCCAGCCGGCATTGGTATGGCTTTCCGACAGGCCGAACGTCTCGCCGCGCAATTCACCGAACGCCAGACCGCCGGTGCCATAGAACAACACGTTGCTGAGCGCATACCCAACCCGGCCCCGCACCGTGCCGAACCACGGGTTCGAGAACTTCCACGGCGCGAACGTATCGTAGGCGCCGGTCGCCTGGATGTCGCCCTCGACACCGAATACCCACGGGCTCCCCAATTGCCAGTTGTAGCCCGCCGTAACGCCGCCCTCGAAGCCCGACGGCTTGGTCGGATTGTTGTCGACCGTGCCCCAGGTGTAGCCAAGATTGCCGCCGAGATAGGGGCCGGCCCAGCTATAGGCATTGAGCGGCTGGTTGACCGTGTAAGGAGCGCGCGTTCCATAGGAAAGATCGGCGGCCTGCGCCGATACCGTCCATCCCGCAGCGATCAGCGCCACGGCGCTCAAAACGATCCGTTCATCACTTATTCTCCTCGATGCAACTGTCGTGCACGGGTTTTGCACGCGGCGAACGTGGCGTGACGATCCGCTATGGTTACGGAATTCCACGTCTTTTCGATAAGATTTATCGAGACTTTTAAGTTAAAGCGTTGTTAACGCCCCCTGCCCGCCGCTTCGCATTCTTAAGAAAGCGTTACCGGGCGGCCCGGCAAAGTTGGACACCGCTGCTGCACCCGACCGCGTCGCCGGCGCGGCGTCGTCTTTTCATCGTTCCCGCACGCTGGCGATGCCCGATGCCGGCGCTTAAGTTCAGGCCATGAATACGATTTTCCCGATAGCCCGAAGCAACCAGGCCCGCGGAAGGCACCATCCGGTTCCGAACCGGCGCGCAGGCCAGCGGATTTACTGCCGCCAGACGCCACCGATGATATCGACCCCGCGACCGCCGCCAGCGAGGAACGGACGACGAGGCGCGGCTGCCGGAATTCTCCGAGGAACCCGGCGAGGCGGTCCCGGAAACGCGGCTTGCGGCCGGCCACACGGCGATCGAACACGCGGTGCGCCATGCCCCGACCTCGCCCGGCGTCTACCGCATGCTCAACGCCGCCAACGACGTGCTCTATGTCGGCAAGGCGAAAAATGTCCGCAAGCGGCTGGTCGTCCTACGCCAGGACCACCGCGCCCCAGCCGGCGCGCATCATGCGCATGATCGCGGCCACCGTGGCGGTCGAGATCATATCCACCTCGACCGAAACCGAGGCGCTGCTGCTCGAAGCCAACCTGATCAAGCAGCTGCGCCCGCGCTTCAACGTGCAATTGCGCGACGACAAGTCGTTTCCCTATATTCTAATCACCGGGGATCACTGGGCGCCGCAGATCCTCAAACATCGCGGCGCGCAATCGCGGCCCGGGCAATATTTCGGGCCGTTCGCCTCGGTGGGCGCGGTCAATCGCACCATCACCGCGCTGCAGCGCGCCTTTCTGGTGCGCTCCTGCACCGACGCGTTTTTCGAAAGCCGCACCCGGCCCTGCCTGCTCTATCAGATCCGCCGCTGCTCGGGGCCTTGTACCGGTGAAGTCGATTTTCCCGGCTATACCGAACTGGTCCGCGAGGCGAAGGATTTCCTTTCCGGCCGCAGCCGCCTGGTGAAACAGGAACTCGCGGCCGAAATGGAGAAGGCTTCGGCCAAACTCGAATTTGAAACCGCAGCGCTGTACCGCGACCGCCTCGCCGCCTTGTCCGCGGTGCAGTCGCAGCAGGGCATCAATCCGCGCACGGTCGAGGAAGCCGACGTATTCGCAATCCATCAGGAGGGCGGCTATTCCTGTGTCGAAGTGTTCTTCTTTCGCACCGGACAGAACTGGGGCAACCGCGCCTATTTTCCGCGCGCGGAAAAATCATTCACTCCCGAGGAGGTGCTGGCCTCGTTCCTCGCGCAGTTCTACGACGACAAGCCGCCGCCGAAACTCATCCTGCTGTCGCACGCCATCGAGGAAGCCGAATTGATGGCCGATGCGCTGTCGATCAAGGCCGGCTTCAAGGTCGAAGTCTCGACGCCGCGGCGGGGCGAAAAGAAGGAACTGATCGCGCACGCGTTGACCAATGCGCGCGAGGCGCTCGGCCGCAAGCTTGCCGATACCGCAACCCAGAGCCGGCTGCTGCGGGCCTCGTCACCACGCTCGGGCTGCCGCACCCGCCGAAGCGGATCGAGGTCTACGACAACAGCCACATCCAGGGCACCAATGCGGTCGGCGCCATGATCGTGGCTGGTCCGGACGGCTTCATCAAAAACCAGTACCGCAAGTTCAACATCCGGTCCGAAGGCCTGACACCGGGCGACGATTACGCGATGATGCGCGAGGTCCTGCAACGGCGCTTCAAGCGGCTGTTGACGCCGCCCGCCGAAGGCGATGCCGCCAAATCCAGGGCCGACGACGATTCGTTTCCGCGATGGCCCGATCTCGTCATCATCGACGGCGGGCGCGGCCAGCTCAACGCGGTCCGGGAGACCTTCGAGGGACTGGGGCTGACGCAGGTGTCGCTACTGGCGGTGGCCAAGGGCCCTGACCGCGATGCCGGCCGCGAAACCCTGTTCATGCCGGACCGCGAGCCGCTCAAGCTCGAGCCGCGCGATCCCGTGCTATACTTCATTCAGCGGCTGCGCGATGAGGCGCATCGCTTCGTGATCGGCTCGCACCGCAAGCTGCGCAAGAAGGACATCCGGGAAGCCGGATTGCAGGAAATTCCCGGCATCGGACCGTCACGCAAACGTGCCTTGCTGCATCATTTTGGAACCCTGAAGGAGATCGAGCGGGCGTCGATCGCCGACCTGGGCAAGGTTCCCGGCGTCAGCGCCGAAAGCGCCCGCAAGATTTTCGAGTTTTTCCATGCGCAGCCGGGGTAAAGATGGAATATAGATGGGTCGATTCGTCCTGGCGTCGTCTCCAACAGACCAGATGCGGCGCAGGGTTGACCTTCATGGCTGAGCGGTATTGGTAACACGAATGAACATTGCAACGGCAAGAGGGACAGTGAAGAAGGCGCTGTCCCTCCCGAATATCCTGACCTACGCCCGGATCGCCGCCATTCCGGTGGTGGTCGGCTGCGTCTATGTGGAGTCCATCCTGGAGGGGCCGCTATGGCTGCGCTGGGTCGCGCTGGCGGTGTTCATCGCCGCCGGCATTACCGACTATCTGGATGGCTATTATGCGCGAATCTGGGACCAGCATTCGGCGTTCGGACGGATGCTGGATCCGATCGCCGACAAGCTTTTGGTCGCCTCCTGCCTGCTGATGCTGGCGGCTGACAACAGCATCCATGGCTGGACGCTGTGGGCGGCCATTGTCATCCTGTGCCGCGAAATTCTGGTGTCGGGATTGCGCGAATATCTCGCAGCGCTGCGGGTCAGCGTACCCGTCACCAAGCTCGCGAAATGGAAGACCACGATCCAACTGGTCGCGATCGGTTTCCTTATCGCCGGAGAAGCCGGCGAACAGATTTTGCCTTCGACCACGCTGATCGGGATAGTGCTGCTGTGGGTTTCAGCGATTTTCACGATCTACACCGGTTGGGATTATTTCCGCGCCGGCATCCATCACCTTATCAAGGAGGATGAGGGATGAAGGTCAAGTATTTCGCCTGGGTGCGCGAACGAATCGGCAAGTCCGAGGAAACCGTCGAACCACCGGCGAACGTACGGACCGTCGAGGATCTGATCGCCTGGCTGGCGCACCAGGGCGAGGCCTACGCCCATGCCTTCGAGAAACCGCGGGTGATCCGGGCTGCGATCGACCACGCCCACGTCAAACCGGACACCATGATCGCCGGCGCCCGCGAGATTGCGTTTTTCCCGCCGATGACCGGCGGCTGAGTCCTGTGATGGCTATTCCTGTCACCATCCGCATTCAGGAAGCCGATTACGACATCGCGCGAGAAATTGCCGCACTGACCAAAGGCCGCACCGATATTGGCGCGGTCGTGAGTTTCAGCGGCATTTGCCGGGGCAGCGAAAATGACGAGGCGATCGCGGCGCTCACGCTCGAGCATTATCCTGAAATGGCGGAGGCCGAGATTGCGCGACATGCCGACGACCGCTTTGTCACGCTGGCCGTTGACCGGCCTGACTGTCATTCATCGCGTCGGGCGGATCACCCCCGGCGAAAATATCGTGCTGGTCGTGACGGCTTCGGCGCACCGGCAGGCGGCGTTTGAGGCGGCAGAGTTTCTGATGGATTATCTGAAGGCCAACGCGCCGTTCTGGAAGCGCGAGGAAAGCGCCGGCGGAACGAGCTGGGTCGAGGCCCGCCATCACGACGACGATGCCGCCGCGCGCTGGACCAAATCCTGATGGCCAGATCCTGATGGCAAAGCGCGCAAAGCCGGCGCCCAACCGCGGCCATGCCACATCCAAGAGCCCGAAAGTCGCAGCCGGTGAACTGCTGACGCTGCTCGATTTCGTCCGCTATGCGGTGAGCCGCTTTATCGAGGCGAAACTGGTGTTCGCTCACGGCACCACCGATCCCGTAGCCGAGGCGGCGTTTCTCGTCTGCGAAACGCTGCATCTTCATCCCGACCAGTTCGAGACTTTCGCCACCGCGCGGGTTACGACCGCGGAAGCCCAACAGATTCTCGAGCTGATCGCGCGCCGCGTCGCCACGCGGAAGCCGGCGGCCTATCTCGTCAAAAAAATCTACATGCGCGGACTGCCGTTCTATGTCGACGAGCGCGTGATCGTGCCGCGCTCCTTCATCGGCGAGCTTCTTGATTCGCATTTCGGCCAAAGCGACGAGGAAAGCGGCTCGCTGATCGACGATCCCGGCTCAGTGCGCAATGTGCTCGACCTCTGCACCGGCTCGGGATGTCTGGCCATTCTCGCCGCGCTGGCGTTCCCGCAGGCAGAGATCGACGCCGTGGATGTCTCGGGGGATGCGCTCGAGGTCGCCGCGCGCAACATCGCCGATTATGGTCTCGAGGACCGGGTGAGATTGCATCGGGGCGATCTGTTTGGGCCGCTCGGCGGCCGCCGCTACGATCTGATCATTTCCAACCCGCCCTATGTCGATGCGGAGGGCATGGCGGACCTGCCGCGCGAATGCCGCGCCGAGCCGAAACTCGCCTTCGACGGAGGCGCCGATGGGATCGATATCGTCCGCCGTATCCTGGAACAGGCCGGGCGGCACCTGACCGCGCAGGGCGGGCTGTTATGCGAAATCGGCCGCTGCCGGTCCGCGCTCGAAGCGGCCTATCCACAGACCGATTTCCTCTGGCTCGAGACCGAAGAATCCGACGGCGAAGTGTTCTGGATCGGCGCTGCAGGCTTGTGAGGCAGGTTGCGCCACATACCTATCCTCAAAGCGCCTGATCGAGCGCAAATATAGCAAGATAGTGGCGTTCCCGTCGCGCAGCGAAGCTGCTAGCCTGCCGCCAAACCCGCCACGTCCTAAAACTTAAAGAGGCCCCCATGCTGGATAAGAGCCCAAGCCCCGCCGCCGTCAACGTCCCCAACGACCTTGCCGCACACTGGATGCCCTTTACCGCCAACCGGGCCTTCAAGAAGGCGCCACGGCTGCTCGCCGGCGCCAAGGGTATGCATTATTTTACCGTCGACGGCCGCAAGATCATCGATGCCGCCTCCGGCATGTGGTGCACCAATGCCGGCCATGGTCGCACCCAGATTTCATCGGCGATCGCCAAGCAGGCCGAGGCGCTGGATTACGCACCGCCGTTCCAGTTCGGCATCCCGCAGGCCTTTGAACTCGCCAGCCGCATCGCCGATCTGGCGCCCGCCGGGCTCGACCATGTTTTCTTCTGCAATTCCGGATCGGAGGCGGCCGATACCGCCCTCAAGATCGCGCTGGCCTATCACCAGATCCAGGGCCAGGGCTCTCGCACCCGGCTGATCGGCCGCGAGCGCGGCTATCACGGCGTCGGCTTCGGCGGCACGTCGGTGGGCGGCATCGTCAACAACCGCAAGATGTTCGGAACGCTGCTGGCCGGTGTCGATCATCTGCCCCACACCTATGACCGCGACAAGCAGGCCTTCACCAAGGGCGAGCCGGAATATGGCGCTCATTTTGCCGACGAACTGGAGCGCTTGGTCAACCTGCACGGCGCCACGACGATTGCCGCGGTCATCGTTGAACCGATGGCCGGATCGACTGGCGTCTTGCCGGCGCCGAAGGGCTATCTCAAGCGGTTGCGCGAGATCACCCAGAAGCACGGCATTCTCCTGATTTTCGACGAAGTCATCACCGGCTTCGGCCGGCTCGGCTATGCTTTCGCAGCGGAACGTTACGGCGTGCTGCCGGACATGATCACCTTTGCCAAGGGCATCACCAACGGAGCGGCGCCGATGGGCGGTGTGATTGTGCGCGACACCATCCACGACGCCTTCATGAGCGGCCCGGAACATGTCGTCGAACTGACCCATGGCTATACCTATTCGGCGCATCCGTTGGCCTGCGCCGCGGGTCTCGCGACCCTGGATATCTACCGCGACGAAAAGCTGTTCGAGCGGGCGCTTGCGCTCGAATCGAAATTCGCCGATGCCGTGATGTCGCTGAAAGGCGAGCCCAACGTGGTCGACATCCGCACCATTGGACTTACGGCCGGTATCGACCTCGCCTCGCGCCCGGACCTGCCGGGCAAGCGCGGCTTCGACGGGCTCAACAGCGCGTTCCATGACAACGACCTGATGTTGCGCGTCGCCGGCGATACCCTGGCGCTGACCCCGCCTTTGATCGTCAGCGAAGACGAGATCGGCGAGATCGTCGAAAAGGTCGCCAAGGTGATCCGCGCCGTGGCGTAGCCCGGTTTCTCGCCTCTCCAATCGCGGGGACGTGGGCCCGGCGGGCGCGCGGAACATTCAAAACCAGTTAACGTTCAACCACGGCAGGCACCATCGATGGCCCTGCTTTGGAGGGACAGGATATGGCCGCGCCATTAAACGGCTTGCTGCGCATCGGACTCGCGCTCAAACTCAACCAGGTCAAGCGAGCGACGCGGTCGTATCTGCGCGATCGAACCAATCAGGCCACGGATACCGCGACCTCCTATGTCGTCGCCGCCGGACTTTATGCCGCTGCGGGCATCCTTCTGATCGCGGCCTGCCTTGTCGGTCTTGCAGCACTGTTCCGCTGGATTGAGATCGAATACGGACTGTTTCAGGCCTTCGGCGTGATCGGCGCGTTGCTATTGGTCATCGCTGCGCTCTGCGCGGGATTGGCGGCCTGGAAACTGAGGCGCCCGGCGCCACACTTTCCCAGCCTCACCAGCCGCCTGCGCGTCGCGATCATGAGCAATCCAGCCCCTCCCGATCAGGTTGATGGCGCAAAGGACACTGCCCCGACGGCGCTGCTCGCCTCCTCAGCGCGCGCTGATCGCGGACCCCGGAAGGCGGAAGTTTGGCATGGCGGGGACAAGCCGGGTATGGGCGTCGGGAACATCAGCGCCGGGCTCATTTTTGCGGCGACCTTGCTGGGGTGGGCGGCTATGCGACGGCGGCAACTGGCGCGAGGTCCGCAGCCTCAAGTCCGGCCGGCGATGAGAGGCCAATGACGCCTCCGTTGATCGCGGTCACGACGCTCCTGATTTTGACCGCGCGGCGGGCGACCATCGCCGTGAACTGAATTCGGAAATCGAACATCGGTTCGCGCCGGATACGACCGTAGGATGCCGCTTCTCGCCTGTCCAAAGAACACTAGCTTTCCGAATCAACATTAATGCTAAGCTCGCAGCGCTTGGGGAAGCGTTGGCGGGGACGGTGCGACGCGCTCCCGGGCTATGAAGCCCAGAGGATTGGAACCAGAAGACTTGAGAGCGTTCCGCGCAACATGATCCGCATTTCCACGATTTTCATCGCCATTTGCATGGTGCTGGTCGCCGCATCGCTCGGCCTGGTGCTGTACTCCGTCGCGGGAATCAGCGGGTCGGAATCCGCGATCGTCGCGCTCACCGCGCTGACCTTCCTGATCCTCTACAACGCCGTGTCGATGCGGCTGCGCGACCGTACCGACGTCGGCAGCCAGATCGCGGATTTATCGCGGGGTACCGCCGACCTTGCCCGCCAGGTCGCCGAATTCGGCCGCCGGCTCGCCGCGGTCGAAGGTCGCCTGGTGTCGGCCAATTCTGTCGGCGCGGACCGCATTCAGGCGGTGGTCGGTGAAATCGGCGAACTCGGGACGCTGGTCAAGCAGCTCGCGGCCTCCGTCGCCAGCCATGACGACATGCTGACCTCGGGCATGGTGGCCGCGACGCCCGCGAGCAAGCCGGATGTGGAACCGCAAAAATCATCGGAACCGGCGAAAGCAATGTCGTTCGTAGAAGAACCCAGCGCGACGGCCACCGCGGCGCCTGCTGTCGTCGCTGCAAACCCCGCGCTTCCCGCAGCGAAGCGCAAATCCTCGCCGCCGTGAAAGCCGCGGTCGATGAAAATCGGCTCGACCTTTATCTGCAACCGATGGTGACCTTGCCGCAACGCAAGGTGCGCTTCTACGAAGCGGTGACGCGGCTGCGCGATGACAAGGACGAGATTATCACCGCCGACAATTTCGTCGGGATCGCGGAAGCCGCCGGCCTGATCGGGCGGATCGATCACATGGTGATGCTGCGATGCGTCCAGGTGCTGCGCCGGCTGATGGTGCGCAACAAGGATGTCGGCGTGTTCTGTAACGTCTCCGCGGCCACGCTCGGCAATCCCGCCACCTTTGCGCAATGCCTGGATTTCCTCGAAGCCAATCGCGCGCTGGCGCCGTCATTCGTGCTCGAATTCAAGCAGGCGACGTTTCGCGCGCTCGGCCCGAACGAGACCGAACATCTGGCGGCGCTGGCGCAGCGCGGCTACCGTTTCTCCATCGACAATGTCACTGACCTGCGGATCGAGCCGCGCGAACTCGCCGACCGCGGCGTCCGCTTCATCAAGGTGCCCGCCGCGCTGCTGCTTGATCCCCGGCAAACCTCGACGTCGGATATTCACCCCTCCGACCTTTCGGATCTGCTTGGCCGCTTCGGTATCGACCTGATCGCGGAGCGGATCGAGGGCGAGCGCGCCGTGGTCGATCTGCTCGATTATGACGTGCGGTTCGGACAGGGATTTCTGTTCGCGCCGCCCCGGCCGTTGCGACCCGAGGGAGCATCTGCTACCGGCGGGGCTTCCGCGAACAAGGCGCAAGAATCCAATGGCCCATCTAATGGCCCCCCCAATGGCTCCGGCAAGGCTGCTTCCGATATTCCGGCCGTCGAACCGCCGCGGACGGCCATCGGCAATGCCGCGCTGGCGCGGCGCGCGATTGGGCCCGCCTGATCGGCAGGCCCGATCATGACGACGCTGCGGTTTGCCGAGAGGCTGCGCGACCTCGTCGGCGGCGTCGATGTCGTACTCAGCGATATCTGGGGCGTCGTTCACAACGGTCTGGTGTCGTTTCCCGAAGCCTGCGAAGCCCTGCATAACTTTCGCACGCAGGGCGGCACCGTGATCCTGATCACCAACGCGCCGCGGCCGGCGGATTCGGTGCAGCGGCAATTGCGCAAGCTTGGCGTCGCGGACGACACCTATGACGCCATCGTCAGTTCAGGCGACCTGACCCGGCATTTTGTCGCCGATCATCCCGGCCAGAAAATATTCTGGATCGGCCCCGAGCGCGATAGTTCGATCTACCGCGGACTTGATGCGACGCTGGCGCCGCTCGAGCAGGCCGATTACATCGTCTGCACCGGCCTGTTCGACGACGAAACCAAATCGGCCGAGAATTATCGGGCGATGATGCTGCAGGCGCGGGCGCGCCAGCTGACGCTGGTCTGCGCCAATCCCGACATCGTGGTCGAACGCGGCGACCGCCTGATTTATTGCGCGGGCGCCGTCGCCGAACTCTATCGCGAACTCGGTGGCGAGGTGATCTTCTACGGCAAACCGCACCGGCCGATCTATGAGCGCGCCATGGCGCGGGCGACTGAGCGCCGTGGCCGTCCGGTGCCGCTCGACCGCGTGCTGGCGATCGGGGATTCCGTGCGGACGGATCTTGCCGGCGCCCATGGCTTCGGAATCGATCTGGTGTTCGTGACCCGCGGCATCCATGCCGAGGACTTCGAAGGCATCGACCAGCTTGATCCCGCCTCGGTCAAGGAACTGTTCGGCCACCCGCCGCGGGCACTGACCCGGGAATTGCGCTGGTAGCGCGAAACCGAAACGCAGAGCCCTGACCATTTTATTCCGTCACGGCCGGGCATAGCCGTTTGAAGGACGGCGTCGCTTCTGCTCGTCTATGTCCGGCCATCCACGTTTTACGCGTTCGCGGCACCAAAGACGTGGATGCCCGGGACAAGCCCGGGCATGACCAACTTTAATGCTTATTGCCTGGTAGTCAGCGGGCGCTGTTACGCGTTCGCCAGATCCGGAAACACCGCCTCGATTTTGGTCTTCAGCGTGGCGGCGTTGAACGGCTTGACGATATAGTTGTTCACGCCGGCCTTCTTGGCGGCGATCACGTTCTCGGTTTTGGATTCCGCGGTGATCATGATGAACGGCGTGGTGGCGAGATTGGGATCGGCCCGCACTTCCCGAAGCAGGTCGTAGCCGGTCATCGGCTCCATGTTCCAGTCGGAGATCACCAGGCCATATTTCTTGCCGCGCATCTTGTTCAGCGCCGCCGATCCGTCGCTGGCATCGTCGATATTCTCGAAACCAAGCTGCTTGAGCAGATTTCTGATGATGCAAATCATGGTGTTGTAGTCATCCACCACCAGAACCGACATCGACAAATCAACCGCCATCTTGGATCTCCCGCACGACACCTGACGCCGCAAAACCATCAAAAAGCTGCCCCGGGGCCAAAACCCCCGCAGTCCGCCTGGATTACTAGCAGCAGCCGTTAAACAGCCCGTTAACCTGCCAGTGCCGCGAAACAAAACCCCAGCCCGGGGGAGTGCAGATTGGGCCGGCTTGACTTCGCAGGCAGCCCCAAGTCACGGTCCCGCCCCCATCAAAGCAGTTGAAGAATCCCCGAAATGGCATCCGACTTTATTGTTATCCGCGATACCACCCCGGCGGCCGCGATCCCCAGGGGAACGGTGGTGGCGATGGGTAATTTTGACGGCGTCCACCTCGGACACCGCGCCGTGATCGATGCCGCCCTCCAGATGGGGCGGTCTCACGGCCGGCCGGCGCTGGCGTTGACGTTCGAACCCCATCCGCGCAGCTTTTTCAGCCCCAATACCCCCCAGTTCCGGCTCACCGACGAGGCTGGAAAGCTGCGTCTATTGGCCGGAACCGGGCTCGCCGGCGCTGTCGTGATGACCTTCGACAAAACCCGCGCCGGGACCACGGCGCAAGATTTCATTCACCATGATCTGATCGAGCGGCTCGGGATCAGCGGTATCGCTGTCGGCTATGACTTTCATTTCGGCAAGGGCCGGGTCGGTTCGCCTAGTCTCCTCGTCAGCGAAGCGCCCCGGCTCGGCATCGAGGTCGATGTGCAGGCCCATGTCGACATTGCCGAGCGGCCGGTGTCCTCCAGCGCGATCCGCATGGCACTCGCGGAGGGTCAGATCGACGACGCGACCCAGATGCTGGGAGGCCCCTGGTTCGTGACCGGCGAGGTGATCCACGGCGAGAAACGCGGCCGCGATCTCGGCTATCCCACCGCCAATATCCGCCTCGACAAGAATTGCGGGCTCAAACACGGCATCTATGCGGTGCGGATCGGCCGCGGTGCCGAACGTTTCGACGGCGTTGCCAGCTTCGGCCGCCGCCCGACCTTCGACAATGGCGCGCCGCTGTTGGAAGTGTTCCTGTTCGATTTCAAGGGCGACCTCTATGGAAACCGGCTGGACATCGCCTTCATCGGCTTCATTCGCGACGAATTGAAGTTCGATAATATCGATGCACTGATCCGCCAGATGGGTGACGACAGCGCCCGCGCCCGCGCCGTGCTGGCGGCCGCGCCCGACGCCTTTCCAAAGCTGGGCAATATCCTCTCGCCGCCCTGAGGTTTGCGCCCGCGGCCACCTCCGGGGGGCCCGCAGCCAGCCGACAGGGCTTTGCGATCCGGCGGCCGGCTGCTATGGAAACCGCATGTTTGCGCGGCGCACCATCAGCATTAGCGGCCCGGCTTTCGCCTGAGTTTCGGCTCAGCGCAAGACCGGGTTTTCTCATTCATCCGCGATCGATCGCGTTTCAGCGCCCTTTGAGCCAAACCAGAGCCTTCATGTCCGAAAAGCCGCAAAAGTCCGACGCCACAGACTATTCCAAAACCCTTTTCCTGCCGCAGACGGAATTCCCGATGCGCGCCGGCTTGCCGCAGCGCGAGCCGGAAATCCTCAAATCCTGGAACGACATCGGCCTGTACGGCAAACTGCGCGAGGCGGCCGCCGGCCGGCCCAAATTCGTGCTGCATGACGGGCCGCCTTATGCCAACGGCAACATCCATATCGGCCACGCCCTCAACAAGATCCTCAAGGACGTGTTGACCAAGAGCCAGCAGATGCTTGGCTTCGATTCCAATTACGTGCCGGGCTGGGACTGCCACGGCCTGCCGATCGAATGGAAGATCGAGGAAGAGAACTACCGCTCCAAGGGCAAGCAGAAGCCGGATTTTCGGGATTCCACCGCGATGGTGGCGTTCCGCCGGGAATGCCGCGCCTATGCCGGGCACTGGCTTGACGTCCAGCGCGAGGAATTCAAGCGGCTCGGCATCATCGGCGACTGGGACCATCCCTACGCCACGATGGATTATTTCGCAGAAGCCCAGATCGCGCGCGAGCTGATGAAGTTCGCCGCCAACGGCACGCTCTATCGCGGCTCCAAGCCGGTGATGTGGAGCGTGGTGGAAAAGACCGCGCTAGCGGAAGCCGAGGTCGAGTATGAGGACTACACGTCGGATACGGTGTGGGTGAAGTTTCCGGTCACCTCACCGGTCCATGGCGTGCTGGCCAATGCGAGCATCGTGATCTGGACCACAACGCCATGGACGCTGCCCGGCAACCGCGCCATCAGCTTCTCGCCGAAGATTGCCTACGGCGTCTACAAGGTCACCGATGCGCCCGCGGATAACTGGGCTAGAAATGGCGACTTGCTGATCCTGGCCGATGCGCTGGCCGAAAGCGTGCTCAAGCAGGCGCGCGTCACGGCGTATGAGAAAGTTCGCGACTTGCCCGCCGACACCCTCGACGCGGTGGAATGTGCGCATCCGCTGAAGGGGCTCAGCGGGGGCTACGAATTCACGGTGCCGCTGCTTCCCGGCGACCACGTCACCGACGACACCGGCACTGGCTTCGTCCACACCGCGCCCGGCCACGGCCGCGAGGACTTCGATGTCTGGATGTCGAACGCGCGCGAACTGGAAGCGCGCAGCATCAACACCATCATCCCCTATACCGTCGATGAAAACGGCGCGCTGACCGATCAGGCGCCGGGCTTTACGGGAAAACGCGTCATCAACGACAAGGGCGAAAAAGGCGACGCCAACGAGGCTGTGATCAAGGCCCTGGTCGACGCCGGCATGCTGTTGGCGCGCGGCCGGCTCAAGCACCAATACCCGCATTCGTGGCGCTCGAAGAAGCCGGTGATCTTCCGCAATACGCCGCAATGGTTCATCGCGATGGATAAAGACATCGCGGACAATGGCCGCGCCAAATCCGGCGATACCTTGCGCGCCCGCGCGTTGCACGCAATTTCCGTTACCCAATGGGTGCCGCAGTCCGGGCAGAACCGCATCAATGGCATGATCAACAGCAAGCCCGATTGGGTGATCTCGCGCCAGCGCGCCTGGGGCGTGCCGATCGCGGTGTTCGTGCGCGAGAAGGGAGATGGCTCGGCCGAGATCCTGCAGGACGCCGCCGTCAACCAGCGCATTGCCGACGCGTTTGAAAAAGAAGGCGCCGACGCCTGGTACATGGACGGCGCGCGGGAACGCTTTCTCGGTTCGCACGCCAATGAAGAATGGAAGAAGGTCGACGACATCTGCGACGTCTGGTTCGATTCCGGCTCGACCCACGCTTTCGTGCTGGAAGACCCCGTGCATTTTCCGGGGCTTGCCGGCATCAAACGCAAGGTCCATGGCGGCGCCGACACCGTGATGTATCTCGAAGGAAGTGACCAGCACCGCGGCTGGTTCCAGTCCTCGCTTTTGGAAAGCTGCGGCACCCGCGGCCAGGCGCCGTTCGACATCGTGTTGACCCACGGATTCACGCTAGACGAGAACGGCCGCAAGATGTCGAAATCGGTCGGCAATACCGTCGAGCCGCAAAAAGTCATCGCGCAATCCGGCGCCGACATATTGCGGCTGTGGGTCTGCGCCACCGATTATGCCGACGACCAGCGCATTGGCCCGGAAATCCTCAAGAACACCATCGAGACCTACCGCAAGCTGCGCAATTCCATCCGCTGGATGCTCGGCACGCTGCATCACTTCAAGCCGGAAGACACGGTCACACCCAATGAAATGCCCGAGTTGGAGCGGCTGATGCTGCACCAGTTGGCCGAGCAGGCGGAGATCGTGCGCCAGGCCTATGCTGAATTTGACTACAAGACCGTGGTCGCCAGCCTGTCGGCGTTCATGAACACCGAATTGTCGGCATTCTATTTCGATATCCGCAAGGACACGCTGTATTGCGATCCGCCATCTTCGCTGGCGCGCAAGGCCGCGCTCACCACCATCGATATGATCTGCGACGCGATCCTGAAATGGTTCGCCCCGGTGCTCAGCTTCACCGGCGAAGAAGCGTGGCGGCTCTATCGGCCCGGCGCGGAACCGTCGGTGCATCTCACGCTGTTTCCGCAAGGGCTGGAAGATTTCCGCGACGATGCGCTGGCGGCCAAATGGGACATCATCCGCAACCTCCGCCGCGTCGTGACCGGGGCGCTGGAAGTCGAGCGCGCGGCCAAGCGTATCGGCTCCTCGCTCGAGGCCTCGCCGATCGTCTACGTGTCGGACCGGGCCATTCTGGCGACCTTGTTCGACGTCGATCTTGCCGAAGTCTGCATCACCTCGAACTATGAGGTGCGAGAGGGCGAGGCCCCATCCGACGCTTTCCGCCTTGACGGCGTGCCAGGCGTCGGCGTGGTGGTCGAACGGGCCATCGGCACCAAATGCGCGCGATCGTGGAAAATCCTGCCCACCGTCGGCGAAGACGCGGAGTACCCCGACGTGTCGCCGCGCGACGCAGCGGCGCTGCGCGAATGGAAGGCGCTCGGAGTGACGGTTTGACCCGTCATCTGCGCCCCGGCGTCATCGCCGCCATCGTCGTGCTGGCGCTCGATCAGGCCTCGAAATTGTGGCTGCTGTTCGTGTTCGACATCGGCCACCGCGGTGCGGTGAAGCTGACGCCGTTCTTCGACCTGGTGCTGGCCTGGAATGTCGGGATCAGCTTCGGCTGGTTCCAGAACGACAGCCCGACCGCCCAGATCATCCTGATGCTGGTCAAGGCCGTGGCCGTGATCGTACTGGCGATCTGGATGGCTCGCTCGCGCACCCTTCTTGCGACCGTCGCACTTGGCCTGATCATCGGCGGGGCGATTGGCAACGCCATCGACCGCTTCGCCTATGGCGCGGTGGTCGATTTCGCCCTGTTTCACGTCGAGATCGGGGGAAAACCCTTCAATTGGTACGTCTTTAATCTTGCCGACGTGGCGATTGTTGCCGGGGTAGCGGCCCTGTTGTATGATTCCCTGTTGGGGGTACCCGCCGCAAAAGCGCCCTGATCCCGGCCTTTATGACCCCTCAGGGGGAATACCGGGGGGCGAATCTGTGCTCCCAATCGACGAGTTGCTGGAACTTTGAACAGGAAGAACGCGATGCGCGAGACCGAAGCCAGCGGTTGGATGGTGCGGAATTCGAGAGCTTTGACGCGTGGCCTGCCAGTCGCTGCCGTCGCCTTGGGCATTGGTCTCGTCATGACAGCCGGCGCCGCACGCGCGGGTGACGACGACGTCGATCAAAGGTCGTTCTCGGAAAGATTCATCGACGGCTTCAAGTCCACCATCCGCGGCACCAACATGGACAATCGCGGCATCGACTATCGCGAGCGATCTCCGCTGGTGGTGCCTCCCAACCTCGATCTGCCGCCGCCGGCCGCGGCATCGAACGCGCCGCCGCCCATCGCAAACTGGCCAAAAGATCCGGATGAACGCCAGCGCAAGGCCATCATCGCGGCCAAGAAGAAAAATGCGCCACCGGCCGCCGCACTTCCCCCTGTTGTCGTGACGGATGCCGCGCCTCGTCCTGTCAACATAGCTCCGCCCGTCGCTGAGCCCCCCGCCCCCGAAACAATTCGTCCCGCCCATGCGGCTGAGGGCACGGCGAAGACCGATCCCATCTACGACCAGCCTGGCGATCTGTTAAAAGGCGGTGCAAGCACTGTGACTTCGTCACTCGACAATATTGGCTTGGGCAGTTTGGGATTGGGCAATCTTTTCGGCAGCAAGAAAGCCGAGTCGACCTTGCCGCCTGGCACTGAGCCGACCCGTGAAGCCTTGACCCAGCCTCCCTCCGGGTACCAGACGCCGTCCCCCAATTATCCCTATGCCGTCGAGTCTAAGGGATTCCTGAGCGGAGAAGCGAACCCCGACCGCAACCCCGCTGCTCAATCGTCTAGTGCTTCCAGCGTCGTTCATTAGCGCCATCTGTGTCTCCGCGGCTTCGTGACGCTCATCGCCAGCCGCGCCTCGTTCGCTGCCGTGATTTCTCCCGAACGTCTGGGTTCGGGCTTTCCAGACAGGCCCTAATGACCTCACACCGCTTTACGGTTGCTCTCCTCGCCGCGCTGCTCCCGGCGCTCGCAGTCTCCACCTCCGGTGCTTTCGCCCAGACCACGGTAGCCACAGCACCTCCAGCGACATTCACACTCGGTAACGGTCTTCAGGTGGTGGTGATCCCGGACCACCGCACGCCGGTCGTCACGCAGATGATCTGGTACAAGGTCGGCTCGGCCGACGAGACGCCCGGCAAATCGGGTCTCGCGCACTTTCTCGAACACCTGATGTTCAAGGGCACGAGCAAGCATCCGGCCGGCGAGTTTTCCGAGACCGTGCTTCGGGCCGGCGGCAACGAGAACGCCTTCACCTCGACCGACTACACCGGCTATTTCCAGCGCGTGCCGCGCGAAGAGCTGGGCAAGATGATGGAGTTCGAGGCCGATCGCATGACCGGCCTGATCCTGAAGGATGAAAACGTGCTGCCCGAGCGCGACGTCGTGCTCGAAGAGTACAACATGCGGGTCGCCAACAACCCGGAAGCGCGGTTGACCGAGCAGATCATGGCGGCGCTTTATCTCAACCACCCCTACGGCCGCCCGGTGATCGGCTGGCACCAGGAAATCGAGAAGCTCGATCGCGAAGACGCGCTGGCGTTCTACAAGCGCTTTTATGCGCCGAACAACGCGATCCTGGTGATCGCCGGCGATGTCGATGCCGCCGAGATCCGCCCGATGGCGGAGCGGACATTCGGCATGGTGGCCGCGCAGCCCGGAATACCGGTGCGGCGCGTGCGGCCCCAGGAACCCGAGCCGGCCGCGCCGCGCACGGTGACACTGTCGGACGCCAGGGTCGAACAGCCGAGCCTGCGGCGCTCTTATCTCGTTCCGTCCGCCGCCACCGCCGCACCGGGAGAAAGCCCGGCCCTCGACGTGCTGGCGCAACTGATGGGAGGCGGCAGCAATTCCTACCTCAATCGCAGGCTGGTGGTCGAGCACCCGCTCGCGGTCTCGGCCGGCGCCGGATATCAGGGCACCTCGCTCGACGCGACGCAGTTCACGATCTCGGCCACGCCGAGAGCCGGCGTCGAATTCGCGCAAATCGAGCAGGTGATCGACGATGTCATCGCGGATATCGGACAGAACGGGGTCCGCGCCGAAGATCTCGAGCGCGTCAAGACCCAGTTGATCGCCGAAGCCATCTACGCCCAGGACAACCAGGCGACGCTGGCACGCTGGTACGGCGGCGCGCTCACCACCGGCCTGAGCATCGACGACATCCGAAGCTGGCCGGATCGCATCCGCGCTGTCACCGCCAAACAGGTCAGCGAGGCCGCTCAAAAGTGGCTCGACAAAAAACGTTCGGTGACCGGATACCTGATCAAGGCGGCCCCGCCGAAAAATGAGGAGAAGCGCTCGTGACTCATCCCATCGTCGGCGCGCGGCGCATCGCCTTCGTTGTCGCCGCATGCTTGACAATGATGTCATGGGCGCCAACGCCGTCACACGCCGCGGCCAAGATCCAGCATCTGGTTTCGCCCGGCGGTATCGAGGCCTGGTTCGTGCAGGACGCCACCGTACCCTTGATCGCGATGGAATATGCCTTCGGCGGCGGCGCGACCCAGGACCCGGCGGGCAAACCCGGCGTCGGCAATATGGTCGCCGATCTGATCGATGAAGGCTCCGGCGATCTGGATTCCCAGGCCTTTCACGAGCGCCTCGATCGCCGCGCCATCGACTTGAGCTTCAGTTCGACGCGGGATCATTTCCGCGGCTCGCTGCGCATGCTCAAGGACAACAAGGACGAAGCGTTCGACCTGCTTCGGATGTCGCTGACATCACCGCATTTCGACAGCGCCGACGTCGAACGCATTCGGACCCAGATCATCTCGGGCCTCAAGCACGACATCTCCAATCCCGGCGCACTCGCGAGCCGCAAATTCCTCGAAATCGCCTTTGGCGATCACCCCTATGGCCGCCAGGCCGGCGGCACCCTGGACAGCGTTCCGAAAATCACGGTCGCCGATATGAAGGACTATGTCCGCCGCGTGCTGGCCAAGGACACGCTGAAGATCGCCGTGGTCGGCGACATCGACGCCGCCTCGCTCGGCAAATTGCTCGACCGGACCTTCGGCGGATTGCCGGCCAAGGCCAGTCTCACCCCGGTCCCCGACATCGAGGCGACGGCGCCGCCGCGGCGCGCCTTCATTCCGCTCGACGTGCCGCAGACCGTGGTGACCTTTGGCGGCCCGGGCATCAAGCGCAACGATCCGAATTTCATGGCGGCCTATGTGGTCAATCACATCCTCGGCGGCGGCACGCTGTCGTCGCGGCTCTACCACGAAGTCCGCGAGAAGCGCGGCCTCGCCTATTCGGTCTATGACGCGCTGTTGTGGATGGATCATTCCGCCCTCTTCGTCGGCAATACCGGAACCCGCGCCGATCGCGCCGGCGAAACGGTCGCGGCCGTCAACAACGAAATCCGCCGCATGGCCGAGGACGGTCCGACCCAGCAGGAACTGGACGAGGCCAAATCCTACCTCAAGGGATCGCAGATGCTGGCGCTCGATACCTCCGCGAAGCTGGCGTCGGCGCTGCTGCAATACCAGCTCGATCGGCTTCCGATCGACTACATCGAGAAGCGCAATGCGGTGGTAGACGCAGTGACCCTCGATGATGCCAGGAAAGCCGCCCAGCGCTTGTGGGGACATGGCCTTATTACCGTAATCGTCGGGCGTCCGCTGGCTACCGCACAGCCTGCGGCCGCGACGATGCCGTCCACGGCCGATTGATTCTGCGCATTCAAGCGACCGCCATACGGCACGTTGCGCCCTCCCCTCGCGTGCGCCGCCTGCGGGGGAGGGAACAAATTGAGTTCGTGGCCTCACAAACCGGCTATCGTGCGCTGGCCCGATTCCCGTTAGGAATCACTCCTGGCCCGGTGACGCCATGCTGCGGATTTCCCGCGACCACACGATCGATGAGAACGACATCGAGATCAGCTTTGTGCGCGCCTCGGGACCGGGCGGGCAGAATGTCAACAAGCTTTCGACCGCGGCGCAATTGCGCTTCGATACGCGCCGGATCACGCTGCCGGCCGATGCGGAAACGCGGCTCCGCCGGCTCGCCGGCCAGCGCATGACCAAGGACGGCGTGATCGTGATCCATGCGCAACGCTTCCGCACCCAGGAACGCAACCGCGCCGACGCCATCGACCGCCTGCTCGAACTCTTGCGCGAAGCCATGACACGGCCGGTCCTGAGGCGACCGACCAAGCCGACGCTGGGATCGAAAAAACGCCGGCTCGAAGGCAAAAAGCGCCGCAGCGACGTCAAGGCGAAGCGCGGCTCGGGCGGGTTCGACGATTGAGGCCACTCGCGCACGCGACCGATGTCGCAACGCGATGGTCTTTTGTTACGGCATAAACAGCCCGCTACTACCACCCCTTGTCTATTGCGACCTAAAGTCGGTGCACGCCAACGGTGATGCTTATGACAAGGCTGCGCGCGGCACATGCGATCGGGCTGGGATTTTGCGGCGCTGTGCTTGTCGTGAAAATTGCTGCGGCGCAAATGCCCCTGCCCGCCGCAAAAACGCCGGATGGCGCAGCGCTGTTCAAGCAACAATGCGGAACCTGTCACACCACGAATATATCCGAGCCTGTCCGGCAAGGCCCACCATTGTTCAAGATCGTTGGTCGACAAGCCGGTAAGTTCGACGGCTTCCACTATTCCGCTGGATTTGCAAAAGCCGACTTCGTCTGGGACGACACTAGATTGGACGCCTGGCTCACCAATCCGCAGGAGGTGATTCCCGGCTCCGTCATGGCGTACCGGCAACCGAAGCCTGAGATCCGCACGACCATCATCGCCTACCTCAAGGAGCTGAACTGAATGGCGAAACCGGTCCATTCGATGATCCGCGTCCTCGACGAAGCGAGATCGCTCGATTTTTACACGCGCGCGTTCGGACTCGAGGTGACTGACTATCTCAGGTTTCCGGACTTCGCACTGATCTATTTGCGCCATCTGTCGTCGCCATTCGAACTGGAATTGACGGTGAATTTCGGGCGCAAGGAGCCTTACGTCTTGGGCGACGGATATGGTCATCTCGCCGTCGTTGTCGACAATCTCGACGCTGAGCACGCTCGATTCGAGCGCGAAAAATTGTCGCCCGGACCGCTGCGCGATTTCAAGCACGACGGCGCGACCCTCGCGCGCTTTTTCTTCGTCAGCGATCCCGACGGCTACAAGATCGAGGTGATCCAGAAAGGTGGCCGCTTCGGTTAGAGCATGATCCGGAAAAGTGGAAGCCGGTTTTCCGAAAAGATCATGCTCAAAAGAAGAATGACGACGAGCATGATTCAACCCAGTTAAATCATGCTCTAGTGCCATCAACAACAACGTTCAAATGGAGGATACCCATGAGAGAAGTTGATCGTCGAGGCAAATACAGCCGCCAAATCTTTCTGCAGGGCGCTGCGACCGCGGTTCCAGTCGTCGCCGTGGCGGCGAGCGCCGGGATCGGCATCGAGGATGCGTGGGCCACGGACGCGACCACGCTGACGCCGACGACGTTGAAGACCCTGGTGAAAGTGGCGCGCGATACCTATCCGCACGACTTCCTGGTCGACAGCTATTACATCACCGCGATCAAACCGTGGGACGGCAAGGCGGCCAAGGACCCTGCCGTCAAGGCCATGCTCGAGGATGGCGTCCGGCGCCTCGATCAGGACGCCAAGGATCGCCACAAGGTTGCGTACGTTCAAGTCCCGTGGGAGGCCGACCGGATTGTCCTGCTGCAAGGGATCGAACAGACCGATTTCTTCAAGAGCGTGCGCTCCGACCTTGTCGTCTCTCTCTACAACCAGGAAGAGCTGTGGCCGAAGTTCGGCTACGAGGGCTCGTCCGCCGAACATGGCGGCTACATCAACCGCGGCTTTGCCGACATCGACTGGCTGCCGAAAGCCTGAAACGACCCCGAACAAAATTTCCGTTGGGAGGAAACATCATGGCGAAATTCGATCTGAATGACGATGGCGTGGTTGTAATCGTAGGCTCCGGTGCGGGCGGCGGCACGCTCGGAAATGAACTGGCGCAGAAAGGCGTCAAGGTCGTGATCCTCGAGGCCGGTGCGCGCAACGAGATCCAGGACTTCGTCAACAACGAATGGGACAGCTTCACGCAACTGGCGTGGAAAGACATGCGCACCACATCCGGCAGCTGGCGCGTCGCAAAAGACTTTCCGAATATACCGGCCTGGATCGTCAAATCGGTCGGCGGATCGACCGTGCATTGGGCGGGCGCATCGCTGCGCTTCGATGAACACGAATTCAGGATTCGCAGCGCCTATGGCGGCGTGCCCGGCGCCAATATGCTGGACTGGCCGATCACCCTGGCCGAGATGGAGCCGTGGTACGCCAAGGCCGAAAACAAGATGGGCGTCACCCGCACCAATAACATTCCGGGATTGCCGGGCAACAACAATTTCAAGGTAATGGAAGCGGGCGCCAGGAAGGTCGGATACAAGGAAGTGCACACCGGCCGGATGGCGATCAACAGCGAGCCGCGCGATGGCCGCGGCTCCTGCCAGCAGATCGGGTTCTGTTTCCAGGGCTGCAAGTCCGGCGCGAAATGGTCGACGCTCTATGCCGAAATCCCCAAAGGCGAAGCGACCGGCAACCTCGAAGTTCGTCCCAACAGTATGGCGCTCAAGATCGAGCACGACGCGTCGGGAAAGGTGACCGCCGTCGTCTATGCCGATGAAGCCGGCAAAACCCAGCGCCAGAAGGCGCGGGTCGTCGCCGTCGCCGGCAATTCGATCGAAAGCCCTCGCCTGCTGTTGAACAGCGCTTCCAACGCATTCCCGGACGGTCTTGCCAACAGTTCGGGACAGGTCGGCCGCAACTACATGCGTCACATGACCGGCAGCGTCTATGCGGTGTTCGACAAGTCGGTGCACATGTATCGCGGCACCACCATGGCCGGCATCATCCGTGACGAGGCGCGGCACGATCCGTCCCGGGGCTTCATGGGCGGTTATGAAATGGAAACGCTGTCGCTTGGTTTGCCATTCATGGCAGCCTTCCTCAATCCGGGCGCATGGGGCCGCAGTTTCACCAGCGCCATGGAGCAATATCCGCAGATGGCCGGCATGTGGCTGGTTGGCGAAGATCTGCCGCAGGAAACCAACCGCGTCACGCTCGATCCGACCGTCAAGGACAAGTTCGGCTTGCCGGTCGCCAGCGTGCATTACGACGACCATCCCAATGACGCCGCGATGCGCGACCACGCCTACAAGCAGGGCAGCGCGGTGTACGAGGCGATCGGCGCCACCGCCACCTTCCCGACGCCGCCCTATCCCAGCACCCACAACATGGGTACCAACCGGATGAGCGCGAACGCAAAGGATGGCGTCGTCAACAAGTTCGGACAGACGCACGACATCAAGAATCTGTTCGTCTCTGACGGCAGCCAGTTCACCAGCAGCGCGGCGTGCAATCCAACGCTCACGATCGTGGCGCTGGCGGTCCGTCAGGCGGATCACATCGCCGGCGCCATGCAGCGAAAGGAGATCTAGGGTTCTCTCCGGGGTGCGCCGTTTGACGTATCCCGGATGACGACGGCTTAAATCGACCGGCGCGAAATCAGCTCCGGTCGGTTACGACTACTCGGCGGCCACGAGCCTCGGTACGGTGCCCTCAATAAAATTGGGCATCGCCGCGGCGGCTTTCGACCGATAGATCAGGCACGAGCAACGCAGCAGCGACGCGAAATTATGCACTTCGCCGTAATGGTCTAGAACTTCGCTGTGCAGACGCGTCAGGAATTTCGCGAGACTCATGTCTTCCTTGCTCGCGATTTCTTCAAGCGTATCCCAGAACGCCATCTCCAGCCGGATCGATGTGCAATGGCCGTCGATACGAAGCGACCGGGTCTGCGATTCATAGTCCCGTTGAGGTTGGTGAGCGAATAGCTGGCACATCAAATTCCTCCCGATCTTTTTTATAGCTTTTCTAAACGATATACCGGGTCGGTATGGGTCACAATGTTCCCGTCGGAATCCACGCACGGTGCAATCGGAATGGCGGGCTGCCCCGTTCCTCGCGCCAAGCCATGAGAACAATGGGGAGAGCTCAATAAACCCGAGGGGTTAAGCAGCCCCCGCCCTCCCGCCGGGCGGTAAAAGCCACTAGATTGGCCTTCCATTCCCACGAGTTGTCTCACCAGACATGCCGGTCCGCCAGCTTCCCGAACAGGTCGTCAACCGCATCGCCGCCGGAGAGGTGGTCGAGCGGCCGGCGAGCGTGGTCAAGGAACTGGTGGAAAACGCCATCGATGCCGGATCGAGCCGGATCGACATTTTCACCGATGGCGGTGGCCGGCGGCGGATCGGCATCACCGACGATGGTGACGGCATGACATCGGAAGATCTGGCGCTGGCCGTCGATCGCCATGCGACCTCCAAACTTGACGACGAGGATCTGTTGCGGATTCGCACCTTGGGATTTCGCGGCGAGGCGTTGCCCTCGATTGGCGCGGTGGCGAAGCTCGGCATCACCACGCGCCACGCCAGCGAACCGCATGCCTGGTCGATGTCGGTCGAGGGCGGCGGGAAATCCGCGATCATGCCGGCGGCGCTGTCGCGCGGCACCCGCGTCGAGGTCAGCGATCTGTTTTACGCAACGCCGGCGCGGCTGAAATTTCTCAAGACCGACCGCACCGAGGCCGAGGCGATCCGCGAGGTAGTGCGTCGTCTCGCCATGGCGCGGCCTGACATCGCCTTTACGCTGGCGGGAGAGGAACGGGCGCCCGTGACCTGGGCTGCCGCATTGCCCGGTGCCGCCGGCCGCCTCACCAGGCTCGGCGACATATTGGGCGCGGATTTCCGCTCTAGCGCAATTGAAGTGCGCGCCGAGCGGGAAGGTGTCGTGGTCGAAGGCTTTGCCGCAGCGCCGTCCCTGACCAGGGCCAATGCGCTCGGGCAATATCTATTCGTCAATGGCCGGCCGGTGCGCGACAAGCTGATTTTAGGTGCGGTACGCGCGGCCTATTCCGACTATCTGCCGCGCGACCGTCATCCCGTGGTGGCGCTGTTTGTCACGTCAGATCCGCAGGAGGTCGATGCCAATGTCCATCCGGCCAAGACCGAAGTGCGGTTCCGCAACGCCGGTCTGGTTCGCGCGCTGATCGTGCACGCGCTAAAAGAAGGCCTCGCGCGCGAAGGCAAACGCACCGCGGCCAACAGCGACGGCGCGGCGATCGCCTCGTTCCGCCCCTCCTTCGCGCCTGCGCCGCGCGCCAACTGGGACTGGCGCCGTTCGCCGTCTTATCCGGTAGGGCCGATGTCGGCCTTTGAAAATGCCGCGGGGACAGCCTTTGCCGAACCCGGACAGGCCGCGTTCGATGTCGGCACGCCCACCGCGGACGTGCGCTATGAAGAACCGCCATCGGCCGACCTGCTCGATCGCCCGCTTGGCGCTGCACGTACGCAAATTCATGAGACCTATATCGTGTCGCAGACCCGCGACGGTCTTGTGGTGGTGGACCAGCACGCCGCGCATGAGCGCATCGTTTATGAAAAATTGAAGGCTTCATTGGCGAAGAACGGCGTGCAGCGGCAGATCCTGCTGATCCCCGATATCGTCGAACTCGACGAAGCCACGGTCGAGCGGCTGGTCGCGCGGGCCGACGAGTTGGCGTCGTTCGGGCTCGCGATCGAATCCTTCGGACCCGGCGCAGTTGCGGTGCGCGAGACGCCGTCGCTGCTCGGCAAGACCGACGCCGCGTCGCTGCTGCGCGATCTCGCCGAACACATGGCGGAATGGGACGAGGCATTGCCACTGGAGCGGCGCCTGATGCACGTCGCGGCCACCATGGCCTGCCACGGCTCGGTGCGCGCCGGACGCCGCCTCAAGCCCGAAGAGATGAATGCGCTGCTGCGCGAGATGGAAGACACCCCGAATTCCGGACAGTGCAACCATGGCCGGCCGACTTACGTGGAATTGAAGCTCGCGGATATCGAGAGACTGTTCGGGAGACGATAGGGGTTCGGCGCATCCACACGTTCAGTCGTCATCGCCCGGCTTGACCGGGCGATCCGGTATTCCGCGCTGTTTGGGATAATTTTTGACGCCTCGGCGTACTGAATACCCCGATTTCGCGGGGGGCATGACGAGTTAGGGTTTAGCCCGCAGGAACACAAACTCCGTATCGTCGTACACCCGCCGCTCCAGTTCCTCGAAACCTTCCGGCGCCGCGAATACCGCGGCCTTGGCTTCCTCGACCACCAGCAGCGCCCCCGACGTCAGCCAGCCGCCATCGCGCAACGAGGCCAGCGCCTTCTCGGCCAGTTGCATGCGATAGGGCGGGTCGAGAAACACCAGCGAGAATGGCTCCATCGGATGGGCCGGGCCGAGGTTCGTAGCGTCGCGGCGGTACACTTTGGTCACGCCCCCGAGCCCGAGCGCTTCGACATTGTTGCGCAGCAAGGCGCGGGCCTCGGCGCCGTTGTCGACGAACAGCGCGAATTTGGCGCCGCGCGAGACCGCCTCGATGCCGAGTGCGCCGGTGCCGGCGAACAGATCGAGCACCCGCGCCTCCACGATGGGATCGTCATAGGCATGGATCAGGATGTTGAACAGCGACTCGCGCAACCGATCCGCGGTTGGACGGATGTCGCGCGACGATGGCGACGCCAGATTGCGGCCCTTCAATCGCCCCCCGACGACGCGCATTAGAGCGCGAGTCCCTTTAGCTGAAGCGCACACTTCAGTACCGCGACGCCAGAGGTGAACTCCCTCTCCACCCTCAAATTGTCGAAGTCGGATATATCCGACTTCGAGCGGGAGAGGGTTGCGGTGCGGGGGTACGGTTTATCGATGGGCCTTAACCCTTCACCCGGATTGCTGCGCAATCCGACCTCTCCCTCCGGGAGAGGTGAACCCAAACTCGTGGCGGGCTCCGTTTCCAAATTCACGATTCGAACCCTACTCGTCGCGCGGCTTCAGATCGCGTTTGCCGTGATAGCCGCGTTGCGGACGCCGCGGCGGGCCGTAGCCACTGGCTTCGGCCTCATTGCGCGCCCGCGCTTCGTCGCTGCCGGTACGCTGCACCAGCACGCGGCGGCCCTTGCGATCGGCAATCAGGCCGCTCTTGCCGGCCGGTTTGAATGGCTTCTTGCCGCGCGGCGCATCGGTCTCTTCGCCCTCGGATTCCGGATGCGGCTCGCCCTGCATCGGACGCGTAAAATCCGCGCCCGCCAATGCGGCGATCTTTTCGCCGAGCTGTTCGCGCAGCACCCGGGTCTTGACCTCCTCGACCTGCCCCTCGGCCAGTTCGGCCAATTGAAACGGACCGTAGGACACCCGGATCAGCCGGTTAACTTCGAGACCGAGATGCGCCATCACGTTACGGACTTCGCGGTTCTTGCCTTCGCGGATCGCAAACACCAGCCAGACATTGGCGCCCTGGTCGCGCTCCAGCGTCGCATCGATCGGACCGTATTTGACGCCGTCGACCTCGACACCTTTTTTCAATTCATCGAGCTGCGCCTGCGTGACTTCGCCATGGGCGCGAACACGATAGCGTCGCAGCCAGCCGGTATCCGGCAATTCCAGCGCGCGCGCCAGCCCGCCATCATTGGTCAGCAGCAGCAGGCCTTCAGTATTGAAATCGAGCCGGCCGATGCTGATCAATCGCGGCAGGCCCTCCGGCAGATTGTCGAACACCGTCGGCCGCCCCTCGGGATCGGCGTGGGTGGTCATCAAGCCGCGCGGCTTGTGAAACATGAACAACCGGGTGCGCTCGCGCGGCGGCAACGGCTTGCCGTCAACCGAGATGACATCGTTTGCGGTGACATCGAGCGCCGGCGAATTGATCACGCGGCCATTGACCGTGACGCGGCCCTGCACGATCCATTCCTCGGCATCGCGGCGCGAGGCCAATCCGGCCCGTGACACCACCTTGGCGATACGCTCGCCGGATTTCTTTTCGCGCGGCGGCCGCGGCGCACGTTTCTCGAAATCGGGCTTGCGCTCGCGGTATTCACCCCGGCCGCCGAATGCCGGACGTTTTGCAAATACCTTGCTGTCATCCTCATTGTCGCGTCGCGGCCGATCGTCACGGTCTTGGGAACGGCCGTCACTGCGCGGATGTTCCTGCCAGGAGCTTCTGCCTTCACGGGGGCGTTCGAACTTTGGGCGGTCTTCACGCGGGCGATCGAAGCGCGGACGCTCGCCACGATCCTCGCGCGGACGATCAAACTTCGGTCGCTCACGAAACGGACGGTCGCCTTGAGGACGATCCTCACGCGGTTTGTCATACCGTGGCTTATCAAAGCGAGGCCTGTCGAAATTTCGTGCCCCGTCGCGCGGCGGGCGAGAATTGCGGCCGGCGTGGTCGGGCGAGGAGGCATCGCGCTTCTGCCACGGTTTTGAATCGCCGCGTTCAGGGCGATCGCCAAAATCCTTGCGCGGACCGCGATCTGGTGCGCCGCGCGAAAATTTCTTGTCGCCGCCAAATTTTCTCTCAGGCCGATCGCCACGGGGACGATCGCCATCACGCGGCGGCCGCGCACTGTAGGGGCGATCCCCGGGTGGACGATCGGCAAAGGGCCGATCCCGCTGCGGCCGGTCGCCGTCCTTGCGGAAACCTTCGCCGCGCGGCGTGTAGGGCCGCTTCTCTCCGCCCCCGTCGCGCGACGCGTAGGGTTTCTTGTCGCCGAATTTGCGGTCGGAGAAACGCGCCGCAGGCCGTGCGTCACCGCGGTCGGAGCGTGGCGCGCGATCGTCGCGATTATAGTTCGGGCGATCGCCGCGCGGCGTATAGGGACGCTTTTCGCCATCGCCACGCGCCGGGCGGTCGTCGCGGTTGAAGCGCGGCGGGGCGCCGTCGCGTTTGCCGGCATAGGGTTTGCCCGCGCCCGCATAGGGCTTCTTGCCAAAGGATCTGGCGCCATCGGGCTTGCCGGCATAGGGGCGCCGTTCACCGTCGTCGCTTTTGCCGGCAAAGCCGCGCTTGGCGAATTTCTTGTCGGGACCGCGCGCGGCGCCGGAGCGGCCCTTGCCGCCGGAGGGCCGATCACGCCGGCCGCGGGAATCGTTGTTTTTATCGTTATCGCGGGGCATGAATGGTCTCTCGTATGAAATGGCGATCAGGCATGTGGACAGGTTGTCATAGCGATAACGTGCGCGCGCTTGGCTCAAGGCGCATTCTCACGCAAAACCGGTAGCCACTTTTGCTGAAGGTGGAGCTAATAGCAGGTATTTTCCGATGATACGAGGCATGACCGCACCATCTTTCATGGATTTGGCACTGAAAACGGCCGAAAATGCCGGAAAATCCGGCGAAGTGCCGATCGGATGCGTCATTGTGCGCAATTACGAGCCTATCGCCACAGCCGCCAACCGGACGCTGACCGATTGCGATCCGACCGCGCATGCCGAAATATTGGCGATCCGGCAAGCCGCCGAGACCATCGGCACCGAGCGGCTGGTCGATTGCGATCTCTACGTCACGCTCGAGCCGTGCACGATGTGCGCGGCCGCGATCTCGTTTGCGCGGATAAGGCGGCTGTATTACGGCGCCAGCGATCCCAAGGGCGGCGCGGTGGAATCCGGCGTGCGGTTCTTCGCCTCGCCGAGCTGCCATCACGTCCCCGAGGTCTATTCCTCGGTGGGCGAAAGCGAAGCGGCGGCGCTGCTAAGGGAGTTTTTCAGGGCGAGAAGGTGAAGGGCGTCGGTGCGCAATCATTCTACCGCTGTCATCATCCGCGAAAGCGGATGATCCAGTATTCCAGAGACGCCGGCGATTGATCGAGAGGCTGCGGCGTATTGGATACCCGCCTTCGCGGGTATGACGAGCTCTGTTTTGGACTACGAAGCCGCAAAAAACTCCCTCAGCGCTTTCGCGGTCGCGTCCGGATTTTCCTCGGTCAGGAAATGACCGGAATCGACCGGGCCGCCCGTGACGTTGATCGCCCATGTCTTCCAGGTATCGAGCGGTGTCGCCGCAGCACGCGCGATGCCGACCTCGCCCCACAGCGCCAGCATCGGGATCGTGATCTTCTTGTCCTGATCGTGATCGGCCTTGTCGATCTCGAAATCGGCGGTGGCGCCGGCGCGGTAGTCCTCGCACATGGCGTGGACCCGCGAGGGATCGCGGAAGGCCGCGAGGTAATGCTTCAGCGCGCGCGGGTCGATCGCGTCGAGGTTTTTCGATTTGGTCTGGCTCGCCATCTTCTGCCGCAGGAAGAAATCGGGATTGCCGCCGATCAGGGTTTCCGGCAGCGGATAAGGCTGCGCCAGAAACGTCCAGTGATAGATCTTCAGCGCATAGCGCCAATCCATCTTCATCCAGTAATCATAGGTCGGCAGGATATCGAGCACCGCCAGCCGCGACAGCCGGCCGGGATGATCGAGTGCCAGACGATAGGCGACGCGTCCGCCGCGATCATGCCCGGCCAGCGCGAAATGCACGTGGCCGAGCTGTTCCATCGCCTCGATCATGGTTTGCGCCATCGCGCGCTTGGTATAGGGCGTGTGATCCTTGTCGCTCCGCGGCATATCCGACCAGCCATACCCCGGCAGGTCCGCGATGATCAGCGTGAACCGGTCGGCGAGCTGCGGCGCGACGCGATGCCACATCACATGAGTTTCGGAAAAGCCGTGCAGCAGCAACAGCGGCGGCCCCTTGCCGCCAACCCGCGCGAAAATACGCCCGGATTGGGTGTTGATCCATTCGGCGGCATAACCGGGAAACAGGTCGGCGAGATCAGGCATCGGTGCACTCACGTATCTGCAAAAAGCGGATGGCCAGTAAGCAGTAACATTTGCGGCCTACAAGAGGCGGCCGACCGTGTCAGCCGCAGGCGGCGGTTTGATTTGAAGAAAAGAATGTCATCGCCGGGCAAAAGCGCGAAGCGCGTCTTCGCGCTAGGTAACCCGGCAATCCATCTTCTGCGCAAAACTCTCTTCAGGGCTTGTTGGAGCTGGATGGGTACGCGGGTCAAGCTGACGACCGAACCAGTGACGCGCCGCCCCGGGATGGTGAGACTCTATGCTCTGGCCTTCTCCCGCTCCACCGCCTGCCAGCCGATGTCGTGACGGCAGAATCCGTCGGGCCATTGGATGCGGTCGACCGCCTGGTAGGCGCGCTGCTGCGCCTCGGTGACGGTTTTGCCGGTCGCGCAGATGTTCAGCACTCGCCCGCCATTGGCGAGAATTTTGCCGCCCTCGGCCCTGGTTCCGGCATGGAATATTTCGACGCCCTCGACCTTGGCGGCGTCATCGAGACCTTCAATCACCGAGCCCTTGCCGTAGTCGCCGGGATAGCCCTTGGTCGCCATGATCACCGTCAGCGCGACATCGTCGAACCAGCGCAGACTGAAATTCTTCAACTGGCCATCGGCGCAGGCGATCAGCGCCGGCACGATGTCGGACATCATCCGCAGCATCAGCACCTGGCATTCCGGATCGCCGAACCGGGCGTTGTATTCGACGAGCTTCGGTCCGTCTTTGGTCACCATCACGCCGGCATAAAGCACGCCCTTGTAGGGCGATCCCATCGCCTTCAGGGCGTGCAGCGTCGGCTTGATCATCTCCTCCATCACCCGTGTGCACAGCGCTTCGGTCATGACCGGTGCGGGTGAATAGGCTCCCATGCCGCCGGTATTGGGGCCCTTGTCGCCATCGAAGGCGCGCTTGTGATCTTGCGCGGTCGCCAACGGTAATGCGTGGTCGCCGTCGCACAGGGCAAAGAACGAAGCCTCCTCGCCCTGCATGAACTCCTCGACCACGACTTCGGCGCCGGCCGCACCGAAACCGCCGCGGAACATCATGTCGACCGCCGCGAGCGCATCGTTGAGGTTCATCGCAACCACGACGCCTTTTCCGGCGGCCAGCCCATCGGCCTTGACGACGATCGGTGCGCCTTGCTCGCGGATATAGGCTTTCGCCGCCTCAGCATCCCGGAAGTGACCAAAGGCGGCGGTCGGAATATGGTTCGCCTTGCAAAGCTCTTTGGTGAAGATTTTCGAACTCTCAAGTTGCCCCGCGGCCCTCGTCGGTCCGAATGCCTTGAAGCCGGCGGCAGTCGAGATCGTCGACGATCCCGGCGGCGATCGGCGCATCCGGGCCGACGACGACGAAATCGATCGTGTTGCTGCGGCAGAAATCAATCACCGCGGCATGGTCGGCGATATCGAGCGGCACACATTCGGCTTCCCGCGCGATGCCGGCATTGCCGGGCGCGCACCAGAGTTTTGTCACCAGCGGGGAAGCCGCGATTTTCCAGGCCAAAGCGTGTTCGCGGCCGCCGGAACCAAGCAGAAGAATGTGCATGCGATACAGCCAGATGAGGTGGGCGGTTTCGAGTCGGTCGCACGAAACTCCCCCTCGCTGCAAGGGGAGATCATCACCCACCGCCATTCCGGGGCGCGAGTGAAACGAACGACGGTTACCGCTGCGGCTGCCGCGCCGAGGCCGCGATGATTTCCTGCAAAGTCGCGACATGGCGGGAAAACGCACCGCGTCCCGCCGCTGTCGCAGTCACCGTGGTCTGCGGCCTCTTGCCGACAAAGGCCTTGTCGACGCCGACATAGCCGGCCTTCGCCAGTGTTTCGATGTGGGCGCCGAGATTACCGTCGGTGGCGCCGGTCAGCTTTTTCAGGCGGGAGAATTCGAGCCCCGCGCCCGCCGGCAGTACGTTCAACGCCGCCATGATTTTCAACCGCAGCGGCTGGTGGATGATGTCGTCGAGTTCGGCCATCGGTCAGCTCCGGCGCATCCAGAGGCCGCCCAGAACGAGGCCGCCGCCGTTGACGAAGGCCATCCACAGATCGAATGTGTCGCCGACGAAGAAGTACCCGATCAGTGTCAGTGCGGTGATGCCAAGACCGATCGCCACAAGGGCCTGACCGACCCACAGTCCAAAGATGGTATAGACCAGCATGAAATAGACCGGCCAGAACGTGCCCAGCTGGCGCGGCGTGAAATGACCGAGCCAACAGCAGAACAAGCCGAACGCGACGAACAACAGGAATGCCGCCAGCTTCCGGACATCGAAGGCATGGACCCGGGTTCGCGTATAGCCGAAAGCGCTGACGACGAAGGAGCCCGCGATACCCGCGATATAGACTGTCGGCCAGGCATACACCGCGTTGCGCGGCGACAGACCAGGTCACGAGATAGCCCGCGAAGGTCAGCGCGCCCCACATGATCATCATCATGCTGGCGAGATGGTAGATGGTCGATTGACGAACCCGGCGCGCGATCTCGTCGATATCCGACAGCGCCGAGGCGGCTTCCTTGGGGTCGATTGACGTCATGACGCACTTCCTGCTTTGACCAGGTCGTCCGTGATCGCTGAATTGGTATATGCCGGAGCCGCGCCGTTCGGAGCGTCGCCAGCAGCCACTCGCGCCGGTGACGCGCACGGCCAATGGTGCGCATGACCGCGTAGCCAATCAGGAACATCGCGGCCTTGCTGGCGATGCCATAGATCGACATCGTCACCGACCAGGTCATCACGCTGAAGTTAAGCGCCACGATCAGGTTCAGGGCCGCGGAAAGAAACATCAGGCCCGACCATGCATAGCCGAGAATGACCGCGATATCCGGCACCAGTTCGATCGCGATCGGCGGCAGATAGCGGTTGATCCATCCCCGCTTCAGCATCACGACGCCGACAATGATATAGATCACGCTCGGCTTGATCATCACGAATCGCGGATCGTTGGTGATCAGCGTGACGGTGCCCGCGCCCAGCACCAGAAACAGGCTCATCCATTGCATGGTGTCGATCGGCTTCCGGCGCGCGAGCTGCCCAGCCGATCTGGGCGGTGCCCAAGGCCATACCGAGCATCACCGACAGCGCGACGTTGTGCGTCAGCAGATAAAGCACAAGAAAAAAAATCGTCGCCGCCATATCGAGAAGCAGCAGCCTTCCGGCTTCGAACAGGTTTTTCATCGGATTTCCTCCGCGTTGGCGCAACCGATGCCGGTCATGAGTTCAAACCTGCTGGTCGCGACGTCGTCGGCGATGATCGATACCGCCCCGGGGTCGCTGACGATGCCCATGTGATTGACGCCGTCGATCAGCTTCACGTCGACCGCGGCTGATCGCCGTGCACCGCCTCGGCGTATTTGTCCGCCAGCATCAGTTCGTCGGCGGCGCCCGAAAAGATCGTCAGCGGCCTGGTCGCGGCCGCAAGATCGCCGCGAAAATCCGGATGATCGGCGAAATTGCGCATCAGCCGGTAGCTATAGGCCGGGACCAGAGCTTTTCGGAATCCGGCGGCACCGCGAAGGCCAGCGCCGGCAGCGACTTCGCAGCAGTCGATGCCGATCGTGCGCAACACCGCAACCGAGGAAGCGCGGAATATCGGCATTGGCCCAGCCGCCGGAGTTCGGCCGGCTGGTCGGGGCGTCGTAGCCGAGATAGGGCGCGAGCAGCACGGTGCGTGCAAACAGGTTCTGGATCGGCGAGCCGCGACGCGCAGCGCAAAGCCGCCGCCGGAAGAATGGCCGATCAGCGTCAGCGGCGCGGTCGGATTGGTCTTGCGGAACTACAGCGACAAAATCGGCCAGATCGTCCTCGAGCTGGCCGAGATAGGCGATATCGCCGCGCGTTCCCGGAGGCGCCATGGCCGCGAATGTCCACTGCATAGGTTTCTACGCCGCGGCCGCCAGCGCCACGGAGCGCATGGATCGCGCCTTGGCTGGAGCCGGACGAGCCATGGATGACAACGGCGACCGGCCGGTGGACGGCCCTGCGCCGGATAATGCCGGTAAGCCGAGGGCGGTGCCATCGCGGGCCTGGAACCGCGCGATCGCCGGCAGCGTGCTGAAGATCCATCGCGTTGCGGTACGCCGAGATCGATTGCAGCTCGGGCGGCCGATGGAGCGGCCATGCGATCAGGCCCGCCAGCAGCAGTGACGCGAAACCAGCGGCAGCAGCAACTCCAGAACACTGCTTTGAAGCTGCCAGACAGCTATTCCGTGACCATGATGCAGTCCTCCTCGTTGAAATTCACATAGATAACTCTATATCGCAGAGTAATCTGAAATGCAATGGTTGATTTGCGGTGGTGACCGAAATCCCTAATTTGTGCTCAACCGGAAAAGTCCAATTGCAGAAACCCGATTCGATTGTCCGAAATGGCCGCAGCCGAAGCCCTGATCAACGCACCGGAATTCACGGTCTCCGAACTGTCCTCCGCCCTGAAGCGGACGGTGGAGGATGCCTACGGGCATGTCCGGGTGCGCGGCGAAATCACCGGCTTTCGCGGGCCGCATTCCTCCGGGCACTGCTATTTCTCGCTCAAGGACGAGAGCGCCAAGATCGAGGCGGTGATCTGGAAGGGCGTCCACGGCCGGATGCGCTTCAAGCCGCAGGAAGGCCTCGAGGTCATCGCCACCGGCAAGCTCACGACATATCCCGGCTCGTCGAAATACCAGATCGTGATTGAAGCGATCGAGCCCGCCGGCATCGGCGCGCTGATGGCGCTGATGGAAGAGCGCAAGAAGAAGCTTGCCGCCGAGGGGCTGTTCGACGAGGCGCGCAAGCAACTCTTGCCTTGGTTGCCGGAAGTGATCGGCGTCGTCACTTCGCCGACGGGCGCCGTGATCCGCGACATCCTGCATCGATTGCAGGACCGCTTTCCGCGCCGCGTGCTGGTGTGGCCGGTGCGGGTACAGGGCGAGGGTTCGGCCGAACAGGTCGCGCACGCGATCCGCGGCTTCAATGCGCTGCCTGAAGGCGGCAGGATTCCGCGGCCCGACCTCCTGATCGTCGCGCGCGGTGGCGGCTCGCTGGAAGACCTGTGGTCGTTCAACGAGGAAATCGTGGTCCGCGCCGCCGCCGAGAGCATGATCCCGCTGATTTCGGCGGTCGGCCACGAGACCGATATCACGCTGATCGACTTTGCCGCCGACAAGCGCGCACCGACACCGACTGCCGCCGCCGAAATGGCCGTCCCGGTGCGCAGCGAATTATTCGTCGAGGTCACAGGCCTGGCACGCCGCACGATGGTGTGCTGGCAACGCGGCCAGGAAGCCCGCCGCAACGAACTGCGCGCCGCGGTGCGCGCGCTGCCCGGCTTAAGCGAACTGCTCGCGATTCCGCGGCAGCGGCTGGATAGCGCGTCAAGCGCCCTGCCCCGCGCGCCTGAAGGCCAATACGCACGCTCATTTCCGCCGCTTCGCCGGCTTTAGCGCGCGGCTGACCGTGCGGGTGCTGCGTGGACAGCTCAACCAGGCCAACCATCGGCTGACCGTATCGGGCGAGCGGATGCGGAATTCCACGACGTCGCTGCTGCATAAACGCAGGGATCGCTTTGCCGGGCTGGAGGTCAGGCTGAAAGCCTCCAAGCTTTCCAACTCGCAGGCGCAGCGCAATGCGATTGCGCGGGACCGTGAGCGCACGCTGCGGCTGGCCGAGCGCGCACGGCGTGCGCTGGGTTTTGCCATGCAGCGGCTTGAGGCGCGTGTCGCCCACAGCGGTCAGTTGCTGGGAGCGTTATCCTATCGCGGCGTTCTCGCGCGCGGGTTTGCCCTGGTGCGCGATGAACGGGGCTCCCCGGTGCACGCCGCCGCGTCCGTTGGACCGGGGGCACGGCTCGATCTGGAATTTGCCGATGGAAGGGTCGCCGCGACCGCCGATGCGGACCGGCCGGCGGCCACGTCAACGCCGGCCAAGCCGGTTGCAAGCGAGCCCAAAACTGCCGAGAAGGCGTCGGAGCAGAAGACTGCGCCCAAGCGCGCCGTCAAGCCGGTCGAGCAAGGAAGTCTGTTTTAAAGAGCGCGTCTATCGCGCCAGCCATTCCGCGACGCGTTTTTGTGAGTTGGCGCGCGCTTCCGCATCGGTGCCGACGTGGCCCTTTTCAGGGGCGGTAGCGTCTGTCGTTGGATCAATCGCATGAAGCGGCAGATTGGCGCGATCGAAATCATGATAGGCGCTGGGGTAGACCACGATTCGCGTCAGCGCACTGCGGCCGTGCGCACCGTCGATCATCTGACGGCAGGCAGGCGGTGAACTGACGTCATCCTTGGCGCCGATCAGCACCAGCGTCGGAACCCGCGCGCTCCAGCCCAGCCCCGAGGAGAGCCGGCAGTCCGGATAAAACGCAATCGCCGAGCGGAAATCCGGCTCGGTGCGCGTCGACAATTGCGGACGCACCGCCCACAACAGCGCGCTCGCGCCGTTCGCCCAGCCCAAGAGGCTGATGCGGTCGTGCGCGGCCCAAGGCTGCTGAACCAGCCATTGCCGCGCCGCCAGGATGTCGCCCACCCGCTCGCGGCGGGCCAGCACGCGGCGCTCCTTGACGTGGCACTGGGGGCCGAGTTCACGCGACCCATAGCTGTCCGGCCACAGAACGGCTTTGCCGTCCTTCAGCAGTTGCTCGGCCCAATCGCGATAGCGCGGCTGGATCGGCTCGGAACGACCGCCCAAGCCGCCGCAGCCGTGCAGCGCGATCACGACTGGAAATGGTCCGTCGCCATCGGGCTTGTAAAGCTGCGCATGCAGGATCCCGGCACTCAGGGGAATGTCGACCTGATGCGGGGCGGCCGACGGGGCGCCATCCGCCGCACTTGTCACGGCGAATAGTGCCAGGAATGCAATTGCTGACAGAAGGCGCATCGCGTTTATCAGGCCATTATGGCGCCGGGAACAGCGGCAATCCACGGCGAAAAGGCTAACATGTGCGTCAGCACGGCAATTCATCACAAATCGGTGGGTTTGACGGGCGGACACCACGACCTATTTATGATAGACTAAATCCTTAACATGTGACCCGGTCGAGGACCGGGAGCCAAAACAAACTGAAACGATCGGAGAGTTCTACCCGTGCTGAATAAATTCGGTCCCTCGGCCCACGGCGAAGCGCAGCTGCAATATCTGGATGGCGATTTCCGCGTGATCTCGCCGGGAACCTATGTGCGCTGCGCGGTGACCGATGTCCGGATACCGCTCGACGAACTGAAATACTGGAGCGTCGATCTGCAGGAAGCCTACGCCGTCCCGAGCGCGGTGCTGGAGCGGCATTTTCCGGGTGCGCTGAAGACGCAGGGGAGCGTCAGGATAAGTGCAGTCGACGTGATCGCGCGAAATTTTGTCTCGCGTGCTCTGAAAGCCGGTCAGCGACAAACTTCCGCAATTGCACGGCGTCGTCGAATTCAAGCGTCACCGCGAACGGCACAATCTCCCGCGCCCAATCCGGCGGCCCGTCGCGGCCGCGCAGCCGCGCCAGATCCTTCTCCGTCGTCACCAGCGTCAGCGCGTCGCGCCGGGCTTCCTGGCGCAGCTTCTCGATCTGACTTTCCGAAAACGGATGGTGATCGGCGAAGGCACGCTCCTCGACGACCTCGATCCCATTCGCACGCAGCGTCCGGAAAAACCGCGAGGGATCGCCGATCCCGGCAAAAGCCAGCACCCGCTTGCCGCGCAGCGACGCGACCGACGCCTCGTCGGCCCGCAGATGCGCCCGCAATACCGGCTTGCCCTGCGCCGCAACGGCGGCGGCAACTGCATCGGCCCGCAATCCCGCCACCGATGACAATCAATGCATCGGTACGGGCCAATTGCGGCGGCAGCGGCGCACGCAGGGGACCGGCGGGAAACACGCAGGCATTGCCGAGGCCGCGCCCGCCATCGATCACGATCAGCGAGGCATCCTTGGCGACCGCCGGATTCTGGAAGCCATCGTCCATCAGGATGACGCTGGCGCGTTGCGAGCGTGCCAATGCCACGCCATCGATACGATCGCGCGCAACGGCCACCGGGACAGTCGGCGGCCATCATCAGCGGCTCGTCGCCGACGTCGGCAGCGGCATGGCGCGCAAGATCGACCAGGATCGGTCCGCGCAATTGCCCGCCATAGCCACGGCTGAGCACCACCGGCGTCTCGCCCAGTTCACGCAATAGCTTCGCCAGAGCCAGCACCGTCGGGGTCTTGCCGGCGCCGCCGACATGATAATTGCCGACACAAAGGACGGGTATACCGGCGTCCAAGCCCTCGCGCTGCAATCTGTGGCCTGCGATCGCGCCATAGATGGCGCCGACCGGCATCAGAAATCGCGACATCCATGATGATGGCCGGTACCAAAAGGCCGGCTCATGCATTGGATGCTCCCATTTCGAATCGCAATTGCAGGAGATAGGGTTCGAGCGCGGCCAGCGTGCGTTCGAGCGCGCCGCCGAGGTCGGCGACCACACCCTCGGCGGCTGCAAGCGACGCATCGCGCGCCGCCGGATCGGCCAGCAACTGGCCCAATTGCTTGACCAAGGCTTCCTGCGTGTCGGCCGGCTTCGCGCCGCCGGCACTGTCGAGCGCCTCGTAAACATCGGTGAAATTGAAGACATGCGGCCCATGAACGATCGACGCGCCGAGCTTTACCGCCTCGATCGGATTCTGCCCACCATGCGGTACCAACGAACCTCCCATGAACACGATCGGCGATAGCCGATAGAACAGCCCCAATTCGCCCATGGTGTCGGCGACATAGATGTCTGTGACCGCGGTCGGTAATTCCTCGCGCGAACGCAGGGCGACATGCAGGCCGGAAGCGGCGATCGCGCGGGCGATGGCTTCACCACGAGCGGGATGGCGCGGCACGACTACGGTCAACAGCGATGGAAAGAATCCCGCAAGCGTGTTGTGCGCCTCCAGCAACAGTTCTTCTTCGCCGGGATGGGTCGAGGCCGCGACGATGATCGGACGACCGCGCGTCACCGCCATCAACCGCTCCAGCTTGGCGGAATCGGCCGGCGGTGCAGGAACGTCCAGTTTCAAATTGCCTGTGGTCACAACGTTGCGGCTGCCAAGCGCGGCAAAGCGCTCGGCGTCGACTTCTGATTGGGCCAGGCAGACGTCGAACCGGCCAAGCAGCGCCGAGATCGTGCCGCTGACCCGACGCCAGCGGGGAAACGAGCGATGCGACATCCGGCCGTTGATCAGGACCATCGGCAGCCGCCGCGCCGCGCTCGACAGGATCAGGTTCGGCCACAAATCGGATTCGATGAAGAGTGCAAGGCTCGGCCGCCAGTGATCCAGAAATCGTGCGACATAACGCGGCGAATCGTAAGGCACATATTGATGGATGATGTCGGCGGGAAAGCGCTTGGCGACGATCGCCGCCGAGGTCACCGTGCCGGAGGTCAGCAGGATGCGAATATTCAAGGCGCGCAATTTCTCGATCAGGGCTGCCGCGGCCAGCACTTCGCCGACACTTGCGCCGTGAATCCAGACCAGCGGTCCATGCGGCCGGATATCCCGGCTCATGCCACGGCGCTCGCCGATCCGCGCGGGATCCTCCTTGCCCTGTTTCAGCCGCCGCTTGATCAGCGCCGGCGCCAGCGGCATCACCGCAGCAGACAGCCTGCGATAGACACGCAGGGTCATCGGCAGGGTGCTAGCCATGACCGGCCTCTTCCGGACGGCCGATCTGCGCATAGGCGCGGCGGGTCGCGTCGTTCAGCGTCGCCTCCAGCCGCGCGCGCAATTCTTCCATTGTCTCCGCACCGGCGTCGGGTGGAACTATGATAATTTCGCCTCCCACCAGTGCCCCTCGTCCAAACGGCAGATTGATCGTGGTGCGGTCCCAGTTCTTCAGACGCAAGAAGCGGCTGGTCGCCATCGCGAACGGCATGATCGGCCGTCCAGATTCCCGCGCCAGCATGATGATGCCGAGGCCGGCGATACGCGAGCGCTTCGGTACATCGGCGGTCAGCGCGACGTTATAATTTTCCGCGAGCGCGCGCATCATCTCTTTGAAGGCGCCGACACCGCCCTTGCGGTAAAAACTGGAGCCGTGATCGCCGGAACCGCGGATGGTGCCGATTCCGAGCCGCTCGGCGGCAATCGCATTGAATTCGCCGTCGCGATGCCGCGAGATCAGCACCTTGGCGCGGTGGATCTCCTTGGACTTGATAAACGGCGTCATGAAATGCTGGCCGTGCCAGAATGCGAAAATCGCCGGCATCTGCGGCTCGACGATGTCATGGACATTCGGCGGGTCGAAGCTGAACCGGTTGGTCAGCCAGACCAGCCGCAGGAACTCGGCCGCGAGAAACCCGACAGCGCGCTGGACCCAGCTGCCGCGCAGCACATTACGAACTAATCTTTTCAACTGGCAGGCTTCGCGTCTTGCCCCGGATCGAGCAGCCGGTGGAGATGGACCACGAAATAGCGCATGTGGGCGTTGTCCACTGTCTGCTGCGCCTTGGCCTTCCAGGCCGCATAGGCGGTCGCGTAATTGGGAAAAACGCCGACGATTTCCACCTGATCGAGATCCTTGAACGTGGTGTGTTCAAGATCGGTCAATTCGCCTCCAATGACGAGGTGGAGCAATTGCTGCTGGGCACTATCTGGCATGATCCCTTTTTCCTAACGCAGGGCCTGGCGAGCAAGACATTCAACGCGCATCGACGGACGCTCAGGACAGAGGGCGATTCCGAAAATGCTCGACAATGCTCGCATGACGATCGCGTCCCGCTGCCACCAGCACCCCGTGCGTCACCTCCCGGCGATTATAGAGGATAGTATCCCCGGAAAGTGCAGTCATATTACCATTCGCTTCCTGCACGATCAAATTGGCCGCGGCAAGGTCCCAGTCGCGGCTTTGCCCGCCGGCGAAGGCTGCGTCGAGACTTCCCTGCGCGACCCGGCACAGCCGCAGCGCCAATGATCCGATACGGGGATGGAGGATAATTCCGCCTGACTGCTGGTTGCTTAGGCGCTCGACCAGCGGTTTCGGGCCGGCCATGCGGGAAAAATCCAGTTCGGTGCCGGATGTCGCATAAACCGGCAAGCCGTTATGAGTGGCGCCCCGACCGCGCACGGCGAGGAAAAATTCATTGCTGGCCGGCGCGAACACGGCGGCCAGCACAGGCTGCGTGTCCTCGACTAGCGCCACACTCACGCACCAGTCTTCGCGGCCGGCCAGATAGGCGCGGGTGCCGTCGATCGGATCGACGATCCAGACCAGGTGTTTGTCGAGCCGTGCTTCGTCGTCGGCGCTTTCTTCCGACAGCCAGCCATATTCCGGCGTGGCGGCGCGAAGCTTTTTCTCGATCAGGTCGTTGACCCTGATATCGGCTTCGGACACCGGCGACGAGGCGCCCTTGGTCCAGCTCTTGAGTTCGGTGCGGAACAGTGACAGCGCCAGCGCGCCGGCCTCGCGCACCGCATCCGCGAGCAATGCGGTGTCGCGCGTCAGGACATCGCGCGTCAAAGGCTGGTCATGCACACGGTCGGCGCTAGCGTCCGCCAAGCGTTAATCCCTCGATGCGCAACGTTGGCGCGTTGACGCCATAACGAAACACCAGATCGTTGGCGGGGACCAGCGATTTGAATATCTCGAGCAGATGACCCGCGATCGTCACCTCGCTCACCGGATAGGTAATCTCGCCGTTCTCGATCCAGAACCCCGACGCCCCGCGGCTGTAGTCTCCGGTTACGCCGTTGACGCCGGAGCCGATCAGGTCGGTGACGTAAAATCCCTGTTTGATATCGGATATCAATTCAGCCGGCGTGGGCTCGCCCGCTTCGAGGTGAAGGTTGTACGACCCCGGCGACGGCGACGACGAAACGCCGCGTTGGGCGTGGCCGGTGGTAACCAGCCCCAGTTCGCGCGCGGTCGCACAATCCAGCAGCCACGATGTCAGCACGCCCTGATCGACGATGGCGAGTTTCTTGACTTTGACGCCCTCGGCATCGAACGTTTGCGAGCGCAATCCGCGCACCCGCAGCGGATCGTCGATGATGCGGATATTCCCGGGAAACAATTGCTCGCCGAGACGGTCCTTCAGAAAGCTGGTCTTGCGCGCAATCGACGCGCCATTAATCGCGCCGACGAGATGACCGACGATCGAACCCGACACGCGCGGGTCGAACACGACGGGCACCTTGCAGGTCTCGACCTTGCGCGGATTAGCACGCGCCACCGTGCGCTCGCCCGCAGTACGGCCGACGCTTTCGGGCGAGGCGAGATCGGAGGCATGCGGCGCCGAGGTGAAGTCGTAGTCGCGTTCCATGCCGGTACCGTCGCCCGATATCGCGGTCATCGAGATACCCTGGCTGGAACGCAGATACGAACCGTGGAAGCCGGTACTGGTCACCAGCACCATGCCGCCGATTCCAGTTGAGGCCGACGCACCGCCCGACTTGCTCACGCCTTTGACGGCGAGCGCCGCCGCTTCGGCTTCACAGGCGCGACGTTCAAGCTCGGACGTCGACGGGATCTTGGGGTCGAGCAGATCGAGATCGGGGAAATCGCGCGCCAGCAGCGCCGGATCGGCGAGACCGACATATTTGTCATCGGGCGCGACCCGCGCCATCGCGACGGCACGTTCCGCAAGCTTCGCGATTCCATCACCGCTGACGTCGTTGGTCGAAACCACCGCCTGGCGCTGTCCCACCAGCACGCGCAGCCCGACGTCATCGCCTTCCGAGCGTTCGGATTCCTCGACGCGGCCATCGCGCACCTCCACGCCCTGCGACACACCGCGCACTGCCACCGCGTCGGCAGCGTCCGCGCCGGCACGCCGGGCCGCCTCGACGAGACGTTGCGCCAGCGTGCTCAGAGCTGACTGATCGAACAGATCGGAGCTGGCGGTCTTCGTCGGAGGCGGCGATGCCGTGGATGGTGAAGAGATCACGAACAAAATCCCGAGAGTTGAGGAGGATTGAAGGCGGCGTGGCAAATCAACAATCCATGAGATGTGCCTGATTCACGCGGACTTCAAGCATTTTCATGACTTGAAAACCAGAAGATTTTCGAATCCGCCGCAAGGTCTTGTCAATCATGCGGGCGAATGCAGCGCCGGTGACGCGCGGTTAACCAGCCTTTTTAAGCGATTTCGGACGCGGCTCGGCTAAGGTCTCGCGTATCGACCGGGAACATAATCCCGGCGGGGAGATAAAGCCGTGAGGCGTCAAACAGCAACAAGCGGGATCAATCCCGCCGGGTCGAGCCGCGCATTGCGGCTCGACCCTCTTTCCCTGCCCGTCAGTTTCGATGCGCATGATGCCCGCGCCGATGGCGGCTTGCGCAGAATAGAACTTCACCGCGAACGCGTCGTTCTGCATCGCGCCGTGCTCGGCATGCGGATGGCCATCAATGTTCGGGTGCGCGATTTTCTCGGCGTCGCGCTGCGCGGCATCGACGATGCCCAGATGCTCGTTCTGGTTCACCGCGACCCGTCACTGAGCATTCCGCTCGGCGTCAGTTCCGACCGCGACGAACTGGCGGCAGCTTGGCAAATGTGGAGCGAAATCTTCGGGCTTCCGCAATTGCCGGAAGACACGGCGCGCGAACCGGCGGCGCGGCGGCGTCGGCACAATGCGATCCGGGGCCGGCGTCCAAAATTCCTGGTGCGGCGGCGTGGCGGCGACTTGCTCAATCCGCCCAATATCCATCAGGGCGAGCGCGAGATCATCGCACCGGATTAAGCGCTTAAACGCCGGCGCGCATCACCGCGTCCGCTAGCAACCCGGCAAACAGCAACAAGCCCGCATCGCGGTTGGTCTTGAAAACCCGCAGGCACAAAGCGGGATCGCCGATGTCCAGCCGCCTGATCTGCCAGATTAAATGCGCGGCGAAGACGGCCAGCCCGACCCACGCGGGAAAGCCGGCGCCGGCCAGCGCCAGCGCCGCACCGATCAAACCAACCGCCAGGGCGTAAAACACCAGCAACGCCTGATGCGTGCGTGCGGCGAACAGAAGCGCGGTCGATTTGACGCCGATCAGCGCGTCGTCCTCGGCGTCCTGGTGCGCATAAATGGTGTCGTAGCCAATCACCCACGAGATCGAGCCGGCATATAGCAGCACCGCCGCCGCATCGATCCGTCCGAACGTCACGGCAAACCCCATCAGCGCGCCCCAGGAGAACGCCAGCCCGAGCACGATCTGCGGCCACCAGGTGATCCGCTTCATGAACGGATAGACCGCGACGATGAGCAGCGACGCGATACCGGTCGCTATCGCGAAGCGGTTGAATTGCACCAGCACCGCCAGTCCGATCAGCGCCTGAACGACAAGAAAGACGGCCGCCCGCGGCACGCTCACTTGTCCCGCCGGGATCGGCCGTGACCGCGTGCGCTCGACCAATGCATCAAGATCGCGATCGGTAATGTCATTCCAGGTGCAGCCGGCGCCGCGCATGACAAAGGCGCCGATAAAGAACAGCACGATAGTGAGGGGCAATTGCCGGGTCGTATGGGCCACACCGGCGGCCAGCGCCGCGGACCATAAGCACGGCATCAGCAGCAGCCACGATCCGATCGGCCGGTCGAAACGGGCGAGCCGCAGATAGGGCCGCGACCACCGCGGCGCGAGCGTATCGACCCAGTTGCCGGTAGCGTCTGCAACAGGGGCGGCGGCGCCATTCATCTGGGGTCGGTCATCTGGGGCAAGTCATATGGGATAGGTCATCTGGGATAGGTCATCTGGATTTGGTCATCGCGCGAGCACGTTACCGTTCAAGGTATCGAAGGTGCTGCCCTTCTTGTTGGCGGTCGCCTCCGGCAGCGCAGCCGAAGAACCCAGCACCTCGCTCAGGCTCGGGCCAGCCGGCCCGCGTTGCTGCGCCTGCTGGGCCATCGAGCAGAACTCGCTGCTGCATGCCCTCGGTATTCTTGTGACCATTCTTCAACTGCTCTAACACCTGCGGTGGAATCCCACACTGTGTTGTATGGGTTTCGACATATTTGACCATCTTTACTTCAGCCTGAGCGAAGCTTCCGATCAGTTTGCAGGCCTCATCCGGGGCCGCATGCCGTTCGCTGGCAGCCTTGATCAGCTTGCCGCGTTTCTCTGCCTCTGTGCGCAGCGGCATGAATCCCTTCATGCAGTCATCGCTGGGTCCCCCCTGCGACGGACCAGCCGGCGCGAACGCCGAACCTCCGCCCGCGAAGGGTGCTGCGCCCTGTGCCGGAAACGAAGTGGGCGCCGCGCCAAAGGAAGGCGTTGGACGGGCTCCATTCACCGGGGGAAATGCGGGATCGTTGGCGGCTCCAGCTCCATTCACCGGAGGGAAAGCGGGATCGTTGGCGGTCCCGGCCCGACCGGGCAGTGGCGCTGGAAAGGCCCCTTGCGCAAATCCCTGGCTGGCATGGAGAGTAGCGATGGCCACGGCGAGTGGCACAATCAGGCGACGGATCATCAAGCTGTTTCTCCGGCGGTCCAATGGACCCTAGCGTCTTCCCGATAGAAGAGCGATTCCGATAGGGTATTTTACGATTCCCGCCTGTCCTTAACAACCCATGGAATTGGGCAATAGCGCGGCGTTGCGCCGCGCCGAACCGCCAATAATCGCATAAACTCTCATCCTTTGGGCTAAAAGGCCGCGGATTGGAACATAGATCATGCCGCAACACGATTTTCGCAAGCCGAGGCTTTTTGTCGAGGCCGCACTAGCGGCGGGCGAGACGATCCCGCTGGCGCGCGAGCAGAGCAATTATCTCGGTAACGTGCTGCGCCTGTCCGCAGGCGAAACCATTCTCGCGTTCAATGGCCGCGATGGCGAATGGCAGGCTTCCATCGCCGGGCGCAAACGGGCCGACAGCCTTGAGATCATGGACCAGACCCGGCCGCAGGATCGACTGCCCGATCTCGCTTACGTCTTTGCACCGCTCAAACATGCCCGGCTCGACTACATGGTGCAGAAAGCCGTCGAAATGGGCGCGTCATCGCTACAGCCGGTTTTGACGCGCTTCACCCAGGTCTCAAGGGTTAATGGCGAGCGGATGCGGGCCAATGTCATTGAAGCGGCCGAACAATGCGGCATCCTCAGTATCGCAACGGTCGCCGAACCGGTCCCCCTCGATCGTTACCTGAGCCAGCGCGAGACCGCGCGCCTGCTGGTGTTCTGCGACGAGGCCGCCGATCTCCGGAGTCCGCTGCAGGCCCTGCAAGGCGGCCTGCGGGCGACAAACGGCATCGACATCCTGATCGGTCCCGAAGGCGGTTTTGCCGAGGAGGAGCGCGCCATCCTGCTGCGGCAGCCAGCTACCTTGCGGCTTTCACTGGGGCCGAGAATCCTGCGCGCTGACACCGCCGGGGTGGCCGCATTGGCACTGGTCCAGGCGGCGCTTGGCGACTGGACCGCGAGCGTCCCGGCTGGGTAGGTAGACAATCGCTCTGGCCGGCATCCGGCACTAAGACACCTGATTAAGGCACTTCGCATTAAGGCGCCGATCCCTGTCGAAACCCGGCGCGGGCCATGCTATGGGCTGCGCCCTATCCCTCGGAACCCATTTTTGGGTTATTTGGACGTCGAGATGACCCTGACCGCCGCCGCTCGCGCGACCGGATCCGCCGCATGGGCGGACGCACTGCTATTGTCGTTCGCGCAGGCCGGCTACAGCCGGGCCGAGCCGGGGATCCTGCAGCCGGCCGAACCGTTCCTCGACCTTTCCGGCGAGGACATCCGCAAAAGCCTCTATTTGACCACCGACGCCAGCGGGGAGGAACTCTGCCTCCGGCCCGATCTGACTATTCCGGTGGCGCGGGATTATCTTGGGTCCAGCCAGGTCGGGCAGCCAGCGGGGTTCAGCTATCTCGGCCCGGTGTTCCGTTATCGCGGCGGCCAGCCCAGTGAATTCCTGCAGGCCGGCATCGAATCCTTCGGACGGCAGGATCGCCCCGCCGCCGATGCTGAAATGCTGGCACTGGCGCTTGAGGCGACCAACGCATTCGGCCTGACCGAAGTCGAAATTCGCACCGGCGATGTCGCGCTGTTCACGGCGCTGATCGACGCCCTCGGTCTTTACCCGGTGTGGCGGCGGCGGTTGATCAAGGACTTCAACCGCAAGATCAACCTGGCGCAGGATATCGAGCGTCTCAGGCTCGCCACCAGCCCCAGCCGCAATGAATATGAAGGGGTGCTCGCGGCCCTTGCGGGCTCCGATCGCAAGGCGGCGCTGGCACTGGTGACCGATCTGATGTCGATCGCCGGCACCACCAATGTCGGCGGGCGCTCGGTTTCGGAGATCGCCGATCGCTTTCTCGAACAGTCGACCTTGAAGGGCGGCGCCCTGCCGCGCGACGCGCTCGGGATCATCAAGCGCTTTCTCGCCATTGCCGGCGATCCCGACGATGCCGTCGCACAGTTGCGCGCTTTAGCTGATGATACCAAGCTCGACATCACCGCCGCGATCGATCAGTTCGAAAGCCGTGTCGGTTTCATGGCCGCGCGCGGCGTCGAGACCAGCCGGACGCGTTTCTCCACCTCCTTCGGGCGCGGCATCGATTACTACACCGGCTTCGAATTTGAATTGCATGCCAAGGACACCGGCGGCGAACCGCTGGTCGCTGGCGGCCGATATGACGGGCTATTGAAGCGGCTCGGCTCCCCCACTGCCATTCCGGCGGTCGGATTCTCGGTCTGGGTCGAAGCCCTGGCCAAGATGGCCAAGCCTGCAGCGAAAGGGAGCGCGTCATGACCACGCCCTTCGTTCTCGCCGTTCCCTCCAAGGGACGCCTGCAGGAAAACGCCGAAGCCTTCTTCACACGCGCCGGACTTTCGCTGGCCAAGCCGCGCGGCGCCCGCGACTATCGCGGCACCATCAGCGGCCTCGATAATGTCGAGATCGCCTATCTCTCAGCGAGCGAGATCGCGTCGCAACTGGCGCGCGGCGCGGTGCATCTCGGCGTCACCGGCGAGGACCTGGTACGCGAAAGCATCTCCGATGCCGACAAGCGCGTCTTGCTGATCGACAGTCTCGGCTTTGGCAGCGCCAATGTCGTGGTGGCCGTCCCGCAGGCCTGGATCGACGTCCGCTCCATGGCCGATCTCGACGACGTCACCACCGGCTTCCGCGAGCAACACAACCGGCGAATGCGGGTGGCGACCAAATACATCAATCTCACCCGGGCATTCTTCGCGTCCCATGGCGTCGTCGATTACCGGATCGTCGAAAGCGCCGGCGCGACGGAGGGAGCACCTGCGGTCGGCACTGCCGAAATGATCGTCGATATCACGACGACCGGGGCCACACTTGCCGCCAACGGTCTCAAGGTGCTCGACGACGGCGTAATCCTGCGCAGCCACGCCAATCTCGTGGCCTCGCGCGACGCCGACTGGTCGAGCGAGGCGCGCGAGACCGCGCGCGTTATCCTGGATCACATCGCGGCCAGGGCCCGCGCCAGCAAGTACCGGGAAGTCCGCACCCGCTTTTCAGGCTGCAACGCAGCACTGCTGACCGAGGCCCAAAATCGCTTCGGCGTGGTGTCACCGTTCGGCGGGCCGACCTCGTCGGGGATGGTAACGCTGCATTGTCCGCCGGCGCAGCTTTACGCGCTCGGCAGCTTCCTTCGCGCGCACGGCGCCGAGACGGTTTCAGTGGCGTCGCTCGACTACGTGCTCGACCGCGACAATCCGCTGTTCGCCAAGCTTGAGGCTTTCTTGCGGCAGTGAGACCGAGGGCCGCAGCCCATCCCCGTGGCGACAATGCGCCGCCAATGCCATATGCTGTTTTTCGGATCGTTGGAACCTGATTGATGATGCTGGGTACGGATGTTTCTGGCCTGTCAACGACCGCGGCCACGGCTGCGGCGCAAGGGCTGTCGATCGTCGTGCCGGTCTATAACGAGGCGGCCGGGCTTGCGCTGCTGCACCAGCGGCTCGGCGATCTGGCAGGAACCCTGAGGGACCGCTATCGCCTCAATTGCGAGGTGGTCTATGTCGATGACGGCAGCGCCGACGCGACGCTTGCCATTGCACGCGGGCTTGCCGCCGATGCATTCGACGTCCAGGTGGTGTCGCTGTCGCGCAATTTCGGCAAGGAAGCCGCCCTGATGGCGGGACTGGATCACGCCCGGCGCGGCGCCGTCCTGTTCATGGACGGCGATGGCCAGCACCCGCCGGATCTGGTCGAGAAGCTTGTCGGTCACTGGATCGATGACGGTTACGATGTGGTCTATACCGCCAAGGCGCATCGCGACAACGAGCCGATACTGCGGCGGCTCGCCGTGCACGGATTCTACGCGCTGATCAATTGGGGCGCACGGCAGAAGATTCCGGAGGATGCCGGCGATTTCCGTCTGTTGTCGCCGCGCGCCGTGGCGGCGCTGCGGCAGCTTCCTGAACGCAACCGTTTCTTCAAGGGCCTCGCGAGCTGGATCGGCTTCCGTCAGATCCGGGTCGACTATGAACCGGCCGCCCGCGCGCATGGCGTCACCACCTTCAGCCCCGGCCGGCTGGTCGGTCTCTCGATCGAAGGCCTCACCTCGTTCTCTGTCGCGCCGCTGCGCTTTGCCAGCCTGCTTGGCGTTTTGCTCGCTTCGGCGGCTTTCCTGTTCGGCCTTTCGATCCTCTGGGAAACCTGGGTGAGCGGAAAATCGGTTCCCGGCTATCCCTCGCTGGTGGTCGGTCTGATGACCATCGGCGGCGTGCAGCTCATCATGATCGGCATTGTCGGCGAATATATCGGGAAGATTCTTTCAGAGCTGAAAGCCCGCCCGATCTATTTCGTCGCGGAACACAGCGAGAAACGCGCCGAAGCGAAAGCGAAACGAGAGGACCGCCGCCGAATGAATGACGCCGCGCTGCCGCGTCGCATCTGGCTGTGCGCCGACGATTACGGTATCAGTCCCGGCGTCAACCACGCCATTCGCGATTTGATCGGGCAAGCCCGTCTCAATGCCACATCGGTGATGGTGGTCGGCCCGGCCATCGGCCGCGATGAAGTGAGCGCGCTTCAGACCCTCGCCGCCAACAGCCCTCGTTGCGCCATCGGCCTGCACGTCACGCTGACGGCGCCGTTCCGGCCCTTGACGATCCATTATCAGCCGCTCGATGGCGGCCTGTTCCCAAGCCTTCCGAAAATGCTGCGTGCCAGCCTGCTGCGGCGGCTCGACCCTGAAATCATCCAGGCCGAATTGAAGGTGCAACTCACAGCCTTCCACGAACTGTTCGGCCGCGCGCCGGACTTTGTCGACGGTCATCAGCATGCGCAGCTCTTTCCGCAGATACGCGACGCGTTTCTGACGGCGGTGAAGGACGCCGCGCCCAATGCCTGGGTGCGCCAGGGTGGACGCCATCGGCCGCTGGCCCGGCGGCTCGGCTCGCCCAAGGCCCTGGTACTCGATGCCTTGAGTGCGCAATTTCGCCGCCGCGCCGCGCGCGCCGATATCGTGTTCAATCCTGGCTTCGCCGGCGCCTATGATTTTTCCCGGCAACCTGATTTCGGCGCGCTGATGCGACAATTTCTCGATGGCCTGCCGGAAGATGGCGTCATCATGTGTCATCCGGGGGTGGTCGATGACGTTCTTGTCGCCCTCGACCCGCTGACAGATCAGCGCGAACGCGAATATGCTTTTCTCAAGGGAGAGGATTTCCCGCCTTTGCTGGCGGTGAACAAAGTTACATTGAGCTGATTTTCCGGCCTCCCAGCCGGGACGCCTTGCCGCCTACATAAATTTAATTTCAGACAGCACTACTGGCGACACAAAGCCCCCTTACATCTGGCCGGCGTTTCCAAGCGAGGAGAGATTCCATGACACCGCAAGAACGCCAATTGGTTGATGATCTTTTCGACCGGCTTTCCAAAGTGGAGAATGCGCCACGTGATCCGGACGCCGTGGCAGCGATGGCGCAAGGCTTGCGTAGTGCGCCCAACGCCGTCTATGCGCTGGTGCAGACCGTGCTGGTTCAGGACGAAGCGCTGAAACAGGCCCACCATCGCATCGAGGAGTTGGAGGCCGCTGGCGCACCACAGCAGCGGCAATCCGGCGGCTTCCTCGATTCGATGCGGGATTCGATTTTTGGACAAAACCAGCCGCACGGCTCGGTGCCGAATGTCCCGCCGCCGCGCGATACGGACAGCCGTCCGGTGTGGAACAGTGGCCAAGTCCTGCAGCAGGGACAGTCGCCTGGGCGTTATGACCAGGCCCCGCATGGACAAGGCTCTTACGGACAGCAGCCCTATGGCGCACCCCAAGGTCAGATGGGCGGTCCGATGGGTGGCGCGTTCGGGGGCGCGATGGGTGGAGGCGGCGGCTCGTTTCTCGGCACCGCGGCTGCGACGGCAGCCGGTATGGTTGGTGGATCACTATTGCTCAACAGCTTCCGCGGCATGATGGGCGGCAGCCGCCAGGCTTTCGGCGATACGGCGATCAGCGGCGACCGGAGCCCGTGGAGCGACCAATCCCGCAGCGATCTGGCGCGTGACGCCGGCGTCAACGATATCGGCTCGAAAGATCTCGCCGCGCAAGATCGTGCCCAGGATCTCGCTCAGGACCGCGACGACGACAATCTGGCTGCGCAAGATCGCGCCCAGGATCTGGCTCAGGATCGCGACGACGACAGCTCGCGCGCAGGATTTTTCGATTCCGCCTCGAATGACGATGATCACGACGACATGGACCTCGATTCGGATGACTTCGGCAGCGATAACGACAGCGACTACGCCTGACTAAATCTACCGGCACGACAAAACGGCCGCCCAAACCGGGCGGCCGTTTTATTTTCAGAGCACCACAGATCAACCGAAGACGCAGATCAGATGACGATAACCCGCGCGCCGACGTTGACGCGGCTGTAGAGGTCGATCACGTCTTCATTGCGCATCCGGATGCAGCCGGACGACACGTTGGTGCCGATGGTCCAGGGTTCATTGGAGCCATGGATGCGGTAGAGCGACGATCCCAGATACATCGCGCGGGCGCCGAGCGGATTTTGCGGACCGCCCTCCATATGCCGCGGCAGGTCGGGCCGACGCGCCAGCATTTCCGCGGGCGGCGTCCAGTCCGGCCATTCTTTCTTGGCGGAAATTTGCTTGACGCCCGACCAGGTGAAGCCCGGGCGGCCGACGCCTATGCCATAGCGCAACGCCTTGCCGTTGCCTTCCACCAGGAACAGGAACTTGTTGGGTGTGTCGATAACGATCGTGCCGGCGCGCTCCTTGCCGTTGTAATCGACGAGCTGCTTCTCGAATTTTGGATCAAAGGCAGGATGCGCGGGTTCGCCCAGATCCTGACGCACCGCCTGTTGCGGCTCCATCGGCAACATCGGGCGTTGCGATTGGTAGTACGATGGCTGCTGCTGATAGACAGGTTGCTGCCGGTAGCGATCGCCTTGAGGCGGTGCATCACCGAACAGAAACTGGATGAAGCCGCCGCCCAGATTGGACTGGTCGGCCGAAGCCATGCGCACCGGCGCTTGAGGCTGCGCGGGCTGATCGGCATAGATCACGGCAGGTTCCGGGAGTGGCGCGGCATCGATCGCGAGGGCCTGATGAAGTCCGGCGTCGAGGAAAGACGCGCCGGCAAGGAGCGCAAGATACATTCTATTGGACATCGACGTACTCTGTACTGTTTCGTCGCGGGAGCGCCGGAGCGGCGCCTTTACACGCCGCTAGCTAAGGTCAAAACCGCATCGGTTTGGTAAACGGAAACGGCGTTTCAATTCACCACGCCGTCAATTGCGCGCGGTTTTATGCGGCAGCGTTTATTTTCAGTGAACGCGCGATATGCATGGTTAATCGTTGGTGTGCGCCGATCATCACAAGGCTTCCACGACGGTTCCCGGCGTGAACTTCATGTTAAATCGGGTCTGCTTAAAACGTCAGGAGTGAAGGTTCAGGGAAATTCTCATGCCGGTTCATCGCAGACGTTTTCGTATCGAAGAAGCATTCGCCGGCGATCTGCCGATATCGCTGGAAGTTGACGGCGGAGAGGTCGGCCCCATCCACCGCGAGATCATGTCCGAGTTGCGCGCCATCCGTGCCCAGATGGGCGCCCCCGGCCAGACGCATGATAACCGGAACGATCGGCGAGGCAGCGTCGCGGGAGACCGCCGAGGCCCATGCGCTGCTCGAAACCTATCGCGCCCAGATCGAGCAATGCGAGAAACTCAAGGTCGAACTCGATCTGATTTATGACGCCATCAGCCGTACCAAGCGCGAAATCGCAGTACTGCACGGCAACAGTTTCAACGGCGAGGAAATGGCCAAAGTCAACGGCGAACTCGGCGCCGTGGTCGGCGGCACCGAAGAAGCCACGCAGCAGATCCTGGAAGCCGCGGAGTTGATCGATAATGCCGCGACCGCTTTGAGCCGGATAACCTCGCCGGATCAGCAAAAGCTGCTCAGCGAGGAAATCCAGGAACGGGTGGTTTCGATCTTCGAGGCCTGCAATTTCCAGGACCTCACCGGTCAGCGCATCAAGAAGGTGATGACCACGATGAAGTTCATCGAAAATCACATCACTGTCATGATGGACATCTGGGGTGGCGTTGACGCCATCAAGGCGCACGCGCCGCCGATCGTCGATCTTCGCGAGGGTGACGACCGGCTGTTGAACGGACCGAAGGTTGAAGGCGACATCGGCCACGCGTCGCAGGACGACATCGACGCGCTGTTCGACTAAGTTCCGATTTCCTCAGGCCGCGGGACGAGAGCGCCCGACAGTCGTAAAACGATACAAAAACGCCGGCCACAGGCCGGCGTTTTTATTTCCGGGATCATCGAACCCGCTTATGCACGGGGCGCGCAGCGAACATAGACCATGTTGCCGTAACGGGTCGCCGCGTCCTTGTCGGTGAAGCGCGTGATCAGGACGCGCCCATCGAAGGAAACGATTTCACGATCCTGTTCGCCACCCGCGGGTCCGGGCGGGCCGATATAATTCTTGCCGCTCGGGCTACCCTTGAGGCGCAATTCCTGCGGCGTCGCCTGGTCGGCCAGATGCATGATCACGCCGCCGGTGGCGCCGGCTCCGATCACATAAGGCTGTTTGCATTGCGCCCGCGCCGCGGCTTCGGTGCGCGCGCGATCATTGGGATTCTGGTACGACGCAAGGCCCCAGCGGCCGACAATCTCGTCGGGACGGATGGTCGCCGGCATTTCGGGCACGGGCGCGGGCTCAGGCGCCGCCGAAGGCGACGAAAACGACGGCAAATTCATGCTGCCGCAGGCCCCCAGGAAGATCGACAGCGCCGAGGCGATCCCGAGATTGACAACCGTGCGCGCGCTACGTGATCTGACCATGGTTTCCCCCAAGCAATTCCCGGCCGCACCGATCCACAGCCAAACGCAAAACTCCTGCCGGAGCAATGATGTCCAGAAAATGACGCCGGCGCTCCGATTTAGTTTCCGCAAGCATCCTATATCTGCCTCACCAAGGACTTAAACCCTCCATTGCTTGACAGGATCGACGTCAAGCCATATTCCGGGCACACAATTAGCACTCCGAAAGCGCGATTGCTAAGGGTGGGAGCTGTTCGGCCCTTGGCAGAGTCGAATACGCCCGTATTCCCATCCACTTTCGATGACAAACCAGACCTGAACCAAACCTGAAAACCAAGCCTTCATAAGGAACTGTCATGGCTAAAACCCAATTTCGTCCGCTGCATGACCGTGTTGTGGTCAAACGAATCGATGCCGAGGAAAAGACCAAGGGCGGCATCATCATTCCCGACAGCGCCAAGGAAAAGCCCCAGGAAGGCCGGGTTGTCGCAGTCGGCCCCGGCGGCCGCGACGAGGCTGGAAAGCTGGTTCCGATCGATATCAAAGCCGGCGATCGCGTGCTGTTCGGCAAATGGTCGGGCACCGAGATCAAGCTCGACGGCGAAGAGCTCCTGATCATGAAGGAATCCGACATCATGGGCGTGCTCGCGTAAGCATTCCCAGCCTTACGCTCTCCCATCGTCATGTCCGGACAGAAGCGCGAAGCGTGTCTTCGCGCTAGATAATCCGGGCAGCCATCCATTCTTCGAGAGAGATGGATTGCCGGGTCAAGCCCGGCAATGACAACCAGAATATGCATCCCCCACACCGAATCCATCAGGAGCATCTCAAATGGCTGCCAAGGACGTTAAGTTTTCCGGAGACGCGCGCGATCGCATGCTGCGCGGCGTCGATATTCTCGCCAATGCCGTCAAGGTGACGCTCGGTCCCAAGGGCCGCAACGTCGTGATCGAAAAGAGCTTCGGCGCGCCGCGCATCACCAAGGACGGCGTCACCGTCGCCAAGGAGATCGAGCTTGAGGACAAGTTCGAGAACATGGGCGCGCAGATGTTGCGCGAGGTCGCCTCCAAGACCAATGACACAGCCGGCGACGGCACCACCACCGCCACCGTACTGGCGCAGGCGATCGTGCGGGAAGGTGCCAAGTCGGTTGCCGCCGGCATGAACCCGATGGACCTCAAGCGCGGCATCGAGATTGCGGTAACGGCCGTGGTCAAGGACATCGAGAAACGCGCCAAGCCGGTCGCCTCGTCCTCCGAAGTCGCGCAGATCGGCACGATCTCGTCCAACGGCGACGCCGCGATCGGCAAGATGATCGCGCAGGCGATGCAGAAGGTCGGCAACGAAGGCGTCATCACCGTCGAGGAGAACAAGTCGCTCGAAACCGAAGTCGACATCGTCGAGGGCATGAAGTTCGACCGTGGCTATCTCTCGCCCTATTTCGTCACCAACGCCGAGAAAATGACCGCCGAGCTCGAGGACGTCTACGTGCTGCTGCACGAAAAGAAACTGTCCGGCCTGCAGGCGATGCTGCCGGTGCTGGAAGCGGTGGTGCAGTCCGGCAAGCCGCTCCTGATCGTTGCGGAAGACGTCGAAGGCGAGGCTCTCGCCACGCTGGTGGTCAATCGTCTGCGCGGCGGCCTCAAGGTCGCCGCCGTCAAGGCACCCGGCTTCGGCGATCGCCGCAAGGCCATGCTCGAGGACATCGCGATCCTGACCGGCGGTCAATTGATCTCGGATGAACTCGGCATGAAGCTCGAAAACGTCACGGTCAACATGCTCGGCCGCGCCCGCAAGGTGGTAATCGACAAGGAAAACACCACGATCGTCAGCGGCGCCGGCAAGAAAAAGGACATCGAAGCCCGCGTCGGCCAGATCAAGGCGCAGATCGAGGAGACCACCTCGGACTACGACCGTGAGAAGCTGCAGGAGCGTCTCGCCAAGCTGGCGGGCGGCGTCGCGATCATTCGCGTCGGCGGCGCGACCGAGGTCGAGGTGAAGGAAAAGAAGGACCGCGTCGAGGACGCGCTCAACGCCACCCGTGCCGCCGTGCAGGAAGGCATCGTGCCGGGCGGCGGCGTGGCGCTGCTACGCGCCAAGCGGGCCGTGGGCCGCATCCACAACGACAACTCCGATGTGCAGGCCGGCATCAACATCGTGCTGAAAGCACTGGAAGCGCCGATCCGCCAGATTTCGGAGAACGCCGGTGTCGAGGGCTCGATCGTGGTCGGCAAGATCCTCGAGAACAAGTCGGAGACCTTCGGTTTCGATGCGCAGACCGAAGAGTATGTCGACATGGTCGCCAAGGGTATCATCGACCCGGCCAAGGTGGTCCGCACCGCGTTGCAGGACGCCTCTTCCGTGGCCTCCCTGCTGGTGACGACCGAAGCCATGGTTGCCGAAATGCCGAAGGAACCGGCTTCGCCGGCATCCGGGGCGGGCATGGCGGCATGGGCGGAATGGGCTTCTAAAGCCGTTCTCCTGCCAGCAAGATCATCGAAAGGCCGCCCTCGGGCGGCCTTCTTTTTGGCCAATAGAGCGGAGCTTTGCTATAGCGTTTTCCAGCGAAACGGGTACCGGTTCGCGTGAAGAAAACGCGTCAAAATAAGATATAGACCTCCGTTCCGATTCAATCGGAACGGAAAAGGTTCTAGTGAAGGCGTATGCTGCCGATTTTTCTTGCGAGGAATTTCCATATGCGCGCGGTTCTGCTCTGCCTGATCGGAATGATGACGGCCTCGACCAGTCTGGCCTATGGCCAGATGAAACTCTCGCCGAAGGCCGCGCCAGGCGCCAATGAAGTCCGGTATTTCACTTCCATCGACGGATTGATGGACGGCAATGCCGACGTCATCCTCAAGGAAACCCGCCAGGGCAAGACCGTCACCGCAGCGACGCTCGACGTCTGCTATCCCGTGGCCAAAGACACCGATCGCAAGGATCGTTTTGTCGTCAACCTCGCTGTGAACGGGCAGACCTTGACTGGTACCACCCAGAGCCTGGGGGACAAACAGCCTGTCACGGTGAAGCTGGTGCGCAAGCCGACCGGCGACAATTTCGAGTTCAAGGGGCAGATCAGCATCGGCCAAACCGTCACCGAAGTGGCCTCCACCGATAATTCCGACATCAGTGAAAAGGAATTTCAGGACAATCAGACAACTGATGACGGCATCACCGCAACACCGAAGGATTTTACCGAGGTCTCGCCGGAATCGGTCGGTGTGAGGATCAAGCTCGACGCAGCGCTGGATTTCCTCAAAGGGTTGAAGGGACAGAACGTCGAGGTTTCGCCGAGCAGCCTTGCGGTCACCTGCGATGCGCTGCGCGCTGGCGAGCAGACCATCAGTCTCAGCGTCGATCCGGATCGGGCCGCGGCGCTGATCGCGAAATCCAGATCATTGCCCGGCGTCGTCGCGGCCGGCTGGACCACCGGCGTCGTGGAGATGGAACGCACCATCCGGTTTCCGGCCGCTGGCTGGCGCGACGGCGACCGGCTCAATCGGGACAAACTCGCCGCAGCGATCGCCGATGTGCTGGCCGGAACGCTTTCGGCAAAATCGTCGTCGTCGACGTGGAACCCAAACACCGGCATGCTGAAACTGGTTTTCAAGCGGCCGAGCCAGCTATTCCCCGGGCTCGATCTTACCGAGACCGTTGAGGTGACAGCCCTGGTGTCGTCGGACAAACCCGGTGCGTCCGACCGGTTGATGCTGTGGATCGGCAATCCGGCCATCACCACGGCGGACGAAACCGCGGGCGCCAAACTCAACCTGGCCGATGAATCCAGCGGCGAGGAGGAAGGCGAGCAAAAGGCCGACGACGGCTCCGTCGACGCGCTGGCGAGGGAATTCAAGGCCCAGCGCTGGGACTCGGATAAATCGGCCTGGAAGTGAAAATAACCGGGCACCTAATGCAGCGCGCTCGCTTAAAGAAGGCGCATTGAACAAAGGCTAGCGCGTTTTCAAACGCGTCGATCCGGCGATTTCAGTTGGTATTGATCCGGAAGCGCAGCGGCCTGGTTCCGATGAACGACACCAGATCGCCCTGCCGTTTCCAGGTCGCGACCTCGGCCAAGGCCGCGACCAGTTCGTCATCAGCCTGCGCCCGCGCCGGCGGGCAGGAGCGATCCTGCAGCGGACCGGGCACGAAGATCACGGTGTTACCCGCGACCGAAAACTGGCCCTTGCCGCTCTTGCACCAGAGATCGAGCGTCGCCTCGCCGTTGTCGCCGATCTCCAGCGTCGGAACCCGCTTCGATCCGGGCTGGGGGGCCGCTTCCAACATCATCTCGAACCCGAAGGGAAATCCGTCATCGGCGATCGCCGAGGCGGATTTGAAGGCAAGCACGGCCGGAACGAGCGCCAGCGTGACCGCAACCCGTCTCAAAAAGTCTGTCGCTGAAAGCATTCAACCCTCGAAATGTCCGGTATTCAGAGCCGCGCTGTTCTAGTCGCCAAGCATGACGTTGACCAGATCGGCGGCGTTACAAAACGCGACCGACAAACAAATCCCCGCGACCTATCGGCCGCGGGGATTTTTATCGGTACGGTCGGAATCCGCGCCTTACTTCAGGACCATCGCCGTGAATGGAGAGACATAGGCCTGCAGCATCACGAACAGGCCGACCAGGCAAGCCAACGCTATCGAATGCTTGAACACGAAGCGCAAAATCGTGCCTTCATGTCCGACCCAGTTGGTGGCAGTGGAGGCGACGACGATCGACTGTGCGTCGATCATCTTGCCCATCACGCCGCCCGACGAGTTGGCGGCCGCCATCAGAACCGGCGACAGGTTGAGTTGCTGCGACGTGATCTTCTGCAGGTTTCCGAACAGAATGTTCGACGCCGTATCCGATCCGGTCAGCGCCACGCCCAGCCAGCCGAGCAGTGTGCCGAAGAAGGGATAGAGCACGCCGGTCGCCGCAAAGGCGAGCCCCAGTGTCGCGTCGACGCCCGACAGGCGCGTCAGTGTACCGATGGCCAGCATCGCCGAGATCGTGATCAGCGAATACGCACACAGTTTGATGGTGCGGCCGTATTCGGAGACGATCTTGCCCGGCGACAGCCCCATGATGAAACCGGCGATGATGGCGGCAATCAACATGCCGGTGCCGGTAAACGACAGATAGGTAAACGAGAAGATCGCACCTTCAGGCGTCGGCTTCGGCACCACCGGCGCAACCTTGTTGATCATGTTGTGCAACTCGGGCACGGCATAATTCCAGGTGAAGATCGGATTGACCGCCGCCTTGAACCAGCCCGTGCCCCAGATCAGCAGAATCGCGCACAGGATGATCCACGGCAGCACGGCGGTGAACAGTTCCGCTGACGTCAGGGGTGTCTGATCGATCAGTTTCGCCGGCGGCATTGTACTGGCGGATTCGTCATTGCCGCGTAACGCCGGTGATAGCCACAGCACCTTCGGCTGCCAGACCTCGCAGGAACAGGACAAGGCAGCCCATCGAGATCAGCGAAGCGCCGATATCGACAATCCAGGGGTTGACGTAGTTCGAAATCAGGAATTGCGGGATCGCGAACGACAGGCCGGTGACGAGAATGGCCGGCCAGACATCCTTCATGCCCTTAAAACCGGCGAACGCCCACACCACCCAGAACGGTACGATCAGCGAGAAGATCGGCAACTGCCGTCCGACCATCGCACCGAGAATATACGGATCGAGACCGGTCACGGAAGCAAGGCCCTGGATCGGGGTGCCCAGCGCGCCATAGGCGACCGGAGCCGTATTGGCGATCAGCGACAGGCCGGAAGCTGCGAGCGGCGAGAAGCCAAGCCCGATCAGGATCGCGCCGGTTATCGCCACCGGGGTACCGAAGCCCGATGCACCCTCGAAGAAGGCACCGAATGAAAATGCGATCAACAGCAACTGCAATCGCCGGTCGGCCGTGACACCGCCCACCGCACGCTTGAGCGCCTCGAATTGGCCGGCAGTCACGGTCAGTTGATACATGAAGATGACGTTCAGCACGATCCAGCCGATCGGGAAGAAGCCGCTGACGACGCCGAGCAACGAGGCGCGGATCGCCATATTGGCCGGCATGGTGAACAGAAAGATCGCCACCAGGTTGGCCAGCACCAACGCGGTGATGGCCGCGATATGCACCTTGACCTTGCCGCTTGCGATCATCACCAGCAGTGTGACGACGGGTATCGCCGCAGCGATCGTCGAAAGCGCGGTATTGCCAAACGGATTATAGACTTGATTCCACATTGCAGTTCCTCCCCACGGCATTATTTGGCGTCCCGACCAGCGTGGACGGTCAGGTACGCTTGGCGGTCGCGGGACGTCTTCAGCAACGCGCGAAATCGGACGCGAATTTGGCCATACCAAACTCGCTCACAAGCTCGCGAAGCATCCAGGCCCCCGCCCCTCGCCATTGTGACCATGCTAGGATTGACACAGAAGCTTGGACAAGCCAACGCAGAGCGTAGCCGTTACGACTTTAGTCTAGAGCCTCTGAATTCTTCCACTTTTGCGGGCATTGTGGCCATCCTCTCGGAGACCTTCATCTGTGAACAACCTCCGCTCGACACTCGCGACCGTGTGGCGGATCGCTGTCCCCTATTTCCGATCTGAGGACAAGCTCGCAGGCCGCGTGCTGCTCGCGGCGGTGATTGCGATCGAACTTGCGCTGGTTCTGATCAACGTTTTGCTGAACCAGTGGAACAACCGCTTCTATAATGCACTGCAAGAGAAAAACTGGGACGGCTTCGTCACGGAAATCGGCTACTTCTGCATTCTGGCGACATTTTACATCGCACTGGCGGTGTATCAGCTTTATCTCAATCAATGGCTGCAGATCCGCTGGCGGAACTGGATGACCAGTCTCTATCTCGGCGAATGGCTGCACGATGCCAACCACTATCGCATGCAGCTCAAGGGCGATGGCGCCGACAATCCGGACCAGCGCATTACCGACGACGTCAAACTGTTTGTCGATCAGACGCTCAATATCACCGTCGGCCTTTTGAGCGCGGTGGTCACGCTGGCGTCCTTTGTCGTCATCCTGTGGGGTCTGTCCACGGAATCCCCGCTGCACATTTTCGGCCATGAATTCGTGATCCCCGGCTACCTGGTATGGGGCGCGTTGATCTATGCCGTCTTTGGTACCGCCCTGACGCAGTGGATCGGCTCCCCGCTGGTCCACCTTAACTTCCAGCAGCAGCGCTATGAGGCCGATTTCCGTTTCAACCTCGTTCGGGTGCGTGAGAACTCCGAACAGATCGCGCTGTTGCAGGGCGAGAGTGCGGAACGGGGCCGGCTCTCCGAGCGCTTCGGCCGCGTCGTCGACAACTGGTACGCCATCATGCAGCGGACCAAACGGGTGACCGCGTTTACCTCGAGCTATTCGCAAGCCGCGGTGGTGTTCCCCTACATTCTGGTGGCGCCCGCCTATTTCGCGGACAAGATTCAACTCGGTGGCATGATGCAGACCGCCTCCGCCTTCTCCAGCGTGCAGGGATCGCTGTCGTTTTTCATTACAACCTACCGCACGCTGGCCGAATGGCGCTCGGTGATCGCGCGCCTCGAAGGGTTCGAGAGAGCAATTGACAGCGCCGCATCGCTGAAAACCCAGGCCTCGTCGATCGATCTGGTGCCGTCGGCCGGTGGCGATAACATCGACCTGAAGCAATTGCTGGTCCGCCTGCCGAACGGAACGCCGCTGGTCTCGGCTGACGGCTTCAGCCTTCGCGGCAACGAGCGTACCCTGGTCACCGGCCCGTCCGGCGCCGGCAAGTCCACCTTGTTCCGAGCCATTGCCGGTGTCTGGCCGTTCGGGACGGGCGCGATTGCGATCCCGGCCAAGGCCTCGCTGATGATGCTGCCGCAGCGGCCGTATTTTCCGGTCGGTTCGCTGAAGGCCGCAATCGTCTACCCCGCGGAAGCCGGCGCCTACGCTTCGGAGCTGGTCGGGGATGTTCTCACCGCGGTAGGCCTGCCCGAACTCGCATCGCGGCTGGAGGAGAAAGCACACTGGAATCGAATGCTTTCGCTGGGCGAACAACAGCGTCTTGGGCTCGCGCGGGCGCTGTTGCACGCGCCGCAATACCTGTTCCTGGACGAGGCGACCGCCTCACTCGATGAAGCCTCCGAGGCGGCTCTCTACCGTCTAATCGAGGAGAAGCTGCCGGCCACCACCGTGATCTCGATCGGTCATCGCAGCACGCTCAAGACGTTCCATCAGCGCAATGTCGTGCTGGCCCGCGATGGCGATCGGTTCAAGCTGCAGGACCAGGGCGAGACACGTCATAACGACACCGCTCGCCAGTAAAAACCATCCGGCTTCCGAAAACAAAAGAGCGGCAGATTGCGCTGCCGCCCTTTCATCAGCCTCGTAAGAAAAATTACTTCAGACTGGTCATCGCGGTCAGGTCGGCCGAGAGCTTGACGATGCCGGCCGCGCCGCACCAGTTCGAACCTGCACCGCCGGGATTGATCGGCGTGACGCTGGTCGTTCCGGAAGCGTTGAACGCGCTGGTGAAGGCGTTGCAATTGCCCTTCGACAGATCGGTGTCGGAGTAGCGAATATCGAGCGTGAACACCTTGTAGGTGAAGCCGATGCCGATGTTCCAGGTATCATAGCTGGCGTAGGGGATACCCGAGGCAAAGTTGCCGAGGGCGCTGACCACGCCATAAAATGCGTCCGAAGTTCCGAGCCACTGCCGGCCGAACTCGCCCGATACATACATGCCGACGCCGCTGGCGCCGAAGGTGGTGCTGGGCGCGGTGTACTTGCCGGTGATCGAGGCGTAGTCGCCCCAGGCGCCGGAGTTCAGGAAATTCGGCGAGTAGTATTCGTTGACGCCAAACTGCCAGTTGTCGTTGATGGTGTAGTTAAGCTTGCCGTAGACTTCGAGGTAGCTCACGTCCTTCTTCATGACGTTGCCATTCGCAAGGAAGATTGTGGTGGAGCTGACCGGACAAACATTGCCTCCGGGAACGCCGCCGGTGAGGACGTTGTCGGCACAACTCCCGCCCGGATAGAGATAACCCCAGACGCCGAAATCAAAGGCGAAAGCACCGAAGGTCGGGCGAACACCGCCGTAGACATCGACTTCGGCGGCAGCCCGGTTCGCAAACGAGATGCTCTCGGTGGAGGTGCCAATATATAGCTGGAGGTCCTTGGTCACATTGTAGCGCGGCTCAAAATAAGCCGCGACCGAAGGATTGTGATTGGACTGGGTGATACCGCGGAACAGGTAGTCGTTCATGGCGGCGGCGCCGAACGCGATATCCCAGGGATCGAACGGCGCGGGCGCCGGCGCTTTGACAGCTTTCAAAGGCAAATCCGCCGCGAAAGCCGACCCGGCCATCGCGAGCGCGGCCGCAACCAAAATCATTCTCTTCATGAAGCCCCCTAGTTTCCACATCAATCCGGCTTCGTGGTGTTCAAGGACCAGCGCGCCGGCAACCAAATCACAAAGCCGATGGCAATCTGGTACGGCCCGCCCATTACGTGAAGCTAAAAACACGAGCATCTGCCGACTTTTTAGGCGTTATTTGGACTGTTTTAAATGTTGTCCGCGGGTGTGGCATAAGCACAACAACTTTTACGGAAACCGATTTTGGCTAACAACATTTTGGGAGAGATTCATCGGCTATCCGGCTTACGGATATCCGACAGCCTGCCCCCCCGCCTGTGCCTCCGACCAAATCAGTAGCCTCACGTCGCGGGATTCCGGATCAAGCCCCGTCGGGCAAGCTTCGCTCAGCCGTGTCAAACAAAAAGGCCGCAGCGGCAAGCACTGCGGCTTTTTTAGGTGACTGGATGAATCCGGGCGCGCCGGGCTAGTTGCTCTCGTCGCCGGAAGACGACGGGCTCGCCGAATGCTCCCATGACGGTGCAGGGCTTGGCGCTGGAGCCGGAGTTGCCCAACTTGTTTCGGGCTCGGGAGCCGGCTTCGGCGCCGCCGCAGGTTTGGGTCCTGCTGCTGGCTTGGCAACCACAGCGGCCTTCTTTTTCTTCACAGGGGCCTTCTTGGCGCTGGTCTTCTTCGCGCTGGCCTTCTTGGCGGATTTTTTCGGTGCTGCCGCCTTGTTGGCGGACTTCTTTGCGGACTTCCTGGCTTTCTTCACCGACTTCTTGGCGGACTTCTTCGAAGATTTCTTCGCGGACTTTTTCTTCGCCGTCAGAAGCTTTTTGCTCTTTTTAGCTTTCTTGCCTTTCTTATTCTTTTTGCCTTTAGCCATCGTGATCCTCCTGTTGCCGCCGACCAATGTCTATCGGGCTTTTCGAGTCGTCCACCTCCGGGGCGTCTACCTCAAAGTCGTCCAACTCAAAGTCGTCCGCCGCAAAGGCGGGGCCAATCGATCAGTTCAATCCTGGCCGGGGACCGCCCGTCGCCCAATCGAGAAGCTCAACTGTGTGCACGACGGGAACTGACGTGCCACCGGCAATCTGCACCATGCATCCGATATTGCCCGCAGCAATCACGTCCGGCTTGATCATCGCAATATTGGCGACCTTTCGATCGCGCAATCTGCTCGCAATGTCAGGCTGGAGAATGTTGTACGTCCCCGCCGAACCGCAACACAAATGGCTCTCGGGCACATCTTTCACCACGAATCCATTCTTGGAAAGCAATTCTTTCGGGGCTTGCGTGATTTTCTGTCCGTGCTGCAGTGAACAAGCCGAGTGATAGGCGACGACAATGTCGCTGAATTGCTGGCGCGGCTGCAAGTCGATGCCGCCGAGATACTCGGTGATATCCTTTGCAAGCGCGGAAACCTTCGCCGCAGCAGCGGCGAAATCGCGGTCCTCGCGCAGCATGAAACCGTAGTCCTTGATCACGGTGCCGCAGCCCGACGTCGTCATCAGAATGGCGTCGAGACCGTCTCGATCGGCCTCCGCGGTCCAGACGGTGATGTTGGCGCGCGCCCGCGCCAGTGCGTCGGCATCGCGGCCGAGGTGATGGGTCAGCGCACCGCAACATTGCTCGTCCTTGACCAGCACCACCTCGACTCCATGACGCGTCAGCAGATTGATGGCTGCCTGATTGATGCGCGGCGCCAGAACCTGTTGGGCACAGCCTTGCAGCAAGGCGACCCGTCCCCGCTTTGTCCCCTGTGCCGGAAAAACGGATCCTCCGGCCGCCCCGCGCGGCGGCAGGCTACCCGGTGCCAGCGTCAGCATCGCCTTGATTCGCCCCAACAAAGTCGGCGAGGCCGAGCCCGCTTTGGGAGCCGGCAGCAACGCGGTCAGCGGCCGGCCCAACCGTGCCAAAATCATGCTGGCGCGGAATAATCCGGGCCGCGGCAGTACCCAGGCGAGCACCGCGCGCAACGCCCGCTCGGTCAGTGGCCTAGTGTAGTTCTTTTCAATTTTCACCCGTGCCTGATCGACCAGGTGCATGTAATTCACGCCCGACGGGCAGGTGGTCATACAAGCCAGGCAGGAAAGGCAGCGGTCGATGTGCTTGACCACTTCCTGCGTCGGCGGCTTGTCCTTTTCCAGCATCTCCTTGATGAGATAGATTTTGCCGCGCGGGCTATCGAGTTCGTCGCCGAGCAGCACATAGGTCGGACAGGTCGCCGTACAGAATCCGCAGTGCACGCAGGCGCGCAAGATCTTGTCGGCTTCCGCAATATCCGGATCGGCCAGTTGGGTGAGACTGAATTCGGTTTTCATGCCGCAAATCCCCGTATCATCCGGCCGCGATTGAGGATGGTTTTCGGATCGAAGCTGAGCCGAACACGCTCGCCAAGTGCGGCGAGACCGCCGTGCTGGGGATGAAACACATCGACATTGCGCCGCACCTCGTCGGACGCGCGAAGCAGCGTGGCGTGACCGCCGATCGCATCAACCCGCGCGCGCACCAGCGCCGCCTGGGCGTCGGGCTTGGGGGGCAGCGCCGCCCAGATCAAGCCGCCGCCCCAGTCGTAGATCACCTCGCCGCCGGTATCGCGCGCCAGCGCCTGACCAAGCGCGCCGCCGGAAGCCGGCGGACAGACGATCCGCCACAGCGGCCACGCGCCGAGCGCGCCGCTGGCCGCGAACGGTTTGACGTCGCGAATCGAACTCCAGATCGCTGCCGAGGCGGCGTCCTCGACGATCTCGGCGCCCCCAAACGGCGCAAGAGCCTTGACAAGCGCCGCGGCGCGATGCGCGGCGGACGCCGTAATGCCCTCCAACCGCAACAGCGTGACCGCGTCGCGCGGCGATCCGAGATCGCCAAGTCGGTCGTCAAGTCCCGCCACCGATCCGCGCAACGCCGAATTCGGCACATGCGCCGCAGCCGATACGTCGAACGGCGAGCCCAGAGCCGCGGTCATCGCCTTGTTGGCGGCGATATCGTCCAGCCCGCGCAGCACCAGCGTGCGTTCGCTCTCGGGCCTCGGCATGACCTTCAACGTCACCTCGGTCATGACCGCCAGCGTGCCCCAGGACCCCGCCAGCAATTTGCAAAGATCGTAGCCGGTGACATTCTTCACCACCCGGCCGCCGGCCCTGAAGCTGTCGCCGAAACCGGACACCGCATGCGCGCCCAGGAGATGATCACGGGCGCCACCGGCCTTGATACGGCGGGGCCCGGCAAGGCCCGCGCCGATCATGCCACCGACGGTCCCGATGTTTGGCGTGCCCAGCAGCACCGAAGGGTTGATCGGCTCAAACGCGAACTGCTGACTTTTGGAGTCGATCAGCGATAGCACGTCGGTGAGCGGTGCGCCGGCCTGCACCGTGATGATCAGCTCATTTGGCTCATAGGCCGTCACCGCGTTCAGCGCCGACAGATCGAGCAGCGCATTGGTCGCCATCGGCTGGCCGATCAGCCGCTTGCTGCCATGACCGATGATTTCCAGCGGCTGCTCGCTGGCGAGTGCCGCGCGCACCGCCTGCTCGACGTCCTTGGCGTCACGTACTTTCAAGATATCCACGCGCCTGCTCAAAATCGGGGAAGTTCAGGGAAGGCGAGCTTGCCGCCGTGCACATGCACGCGGCCAAGCTCGGCGCAGCGATGCAGGGTCGGAAACACCTTGCCGGGATTGAGCAGGCCCTGCGCGTCGAACGCACATTTCAGCCGCTGCTGCTGGTTGAGATCGATCTCGCTGAACATCTCCGGCATCAGGTCGCGTTTCTCGATGCCGACGCCATGTTCACCGGTCAGGACGCCGCCGAGCTCGACGCAGCAGCGCAGGATATCGGCGCCGAACGCTTCGGCCCGCTCCATCTCGCCCGGCATATTGGCATCGTACAGGATCAGCGGATGCAGATTGCCGTCGCCGGCATGAAACACATTGGCGACGCGCAGGCCGTATTTCTCGGAGAGGTCGCGAATGCGGGCCAGGGCTTGCGGCAGCGCACCACGCGGGATGGTGCCGTCCATGCAGAGATAATCCGGCGAAATCCGCCCGACGGCCGGAAACGCCGCCTTGCGGCCGGCCCAAAACAGATTGCGCTCCATTTCCGACGTCGAGATTTGGCAGGAGGTCGAACCGCAATCCTGGGCGATCGCCTCGACCCGTTTGATCAGTTCGTCGACCTCGATGCCGGGACCATCGAGTTCGATGATCAAAAGCGCCTCGACGTCGAGCGGGTAGCCGGCATGGACGAAGGCTTCGGCTGCATGAATCGCCGGCTTGTCCATCATTTCCATGCCGCCCGGAATGATCCCGGCGCCGATGATCCGCGCCACGCATTCGCCGGCCGCCTCGACCTGCGCGAACCCTACCATCAGTGCGCGCGCAGTTTCCGGCTTCTGCAGAATCCGCACCGTGACCTCGGTCACGACGCCGAGCAGGCCTTCGGAGCCGGTGATAATTCCCATCAAATCATAGCCACCGGTCTCGGCGGACTTGCCGCCGATCCTGATCACTTCACCCGATATCAGGACAAGTTCGCAGCCCAACACGTTGTTGGTGGTCATGCCGTATTTCAGGCAATGCACGCCGCCGGAATTCTCGGCAATATTGCCGCCGATCGAACAGGCAATCTGCGACGACGGATCGGGCGCATAGTAGAAGCCGGCATGGGCGACGGCCTGACTAATGGCGAGATTGGTCACCCCCGGCTCGGTCACGACAACGCGGTTGTCGAAATCGATCTCGCGGATGCGCTTGAATTTGCCCAGGCCCAGCAGCACGGCATCGGCGAGCGGCAGCGCACCGCCCGAGAGCGAGGTGCCGGAGCCGCGCGGCACGACCTTGATGCCCTGCTCGAAGCAATATTTCAGAACCTGCGATACCTGTTCGGTGGTCTCCGGAAGCACCACGACCATCGGCGGCTGACGATACGCCATCAGGCCATCGAACTCGTAGGGCAGCATTTCGGCCGCGCTGTCGATCACGCCCTCGCCCGGCACGATCGCCCGCAATGCCGCGACGATGGCGTCACGGCGTCCCAGAACGGCCTGATCTGGCGTCGGCATCATGATAGTCATGTCAGTTCCTCCCACCGCCTTCGAACCCCAAGCAGGTCCACGGCATGGCTTGATTTGTCATGATAAATCAAGCACGTCTGGATTGTTTTGGGTAGGCCGCCGCGAGATAAGCAGACTGCGAATACGGGACCACCCAACGGCGCGGCGAGATGGGTGGAAACCCGGACAGCATTTCGTGGCTTGTCCATCACAAGCGCGCTGTGCCACAAACGACCGTCGAGCAACCCCCGAAGCAAACCAAAGAGCAGATAATGAGAAAACTGACATTGAGCGCGCTGGTCATCATCGCAACGTCGGCAGCCGCCTCCGCGGCGCTGGCGCAGGACGCCGCGGCCGGCAAGACGGTGTTTAACAAGTGCTTGGCCTGTCACGCAATCGGCGCAGACGCCAAGAACAAGGTCGGGCCGGAACTCAACGGGCTCGACGGACGCAAGTCCGGCACCGTGCCGGACTATAATTACTCGGATGCCAACAAGAATTCCGGCATCACCTGGAACGAAGCCCAATTCAAGGAATACATCAAGGACCCGAGGGCGAAGGTTCCCGGCACCAAGATGGCCTTCGCCGGCATCAAGAACGAGAAGGAGGTCAACGATCTCTGGGCTTACGTCTCGCAGTTCGATAAGGACGGAAAGATCAAGTAAGGGGTCCTTCCCCTCCGCGGCTTCCTCCAACGGAGCCGCCCTTTCGAGGTCATCAGCTAGAGCCTTGGTTCTGGAATCAGAATCGAGGCTCTTTGTTTTGAGGCATTTTCTTCACGCGAACCGATATCCGCCCCGTTTCAAGCGCGGGGGGCAGCGTTCAGTTGGCGGCGGCCGCCGTGGCATCCGCGATTCGGCCGAGCATGGCATCGATCTCGTGCATCACTAGTTCGGGCGCCGCAGTTTGCACGATGTGACCGACACCAGGCAGCATGATCAGTTTCGCGTTCGGCACCGCAGCGGCAAAGGGCCGGGAGTGGATGGTCGGCCACACGGTTGTGTCGGCGTCACCCGCAATCACAACGGTCGGCACCCTGATTTCTCCGTAACGCGCGGCCTGCTCCCTCACCGCGGCCTTCAAGGTTACGAGATCGCGGGCGTTGGCGAGGAATTCGCGCGGGCGCAGCAATAGCGGCGTTGCGGTGTCGCTGACAAAATTCTCCGGCATGGTCTGGGGCAGGAACGCCGTGCGGGCGCCGGGCCCGGTCAGGAAGAGGCCGAGCGGCAACGTGATCGTGTAGGCCAAAAGCGGACCGATCACGGGGGTGGTGACGACGTCATTGTACCATCCGACGCCGCCGGTCCACGGATAGGCGACCGGCGCCAGCATCACGAGACCCGCCAGGCGCGTGGGATAATCGAGCGCCATCCGTGCGCCCAGCGCACCGGCCCAGGAGTGGACCACGAAGATCGCCGCACCGACGCCCAGTTTTTCCAGCGCCGCATCGATCATCCTGCCCTGGATGGCCGGCGTTGAATCGTCCTCCCGCGCGCGCGTGCTCCAACCGTGGCCGGGACGACCGATCAAAATCACCCGATGCTTGCTCGCAAGCCTGTCGCCGAGCGGTTGCCGCATGGCCTCCAGGTTCGAACTGGCGCCGTGGATCAGCACAATAGGCGGACCGGGAGCATCGCGAGGCCCCAGTTCGACGACGTTAAGCGTTGCGCCGGCCACCTCGACCATCTCGCCTTGTGCGGGATAAGCGCGCTGCAAGACAATGACACCGGCCTGTGTGACCAGCGCCAGGATCAGCAGCGCCGCCACGAAAACGAGCGGGATCATTGAGGCGGTCCGGATGAGTTTGAGCACACAGGAGTTACGGTCTGACGGCGGGCCGGTTTCCACGGCCGGGGCCGTATCAAGCTGCGCCCCGTGGGTTTTCCACCGCGCGGCGGCTAAGCGACGCCAATCTTCATACAACCGTCATTGGCAGCTTTCTATAACCCTCAGCAGCAATTTTGCGATCTGATGAGCGGCCCCCTCGAAATTTCCGCGACTTGGCCTATCCACGGAATCCACAGCAACCCCGCGGGACGCCAAAGCTTTATCTCACCGGTATATCGGAGGATTTTCGATGACTTCCAGACCAAGTGAAGCCGCCATCGACGAAATCGTCGCCAGCTGCAACGGCGACATCCGCGGGGCATTGAGGGCCCTCCTAATGGTCAACGAACAGCTGGAAGTGGAACTTCAGCAACTCCATGCGGTGGTGGCGTATGGCGGGCTGACAGGATCCGGCAGCACCGTTCTGCATTAGGGTGGTTTTGAGCCAAAGCCTGCCCGCCTCTTGATGGCCGGCCTGTCGGCGCACGATCGGATCAACCTACCGATCGATCAGATGTCGCGGCCTTCAACCTTCTCGGTCAGGGTCTTGACCAGTTCCGGCACCTTGTCGAGATGCGGGTTAACCGCAAGCGCCTTGCGGAAGGCGTCGAGCGCGCGCTTGTCGTCGCCAAGGTCCTGCATGATCATGCCAAGTCCCGCCAGCGCGCCGAAATGGCGCGGCTCGCGCACCAATACCTGCTCGATATCCTGCAATGAATGGACGTAATCGTTCTGCAAATAATACAGCGTCGCGCGCCTGTTCCACCCCTCGACGTAATCGGGACGCAGCTTGACCACGGCGTCGAGCAGCTTAAGCGCGACGTCCATCTGCTGGGCGTCCATCGCGGTCTTGGCGCGCATCATCAGCAGCGCCGTGGTATCGCTCGGGGTCTGCAGCCACAGCGCCCAGATCCGGGCTTCGACATGCTTGGCGCTTGCCTCGTCGGGAGCCGCCTTCAGCGCACCGAACAGAAAGTCCAGTCCACGCGTGCGATCCGCACCGACCTTCGGCAGCTTGCCCGGCGCTTCCGGTAATTTTTTCTGCTGCTTCGGCGGCGTGCTCCCCGGATCATGCGCCAACGCCGGAAGCGGCATCACGGCGGTGATCGCTGTGAGCAGGATTGCTATCCGGCAGGTGCGCGAGGCAGGGAATCTCGACGTCATGCACAAAGTCTAGACGCAGGAAACCGCGCTGCAAAGCAACGAAACTGTCAAAGAGCTGTGATGAAAAAGATCGCGTGCTGGCCGGACGGCCAGATCCAAGCCCAATTCAGGCCTGGCTCAACCCTGGCGCGCCTTGAAACGGCGCTGAACCTTGTTGATCACATAAACCCGGCCCTTGCGGCGGACCAGACGGTTGTTGCGGTGGCGACCACGCAACGATTTCAGCGAGTTACGGACCTTCATGGGACAATCCTGATGCGTTGAAAGGCCGTGGGACAGGCCGAAAGTGGCAAATTCTGATTTATCCCGCCGGCAGCTATGCCGCCCAGGACGCGCGGTTTCTAAGCCATTGCGTGGTCGAATGTCAATCCAAACCCGCCGCTCAGGGCCCTTTTCATGGCCTTGAGGCAAGCCGTCGGGTTCAATTCCGTCCCTGCCCTCCCCATTGAAATGGCTCACAAATCTAGGACAGCGGGAACTCGACCATGGCCTCCCCGGTGGCGACCTTCTCGTCGTTCTGGTTGCGCACCATGACGTCGATCAGGACCCAGCGCGAGTTCGCCGTGGCCTGTTTGGATTTCACGATCCCGGCCGGCTGGATGGTATCGCCCGGCCTGACCGGCTTGACCCACCTTGTCTCAAGGCGGCGGTGAATGGCGCCGGCGGGATAGGCCCAATCGGTGATCATGCGCGAGATCAGCCCGAAATTGTTCATGCCGTGCATGATGATGCCGCCGAAATTGGTCTTGCCGAAATTGCCCTTCATGTAGTCGTCGTCAAGATGCAGGGGATTGTAATCGAGCGAGGCATCGCAGAACAGACGGATGGATTCGCGGCTGACCGTGAATTTCGGTCCGTTGATGATGTCGCCGGCGGCGAGGCTATCGAATGTGGCGATCATGACTGCATCCCTCACTGCGGCCGGATGGTCCAGCCACGGCCCGAGCAAATCACCTCGCCGTGCTGGTTGAAGAAAACATTGTCATGCACCACGAACAGCCGTTCGCGCTTGATGAACTTGTCGAGCGCGCGGGCCTGCAGCGTGATGACGTCGCCGGGACGCGCCGGAATATTGTAGCTCCATGACTGCCCGGCATTGACGGTGCCAGGACTGCGCATCCAGTCATCCGCCGGCGTGCAGGAGAACATCAAAAGAATATGGATCGACGGCGGCGCGATCAGGCCGCCATAGCGCGTCGTCCTGGCATAGGCCTCGTCGAAATAGATCGGATGATCCTCGCCGACCGATTTGCAGTAGAGCGCGATGGCCTCCGGCGTCAACGTGTAGGGGATGGTTTTGCGGGGCTCGCCGGGAACGATATCGTCCCAGAGTTTGCGCAAATTGGCGTCTTTCCAGAAATCGGTCTCGAAGGCGTGGGTCTGTGCCATGTCATCCTGCCTGTTTCAGCCTTCCGTCTTGTTTTCTTCCATCTTGCCGAGTTTGTTATATAGTATAATCAATTTGCCGGGGCCAGAAAATCAAGCGAACTTCCGGGAGGACGAAATGTCCAAATTGAAACTTCCCAATGTCGAAGACGTCGTGGCGATCGACATCCACACCCACGCGGAAGAGCCCTGCGGCATGCATGGCGACGACGGCTATGACGATTTCCAGGCGCAGATGGCGGAGTATTTCAAATCGCCGAACAAACATCCGCCAACGGTGCCGGAAACCGCGGCCTATTACCGTGCCAAGAAAATCGTGGCCGTGATCTTCCCGGTCGATGCCGAGCGCGAGACCGGATTCCGCCGCTACAACAATTATGAAATGCTGGAAGTGGCCGCCGATAATTCCGACGTGCTGATCCCGTTCGCCAGCATCGATCCGCACAAGGGCAAGCTCGGCGTTCGCGAGGCGCGCAAGCTGATCGAGGAATACGGCGTCAAGGGGTTCAAGTTTCACCCGACGATGCAAGGCTTCTATCCGAATGACCGGATGGCCTATCCGCTGTATGAAGCCATCAACGACGGCGGCGCCATCGCGCTGTTTCATACCGGACAAACCGGCGTCGGCTCCGGCATGCCCGGCGGCATGGGGATGCGGCTGAAATATTCCAATCCGATGTACATGGACGATGTGGCGGCGGATTTCCCCGAGCTTAAAATGATTCTGGCGCATCCCTCCTTCCCCTGGCAGGAAGAGGCGCTGTCGGTCGCGACCCACAAGCCGAATGTCTATATCGACCTCTCCGGCTGGTCGCCGAAATATTTTCCGCCGATCCTGGTGCGCTACATCAACTCCATCCTGCAGGACAAGATGCTGTTCGGTTCGGACTGGCCGGTGATCACGCCGGACCGCTGGCTGGCGGACTTCGCCAAGCTCGAGATCCGCGACGATATCCGGCCGAAGGTGCTGAAGGCCAACGCGCGCAAGCTCCTCAACATCTGACGCGCGGGCGCGGGCGCTCCAGTTTTATTGAGCATGATCTCCGGGCAAACGCTTCGCGTTTTGTCCCGAGGGAAAACCGGTTCGCACTTTTGCAAATCATGCTCTAGGGCTGCATTACGATACATTCGAGATTGCCGGCAGTGGCTGCGGCCTCCATCGCCGTCGGCAAATCCGCGAGCGGGAAAACGCGCGGGCGAATGGCGCTGATGTCGAGCAGCCCGCTGCGCAGCAAGTCCAGCAGCCGCCGGTAGGCGCTGGCCGGGTACATGAACTGGCCGATGATTTCCCAACTGTTCAGCATCACGGCGGTATAGGGCAGCGGCAGATCGACTGTCATGCTCCCCATCAGCACCAGCCGACCGCCGCGGCGCAAGCTGTGCAGTGCTGACAGCGTCGAGTTCGGATCGCGTGCCTGCCCCACCATGTCGAACGCCATGTGCGCACCGCCGCCGGACGCTTCGCGGAGCGCGGCCACATCGTTCTGCTGCTTGCCCGTCAGCGCTACCGGCACAACGCGCGGCCCGCCAGCCTGCGCCACCGCCTCCAGCGCATCGCGATTGCGGCCGGCCGCGATCACGCGGACCGCGCCCATGGCGACCCCAAGTAACACCGCCGCCGTGCCATAGGCGCCGGTGGCACCATTGACGACCAGCGTCTCGCCCGCCGCGAGCCGGCCTCGCAGCAGGCCGCCGAACGGAATAATACAGCGGCCTATCGTGACGAGTTCGGTGGAATCGAATTCCTCCAACCCTTCGGCCGGCGTGACCGCCGCGACCGGCATCAGCGCGTATTCGGCCAGCGTGCCGTCCGGCCAATCGGCAAGAACGGCCGCCGCGTCCAGGCTCGACGTCAGTCCGATCAGGACCTGTGCGGGATCTTCGACGTTCTCCGGCGCGACAAAATGCGACGAAAGCACCACCCGCTGGCCGGGCTTCAGATGCCAAACGTCCCGGCCCACCGCCTCGATGACGCCAACACCGTTGGTTCCGATCGTGAAGGGACCAGGAGGCGGATTGTAGACCGGCAGTTTTCCTTCCACATAGGCTTTCAGGTACGACATCAGCGCCGATGCCTCGATCCGTACCAACACGCTGCCGGGGCGAGGCTCTGGCGTGCGCACATTATTGAAACGCAGCTCTCCGCCGAGCCGATCCAACTGCCAGGCCTTCATGCTGTTCTCCCTCGATAGTGAAAGGGTTGATATGGCGCGGTGGTCGCGTATTCGCTAGCATGCCGATTCGGACGTCCGGCGCTCTTCCAAGCCTCCGGCCGCACCGCAATCGCCAATTCCATCCAGCGAGTGCCCTATGACCATCAAAGCCGTTGTGTTCGACGCCTATGGCACGCTCTACGACATTCAGTCGGTAGCGGCTGTAACCGAAGAGACCTTTCCCGGCTACGGCGAAATCGTCACCCAAATATGGCGCATCAAGCAGCTCGAATACACCTGGCTGCGCTCGCTGATGCGGCGTTACGAGGATTTATCAGTCATCACGCGGGATTCACTGGTCTACACGCTCAACGTGGTCGGCCTGAAATACGACAGCGCCGGTTTCGAGCGCATCATGGATAAATATCTGCATCTTGATCTCTATCCGGACGCGATGGCCGCGCTCACGGCGATGAAGGACCGCAAACTGGCGATTCTTTCCAATGGCTCTACCGAAATGCTCAACGCGCTGGTGCATAATAGCGGCATCGACCGCGTGCTGGATGCCACCATCAGCATCGACTCCCGAAAAATCTTCAAGCCTGCACCGGATGCCTACACCCTGATCGAATCCCGCCTTGGAATAGCGCCCGCTGAAGTGCTGTTCGTATCGTCGAATCCATGGGACGCCTGCGGCGCCAAAGCCTTTGGCCTGAACGTCGCATGGATCGAGCGGGTCACGCCCGACGCGATGGCGCTGGCTTGCGTCAACAGCGATCTCATCGCGCCGCTCACTTTGTACAAGGCGATCCGCACCCAGATGGACGAACTCGGGCTCGTGCCCGACCATCGCATCCATGCCCTGTCAGAACTTCCCAGGCTGGTCGCCGCCCTGTGAGCCTTGCATCCGTTCGCGCATTTTTCGCCGAAAAGGCGCCTGACCTCGCCGTGATCGAATCTCCGACGAGTTCGGCAACGGTCGCTCTGGCCGCTATGTCCTTCGGCGTCGAACCGGCGCGGATTGCGAAGACGCTGAGCTTGCGGATCGGCGACCAGGTAGTGCTGATCGTCGCCAGCGGCACCGCGCGGATGGACAACAAGAAGGTGAAGGCGCGCTTCGGCGGCAAGCCGAAAATGCTCGGTGTCGATGAGGTTGCCCATATTACCGGCCATGAAGTCGGCGGTGTCTGCCCGTTCGGACTGAAAACGCCGCTGCCGGTTTACTGCGACGTGTCCCTGAAAGCATTCGACGAAGTGGTGCCGGCGGCGGGCTCCATCCAGAGCGCGGTTCGGATCGCACCGGGGCGGATGGCCGAACTGGTCGCCGCCGAATGGGTCGATGTCTGCGAACTGCGCCCGTAGCTGCGACGGGCAGATCGTCACGTCATCTCGGCGCGGTCTGCCGGGGTCCCGTTCCCTGGGCGGCGCTGGCACTTGAATCGAACACCGCGCGGCACGCCCCTGAGAGCTGTGGCGTGTTCTGTCGCAGGCATGCCGTGATCCGATTGGCATCAGGCATCTGGGCGCCGCACAACCGGAATACGTCGGGCGTGCAGGCCATCTGCTGCGCCAGCGTTCCCCGGTACTCCTCCGAAAAAGCGGCAGTTTGAGTGGCGATGCCGAAGGCAGCGGGTATCGCAATGCTCAGGAGAATTCGGTGCGCTCGCATATCCGATCCTTCCTTATGGAGTCAGTTGGCGTGCATGTTCCCTGGGGCGTAGGAGGTCTCCGAGGGTTCAGAATAAATGAGGCCCGGGAAGGTTCGCGCCGAACAACAAAATGTGAGGCTGCCGGGCAAATCCCGCGCCAGGAAATACGGCTGCATCTTGTCTGGGCAGCAACGGCTCCGACGATGACCGCTGCGCCAGAGGTAATCGACAAGCCTTGCGACAAGCGGCGCTGATTTGATTATTCAGACCGCACGTTATCCAGACCACACCGAGCCGGCGGCTATTGAATGCCGGGCAACGTAACGCTGCCCTCCGGCATCGGACCATTTTGGAAGTAGCGTGCTTGATCCATATGGCCCTGTACCGGTTCGTTATCGCCGACACACGTTATCGGTGATGGTAGGGGACGCCCGCCCCTACTCCACCCTGCCGATCTTCTTCACCGCCGCGACCAGCCGCGCGCTGTCGACTTCGACGAATTTTGTGAATTCCGGCGCGTCCATGTAAGCTACCGGACTGCCCGCGGTCTCGAAGGTCTTGATCACCTCCGGGCTGACCACGGCCTGCGCCATCGCCTCGCGCAGCCGCGTCATGATCGGCGCCGGCAGCGCCTTCTGCGCGAACAGCCCCGCCCAGATGTAGAACTCGACATCCTTGTAGCCAAGCTCCTTGAAAGTCGGCAGATCGGGAAAACTCGCGATCCGCTCCGCGCCCCAATTGGCCAGCACGCGCATCTTGCCGTCATCGACCTGCTGCTTCAGCGTGCCCGGCGCCGAGGCCAGGGCTTGCACCGTTCCGGTCAGGATGGCGTTGAGCGCGGGACCGGCGCCACGAAACGGGATGTGCAGCAATTTGATGCCGGCAGAGGCCGCGAACATTTCCATCGCCACATGCAGCGTGCCGTACGGACCGGACGAACCGTAGGGAATTTGGCCGGGACGTTTTTTGGCGTCATCGACGAAATCCTGCAGCGTCTTCCAGGGCGCCGATGCCGGCACCGCGAGCAATGTGGGATCGGCGAGCACACGCGCCACCGGCGCGAATTGCGCGACTTCGTACACCGGCGGACGGTCGAACAGGCGATCGGCTTCAGGCAGCACTGCAAGCGACGACAACGTCATCAGCAAGGTGTAGCCATCGGCGTCGGCACGCGCCGCCGCGGCGTTGCCGATCGCACCGCCGGCACCACCGGCGCGGTTATCGACGATCACGGATTTGCCGAGAATTTTCTCCAACGCCAGCGCTACCGGCCGGGCGGCGAGATCGGCCTGACCGCCGGCTGGAAACGGCACGATCATGGAGATCGTGCGCGTCGGCCACGCGGCTTGTGCGAAAGCGGGATAGGCGCGCACGGCCTGCAACAATGGCGTCCCGGCAGCGACCTTAAGAACATCACGTCGATTCATCGGCAGTTTTCCCCCTGAGACTTTTCGTTGATTTGCAAACTAGCCTGAACCGCCGGGTGGGCAAAGGCGCCTGCGTCAGTAGTGCTGCACCCGCTTTGGCCTGGTAAAATGCATGGTCAGGAAATCCGCCAGCGCTTCGACCCGCGCGGGCCGCGGGCCGCCTGACGGCGTCACCAGATGCACCGCGCCCCCGGACTGCTTCCAGCCGTCCAGAATCACCTCGACCTCGCCCGACGCAATGGCGTCGCCAACAATGAACCCGGGCAGATCGGCGATGCCGAGCCCCGCCAGCAGCGCCGGCATCAAGGCTTCCCCATTATTGACCCGCAACGGGCCGCCCGGCCGCACGCTGGCCTGCTCACCTTTTGCATTCGTGTAATGCCAGACATCCGGCGTCGACTGGTAGACGTAACCAAAACATTTGTGCTCGGCGAGATGCATCGGGTGCGTCGGCCGGCCGTGACGCTTGAGATAGGCCGCCGACGCCACGGTATAGCGCGGCATCGCGCACAACCGCCGCGCGATCAGCGATGAATCCGGCAGGCTGGCGATCCGCAAGCCCGCATCGAACCCCTCGCCGATCAAATCCACCATCGCGTCGCTCAAATGAAGGTCGATCGAGACATCGGGATATTTTCCCAGAAATTCCGGCAGGATCGGCGCCACTTCCTTGACCCCGAACGTCATCGGCACCGCGAGACGGACCAGCCCGCGCGGCGCCACCGATTGCGCCAGCGCCTCGTTCTCCACCGCCTCGCCATCGGCCAGCAGGCGCGCGGCGCGTGCGGCCAATTTCTGCCCGGTATCGGTCAACGCCAGCCGCCGCGAGGTACGATTGAACAGCCGGGCGCCGAGCCGCTGCTCCAGCCGGGTGACGGCTTTGGACACCGTAGCCTTGGACAGCTTCAACTCCGCCGAGGCTGCCGCAAACGACCGTAATTCCACGACTTTTGCGAAAATCGCGAGGCCCTCGAAATCCGGAAGCTTGGCCATGGCGGCGATCTCCTAGGAGCGATAATGGAAACAATATGTTTCTATAGTTTCTATTTATGCACCATCCGGGAGAGCATATCCAGAGCGCAACGGAAATTCAGACAGCGGAGAAATCGAATGACCAAATTCCTCACAGGTAAGGTTCCGGCACGGTGCTGAATTGTCGATGGCCACTTCGGCGCCTGATTCAGACAATCAACAACTCACCTCAGAGAAACATCCCATGATCGAACTCAGACCTTTTGCAAAACTCGGCGCCGCCGATCACGGCTGGCTCAAAGCCAAGCACCATTTCTCATTCGGCAGTCACTATGATCCCAACAATATGGGCCATGGCTCCCTGCGGGTGTGGAACGACGACGAGATCGCACCCAACACCGGCTTTCCTGCGCATCCCCATGCCAACATGGAAATCATCACCTATGTTCGCGAGGGCGCGATTACCCATCAGGACAGTCTCGGCAACAAGGGCCGCACCGAAGCCGGCGATGTGCAAGTGATGAGCGCAGGCTCCGGCGTGCGGCACTCCGAATACAATCTCGAGCCGACCAAGACCAAAATCTTCCAGATCTGGATCGAGCCGGTGGCGCAGGGCGGCCAGCCGACCTGGGGCGCCAAGCCGTTTCCGAAGTCGGATCGCTCCGGCACTTTCGTCACCATCGCCAGCGGATTTGCCGATGACAAGGACGCGCTGCCGATCCGTGCCGACGCGCGGGTGCTCGCCACCACGCTGAAGGCCGGCGAGAGCGCGCAATATGCGCCGGGCAAGACGCGCAGCCTCTATCTGGTGCCGGCGGCCGGCGCCGTCGAGATCAACGGCATTCGCGTCAACGCCCGCGATGGCGTCGCGATCCGCGACGAGGCGCAGTTGAAGATTACGGCACTGGAGGATTCCGAACTGGTGCTGGTCGACGCCGCATAATTGCCTGCATAGCTACGGCCTCTCACCGATGATCATTATGCCCGGGCGAAAGCCGAACCGCGTCTCGCGCCAGATGACCCGGGCGACCATCGCGAAGCTATTTCGAAGAGGATGGATTGCCAGCTCAAGCCCGGCAATGACACCCCTTCAATAACTCACCCCCCTCACCTCACGGAGACCAACCATGACGAAAGTTCTCGTTCTCTATTATTCCGCCTATGGCCACATCGAAACGATGGCGAACGCCGTCGCGGAAGGCGCCCGCGAGGCCGGCGCAACGGTTGATATCAAGCGCGTCCCTGAACTGGTGCCGCCCGATGTGGCCAAGGCATCCTATTACAAGATCGATCAGGCTGCGCCGGTCGCGAAAATCGATGACCTCGCCGATTACGATGCCATTATCGTCGGTACTGGCACCCGGTTCGGCCGCATGTCGTCACAGATGGCAAACTTTCTCGATCAAGCCGGCGGCCTCTGGGCCAAGGGCGCGCTCCACGGCAAGGTCGGCGGCGCCTTTACCTCGACCGGGACCCAGCACGGCGGACAGGAAACCACATTATTTTCCATCATCACCAACCTGCTGCATTTCGGCATGACCATCGTCGGCCTCAATTACGGTTTCGCGGGCCAGATGAAGCTCGACGAAGTCACGGGCGGCGCACCCTACGGCGCGACCACCATCACCGGCACCGACGGCAGCCGCCAACCCAGCGCGAACGAACTCGAGGGTGCTCGCTACCAGGGACGCGTAATCGCGGAAACCGCTAAAAAACTGCATGGCTGATGCCACTTGGGCGGCATTCTCTCCGGGGAATGCCGCCCTATGTATTCATGGGGGACAATGGATTTCGCCATGATTGAAATGCTCTTCATTTATCAACTGGCACGCAATCCGCTGCAAGCGGTTGCGCGCCGCTGGTGGTGCCGCAGCCTGTTCCGCGTTTCGCGGGGGCGTCGTCGTTGCCCGGAATGTACGAATTTGTGAGCCATGACGTCGGTCAGGCCTAGGAACCTGCAGCCGTTCGCCAAGTTGGGTCACGCGCATCCGCGCGTGGAGACTTCGCAATGACCAGCAAGCCCAATCCCAAGGAAGTCAAGAAACAGCCCTCGACGCACCCCGGTATGATGGGTGACGGCACCGAAGAACAAAATCTTGGTCAGCCGGGAAATCCGGCGGACCGCATCAAGGAAGATGAAGTGGATGCGGCCTTCGCCAAGGGGACCAAGAAGACCTGACGCGCCCCGTCCCACAATCGCTGCAAATTCGAATACAATGACCAAGCCGGGTGAGTTCACGCCCGGCTTTGTCAGGTCGGGATGCCGATGACAGCCTGTAACGGTGACGCATGAGCAAACCTCCGCCAACCCCCTGGCCGGAATTGCCGACCGCAGCATGGCGTGAAACCTATGCGACGCTGCATCTTTTTACCCAGGTCATCGGCAAGATCCGTCTCGCGCGCGCCCCTTGGCTTAACCATTCATGGCATGTTGCCCTTTACGTCACCACGCACGGCCTGACGACCTCGCCGATACCCGACGGCATCAGGGCATTTCAGATCGACTTCGACTTCATCGACCATACCTTGCGGATTTCGACCAGCGACGGTGCAACGCGACGACTAAGCCTGGCCGGACAATCCGTTGCGAGATTCTACACGGCGGTCATGGCCGCGCTCGCTGAACTCGACATTCACATTGCCATCAATGACATGCCGAACGAATTGCCGGATCCGATCCGGTTTTCGGACGATAACCAGCATGCCTCGTACGATCCGAACGCCGTGCAGCGGTTTTTGCAAATTCTTGTAAACGTCGACCGGGTGTTCAAACAATTCCGCACCGGCTTCCTCGGCAAGGCCAGCCCGGTCCATTTCTTCTGGGGCAGTTTCGATCTCGCGGTAACGCGCTTTTCGGGCCGACGCGCTCCGCGCCATCCCGGGGGCGTTCCGCATCTATCCGACGCCGTGGCGTGCGAGGCCTATTCTCACGAAGTAAGCAGCGCCGGCTTCTGGCCCGGTGGCGGCGCGATCGATTATGCCGCGTTCTATTCCTATGCCTATCCCGAACCGGCCGGCTTCCGGTCCGCCCGGGTGCAACCCGACGCGGCATTCTTCAGCGAGGCGTTGGGCGAGTTCATTCTGCCCTATGATGCGGTCCGCACCGCGGCCCAGCCGGACCAGACGTTGCTCGAATTTCTGCACAGCAGCTACGAGGCCGCGGCCAACGCCGCCAAATGGGATCGCGAGACGCTGGAATGCGCGTCAGGCCAGCCTGGCGTCGTGCGGGCGGTCTAGCAAACGGAGCTAATGGCATCGGGCACGCCCATCGGATGGGCTCGCCCGCGGGATCGACGACAGCCTACGCGGGCGATACGGCACGCCATTGCCAAGGCCCAAGGCGCGCAAACAACTGTTGTCCAGGCCGCTCGATCAAATAGTAGCTGACGCCGGCCACGGCGATGAGAACGGCGAGATAAAGCGACGTTACGAGGATCGGCAGGAGATGGCCGCCGAGCACGATCAGCTTTGCGGCCTCACTTCCCAGTGCCGAACTGGTATCGGTGGTCGTGAGGATCCGGCCTGTCATCTTCTCGATGATCGAGACGGGGCGATCGACAAAATTGAAGATGATGAAGGCCTGCCACATGTAGATCGAATAGGAAATCCGGCCGAGCCACTGATTTCCTCGGTTCGAAATCAGGCGCGAGATCGGCCCGGACTCGAAGGCAAAAACCAGTACGAAAACGGCAAAAACGAGCGGCGCAAAAAACGAATATTCGCCGCGTCCGACCGACGACACAAAGATGAGGACCGCAACCAGCGCCACCGGTTCCAGAAGGCCCGCACGGACCTTGACGCGGGAGACCGTCTGCCAAAGGCGATAGGTCAGATAGCCGACAAGGAAGCCGTAGAGGCACCTGGCGAGGCCCAGGTCATAGGTCGCGTCGATGCCATGCCGTGCGAATAAAAGCAGGATGGCGACGCTGCCGACCAGCAGTGTCGCAACGAGAATACCGGCCGCGAAACGGACCCGCCAAAGCCACGTTGCGGCAACCAAGAGAGTCGCCGCGAAGATCAGGTAAGTCCAGAATTCCGCCGAAATGCTCCAGCTCGGAGGATTCCAGGTCAGATGGGGCACGATCCCGATCGACTGCGCGAAGACAAGATTCATCGCAATCGTATCAAGCGAATTGGGCCCGGTGAACGGCGGTATGAAGAAGGACGCGCCGCGCGCCGCCATCAACGCCTTCCCGCTTTCGGCGATGACGAAGGCTAGCAATACGACGACGTGCAGAGGCCACAGACGACCGAGGCGCTTGATCGCAAATGCGCCCAACTCCTCCGGCGTTCCGAGGCGATGGGCGTAACTGTGCGTAATGACGAAGCCACTCAGCACGAAAAAGAAATCGACAAAGAGATATCCGTTGCGCACGAAATCAAGGGAATACAGCGCGCTATAGACGTTGAGATGGAATAACGCGACAAGCAATGCGGCGACACCGCGCCAGCTATCCAATGTACGGAAGTGCATCTTGGCCTCGTCTATCAGGGTGGTGCAGACTCTTATTCCTCGTCATGCGACAATTTTCCCAACGCACGTCCGACCCTTCTGGCCAGCCATGGATGACGCCGCACGAACTGTGCGGCGTGATCGCGCAGGACATACGGAATGCCGCGCCATCCAAGCGCGATACTCGCATCCGTCAGCGGAAACTGGACCGCGCCGAACCGGCGCTTGTAGCCATAATTGCCGATGCTGAAGTCGAACTGCCTGACCCCATCCTTATGCAAGGCGGCCATTGTCCTTTCGACGACGAGCAGACCCGGCGAGCAGCTTGACCATCGCTTTCCGGCATTGCTGATGCGCAACAGTACATAATCAGACCCCCGCCTGATTCCGAGCGTCGTCGCAACCACTTCTTCATCGCACGTCAACGCCGATACGATCGCATATGCTTCGCCAACGCCGCGATTGACAATGTCGCGATAGAACCGCGCGTGGCAGTCGTCGTTCAGAACGAACTTATATCCAAGCTGCTTCATGCGCTCTTGCTGCTGCGCATCCATGGTGTCGAGCAGCGTCAGCGCCTCGTCAACATTCTCGACGATTTCGAATTTCGCGCCGGGGTGGCGATTGAAGACACGCCAGCTTCGCGGCAACTGCATTCGCTTGAGCGAGGCTCGATAGGCGTCATAGTCATCGCCCACCACGACAAGGTTGCCGTTCAACGAGCAGGATCCCATACGCCCCATCAAAACCAGCGGATTTGACTTCCCACCGACATTTGCCGGCATCTTTCGCAAGCGGAGGAGATCGGCACCTTCAGGCAATCGGCGCAGCGCCGCCAGCAACGCCTTGCAAAGCGCGCGCGCTTCCATCCCGTCGTGCGGGGCGGCAAAGCCCAGGATGGGAGCATTGAAATCGGTCACGCCGAGATCGGCGAATTCGACAATACGGGTACCGCCCTGCACGCGGCGTATCAACGGTACGAGCGCAACCTGCCGGTTGGTCGTGGCATCGGAGATGATGGCGATCAGCGGAGAAACGCTATTGAACGCGCCGTACCAGGCTTTGAGCCAATAGGGATGCTGGAAGGTCGTCCCATGAATCGTCTCGGTCCAACATGCCTTGACCTGCTTCCAGTCGCGAACGAAATCGACACGGAATTCGGGCGCAGCGGAAAGGGCGCGCTCGTTTAGCCGCCCGACTTCCAAAGTCGCCATTGTCTGCCAGCTCCCTCAGCCTACCTCGAACCGATCCGCCGCAAGTTTTCGCTGATCGTTATTGCATCGTTTCGGCAGCATCGAGCGCTGTCCCGATATGAGACTATCGCCCGATCCTCACCCGTTATCTCGCAAGAAGGGTGCCCAGGCAATCACAGTCGCTTACGTTAAAATAATGTCTGAGATGTATGGCTAACGAAGGTGTTTTTGGTTTTGCTTGAATCAGAACCGAATAAACTCCGCATCCAGGTGTGACACGTATGCGAAGCAACCAGTTCGCTCGAACACGCTGCAGGAAGGCACCAGCGACCGCACGATGAATCCGGAACCCGACTATCAGGCGCTGTTTCTTGGTGCGGGCCCGCAGATGCAGTGCGGCGTCGGACAATTTACGCGGCTGTTGTGCGAGATGATCGAAAAACTCGCCCCCGGCAGTTGCACAACGTTAACCTTGACGCGATCGGAAGGAACAATCGCCGAGATCTGGCGCGCGACAGAATCGGCTCGCAGCGTGGTCTGCAACTTCCCCATCGTGGCCTGGAAGCGTGTCATATTTCGTCCCTTGCTGGCGCTGGCCATCGCCCGGCTACGACGGCGGCGTGTCGTTCTGATCCAGCATGAATGGGCGAGCCTGCATTGGCTGCGACGTATCACCTATCTGCCGGCGCTGCTGCTCGCCGACACGATCATCATGTTCTCGCCGTTGGTGCGGCGCGAACTCGCTGCCGATCCCATGTTCGGCTGGACCGCGCGAAAATGCGTACTCGCTCCGTTGCCGCCAAACATCGAAGCGTCGGCCGGCATCGCCGATTCCAAGTTACGACAACGGCTCGCCGCTGCCCGACGGGATGGACGGCTGGTCATCGGCCATTTTGGATCGATCTATCCAGGCAAACAGCCCAACGCCCTGCTCGACATCGGCGCCATCATGAAGCAACGAGGGTTAAGGCCGCTGATCGTCTATATCGGATCCTTCATCCGGGGCGTCGATAAGGTCGAGGAAGAATTCTACGCCCACGCCAACGAACTTGATGTCATCGATGACGTCATCATCAGCGGCTATGTCCCGTCCAACCACGAGGTATTCGGGCTGTTCAACGAGATCGACGCATTCTGCTACCCGCTCGAAGAGGGCCTGACCGCGCGGCGCTCCAGTGTTCTCACCAGCGTGCAGTCCGGCCGGCCCGTGATCGTCACCGGCCCGGCCGACGCGGACGAGTTCAATCATCATCCCCGCTTCCGGGAACTGATCGATCACGGCGCTGTCGTACTGGTTACGCGCGGATCGGATGACGACGTTTACGCCGACCGGATCGTATCGGCGCTCAAAGGACCATCGGTGCAGGCGCCATTTGATTTCGACGGCTGGTGGCAGGACCTCGCGCAGGCGGTGCGGACCCAGATCTAGGGGTTTTGCTCCCTGAGGCGGAAGCGGGCCAGATAATGCAGGCCGAACACCGCCAGCAGAAACGTGAACCATAGTGGATCAGCGCGATCGAGGAAGAAACTCTCCATCGACGACAGATATAACCCGAACAGCCAGATCCGCAGCAACGCCATCGCCAGCGGGCCATTGTTGCCGCCGCGATCGGCGGCGTGGAAATTCCGCAATGGCGCGATCACCAGCACCGCGATCAGCAGCACCAACCCCGGCACGCCCATCGCGAGCGTCGTATCCAGATATCCGTTATGACTATGCGCCGCTGTCGCCGCCCATTCCATGCCCGCAGGCAGGTTTTGAACGGCGCTACCGCCCCAAAAAGCGGCAAAGCCGTACCCTGTCGGAAGCCGCAGTTGCGCTGCCTGCAATCCGAAAGTCCAGATGTCGGTGCGGCCGGTGAAACTCGTATCCAGCGGCAGATTTTTTGCGACAGCGGCGAGGCTATCGTTCATCACGGTGCCGATACCGAGCAAATTGAGAAGCAGCAGCGGTGTCAGCAGCATCGCCGCGCGAAGCCAGAACGAGCGCTGCCTTGCCGCGAGTGAAGTCAGGATCAGCACCGCAAAGCACAACGCCAGCGAGCTTTTGCCTTCCGCTTTCAGCAAAAACAGTACGGCAAGCCCGATGATAGTGGCGCCGGCAAGCCACGCACCGGAGCGGACGATATAGACGCCGAGAAACAAAACCATCACCATCATGGCTGCCGCCATGTTTTTGTGACCGAACGACCCACGCCAGTCGCCGGCCAGCGCCGGCTCCTGCGCGTCGGACGCCAGATGTATCGACAGATTTGGCGCCAGCAGCAGACCGAAATAGCAGATTGCCAGCAATGCCAGCGCGGCGCTGGCGAACCAGCGCATCAGTTCATTCTGGGATTTTGCAAGCAGCATCAGCGATGCAGCTACAGCGATGACGCAAACCGCCAATGCGAAGCGCTTTATCGAAGTGGCGGGATCGAGCGACAGCAGCACGGTCGTGGCGATCCAGCCGGCAAACAGCAGGTAGCCCGGCGACAGCAGCGTCAGTAACCCCTGCATATTGTCGCGCATCGCCAGCACAACCGCCAGCACAGCCATGCAACCGAATGCGGCATAAGTCAGCGTTTCGTTGCCGGTCGTCACATCGCTGAGCTCCATGTCGCTGAGGTCGATAAACGGCCGTAACGACACCCAGGCCAGCAGCAATGCCCCGACGAAGGTCGCGCCGCGGACGATGTCCATCACCTGTTGACGCCGTATTTCCCCGATGACGGCGCGGACTTCCGAAGCGGCGACCAATTGGTTCACGACGCGATCTTCGAGGCTTTGTAGGGCTGCGGTTCTATTCCGACGGCGGCCAGCGCGCTTCCGATCGCAACCGCCATCGGATGCAGCGCAATGATGGCCCTTTGTTCGGTGACAACAAGCCGGCTGGCACGAACCAACGACAAGGGCAGTCTGCCGAGCATCCTCGCCAGCAGCCTGAGACGCGACCGCACGGTCCGCGCCGCCTTGAGTTCGACGTGATAGTTGATGGCGCCGATCCGCAGCCCGCGGAGCGCCAGCCATCCCAGGCTGGTCCGGTTGGGCGGGACGGTCTCGGTAATAACGGCGTCGGCGATCCAATGGAATTTCATTCCGCTGCGCCGGCACCGGGTAAAGAAGTCGACGTCGCCGCCGCCGAGAAAATTGAAACGGAGGTCGAATGCGGGATCGGCCAGCGTTGTAAACACCGAGCGGGTGACCAGGCAATTGCCGCAGCCATAGATGACAGGAACCGGACCGCTGCTCTCATAGGCCGGCCAGAACGCAGGATGGCGGCCCAGCCCGCGCTTAGCGTGGTCGTCGAAATTTGGAAATACCGGGCCGCCGACCACGTCCGCGCCGGAGGTCTCCGCGGCGCGCACCATCAGTTCAAGCCAATCGGCCGAGGCAATCTCGTCGTCATCGATCATCAGGAAATGGGCGGCGGCAGGAAACGTCGCCAGCGCGGTCTCGAACGCCGCATTGATGGCGTAGCAATTGCCCTGCCGCGGTTCGACCACGCAAAGACCGGGAAACTTGCCGGCCTGGAGGAATTCGGCCGCGACCGGCACGCTGGCGCACGCCGAAGCATCGTTTTCGACGATGACGACCGCAAAGCGGCGATCGGTGCGCTGATCGGCGAGCAAGTCCAGCGTTCGCCGCAGATGTTGCGGGCGACGGAAGGAGGGAATGCAGACCACGATGCCGATCGAATGATCCAGCGAAGCCGACGTTGCGGCAATGGCGCGAGAGGCGTGTGGCATAATGTCAGAGATGTCCATCTGCCGGCACATGGACCCAGGGCAAGTGCGCCAAACGCGGCCACCATTGCGCGCGTATCTCTGCGACGGCAGGAAGGGCGTCAAGTACGGAAACCGGGATTTCCGGCATCTCGGTTGCAAGAACGTCGTCGCGCAAGAAAATTGCATTGAAGCCGAGCGCATTGACGCCGACAAGGCGATAACCCTTGCGCCGACTGACGGCGACATAGGCGGCAAGGCTCGCCGAGCGGAACATTGCCTGGTCGGCCGGCAACGCAGAAAAGGAAAACTCCGGCTGATAGGGAATGGTGAGCGCAAGCTCGTTCGGAACCGCGTTGTTGAATTCGCAGATCAGGATGCGCGGGCGCATCGTCATGGCATTCCACAGATACAGATCGTTGCCGTCGATATCGAGCGACAGCACGTCGACATCATCAGGAACTCCCGCCGACGCCAGCAACTGATTGACATTGTCGCGGGTGAACCATTCCGTCCTCATCACCGGCGGTACGGCACGGGTGGCGGGATGGGATGCGAAAAAGCGCCGCCCTTCGGCCACGAATACGGGATCGCCGTCGAACAGAAACCCGCGCCAGCGATGATGCACCAGCAGATTGGTCGCCATGCAGACCCGGCCGTCCTGCGAACTGATTTCAACGACGGTGCGCGATGCTGATCCCGCGAGCGTCAGCAGATACAATAAATGACCGTCTTCCTCGAATTCCGAGAACCGGCTGAAGCCGACCTGATCGAGCGGCAGGATCACGCCGGACGCCTGCAACTGTTTCCACGACGCGATCAGGTTCTTCTGCGCGACATCGGAATGGCGATAGATCACCTCCTCGATCCCCGCGCTAACTGCACGAGCCTGCGCTTGATCCGCCGCAACATCGGCACCCCGCGCAGCCGCGCGTTCATCACATCGAACAACTGCCGCCCCCATGAGGGACGGGCGGCAGCAGCGCTGCGGCCGGCGACGGTCGGTAGTTCAGTGGAAATCTCGGTCATTCAGCGATCAAGTCCTTGGTTGTGGCGTTCGGCGGAGTTGCGCACGGGCACGACTCACGCCTTGCGCCTGAATTCCTCGATGACATCGAACAGCGGTTTGCGTTTCAGATCGGCGTCGAGCGGCAACGGCCGGTTGGGCATGCCGTCCGGGCGTTTGAAGTAGATCGGTACCCAGGTGTAACGGTCGCTCAGCCCCCAGGTCAGGATCGCTTTCGGGCGGACAACCTCGCGGACCGATTTCGAGGAATTGGCCGGCCATGCCGGCGACCATTGCATCGCGCTCGCTCACGCTGGCTGGCAGATCGTAGTCGATCACGTCGAGTTCGGTGATCAGCACGTCCAGTTTCAACGCAGCGATCTCCGCAAGCAAAGCCTGCAAGCCGTCGCGGTCAAGCGCGCGGCCGGCGAACAAATGCGACTGCAATCCCACCGCATGCAGCGGCACATCGCGATCACGCAGCGAACGCAGCAGTTGAACCAGGGCCTTGCGCCGCGCCGCGAAACGCGGCCCCTTGTACTCGATATCGTATTCGTTCAGCACAAGCCGCGCATCGGGATCCGCCGCGGCCGTTGCCCGCAACGCGATTGGCAGGTAATCGGCGCCGAGTTGCTTCGACCAGATCGAGGGACGGAACGACGATCCATTGTCCGGCCATTCCGCCAACGGCTCATTCACCACATCCCATGACGGGATTGACCCGCGATATCGGGACACAACTGTTCCGATATGGTCGACCAGTTCCCGCTCGGCTTCGACGCGGCTGGCGATGGATGCGGTCCAGGCCGGCATCGCGCCATACCAGGCCAGCGTATGACCGCGCAGCTCAATGCCGTTCTGGCGCGCAAAATCCACGATGGCGTCGGCTTTTTCGAATCTGTATTCATCTCGCGTCGGCCGCAGTTCCAGCCATTTCAGTTCGCTTTCCGGCACCATCAGCTGACAATTCGCAATCATCGCGTCGCGATAGGGCAAGTCGGACACCAGCGCGTCGGATCGGGCCGCTGCGCCATATGGAATCGGCTTTCCGATACCGGATGTCTCGGGCGATGGCGTCAGCGGTGTCGCAAATGCGGACATGCCGGATAATGCCGCTGTGCCGGAAACGCCCACCGCCGCGGCCTTGACCGCGCCAGCCAGAAAATCACGCCGGGAATGGGGCTCTATCGACATCCGTGTACCTGCGATCCGCCGCTTTCAAATGATACGCGAAGATCATTGCAATATCCGGTCCAGCGAAGAGCGACGCCGCGACGAAGTTTCCCGATGGTTACCGGACGCAGTTAACCAAAATTCAACCGCAGCCGGCGCCCTCGCAACCAAACGGCACCGATCTTGCTGTCGTGATATGCGATGGAGTTCGAGCCCCTGAATACGCTTCAACTGGAAACGCCGATTGTCTCGCGGACATCACGCCTGCTGGAGGTGCTGGCGCGCGTTTACCATGCCCAGTTTGCCAACTATCTCCAGGTCTTTGCCGGCACCGGGGTGCGGCTTGGCCTGCAAGCTGTCTATTTCTTCGTTCTGGCCAATACGTTGTCGCTGCACGACATGGGAGTGTTCGCCTCGACCTCGTCGACCGGCATTATGATCGGCTGCTTCTCCGGTTTTGGCTTCGCCTCGTTTGCCTTTAGGGCTTCCGCCGGCAAGCGCCGTGTGCTCGGTGGATATCTGGCGGTATTCTATGTGAGCTGGCTGGTTTCCCTGCCGCTCTGCCTTGCAGCCTCGCTGCCGGTTTTTTACCTTTTGTTTACCACGTCGCTATCGCTGACCGCCTTTGTCTTCATTATCTCCGTCGAGGTCGGAACGTGGCGGATCGTGGAAATGATCCATCAGGTCAATAACGGCCTTGGTCGTTACGTCTCGGCGTCGCTGGTCATCAGCCTTGGCACGGCACTGAGGACCATCGGCGCTCTCGTGTTCGTGGCGTCGGGCCACCACGACGTCGAGACATGGTCCGTTATCTATCTGGCGTTCAATGCTGCGGCGATGGCCCTGGCGATATTGGTGTATCAGCCGCGCGTTAAACTGCGCTGGCGAACCCCGCTGCTTGTGGGACGGATTCGCGACGCGCTGATGTTCTCGGTCGCTTATTGTGCTTCCATTTCCCAAAACGAAATCGACAAGGTCGTGATGCTGTCGCTGGCCGACCAACGTACCGTCGGCATCTATGCTATCTCCTCACGGATCATCGATTTCACGTCGGTACCGATCCGCAGCTTCTTTGTGCTGTATACACGCAAGCTGATTATCGAGGGCCGCAGCAGCAACCGGATCGGCCGCAGCTTCAGCGTCGAAATGATTATCGGCCTGGTTTCGACCGCAGCCTTCGCCGCATTGCTGACGATACTGTCGATCTGGCCCGGCCTGCTTGGGCACAACGTGGCCTCAGCCATGCAACTCTTCGGCGTGCTGCTGGCCGTGCCGGCTTTCAAGAACCTGCTCGAGTATCACTCCGAACTGTTTTTCGTCTACCAGCATATGACGGTTCGCGCGGCGCTCGCTACCTCACTGGTCGGTGTGAAGGCTGCAGCGCTGGCACTGCTGCTGGTTGCTTTCGATGGCATCGCGCAATGGGGGGTTTGGCTCAATGCCGTCTATTTCGGCCTCTATGTGCTCTCGGTCGCCGCCGTTTATCTCCTCATCTTCAAAAACGGGGACCAATAGAAATGTCCGTCAGCCCCGCCTCCCTTGCGCCCGGCCAGCCGCAAACAGCTAACGAATGGTTAATTCTCGAAAGCCGCGGCGGCACCCACCGGATCAATCCCTGCGATCATAGCGCGGCACCTATGAACCACGCTCTTGAGGCGGCAAATCCCGGTTTTCGGTCAGACGAACGCGCCGCCATGGGCGGACGCTTAAACGCTTTTTTTGCCATTTCAGTGAATAGTCCCTCAATGAGTATGGTTAATTTTTCCTGTTGCGTTTGTTCCGCGCGAAACCCCTGCGCGCGTGGCGTGACCCGAAGAGTAACCCCTCAGCCGACGCGTGCGGCACTTCGAATGGAAGCTGGGGCCCATGTTTGCGTATGATCAACCGATCAATCGGTCCGAACCGGGCGCGCGGCGGGAGCCGCCGCGAACGGCTGCCGGCTTCAACGTGCTGCAACTAACCCGATTGCTGTGGCGGCGAAAGGCCGCGATCGCCGCCGCCGGGCTGATCTGCGCCTGCGCCGCCGTCATGATCGCAAAGAGCCTGACGCCAAAATATTCCGCGACCGCCCAGCTCTATATCGACCCGCGCGAGCTGCAACTGGTCGACCGCGAACTCACGCCGCGATCCCAGGATATTTCGGGCCTGGCGATGGTGGTGGAAAGCCAGGCGCGCCTGATTACCTCAAACAACGTATTGTTGCAGGTGATCCAGAACACCAATCTGGAAAAGGATCCCGAGTTCGGCGGCAACTCCCGCGGCATCATGGCCGCGTTGCTTGGCTTATTCGGGATCGAGAGCCATTCTCCCGGCCAGTTCAAGCTCGGCCAGACGGCGGCGCTGGAAGCGCTGAACCGGCACATCATTGTCAAGAAGACAGACCGCACCTTCATCGTCGATATCGATGTCTGGTCTTACGACCCGACGAAAGCGGCGATGCTCGCCAATGCGATCTCCAACGCCTATCTGGCGGAATCACGAAATTCACAGGCTACCGCCGCACGACGGGCGACGACCGATCTGTCGGGCCGGCTCAAGGAATTGCAGCAACGGCTTCGCACTGCCGAGAACGCGCTTGCCGTCTACAAGGCGCAGAATAATTTCGTCGGCACCCAGGACACGCTGATCAGCGATCAGCAGCTTTCCGCGAGCAACCAGCGGCTCGCCGCGGCACGGGCGCTGACGCTCGATGCACAGGCGAAGTACGACCAGATCGAAGCCAGCCGCCGCGCGTCAGCTGATGGCGGCGCCATTCCCGAGGCGCTGCAATCCCCGACCATTGCCAATTTGCGCGCGCAATACGCCGAAGCCCGCAAGCGCTATGCCGAACTGACTGCCGAGTTGGGGCCGCTGCATCCCGCGCTGCGCCAGATGGAAAAGCAGGTCGATGACCTGCGCCACACCGTCAACGAAGAGATCGAACGTTTCGCTCAGTCGGCGAAAAACGATCTGACCCGCGCCCGCGACTACGAAGCCTCGCTGAACAAGGCGCTCGACGTGCAAAAACGCCAAAGCGTCCAGCTCAGCCAGGCTTCGGTGCGGCTGCGCGAACTCGAGCGGGACGTCGAGGCCAGCCGCGACGTCTATCAGGCGTTTCTCAAACGTTCGCGTGAAACCGAGGAACAAGAGAGCCTGAACACATCGAGCGCGCGCATCATCGGCGAAGCCACGGTGCCACAGCGACGCGCATTTCCGCCAGCCGCAAGCCTGCTCGCAATGATTGGCCTTTTCCTCGGTGCACTCGGTGCGGCAGCCTGGATTGTCGCGGCCGACCGGTTGTCGTCCGATCTCACGGAGTCTCGCGCCAGCGCACCGGCACCGCTGGAAATCCAGCCTCCAGCGCCGCCATCGCGACCGTCGGATGGATATCCGCCTCCTCCGCAGCATGCGGGCGCACCGATCGAGAAACCGCGGGTCGTCCGATTCCAGGAATCCGATGTGATGCGCACGCTGAGCGGAATCCTGGCCGTTAGCGGCAGCCCCGACGTGACACGGATGGGCTGGCCGACGCTGCGGGCAGGCTCCTCTTCGACAACCTTTCTCAGCACCATGCGCGAGATGCGTGAAACGCTGGCGAAGCGATCGGCCGGGAATGGTACGCCGGTACTGGCCGTGATCGGTGCCGGCGCTACTCAGGACCGCACCATCGCCGCGCTGAATATCGCGCTGGCCGCCGCACGCGATGGCACCAAGGTGTTGCTGATCGATGCCGATCACGCCGCTCACGCCCTTTCGGACAAGATGGCGGGTTTCAGCAAGCCCGAGGTCAACCATCTAAGCTGGCTCAGCGGTACCAAGGCTTCTCGCGCGATCAAGACCGCGAATGGGATCACCATCCTGCCGGTGATCAAGGCGGCCGGGACTGGCGACGCCGTCCGCGAAGCGGTGACCCAGGCGCATTCCGCTGGCGGCTACGATCTTGTGATCTTCGATGGCCCGGCGATGCCGTGCAGCGATGCCGAGCGTGCGTTACTCGATGTCGCGGATGGCCTGGCTGCGATCCTGCCGGCAAATCTCGATATCAACGAATGCATGGACGGCATCATCGTGGCGCTGGGCGACACCGAGCGCAAGCTGATCGGCGTCATCATCGATGAACTTCATCCGACGACCAGTGTTCGTCAGCGGAGCAAACAATATGCTTGAACGTCGCGCAAATCCGATCGGGCGAGCCGCAACAGCCAATGTACCCAGAATCTCGCTGGGCGGGATGCGGCTGGCCGTGCTCGATATCGAGCAGACCGCGAACTTCATGATCGACATGGTATTCCCGCGACGCCAGGTCAACCGCCCGCTGTATCTGACCTCTGCCAATGGCGAAGTGCTGGCGCGTTGCTCGACCGAGCCGATGACCGGTCGGCTGTTTCGCGCCGCCGATCTCATCAACGCCGATGGTCAACCGCTGGTCACGGTGTCGCGACTGAACTCGCCGACGCCGCTGCCCCAACGGGTCGCCACCACCGACCTGTTTCACGTCGTCGCCCGCAAGGCGGAGGCCGCGGGACTGACATTCTATATGTTCGGCGCCGACGAAGCCGAAAATGCCGCCGCTGTCGCAAACGTCCAGAAACTGTATCCGGATTTGCAGATCGTCGGTCGCTCCCATGGCTATCTCAGGGGCGATGCGCTGCGGGCCAAGGTCGACGAAATCAATCGACTGGCGCCAGATTATCTTTGGGTCGCCCTCGGCGTGCCCTACGAGCAGGCGTTTGTCGAGGATTTCACGCCGCATTTGTCCAATGTCGGCGTTATCAAGACCTCAGGCGGATTGTTCAACTTCCTGTCCGGCAGCCGGTCCCGCGCGCCGAAATGGATGCAGAATGCGGGGCTGGAATGGGCCTGGCGTATCTGGCTGGAGCCGCGCCGGCTGTTCTGGCGCTATCTGACTACCAACCCCCGTGCGCTCTATCTGCTGTTCGACAACAGCTCGTCGAACGATCGAACACCACGGGGCTGACATGAGCGACCGTCCCGCGATTCTGGTCACCGGCGGCGCGGGCTATATCGGTTCGCATTGTTGCCGGGCACTCGTCGCCGCCGGTTATCATCCCGTCACATACGACAATTTTTCGACCGGCCACCGTAGCTTCGTCAGCGGCTCGCTGGTGACCGGCGACCTGATGGACGGGGCCGCACTGGCGCACGCCTTCGCGCAGTACGATATCGTCGCGGTCATGCACTTCGCGGCGGCGAGCCTCGTCGGCGAGTCCGTCACCGATCCGCGAAAATATTACCGGAATAACGTCGCTGGCACGCTGTCACTGTTGGACGCGATGCGCGACGCCGGTTGCAATCGACTGGTGTTTTCCTCGACCGGCGCGGTATACGGCAATGCCGACAGCCGGGCGTTGCCCGAAAGCTATCCCTGCGCACCGATCAATCCCTATGGCGCTTCGAAATGGATGATCGAGCGGCTGCTCGCCGATTATCGCAGCGCTTATGGGCTCGGATCGTTCTGCCTGCGCTATTTCAACGCCAGCGGCGCCGATGCGGCCGGCGGAATCGGCGAATTGCGCGACAACGAGACCCACCTCATTCCCCGCGCCATGATGGCGTTACAAGGCCACGTCGCCGATTTCGCGGTGTTCGGCGACGATTACGACACGCCCGACGGCACCGCGATCCGCGACTATGTCCATGTCACCGATCTGGCCGCGGCGCATCTGCTGGCGCTGAAATTGCTGATGCAGGGACATTCCGGCGGCGCTTTCAACCTCGGCACCGGCACCGGCTTTTCGGTGCGCGCGATTCTCGCTGCGATCGCAGCCGAAACCGGCCGAGCCGTTCCCCATGTCGTCAAGCCGCGCCGCGCCGGCGATCCGACCTACCTGGTCGCAGACCCCACCGCCGCACGCGAGACCTTGAAATTTCATCCGACGCATTCGGACCTTGCAACCATCATCCGCACCGCCTGGGCGTGGCACCGGAGGGCGCATCCGCTGAAAACGAGCGGACCTCTATAGGCTGCAATAGCGTCCTTTACGTTCACGCCTGACACGCATGCAGGTCCGCGACTTGCACGGCAGCCGCGAGACCGGCTAGCATGGAAACAATGTAGAGATGCGCAGCAGGCTGTCGCTCGCGGAATTCGATGGAGGAAAGCATGACAATCACACACCGGTTTTGGCGATATCTCCTGATACCGATATCGCTGGCCGGCATGCTGAGCATCGGCTCCGCAGCCGAACTTAACCCAGCCGCGCTAACCTACAAATTGCCGAACCAGATTCCGTGGGGCCCGGTCGATGCCCGTGGCGCGCAAAGCGCCGTCGTTGTCGGCGATCCCACCAAGCCCGGCTTCTACATGGTCTACAACAAATGGACCAAGGGCAATCATTTCAGCCGCCCGCACTTCCATCCCAACGACCGTTACATCGTCGTGCTGCAAGGTACCTGGTGGGTGGGCACGGGACCGAAATTCGATCCAGCCAATACCACCCCGATGCCTGCCGGCAGCTTCGTTACGCATTTCGGCAAACAAGTGCATTGGGATGGCGCCAAGGATGAGGATGCCGTTCTGCTGATCATGGGAGAGGGTCCGGCGACGGCCACCGCGGCGGAAGAAAAGTAGCTCCGGCGGGTCCATTCCACGAACCGGGATTAGTCGACCGCCCGATCGCGCAACTTACGCCGACGGGGCGGAGGTTTTTCTTTAAATCCCTCACCGACCAGACTTGCTGCCGTGGCCTGGCAGTTTTCCGGGCCATACATAACATCGCTCCGCCGAGCGAATTTGTCTATCGGCCGGCCCGGTCTGCTGTGCCTGGCCGCCGGCGCACGGAGAAGTCAACCGCGGGTTGCGACGGATAAAAGGAAAAACGCATGCGCTGGCTGAAATTTACAGCGAACGAGAAGACATCCTGGGGCATCATCGAAGGCGATCGCGTGATCGCGGTCAGCGGCGACCCCTTTGGTGAATGGCAACGCACGCCGCGCTCGCATGCGCTGGCGGACATAAAAATCGAGCTGCCGCTGGTGCCGCGCACGTTCTATTGCGTCGGCCTGAACTATCTCAGGCATCTCAAGGAAGCGGCCGACAAGCGCGGCGAAGTGCCGAACGTTCCTGACCGGCCTGAGATCGGTTATCGCGCGCAGAACGCACTGATCGCGCACGACGAAGATGTCGTGATTCCGGCAAGCGCCACCGAGAAGATCCACTACGAGGGCGAACTGGTCGTCGTGATCGGCAAGAAAGCCAAGCATCTCACCGAAGACAACGCGATGTCCTGCGTGTTCGGCTACACCATCGGCAACGATGTCAGCGAGCGCAGCTGGCAGAAGGCCGACCGCGGACTGTGGCGGGCCAAGAATGCCGACACCTTCAAACCGATGGGACCATGGATCGAAACCTCGGTCGATCTCGATAAGATGGAAACGATCGTCAGCGTGAACGGCAAGCAGAGCAATCGCTTCCACACCAACGATATGATCTTCGGCATCAAACCGTTCATCGTGGAGCTGACGAAATATTTTACGTTGTGGCCGGGCGATGTGATCTGGATGGGAACCGACGGGGCGTCACCCGACCTCAAGGCGGGCGACGTGGTTGAAATCGAAATCACCGGCATCGGCACCCTGCGCAACCGGTTTATCGCGGAGAAGGTGCCGGGCAGCTAAGTGTAAGCCGCCACCGCACCGCTGTCTCATTTTCGAGCGTTTTCGAGCGAAGTGGATACCGGTTCGCGTGAAGAAAACGCGTTAAAACGAAAGAACAGAGCCCGGTTCTGATTCAATCAGAACCGGGCTCCAGGTCTGATCGACCCTGCTCGTATTCGAACCCGGTCAACGAGCTCTCAGACCCGACAACATCAGGATGGAGCAACGGCCCGGCGCGGCGAGAGCATCCCGACGACGACCGTTGCGATGACCGCGACGACAATGTTGAGGATCAGCGCACCGAGGCCGACGTAAAATACATAACTGGCCCCACCGAGATTGAGGGTTGCGAGCGGCTTCAGTCCATTGCCCCACGCCGTCCAAGATCCCCACGCGATTCCCGCGGCCCAGCCGAGCAGCAGACCCTCGGCGCGGAACCAGCGCGTAAACAATCCGAACACCAGCGCCGGGAAGGTTTGCAGGATCCACAGGCCGCCGAGCAACTGCAGATCGAGCGCAAATTGCGTCGGCAGGAAGATCGTGAATGCCAGCGCACCCACCTTGACGACGAGCGAGGCCATCTTGGCCACCGATGCCTCGCCGGCATGGCTGATGCTCGGATCGATATACGATTTCCAGACGTTGCGGGTGAACAGGTTGGCCGCGCCGATGCTCATCACTGCGGCCGGCACCAGCGCGCCGATCGCGATCGCCGAGAACGCAAAGCCGGAGAACCATGACGGAAACAACACCTTGAACAACATCGGCACGACGTCGTTATTCGACGTCACCTTGATATGGGCGGCATGGGCCATGTAGCCGAGCAGCGCGATCAACCCGAGCAGCAGCGTATAGGCCGGCAGCAGGACCGCATTCTTGCGGATGGTATCGGCCGACTTCGAGGCAAAGATGCCGGTCAGGGTATGCGGATACATGAACGCGGCCAGTGCGGAGCCAAGCGCCAGCGTCGCATAGGGCAGCATCTGCGCAGGCTTCAGTATCAGTCCGGTCGCGCCACCCTTTGCGGCAAACGCGTCGTTGGCGGCGCTGAACACCGCGCCATATCCGCCAAGCTTCGCCGGCACCACCACCACCGCCACCAGCACCACGATATAGATCATGATGTCCTTGACGAAGGCGATCAACGCCGGCGCGCGCAACCCGGAGCTATAGGTGTACAGCGCCAGAATGACGAAGGCGGCGACGATCGGCAATTCACCGGTCAGGCCGATCGCCTTGATCACTACGCCCATCCCGATCAGTTGCAGGGCGATATAGGGCATGGTCGCGACAATGCCGGTGATTGCCACCGCGAATTCAAGGCCGCGCGAATTGTAGGTGCCCTGGACCACATCGGCCGCGGTCACATGGCCCTTGGCATGCGCCACTTTCCACAACAGCGGCATCACCGCGAACACGAAGGGATACACGATGATGGTGTAGGGCAGCGCGAAGAAGCCGTAGGCGCCGACCGCATAGACCAGGGCAGGCACCGCGATCACCGTATAGGCGGTATAGAAATCACCGCCGACCAGAAACCAGGTGATCCAGGTGCCGAACTGCCGTCCGCCCAGGCCCCATTCGTCGAGATGTTCGCCGACCGGGCCGGATTTCCAGCGCGCCGCGAAGAATCCCATCACGGTTACAAGGAGGAAAAAGAAGAGAAAAACCGCGAGTGCGATCCAGTCGATCTGAGCGGACATATTGATGCTTTCCAGGAATATTTAGCTGCTAGATCTCTTGCGTATCTATGGGGTTTCGTCCGGGGTGTGGCGCCGATAGACCAGCCAGATCAGCAGCGAGCTGATCGGCACCCATGCCAGCTGGTACCAATAGAAAAACGGAAACCCGAGCAGCCCCGGCTCCAGGAAGTTATAGAACGGCACCCACAACAGACCGACAAAAGGCAACAGCAACAGAACCCACATTGGGCAAACTCCACAGGCCAACATCCCGATTTCTAATGGGACGATCTACGATCGGATCGATGTGTCGTCCAGCGAATTTGCGCTGCTGCACTGCACGGCGAGCTCGCGTTATCGCATAGGAGCCGCATGCGCTATTCCGGCGCGGCGCCGAGGGGGACCCCGACGCCAAGGGGCGCCGGGGCAACAATAACGGTGTTATTTTACAAGATCGGCGCCGACTTTGCAGGTTGCTGCGTCCTGATCGCCGGTACCGCCGCTGCAACCCACCGCGCCGATCAGCTTGCCGTTTTCCACAAGAGGAAACCCACCAGGACTTGCGACCAAGGTGGGGTCAAGCGTGCCGACATAGGAGTGACCGGTTTCATAGGCATTGTAGAACAAACGGGACTCACGACGGAAGCGGGCCGCCGTGCGGGCCTTGCCAATCGAAATCGAGCCGGATGCAATTTGCGCACCCTCCATCCGCTCGAATTGCACGAGTTCACCGTTGGTATCAACCACGGCGATATTCATCTTCCAGTTCCGCCGTTTGGCTTCAGCCTCGGCCGCCGCCATGACCTGCTTGGCCCGCTCAAGTCCGATCGACATGCCATACGGAATATCGAATGGCATCGCATCGGGCGTGCCGCCCGACGAGGGCTGCGCAGGCGGGGTCGCCGGCGCGGGTGTTTGTGCCAGCGCTGACGAACTCAGAGCCGCAGCGGCGCAAGCCGCCAGTGTCATCGAAACGATTGAACGCATCTTATCCTCCGGTTGAAAGTTCTCGTTTTAGTTTCTGTCAAGATCGATGTCGCGTCACATCGGCGGCGTCAATCCGTCCTTGCCGTAGGTGACGCGCGGGGTCTGCACCGTGCCGTCAGCCTGCTTCTTGCCGGCACCGACGAATATCTTGATGCCGGGCTTGAGGTCGCTCTTGTCGCCAACGACGTAGGTGACGACCGCAGTTTCCGGGGTTACCAGGATCTTCTTCTCGCCATCCTTGTATTTGACGGACAGCACCGGCCCGTCGACGCCTGCAACCGTCTGCTCGACATTGGCATTGGTCATTTTGGTGTTGGGCTTGAGGTCCCAATCGTAATGGCCTTCGCCGGTACCGCGCATCGATTCCGGGAAGATATGGACTTCAATGGCCTTCTGGCTGCCGTCGGGCTGCGTCATTCCGGTCGCGCCGACGAACATGCCCGGCTTGATGTCGGCCATGGTCGACTTCACGATCGCCACATACAGGCCCGGGTTGGTCACCACGACCTTGTATTCGGCGCCATCACGATTTTTGACCACGTAGCCCTCGCCGGCGACGCTTTCGATGGTACCGCGAATGCGCACGGTCTCCTGTGCCGATGCCGGCAACGCCGTGCAGACCACAGCGAAACTGGCAGCAGCGAGCATGCGCTGGAGCGTATTGGACATGATCATTCTCCATGGGTTCTGAATGGCCGACTAACGTTAGTACTACCGGCGAGAAGGCCGTCCCGCCAAGGCCCCTAACCAGGGGCCGACAAAGACGCTCCCTTCGCAACCCCGGTGCTTCGCGAATATTCCCGATCCGCGATCTTGGCGCGGTTGCATTACCGCGCTGCAACACGCGCCTTCCTAATCGGCCTTAAGCCCTGCATCCTGGATCACCCGGCGCCAGCGCTCTTCCTCGCCGCGGACATATCGATCGAGTTCTTCCGGAGGACGCGCGATCATAACCAGTCCCTCATTGACGCCAAGCCTTTTGAAAGCGTCGGATTGTACAGCCGATGCTGCCGACTTGTTGAGACGGTCAATGACATTGGCTGGAGTTCTGGCCGGCGCGAACAGGCCATACCAGCTCTCCGCGGTATAGCCGGGAACGCCAGCCTCCGCGACAGTCGGCAATTGCGGAAATGCGGGTGAACGTTCTGCCGATGTCACCGCGATCGCCCGCAACTGGCCGCTCTCGATCAGCGCGGCTGCGCTCGCAACCGTCGTGAACATCACATCGATCTGACCGCCGATCAGGTCGGTGATGGCGGGCGCGGCGCCCTTGTACGGCACCATGGTCAGGTCGACCTTGGCCATGTCCTTGAACAGCTCGCCGGCAAGATGCGCAGAAGTGCCGACGCCGAACGTTCCGTAGGACAATTTGCCCGGACTGGCTTTCGCCGCCGCGATCAGGTCTGCAATCGACTTGATCGGTGATTTGGGATTGACCACGACGACATTGAAGGAACGCGCGATCAAGGCGACCGGCGCAAAATCCGTATGCGGATCATAAGGCAGCTTTGAATTGAGGCTTGGATTGACCGCATGCGAGAACGTCCCCATCAGCAGCGTATAGCCATCCGGCGCGCTGGTGGCGACCAGCTGGGTCCCGATAATGGTGCCCGCCCCGGGCTTGTTCTCGATCATGACCGTGACGCCCATATCCTTCGCCATGTCCTGCGCAAGCGTGCGTGCCACCACATCGGTCCCGCCGCCTGGGGCGAAGGGGACGACGAGCCTGATGATCCTTTCCGGATACAAGGCCATCGCGGCATCGGTCGAAATCACGGCGAGCGATAGTGCCGCAAACGCGAGCAGCAAGGTCCGCATTCTCTTGTTGGATTCAAAAGGGCATGCGCTTGCGACCGGAATTTACGAGAACGCGATGGCAGATTTCCACGTTCAACCCATTGCCATGCGCTGGGCGATTGCGGGCAGGATTTGGAATGCACGCGCGAACATGGACGCGGGGACTGACCGTAGACTAGCATGCAGCGAAACACATCAATATAGCGAACGCTTTGGGGAGGATATCATGCGGCATTGGCTGATCGGACTGTTGTTGTTGATCGGGCCACCGGCCCTTGCCCAGCAGGGCGTGCCTTCAATCGCCTTTGACTCCGTACCTAATCCGCTTCGGCTGCCGCCCAACATCTATTTCGGCGAAGTGTCCGGCGTCGCGCTCAATTCCAAGGGCCATATCTTCGTGATATCGCGCGGCAATACCAGCGGGCCGGCCTATGCAGCCGCGGCAACGCAACTGCTGGAATTCGATGCGAAAGGCCAGTACATCCGCGAAATCGGCAAGAACCTTTATGCATGGTCGTTCGGCCACACCGTCAAGGTCGATCCCCAGGATAACATCTGGGTGACCGACAAGGGCTCCGACATGGTGATCAAGTTCGATCCCGAGGGTCGCGTCGTCATGGTGTTCGGCCGCAAGCAGGAAGCCTCCGACGAAGACACCGCCCCCCTGAAGCATCCCAAGCCGCCGCTGCCTGCCGAGGACGGCCGGTTTCGTCAGGTCACCGACGTGGCGTGGGACAAGGCCGGCGATACCTTCATCAGCGATGGCTATATCAACTCGCGCGTCGCCAAGGTCGACAAGGACGGCAACTGGCTGAAGTCATGGGGCGACCGCGGCAAGGAGCCCGGTCAATTCAATACCCCGCATTCGATCGCGACCGACGCCAACGACAATGTCTATGTCGCCGACCGCGGTAACCACCGGATTCAGGTGTTCGACCGCGACGGGAAATTCCTGCGCCAGTTCACCATCAATGTGCCGGTGCCGCCGGATGCCAAGCCTGCGATCGGCAAGATCCCCGACGAAGCCGCGATGGCCAGCGGCACTTTCTACCCCGGTTCGCCATGGGCGATCTGCATCACGCCGCCGCCCCATCAGGTGCTCTATAGCTCGGACGCATGGCCCGGCCGCATCTACAAGCTGAGCCTCGATGGCAAGGTGCTCGGCGTACTCGGACAATCCGGCAAGCAGTTGAAACAGTTCGGCTGGATTCACGCGATGGCGTGTCCCTCGGAAAACGTGATCTACGCCGCGGAACTGCTGAACTGGCGGGTGCAGAAGCTGATTCTGAAGCCGTAGTCGCTACTGTTTGGGGTAATGAGTTTCGGGGCGATGCGCGCATCGCCCCGAATAGCGGGCGCGAGATCTATTCTGAAGTCTCGTTCATTCAGAAGTCTCGTTCATTCAGAAGTCTTGCGGGCGAAATCGATATAGATCTCGCGCAGCCGATTGGCCATCGGGCCGGGTTTGCCGTCGGCAACGGTCTTGCCGTCGATGGTGACGACCGCCTGCACGAACGAACTCGCGCTGGTGATGAAGGCTTCCTTTGCCAGCAGGGCTTCCTCCACCGTAAACGGCCGCTCCTCGACGCGCAGCTGACGCTCTTCGGCGAGCGCGACCACCGCCTTGCGGGTGCAGCCCGGCAGAATTGCGCTGGAATTCTGCCGCGTGACCAGCACGTCATCTTTGGTCAGGATGAAGGCCGATGACGACCCACCCTCGGTCACCTTGCCATCCTCGATCATCCAGGCTTCACCGGCGCCCGCTTCCGCTGCGGCCTGCTTGGCCAGTACCTGCGCCAACAGCGCCACGCTCTTGATGTCGCGCCGCGCCCACCGGATATCCGGCACGGTGATGACGGCGATGCCCGACTTGGCCGATGGCGCGTTGACGATATCCTTGACCGAGGTAAACAAAATCAGCGTCGGCTTGACGCTCTTTGGGAACGCAAAGTCCCGTCCGGCGTCGGCGCCGCGCGTCACCTGCAGATAGACCAGGCCATTCTCGACATGGTTGCGCGCGATCAACTCTTTCTGGATCTCCCTGATACGGTCGAGCGTTTCCGGCAACGCCAGCGCGATCTCACCGACCGAACGCTCCAGCCGCGCCAGATGCGAGGCATTGTCGACCAGCTTGCCGTCCAGCACCGCCGAGACCTCATAGATGCCGTCGGCAAACAGGAAGCCGCGGTCGAGCACTGAAACCTTGGCGTCGGCCAGTGGCACGAACGAGCCGTTGACGTAGGCGATCTGATCCAAGTGAAGTCTCCCAGAGGCAGCCAAGCAGCTGCGCTGCACGAAAGGGTTAATTGCTTGATCGGCGAATTGAAAGACCATTGTGCATCAAAAATGCGCTTCCGTCATTGCCTGCAGCAAACGCGAAGCGTTTGCGCAAGGGAGCGCAAGCGACGAAGCAATCCAGACCTTAATGCGACAAAATCTTCGACAGAAACTTCTGCGCGCGGTCGCTGCGCGGACTGCCGAAAAAATCGGTCTTCGGCGCATCTTCGACGATCTCGCCCTGATCCATGAAGATGACCCGATTTGCCACCTTGCTGGCAAACCCCATCTCGTGAGTGACAACCATCATGGTCATACCCTCGCGAGCGAGATCGACCATCACGTCGAGCACCTCGCTGATCATCTCGGGATCGAGCGCCGAGGTCGGCTCATCGAACAGCATCGCGATCGGATCCATCGCCAGCGCCCGCGCGATCGCGACGCGCTGCTGCTGGCCGCCGGATAATTCGGCGGGATATTTGCGGGCGTGGTCCTTGAGGCCGACGCGGTCGAGCAGCTTGGCTCCCTTGGCCATCGCCTCCTGATGCGATCGTCCCAGTACCTTTTCCTGCGCCAGGCAGAGATTCTCGATGATCTTCAGGTGCGGGAACAGTTCAAAATGCTGGAACACCATGCCGACGCGGGCCCGCAGTTTCGGCAGATCGGTCCGGGGATCATTCACCTTGATGCCGTCGAGGATGATTTCTCCGCTCTGGAAAGGCTCCAGCGCGTTGACGCATTTGATCAGCGTCGATTTTCCGGAACCCGAGGGACCGCACACCACCACCACCTCGCCCTTGGCGACACTGGTCGTGCAATCCTTCAGCGCCTGAAAACTGGTCCCGTACCATTTGTCGACATGGCTGATCTCAATCATGAAGCCCCGCTAATGAACAAAGGCGATGCGCGCCTGAAGGCGCCTGACGCCGAACGACGCGACACAGGAAATGGCGAAATAGACCACCGCCGCAAACAGATACATCTCGACCAGCCGCCCGTCACGTTGCGCGACTTTGCTGGCGGCACCTAGGAAATCGGGAATCGACAGCACGTAGACCAGTGAAGTGTCCTGAAACAGCACGATGGTCTGCGTCAGCAGCACCGGGAGCATGTTGCGAAAGGCTTGCGGCAGCACGACGTAGCGCATGGTCTGGCTGTAGGTGAGACCCAGCGCTTGCGCTGCGGCGGGCTGCCCTTTGGAGATCGACTGGATGCCCGCGCGCATGATCTCGGAAAAATAGGCCGCCTCGAACAGGATGAACGTGACCAGCGAAGAGGTGAACGCACCGACGCGTACCGGCCGCGACGATCCCGTCAGCCACTGCCCGATATAGGGCACGAGGAAGTAGAACCAGAATATCACCAGCACCAGCGGCAGCGACCGCATCAGATCGACATAGACACCGGCAAGCCGCCCCAGCAGCCTGGAGTTTGACAGCCGCATCAATGCCAGCAGGGTTCCGAACACCAGCGCGCCGACAGTAGCGAGGCCCGTCAGCGTCAGCGTAAACGTCATGCCGTCGAAAAACAGATAGGCCAGCGAGCGGCGGATAACGTCGAAGTCGAAATTGGCGAACATGGTTGCTACCTCCCCGTGATATAGCCGGGGACCGCCAACCCGCGCTCGACGAAGCGCATGGCGATGACGACGACGATATTGACCAGAAGATAGAGAACGGTCGCAGCGGTGAAAGCCTCGAACACCTGAAAGGAAAATTCCTGCATCGCACGCGCTTCCGCGGTCAATTCGATCAGGCCGATAGTGATGGCCACCGAGGTATTCTTGATGGTGCTCAGGAATTCCGAGGTCAGCGGCGGCAGAATAATGCGAAACGCCATCGGCAACAGCACGTAGCGATAGGTTTGCGCCCTGGTCAACCCGAGTGCGGTCGCGGCCAGTTTCTGCCCGCGCGGCAGCGATCCGATCCCCGATCTCAATTGCTCGGCCACCCGCGCGGACATGAACAATCCGAGTCCGATCGTCGCTGTAAAGAACGGTGCATTGGGCATTTGCTTCAGCCACAGTCCCCACGCGCGTGGCAGGACTTCCGGCAGCACGAAGAACCACAGAAACAACTGCACCAAAAGCGGCATGTTGCGGAAGAATTCGACGTAGGCGAAACCGATCCGGGACGCGGTCTTCGACGGCAGCGTCCGCAAGACGCCGACCAGCGATCCGGTGATCAGCGCAATGATCCAGGCGCAGATCGCGGTCTCGATTGTCAACAGCAGTCCCGACAACAGCATGTCGAGATAGGTGCCGGTCCCGTTGGGGGCCGGTTCCAGGAAGATGCGCCAGTTCCAGTGATAGTTCACAACGGCTCCCCGCCCCCCACGGCCGTGCCGCTTCGAGCGGAGCCCGCGCCATCCAGCGTATGCAGTGACCGCGCCATCGAATGAACCAGCTATCCCCTACATCGCCTTGTAGGAATCAGGATCGGCTGAATTGGAAGGCTTGGCGAATGCTTTTTTCAATTCCGGACCGATTGGGACATTGAGATTCAATCCCTTGGGTGGAATTTTCTGCATGAACCACTTGTCGTACAGCCTCCGGCCTTCCGGGCTCTGATAGAGCGCGGCGGTGGCCTCATCGACCACCTTCTTGAAGGCCGGGTCATCCTTGCGCAGCATGATGCCGTAAGGCTCCGGCTTATAAAACGCCTCGCTAGAAATCACGTAGGCATCCGGATCTTTCGATCCGGCAACGAAGCTGGCGAGCAGGATATCGTCCAGCACCGCCGCCACCGCGCGATCGGTCTCGACCAACAGGAACGATTCGGCATGCTCCTTGGCCGGGATGATGTTGATACCGAGCTTACGGGCAGCATTAAGTTCGGTGAGTTGCTTGATGTTGTTGGTGCCGGAGGTCGACGCCACCGACTTGCCCTTGAGGTCTTCAATCGAGTTCAGCTTGCTGGATTTCTTCGAGACGAAGCGCGTCGCGGTCAGAAAGTGGGTGTTGGTGAAGGAAACCTGCTTCAGACGATCGGGATTGTTGGTGGTCGAACCACATTCGAGATCGATGGTGCCATTGGCCAGCAACGGAATGCGGGACGACGAGGTCAGCGGATTGAATTCGACCTCGAGCTTGTCAAGCTTGAGTTCTTTCTTCACGGCGTCGACGATCCTGGTGCAGATGTCGATCGCAAAGCCGATCGGCTTCTGGTTGTCGTCCAGGTAGGAAAACGGAATCGACGAATTGCGATAGCCGATGGCGATCGTACCGGTTTCCTTGATTTTCTTGAGCGTCCCGGTCAGCTCTTCGGCACCGGCCTGCCTCACACATAAAGCTGCGGCGAGCGCAAGGCCCATAATGTGCAGGCGTTTCATTCGCATTCTCCTTGCTTGGATGGCTTCGGCAATGCATGCATAATCTGGGCCGGACTGGCTGATAAAGCTCACATCGCCTTGTAGGAATCGGGATCCGGCGAATCCGACGGCTTGGCGAATTCGTTCTTCAGTTCCGGGCCGAGCGGCACATTCAGATTAAGCCCCCGCGGCGGAATCTTCTGCTGGAACCATTTCTCATACAGCTTGATGCCATCGCTGCTCTGGTAGAGCGCGGCCGTGGCGCCGTCGGCCACCTTCTTGAAGGCCGGATCGTCCTTGCGCACCATGATGCCGTAGGGCTCCGGCTTCGAAAAGGCGTCGGTAGAGATGACATAGGCGGCCGGCTCCTTCGATCCGGCGACCAGGCTGGCGAGCAGGATATCGTCCATCACAAAGGCAACCGCGCGATCGGTCTCGACCATCAGGAAGGCTTCGGCATGATCCTTGGCCGGGATGATGTTGATGCCGAGATTGCGGGCCGCGTTGGCTTCGTTGAGCTGCTTGATGTTGGTGGTGCCGGAGGTCGAGACCACCGACTTGCCCTTGAGATCGTCGATCGAGTTGATATTGCTGGATTTCTTCGAGACGAAGCGGCTCGCGGTCAAAAAATGCGTATTGGTGAAGGCGATCTGCTTCTGGCGGTCGGCGTTATTGGTGGTCGAACCGCATTCCAGGTCGATGGTGCCATTGGCCAGCAACGGAATGCGGGTCGAGGAGGTCACCGGGTTGAGCCTGACCTCGAGCTTATCGAGTTTGAGCTCCTTCTTCACGGCGTCGACGATCTTGTAGCAGATATCCATCGCAAATCCGATCGGCTTCTGGTTGTCGTCCAGGTAGGAAAATGGAATCGAGGAGTTGCGATAGCCAAGGGTGATCGCACCGGTTTCCTTGATATTCTTCAGCGTCCCCGTGAGTTCTTCGGCACTGGCCTGCGTCCCGCAGAACGCAATGGCGAGCGCATAGCCAAACAGATGCTTGCGGTTCATACCTATTCTCCCTCTTTGTTTGTTATGGACTATGGCCGCCGGTTGCGCCACTGGGTCAGCCCCCTTGCGGAGCGGCGGAAGTCCGCCTGATCGTTATCAGCGTAACCAGACTTAGCAGGCAAACCAACGTCAGATAATATGCCGGCGCGAGATCGCCGACGAAGGCGATGCCGCCGAGCGAGGCCATGATCACCGGTCCCATTCCGCCAAATAGCGTCACACCGATGTTATAGCCGAGACCAAGTCCGGTGGCCCTCGTTGCGGCCGGAAACAATTCCGACATCAATGCTGCGAGAGGCCCGTAATAAAGCGATTTCAGGCTCGCCAGCCAGAACACGGTCACGACTATGACCGCCGGCGTCGGATATGTGGTGAGGAAAAGAAAGGTCGGATAGATCGAAACGAGCAGCAGCAGAGTGACCACGATCATGTGGTTGGTACGCCCGACCTTGTCGGAGATGATCCCGGCAATCGGCGTCAGGAACGTCAGCACCAGGCCCGCCGCGAATGTCGCCATAAAACCCACGGTCGGTGGAAGGTTCAGCGTTTTGACCGCATAGGTCGGCATGTAAATGATGAGATAGTTGACCGCGGTCGATATCGCGAGCGCGCCGATGCCAAGCAGCACGCGAAATTTTTGACGCAGGAGGACTTCCTTGATCGGGGAAGCATGCTGCGCCGGCGGCGGCGTGGCATCCTCAAGGTGATTGCGGATGTAGATACCGACTGGTCCGACCAGGATTCCGAACAAAAACGGAATGCGCCAGCCCCATGATTGCATGTCGGCTGGCGTCAGCCACGAGGTGAGCCCGACGCCGAACGCAGAGGCCAATAGCGTGCTCAGCCCCTGGCTTGCAAACTGCCAGCTCGCAATGAATCCGCGTCGCTCAGGCGCATGTTCGACCAGAAAAGCCGTTGAACTGCCGAATTCGCCGCCGGCCGAAAAGCCCTGCACCAGACGGGCAGCCAGAACCGCAACCGGTGCGAGGATGCCGATGGTCTCGTAGGCAGGCATGAAAGCGACCACGACCGTGCCGAGGGTCATCATCACGATGGAAATCATCAACGAGGTCTTGCGGCCGTGCCGGTCGGCATAGGCGCCGAGAACGACGCCGCCTATCGGCCGAATAAAGTACGACAGACCGAACGTGCCGAACGTCAGCAGGATCGAAATCTTCGGGTCGCTATTGGGAAAAAATGCCTTCGAGAGATACGCGGCGAAATAGCCGTAGACCGTGATGTCATACCATTCCAGCGCATTGCCGATCGACGTCGCAACGACAAGCCTCGTGATATTCTTTCTCTCCGGACCCATTTGCGCGATTCCGGGCAATTCGAGCGGCACAGAGACTGTCATGCCCGATTCTCGTCCAACATCATTTTTCCCGGAATAACATTCTCAATATCGTTTTCGCCGCCCGTGATCGCACGTCTGCCTGAAATTCTACAAAGCGCGCGGCATTTCACCGAGATCCCAGAACAGGCCCGCCATAATGCCCAGCGCCTCTTCGGTGACCGACAGAAGCATATGTTCGTCGGGCGCATGCTGGGAACAGCCCGGATAGGAGTGCGGCACCCACATGGTGGGCAAGCCGAGTGTTTCGGAAAACACATCATTAGGCAGCGAGCCGCCGAAATTCGGCAGAACCGCGACCGCCTTTCCGGTGGTCTGGCGGATCGATTCCGCCGTCCAGTTGACCCAGGGGCTTTCGAAATCGGTTCGCGACGCCGCAAAGCGTTGCGTCGCCTGCACCGCGATCATCGGAAAGCCTTTGCCGTGCAAATGAGCCCGGATCACTTCGGTGATATTATCGACCTTGGTGCCGACCACGAAGCGAAGTTGGAGGATGGCTTGCGCACGTCCCGGAATGGCATTGGCCGGCTTGTCGATATTGCCTGCGGACATCGCCAGCACTTCAAGCGTATTCCATGCATAAAGCCGCTCGGCGGCCGACAAACCCTCCTCCCCCCAATTGTCGGAAAGGGCCGGCTCATCGGGCATCGGCTCGATCTTCACGTCGGCCAATGCGGAGCGGATCTGGTTGGAAAGCCGCGGCGGCTTCAATTGCTCCACCAGCAGACGGCCGTTGCCGTCCACCAGCGTCGCAATAGCGCTGGCCAGGATGGTCGCGGGATTGGCAAGGACACCGCCCCAATTGCCGGAATGATGCGAACCGTCGCGCAGGTTCACATCGAGATGAATCCGTATGCCGCCACGGCAGCCCAGAAACAGTGTAGGACGATCCGCAGATAGCCGCGGTCCGTCGGACGCCAGAAAAAGATCGGCCGACAGCTCATCGCGCAGGGATTCGCACACCTGGCGCAAATCCGGCGACCCGATCTCCTCGCCGGTTTCGATGATGAACTTGGCATTGAAGCCCAGCCGGCCGCCCCGTGCCTCCTTTACCGCGCGAAGGGCCGACATGTTGATGCTGTGCTGGCCTTTGTTATCGGCCGTGCCGCGGCCATAGACCCGGTCGCCAACCGTCGTGGTCCGCCACGGATCGAGATTGTCGCGCCATTCCCCTATCATGCCGTCGACGACATCGCCATGCCCGTACATCAGAACGGTCGGCGCTGACGAATTCTCGCGATATTCCGCCAGCAGATAGGGTCCCTTGCCGCTCGGAGATTCGATCAGCTTGGTCGCGAAGTCCAGTTGCGAAAATGCGGGCTGAAGGTCTTGTTCGAGATAGGCGCGCAGCGCATCGCCCCGCTCGGGGTTTTGGCTTTCGGTCTGAAACGCCACGCGCCGATCGAGTTCGGCCAGAAATGCTCCGGAATGAAGCTGCTGGCGTGCCCGGACGATAGCGTCGGTTCTGGTCATGGCTGATTATCCCCGGTCTCGCAGCTTCGATTTTCAATCAGCCTATCGAGATATGGCGCCCGCCGGAAGTGGCACGGTGGTCGGAATTTGCCTTGCTAAAACCAACCGGAATGTAACAATTTCAGCAAACAGTCCGGCGTTCGACCGGTCGAAATTTTGGGAGGATGCCATGAAAACGATCCTGCGCGCTTCCGTCGCTTGTGTGCTGTTCGCAGGCTCTGCGATCGCGCTCACCGGCGAGCGCATGGCCACGATCCCGCTCGACAAGATGTCGCCCGCCCAGCGCAGCGTTGCCGATGCCATCATGTCAGGTCCCCGCAAATCGATCGGAGGTCCCTTCAACGCGTGGCTGCGCAGCCCGGATCTCGCGGATCGGCTGCAAAAAGTCGGCGAATATATCCGGTTCAACACCTCGCTCGACAAACGCGTCAACGAAATGGCGATCATCATGACCGCGCAGGCCTGGGGCTCGCAATATGAGTGGCACGCGCACGCGCCGCTGGCGATCAAGGCGGGACTCGATCCCGCCATCGTTGCCGCGATCGGTGCCGGACGAAAGCCGGAGAATATGAAAGACGACGAGGCGATCGTGTGGGAGTTCTCCACGCAGTTGCGGCGCGATCACGGGGTCGACGACGCGATCTACGCCAAGGCGCTGGAAAAGTTCGGTGAACAGGGCATCATGGATCTGGTCGCGGTGAATGGCTATTACGACGTAGTCTCGATGACGCTCAACGTCGCCCGCGTCGCAGCCCCGGCCGGCGAGGAAATGCCGTTCAAGCAGGCCGGCAAATAGTCTATCCGTCTTTACTTATCGCACGGCACCCTGCCGGCGGCGGCGCGTCGAGAATGGCAAGATCATGAAGAAGCAAATCCGGCTCAACGCCTTCGCCATGAACTGCGTCGCGCATCAGTCGCCGGGGCTGTGGACCCATCCGCGCGACCGCACGGCTGAATATAACCGGCTGCCGTACTGGATCCATCTCGCCAAGACGCTGGAGCGCGGGCGGTTCGACGGCCTGTTTCTCGCCGATGTGCTGGGAGTCTACGACGTGTTCGGCGGCAGTCCGGATGCGGCGCTGCGCAACGCCACCCAGACGCCGGCGAACGAACCGCTGCTGCTGATCCCGGCGATGGCTGCGGTCACCGAACATCTCGGCTTCGGCGTGACCTCCAATCTGTCGTATGAGCCGCCCTATTCGTTCGCCCGGCGGATGTCGACGCTCGATCATCTCACCGATGGACGGGTCGGCTGGAACGTCGTCACCGGTTATCTCGACAGCGCGGCCAAAGGCGCCGGCAAGGATAAGCAGACCGCGCATGACGACCGCTACGGTGTCGCCGACGAATATATGGAAGTGGTCTACAAGCTCTGGGAAGGAAGCTGGGAGGACGACGCCGCGCTGCGCGATCGGGCCGGCGGCATTTTCACCGATCCCGCCAAGGTGCACCGGGTCCGACACGAGGGTAACCATTACCGGCTGGATGCCATTCATCTCTGCGAGCCGTCGCCGCAGCGCACCCCCGTGCTCTATCAGGCCGGCACGTCGCCGCGCGGCCGGCAGTTCGCCGCCGAGCATGCCGAATGCGTGTTCATGTCGGGCCCTTCAGCCAAGATCATCGCGCCGCGTGTCGCCGGCATTCGCGAACTCGCCGCGAAAGCCGGCCGCAACCCGGCGGAAATCCTGATGTTCAGCATGTTCACGATTATTCTTGGGCGAACTGACACTGAAGCCCAAGCCAAATATGCCGACTATGTCAGCCACGTCAGCGCCGAGGGTGCGCTTACGCTGATGTCCGGCTGGACCGGCGTCGATTTCTCGACCTACGATCTCGACCAGCAGGTTCGCCACGTCCAGAACGATGCCGGCCGCACCGCGATGGACAACATCACCCGCGCCGATCCGGACCGGGTCTGGACCGTGCGCGAGGTCGCGCAGCATGTCGGCATCGGCGGCATCGGGCCGGTCGTGGTCGGCACCCCGGAAAAGGTCGCCGACGCGATCGAAGCATGGGTCGACGAGACCGACGTCGATGGCCTGAACGTCGCGTTTGCGATTTCGCCGGGAGATTTCGAGGACATCGTCGACATGCTGGTGCCGGAACTGGTTCGGCGAGGGCGCTACAACGACGCCTATGCCAAGGGAACGCTGCGCGAGAAATTGTTCGGTCAAGGCCGCGCGCGCCTCTCGGCGCCGCATCCGGCGGTGCAGTATCGGCCACGCGGGGCAGCGAAGTAAGACGACCAATCGTCATTGCCTGCGACAAACGCAAAGCGTTTGCGCAAGGGAGCAAAGCGACGAAGCAATCCATTGGCCACCGCCTCTGCCAATGGATTGCTTCGCTGCGCTCGCAATGACGACGCTACACCGTCCCGTCAACCACTACCTCGATCAGTTTCGGACCGGGCCGGCTGAATGCGGATTTGAGTGTCGGCGCGACATCCTTTGGCTCCGTGATCCGCATCGCCTCCAGCCCAAGCGATTTTGCGATTCCCACGAAATCCACGGGCGGATCGGCGAAATCCATGCCGACATAATGGTCGTCGCCATGAAACGACAACAGCCGCTGCTTGATGATACGGTAGCCGCCATTGTTGGCGATAACGACCGTCAGCGGCAGCTTGTGATGCGCGGCGGTCCACAACGCCTAAATCGAATACATCGCGCTGCCGTCGCCGGAAAAACACACCACTGGCCGATTAGGGTTGGCGAGGCTGGCGCCCACGGAAGCCGGCACGCCCCAACCAATGCCGCCCGAAGCAAGCGCGTGAAAATCGTAGCGATCGCGATAGGGGCGCAGCGCCAATACCTGGCGCGAGGACGTCAGCGCCTCGTCGACGAGAATGGCGTTACCCGGCATCGCCTCGATCAATTGCAGTGTCAGCCATTCCGGATCGATCGGCGAACGATCACCCGCCTTCGAAATTTTCTCGACCGCTTTTGCCCGGTTCGCGATCCAGTTCCTCGGCGCAAGCGCGCCGATGCCCTGTTTGGCCAGCGCTTCGAGCGCGGCGCCGCCGGCGGACTTGAGTGCCGGGATCAACGCGCGCAGGGTTTCCCGCACATCGGCCTTGAGCGCCATCTCGACACCGAAATTCTTGGCGATATCCCAATCGACGAGGCCGATCTGCACGACCGGCATGCCCTGCGGCAACGGATCGGTTTCGCTCTGCACCGACATCCGCAGCGGATCGGCGCCGAGCACGATCATCAGATCGTAAGGCGATAACGTCTCGCGAACCTGTGTCTGCGAGCGCGTCAGGGCGCCCATGAAGCAGGGACTTTCCGACAGGAAATGCGAGCCGTAAGGCGCCGATTGCTGATATGCCGGACAGCCGAGCGTGGCCGCCAACTCCGCAGCCTCCTTCAGAGCGTCGCTTTTCACGATTTCATCGCCGACGACAATCACCGGCCGCTCCGCTTTGAGAATGCGATGTGCCAGCGTCTGCAACGTCTCGTCGGAGGGCTTCACCCGCGTATCGATCCGCGTCGAACGGCCAAGCTCGATGCCGGCTTCGGCATTGAGGATATCGCCCGGCAGCGAAATGAACACCGGTCCGGTTGGCGGCGTGGTCGCGATCTTGGCGGCACGGCGCACGATCCGCGGCAGGTCCTCCAGCCTTGTCACTTCGACCGCCCATTTCACCAGAGGCTCGGCCATCTGGACCAGCGGCCCAAACAGCAGCGGCTCCATCAGGCCATGGCCTTGCTCCTGCTGACCGGCGGTCAGGATCATCGGCGTGCCCGTGAACTTCGCGTTGTAAAGCGAGCCCATCGCATTGCCGAGACCGGGCGCGACATGGACGTTGCAGGCGACGAGACGGCCCGACGCCCGGCTGTAGCCATCGGCAATCGCAACCACCAGGCTTTCCTGCATCGCCATCACATAAGTCAGGTCAGGATGGTCCTTGAGCGCATGCATGATCGGCAACTCGGTAGTGCCGGGATTGCCGAACAGATGCGTGATCCCCTCGTCCTTCAGCAATGCGAGGAAAGCAGAGCGTCCGGTGATGCAATTCATGAAAGTTCCCTCTTCCCGTGGTCGTCCCGTCGCAATTCGTGCATCATGGCCGATCCCCGCCGGTGAGATCAAGGAAACCCGATCATGGCTGCCCTGCGCAAGCGAGCACGCCCTTGTCGCAAAATCAGAACATCCCTTCGCGATCGGCGCGCCTCTTCTTTTTGGAGCGTTGCCAGACCACGCCGGGAAAACCTTTCAGCGGCACCAGCGGCTCGCCGGCATAGGTCCATTCCTGCATTTCCTCGATCGCAATATGATAGAGCGGTTGCCGGCCGGTGCGCCCGGAAAACAGCGCGCGCGGAATGTTCACCATATGCGGCGAACGCGGGCGTTCGTAAAACAGCGGCGTGCCACAGCGGGCACAAAAGCTGCGTACTGCTTTCGTAGACTTGTCTTCGAAACGCGTGATCCCCGTTTCACCTTTGGTGATGCGAAAACGCTTGCGCCAGCTTCCGACATAGGTCGCGTAAGCTGCGCCATGCGCGCGCCGGCTACCGGCTGAATGATCGTGCCAGGCCCAGCGCGCCGGCGTGTCGATCTCGAAGCAGACCTGGCCGCACAGGCATTGACCGGCGGCGGGCTTGCCGGTTGCAGCGGCTTGTGAAGCTTTTGCCACGTGCGCATTCTCCGGAAGGAGCGAACCCGTAGCCCGGATGAGCAAAGCGAATCCGGGCCGACTATCACATTTTCCCGGATGTCGCTTCGCTCATCCGGGCTACCCCACTTACGCTTTCTCCAACTCGTCATGAACGGGATAATCGGTATAGCCGGCCTCTTCGCCGCCATAGAAAGTCGCCCGGTTGTAAGGCGCCAGCGGAAACCCATGTCGCAGACGCCGCGGCAGATCCGGGTTGGAGATGAAGATACGGCCGAACGCGATGGCGTCGGCATGGCCGGCGGAGATCGCCGCCTCCGCCGCTTCGCCGGTGAAGCCGCCGGCAGAAATCAGGACACCGCGCCACATCGGCCGAAACAGCACCATCGCCGACGGGACGTTCTGATGATTGACCTCGGCACGGCCGGCGCCGCTCGAGCGCGGCTCGATGAAGTGCAGATAAGCCAGATCAAGAGTATCGAGCGCCTGGATGACATGGCTGTACAGCGGCATCGGGTCAACCTCGCCGCTGCCATTGGCGACACCATAGGGCGACAATCGCACGCCGACGCGGCTGGCGCCCCATACATCGATGGCGGCCTGCGTGATCTCCATCAGCAATCGCGCCCGATTGGCAATCGAGCCGCCATATCGATCGGTCCGCAGATTGGTATGCGATTGCAGGAATTGCTCGATCAGATAGCCGTTGGCGCCGTGGATCTCGACGCCGTCAAACCCGGCCTTCAGGGCGTTGGTTGCGGCCTGCCTGAATGCATCGACCACGCTGGCGACCTCATCGGTCTCGAGTGCGCGCGGCGTCTCATACGGCACCATTTTGCCGTCGGCGGTCATCGCCATCATGCCGTCGCCCGTGATCTGCACCGCTGACGGCGCGACCGGCAACGAACCGCCGGGCTGGAACGAGGAATGCGAAACCCGCCCGACATGCCAGAGTTGGAGAAAAATCAAACCGCCCTTGCCGTGAACCGCGTCAACGACCTCGCGCCATCCCATGATCTGCTGCTCGGAATAGATGCCGGGCGTGGCGGGATTGCCGCGCCCCGTCGCCATCACCGGCGAGGCCTCGGCGATGAGCAATCCGCCGGGCGTGGCGCGCTGACCATAATATTCGGCGTTCAGCGCTCGCGGCGCGAAGCTTGATCTGTCCGCCCGCATCCGCGTCAGGGGTGCCATCGCGACGCGATGCTGGAGCTTGTAGGGACCGACCTCGATCGGTGAAAACAACAAAGGATAATTCACATCTGCCCCCAGAAAATGCCTGTTTGTCTGACTATGTATCCGGTTCAGTTGTTCTGCAAAAGGCAGCCGCCGCGATAGCGTCGCTCGAAGACCTCCCATACCGTTTCGTGCGTGGTCCGCGCGGCATCGGAATAGTGAAGTCGCAAATCGACGGTTCAACGGATGCCACCTCGATAGATCAGGAGACCCCCATGCCCCACCCAGCCATGTCACCCCACAATGTCGCCGTCATCACGGGAGGCGCGTCCGGATTGGGCTTTGCCGCCGCGATGCGGTTCGCACGCCTCGGCATGAAAGTCTGCATCGCGGATTTGGGGGCGGACCGTCTCGCGGAAGCGGCGACAAAACTGGCGGCGGCGGCGCCGGGCGGCGGCGCGGACGTCATGGCCAGCAATGCCGACGTCAGCCGGGTGGACGATGTGTCGGACCTGGAAGCCGCGGTGCGGGAGCGGTTCGGGGGCACCGACATCCTGATGAACAATGCCGGGATCCAGCCCGGCAGCACGATGTTCGGGCCGGCGGAAAACTGGCAACGGATTATCGGCGTGAATCTCTGGGGCATCATCCACGGCTCGCAGATTTTCCCGCCGCGCATGATCGAGCGTGGGCGGCCCGGTCTCATCATCAACACGGGCTCCAAGCAGGGCATCACCACCCCTCCCGGCGATCCCGCCTACAATGTCTCGAAGGCAGGCGTCAAGGCTTTCACCGAAGCGCTGCAACACGAGTTGCGCAACACTGCAGGCAACCGCATCAGCGCGCATCTTCTGATCCCCGGATTCGTATTCACCGGCCTTACCGCCAAGGGCCGCACCGAGAAACCGGCCGCCGCCTGGACACCGGAGCAAACCATCGACTTCATGATCGAGCGGATCGATGCCGACGATTTCTACATCCTGTGCCCCGACAACGATGTACCGCGTCGTCTCGACGAGCGGCGGATTCTCTGGGCGGCCGGCGATATCGTTGAAAGCCGCCCTCCGCTGTCGCGCTGGCATCCGGATTATGCCGAGGCTTTCGCGACGTTTGTGAAGGGAACGTAGGCGGCCGCTCATGACGAATTCAATAGTTTGGGTTCGAGGTGATTCTGTCGTCATTGCGAGTGCTAGCGAAGCAATTCATCACGCGGCGAGGAAAGTGTGGATTGCTTCGTCGCTTCGGTCCTCGCAATGACGTCGGAAACAGCTCCGCGATCCACGACGCAATGCGCCCCGGGTTTTGCTGCAAACATCCCGCCCTCAGACATCAGAGGGCGCAGGGAATGCCGAACACGAAATTTAAAGGTTCGGAAGTGCCTTCCCAATTGACGCAGAGGCAGCATAGACTTCGGGGGTGGGCTCTGCGACGCGGGCACCGCAACAACAAAGAAAACAATGTCAAGGGAGGAAATCGTGCGACGACCATTTCCTGTTCCAGGCTCGGGTAGCTTTATCCCGGTTGCGGCTCTGCTTGTCTTCACTCTCGTTGAACCGGCGCAAGCCCAGTCTCGCGATCCCATCAAGATCGGCGTGATCGCGGAGGTGCAGTCGATCGCGGGCGCCGCAACGCCCGGTGGCGCACAGATCGCCGCCGACGAGATCAACGCCAAGGGCGGCGTGCTCGGCCGTCAGATCGAGATCGTGACCTACGACAACAAGAGCTCGTCAGCCAATTCCGTGCGTGCCTTCCAGCGCGCGGTCAGCGAGGACAAGGTCTCGGCCGTGATAGCAAGCTATATCAGCGAAGTGGTGCTCGCGCTCGAACCCTGGGCGGCGCGGCTGAAGATGCCGCTGATCACGCCTGGCGCAGCTTCCAACGAGATCACCAAAGCGATCCACAACGACTACGACAAGAACAAATACACCTTTCACGGTTACCTGACGTCCGCCGCCCAGGCGCAGCTCGTCTGCGACGCCGCCAAGGATCTCCTGGTCGATCAGCTCAAGTTCAAGACGGTTGCGATCATGAGCGAGGATGCGGCCTGGACCAAGCCGCTCGACATCGGCTACGAGGCCTGCCTGCCGAAAGCCGGATTGAAGGTCGTCGAGCATGTGCGCTTCTCGCCCGACACCACCGACTTCACGCCGATCTTCAACAATCTCGAGAGCCGGAAGCCGGACGTGATCGTGACCGGTATCTCGCATGTCGGCGTGCAGCCGACCGTGCAATGGAAGAACCAGCAGGTACCGATTCCGATGTTCGGCATCAGTGCGCAGGCGCTGAGCCCGACGTTCTGGAACGACACCAACGGCGCCGCCGACGGCATCCCTTCGCTCGCGGTTGCCACGCCCGATGTCGCTGTCACCCCGAAGACCAGGCCGTTCGCGCAGGCGTTCAAAGCGAAGTTCGGGACGCCTCCGGCCTATACCGGATATACCGCCTATGATGAGGTCTACATCATCGCCGAGGCGATCCAGCGGGCCGGCTCGACCGATCCCGACAAGATGGTCAGCGAGCTTGAGAAGACCAATTTCGAAGGCACGATCGGGCACATCCAGTTCTACGGCAAGGACGACGAGTTCACCCACGGCATCAAGTCAGGGCCCGGCGCCGTGAGCGGTCTCGTCTTCCAGTGGCAGAACGGCAAGCAGATCGTGGTCTGGCCGCAGAGCATCGCGGAAGGGAAACTCAAATTCCCGGATTTCGTGAAACTGTCACAATAGCAACTGCTGGCCTTGAAGTCAGTTTCAAATGGACCGCACATTTGGAAAGCCCCGCTTTCGCGGGGCTTTCTTTGTTAGCGTCCCGTTCCCGAGCCCGGCCCGCTCGGCGTCAGTCTCGATCCGCTCGGCGAGGAGCTTGGGCCCACGCTGTTGCCTGACGGGTTCATGGTGGAACTGGAACCGTTAGATGATCCAGCGGTGCTTCCTGTGGTGCTTCCTGCTCCGCCCATGGTGCTCCCGCTCGATCCCGTCGTCCCAGAGCTTGTGCCCATGGAGCTTCCACCGCCCATCCCGGCGGCTGCGCCACCCGCGCCCCCGCACCACCGCCTCCCGCACCACCGCCGCCTCCACCGCCTTGTGCAAATGCGAAGGTTGAACCGAGCGTCAGAATTGAAGCCAAAGCAATCGTCGTGAGTTTCATGCGCTGTCCTTTCGTTTTGAGACGAAACAACGAGCAACCTCGCTTCATCGTTCCAAAGCGATCTGGTGCGAATAATTCCGTTACGCCGCGGCAGCGTTGATCCTCGGACGCGATTTAATGCGGACTCTTGATGTGGGAACAACGATCCGGTTTGCCGCGCGTTGTCGAGATTGTAACCGCATATTTCTGAGATCCGGAGCGTCCTAATTCTGCCCGAAGCGACCGCGCTTTGTCGTGGCTGTTGTGGGCAGAGACGGGAGAGAGATTTGTTACGCGCGACGTTCCGTCGTGGCGGTATAGCCATGGGTTTATTTCTTGCAGCCGCACACAACGCCTCTGCACAATATGTTTTGACGCAATCCGCCCCAGCGGGCGACGCCGCCCACGGCCCGCGAACAAAAGACGTCTCTCCGACCAGCGGACACGACGCCTGGGACGCCAATCATGACGGCATCTATACTTGCGACGAGTGGAAGAATTACCTCGACCGGCTATTTACGCTCGCCGATCACAATCGCGACGGGCATCTCGATCCATCCGAATTTAAAATCATCCGCCAGGCCGGCGGCGCCCTCGCCGACGCGGACTTCGGCTACTTCGATGAAAACCAGGATGGAAAGATCACCCGCAGCGAGTTCGTCAACAAGCCGAATGAGTTTATTCTCCAGAACGACAAGAACGGTGACTGCAGAGTCACGCCGGACGAGATGAAGGGCACCAGCACGGACCAGAAACCGTCGAATGGCAGGCCCAGGAAATTCTGACGACAAAACCGGACGGATTTGCCTTCTGACCCGGTCATCTTGCAAGGACGACGGGCGAACGCACCGCGGTCGCTCACGTCAGGGATGCGCAGGCGTCCGCGTGCCTGAGGCTGCAATTTCAGGGTTCGTTCAGGCGCCCGTCAGAAGCACCGCGTGACACTTACGGTCTGTTCCCTGCCGTCATGCCCGGGAACCGTGACTGCCTCGGTCGGGCAACTCGGCACATACGGTCGATTGGAAGGCGTGACATCCGGCGGAAATCGATGCGCCCAATCCCAGGGGACATCATAAGTGGTCGTGTAGTGGACATTGGCTGAATTGGGTTGCGTCACATCCGCCAGGGGCGCGCCATCGGATGACCCATCGAAGTAGCCCTCGTCTGTCGGCCAAAAAATCGCATTGTCTCGATTGCCTCGGAAGTGACGCCGCAGCGATTGGGCGACTGACCGATGAGACGAATGCGTCGAAATAAACCCTCCACGATGCCCAGTTCCCGATGCGGCAGATGTCTCATTCGCAGCGAGCATGAGCGCTATTGCGCTAAGAGAAGCGATAACCGCTCCATACATTTTATATGTCATGGCACGCACCAATCGTTGGTTACTGAGCTGCATTGCGAGCACGCTAGGCCGGGCCTCCGGAGCCCGCAAACCCATACTTAATTGTTAGTTAAGGCGTAAGATTAACAGGGCCGTTCATCAGAATCTCGCCATCAAAGGAAGCGCTTTGCGGAGCAGGGACCGCCGTCGGCGCGCCCGGTCACCTTCAATTCAGGACGCATGGCCTGCGCCGCCACGATTACTCCTGGCGATTTGATTTCGACCCACGCAAATGATGGTGCTGGAAAAAGTTCCATGCTGGAACTGCACATTTCGCAGGACGACAGTTCAGAACAGCCATTCCGGAAAAAACCGGCGCTCGCTCTGACGACGCTGCGCACCATCGAATCTCCCGACGGCCGCCGGATCCACCCCGCTGATAAGCAGACGGCGCAGCCGGCGAGGCCTGCGAAGTCTTCAAATATCGGGACTTGAAATAATCAGGCCTTCAAATAATCAGGTTTTAGGGGCCGGCTCTGGCAAAATCTCGATTGCGCCGGCCCTGGACAGCGCCGCGGCCGTGATCATCCTTGCGCGGACGCTATTCTGCGAATTATTTCCCGTGTCGAAATCGTTGAAGAGGACGACAGCTTGACCCACGATCGCGATACATGCGGCTACTATCGCGGCTGTCAAGTTACCGCCCCGGTTGTTTCTTTGAGCTTGCATCTGCCTGTCTCGCCAATCCGTTGCTTCCCGGACAATGAGTGTGTGTGGCTGCTTCCGAGACGAACTTGGAAGCAGCCATCAGGATATTAGCCTCCGGGGTGAAGCCATGCGTCTTCGCCGCCCACTCTCGACGGGTCGCGTCCACTGAAACCAAAATCCTCTATGTTGCGGCGCTCCTCGTTCGTCAGAGGACGTGCATAGAAAGGCGCATCCGACCGATTGTATGTTACGGGCTGTGAACTCCAAGCCGTATCGATTTCCCGGCCCGACCGCGCCCGCATCGCGAGCGAACACCGGCGTGGCAACGGCGGCAGAAAGAATTATCGCAGCACCTAGTGCTTTCATCTTGATCATTGGATCCCTCATGTTCCTGTTGTGATGACTGACTGCTCTTGGTTGAGTTGGTTCATCCAAATCCTGGATGATGTCAGCAACGTAAGAGCCTTCTCATCAGCAATCCAATTCATTGTTTTCTTATTTTCAATCGGAAAAATCGATAGATAAGCCGGAAGATGGCGTGTTCGGTTGGACCGAAGCAGAACACGGAACCCTGGTCTTCACGGGCGTTCGAACACGTAGCAGCATCGCCAACAGTGCACGCGAATGCGCGCGCCCGATGCGGCGCTGTCTTGCGGGATTCGAGGTCGGTTGCCTTTTCCACCAAAGCAGGCAAGCTCTCCTTGTGACCTGCGAGGTTACTCCTTATCGATCTCTCCAACGATCTGGGTTACGGCCTGGGAGGGCCGAAGAATGCACGCCAACTATCTGGCTTTGGCCATCGTCATTGGATACATGGTCAGCCTCGGCCTGCTCACGACCTTCATCCAGCGCTCCGTTACCACCACCGCGACCTTCACGTCGGGCACCAGCGGCCATTCCGGCATTCCCGCCGTCCTGGTCGGCCTGATGCTGATGTCCGAATTCATCGGGACTTCGGCGAGCGTCGGTACGGCCCAGGAAGCGTACAGGTTCGGCATCTCCGCCTCGTGGAACATCATCGCGCTCGGCGCCGGCTTCCTGTTCTATGCTTATTTTCTCGCCGGGAAATACAAGGCATCGGGCCACAACACGATCTCCGCGATATTCGCCGAGGTTTACGGACCGCGAACCAAGATCGCCACGTCGCTGGTGATGATCTTCGCGTTGCAGATCGTCGCGGTGGCGCTGTATGCGGGCGGCGGCGCGATATTGAGTGCGCTGCTCGCGGTGGATCGCACGCTTGCCACCGTCATCTGCGGCATCGTCGCCGTTCTCTACGTCTTCATGGGTGGCATGAGGTCCGTGGTTTACACCAACGTCATCCACTCGCTCATGAAGTACATCGGCATCGGCGTCGCCTTGTATTTCGGGCTCGCGAAAGTCGGCGGGTTTGGGGAGCTACAGGCTCGTCTTCCCGGCGATATGTTTTCCTGGACCTATGTCGGATGGAGCCAGATCCTGGCCTGGTTCATCGCCGGCATGGGCGCCACGTTCTCCACGCAATACGTCATTCAAGCCATCAATACGGTTGAAACCCGGCAGAAGGCGAAAGCCGCGAGCCTGTACACCGCGTTGCTGTTGGTGCCGTTCGGCATCGCAACCGCACTGATCGGCATGTGTTCGCTCGCGCTATTCCCGAACCTCAAATCGATCAACGCGTTCTCCGCGTTGATCGCGGATATGGACGGCGTGACGGCGGGCGTGGTCGCAGCAGGGCTGGCGGCGTCGCTGTTCGGTACCATCGCCGCGATCAGCGTTGCCACCGCGACGCTGCTCTACAAGGATTTCTACACAAGGTTCGTAGCCGGGGACGGCGACGAGAGCCGATCGCTGAACTTCGTTCGCATCACCACGATAATCGTCGGTCTGCTTCCGATCGCGCTGGCGATCTACACGCCGAACATTCTCCAGATCACGTTCCTGGCCAAGGCGATCAGGGCCTCGCTTTCCGTGCTGGTGCTGCTCGTGTTCTACGCGCCGTGGTTCGGCACCAAAACCGGGGCCCTGTTCAGCATCCTGGGCTCGTTGTTCGCGACCATCGCGTGGTTCGTGATGGGCAACCCGTTCGGCATCGACAATGCCTATGTGGCGCTGGTGGTCCCACTCATCATCATGGGCCTGAGTTCGATGACGGAGCGCATCCGGACCGGCAAGCATGTGCCCGCCGCCGCTCGATCGGCGCCGGACTAGCCGCTAGCGAACGCCGGAAACCTCACAGCGTCTCCTGCTTGTGCCCACATTGCTTGCAGGCGAATTTTACCCGCGTGGCGCCTTTTTCGGCCGAGATGCGGTTTGGCGCGCCGCATTTGCCGCATACCGCCTCGATCCGGGTATTGCCCTGTTTGATGACAATGTTTTTGCGTTCCATGGTTTCGCGGATCAGGCGCTCGGCCTCTTCCCGCATCGACTGCTTCGACATTGCCCGCACCTGCTCTCAAGAACGCTTTCGAGGCGGCGTTATAACACGCGCCTCACGCCTTGCGAACAAGGCCGATTTCATTTTTGTCTTACTTCAGTGGATTCAGGCGCGCGCCGAAGCGATAAAATCACGTCTCGATGACGACGTAGCTGTCCTCGATGTGCACCGGGAAGGTCTCGGCTACATAGGGGCCCTTCGCCAGGGTCTCGCCATCCTCGATCACGACCGGATAGGTCCGCACCTTGACGCGCTTGGGATCGAACCAGGATTGCCCGTTGCGCATGTCGAATTCCCACCCGTGCCAGGCACATCGAAGCAATTCGCCGACCCGCGAGCGCTGGTAGACGCCCGGCTCCGGCGATGTCAGCCGCGCGACGCAGGCCGCCTTGTCGAGCGGCGCCCCGGCATGCGGGCAGCGGTTGAGCAGCGCGAAGAACTCGCCATTGGCATGGAACACGACGATGTCGCGGCCCTCGACGCTGACCACCTTGTTGCCGCCAGGGGGAATATCAATGGTGCGGGCGACAATGTGCCGGGTCATGGCGTCAAAGCTTGTACAGCGCGCGGGCGTTGCCGTTGAAGATCTTCGCTCGTTCCGCTTCCGTCAGCGGCGTCTTGAAGGCGAAACGCGGATCATCGAAATCCCAATGCGGATAATCCGACGAGAATAGCAGACGATCAACGCCGACCCATTCGATCAGGGACCGCAAATGCCGCGCCTCGTCGGGCTCGTCGATCGGCTGGGTGGTAAACCAAAAGTGCTCGCGCACATATTCGGACGGACGGCGCTTGAGATGCGGAACTTCATCGCGGAAGCGTTCGAAATGCTGATCCATTCGCCACATCGTCGATGAAATCCAGCCAAACCCGCCTTCGATGAATACGATCTTGAGGCGTGGAAACCGCTCGGGCACGCCTTCGATCACCAGGCTGCTCAGCGTTGCCGCCATCGAATGCGCATTCGACTGATGCTCTTCGGCATAATAGGACGGCCAGCCGCCGCCGGTCGGTGCGTGACCGCCATAACCGCCGACATGAATGCCGAGCGGCAGGCCCAGTTCTTCGGCCAAGGCATAGATCGGCCAGTACCGGCGGCGGCCGAGCGGCTCGTTGGCGCGCGGCGAGACGTTGATCTGCACATATTGGCCGATCTTGGCGCAGCGCTCGATTTCCGCGACCGCCGCTTGCGTGTCGTCCTGCCCGACCAGGATCGCGGCCTTCAGCCGCGGCTCCCGGCTGGTCCAGTGCGCCAGTTGCCACTCGTTGACGGCGCGCTGGATCGCGGCGCCGAATTCGAGATTTTGCTGCGAGAAGATGAACATATCGAGGACCTGCAGCATACCGAACTCGACGTCGAACAGATCGAGATGCTGCTGGCGCATGAAAGCGAGATCAGATCCGGGCGGGCCACCGGTCGGCGGCCAGGCATCGCGGCGCGCGATCAGCGGCGAGGAGCGCGGATAGGGCGTGGTGCCCATATAGGGCGTTCGCAGATGATCGCCGTAGGTCCTGAGATGATCCTGCCAGCGTTTGGCGAGAAACGGGTTGAGATCCGAGCGTGCATGCAGGCTCGGATGAATGTCGCAGTCGATGATCCGAAGCCGGCTCTTCGTGGTCGCTTCCTGCTCCAGCATCGGGCGGTCGATGACGTCGCTCATGCGATCCTCCTGCGTCAGTATTGGTTTAGGCGGCGAGGCTCAGCCGCGGAAAGGTTTCAAGCGGATTTTCGGCACACATACGCGACACAAGGCTGGCCGGTAGATGCGGCGGTATCGCGTCATCGCCGTCGAACTGCCAGTGCGGATAGTCTGAAGAAAACAGGAACATCTTGTCGGAGCCGATCATGTCGATGATCTCGGCCACGCCGGCCGCATCGGGCGGACTGTCGAAGGGCTGCGTCGTGAATCGAATGTGGTCGCGCATGATCGCCGCCGGCTCGCGATCGACCCAGGGCACTTCGACGCGCACACCACGCCAGGTTTTGTTGGCGCGCCACATGAAGGCCGGAAGCCAGCTCACGCCGGATTCCATCAGCACCACCTTGAGGCCGGGAAATTTCCCGAACACGCCCTCGTAAATCAGGCTGAGCACCTGGGCCTGAAACGCCTGCGCTTCGGCAAGATAATATTCGTAGCGATAGGACGGCCAGCCGATCGAACTCGGCGCCGTGCGGTACTGACTGCCGGCATGGATCGCGATCGGCAATTTGTGGCGCTCGGCAGCCTGATAGACCGGCCAGTAATGCCGCCGTCCCAACAGAGTCTCGCCCTGCGCCAGCACCAATACCGAAACGAACCTGTGATCGCCGGCGCGGCGTTCGATTTCCTCGATCGCCAGATCCGGTGCCTGCATCGGCACCACGATCGAGGCGCGCAGGCGAGAATCGCTCGCCAGCCATTCGGCTGCGATCCAGTCGTTGATCGCCTTGCAGAACGCCGCCGCCATATAGCAATCATACACCGCCTGCGCGCCGTAGAGGACGTTGCAGATCGCATGGCTGGCGCCCAATTGGTCGAACGCCCCACGCTGGAGCATCGCCAGATCGCTGCCGGGCTTGCCCTTGGCGGGCCGCCAGTCGGCGCGGCCGGACAGCGGCATATTGGGGGGATAGCTGGTGAGGTCGAGGCCGTCGATCGCCCGGCTCACCACCTGCTCTTTCCAGTGATCGTCGAGATAGGGCAATAACGTGGTGCGGGTCCCGCCCACGGCGGGATGGATATCGCAGTCGATCCGCGTGGCGGCCATGAGGCGTTCCCTGGATATCGTTTTTGTTTGGCGGCTCATGCGTGCCGCTCCTCAAATGTGCCGCCCACGGGCCGACAGCGCAAGGGTAAGCTTCAGGGGTAAGCGTGGGAATGCCGCTAAATCCTTCGGGGCTAAGTCCGCTCCGGGTAATTCGAGACCGGGTCGAGCCAGCGCCACGTCCGCTGCGCGGAGAGCAGAAATAAATCGCAGTCTGTCAGTGGCTCCCGCCACGGGCATCGCGCAGGTTAGTGGTACTAGATTGCGCCGGCCTTGCCGGTGGCCTTGTCGGTCAGCGCCACCGTTTCGAAATATTAAATCCTGGGATCGTTGCCGTAGCGGGCGCGAATGCCGTCACGCCACGGGCCACTGTAAAAGGCCTCGGCGGCGGCCTGGCTTTCCCACATGTAAACGCCGCCGGCGATATCGCCTTCCTTGCGGCAGATAAACTGCTTTCGGACGAAGCCGGGGGCTTTGAGAAAATCAGGCGCGATCCTGCTGAAATGTTCGCGGCAGTCCTCAAGCCCGATCGATTTCGGCAGATCGTAGAGAACAATGGCTGTGATCATGGACGTTCTTCCCTTTCTTGCCTGGTTGAAAATCAGACGCCATCACACCGAGATAGGCTTCGCGCACATTCGGCTTGACGGCGGGTTCGGCGGCCCGTCTCCACAACGGGGAGAGAAAAACCGCTTCGCAAATCGGCCTTGAGGAGGCGCCGGAGAACACTTCGTCACGTAGACCTTGCACCGGCCTGGGAATTCGATGGACCGTTCTTTGAGACGCAGTTATGCCGTGAAATCGACAAAAATGCGGATCGATGCTTGGTCGATGACGGCGCGCCGATAGACGACATCCGCTCCCGGTTTGAGTATGGTTCGTGATGGTAAAATACCTGCTGCTTTGTTTCTTGCTGCCGGCTATCGCGGGCTCATCGGTGCGAGGCCCGGCGTCCGAACGGCCTGACGCTCACTTATTGAAAGTCGGACTTGTCGATGACCCTCCGCCCCCCTCATCGGATGACGCCAAGGCCGAAACCAAGCCGGATCAATCCAACTCGTGCGCGCACGTGTCATTTACACGCGGCCTCAAATACGGCGAAAGCGACCTGAACGTCCTCGACGTCGCGAACAGCGAATCCCCGCCGACAACGCCGCGCCCCGTGCTTCTATTCGTGGCGGGAGAGAGTTTCAGCGGCGACACCAATGCGTCCGATGTCGCGGGTCCGTTGCTGGATGAGGCGATGTGCTTTGCTGCGCGTAGCGGAATGGTCGGCGTCAAGGTCGCCTACCGGCGCGCTCCGGCCAATCCGTGGCCGTCCGGAACCAGGGATGTCGCGGCGGCTATCTCATGGGTCCACCAGAACATCGACCTGTTCGGCGGAAGCCGCGATGAGGTCGTAACCGTCGGCTATTCCGCCGGCGCATTTCACGTCGCAAGCTTCCTGGCTCATCCGGAATTTCAGGAGAGTGATTCCGGCGTTGCCGGAGCGGTACTGGTGTCGGGTATTTACCGCACGAGCGCGGATGCCAGCGCGACCGAAAAGTCTTATTTCGGTTCAGACCCCAGCAAATACGAGGAGCGATCGGCCTTTCCGGGCATCCTGAACATCGAGACGCCGATCGTACTCGCTTGGTCGGCGGTCGACCCGCCACGCCTTGTCGCCCAGGGCGAAAACCTGAAAGAGCTGTTGTGCAACTCGGCGACCCATTGCCCGCACACCACTGTGCTTAGGGATCGCGAAAGCCTGCCTTCGGTGCTCGAGACCGATGACGACGGGAAAGGCCTGGCTGAGCCGATACGGGAACTGGTCCGGGAGATCGAGGCCAGAGGCCTTCCCTAGACGTGAACTCGCGATGCGCGACTAGCTTGCACCTTTGAGCTTGCACGACGTGTTGCAGGTAATATCGCTGCCATTCAGGCAGACTTTGCAAACGTCGACGCACTGACTTAGCTTGCTTGCATCAAAACCCGGATATCGCTGGGCGATGCAAAGACGTTGCTGATTGGAATACTCGGTTTCCCGGGAACATGACGCAAGGCTGCACGCACCTGCCACCAGAACAATGAGACCTCGCAACGGCACAGCGCGTTCTCCGGCAGCACCCGACTAAGCAGCGCGAAATAATCACATCTGTTTGGTGTCAGCGGGCTCTCAACATCAGTAGCGTGCGATACCAATTTGCCCTCGTCATCGGTCGCACGGACGAAACGCCGATCGAACGGGGTTCGGCACGAAATAAAAATATGACATGCGCAAGGGAACGCAGCGAATCGCGACAAGTTCCGAATGAAACGGTAATTCCGCCAACGCATTTCACGTCGCAAGCTTCCTGGTTCATCCGAAAATTGCAGGAGAGTGGCTGCGGCGTCGCCGGGGCGGTACTGGTCGTGCATTTACCGCTCGAGCGCGGATGCCAGCGCGACCGAAAAGCCCTTATTTCGGTTCGGACCCCAGCAAATGCGAGGAGCGATCCGCCTGTCCCGGCATTCTGAACATCGAAAAGCCGATCGTGGCGCCTGGTCTGCGGTCGACCCGCCACACCGCCCTGGTCTCGCAGGGCGAAAGAGTTGTTTTGCAACTCGGCGACCCATTGCCCGCACACGACCTTGCTCAGGGATCGCGAAAGCCTGCCTTCCGTGCTCGATACCGATTCCGATGGGAAAGGCCTGGCTGAGCCAATACGGGAACTGGTCCAGGAGATCGAGGCCCAGAAGCCTTCCGTAGAGCCTGACCGGTTCTGATGGAATCAGAACCGAGGCTGGCTCGAAGGATCCAAGGTTTGGTTGGGCCGGGATGGTGGGCGCGACAGGGATCGAACCTGTGACCCCCTCGATGTCAACGAGGTGCTCTCCCGCTGAGCTACGCGCCCTGAAACCTGAACTGACGGGTTGGGTCCCTATATCGGCTCCAAAGCGGGCAGGCAAGGATGCCGAATAGCGTTTTCGAGCGAATTGGGTTCTGGCTCGCACCAATAAAACGCATGAAAACAACGAAGGCCTCAGCCGGCTTCCGCAGGCCGGGGATTTAGTCAGGCCGCCAGCATCTTGTTCACTTCGCTGACCAATTCGCGAAGGTGAACCGGCTTGGACAGCACCTTGGCATTCTTCGGTGCCTCGGAATTGGAGTTGAGAGCGACCGCGGCAAAGCCGGTGATGAACATGATCTTGATATCAGGATCGAGTTCCGAGGCGCGGCGCGCGAGCTCGATGCCGTCCATCTCGGGCATCACGATATCGGTAAGCAGCATTTCAAACGGCTCCTCGCGCAGCCTTTGATAGGCCGACTTGCCGTTGTCATGGGGGGAGACCTGAAAGCCGGCGTTTTCCAGCGCCTTGACCAGGAAGCGGCGCATATCGTTGTCATCTTCGGCGAGGAGGATTTTATGCATGGCGGTTGGTCTTCGAATCCTGGTTGGAGGATCAATCCGCTCACTAAGCCCGATAGAGGGTAAATTTCGGGTGAAAGCGGCTGGAACGCGGCCGGCGAGTATCAATACTGTTTCTGGACCGGAATACGCTGCGAATCAATGAAGCTAGGCATTTTTCGGCCACAAGAGACGTTCCAACCTGATTGTTGTTTTTTTCACTTGGCAGAAGGGTCGCGATTACCGACAATGAGTTTGCACAAAAACTCCATTTTTCCGGCAGGAATGGCGTGCCCAGAATGATGGATTCCAGGGACGGCGCCCGACGATGACCCAGTTTGATGGCAAGCTGTCGCCCCCGTTCGAGATCGTAGAGCCGGCCGCGTGGCGGGCACCGATCATCTTCAACTCGCCGCATTCCGGATCGGTCTATCCGGACGAATTCCTCAACGCGTCGCGGATTGAGCTCGGAGCGCTGCGCCGTTCCGAGGATTCGTTCATGGACGAATTGATCGAGGGCCTGAGCGATCGCGGTTTTCCGGTGGTCCGCGTCAATTTTCCCCGGTCCTATGTGGATGTCAACCGCGAGCCCTACGAACTCGACCCGCGCATGTTTTCAGGGCGATTGCCGAGCTTTGCCAACACCCGATCGATGCGGGTGGCCGGCGGCCTCGGCACCATTCCGCGCGTGGTCGGCGATGGACAGGAAATCTATCGCGAGCGCCTTTCCGTCGATGACGCACTGGCGCGGATCGAAGCGCTCTACAAGCCCTATCACCGCGCGCTGCGGCGGCTGATCAACAAGGCGCATCAGGCGTTCGGCACGGTGGTGGTGGTGGATTGCCATTCGATGCCCTCGATCGGCGTGTCGCGGGACGAGCCGCGGCGGCCGGACGTGGTTATTGGGGACCGCTATGGCACCAGTTGTGCCGCCCTGCTCCCGGACATGGTCGAGGAAGCCATGGGCCGGCTAGGCTATTCGGTAGGACGCAACAAGCCCTATGCCGGTGGTTTCATCACCGAGCATTACGGCAATCCGGCATCCGGGCTGCATACGATCCAGCTCGAACTCAACCGCGCGATCTACATGGATGAGCGGCGCCGCGAACGCAGCGCGCGATTTGTGCAGGTGGCTACAGACTTCGCGGTGCTGGCCGAAGCGCTGGCCTCCATTCCGTTCGACGAACTCGGACCGTTTCAGGCCGCCGCTGAATAGAAATCGCCGCTCCTATTCTGGTGCGACAGTAGCGCTACTCCGAAATGACAATTCCAAGAAATTGACCGCACCGGAAACGGCAAGAAAAAAGGGCCGCTTGCGTTGGCAAGCGGCCCAAGTCTAGGGAGGAAACGCCCAAGGAGGGCAGCGATAGCGCCAAAGCGCTACCGCACCGCAACAATATGCGACCGCGCTGCACAAAGTGCAAGGGTTTTGAACTCCGTACCGGTGCATAATTAAGCGGCTTTCATCATCAGCCCGAATAACGATCCCAGAATATTTATCATATAATTTCAAATAGTTAGATCCCTAATTGGCTGATGTACACCTTCACGTCAGAGCCATGATCACTCTACTCTCGTATTCGTGATCTGGGACTTCACCGGAAAATTCATTCTTTCGCGGCGGATTCGAAAGTCGAATAAAGATGGGGCTAACGGTGCGCGCGTTGACGTGCGCTGTTCGCGGGATTGCGCTAGGCAGGGGCCACATCTTCCGCCCCGCTCCACCTTCAGGGAATTGCCGTGACGGTCATTGATTTCACAGCCTTCATCGGCCGCCTTGCGACCTCCTCCGGGGAAACCATCCTGCCGTTCTTTCGGACGTCGCTGAGCATCGACAACAAAAGCACCGCCCACGATTTCGATCCGGTGACCGAGGCCGACCGCGCGGCGGAGGCGGTGATGCGGCGTCTGATCAAAGCCAATTTTCCCCAGCATGGCATCGTCGGCGAAGAATTCGGCAGCGAGCGCGAAGACGCCGAATATGTCTGGGTGCTGGATCCGATCGACGGCACCAAGTCCTTCATCTCGGGATTTCCGATCTGGGGCACGCTGATCGCGCTGTTGCACAAGGGCGCACCGGTGTTCGGCATGATGCACCAGCCCTTTATCGGCGAACGCTTTTCCGGCGACAGCGGCTCGGCGCATTATTCGGGGCCGACCGGGGAACGAAAACTAGCGGTGCGGCGCTGTGCCTCGCTGGGGGAAGCGACGATGTTCACGACCAGTCCGCTGTTGATGAACAATGACGACCGCTCAGCCTTCGGCCGCGTCGAGCAGGCGGTGCGGCTGACGCGCTACGGCGGCGACTGCTATTCCTACTGCATGCTCGCCGCCGGCCATCTCGATCTCGTCATAGAGACCGAACTAAAGCCCTACGACATCGCGGCCCTGATCCCGATCATCACCGGCGCCGGCGGTGTCGTCAGTACCTGGGAAGGCAAGCCTGCCCAAAACGGCGGGCGCATCATCGCAGCCGGCGATCCGCGGGTGCATGAAGCGGCGATGAGGCTGCTCAACGGCTAGGAGTTCGCATGAAAATTCTGGGCACCCTGGTTACCGGATTGTCGCTGCTGCTGTTGCCGGCGGCGGCTGCCGCCCAGAATTTTCCCGACCACCCGATCCGGCTGATCGTGCCGTTTCCGGCCGGCGGCCCGAACGACATCATCGCACGCGTGATCGGCCAGCGCATGTCGGAGCTTCTCAAGCAGCCGATAGTGATCGACAACCGTGGCGGACAGGGCGGCGTACTGGGAACCGACGCGGTGGCGAAGGCGAAACCAGACGGCTACACCATCGCAATTTCGAGCGCGGGCGCACTCGCCATCAGCCCGAGCATGGAAAAAGTGGCCTACGACACCCAGAAGGATCTGCAGGCCGTCACTTTGGTGGCGATGGTCCCGGAAATGCTGGTGGTCGCCGACCAACGTCCCCGCCAACAACATGAGCGAGTTGATCGCGCTGGCCAAAGCGCAGCCCGGGAAACTCAATTTCGCGTCGTCCGGTCCGGGCAGCCTGCCGCATCTGGCCGGCGAGTTGCTCAAGCTGACCGCGAAAATCGACATCGTGCATGTGCCCTATCGAGGTGCGGCGCCGGCTGTCAACGATCTCCTCGCAGAGCAGGTGCAGATGGTGTTTCTCGATCTGCCGATCATCTTGCCGCAGGTCGAGGCCGGCAAGCTGAAGCCGATCGTGATCGGCTCCGCGGAGCGCGCGCCGACCGCCAAGGAGGTGCCGACCACCGCCGAGGCCGGCATGCCGGATCTCAGAATCGAGAATTGGTATGGCATGGTGGCGCCCGCGGGCACACCGGCCGCCATCGTCGCCGCCCTGAACAAGACCGCGATCGAGGCGATGCACGATCCCCTGGTGAAGGAAAAACTCGCCAGTCAGGGCGCCACGCTGGTCGGCGACACCCCGGAGCATTTCCATGACTTCATCGGCACTGAGATCGGGAAATGGGCCAAGGTGATCAAGGACGCCGGACTCGCGACGGAGAAGTGAGAGTCGATTGGCAAGGTCACGCCTCCTGTTCCGTCATGGCCGGACGCACTTCGCACTTTTGGCCGGGCATGAGGAATTCAAATTCTGAGGACGCTACTGCGCCACCCGGCGCAGATGCTCCACCAATTGCTTCGCCGGGCGCGGCAGCGCCTTGAAGCTGCGGGCGCAAATCACAAGCTTCCGGTTTGCCCAGGCGTCGCGAATCCGGATCATCGAGATCGGCATCGATTGCGCGCAGCGTTTCGCGGCAGCTTCCGGCACCACCGCAATGCCGACATCGGCGGCCGCCATTTGGCAGATCGCATCGAAATCCCGCAGCCGCGCCCGAACGCGCAACCGCACACCGAGTCGCGCGGCGTGCCTTGCGACATGGGCCTGAAGCGCCGTCGCGGAGGTCAATCCGACGAAGTCGCGGTCCGTCACCTCCTGAAAATCGATCTGGCGGCGGCCGGCAAAATCCCCACGCCGCGACGCCACCAGGATCAAGCGGTCCTCGCCAAACGAAAACCGCTCGACATGATCCGGCAGCGCATGCTCGGCGGCAAAACCGAGATCCGCCGCCCCGCTCGCAATCGCCGCCGCGATATCGGCACTTTCGCGCTCCTCGACATCGATGCTGATGTCGGGATGTTCGCGCAGGAATGCAGCCAGCGCTTTCGGCAGATGCTCCGATAGACCCGAGGTATTGGCGAGCAGATGCACGCTGGCCCTGGCGCCGCCGGCGTAGGCCGCAAGATCGCCGCGCATTTCATCAACATTGTGGATGATGATCCGGGCATGACCGAGCAGGCTTTCGCCTGCCGCGGTCAGCTCGACGCCGCGGCGGCGGCGCTTGAGAAGCGCCGTCCCAAAGGCGGCTTCGAGACCCTTGATCCGGGCACTGGCGGACGCCAGCGCGAGATGGGCGCGCGCCGCCCCCTGCGTGATGCTGCCGCTGTCGGCCACCGCGACAAACAGCGCAAGGTCAACCAGATCGAAACGCATGACGGTTCCCAAGACCTCATGGTGAGGCGCGCTCCCGGCAGCGCGTTTGCGCCGTCCGGTGCGCCGTCTCTCGAACCAGGCGTCCCATCCTTCGAGACGCGGCCGAGTGGCCGCCGCTCAGGATGAGGGTGCAACATCCCAGCCTTCGTCATCTCCGAAGGCTAAGTTTGTAACCTCCAGATTGTGCCGGCCGCGCGGATCGGTCAATGTGATCTTATGAGCGAGCCTCTTCTTATTTTCATTGCCGCAGCGTTCCTGCTGGCAGGTTTCATCAAGGGTGTGATTGGACTTGGTTTGCCGACAGTATCGATGGGGCTGCTCGCGGTCATGATGCCGCCCGCGCAGGCGCTCGCGATCGTGATCGTGCCTGCGATCGTAACCAATGTCTGGCAAACCCTCGTCGGCCCTTATCTGCGCGACATCGTCCTGCGGCTCTGGCCGTTGATGCTCGGGACCGCCATCGGCATATGGTTGAATGGCGGCATGTTGACCGGCCCCTACGCGCGCTACGGCACCGTTATTCTCGGTGTCCTGCTGATGATTTATGCGGCGATCGGCCTCGGCAAATTCCGTTTCAGTGTCGCCCGATCGAATGAAAAATGGATCGGCGGCATCGTGGGCCTGATCACCGGCGCCATTTCCGCCGCGACCGGCGTGCAGGTGATTCCGTCGATGCCGTTCATGCAGGCGATCGGCATGGAGAAGGACGAGTTGGTGCAGGCGCTCGGGGTGTATTTCACCGTTGCGACGCTGGCGCTGGCCTTCAACCTCACCAGCGCCGGCTTGTTCAGCGCCGCGACCGCGCTGCCGGGCGCGATTGCAATGGCCGCCGGCTTCGCCGGGATGTTCATCGGACAGGCGGTGCGTACACGGATGCAGCCGGACACGTTCCGCCGCTGGTTCCTGATCGCGATGATTTTTCTCGGAATTTATCTGATCGGCACCGCGATCTATAATATCGAACGCGCCTGACGACCGTTACTTGAACAGCGGCGTGCCCGGCACGAAGGCGTCGAACGCGGCCCAGAACTGCGAACGGTAGCGATCCTGCTCCTGCAGGATTTCATGTTTCGAGCCGGCGATCACGAGATGTGACCCGGCACGCAGATGATAGGCAAATTCCTCGATCGCCGCGGTCGAGACAATGGTGTCATTGCTGGCGGCGAGCATCAGGATCGGCTGGCGGATCTCCAGGGGATAATTTGTGGCGCGAAAGCCGTGCATCGCGCGAAAGGCGGTATCGGCCCAGGCGATCGTCGGCGCGGCGAGACCCAGCGTCGGATCTTCCTCGAGGATCGCCATATTGCGGGCATACCGCACGGGATCGCTGGTCAGGGGATTGTTGACGAAGGATTCCGCGCCGGTCAGCGCGTCGCTGCCGCCAGGAACATAACGGCCACCCTGCCCGGCGAGCCGCAGGATGCGCAACAGCGCGCGCGCCGGGAATGACGTGCGGTGTCCGGGCAGATCGATCATCGGCGCCGACAGCACCATGCGATCGAACCAGCGCTTGCCGGCATGCGCGACCCGCAGCATCACCGCCCCGCCCATCGAATGCGCCAGCGCGAAATACGGCGGCGGGCAATCCGGCAGCACCACCTGCTGCACGAAGGTTTCGACGTCCACCTCGAAATCGGAGAAATCGCGCACATAGCCTTTGCGCGGATCGCGCAGGCGCCGCGACGAATGGCCCTGTCCGCGCCAGTCGATCATCGCCACCGCGAAACCGCGATCGCGCAAATCGCGCACCGTCTCAAAGTATTTCTCGATCTGTTCGCTGCGGCCGGTGAACACGCAGACCGTCCCCTTGCGCCCGGCCGGCGGCGCCCAGCGCGCAAACCGCAATTCCGCGCCGTCGGGCGTTTTGATCATGCCGGAGACGACATTTTCCGGAACGGGATTGGCGGGAATCGAGACGAGCATCATGACCGGGACCGGATAGGTGAAAGGCGCTGAAAATCAAGGGTGGGCAAGGGGTGCTGGCGTCAAAAAAGGGCAATATTCCCAGCTCTTGAACGCGCGTCTGCCCCTCCCATATCACCTTCGTGCAGGCCGCTACCAGTGTTTCGGGGAACCGAAGCGCTGAGGCTGCACAAAGACGAAAGCCCGGCCCGATGGCGGGCGGGCTAGCTTAACAGTCGCTCAATGGAGGACTATCCCATGCGTACTTACGACCTCACTCCGTTTTATCGTTCCACCGTCGGCTTCGACCGGTTCTTTTCCCTGCTGACCAGGCCACCTCGGACGGCAGCCCCGGTTATCCCCCCTATAATATCGAGCGCACCGGCGAGAATACTTACCGCATCAGTGTTGCGGTCTCCGGTTTTTCGCAGGGCGAGCTTTCGATCGTCGCGAAGGAAAATACGCTGACGATCAAGGGCGAGAAATCCGCCAATGAGAATGGCAAGGACAAGGCCGAAGTGCTGTATCGCGGCATCGCGGCGCGCGCCTTCGAGCGGGCGTTCCAGCTTGCCGATTTCGTGGTGGTGAAGGACGCCTCGCTCGAGCACGGTCTGCTCCATGTCGATCTCGTTCGCGAGATTCCCGAGGCCAAGAAGCCCCGCAACATTCCGATCACGACGACCGCTGCGGCTCCGCAGGTGGTCGATGGTTCGGCTGAGAAAGCCGCCGCTTAAGCCGCGGCTGGATTTCGGCAGATATTTGCCGAATGCAAAACGCCCCGGGAAACCGGGGCGTTTTTTTGCGACCTCCTCATGAGGAGCCGCGCCTCTTGCGCGGCGTCTCGAAGGATGCATCACCGCGCGATTACCCTTATTCCAGCCCCTGCACCTTCGGCATGTCCTGGGTGGGCAGGATCTGCGGGCCGGCAGGCTTGGTCTCGACGGCCGCGGGGGCGGCAACCTGCGGCGCTGGCGGCGCATCCGCCGGCTTCATTTGTACCGCAGCCGACTGCTTCGCCGGTTCCGCGGGCTTTTCAGGAGCGGGCTTGGCAGCCAGCGGCGTCGCCTCGTCGACGCGGGGCGGTGACGCTTTCGGCATCGGCACCAAAGGCGTGCGGCTCGCCACTTTCGGCACCGGGGCCGGTGGTCGCGGCACGCCTTCTGAATAGCCGATCGGCGGCAATGGTCTGCCCGGTCCGTAAGAGGGCGGCGTACCCTCATTGAAATTGTTGCCCATCCGGTACGCCGGCATGAAGCGGACAATCCGCCCATTGCGGGCGTCGATCACCAGCCGGCCATCGTCGCCGCTGCGGTCGATCACGGCAATCGTGTAGAACGGGCCGTGTTGCCGCGGAACGCCAAGCGGTGAAAACCCGTTCTCGCGGACAACCGTGTAGACCTCCCGCGGCGGCAGCAAGGTCGGGCCATAGCCGTAACCCGGCGCGGGCGCTTCCGGCGGCATCGCCGCGTAGGGCCCATTGATGTCGGAAACCGCGATGTATGAGCCGCCGGTTCCATTGGGTGATACCACTTGCGCCTGTGCGGTCACGGCCGTGAGAACCAACCCGGCGGATATGACCCATCCTGTGAACAGCCTCATCACCCATCGCTCCTGTCATGCCCCGACGCCCAGAGCGTTTTCGCTCTTTGTCCCGGGCCGAAACTTCATTGCCAAATCCGGCGGTCCTTGGGCCGGATCGCGGCGCGTTTGCTTCAAAACCGGGGCGAGAAGATCGGCGTCGGATGCAGAGCAACCGGCGACTTTCATGTGCTTGTGTGATAGAAAAAAATTTGGCATGGTAGTTAGGACAGCAGTGCTGTCTCAATTGCGGCCGCAACCCGGCACAGGGATTGCAGCGCAAAGTTGGCGCCGACGCCAAAAAGATAAAGGTACGGCCGTTCGGGGGACGCTGAACGCCTGGGCCTGAATTTAGGAAATCGCGGCTCGCGGAGGACGAGCGGTGGCCCGGTGGGTGCCGCAAACGCCCAAGGTGCGCCGACGACGGTGAGGCCCTTAGCCTTAGTTGAAAGGACGGAGATGAGCGGGTCGGAGTTCGAGCGCGAAAACATCGTGGCAGATGCGCTGTCGGTGGCCCCGGCCTCCAAACCGGTGGGGCCCGTACAGGTAGAGCCGTTGCGCGAGCACACCTGGCGTCCTTCGGCTGAAGGTCTCTACGATCCCAGCCTCGAAAAAAATTCCTGCGGCGTCGGCTTCATCGCCAACATCAAGGGCAAGAAGTCGCATCAGATCGTCTCCGACGCGATCAGCATCCTGTGCAATCTCGAGCATCGCGGCGCGGTCGGCGCCGATCCGCGCGCCGGCGACGGCGCCGGCATCCTGGTGCAGATTCCCCACGCGTTCTTCGCGCGCAAGACGAAAGAGCTCGGCTTCACGCTGCCGCAACCCGGCGACTATGCGGTCGGCGCGCTGTTCATGCCGAAGGAAAAGGCGTGGCGCAAAGTCATCCAAAGCATCATCAGCGACCAGATCAAGGCCGAGCAGACTGAAGCTGTTGGGCTGGCGCGACGTGCCGGTCGACAATTCCTCGCTCGGCGAAACCGTCAAGCCGACCGAACCCGCCAATATGCAGGTGTTTATCGGCCGTGGCCCGCATATCAAGGACACCGACGATTTCGAGCGCCGGCTCTATATCCTGCGCAAGTCGATCTCGCAGGCGATTTATCAGCGCCGTGATCGCGGTCTCGCCGGCTATTACCCGGCGTCGCTGTCGTGTCGCACCATCGTCTACAAGGGCATGTTCCTCGCCGACCAGCTCGGCAGCTACTATCCCGATCTGCACGAGCCCGATTTCGAAAGCGCGCTGGCACTGGTCCATCAGCGTTTCTCGACCAACACCTTCCCGGCCTGGTCGCTGGCGCACCCCTATCGCATGGTGGCGCATAACGGCGAGATCAACACGCTGCGCGGCAACGTCAACTGGATGGCAGCGCGGCAGGCTTCGGTGCATTCGGAACTCTATGGCAAGGACATCAGCCGGCTATGGCCGATCTCCTATGAAGGCCAGTCCGACACCGCGTGTTTCGACAACGGCCTCGAATTCCTGGTCCAGGGCGGCTACTCGCTCGCCCATGCCGTCATGATGATGATTCCGGAAGCCTGGGCCGGCAATCCGCTAATGGATGAGCAGCGCCGCTCGTTCTATGAATATCACGCCGCGATCATGGAGCCATGGGACGGCCCGGCCGCGATCGCCTTTACCGACGGCCGTCAGATCGGCGCCACGCTCGACCGCAACGGGTTGCGCCCGGCGCGCTATCTCGTGACATCGGACGACCGTATCGTCATGGCCTCCGAAATGGGCGTGCTGAAGATTCCCGAGGACCAGATCATCACCAAGTGGCGGCTGCAGCCCGGCAAGATGCTGCTGGTCGACCTCGAACAGGGCCGGCTCATTCCGGACGACGAGATCAAGGCGTCACTGGCGCGCATGCATCCCTATCGCGAATGGCTGCACCGCACCCAGATCGTGCTGGAGGAATTGCCGGATGCGCCAACCAAGGGCATGCGCTCGAACCTGCCGCTGCTCGATCGGCAGCAGACGTTCGGCTACAGCCAGGAAGACATCAACATCCTGATGACGCCGATGGCGTCGACCGGCGAAGAGGCCAACGGCTCGATGGGCAACGACACGCCGATCTCGGCACTGTCGGACAAGCCGAAGCCGCTGTTCACCTATTTCAAGCAGAATTTCGCGCAGGTCACCAATCCGCCGATCGACCCGATCCGCGAAGAACTGGTGATGAGCCTCGTCTCCATCATCGGGCCGCGGCCGAACCTGTTCGATCTGCAGGGCGTCGCCGGCACCAAGCGCCTCGAAGTGCGCCAGCCGATCCTGACCGACGCGGATCTGGAAAAGATCCGGTCGATTTCGGAAATCGCAGATACCCATTTCAAGTCGCGTACGCTCGACACCACCTTCCATGCCGGCCTCGGCGCGGCCGGACTAGAGCAGGTGCTCGACGAATTGTGTGCGCGCGCGGAAGCCGCGGTTCGCGAAGGCATCAACATCGTCATCCTGTCCGACCGCATGGCGGGCTCGGACCGGATTCCGATCCCTTCGCTGCTCGCCTGCGCCGCCGTGCATCATCATCTGATCCGCACGGGGTTGCGCACCTCGGTCGGACTGGTGGTCGAATCCGGCGAGCCGCGCGAGGTGCATCATTTCGCTTGTCTCGCCGGCTACGGCGCCGAAGCGATCAATCCCTATCTGGCCTTCGAGACCATCATTGCGATGAAGGACCGGTTGCCGGCAGCACTCGAGGACTATGAAATCGTCAAGCGCTACATCAAGTCGATCGGCAAGGGCCTGTTGAAGGTGATGTCGAAGATGGGCATCTCGACCTATCAGTCCTATTGCGGCGCGCAGATCTTCGACGCCGTCGGACTGAAGGCCGATTTCGTCTCGAAATATTTCGTCGGCACCCACACCCGCGTTGAAGGCGTCGGGCTCGCCGAAATCGCCGAGGAGACCGCCCGCCGCCATACCGACGCGTTCGGTGATTCCCTGGTCTACAAGACCGCGCTCGATGTCGGCGGCGAATATGCCTACCGCACCCGCGGCGAGGATCACGCCTGGACCGCCGAATCCGTTTCGACCCTGCAGCACGCGGTGCGCGGCAATTCGCTGGATCGCTACAAGGCGTTCGCGAAAATCCTCAACGAGCAGTCCGAGCGGTTGTTGACCCTGCGCGGCCTGTTCCGGATCAAGACCGCCGAAGACGAGAAGCGAAAGCCGGTGCCGCTCGACCAGGTCGAGCCGGCCAAGGACATCGTCAAGCGCTTCGCCACCGGCGCGATGTCATTCGGTTCGATCTCGCGCGAGGCTCATACCACGCTCGCTATCGCGATGAACCGGATCGGCGGCAAGTCCAATACCGGCGAAGGCGGCGAGGAAGCTGATCGCTTCAAGCCGATGCCGAACGGCGATTCGATGCGCTCGGCGATCAAGCAGGTCGCATCGGGACGATTCGGCGTGACCACGGAATATCTCGTCAACGCCGACATGATGCAGATCAAGATGGCGCAGGGCGCCAAGCCCGGCGAAGGCGGTCAGTTGCCCGGCCACAAGGTCGACGCGGTGATCGCGCGGGTGCGGCATTCGACGCCGGGCGTTGGCCTGATCTCGCCGCCGCCGCATCACGACATCTATTCCATCGAGGATCTGGCGCAGCTGATCTACGACCTCAAAAACGTCAATCCGGATGGCCAGGTGTCGGTCAAACTCGTCTCCGAAATCGGCGTCGGTACCGTCGCCGCCGGCGTGGCGAAGGCGCGCGCCGACCATGTCACCATTGCCGGCTTCGAAGGCGGCACCGGCGCCTCGCCGCTGACCTCGATCAAGCATGCCGGCAGCCCGTGGGAAATCGGCCTCTCCGAAACTCACCAGACGCTGGTGCGCGAGCGGCTGCGCAGCCGCATCGTGGTGCAGGTCGATGGCGGCTTCCGCACCGGACGCGACGTCGTGATCGGCGCGCTATTGGGAGCCGACGAATTCGGCTTCGCCACCGCGCCGTTGATCGCGGCCGGTTGCATCATGATGCGCAAGTGCCATCTCAACACCTGCCCGGTCGGGGTCGCGACCCAGGACCCGGTGCTGCGCAAGCGCTTCACCGGCCAGCCCGAGCACGTCATCAATTATTTCTTCTTCGTCGCCGAGGAAGTCCGCGAGATCATGGCCGCGCTCGGCTATCGCACCTTCAACGAAATGGTTGGCCAGACCCAGATGCTCGACCAGTCCACGCTGGTGGCGCACTGGAAAGCCAAGGGCCTCGACTTCTCGAAGCTGTTCGTCCGCCAGAAGGAACTGCCGGGCCAGAAGATCTATCACGCGCAGGACCAGGACCATCATCTGGAGGCCGTGCTCGACCGCACGCTGATCGAAAAGGCACAACCGGCAATCGACCGCGGCGCGCCGGTCAAGTTCGAGGTGGAGATCAACAACACCGACCGCAGCGCCGGTGCGATGCTCTCGGGCACGGTGGCGAAGATCTACGGCCATGCCGGTCTGCCGCATGACACCATCCAGGTCGGCTTCAAGGGCACCGCGGGCCAGGCCTTCGGCGCGTGGCTCGCGCGCGGGATCACCTTCGATCTCGAAGGCGAAGGCAACGACTATGTCGGCAAGGGCCTGTCCGGCGGCCGCATCATCGTCAAGCCGCCGCGCAATTCCGGCATCGTGCCGGAGGAATCCATCATCGTCGGCAACACCGTGATGTATGGCGCGATCGAGGGTGAATGCTATTTCCGCGGCATCGCCGGCGAGCGCTTTGCGGTACGCAATTCCGGCGCGGTCGCCGTGGTCGAAGGCGCCGGCGACCATTGCTGCGAATACATGACCGGCGGCATCGTCGTGGTGCTCGGCAAGACCGGGCGCAACTTCGCGGCCGGCATGTCCGGCGGCGTCGCCTATGTGCTGGACCAGGCCGGCGACTTCCAAAAACTCTGCAACATGGCGATGGTCGACCTCGAACCCGTATTGTCGGAAGAGATGATCAACGAGAATACCTACCATCAGTCGGGCGATCTCGAAGCGCATGGCAGGGTCGACGTATTCCAGGACCTGCTCGATTCCGATGTCGAGCGGCTGCATATCCTGATCACACGCCACGCCAAGCTGACGGGCTCCAGACGCGCCGCCGATATTCTCGCGAACTGGAAAACCTATCTGCCGAAATTCCGCAAAGTGATGCCGGTCGAGTACCGCCGCGCGCTGAAGGAACTGAAGGCAAATGCCGACGCCGAACCGAAGATCGCGATCGGGGCTTAGAGTTCAAGCGTCATTGCGGGGCGCGCGAGAGCGCGAACCCGGAATCTCGCAGAGTAACATCGATATCCCGGGTCTGCGCCTGCGGCGCATCCCGAAACAAGATTCAGGGGTACTGGCTTTAATGGGCAAGGTAACGGGTTTTCTGGAAATCGACCGGCACGATCGGAAATACGCGCCGGTTGCCGAGCGCGTGAAGAGCTATCGCGAATTCGTCATTCCGCTGAGCGAGAAGGACACGCGCGACCAGGCCGCGCGCTGCATGAATTGCGGCATTCCGTATTGCCACGGCACCGGTTCGGTGGCGCCGGGTACGCCGGGCTGCCCGGTCAACAACCAGATTCCGGATTTCAACGATCTGGTATATGGCGGCAATTGGGAAGAAGCCTCGCGCAACCTGCACTCGACCAATAATTTTCCGGAATTCACCGGCCGCATCTGCCCTGCGCCGTGCGAAGCATCCTGCACGCTCAACATCGATGACAATCCCGTCACCATCAAGACCATCGAATGCGCGATCGTCGATCGCGCATGGGACAATGGCTGGATCAAGCCGGAAATATCAGCGGCCAAGACCGGCAAGAAGATCGCGATTGTTGGATCCGGTCCGGCCGGCATGGCCTGTGCCCAGCAGCTCGCACGCGCCGGCCACGACGTACACCTGTTCGAGAAATACGCCAAGGCCGGCGGCCTGCTGCGCTATGGCATTCCCGATTTCAAGATGGAGAAACACGTCATCGACCGCCGCGTGGAGCAGATGGAGGCCGAGGGCGTCACGTTCCACTACGGATCGCCCGTCGGCGGCACCATGCCCGGCGCGATCGATCCGCAGGCCATGCTCAACGACTATGATGCGCTGGCGCTGACCGGCGGCGCGGAAGCCGCGCGCGACCTTTTGATTCCCGGCCGCCATCTCCAGGGCATCCACTTCGCGATGGATTTCCTGCCGCAGCAAAACCGTCGCGTCTCCGAGGAGCCGCTTGGCAGCGTCCCGGACATTCTCGCCGGCGGCAAGCATGTAGTGGTGATCGGCGGCGGCGACACCGGCTCGGACTGCATCGGCACGTCGTTCCGGCAGGGCGCGCTATCGGTGACGCAGCTCGAAATCATGGCTGCGCCGCCCGAGCATGAAAACAAGGGGCTGACCTGGCCGAACTGGCCGCTGAAGATGCGCACTTCGTCGAGCCAGGCCGAAGGCGCGCGACGCGAATACGCGGTGCTCACCCAAAAGTTCTCGGGTATCGACGGCAAGGTGCAAAAACTTCATTGCGTGCACGTCGACGACAAGTTCAAGCCGATCGCGGGAAGCGAATTCGAACTCGACGCCCATCTGGTGCTGCTGGCAATGGGCTTCGTGCATCCAGTGCATGAAGGCCTGTTGAAGACCCTCGGGGTCGATCTCGACCCGCGCGGCAATGTCCGCGCCAACACCTCGGACTATCAGACCTCACGCCCGAACGTATTCTCCGCCGGCGACATGCGCCGCGGACAGTCGCTCGTGGTATGGGCGATCCGCGAAGGCCGGCTGTGCGCGCGCGCGATCGATCAGTTCTTGATGGGATCGACGAATTTGCCGAGGTAGATGGGCAGGCGCCGTCCCTAGAACAACACTCGCCTGTGTCATACGCGGGCTCAACCTGCGTAGCCATCAATCCTCGCAAGAGCATTTTAGGAAGGTGATGGATGGCTGGATCAAGTCCGGCCATCACGAAGCCATCAATTCTGCACCCTCACCCCAAGCATCATCACCGTCGAGGCCGAGCTCGCGTCGACGACGTTGGAATCGAGAATGTCGCGGCGCAGGGTGCCCGTGATCCACAAGTAACGGGTCAACTTGTAGATCAGGTCGCCCTCGATCGAATAGACTTTGTCGGTGCGTCCATCGCCCTGATAGTCGAGCGTTCCATAGGTGAATTTTCCGATCGCCGTGAGCCAGCGGCGGAAATCGTGATCGACCTCGAAGGTGTAGGTGTGCGTCAGCACGCCGGAGACGCCGGGCACAATCGTCTCGTCGATCGAGGTGGTGGAATAGAATTTCGCCGTCGTCAGCGGCGTCGCGGTCCAGGTCAGCGAGCCTGCGGTAAGCAGTCCCTGCAAGCGGTCGAGACGGGGATCGACATAGCTGCGCTCGGCGTAGCCGACCGAGATTTCGCCCGTCAGCAGCCGCGAGAATTCAAACGAGGTGCCGGCCTTGGCATAGCCGCCGTTGGAATCGCGCGCATAGCCGTTGCGATCGACCGGCAGGTCATGCACGCGGGTGTCGCCCTCAACTTCAACGAACGGCTTTAGCGCCGGCGTCAATTCATAGCTGACCCGGCCGATGCCGCCATACTGGTTGAAGTTGCGATCATCGTTGCTCGAGATGGTCCCGTCGGTGAGCGTGGAGTTCTGATAGACGGTGCGGTCGACAGTGCCGCCGCCGGCAATGTCGAGGCGGTTGAAATTCTGGTCGATGCCGAAGGTGCCGCCGAGCGTCGTATAGATCGGGTAGCTGGCAAGACCCGTCTGGATGTTCGGGCTGCCGGGATTGTCGGTGGAAACGCGCAAGCGCGCTTCCGAGGTGATGCGGGTGTCTTCGGTGACGTCGAGACGGCCGTCGATGTGACCGGTGAAATCCGGCCGGTTGACGTTGGTCGGCGACGGCGACACCACGCCATCAACGGTCGGCGGCAGGCTGTTGCCGTAACCCGTGAACGATCCCCTGAGATCGGCGACCAGCGCGTGGCGTTCCCAGTCGGAGACCGCGAGAAATTCCGGTGCGACCACCCAGAACGGCGCGCCTACCGGCTGCGGAAGACGGCCAGGATTGGTTTCGTAGCCGCCGCGAAGTTCGACCGCCGATTTGACGAGGAAGCCGCCGACGTAATCGCCGACCGCGCCGAACGGATCGTCGTCGACCTTGAGGCGCTTGCGCGGCGGCTGGCCGTCGACTGTGCCGGCCATCGCCGGCGGCAGCGGTGTTTTGTTGGCGGTCTCGGAGGGCGGAATCGCAAGCCGCACCCGCCCGTTCGAAGTCGCAGGTACGCCAGCCACCGGCGCCGGCGCGCCGGGGCCCGGCGGCGGCTTCGGCTTGGCCTGGCCCGGATAGAATTTTGGTTTCTTGCGCGTGCGATTGAGCGAATCGAAGCCGGAGTCCGACGCGCCGCTGGCGGCGGGAAGGCCGTAGGTCGGAATCTTGCCGATCCGCGAGGGTGCGGGCGTATTGTCGTCGCCGAGCGGGTCGCCATTGGCGGGATCGCCCGGATCGGTGGCGTTGTCGCCGGTCTTGTCGTTGATCTTGCGCAGCGGAGAGTTCTGCAGCGGCAGGAAGCCGTCGCGGACCGGCCGGAACAGGTCCGACGTCATCGTTTGGGCCGCAGCCGGAGATTTATTGAGGGTGATCAGCGCAAGGCATGCCAATAGCGCGCGGAACGTCATTGCGCGCTTGGGGCGGCCCCTTGCTGGACCCGACATCACGATTGAAATACCCCAGCCATTCCATACACTTGCCGAGCGGATTCCGGCGCGGCAAGCGAACCACGTGGAAAACGTCGTTAACGGAGTTAAAACAATTATGGTTAATGAGCCGTTGAGAGCCGGGACCCCGCGTCGCCTCGCCGGTTGGGCCGTGCTAAGGAAGGGCCCGGGCAAGAACCGACGCCCCCTCTCCCTGGAAGCAGATATGACCAAGTCGAAACCGCTGATGGCAAAATCATCCGTGACCGATCACGCGAACGAAGCCGTGCAGTCGGCATTGCGCACGCTCGATGCCGAGAGCGGCGGGGTTGCCGCGATATCGGCCGCACTTCGATCCGATCTCGGCACCACCTTTGCCGCCGCGGTCGATCTCGTACGCAACGCCAGGGGACGGCTGATCGTCACCGGATTGGGCAAATCGGGCCATATCGGCCGCAAGATCGCGGCGACCTTCGCTTCTACCGGCACGCCGGCGTTTTTCGTCCACGCCGCGGAAGCCGGCCACGGCGACCTCGGCATGATCACCGCCGACGACGTCATCCTGGCGCTGTCATGGTCGGGCGAGCAGCCGGAAATGAAGACCCTGATCACCTATGCCAAGCGCTTCCGCATCGCGCTGATCGCGATGACGGCGGATGGCGCCTCCACGCTGAGCAAGGCGGCGGATGTCGCGCTGACGCTGCCGAAGGCCCGTGAGGCCTGTCCGCATAACCTCGCTCCCACCACTTCCTCGCTGATGCTGCTGGCCCTGGGCGACGCGCTGGCGATCGCGCTGCTGGAGAGCCGCGGTTTTACCTCGGTCGATTTCAGCGTGCTGCATCCGGGCGGCAAGCTCGGCGCGATGCTGAAATATACCCGCGACCTCATGCATACCGGCGATGCCGTACCGCTGAAGCCGCAGGGGACCCAGATGTCCGACGCGCTGGTCGAGATGTCGTCGAAAGGCTTCGGCTGCGTGGGTGTCGTTGATGCACGCGGGCGGATCATCGGCATCGTCACCGACGGCGATCTGCGCCGCCACATGCGGCCGGATCTGATGACAGCATTGGTCGACGACGTCATGACCAAGCACCCGAAGACGATCAGCCAGGATTTGCTCGCCAGCGAGGCGCTGGAGATCCTCAACTCATCGAAAATCACCGCCCTGATCGTGACCGACGCCGGCAAGCCGATCGGCATCGTGCATCTGCACGACATATTGCGCGCGGGCGTGGTTTAGTGAAGCCGCCGCCACGGTCAGGCTCGCGCCATCGGCTTGCACGATCTTGACCCGGCTGCCGGCGGGCGCGTCAGGACCGGCGACGCGCCAGATCGTATCGTCGATCCGCACCGTGCCGCAGCCGTCGATGATCGGCTTTTCCAGCGTAAACACCCGGCCGACCAGCGCATCCGCGCGCTTGTTGAGAAACGGATTGCTCTTGCTGACGGCGGTGTTGTTCCGCGCGACGCGGCGCCACAGCGGCACCGCGGCGGCTGCGAAAATCGCAAACATCAGGATCTGCGACTGCCACGACGGATCGAACGCGAAAGACAACAGCCCGACCAAGAGGGCCGCGAGCCCGAGCCAGAACAGGAACACTCCCGGCGCGATCAATTCCAGCGCCATCAGGATGAGGCCGAAGATCAGCCAGTTCCAGGTACCCAGCGTGGCAAACATCTCGGTCATGGTGTGATCTTTCAACGTCTCTTTTGTATCAATGTCCATGATACCATGACAGTGCGCCCCTCTCCCATCGGGGTTGGGGTGAGGGGTTACGGTCTATCGTGAGGCCCTAACCCCTCACCCGGATCGCAAGGGCGATCCGACCTCTCCCATCGGGAGAGGTAACCGCACTCGCATGCTCCACCGTCTTGATCAAAAGATTCCGGCGGCAGCACCGGCGGCGCGGCGCTGGCTCGGCACCGATGCGCGGCGCGCGGCGGCCTGCGCGGAGGCCGCACTCTCGCCGAAAGTGGCCTTGGCAATCTCGCCGATGCCGGCCAGCGATCCCAGAACACTGACAGCCTCGATCGGCAACATGATGATCTTCTGGTTCGGCGAAATCCGCCAATTGCCCGAACGCCTTGATGTATTTATCGGCGATAAAGTAATTCAGCGCGGCGACGTCACCCTTGGCGATCGCTTCAGAGACCATCTGCGTCGCCTTGGCCTCGGCTTCCGCGGAGCGTTCGCGCGCCTCGGCATCGCGGAACGCGGCTTCGCGGCGGCCTTCGGCCTGCAAAATCTGGCCCTGCTTGGCGCCCTCGGCGCGGAGAATTTCCGACTGGCGCTGGCCTTCGGCCTGGAGAATGTCGGCGCGCTTGACGCGCTCGGCCTTCATCTGACGTCCCATCGCCTCCACGAGATCGGCCGGTGGCACGATGTCCTTGATCTCGATGCGGTTGACCTTCAATCCCCATGGCGAGACCGCGGCATCGACCACGCGCAGCAATCGCTCATTGATCTCGTCACGATGCGACAGCACCTGGTCAAGGTCCATCGAACCCATCACCGAGCGGATGTTGGTCATCGTCAGCACGATGATCGCCTGCTCCAGATTGGAGACTTCGTAGCTAGCTTTCGCGGCATCGAACACCTGGAAGAACGCGACGCCGTCCGCCGTCACCGTGGCGTTGTCCTTGGTGATCACTTCCTGTTCGGGGATGCTGATCACCTGCTCCATCATGTTCATCTTGCGGCCGACACGGTCGAAATACGGGATGATGATGTTCAGTCCCGGCGACAGCGTGCGGGTAAATTTTCCGAACCGCTCGACGGTCCAGGCGAAGCCTTGCGGCACCGTCTTGATGCCGGCAAACAACGTAAAAACAACCAGCAGAACGAGCGCAATGGCGAAAATATCGAAACCGGTCATTCAAATCTCCTGGAAGAGGCCGATCGGCCCCCGGCCGCGTTCAGCCTTTCAACGCACGATGCCGCTCTGCAATACATTGTCTTTCGTTACGGTACGGCGACACTCTCATTTGTGTCGCCGATTGAAGATGCGAGGTTCGACGCGCGCAAAACCGGGTGGCAAGGGCGCCATTATATCCAGCCCTGAAGTTCGCGCAAAACCAGTTGGCGGATGACATCCATGCCGGCGTCGCTGTCGTTCAGGCAGGGGATCGCGGCGAATTGCTCGCCGCCATTGTGCTTGAATATCTCAGCGTTTTCCTGCGCGATCTCTTCCAGCGTCTCGAGACAATCGGCCGAGAAACCGGGTGTTACGACCGCCACGCGCCGCACGCCGTCCTTGGCCAGTCGCTCGATGGTCTTGTCAGTATAGGGCTTGAGCCATTCATCGAAGCCGAAGCGCGACTGGAATGTCAGGATGAGTTTCGAGGCATCCAACCCCAGGCGTTTGCGCAGCGCGTCGGTGGTGGCGACGCATTGCGCCTGATAGGGATCGCCCTGGTCGACGTATTTCTGCGGCATGCCGTGGAACGAGGTCACGATCAGTTCCGGCTCAAAAGGCAAGCTCTTGAGATGCGCATTGATCGAGACCGCGAGTGCCTCGATGTAATTGGGATCGTCATAATAAGGCGGCGACACCCGCAGCGTCGGCTGCGCGCGCATGTCGTTGAGCACGCGAAACACCTCGTCGCATACAGTAGCGGAGGTCGCCGCCGAATATTGCGGATAGAGCGGCACCACCAACAGCCGGTCGCAGCCCTGCGCTGTCAAGGCGTCGATCCGCGACCTGATGGACGGGTTACCGTAGCGCATCGCCCAATCCACCACGACATGGTCGTGGTCCGATATGGCCTGCAGCCAGCTTCTCGGACTGGGCGCGGGTGATGGTCTTGAGCGGAGATTCGTTCCGCTCGGTGTTCCAGATCTTCAGGTAATCGCGCGCCTTGCGGCGGGGGCGGGTGCGCAGGATGACGCCGTTCAGCGCCAGCTTCCATAGCAGCCCCTGATTTTCGATCACCCGGGGATCGGACAAGAACTCCTTCAGGTAAACCCGCACGCCCCTGGTATCGGCGGTGTCGGGCGTGCCGAGATTGACCAGCAGGACGCCGATTCGCTCCGGTTTCGCCTCGGCTGCGCCCCCCGCATTTTCGATGGATACGACCGTTGTCATGATGGCATTGGCTTCGCGCGTTGGCCCTACCTTGTCAAGATAATGGGTGTTTCGATACTGTCATCCGTCCGAGCACGATCTGGAACGGTCAGCTCCAACAATAAGATTGCGAAGATCGCGCGTCGAGGGAAGCCATGACAGTCGCCGAATGGTGTCTTTTCGCAACGGTGATGCTCTATTTGCTGACGATCGCACCGGTGAAATGGATCGGATTCCGCCGCTACAATAATTCCAAACCGCGCGACCCCGCATTTTATCACGATCCACTTCGCGCCCGCGCGCTGGGCGCGCATCAGAACGGCATCGAGGCCTTTCCGTTCTTCGCCGCCGCGGTGTTGCTGGCGGAATTCCGGGCGGCACCACAGAATCTGATCAACGAACTGGCTGTGCTGTTTCTGATCGTGCGGATCGCCTACGTCTTAACCTATCTCGGCGATCGGCCGCGGTTGCGATCGATCCTTTGGAACATCGGCTTCGCGATCAATATCGCGATATTTTTTCTGCCGATGATCCGGCGTTTTGTGCCGGTGTAGAACGGATTTCGATCTTCAGGTTGCGAGATTTTCGTCGTCTCCGCGAACGCGAGGACCCCTACGCCGTGCCTTCTGTTGAGAAGGACGCTGTTCAATGATTTTTGCACAACCCCACTCCCTATTGTTATGGATCCCCGCGTTCGCGGGACGCCGGCGCTGCTAAGCGCTCGCATTCATCAGATATACCTTCGCATTCCCGCGACGCAAAGCGCCCGAGGTGTGCATTCAGTTTCGCCCCAAAGATAGAGGGCGCAGGGAATGCCGGGCGCCTGGTGCGCCCGCAGCCGCGCGTGGTGTGTAGTAAACACGCGCGTTAGTCACCACGGTCACACCGGAGACACCCGGCATTCCCCGCGCAATGGTTTTAACGGTTTCCTTCGCACTCTCCCCGGTGATCGGGCTTTGTTTGTCACCGTCGTCTGCGAATGTTATTCCGCAAACTTGACGCCAGCGTCGAGGCGTCAGGACCACACGACTTCGCCGTCCGCAAGCGCGCGCCCTCGTCAGTTGCGCCGCCTGCGTCCATCGCATCCCACCCCGCGTCCGTGACGATCGCGACACGCCCCTCGAGTGGGGTGGAACGGCGATGGATATGAAGGTGATTTGGGTCAGCAGCGAACAGGAATATTTTTGCAAACGAGACTGGACTCTAAACCCCAAATCACTGCCCGCGACAAACCACCTGTTTGTCGCCCGTCTGCCCTGGCCGGCCGTGATGTTCCGGCGGCCAGTCAACTAGCACTTCTTAAACCCCGCTTGTTGTACTAGGCTAAGGCTGAAATTTCGTCCTGAAGCGAATGGTCTACAGGGTGAGAGCAGCATGCGCGTGGTCACCTCGGACTTGCGGGAAGCGATTGCGGCTGTCAGCAGCGTGTACTGTCCGCACGACGTCAAGGTTCTCGAAAGCAATCGCGGGATTGACGCGGTTCTCGAGGCACATCCCGGTTCGCGTCAACAATTCGTCAGCCTGCGTTATTCGGCTCCCGTAAAGATCGATGCTGGCCGTTTCGAAAACCTGTTGCTGTTCATGACCTGCGTCGACGGTTCGGCAAGGGCCATCCAGGGCAGGAGTTCGGTTCACTGGCAGAAGGGAGAAACGCTCCCTTTGTCTCCGAACATGCCAAGCCAGCTCATGTTCGACCGGCGCTTCTGGCAGAAGGCAATTCGGCTGGACAAAGCCTTCGTGGAGGATATCTGTTCCCGGCTTCTGAACCGGCCCATCGATCGCCAGATCCGATTTGAACTGACGCCTTTCAGCCAGCCGCTCGAGCTGGCCTGGCAACAGGCGATTAAAACCGTCGACTTCGTCAGGACTGTCGATCTGGTCCCCTCGTCGGCGGCGCTCCGGCGGCTTGAGGAATTTCTGGCGGCCTTGATCCTTGAATTCTCACCCGCACAATTATTCGGAACTGTTGAAAAGCGAAAGAGCGTCAGCCGAGCCGCGAATAGTCCGTGAAGCCGAGCGACTGATGAAATCGGCAGGACCGAACATCTCGATCAGCGAAGTCGCGAAAGAACTCCGCGTCAGCATGAGAAGCCTGGAGCTTGGATTTCGCGATACCCGCAACATGACGCCTACTCAAGTGCATCGCCAATTCCGCCTTCAGGGGGCGAGACAGGCCCTGCTTAATCCGACCGAATCGACCACGGTCACCTCGGTCGCTCTCACCTTCGGTTTCCTGCATCTTGCGCGCTTCGGCCACTACTACCAATCGATGTTCAATGAGGCTCCAAGTCACACATTGCGACGGAGCAAGGGGACAGCTCACGGCTGAACGCGGGCGGGACCGATTTTAAGTATTCGGAAAACGGATAATCGTGCGGTTATCGGATAGCGCACCAAATCGCCGAGCCTAACATCCTTCCATTCCTCCCTCCGGAGGCCGCGAACAGGAAGGATGACAACGATGTCTTCTCAACAGCACCTACCTCAAACCCAGACGACGATGGAGGCCTGTTTTACGCTTCGCGAAGACAGCAAGATGCAGGAAGAGTTCTGGCGCCATCAGGAACGGATGGGGCCGATCGCAGCAGCCGCCCCCGGCTTTCTTGGCGTCATCGGAGGTCCCATTCAGCGATCCAATTGGCTGTATTTTTGCGGAAAATGGAAAACGCCCGATCTGATGGATCAATGGCAATTCGATTCAAAGCATACGCCGATGCAGCAGGCCGCTCATGCCCGCTGGTTCGCATCAATCTACATCCGCAAATGGAGGCTCCCGGACGCCGGCGAACAGTTGACCGGACCGTTGTTTTGCGAGCTGGCGATCGCGCGGCAAACGCCAATCGAGGCAGGCGCTGTCGACAAGATTTTGGATGAGATCGTCGGCCCCTCCTTGCGGGAACATCGCGCTCTCCCGTTCGAGACCATGACCGGTGTGTTTGAAGCGCAGCCATATCAGTTTGTCGGACCGCTTCAGGAGTTTCCTGCTCTCGCGCCGGCGCGTTATCTGCTGCTGACGCATTGGCCGACAAATGATGCGCTGCAGGGCTGGCTGCGCTCGGGCGTGATCACGGCTCTTTCGGATTATGGCGAGGTCGCCACGAATGTCTCGATCCAGATCAAGCATGATCCAGGAGAACGCGAATTCTTGAGAGAGGACGGCCTGCAGCGCGAGGCGGTCCACGCCTAGTGCGGAATGAGATTAGGTTGATCTGCAACGGCAACGAAGGTGCGCCCCCTCTCCCACGAGGGGAGAGGTAAGTGTACTCGCTGACAGACCGATTCAATCAAAAGCCATCACGGTAAGGCCCTGGCTTCACGGGCACTCCACCAGGATCTTGTTGGCGAACATCGCGCCGAAGTTTGAATTGTCGCCGCTCATGAAGTTCTGTTCGCCGAGTGTCTTCGCATTGGCGGTGCCGTCGTTCGGCCGCTGGAATTTCATCTGGCAGGCGTTGGGCGCACCGACCAGGCGGACCGGGTCCTGGTCGGCGAATTTGAAGTCGATGAAGAATTCGGGATCGAACACTTCCAGCGCGAGCACCTTCGCTTTCACCGGCGTCTTCAGCGGCAAGGTGAAATGCAGCGTCAGCAGGGTGTCGTTGTATTCAAGGAAGTAGTCGACCGGCTCCTCGAACTTCTCCTTCTTGCCATCGGCCTTGGCGAAGGTGAAGAAGCCGAACTCCTTCAGCGATTCGACATTGGTCTGCGCCAGCGGCGCCAGATCGTCGTGGCTATAGACACCCCTGGTCTTGGTCTCGAGGCCTTGCAACACATAGCTCGAGTACATGTCGTCGAAGGTCCAGGCGTGCCGCACGCCCGTGATCGAGCCGTCGGGGGCATAGATCAGCTCGCTGGTGGCGGTGATCCAGACATGCGGATGCGCCTGTACTTCCCTTGCGCCAGGCACCAGCGCGCCGGCAAGCAGCAGCAAGCCCGACAGAAGACGCGCCCGCCGTGTCACGTCAGGCCGCTTCCGGTGTGTCGAGCAGGCCACGGCGGCGCAGCAGCGCGTCGGGCTCCGGCTCGCGACCGCGGAACGCGACATAAGCTTCTTCCGGATCGCGCGATCCGCCCGACGAATAGATGTCGTCATGCAGGCGTTTGGCGACCGTGGGATCGAAAATATTGCCGGCCTCCTCGAAGGCGCCGAACGCGTCCGCATCCATCACCTCGGACCACATGTAGCTGTAATAGCCCGACGCATAATGATCGCCCGAGAAAATATGGCCGAACTGCTGCGGCCGGTGCCGCAGCGAAATTTCCGCGGGCATCCCGATTTTTTCCAGCTCGGCCCGTTCGAACGCCCGCACATCGCGGCTGGCGGAAGCCGGCTGGGTGTGGAATTCGAGATCGATCAGCGCCGAGGAGACGAATTCCACCGTGGCAAAACCCTGGTTGAATTTGCGCGCGGCGAGGAAGCGCTCCAGCAGGTCATCCGGCAGCGGCTCGCCGGTCAGGTAATGCCTGGCAAACTGCTGCAGCACCTGCGGCTGTTCCTGCCAGTGCTCGTAAAGCTGCGAAGGCAGTTCGACGAAGTCCGTGAACACGCTGGTCCCGGACAGCGAGGGATAGGTGACATTCGACAGCATCCCGTGCAGGCCGTGGCCGAACTCATGGAACAGGGTGCGGGCGTCGTCGGGCGACAATAGCGAGGGCTGGCCGTCGGCTCCCTTGGAGAAGTTGCAGACATTGATGACCAGGGGCGCGACGTCGCCGTCGAGCTTCTGCTGGTCGCGCAGCGAGGTCATCCAGGCGCCGGAGCGCTTCGAGGGCCGGGCGAAGTAGTCGCCGTAGAACAGCGCCTTGTGCTGACCCGCACTGTCCCTGACCTCCCAGACCCGTACGTCCGGATGCCAGGCCGGAATATCCTTGCGCTCAGTGAAGCTGACGCCGAACAGGCGTGTCGCGCAGTCGAAAGCGGCCTCGATCATGTGGTCGAGCGAGAGATAGGGCTTGATCGCGGCGTCGTCGAAATTGGCCCGGCGCTGCCGCAGCTTTTCGGCGTAGTAGCGCCAGTCCCACGGCGCCAGCGTGAAATTGCCGCCCTCTTCCGTTACCAGTGCCTGCAGATCGTCGCGATCGGCCAGCGCCCGGGCCCGCGCGGGCTTCCAGACCCGCTCCAACAGGCCGCGCACCGCCTCGGGTGTCTTGGCCATGGAATCCTCGAGACGATAGGCGGCGAAGGTCGGGAAGCCCAGCAGTTTGGCGCTCTCGTCGCGCAGGCTCAGAATCTCGACAATGGTCTCGTTGTTGTCGTTGGCATTGCCGTTGTCGCCGCGGGCGACGAAGGCCTTGAATACTTTTTCGCGCAGGTCGCGCCGTCCGGAGGTCTTCAGGAAGGGCTCCACGAAGGAGCGCGACAGCGTCATGATCGCCTTGCCTTGCATGCCTCGCTCGTCGGCCGCCGCCTTTGCGGCCGCGATGAAGCTGTCCGAGAGGCCGTCGCGATCGGCCTCGCCGAGCTCCATGAACCAGTCCTGTTCGTCGCCGAGCAGGTGGTGGCCGAACGCGGTGCCGAGATGGGCCAGCCGCTCGTTGATCTCGGCCATCCGCGCTTTGGCCGCCTCGTCGAGCCCGGCGCCGGCGCGATGAAAGCGCGTATAGGTCCGCTCCAAGAGCCGCAGTTGCTCGGGGGTCAGCCCGAGCGTGGCGCGGTTGTCGTGCAAAAGCGCGATCCGGCCAAACAGCACCGCGTTCATCATGATCGGGTTCCAGTGCCGCGCCATCCGCAACGACACCTCCTTGTCGATTTCCAGCAGCGCCGGGTTGGAATGCGCCGATACCAGGTCGTAGAACACCGACGACACCTTGGAGAGCAGCTTGCCCGAGCGCTCCAGCGCGGTGATGGTGTTGGCGAAATCCGGCGTCGCCGGATCATGGGTGATGGCGGCGACCTCGGCGGCGTGGTCCGCAAAGGCCTGCTCGAAGGCCGGCAGGAAATGCTCAGGCACGATCTCCTGGAATGGCGGGGTCTCGAACGGCGTCTGCCACGGCTTCAGCAGCGGATTGGCCTCAGCGGGCGAAATAGACGGGTTTTCCGAGGTTTCTGACATGGCAAATCCCGTTGGTGTGTCGAATGATTGGAACAAGCTATATCACGCGATCGGGCTTTTTTGAGCCTTTTGCGCTTGATAGCGCGGACCTTTTCGGAGAGATTGCGCCCCGTAAACAGGACACCGCCCATGAGTTCGCAGCCCTCTTCGACCAGCGCCCGCCAGATCGTCTGGCCGAGCGTCGTCACCGTGATCAGCGCGGCGATCCTGATCGGCGCCGAAGTATTCGGTGCGGCGTTTGCCGGCGGCTGGGCGCTCGCAATCCTGTTCGGCCTCGACGACACTGGCGCGCACATCCTGCAAGCCCTGCTGTTCGCGGGCGGCGTCTTCATCATGATCGCGTTCATCCGCGCGGCGCAACGCGTCGAGCCCTTTACGCGTCGCGCGTAGCGCGTACGCGTGACAAAGCCTTGCGCCGCAGGCGTCAAACGCTCACACCTCGTTAAACAAACTTAACGGCTGTTCACTTTCGCACGCGCTCGCGCGCGCCAAAGCGCAGCGTTGAAACGTCGCGTTAGGGAAATTTGTCCGCAGCCTAAAAAAATTGTTGCGAAGCTGACTCAAAACCCTTATTTGCACTCTTGCCCAATTTCGCACGTGCCTGTGGTCGTGTGTCAGTCGGTAGGTATCCGGACAAGAGGCCGGACAGCCGCCAAGGGATGAAGAACCGAGGGTCGCTCAAGTCATCTTGGATTTGAGAGTCCAGCATCTCTCTCAAGAGATGCCGTTGAAGGTCTCTTCGCTCCTTGCAACCGTGACTGGCAGCCGGAGGCGAACCGGCGCACCTCGTTCTCAACGGGGGACGCGACTTAAAGCAACGACGGATCGGGCTTTTTTGGTCTCTGCCGGCTTTCCACCAGCCGGCGCGAATACCGAAGAGGCTTGTCCTTCATTGCCAGGTGTGCGGGCGGGATCCTTTCCCAACCAATCCACGGCAGCACAGTTCGGTCTGAGCTTTTGGCCCCCTCGCGCCTCCATCGCGTGATGTGGCTGAAACGCTTTGATCCGAGGTTATTTTTGAACGTGTCCCGTCGCTGGGCCGTTCGGGAGGGTGCTACTATGACTGAACGGATTCAGGAATTCCTGCGCAACCGCCGTAGCGAAGGTCAGGACGTCGAGCCGTGTCTCGTCGTCGACCTCGAAGTCGTGCGCGACAACTACCAGAGCTTCGCCAAGGCGTTGCCGGACAGCCGCGTGTTCTACGCGGTGAAGGCAAATCCTGCGCCGGAAGTGTTGGCGCTGCTGGCCTCGATGGGCTCGTGCTTCGACTGCGCCTCGGTCGCCGAAATCCAGATGGCGTTGGCCGCCGGTGCTTCTCCGGACCGGGTTTCCTATGGCAACACGATCAAGAAGGAGCGCGACATCGCGCGCGCCTTCGAACTCGGGATTCGCCTGTTCTCGGTCGATTGCAGCGCCGAAGTCGAGAAGATCGCCCGTGTTGCGCCCGGCGCCAAGGTGTTCTGCCGCATTCTCTATGACTGCGCCGGCGCCGAATGGCCGCTGTCGCGCAAGTTCGGCTGCGATCCGGAAATGGCCGTCGAAGTGCTCGACCTCGCCAAGCGTCTTGGCCTGGAGCCCTATGGAATATCGTTCCATGTCGGCTCGCAGCAGCGCAAGGTGAAGGCGTGGGACCGCGCGCTGGCGATGGCCTCGACGGTGTTTCGCGACTGTGCCGAGCGGGGCATCAACCTGTCCATGGTCAACATGGGCGGCGGATTCCCGACCAAGTACCTCAAGGACGTTCCTCCGGTCGTGCAGTACGGCCGGTCGATCTTCCGCGCGCTGCGCAAGCATTTCGGCAACCAGATCCCGGAAACCATCATCGAACCGGGACGCGGCATGGTCGGCAATGCGGGCGTGATCGAAACCGAAGTCGTTCTGATCTCGAAGAAGAGCGACGAGGACGAGGTGCGCTGGGTGTATCTGGACATCGGCAAGTTCGGCGGTCTCGCCGAGACCATGGACGAGTTGATCCGCTACGCCATCCGCACGCCCCATGACGGGGCGGACATGACGCCGTGTGTGCTCGCGGGCCCGACCTGCGATTCCGCCGACGTGATGTACGAGAAGATGCCGTACCCGCTTCCGGTGACGCTCGAGATCGGCGACAAGCTGCTGATCGAAGGCACCGGCGCGTATACGTCGACCTACTCGTCGGTAGCATTCAACGGCTTCCCGCCGTTGCGGACCTACCACATCTAAAGACCTCCTATAGAGGCTTTGATAACCGGGAGCCGGTTCGCCGGCTCTCCTCCTTTTCACATGCAAATTTGCTGACAACGCTCCGCGGCTTGCTGCCGTTGGAGTGAGGACTGACGTGCCATGACTGCTTTGCGGAAGACCCCCGTTGCCCTTATCTCCGACGCCGCCCCGTTCGTGATCCGTGCGGAACGTGCCTCGGACGTCGTTGCGCGTGAAGCGCTGCTGGATGCCTGCTTTGGCGTGAACCGTCATATGCGCACCTGTCAGCGCCTGCGCGATGGACGCGCGCCCGCCGAAGGCCTTGCCCTCTCGGTCGTGCGCCAGAATGGGCTGAACGGTCGGCTGGTCGGAACCGTGCGGTTGTGGCACGTCAGCGCCGGGGGCGCCCCGGCGCTTGTGCTCGGCCCGCTGGCCGTCGATCCGTCGTGCCGCGATCTCGGCGTTGGCGCGGCATTGATGAACCACGCGCTGGCCGCCGCCGCGGCGCTCGGGCATGGCGCGGTGATCCTGCTCGGCGACGCGCCTTATTATGCCCGCTTCGGATTCTCGGGCCGCAAGACCGGCGAACTCTCGCTGCCCGGTCCGTTCGAACGCGACCGGCTGCTCGGGCTTGAACTGCGCGAGGGCGCTCTCGACGGCGTCTTCGGAATGATCATCGCTGATGGAGCTTTGCTGCCGAAGACCGGAACCCACCGTGTGAAGAAGACACGGCTGGTTCCGCGCGCGGCCTGAGCGCGCCACATCATCATGACAGAGAGTCAGCCGACGAATGGCGGCGTCCCTGGTGTGCGCACCCGGACCATTACCACCGTGCTGATGATCTTGCTGGTCACCATGATCATCAGGGACATCTTCGCTCGCCGCCGGGCCGCCGCCGCGGCGGGCCGGTCCCGGCGTGACTTATCGCTCGTCGTGCGATAGCCACAGATGCTGCGTTGGCCGGCAAAGGCCTGCAAACCGCGCGAAAAACCCAGATCGAGGTCCCGATGACACGCCGACTGATTTCCACCGGATCGCCGTTCGAGAAGACCGCCGGTTATAGCCGGGCCGTCATTGACGGCGATTTCGCCTTCGTGGCCGGCACCACCGGCTACGATTACGCCACCATGACGATGCCGGCGGATGTCACGAGCCAGACACGAAACTGCTTCAAGACCATCGAAGCCACGCTGAAAGATGGCGGTTTTGCAATGACTGACATCGTCCGCGCGACCTATTACGTTACATCAGCCGGAGATGCCGATGCGGTTTTTGCCGTCTGCGGCGAAAAGCTTGGCGATATCAGACCGGCTGCGACCCTGCTCGTGGTGGCGGCGCTGCTGAAGCCCGAAATGAAAATCGAGATCGAAGTGACCGCCAAGCGAAGCCAAACCTGACTCCCTGCTTCTGATCCCATCCATCCTGATTTCCCTCCGCGCCCCCAGCGCGTCCCTATTCCGGAGACCCATTGATGAGCCCGTCCGATCACCCCATCCACGCCAAGATTTCCGGCCCCATCGTCATGATCGGCTTCGGCTCGATCGGCAAAGGTACGCTGCCCCTGATCGAACGGCATTTCGACTATGACAGATCACGCTTCGTCATCATCGATCCGCATGAGGACGGCGAACTCGCCAGGGAGCACGGCGTGCGCTTCATCAAGCAGGCCGTGACGAAGGACAATTATCGCGATGTATTGGTGCCGCTATTGACCTCCGGCGGCGGTCAGGGCTTTTGCGTCAACCTGTCGGTGGACACCTCCTCGGTCGATATCATGACCATGTGCCGGGAGATCGGCGCGCTCTATATCGACACCGTGATCGAGCCGTGGCTGGGCTTTTACTTCGACAAGAGCGCTGGCCCCGAAGAGCGCTCGAATTACGCGTTGCGCGAAACGCTGCTCGCGGCCAAGCACAGGAGCCCGGGCGGGCCGACCGCCGTCTCCACCTGTGGTGCCAATCCCGGTATGGTATCCTGGTTCGTCAAGCAGGCGCTGCTAGACATCGCCCGCGACACCCATACGCCATTTAACGAGCCGAAGAGCCGGGAAGGCTGGGGCCAGCTCGCCCACAAGCTCGGCGTCAAGGGCATTCATATCGCCGAACGAGACACCCAGCGCGCGAAGAAGCCAAAGCCGATCAACGTATTCGTCAACACCTGGTCGGTGGAAGGCTTCGTCTCCGAGGGCATGCAGCCGGCGGAGCTCGGCTGGGGCACCCATGAAACATGGATGCCGGATAATGGCCGCACCCACAAGGCTGGCTGCGGCGCAGCGATCTATCTGCTGCAAGCGGGTGCCAATACGCGCGTACGTTCGTGGTGCCCGACCCCGGGCCCGCAATACGGCTTTCTCGTTACCCACAATGAAGCCATCTCGATCGCGGATTACTTCACCGTGCGTGACGGCCAGGAGGTGATCTATCGGCCGACCTGCCACTACGCCTATCATCCGACAAACGACGCGGTGCTGTCGGTGCACGAACTGTTCGGCGCCGCCGGAAAAATGCAGCCGTCGTGGCGAAATCCTCACCGAGAACGAGATCGAGGACGGCATCGACGAACTCGGCGTGCTGATCTATGGCCACGGCAAGAATGCCTATTGGTACGGTTCGCAGCTCTCGATCGAGGAAACCCGCCAGATTGCGCCCTACCAGAACGCCACCGGCATGCAGGTGTCGTCGGCGGTGCTGGCCGGCATGGTGTGGGCGCTGGAAAATCCCACCGCCGGAATCGTCGAGGCCGACGAAATGGATTTCCGCCGCTGCCTCGAAATCCAGCGGCCCTATCTCGGCCCGGTGAAGGGCTACTACACCGACTGGACGCCGCTGTCGGACCGGCCCGGCCTGTTCCCGGAAGACATCGATTCGTCGGATCCCTGGCAATTCAGGAACGTGCTGGTGCGGTGAGGTCCGCGCGCGGCAGCAAGCTCAGTCGTCATCACACGCCACCGGGTCGGCGCTGCGCGCCGCCCGATGACAGGCTCCGGCGGGTGATCCGGTAGTGGGCATCTCGATTCCGATGAACGCCGCGGAGTACTGGATGCCCCGCCTTCGCGGGGCATGACTGTAGTTCGTCATTCGCTGGCTCTGCGGGTAGCTCTTGACCACCCGCGGATATCGTCAGGCTTGCCTGGAATGAAGTCGACCAAGACTCTTCGGCACCGGATTATTCCGTACAGCCCGAAGCACGGCTCTAATTCAATCTCGTAATCCTTGGGTGACGGGTCGAGGCCATAGAAGGGCCGGCGGTCCGGGCGCTCAGGCGCGCGTCGAAGATGAAGACCTGAGATAACATTCTGGTGGCTGAAGCCCTCAAGTTGAAGATCCATGACATCTTCGAGGGCAAATGTGACGACAGCCTGCTTGTCGAGAACGCGGTAGCCGCGATTATTTACCTCTCTTGTCGCGTTCCAGGCGTGAATGGTGAGCACGCTCGGGGCTCGACGATGCAGACTAAAGCGCACGATCTCCGCGTCGTGAAAATTTGGAACGTGACCGAACCATTCGACGAGATTGGAGCCGCCTGGGATGCTGGCGTAGATTGTCTCGACTTCGTTCATGTTCCGCAGAAAACCAATCCCGCGGAACTGGTCAAGCACGTCCGGTTCCGATGGTTAGCCAAACGTCGCCGCGCGAGATTCCCTGACGTGCAATTGCACCTCCAGAGCGTTTTCGCGCGAAGCGGACACCGGTTCGCGTAAAGAAAACGTGTCAAAACAAAAGATTAGAGCCCGGTTCTGAGAATTCGATAAGGCTCTAAGGTTCGGCGCGGAGCCGGTCATCGGGACGCGCTCGGCGCGGCCGGTTGGCCTCGCGCGACGCGACAATCCAACCGCTACTTCTTCATATAATCGAACGCCACAGTGCCCAGGCCCAGCGTCAGGTCGGCCTTGAAATGCAGTGCGGATAGCACCTCGCGTACCGGCAGCCGGGCAACATCCGCCAGCGCATGCGGGAACAGGCCGAGCGCGGCCGGGCCGGTCCAGGCCTCCTTCAGGGTGATATCCTCGAGATGGAAGCGCGCCAGTTCGCAGATCCGCGCGCTGCCGTCGACGTGCGGGATGATCTTCAAAATGAAGTTCGGCGCCTTCATGCCTTTCAGCACGGTGTCATGATCGACATAGCGGTGCTTGTAGCCCATCGTGGCGGAGACGCACAGCACGGAGCCGTAATGCAGCGTGCCCACCAGCACATCGCTCTCGACTTCGATCTTCGGTGTCGCCCGCTTTTTGGGAAATCCCCACAGCTCGCGGCCGCCCGCGATCGGCGCGTCGTCGTCCAGATACATGGCATGGGTATAGGCGCCCTCTTCGCCATTGAGGCGGACCGGGATCACCTGCCCGGTTTCGGTGTAGTCGCCGAAGCCCGTCGAGTTCGGCATCCGGATGAATTCATATTTGACGACCGAATCCGTGACTTCGAGAGGCTCCGGCACCACGGCGGCGAGGGCTTCCGGATCGGTGCGATAGGTAATGACAAAATATTCGCGATCGTAGAAACGATAGGGTCCCGGCGGAAACGATGGATTGGTGAGCGGCATCGAATAGGCGTTGCGCCTGACATCCTCGATTTTCATGACCTGCCTCGTCTGTTTGATCCGCGCGATCACGCGCCTCCAAGGCGGACATTATGCGACAGGGGGCGGCGGCAATCGAGGCCGTATAATGTGCAGCGCCAATCAAACATTGCTGATATCATCAAGCATGTCACACCGACCTCATCCTGAGCGGCTTGTGAAGCAAGCGTCTCGAAGGATGGACACGGCGTGTGTACTCGCGGCCATTCTTCAAGACGCGCGCCAAAGGCGCGCTCCTCATCAGGATGAGGCCGAAATTAATGTCACAGACTTCCTGAATGAGGATCGGCCGGCGGGCCGCCTACTTTTCCTTGATGGGCGGGTCCTTGATCGGCGGGGCGATCTTTTCCGCTGGAGCCGGTGGCAACGCCGATGCGGCGCCTGTGGTCTGTCCCGGCGAATCGGAATGAGCGGGCTCGGGCGCCGGTGTGGTCGGACGCACGCCACCGGGCTTTGACTCCGCAGGGGCGTTGTCTGGGGCCGTGGAAGGCGACGACTGCAAAGGTTGCGTGGCCTGCGCGACATCTGTGTTGCGTGTGTTGCGCGCCGAAAGCTGGGTCAGCGAAAGTCCTGAAATCACCAGCCCCGAAGCGACGATCGCCGCTGCGAGCCAAAAATCTTTCCTGGAAGCGCGTTTTCTGTCGTCCGGAGACATGCCGATCACCGCGAAATTGTTTCGCGAGGTCAACGGACGCTGCAGCGGTTGGTTCCGGGGAACTTCAGCCGCTATAGCGCCAGCAACCCGGCGTCGCCGTCCTCCGTGGCAAACGCCAGCAGCGTGCCTTTGGCGTTCCAGGCCAGTGCCGATACCGGTTCGGTGCCGTTCTTGCGCACCAGAATTTCGGCGCCGTCGTGCAACCGCACCATTAGAATGGTGCCGTCGCTGTAACCAGCAGCAAGAATGTCCTGCTTCGGATGGCAGGCCACCGTGGACACACGCGCTTGCAGCGGCGCCAGCATCGCGGGCTCCTTGCCCATCGGGCCGTCCTTGCTGGCAAACGGCCACATGATGATGGCGTCAGCGCCCGACGTCGCCAGCGCCTTGCCGCCCACGCTCCATGACATCGACCGGACCCGCCCGGGATAACCGGTCATGCGCATGTGCCGGTTATCGGCCAATCGCCAGCCATGCAGCGCCGGCTCGTGCATCGCCGTCACCAAAAACTTGTTATCGGGGCTGAACACCACGCCGAGATGCGAACCCGCCCATTCCAGGACTTCCGCCGTCGCCATCATGTTGGGAAACCACAGCGTGACGCCGTTATAATGCGCGATCGCGAGCCGCAGGCCTTTGGGCGCAAACGCAAGACCCCCGACCGTCGAAGGTACCTCGAAAGATTTTTCCTCCGCTTTGTCACTGCGGACAAAGGCGGTCTTGCCCGCCGACCACGCCACCGCGCCGTCGGGATGCAGCGCGACATTATCGATCCAGCGCCGCTTGGCGTCGGTCGAAATCAGCGTGACCTCACCTTTGGCGTCCAGCGCGACGAGCTTGCCGTCATCGCCGCCCATGACGATGCGGCTGCCGTCGGATGCGGCGCACAGGATGCCGCCGCCATGAACGGAAACCCGGGAGATTTCTCCCTGCCCGCTCACCATCGCAACGCTTTCCTCGGCGCCGACGAAGGCGGCGTGATCGCCGAGGAAATGCACCGAGGTGACCGGCATCCCGATCGCGACCGGACGCACCTTATCGGTGACGGAAATGATGGAGGCGGCGGCCTCGCCGGGATCGAACTCTTTCATCACGTGGTGATACAGCTCTCGAAACCGTCGCGGATGGTCTGCTCAGGCAATTCGCGACCGATGAAGACCAGACGGCTCTCGCGCGGCTCGCCGTCCTTCCAGGCCCGCTGGTGATCGCCCTCCAGCATCATATGCACGCCCTGGAACACATAGCGGTCGTCATCGTCGCTGAAGGCGAGAATACCCTTTGAGCGCAGGATCTTCTGGCCCTCGCTGGCGACGAGGTTTTGCAGCCAAGGCATGAATTTGGCCGGATCGAGCGGCTTGTCAGTGCGCAGCGACAGCGATTGCATGTCCTCGTCGTGGTAGTGCTTGAGGCCCGCACCATGATTGTCATGGCGGTGGCCATGATCGTGGCCGTGGTGATGATCATGGTCGTGATGACCATGATCATCACCGGCCTCGAGAAATTCCGGTTCGATCTCCAGGATGCGATCGAGATCGAACGCACCGCGCTCCAGCACATCCGTCAACGCGACCTGACAGCGCTCGGTGCGGTGCAGCTTGGCATAGGGGTTGATGGCCCTGATCCGCGCTTCGACCTCGGCGAGTTCGGGCTTCGAGACGAGATCGGTCTTGTTGAGCACGATGACGTCGGCGAACGCGATCTGGTTCTTGGCTTCGGGCGCGTCCTTGAGCCGGTCGCTCAGCCATTTCGCATCGGCCACCGTCACGACCGCATCAAGCCGCGCGTTCTTCTGGACGTCCTCGTCGACAAAGAAGGTCTGCGCCACCGGTGCCGGGTCGGCCAGGCCGGTGGTCTCGACGATGATGGCGTCGAACTTGCCCTTGCGCTTCATCAGGCCGTCGAGGATGCGCACGAGATCGCCGCGCACGGTGCAGCAGACGCAGCCGTTGTTCATCTCGAAGACTTCTTCGTCGGCACCGATGATCAGGTCATTGTCGATGCCGATTTCACCGAATTCGTTGACGATAACAGCGTATTTCTTGCCGTGGTTTTCCGACAGGATGCGGTTCAGAAGCGTGGTCTTGCCGGCGCCGAGATAGCCCGTCAGCACGGTCACGGGAATTTTTTGGGACGTCAAATCTGGCATAATTGCTCCGGTACGGTATTCGAAAGGCACCGGCGGCAAGGAGGGCCCCTGCCATGGAAAAGGGGCCCCTGCCCTATTTCGCCAGCGCGCTCGTCAGCGCCTTTATATTGTGCCTGACCATGTCAATGTAAGTGGGGGCAACGCCCTTTTCGTCCGTCAGGGCGTCGGAATAGAGCGTTCCGCCGATCCTGGCGCCGGTCTCGGCCGAGATCCGCCGCATCAGCCGATCGTCGCTGATATTCTCCAGGAAAACCGCGGGAATCCCTGACTTCTTGATCTGGGTGATAATGCCGGCAATATCGCGGGCGCTGACCTCGGATTCGGTGGAAACCCCAAGCGGGGCGATAAAATCGATGCCGTAGCCGGCGGCAAAATAGCCGAAGGCATCATGGGTGGAGATCACCTTGCGACGGTTTTGCGGGATTTGCGCAATCGCCGCCCGCACCTCGCGATCGAGCGCATCGAGCTTGGTCAGATAATCCTCCGCGTTGGCACGGAAAACCTCGGCGTCCGCCGGGTCGGCCGCGACCAGCGCATTGCGGATGTTGGCCACATATATTTTCGCATTGGTGACGGATTGCCAGGCATGCGGATCGGCGTCGGAACCCAGTTTGAGCGGCGCAATGCCGTTGGTCGCGGTGATGATCGGCGCCTTGCTGCCCGAGGCCTGCAGCAGCCGCGGCAGCCAGCCCTCCAGGCCGAGGCCGTTGATCACCACAAGCTTCGCGTCCGCGATCTTCTTGGCGTCCGCCGGGGCCGGCGTATAGACGTGGACGTCGCCGTCCGGCCCCACCAATGTGGTGACGCTGACGCGCTCGCCACCGACATTTCGGACGAAATCACCAAGGATCGAAAAGCTGGCGACGACGTTCATTCGGTCATGCAAGCGGTCCTGCGCGCGCAGCGGAGCTGCCGACATCAAGAGCGCCAGAAAAATCAGCCAAGCTCGAGATCGCCGCATCGCTTTTCCCCGTTACGCTTCGAGATGACGGCCGGGGAACATCTGACGGATCACACCGCCGACGCTGCCGAACAACACCGAGGTCATATACAATAGCGTCGCCACCAGAATGATCGCAGGCCCCGACGGCACCTTGGTCTGGAACGACAGCACCAGCCCGGCATAGCCCGCGACAATGGCGCTCACGACGGCGATGCAGATCATGCCGGTGATATCGCGCGACCAGAACCGGGCAATGCCCGCAGGCAAAATCATCAGCCCTACCGCCAGCAAGGTGCCGAGCGCCTGAAAGCCGTTGACGAGGTTGACCACGACCAGCGCCAGAAACGCCAGATGCGCCGGGGCGCCGGCGCGGCTTACGGTGCGCAGAAACACCGGATCGACGCTTTCGATCACCAGCGGCCGGTAGATCACCGCCAGCACGATCAAGGTGATCGTGGCGTTGCAGGCGATCACCAGCAAGGTCGGATCGTCCATCGCCAGGATGTTGCCGAACAGCACGTGCAGCAGATCGATATTGGTGCCCTTGATCGAAACGATGGTCACGCCCAACGCCAGCGACGCCAGATAGAATGTCGCCAGCGAAGCATCTTCCTTCAGCTCCGTATTGCGTGCCACCAGGCCTGCAAGGATCGCCACCGTGAAGCCCGCGATCAAACCGCCCGCCGTCATCGCGAACAGACTAAGGCCCGACAGCAGAAAGCCGATCGCGGCACCGGGCAGGATGGCATGGGCCATCGCATCGCCGACCAAACTCATCCGCCGCAGCATCAGAAATACGCCGATCGGCGCGCCGCCCAGCGCCAGCGCGATCACGGCCGCCAGCGCCCGGCGCATGAATTCGAATTCGGTGAAGGGCGCGATCAGCACATCATAGATCATTGCACCGTCGATCCATGAGGTTCAGGCCGCCTGCGACGGCACATCGTGGACCACGCAGGCGGCAGCGCCTTCGTCGAAGGCCTCGCACATCCGCCGGGCCTCAAGAAGATTCTCCGCGGTCAACACATCGGCGGTTTTGCCCCAGGCTACTGGCCCGCGCGCCAGCAGCAGGGTTTCGGGAAAGTTCGCGCGCACGAGATCCATGTCGTGCAGCGCCGCCAGCACCGTGCGTTTCTCAGCGTGCCAGCGCCGCACCAGCGCCAGCAGATCGTCCGAGGTTTTGGCGTCGATGGCGTTGAGGGGTTCGTCCAGCACAATCAGGCGGGCGTCCTGCAACAACACCCGGGCAAACAGCATGCGCTGCATCTGCCCACCGGACAGCGTACCGATACCGCGGTTTTCGAAACCGCTGAGGCCGACCGCCGCGAGCGCCTGCGCAATCTTTTCGCGCGCCCGCTTGTCGCCCATGCCGCCGAAAAACCCCGTCGAGCGCCACAGCCCGGTGCCGACGAAATCGAACACCGAGATTGGAAAGCTGCGGTCGATGTCCGCCGTCTGTGGCAGATAGGCGATATCCCTGACATCGAGATCGCCGGTCAGAATGCTGCCCGCCAACGGTTTGAGGATGCCGACGATGCCGCGAAACAGCGTCGACTTGCCGGCGCCGTTGGGACCGACAACCGCGAGCAACACCCCGGATGCAATCTCGCCGTTGAGATGATGCACCGCCGGATGGCGGTCATAGCCCAGCGTGACATCGCGGAATTGCAGTTGCGGGACCATGTTCACCTCATCGCCAGCCAGACGATGGCCCACAGCACGGCACTGACGGCGAGCGCCGCACCGACGCGGGAAACCACGGTCATGCGCAGGATAGACCACGGCGCTATCTGCGCCGGATGCGGCGAAGCCGGGCCGTGGCTATGCGTATGGGTGTGGCCAGAACCATGGTCGTGACCGTGGGTATCTGAATACATCATGGAGATGATGTTATATTATAACATAACCTATGTCTACGGAGGCAACGTGGCCCGCTCCTCAAGCCTGCTCACTCCAACCAGGCCGGATTCCGGTATGCGGATTTATGTTGCGAGATGGCGCGCCAGGGCGAGGCCGGCGAACAGGCCTGCAATCGAAATTGTCACCGATCCCAACACGTAAAACAAGGCGAGCCAGATTTCGCCGCGTTCATACAGCGTCGCCGTATCGAGCGAAAATGCCGAGAAGGTAGTGTAGCCGCCGAGAACGCCGGTCATCAGGAACAGCCGCCAGGACTGTGCGGCATCGCCCTTGAACGCGAGATAGCCTGCGATCAGACCCATCACGATCGAGCCGGTAATGTTGATGATGAACGTATGATAGGGAAAGGCCGTCCCGAGGTAACGCGCAGACACCATGTTGACGGTATGGCGCAATGACGAACCGAGACCGCCACCCATAAAAATCAGAAGATAGTTCATTTTCGCTATTTCCCCGGAACCAGACCACCGGCACGTCAGGTCTTGCCGGAAGCCCGCGATCCCCGCAAGTACCGCCAAAGCGGCAAGACGAACGAACCGGTCAAACGAAAGGGCGGCGGCTCAATGCCACCGCCCCTCGCGAATGCTTACGCCGTCAGATCAGGCCTTCGAGAACAGCTGTTCGACATATTCCCAGTTCACCAGATGATCGAGAAATGCCTTCAGATAGTCCGGGCGGCGATTGCGATAATCGATGTAATAGGAGTGCTCCCAGACGTCGCAACCGAGGATCGGCGTGGCGCCATGCACCAGCGGGCTTTCACCGTTGGGCGTCTTGGAAATTTCAAGCTTGCCGTTCTTGACCGACAGCCAGCACCAGCCCGAACCGAACTGGCCAACGCCGGCGGCGGCGAAATCGGTCTTGAATTTCTCGAACCCGCCGAGGTCTTCGGTGATCTTCTTTTCCAGACGGCCGGGCAATTTGCTGCCACCGCCATTTGGCTTCATCCAGTTCCAGAAATGCAGGTGGTTGTAATGCTGGCCGGCATTGTTGAAGACCGCTGGATTCCTCCCGAATGAACCCTTGACGATCTCCTCGAGGGATTTGCCCTCGAATTCGGTTCCCTTGATCGCGTTGTTTCCGTTGGTGACATAGGCCTGGTGATGCTTGTCGTGATGATATTCCAGCGTTTCCTTGGACATATGGGGCGCAAGGGCGTCGTGGGCGTAGGGCAGATTGGGCAGCGTGAAGGTCATGGGGCGATGTCCAAAAATGGTGGGAGACGTGGTCTAACGGGAACCCTTATAGAAGGTTCCAGCGGCATTAAACATCGCAATTTGGGAAAACGCAGGGCTCGGAAAAGCGCTCCTCGCGAAAGGCATGACGGCAATGAGCATCGAGATCGACGTCCTGAGCGGCGACACATCCTGGCCGATGGTAAAACCGCTGTTCGATGCGGTCTGGCCGCCCGAAGTGGTCGCAACGCTGCCCTGGGCCGACGTCGTCTTCGACCATGCCGATCTGCGCGTGCTGGTGCAGGCCGAACCCGAGGGCGTGGTCTGCCATGTCGGCATCTATCGCCGCGAGGTCACCTGGAACGGCCGCAAGTTCAAGGCCGGCGGCATCGGCGGCGTTGCGACCCGCGAAGATAGGCGCCGCAAGGGCTACGCCAGTATCGCGCTCAATGCCGCGGTTCAGATCTTGAAGGACGAAGGCGCCACCGATTTCGGGCTGTTGTTCTGCGAACCGCGCAACGCACCATTCTACATCGGCCGCGGCTGGAAGCCGTTCGACGGCGAGATCTGGTGCGAACAGCCTGCGGGCCGCATTCGCTTCGAGGCCATTGCGCCCTTTGTCTACCACATCAAGCGCGCGCCACCGACCGGCGTCATCGACCTATGCGGCCTGCCTTGGTGACCATGCGTACATCCCCGGCATCTGGCATTGCACAAATTCCATTTGTTGCTATCCATTTCTGCTTCTTTCGAGGACGGACGATGGCCTGCAGATCTGGTTTCATGATTGCGATGGTAACGGCGCTACTGGCCGCAGTGCCGGCGACCGCGCAGGCCGCCGGACCGGACGGTATCTGGCTCACGCAGGCGGGCGATGCAAAAGTGCGCGTCAGCAAATGCGGCGGTGGGATTTGCGGCGTTGTGGTCTGGCTGAAAGACCCGATCGATCCCGCTAGCGGGAAAGCCCAGGTCGACGACAAGAACCCCAATCCGGCGCTGACCCACCGGCCGATCATCGGGCTTTCGTTGTTCCTCGGCATGCGGTCCGCCGGGGCCAACAAATGGTCCGGCCAGATCTACAACGCCGATGACGGCAAGACCTACGCAAGCAGCATCTCGGTCGCGGGACCGGATGCGCTTAAGGTCGAGGGCTGCGTCGGCGGGTTTTGCGGCGGAGAGACCTGGAGCCGCTCCGCGCGCTAAATCAAACCGGCATTGCCTTCAGCGCCGTCGCCGCCGAGGCATAACCGCCGCGCGCGCCGTCGATGAAATGCACATGATCGCTGCGCAGTGCCGAGGGCGTAAAGCAGGTCATCATGGCCGCGTCCTGCCGGTGCAGGCCGTATCGCGCGATCGCCGTTGCCGCTGCCAGGCGCTGCGTCAGCGCGCGCTCCAGTTCCGGCGTGCAATCGAGGATCATCCGCAATCCATCGTCGTATTTGCGGAAATCTGAATTCTCCACCACCTGCTGCACGTAGGTTTTCGGCACGAAGCCGCCGACGCTGATGCCAAAGCGCATTACCAGATAGGCAAACAGCGCATAGCCGAGCACGAAGGCGCGCCGCTTCAACAACGATCCGCCACGCCTGGCGCGCGCCTCGAATTCGAAGCCGGCCGGTGGCCAGCGCAGCGGCGGGCCGCCCGCGGGCACCGGCCGGCCGGAATCCGGACTGCGCTCGACCAGCGCAATGACATCTTCGATCAGCTTGCGGAAGGCGTTCGGATCGGCGCCGCGTACCGGCACCACCAATACCGAAAGGATAAGTCCGCGCGTTGCAGGAATTTCCTCGAACCGGCAGGAAAGCCCGGTGAGATCGGGCTGCGTGCCCGACGGCGCCATCGGCACCGCGAACTCGCCGCGCTTCATCGCGGCTTCGGCCCAACCGAGACCGCCGCCGGAAAACATCGCATAGGACAGATTGGCCGACGGCCCGAAGCGGGCGACGCGAACATCAAGACCCTGCGCCCGCACTGCGGCGACCGGCACCAGCGCCACCCGCATCATGAGGTCGAGATCGTCCTTGACCCAGGTCGCGGTCGCCGCCAGTGCCTCACGGGCGCGCGGAAGATCATCCGGCGACACCGCGAAGCTGGCGCCGTCGCCACCGAACACGAACGGAAATTCGCGTCCTTCCAGCGCGTTGGTGACGGAAGCGATAACCGCGGCGCCGGCCATGTTGACGGCCTTGTAACGCGCTTGCGCAATCGCTTTGGTCGACTCGACGATATCGGCGACGCCGATGCTCCAGTCATCGGGCAGCGGCGAATACAGCGCCGGATCCATCAGACGGCCGAAGCCGCGAAAGACCGCGATACCGCCGTAGAACGTTTCGCTGCCGCCTGGCGTGGTCATGGGCGCGGGATCGCTTAAGGTTTGAGACCGTGGACCAGATACGGCCAAGTCCGGAGATGGGTTCGCGTGCCCCATTGAATACAAAAAGCTCCCCGGAACAAAGCGTCTTCAGGACAGCGCCTCGATCGCTGTGTATCAACCGGATAGCCTCCGATCGCGCCTAAGCCATCCCGCGCAGCACCAACCGGTTGAGCCGCGTTGCAAAGGCGGCGGTATCCTCCGGCAATTCACCGTCCAGGATTTGCGCCTGCTCAAGCAACAAAAACGACAGATCGGCAGCCGCGTCCGCTTTGCCGGAAATAGCCGCGACGAGGGGATGACGCATGTTGATCTCGAGGATCGGCTTTACGCCGGCGCCTTTGTTTTGCTGCGCCAGCAATCGCTCGAGCTGACGATCCCGGCCGCCGCCGCCGGCCACCAGACATGACGCACTGGTGGTCAGCCGCTGCGATGCCCGCACGTCCGATACCCGCTCACCCAGAGCATCCTTGATCACGGCGATGGTCGCGGCTTCATCGGGGCCGGACGGTTTTTCGTCATTGGCCTTGTCGTCGAGCAGCGGGATCAGCCCGAAATCGACGTCGCCCTGGCTCAGCGATTTCAACGGCTTGCCGCCGAAATCGAGCGGCGCCGCGGTCCAGAAGGCATCGACCGGATCAGTCAGCAACAAGACCTCGATGCCGCGCGCGGCGGCCGATTCCAGCTTCGGATTGGACTTCAGCCGCTCAAGGCTGTCGCCGGTGAGATAGTAGACCTCGGTCTGGTTCGGCTTCAGATTCTCCGCGTATTGCTTGAGCGACCGCTTCTCGCCCGCGGTCGTGGTGAAGCGCGACAGTGCCAGCAATTTCTCGCGCCGCTCGAAATCCTCCCAGATGCCTTCCTTGATGACGGGACCGAACGCATCCCATATCCTGGCGAAATTCTCGGGCTCCTTCTCGCTCAGGCTTTCCAGTTCGCCGATCACGCGGCCGGTCACCGCCTTGCGGATTTGCACGAGTTGCGGATTGTTCTGCAGCATCTCTCTGGAAATATTGAGCGGAAGGTCCTCGCTGTCGATCACGCCGCGGATGAAGCGCAGATAGGCCGGCAACAGCTCGGCATCGTCGGCGATGAAGACGCGGCGGACATAGAGTTTCACCTGCCCCTTGCGCGACGGCTCGAACAGATCGAACGGCTTTGTCGACGGCGCGAACAACAGAACGACGTAGGACTGACGCCCTTCGGCGCGATAATGCAGCGTCATCGCCGGATCATCGAAGGCGCCGGCGATCGGCGCGGTAGGCCTGCGTGTAGTCCTCCGGCTTGAGCTCCGATTTCGGCCGCTGCCATAGCGCGCTTGCCGAATTGATCTGACGCGGCTCGCCCTCCTCCGGCTTCAGTTCGATCGGAAACTGGATATTGTCCGAATAGGCGCCGACGATGCGCTCGATCTCGTAGGTCTCGAGATACTTTGCGGCCTCCGGCTTCAAATGGAGCACGATTTCCGTGCCGCGCGTGATGCGCCGGGCGTCGTCTTCGCTGGCGGGCGCGATTTCAAATCCGCTGCCGCCCGACGACGACCAGGTCCAGACTTCGTTGGTGCCGGCGCGGCGGCTGGTGACGACGATGCGCTCGGCGACCATGAACGCGGCGTAAAATCCGACGCCGAACTGGCCGATCAGGCCGGCGCCGTCCTTGGCCTCGGTCAGGCGCGACAGAAAGGACTTGGTGCCGGAACGCGCGATGGTGCCGAGATTGTCGATCAGCTCCTGCCGGTCCATGCCGATGCCGCTGTCGATGACGCTGAGCGTATTGGCTTTCTTGTCCGGCACGATGCGGATTTCGGGGCGGATCGCCGTCGCCGATCAGATCGGGGGCCGCGATCGCCTCGTAGCGCAGCTTGTCGCAGGCGTCCGACGCGTTCGAGATCAATTCGCGCAGGAAAATGTCGGTTTCCGAATAGACCGAATGCACCATCAGGTGCAGCAGTTCGGCGACCTCGGCCTGGAATGGCTGGGATTCGGCTGCGGTATCAGTATGGGCGGTCATAATCGATCTCGCTTCGCGGTGGGATGCAAGGTTGCGGAAAAGTCCGATATAGCAACGCCATCGGGAGAGGCAAGCGCGGCGCGCGCGCCCGGAAGGGTGTCGGCCGTTGTCACATGACGAAACCGGATTTGAAGTCTTGTTGCGAAGGCCGGCAAGTAGGGTTCGCGCCTGTGAACTGGTGCGCCATTGATCGGGATCAAATCGTCAGAGGCAAAAACGGGTAAAATGATTAGATTATTATCAGCGGATTTGAAGGTGTCTGACCCTACCAAAACGCGCGGCCGCCAGCCTGTTCCTCGTCCGAATTCGGCTCGAGATGCCATCAGCGCTGTGAAAATCTCGGAAAGGCTGACCGCGGAAATTGACGTATGGGCCGAAGTCCGTGGCATGGTCCGTTCCGACGCCATTTGTCAGTTGATCGAGCTTGGCCTGAGCGTTGGGCCAACTGATGATTCCCCTAGCCGCGCCCCGAGCAACAACCCAGTTGAGCTTGAGGATTTGGCGGTAAAGCAGATCAACCAATTGCTTGATCCAGCCCTTCCAAATGAGGAGCGCGAACGCCGCATCCGCAGGCTTACAGAGGGGCCCCCTGAATTCTCCACCGAGCGCATCGATCTGCCCAAACCGAGAAAATGAGCAGAAATAGCGCTCTCGTTAAATCCATCTGTTATTTTGGAACCAGCGGTGCTAGGCGGCTGTCCCTGCGGCCACAGCTTCGTAAATGTCTTCCTCTTGCGCCGTGTGCATGCGCACCAGGGTCTCGATCGACTCGATGATCCGCTGGGCGTCGCGAAGCAGATAGCGATCGACCTTCTCCGACGACAGGTCCTCGACCACCCGCGCAAGCAGGCGGCCGAGATGCAGGATCTCGCGGTGCGCCCGGCTCATGGCGGAAAGGCCGTGGGTCTCGCGCAAAATCCGGGCGAGCCGTGGATAGACGTTGCCCTCATCGTCGCGCTCGTGCACGACCACTTGCTCCTGCACCAGGCGGTTGGCCTCCGTGATCAGCGCGGCGCCGCTTTCCGGCGTCGCGTCGTCGAGCGCGTCGACGATGGATCGCAGCCGGTCCAGATTGCCGATCAGCGCCAGATGGTCGTGATGCAGATGGCGTCCGTCCTCGGCGGTCATGCGCCTGCCGCCGTGACCATGACCGGGTGTGAGGGCCCGCAGGGCATTGAGGATCACGGCAACGTCGATCACTTCCTGGATGATCGCCGCCGGCACCGGCATCAACCAGCCGAAAACAGCCGCCAGCATCGCCAGCATCGAAAGGCCCATTCCTGCGACGATGCTCTCGACCGCGATCCGCCGTGCGCGCTGCGCGATTACGATCGCCTCCCCGACCCGGTCGAGGCGATCGGCGAGGATCACCACATCGGCGGCTTCTGACGAAGCGCTGGCGCCGCGGGCGCCGAGCGCGATCCCGACATCGGCGGACGCCAGCGCCGGCGCATCGTTGATGCCGTCGCCGACCATGATGGTCGGGTGCAGCCGCCGCTCGGCGCGCACGGCATCGACCTTGTCGGAGGGCACGCGGTCAGCCAGCACCGCGTCCAGATCGAGGGCCGCACCGATCGCGTGCGCAGCGGCGGCGCGGTCACCGGTGACCATTACCATGCGGACAATACCGGCCTCGCGCAGCAGCCGGATCGCCCGCGGCGTATCGGAACGAAGCTCGTCGGCGAGCAGCAAGGCGCCGATCGGTTTGCCCTCGACCGCGACAAAGACGACAAGCGCCGAACGCCAGGAGGCGCGCCGTATCGCCCGGGACGCCCATTCGGCGGCGTGTGTGCCAGGCAAGATCATGTCGCGGGAACCCGCGCTGACCTGCCGTCCCTCGATTACGCCGTGCAACCCCGAGCCCATGGATTCTCGCACCACCTCGGGCACCTTGAGGCTCAAGCCTCGCTCGATCCCGGCCTGAACGATGGCGGCTGCGAGAACATGATGCGATGCCTGCTCCAGCGAAGCACCGAGCATCAACACCTCGTCGGCCAACTCCCCCGGCGCCATTTCGACGGACAGCAGCCGCGCACCGCCGACCGTCAGGGTTCCGGTCTTGTCGAACAGCACGGTATGGGCACGCGCCAGCGCTTCCAGCGGGCCGCCGCCCTTGACCAGGATGCCGCGCCGGGCCGCTTGCGCGACGCCGGCGATGAATGCGACGGGCGCCGCCAAAATCAAGGGACATGGCGTCGCCGCAACCAGCACCGCGAGACTGCGGATCAGATCGCCCGAGATCAGCCAGGCGACGAAGGCAAGCGCAAGCGTCACCGGCAGGAAGATCAGCGCGTAACGGTCGGCCAGCCGAACGAACGGCGCCTTGGCGGTCTGCGCCGCGGTCACCATTCGCACGATGCCCGCATAGGTGCTTTCACCGGCCACCGCCGATACCGTCAATTCGAAAGCCTCGCTGACGTTCAACGACCCCGAGAGGATGGCGCCACCACGCGATTTCACCACCGGGATCGGTTCCCCGGTCAATGCCGACTCATCGACGGTGGCCGCGGCCGAAACAACCACGCCGTCGACCGGAATAATCTCGCCGGCCCGCACCAAAAGCCGGTCGCCAATGGCGACGGCGGATATCGGCACCTCCTCGATATGGTCGGCGATGCGGCGATGGGCCTCGCGCGGCGCGCGGTCGACCAGCGCGCGCAGATCATGCTCGGCCCGCGCTACGGCAATATCCTCAAGCACATTGCCGCCCGAATACATCAGCGCGACAACGGCGCCGGCAAGCGGCTGACCGAGTGCCAGCGCGGCGCTCATCGAGACCAATGCGATCGCATCGACACCAAATCGGCCCGCCAGCACATCCTTTAAAATCGAAACGGTAAGTCCAGCCACCACGGGCGCGGTCGCCAGTGTCCAGAAGACATCGGCGAGATCCGATCGGTGGGCGGTGTAGGCGGCAATGCCGGCCGCCAATCCCGTAACAGCGATCGCGACAAGTGCCCACCGCAAGACGCGCTCAAATGACATTGACCCATTCCCGGCCCAAGCTTCGCTTGCAAGCTTTGGCGAAAACACGTCCACCGCGTTTGAGGGAAATCAAGCCCGCCGGGACCAGACCATTCGCAGAGTTGGATTAAATCAGCTTACGCGGTGTTGCCGGCGTCAACGGTCAGGACCGTGCCGGTGATGTTGCGGCCGCCGTCGCCCAGGAGATATTCGACCATGCTGGCGACGTCCTCGGTCTCCGGCAGCCGGCGTAGCGCGCTGCGGCCGGCGATGCGCTTGCGCTGATCGTCCCCGAGACTTCCTGTAAGTTCAGTATCGATAAAGCCGGGCGCAATCGCATTCACGGTGATGCCGAGCTTGCCGACCTCGCGCGCGAGCGAGCGGGTAAAGCCCGTCGCCGCAGCCTTGGTCGCGCCATAGACCGACAGGCCATTATATCCCGTCGTGGCGATGATCGACGACATGTTGATGATGCGGCCGGCGCCGTCGGCCATCATGTGCCGCACGACATATTTTGTCAGAATGACGGGGGAGAGCACGTTGAGGCGCAGCAGCGCCTCGATCTGGCTGTTGTGCATGGTTGCCAGCAGGCCCTCGGTGCCGATCCCGGCATTGTTGACGAGGCCGTATATCGCGCCGAATTCGTCACGCACGCTCTTCACAAAAGCGGGAATGGCGTCGATGGCGCTGAGGTCGAACGCCCTGAAATGAAGACCGCCGCTGCCTTGTTTCGTGACGTCGCCAACCGCCGCGCGCAACGCGTCGCTTTCGCTCCGCGCCACCGCGATCGCATTGTAGCCGGCTGCGGCAAGCCTTTGCACGATGGCGAGACCGATGCCGCGGCTTCCTCCGGTCACCAGAACATTATGCATCGTGTCGTGCCAGCTTTCCGGCCGCCGTCACATCGAGCGATGGAACGAACCGGATGACGGCCGGGACCTTGTGAGGCGCCAGCGATGCCCGGCAATCAGCCAAAATTTCGTTGCGGATTTCGTCACCGCAGCCGGTGCTGTCGCCATCGGCCAGAATGACATCGGCGACCACGATGGCGCCGGTGATCGGGCTGCGACGCGACCGCGCGCGGGACATGCGCACCTCGGCATGCCGGTTGATGACCGCTTCGATTTCCTCGGGATGAACCTTGAGGCCGCCAATATTGATGATGCCGCCGCGCCGGCCGACAAAGTGATACCTGTCGCCGCGCCGCTCCACCATGTCGCCGGTGTCGACGAATCCCTCGGCATCGGTCAGCGCTGCCGCCTGCCGCCCGATATAGGCATTCGCCGTCCGCGGCGAGCGGATCCGCAGCGATCCGTCCTCGACCTTAATTTCGACGCCGTCGCGGTTCGTCCCGATCATGTCGGCAGGAAAGCCCTCCAGACCATCGTTCACGGCAAAGCCGACACCGGCCTCGGTCGACGCGTAGGCGTGACCGATAGAGGCGGCCGGAAAGGCACGGCTCAAACCATCGAGCACGGCCTGGTCGGCAATCTCGCCCGACAGGCGGACGTAACGCGGTGAGAAGTCCGAGGCCGCTCCGCTCATCAAAAGCTTGCGCCAGTGCGAGGGAGTGCCCGAAATGTGCGTGACAGATTTTTCGCGCAACCGCGCCACATAATCGGCGACCGGTTCTCCGGGCACCGACAGCACCATCGAACCGCCGCCGATGATGGCGCGCAGGAATATCTGCAGGCCGCCGTAGCGCCTGATGTCATAGAAAGTCGCCCACACCGGCGGCGCGCCGCGCGCCGGGCCATCCGCGACGATCGCGCCGGTCAGTCCTTCCAGGGTATGGCCGACGATCTTCGGCACGCCCGAGGTGCCTGACGTCAGCATCAGCCATTCCGTCGCCCGTTCGGTCTGTGCGCGTGGCACCGCCCGCACTGGCGTCTGCGCTGAGACAACCAGATCGATCCCGGACGCCGCCCACTCCGCCGGGCGGTCGGTGACAACGGCATCGATCCCGGCATCCTCGACCAGGGTTGAAATGTGATCGGCGGCGAGATCGGGCGGGCACATCAGCATGCGCCTTGCGATCCCATCCATCTCCAGGATCACCAACGCGGATACCAATTGATCCGCTACCGCGAGCAGCACGGACCGCCCCGAGAGTTCACCGAGCCGGCCTTCAAGGCAGGTTTGCGCGGCAAGCTCGGTCAGCGCGACAACCTGCCTTGCATCCGAAAGGGTGCGGCCCTTCAGATTGGGATCGAGATAGTCACGCAGCGCGAAGATTTCACGCGGGGACATTTTCATAGGCCCTGATGAAGTCGCCTATCGTGAGAGGAAAGCTTGCATCCTCCGATATGGTAAACGGATCGATGCCGAGATCGTCTTCAAGCCGCGCAACCAGGATGGCGAATCCCAGCGAATCGAAACCTGTCTCGTGAAGCGACAGATCATCATCGAGCGGCGGCAGCGTGACATGCTGCTCGACGGCAATCTGCTGGATCGCCGAAATAATCCTTAACCTTATCGACATGGATTGTTCCGCCTTCTCATTAAATTGAAATTGTGAAAGCTCATGATAGAGCGAAAATGTGAAACAATACCGTCTTTTCCTGATCTTTCACGTCCGTTGGTAAACACGATGCTCGCCGTCAAACCCCGTTTCCGCGAGATACTGGAGAGCGATCTTGACGCGATCGGCGATTTGCTGACCCGGGGCTTCCAGCACCGCAGCCGCGACTATTGGATGCGCGGTCTCCGCCGTCAAGCCGTGCGGCCGCTGCCGCCGGGCGCGCCACGCTACGGCTACCTGATCGAGAACAACGGCGCGCCAGTCGGCTGCCTGTTGATGATCTATTCGAGCAAGGTCATCGACGGCGAAATCGCGACCTGTTGCAACGTTTCAAGCTGGTATGTCGATCCGGCATTCCGCAATTATGCGGCGTTATTTGCCTCGATGACGCAGAAGCGCAAGGATATTACCTATTTCAATGTCACTCCCGCGGTAGCGACGTGGCCGATCCTGGAAGCGCAGGGCTTTGCGCCGTATTGCCGTGGACTGTATTTCTCGGTGCCGGCTCTGTCGCGTGGCGGACACAGCATGACGATCGAAACCGTTACTGCAAAGACGCTTTCGGTCGGCGGCTTGCCGGACACGGACCTTGAGATGCTCAAGCGCCACGCAGAATATGGCTGCCTCTCTCTGGTGTGCCGCACGGCTAGCGCCGCGCTTCCTTTCATATTTTTCTCCTTGAGAAAACGCCGCGGGATCATTCCCCTCCCCGCCATGCAGCTCGGTTATTGCCGCAGCATCGCCGACTACACCGCCTGTGCCGGCGCGATCGGGCGCTTTCTGCTGCTTCGGGGCAAGCCGATCGTTGTCGTGGATGCGTCCGGTGCCTTGGCGGGATTGCCCGGCATCTACAGCGAGGCGCGCGGCCGCAAATATTACAAAGGCCCGCACCGGCCTCGTCTCGGCGATCTCGCCGACACGGAATTGGCCATCTACGGCATGTGAGCAGGCCAAATCCTACAATCGAACTGAGCCGTCCACGATCCGCGCATAGCCGGCGGCATCGATCGGGCGATAGGCACCCGATGCCGGATCCCTGAAAAAGATCTGGTCCTTGACGCGCTGCGGATCGAATCCCTCGCCGATCAACGCCTGCTTCTTTTGCTTGAACGTTTCGGTGTTATCGAGCGTCGTGCAAATGCGGATAAAGAGCGGGCAGGCATAGGCCGGCAGCCGGCGCGCGAGATGATCCCCGAATTTCCCGATGTCAAACCGGTCGTCGATCACGATCGCGGCCATGCCCGCGCGGCCATCGGCGCCTGGAACTTCCACGCCATAGGTCGTCGCCTCAACAACGCCCGGGCAGTCCACCACAGCTTCGTTCACCTCGGACGTCGCGACATTCTCGCCTTTCCAGCGAAAGGTATCGCCGACCCGATCGACAAAGTGAAAATAGCCGCTTTCGTCGAGCGTCATCAGGTCGCCGGTGCGAAACCAGGCATCGCCTTTGACGAGGACATCGCGCAGGATTTTCTTTTCGGTCTCAGCCGCATTGGTATAGCCCTCGAAGCGACCTCCCCCACCATCGGCGGTTCCGATCCGGCCGATGGCTTCGCCGACCTCGCCACGGGCACAAGCGACGCAAAGACCGTCCGCGGAGCGCACCGGCAAGCCATGCTCCGGATCGAGACGAATGATCGCCGCCGGAAAACGATGCGCCAGCAGCGGCGGAATGCGGCCGATCGCGCCCGGCTTGCCCTCGACATTGTAGAGCGAGAAATTGCCTTCGGTCGCGGCGTAAAATTCCAGTATTTGCGGAATCGAAAACCGCGCCTGAAAGGCTTCCCAGATATCGCCGCGCAGGCCGTTGCCACAGGCCAGCCGAAGCCGGTGCCGGGTTTCGAATTCGGATGGAGGCGCCTTCAAAAGATAGCGGCAGAGTTCGCCGATATACTGGAACAGCGTGCAGTCCCAGCGCACGATATCGTGCCAGAAATTCCCGACCGAGAATTTTTCCGATAGCACCACGGAAGCGCCGGCGGTCAGCATGCTGCAGGGCGCAACGATGCCGCCGACGCTGTGGAACAGCGGCAGGCAATCGAACAACCGGTCTTCCGGCGACGCATCGGTCAGTCCGGCAAACCAGCCGCCCCAATTGAGGATGCGTCGGTGACTGATGCTGGCCGCCTTTGGCAGGCCGGTGGTGCCTGACGTATAGATCAACAATGCCCGGTCGTTGATGGTGACTCCGCGCCGCTCGGCCGGGGTCAGCGGGCCGCCATCCAATCGCTCCAAAACCGCATCGATAAAAGCCGGATCAGTACCTGGCTCGCCGGCATTGTTGCCATGGAGCCAGACTTTCGGCGCGCGCTTCAATTGCGATGCCGCGGTCTCAAATACCGCGGCGAGATCGTGTGCGAGAATGACATGATCCGCAGCCGCGACATTGATGCAATGCGACAGCGATGGCCCGACCAATTTGGTATTGATGAGCGCCGCGACGCCGCCGACCTTGGTAATGCCGAGCCAGGCCGCGACGTAGTCCGGCCGTCCCGGCATGAACAGGCAAACCGTATCGCCAGGCTTGATGCCCGCCGACAACGCCCAGCGCGCGTAACGATTTACCCGCTCTGTCAGGGTCCGGTAGCTGAACGTCTCGGTATCTGAGATCAAACCGGGCCGTTCCGGTTGTCGTGCAGCCCAATCCTCGACGACATCCGCAAACAAGCGATCAGGATTGGCCTCGATGCGGGAGGTAAGTTCTATCGCCTTCAGCCAGCTTTTGGCCGCAGATGGTTTGCCGCGCCGCCGCGTTCTGTCTGTCGGTTGCTCAATGACGCCCGCGTTCATGACTGCATACTTGTTGGTCGAGGATCATATATAGCCGCGTTGGCCTGATCAGGGGTTAACCGACGGAGTTAAAGGCTGCGTCGCCGCTTTCCCGAAACGCATCCCGGACGGCAGGAAACAAGGCAAGGAAAAAACCCGTCCGCAGATCGCGGACGGGTTGATAAAAAGTTATTTCCGCTGAGAACGGAGAAAATGCGACCGCCAAAATGCCTTAAAGTAACCTCGCGCCAAAGCGGCGGATTATTTCGGTGAACTGGTGATCGACGTGAGTTTGGCGTTGAGGGTACTATTGATCGCGGGGCTGATGCCCGCGGCGATCAAAGCATATTCGATCGCGGTAGCGGCCGATGCGTCGGCCCAAAACTTCGCAGCGACGTTCTTCACTATACCTCCTGGTATCAAATGCCCCGATCCTTCGGGTTCGCAGAGGAACCCTGGAGCCAAGAAATTAACATCGAACGAATTAAGGTAATGAACGATTAATTAAAGCGGCTGGCGTGAGGCGAACGGTCTCTCTCGCGTCGCGTCGCGCGGAACTCTTGACCAAGCATCCCGGTCTTGGGGCCGGATTGATCCGGCCGGTTACGGACGTACCAGCCCGGTGTGAACGACCAGCTTTTCTTCGGTGAAGAACTGCAGCGCGCCATAGCCTTCCATGTCGACGGCGTAGCGAAAATTGCCGTCCGTGGTCGGAAACACGGCGATGACGATGCCGCCCTCATGGTCATCGGTCGCTTTATCGACCTTCTCGCCAATCGCAAATTTGGACATCGCGAACTCCTTCTGGAATCGTCGGCGCGATTATCTCCCCAAATTGGTTAACGGATCTTAAGCACGTGTGCAGTGGAACCGCGCCTATCTCGCGATCATATCTGATTCGAGCCGTACCGGCTGCTGCGGCCATAAACCCTTATGGACGCGCTGGAATTTTACCGCGATGATGGCAACACCGCACGCTTAACCGGATTGCCACGATGTCTGCCGATCAGAATTTCCCAAAGGCCATGATGATCGGCAGGCGGGCGTTGCTTCAGTCGGCGGCCATCGCGTTGCTTGGGGCGGACTGGACGGCCTCGGCGCGGGCGGACTCCTATCCCTCCCGTCCGGTGCGATGGGTAGTTCCTTACACCGCAGGCGGGGCCACCGACGTTCTCTCCCGCCTGATTTGCCAGCGCCTGTCGGAGCGGTTCGGGCAGCCGTTCGTCGTCGAAAACAAGCCGGGTGCGGGCAGCAATATCGGCACCCTGGCCGTCATCAGTTCCCCGCCGGACGGCTATACCCTGCTGCTGACAAGCACCGCCAACGCCATCAACGCCTCGTTCGATCCCTCGCTGCCCTATGATTTCGCAAAAGGCATCGTGCCGGTCGCAGGCGTCGCACGCATCCCGCTGGTGCTGGTGGTCAATAACGACCTCCCGGTTCACACCGTCGCGGAGTTCATCGCCTACGCCAAGGCCCATCCGGGCAAACTCAGCATCGCCTCATCCGGTATCGGCACCTCGCTTCATCTTTCCGGCGAGTTGTTCAAGGCGATGGCAGGAATTCAGTTCACTCACGTGCCCTATCGCGGGTCGGCGCCGGGCCTGTCCGACGTCATGTCCGGCCAGATCCAGGGCATGTTCGACAACATCACATCCTCGTTTGAACTGGTGCGATCAGGAAAATTGCGTGCGCTCGGCGTGACGACGCGCGAGCGATCGGAGACGATGCCGCAGGTGCCGCCGATAGGAGACACGCTCGCCGGCTTCGAAACCATTTCGTTCTACGGCGTCGGCGCCCCGCTCGCCACGCCACCGGAAATCGTCGATCTCCTGAACAGGGAAATCAATGAAGCCCTTGGCGATCCCACCATCAGGCAGCGGTTCGCCGAACTCGGCGCGATACCCATTACCGGCAACGCCCGTCAATTCGGCACCATGCTGAACGCCGAGACCGAGCGTTGGCGCAAGGTCGTGGAGATGTCGGGGCAGAAGAAGGAGTGAAAGCCCACCAAGGGCGAAGTTCCGATATGAAGCTGTGCGAGAGAATTCACATCTCAAGACTGCTGCAACGCCGATTTCAGGTCGAAAATCGGGGAGTTTTGAGACGCAGGAAAGTCGTGCCCTCAGAGCCTTATCGGTTCTGGTTGAATCAGAACCGGGCCCGTCTTTTGTCTTGACGCGTTTTCTTCACGCGAACCGGTGTCTACGTCGCTCGAAAACGCTTTAGTCGGCAATCGAACGAATGACCCTCGCCGGGTTTCCTCCGACAAGAGTATTGGGAGGAACGTTCCTGGTGACTACGGAACCCGCCGCAACAACGGAGTTCTCGCCCACCGTCACTCCGCCGATGATTGTTGCGCCGGCTGCGATCCATACGTTTCTTTCAATCACGATGGGCTTTGCGATTGTGAAGGCGCGCCGCCGAGATGGTTCGACGGGATGACCAGACGTGATGATGCTCACGTTCGGCCCGATCATCACATCGTCGGCAATGTCGAGCCCGCCAAGATCATAAAAAGTGCAGTTCTGATTTACGAAAACATTGCGTCCGATACTGATGTCGACACCACCGGTTGTGTAAAATGGTGGGATCAATAAAAAGCTGTCGTCCACCTTCTTGCCGATGAGATCGCTGAACAAGGCCCGGACTTCGTCTGCATCGTTGAACGTCAAACGGTTGAGATTGGCGGTGATCGCCATCGCTCGTTTGACGTTTGCCAACATGGCGGCTGATTCCGGCGTTCTCCCGGGAATTATCCTGGTTCGATTGTCATTCGCCATTCGTTATCTTCCTCCGAGCGCGGTCGAACGAACTTCCGCCGACGGCCGCGCCGAGATTCGCGGAGTACAGCCACATGGAATTCACTTTTTCTGCAACGTTGCCGTGTTGCACAAATCAGGATATCTGCGAGCTTCAGTTTTTGTCCGCCCGCTGAAGCTTTTCATTCTTCTGTGACCCTGCGTAGCGCGCGAGGAACATCACGACCGCGGCATGTACGTGTTTCCTCATTTCACTGTCGGATGGCGCGGCGGCCGGCTGTCCGATCAGGGAATACAAATGGTGCTGGGCGACGACGGAGCCCACAAAGAGCTTGGCCGCGAGTAATGGTTGAGGGCAATCCAGTTGTCCGCGCCGGGTGGCCACGCGCAAATAGTCCGTAAGCTTGTTCAACGTCGCACCGGGCCCCCGAGCATAAAACACCTTGGCGAGTTGCGGCGAGCGCGGCGCTTCGGCGACGACAATTTTCAGCAGCGAAGACGTATCGCTCTTCATCATCAAGCGCATCAAGCTAAATCCTAATTCGTAGAGCGCCGCTTCCGGTGCTTCGTCCCGCGCCAATGCGCTCTGAGGCCCGGCGATTGAAGCCGCCCTGCGATCGACAATTTCGGCGAACAGCGCTTCCTTGCTTGTGAAATGCCGATACAATGTCTCCTTCGATCCCCCGGCCAGGGAGGCGATCATCTGCATCGTGGTATCGGCAAACCCCCGTTTGAGAAATATCCGCTCCGCGACGGAGACGATTTCCGCCCGCCGTTTGGCGCCCCGTGGAACCCGCCGGCGCGCCGTTTTTTTACTTTGCTTCGCTGCCATCTTGCGCTTCATTGACTCGGGGACCCGAAATCCCTATTCGAACCCATGGGTTCGGATAGCTAAATGCGCGTATCCGAATTGACTCTGGCGTATCCAACTTAGAGCGGATGGACATGTCTGAAAGCCCAACCGATCTCGACACCTCCGGCCGCGAGAATACGCCACGCGACGACGCTCGCAATGGCCAGGTGACGGCCGAATGCGTCAGCCAAACAAACAGACGGCAATTCGCGCTTCGAACCGGGCCGAAATCGCCAAGCAGGCGGCCCGAAAAAGGCGACGCCCCTACGTCATGGTAATCGGCCTCGCGATTGTCGGCCTTCTGCTGGCGGGCGGCATTTACTACTGGTTGTCGACCCGCAATCTTGAAAGCACCGACGACGCCTACACCGATGGCCGGGCGATCACCATCGCGCCGCAGGTTGCCGGCGTCGTGGTTTCGCTTGACGTCACCGACAATCAGTTCGTCAAAAAGGATCAACCGCTGATCCATATCGATCCGCGGCAATACATCATCGATCGCGAGCAGGCCGAAGGGGCGCTGGCGACGGCGAAGGCGCAATATGCCGGCCAGCAATTCGGCGCTGGAGATCGCCCGCAAGAATTTTCCCGCCCAGCTGGAGCAGGCCCAGGCGCAGCTCGCCAACGCCAAGGCCAATCTCACCAAGAGCCCAGGCGGACTACGATCGCCAGCGAGCCTGCCGAAACAGGCGACGACACAGCAGGACATCGATGCCGCGACATCCGCGCTCAAACAGGCGCAAGCGCAGGTCATGCTGGCCGAAGCGCAAGTCACGCAGAATTCGCCGGTGCCACAGCGCATCGGCGAGACCGATGCGCAGGTCGGGCAGTTGAAGGGCCAGGTCGAGCAGGCCCAGGCGAGGCTCGATCAGGCCAACCTCAATCTGTCATGGGCCGTCGTCACGGCGCCCGCAGGATGGCTGGATCACCAAGCGCAATGTCGAGGTGGGCAATTACGTCGCGCCCGGGCCAGCAGATTTTTTCGATCGTCGCGCCTGAAGTCTGGATCACCGCCAATTTCAAGGAAAGCCAGCTCACCGATATGCGCAAGGGCCAGCCTGTGAGGATCAGGATCGACGCCTATCCCAAGCTCGACTCTGCGCGGGTCATGTCGACAGCATCCAGCTCGGCTCCGGATCCAAGTTCACCGCTTTTCCGCCGGAAAATGCCACCGGCAATTTCGTCAAGGTGGTGCAGCGCGTGCCGGTCAAGATCGTCATCGACAGCGGCCTCGATCCGAATATTCCGCTGCCGCTCGGGATCTCGGCCGAGCCGACGGTGACCGTCAGATGAGCGTGGCAGAGGCCGCAGCGCCCGGCGTCGACGGCGCGGCCTGGAAGCCGCGCTATAATCCCTGGCTGATTGCGGTCTCGGTGACGCTGGCGGCGTTCATGGAAGTTCTCGACACCACGATCGTCAACGTCGCGCTGCCGCATATCGCCGGCAGCCTGTCCTCGAGCAGCGACGAAGCGACCTGGGCGCTGACATCCTATCTCGTCGCCAACGGCATCGTGCTGACGATTTCCGGCTGGCTGGGCGATATGCTCGGCCGCAAGCGCTATTTCATCATCTGCATCGCGATGTTCACGGTCTGCTCGTTCCTGTGCGGCACCTCGACCAGCCTTGCCCAACTCATCATCTTCCGGTTGGCGCAGGGATTTTTCGGCGGCGGCTTGCAGCCAAACCAGCAATCCATCATTCTCGATACCTTCCCGCCGGCCAAGCGCGGCGCGGCGTTCGGCGTCGCGGCGATTGCCATCGTCGTCGCCCCGGTGCTGGGCCCGACGCTCGGCGGCTACATCACCGACCACGCGACATGGCGCTGGATATTTTTCCTGAACGTGCCGGTCGGCATCCTCGCGGTATTTCTTGTCTCGGTGCTGGTCGAGGATCCGCCGTGGGAGACAGAACAAGAAAAGCCGCGGCATCGACTATATCGGCCTGTCACTGATCGCGCTCGGCCTCGGCAGCCTTCCAGATCATGATGGACCGCGGCGAGGATGCCGGCTGGTTCGAGTCGAATTTCATCTGGCTGATGGCGCTTGTGGCCTTCCTCGGCATTTTCGGCGCCATCGGCTGGCTGCTGGTCGCCAAAAAGCCCATCGTCGATCTCGATGTCTTCAAGGACCGCAATTTTTCCGCCGGGTGCATCATGATCGGCGCCACCGGCGCGATTCTTTACGCCAGCGCCGTCATCATCCCGCAATTCGCCCAGCAGACGCTGAATTATACCGCGACCTGGGCCGGACTGGTCCTGTCGCCCGGCGGCGTCGCCGTTATCATGCTGATACCGATCGTCGGCAGGCTGATGACGGTATTGCAGACCCGCTATGTGATCGCGCTCGGCTTTACCGTCATGGGGATGGCGCCTGATGTTCTCGAGCGGCCATCGCCCCGAATATCGACTTCCGCACCCTGGTGCATGATGCGGACGTTGCAAGCGCCGCGCTTGCTTTCCTGTTTGTTCCGATCAGCACGGTGGCATATCTGACCCTGCCGCGCGAACTTAACGGCGACGGCGCCGCCCTGTTCGCCATGTTCCGCAACGTTTTCGGCTCGATCGGCATTTCGCTTGTCGACCGCGCAGATCACGCAACGCTCGCAGGTTCACCAGACCTATCTCTCGCAATGGGCGAGTCCGTTCCATCAGCCCTATCAGGCCTTGATCGCAAGCTACGAACAGACGCTGCGCGCGATGGGCCGGGCCGGTGACGCTGCGCATGACGTCGCGGTCGGCCAAGTCTATCAGGCATTCCGGCTCCAGGCGACGGTGCTGGCCTATTCCGATGTGTTCTATTATTGCGCGATCGTTGCGTTTCTGATGGTTCCATTTCTGTTTCCTGATATCGCCGAAAACCGGCGGCGGCCGCCCGGCGGGGGCGCATTGATGGCGTCGACGCGGCAAAAGGCGACTGGTCGCCGTCGCTGATGGCTCCGTTGCTGCTTGCCGGCTGCACGGTCGGGCCGGACTTTGTGTCGCCTGATCCGCATTTGCCGGAAACATCGTTCAACGGCGATAGCCGCGTTGCGGTCTGCCGATGCGCGACTGCCTCCGCCGACGGATCCGACCTGGTGGGCGGTGTTTCGCGATCCCGATCCTGACCGATCTGCGAGCGCCACGTCGCCGAGGCCAATCTCGACGTGCGGACGGCAACGATCCGGCTGGCCGAGAGCCGGTTTCAGCGCGGCGTCGCCGCCGCCGCCGAATTCCCGTCGATCAACGGCGATGCCAAATATACCCGCGAGCTATACAGCCAGAACGGCATCGTCAGCCTGCTCGGCGGCCTGCTCGGTACCGCCGGCGGCCCGCATCCCAGATTCGGCCCGATCAACGATTACAATGTCGGGTTCGACGCATCCTGGGAACTCGACCTGTGGGGCAAGGTCCGCCGGCAGGTCGAAGCCGCCGACGCGCAGGTCGATCAGGCCGCCGATCAGCGCCGCGACGCGCTGGTCTCGAGCCTCGCTGAACTGGCGCGCGACTACATCCAATTGCGCGGTGTTCAGACCCAGATCCGGATCGCGAATGACAATCTGAAGGTTGATCGCGACATCCTTCAGGCTTGCGCAACAGCGACAGCAAAACGGCTGTGCAAAACGGCCTCGATGTCGAGAATGCCGCCGCACAGGTCGAAAGCATCCGCGCCCAGATCCCGACACTGGAACAGCAGGAGTCCCAATACATCAATGCGCTCAGCCTGCTGCTGGATCAGCCGCCGGGCGCGTTGCGAGGCAGAGCTTGGCACGTCCGCAAATCCGATCCCGCTGGCGCCGCCGCGCATTCCGCTCGGCATTCCTTCCGAACTGGCCCGACGCAGGCCGGATATTCGCGCGGCGGAAGACCAGCTGCATGCCGCAACCGCCAACATCGGCGTTGCCGTTGGCGCGTTCTATCCCAGCGTCCAGCTCAACGGCACCGTCGGCCTCGACGCGCTCGATTTCACCAACCTCTGGAAGGGCAGTTCCCTGCAATACATGGTGGGCCCCAGCGTGAGCCTGCCGATTTTCGCCGGCGGCCGCCTGAAAAAGACGCTGGAACTGCGCGACGCCCAGCAGCAGGAAGCCGCGATATTTTATCACAAGACCGTGCTGCAGGCCTGGCACGACGTCGTCAACGCGCTGGTTGCCCAGCGGCTTGAACAGGCGCGCCGAGCCCGCCTGCAGGGCGCAGGCGGATCATTCCCGCCAGGCGCTGGTGCTGGCCCGCGCCCGCTACACTGACGGCGTCGAGCAATTCGTGACCGTGCTCGATACAGAAAGGACGCTGCTGCAGGCCGAGCAGCAATATGCCGCCAGCACCATCAACGTCTCGCTCGACGTCGTACAACTCTTCAAGGCGCTCGGCGGCGGATGGGAAGAAACCTTTCCCGATCCACCGATCGTCGCGACAGCAAGATGAATATCTGCCAAGATCAGCGCCTGCGCATCATGAATTGTTCTAAGATCAGCAGTTCGGCATTCCGCAAAATCCAAAATTAGTTCTGTCGCATAACCATGATGACTCTGACGTAAAAAGAGGGAATAAGGTCGAAGCCAGTTCAAGGGAGGTGGCAATGAAGAACGCGTCATTTTACCGCGCATTGGCTTCGCTGTATCGTCAGCAAGCAGCCTACTGTCCCGATCAGAGCTGGCGCTTGCTTGGGCAAGCAGAACGATGGGAACATCTCGCCGAACAGGAGTTGGCTTCCCACTTCGAAGACTGCCATGAGCGTAATTCGAACGTTCAAATCACCAAAGCTGATGCCGCCTGATTGATCGCTTGACGCAGATGATTCCGGCCGCGAGCATTCGCGGAAGGCGGCCGTCCGCGCTGAAACGCAGGGAACCTGCATTTCTCCCGTTCGTTCTTCTAAATCCACAAATCGCGCCGCAGACGCGGGTTCCAGAGGATGAAGAGGAAAAGCAAGATAGGGAGAGCAAAGATGCAGCGACTAATCCTGATAAGTTGCGCCGCGATATTTTTCAGTACCGGCATCGCGCAGGCCGGCCCCTGCGATAACAGGGGCAAGGATGCCGGTTCAGGTCCGACACCCGGCTACACCGGTCAAACGATTGGGACCGGTTCGGCCGATACGCACCAGCATCCCCCCACTGAAACGATGAACCGCGTAACGGGAGAGAAGGCGGCGTCGTCACAGGACACGCAGAGACAGCAACAGGGCCGCTACCGCCGCGCAACAGGCGCAGGGTGCCAAGCCGACGCGGACCGCCGATCAAGGCTGCTGAGTTGCCGAAACAAGATTGCTGGCGCAGCGCGGCTCATCAAGCGCACCGGATCAATCGCGCTTCGCGCCTCTGGAGCGCCTTCGCAGCGGGGGCGCCTCCAAACATCTCGCTCCTCGTCGCCCGCTAGGCCTGACACGACCGACCGTCGGATCATCGGGCGGGGGCCGGAAACGCCGCCGCGCGTAACTGACATGTTGCTAACATGTCAGTTATTGCTTAACATCGCGTACGGTTAAAAGACGCTCCGGGAGGTCCAGATGGAACTTGCAACCACCGCCATGACGGAGAGGCAGCGCAAATACCGGGCGAGCTATCGGGAGCGCGTCGCCGGCTGGTACAATGGCTGGCTTCACGTGGTGCTGATCTACACGATCGGCTTCACCGCGCTCTATGTCTATATCGCCAACATTCACCACATCCGCTGGTGGGAATGGCTGACCGTGCCTGCCGTGTTTCTGATCGCCAATTACTTTGAGTGGGCGGTGCATCGGTACGTCATGCATCGTCCGTCGAATATCCCCCTGCTCCGCGCGATCTACAGCCGCCACACCCTGATGCACCATCAATTTTTCACTGACCACGAAATGCGATTCGCCGACCACTATGACTGGCGCGTGACGTTCTTCCCGCCTTACGCCCTCGTGGTCTTTACCTTCATGTCGATTCCGGCCGCCATCGTCGCGGGCCTGCTGTTCTCGCCCAATGTGGGCTGGCTGCTGATTTCGACGACCACCTCGATGTATCTGATCTACGAATTCATGCACTTCTGCTGCCATGTCGAGGAAAACTGGTTCGTGCGCAACATGCCGTTCGTTAACACGATCCGCCGGCATCATGCCGCGCACCATAATCAATCGATCATGATGGAGCGCAACATGAACCTCACCTTCCCGGTGATGGACTGTCTGTTCGGCACGTCGGACCTCAATCGCGGATTGCTGGGCCATGTCCTCAACGGCTACAGCACCCGCTACGTCAAAACCGACATGCGACGGACATCGAGGACGCCGCGGCTGTCGGTCACTGCAGAGGCAGCCGAATAGGCCGCTGATCCTCCAACGGCCGATCTGCGGGAAGGCTCCAATGAATCAAATCGAACCCAATATTCAGGCGCTGGCCTGGTTCGTTACGCTCTGGAGCATATGCTGCCTGGGCTTTCTTCAACTCGCGGGCCTCTATCCGCTACACCGTCACGCAACACAGGTGAAGATATCGAACCTTCTGGTGCTGGCCACAACCGCGCTCTGGATCGCGGTGCTGGTCGCGACGGTGCGTTTTGCCGTGACGGAGCTGCGTTGGACGACCTTTGTCATCGTGGCCGGCATTTTGTTGCTGTTCGTTCCGGAAATCTTCCAGGCCTTGCCGCGCCGTTTTCGCGATGGGCGATCGGGCCTTGTCATTTCGGCTTGCGCATTCACTGCCACACTGCTGCTGTTGATTCAGGATTTCGTCAGCGGCGCAATCCCGCCGATGTGACGTAACGGAGATCCGCCATGCCCCATCGTATCAAGATAATGCTATCGCTGGCCTGGCTCGTGACGGCCACGGGTGCTTACGTGTTCATGGTCTATCTCGGCCAGCGCGGTCCGAGCTACGCCGTGGTTTTTCTCGGGATATTCGCGACCGCCGCGATGTGGATTTTTCCGGAGGTCGTCAAGAAGGACCTCAACCAGGCGCGAAACTAGATGCGGGGATATCGAAGCTCGAGCCTCCCTGAAGTCGCCGGAGAGAACAGATGAAATATTATGCCGGGGATCGGACGATCGACGAATTTGGTAACGGTCGATGGCCAGCCGCTATCTCCCCGTTACGATCAATTGCAATTGACCGAACATGGCTTTGAGTGGAGCTACGAGGGCCCGGAGCCGGCGCAACTGGCCTTCGCCCTGCTGTACGATCATCTGGGCGATGCCGCGATGGCCCGGGACCTGCACAAGGCGCTGATGGAGCGGGTAGTGGCCAATTTCGACAATGAGTGGGAATTATCCGCCGATGACCTCGACGAGGCGATCAGGGTTCTGCGCGGCAACGTGCAAGCGGCCTGATCGATGAGCCTGAATTATCGTGCCGCCGTCCTGCATCCGAGCGGCACGCCGCTGGTGATCGAGCGCGTGTCAGCCGGATCTCCGGGCCCGGGTGACGTCGTCGTCAAGATTCGCGCGGCCGGCCTTTGCCACACGGATCTCGAAGTGATGAACGGGTCGCTGCGCTATCCGTTGCCGATGATCCTGGGCCACGAGGCGGCCGGCATCGTCGAGGAAACCGGCAGCGCTGTTGGCGATATCCGAACCGGCGATCACGTCATCCTGTCCTGAAATCCGCATTGCGGGCACTGCTTTTACTGCGACGGGACTTGCCCATTCTCTGCGAAACCTATCTGGGCGAAGGACCCAAAGGCGTTCATTTCGACGGACAATCGAAAGCCGGTCTGTCGACCGGCGAAAATCTCACCCATCTGATGTTTCTCGGCGCCTTCGCCGAATATTGCGTTCTGCCGGCCCAGCAGGCGATCGTCATCCCCAGGGATATCCCATTCGACCGAGCCTGCCTGATCGGCTGCGGGGTCATGACCGGAGTTGGCGCGGCCTTGAACGTCGCAGATATCAGTTATGGCGATACGGTTTTGGTGATCGGATGCGGCGCGGTCGGCCTGGCCGCGGTCCAGGGTGCGGTGATGGCGGGCGCCGGCGCGGTGATCGCGGCCGATCTCGATGACGCCAAGCTCGCGCTCGCTTCAAAAGTCGGGGCAACATCCACCGTGAATGTCACGCGCGACGATCCGGTGCAGGCGGTCCGGACCGCGACCCGAGGTCGGGGCGCCGATGTCGTTCTCGAAGCGGCCGGCCACGCCAATGCATTTCGTTTCGCGGCGGAATTGGCGCGGCCCGGCGGTCAGATCATCTGGCTCGGCAAGATCGACGTCGCCAATGATGTCAGCTTTCGCTGGGGCTCGCTGATGGGCGAAAAGCGCATCCGGCGATCGAGCTATGGCGGTGCCCGGCCCGCGCGCGATTTCCCGCTGCTGGCGCAGGCCTATCTCGACGGCCGGCTCAAGCTCGATGAATTGATCACCGGCCGCATCGGCCTCGACGACATCAATCGCGGGTTCGATGACTTACGCGGCGGCAAGGCCATCCGCACGGTGATCCAGTTTAGAGACGGTCTTCACAGCGTCGAGCGGGCAAAACTCTCGATATAAGCCATCAGTGCATCGGAGGCGGCGCCGGCGGCCTCGATGTTCTGGACGGCGACGGCTTCGGCGACCTCCGCATGCAGGCGCGCGGCCAAGGGCAAATCAGCAGCCTCCTTGTAGTGTTGGTACCAGAAGCGTCTCGACAGACCGTGCATCAGCCCCATCGAGCGCGTGGCAAATTCGTTGCGCGAGGCCGCGGAGATCAACATGTTGAACTGCTGATCAAGCCGCATGAACGCCAGACCATCCTCTTTTTCGGCCGCCAGCCGCATGCCCTGCGCGATCTCGGCAAACTCCTTGCGTTCGTCCGGCGTAGCGCGCTTCGCCGCCCCGCGGGCCATCAGCCGATCGAGTTCGCGGCGAACTTCCAGCAGCCGCAGTTGCGCACTCAGATCCATATCGGAAACCAGAACGCCACGGCGCGGCAAAATATTCACCAGGCCATCGCGAGAAAGCCGCTGCAGGGCTTCGCGAACCGGGGTACGCCCGGTCGAAAGCCGAGTGGCCAGCACGACTTCGGAAAGCACGGCGCCCGGCGCCAATTGCAACGTGACAATCAGTTCCTCGATCAAGGCATAGGCCTTGTCGGTCATGGTCGCATCGCTCGGGGGAGAAGCGAGCCGGCTGGTATTCGACTCCGCTCGTGGGGCCCGCCGCGCTCCGCGGACGCGCCGACGCGGCTTTGCGTTGCCCTTGTGAACCTTCCGGACGCTTTCGCTTGTCAGCCATGGTCAACCTTGGAACCTTCAAATCTCGATCACCCGTCACTGTCTGCAACAGATATCATGCTTCGAGGGTTCTGCCCCGCGTCTCCTCGCCGACAATCAGGACCGCAAGCGCCGCCACGACAAACGCGCCGGCACCGAGGGCGAATACGCCGGCCTGTCCCGTCGAGGGCAGGATGATGCCGATGACGTAGAGACCGATCCAGCGATCCGACGCGGCCGATCGCCGACGCAAGCCCGCCAGTGAAATCATGATGGCGTAGAAAACCGATTTGGTGACGGGAAATCCCTTGGCCTGCAGCAGTGCGCCGAGCCACGTGGTCAACCTGTAGAAGCGGAGCAGGGCGAAGAACCACGACGCCCACGGCAGACGCCCACAGCATGGGTGGTGGCAAACGTCGAATTTCCCACTCTGCTTAAGAATGCCGTGGCCGATCGCGCAGGGAGCTTGTGGGCAGCCTGGCGGCCGGAAGATTTTTCGCGCAGCTCTACCCGAACATCCGTCTGGCCCGGCTACATCTCGAACGCGGGCGGAGTGGGTTAAACAGGTTCTTCTACGATTGACCTCTCAGGGGCTGTAAGCGGACTTTCGGCCCATTTCGCCCCGGGGTCGTCACAACTTATGCATTGAAGGTCAGTGCGGCCGGAGAGGGTCACAACCGGTACCATTCGTTTTCCGCATATCGGGCAGCGCGTCGTCTGGCCCGTGAATTCCTTCTGACCCGCGAAATCCTTCTGACCCGTTAAATCCTTTTGACCCATGAAATCCTCCTGATTTTCGCACCCTAACTCGGAACTGGAGTTTTCGTTCCATTCGAGCCTTTCAGCGAAACAGGGGGAATTCATGGAATCTGCTCTGGTCATGCCGCCCTATCCTCCTTACCCGCTGGCAACAATTTCAACGCTTCAGAGCAACCCCGTTTTCGCTCTTGCCAACCAATGCGTGATGGAACCGCAGGCTACACGCCGCGATCGGGGCCGCCGGTGCCACACCGCGCTGCTCGGTGCCGAGGATTGGCCGCGAACTCTCGAGGAAAGCTGCTTTCCACTCTAAATACGCCTGCCATCCCGATTGCCGATTGAGCAGCGCCATGCCGCCAGTCGCTCGGCGGGATGCTGCTTCATCCACCCCGCGAGCTGCGGCGCGCCCATCAGGCAGGATTGCATGGAGACCTCAGCGAAGTCCGAACTGGTGACCATTTCCTCGTGGCAATTTGCTGGAGAGGAGAGACTGCAGAGCACGGCGATGATCTTGATCACGACTGCAGAACCCCATCGCTCCGATAGGCATTGGCGCCGCTTGCCGCATGACCAACGGATGCCTTGTTCCGCTTCGCGCCGACCGGCTCGGCCGACGGGAAGATGTTGTCGTATATCGCGCGGGCCTCCCGAATTAGGCGGGCTCGCTCGCGCTCAGACTTGGGGACAAATTGAATAATCTCGCCCATATTCGCTCCAAACATTGGTTAGAGACATAGTCCGCATCTAGAAAACAAGCCTCAATTAGATGACGACCATCATTTATTTTGAGCTAGATATCAGGATAGACTTTGAAAGCTCCCCAGGCGGTAACGAAGGGATAAAAAGCTCGTGACTGGGCCACGCGCCGGGTATCCGGCCTCATTGCGAGACCTGCTGAGACCCACGCGCGGCTCTCTGTCCGTTGGTCTAAGGCGATTTGGAGCCAGGGCAGCGAATTTCGGTCGCGTCACGAGTAGTACCGGACAAGACCAAACCTGCCATCACAAACGGCGCATCGCGCGGACCTGCCGCTTCCAAGACTTTCGAGCAATTCAACATGGCATTCTCCCCTTGGTATTATCGTCGTTGTTCGCCGATCATCCTTTTTTCGCTGTCGCGCTTCATGAGCCTGCGTGCTTTTTCAACCCATCCAGCCTAAGACGATCGCGATCACCAACTCAATTGAACATGGGTAATCGTTGAGCATCCGAAGTGGTCACGGAACGATACGAAGGTTTGTGGCGCTCAATTTTTCCGACCTACCCGCGAAATCGCACGTCATCACAGCAGATCACTCGGCAGTCGCCTCCATTCCAGGAGTCATTCGCGCGGGTCATACCTCCGAAGAAAAGACACGGCAGGCCCTGTGTAAAATGTTCCTGTTACTGCACCTGAACATCACACGAAAGTTGTCACGGATAGTGGTTCATCCGACCTGCCCGATGATTCATCTTGGCATACGCCCGCAGCGGGGTAAGATCGCGTCCAGTCTTGCCGTGGAAGCTGAAGCGCCAGTGGGGCACACCTGCTGCGGCACCGCCGGAGACCGCGGTTTGCTGCACCCTGAGCTGGTGATGTCCGCGACCAGCGACACGAAGGCCGTGCCCGATACCAGACCTGCGGACGCGTACATTTCAGCAAATAGAACCTTTAAAATGGGCCTTTTGCATGCGACCGGACGACCTTACCAATCGTTTGTCTTCCTGCTCGAGGAGCTAAGTCGCCCGGAACGGCGATCGAGTTTGGACGGAGCTTAACAACCAGGACTTAGCAACCAACACTTAACAACCAACACTTGGATGCAGCTATCCCTATCATGGGCTAATTGGAGTCAGGCATGGACATGCCGACATCTGGTGACGAAACTCAAGGTACGTCCGACGCACCAAGTGACGGACAAGAGAAGAATACGCGCAGCGCGATGCGTGCTCCTTCCATCATAGTCGGCATCGTTGCGGCCGTCGTTGTGGCGCTGTCCATCTTCTATCTTTTGCGACCGGAACCATTGCTCGTACAGGGTGAGGTCGATGCAACACGCCTCGACATAGCTGCGCGTGTCGACGGACGGGTCAAGGAAATCCCTGTCGACCGTGGCCAGAACGTTCCTGCGGGAGCGGTGCTGGTACGGATCGATAATCCGGAAACTTTGGCCAAACACGATCAAATGAGGACGGCAAAGGCTGTTGCGGAGGCCCAGCTTGCCAACGTTCTCGCCGGAACACGGGTGGAAACCATTGCCGCACGGAAGGCGGAAATGGAGCGCGCGCAGGCGGCTGTGGTGCTGGCGCAGAAGACCTTCGACCGCACGCATACATTGACCGAGCAAGGCAATGCGCCGCAATCCCGCCTCGACCAGGTGACCGACACGCTGCACGAGAACGAACGCGCAGTCGATCAGGCCAAGTCGGCCTACGAGCAGGCTGTCAATGGCTACACAAAAGAGGAGCGCGCTATTTCCAGGGCCAACGTCGAAAAGGCCCAGGCCGATATCAAAAGCGTTCAATCGATCATTGATCAACTCGTGGTCTACGCCCCCCTCGCCTCGCAAGTCTATCAGCGCAATGTAGAGCCGGGCGAATATGTATCGCCGGGCGTGCCGCTCATTACCTTGATCGATTTGGCCGACGTCTGGATCCACTTCGATCTTCGTGAGGATCTCGTCAAGAGCTTGAAGGTCGGCGATCGATTCGATGTCCGCATTCCGGCTCTCGATGAGCGACGCGTCACGGTCGACGTCAAGCTTATTGCCACCAAGGGCGAATATGCGAGCTGGCGGGCGACGCGTGCTTCGGGCGATTTCGACTTGCGGACATTCTCGATCCGCGCCTACCCGGTCCAGCCGGTGCCCGAGCTGCGACCGGGGATGAGCGCCTATCTCGACTGGAAGTCACGGCAATGAGGCCGGCGTCGAAGCCCGGATTTCTGCTGGTCGTTCGGCGCGAGTGCCACTGGCTGTTTCACGATCGGGTGGCGCTGCTTTTGATCTTCGGCGTGCCTCTTTTTGCGTTCGTCGTTCTCACGACCGTCTTCAGCCATCCGGTCATCCGAGGGCTTGGGGTGACGATCGTCGACGAGGACAGGTCGGACACTTCGCGTGCCCTGGTGGAATATGTCGCAGCGTCTCCGAGCCTGCACATCGTCGACCGCTCTGGTACGCTGTCCACGGCGGTTCAGGACATACGGTCCGGGAAGGCGATCTCGGCAATCTATGTGCCGCCGGATTTCGAGCGCGATCTGAAAGCGCAACGCCGCCCGCAGGTCGTCGGGTTCTATAACCAGCAGTTTCTGACCGCGGCCGGCATTGCATCCTCAGGCCTGAGCGATGTGCTTTCCGCCGCGGCTGCCGTGGCTGCCCCCGCCAACCACGCCGCACCCACACCAGCTTCCATCGGAACGCTGACCGCGGAGACCATCGCGCTCGTCAATCCGCAAAAGAACTATGCCCAGTTCCTGTTGCGCGCGCTGATGCCGATGATCATCCATGTGGTGATCACGCTGGCCGCGGGCTATTCAGTAGGATCCGAATTCCGCCGCCGCGACGCGCGGGCTTGGCTCGAAAGCGCCGGCGGCGATCCGCTCGTCGCGCTGGTCGGCAAGCTTGTGCCGCTGTTCGGCATCTTCTTCCTGATCATGTTGGCTGAGGCGCTCTTCCTGGAGGGCGTGCTGCAGATCCCCTTCAGGGGAGACGTGCCGTTGATGGTGGCTGCAGGCTCGCTCCTGATCGTTGCTCACCTGTCGCTGGGAGCCTTGCTGCAGCTCCTGGCCGGCGACCTGGCGACGGGACTGGGACTGGCGGGTCTCTTTGTCTCTCCTGCATTCGGCTACGCGGGCGTCGGCTTTCCCACGATCGGCATGAATGCGTTTGCGCAAGTCTGGAGCGCGATTCTGCCGCTGCGCTGGTACATGTCCGTCTTGCTGGGACAGGCGGCGCGGGGGTTGCCGGTTTCGGAATCGGCCGTTCCGTTCGCGGCGCTCGCGGGCTTGACGGTGCTCTATGCCGGTCTCGCATTGCTGCGCATGGCGAGCCTCAAGCGCAATGGCTGGTTTGAGACGGCGCGACCTTCCGAGCATCCCGAGATCGGCGAGGCACCGCGAGGCGTCGGCGGCGCTTTCAAGGCGGAATGGCGGCGCGTGCTCGCAACGCGAAGTGCTTTCAGCCTGCTGTTCCTGGCTCCCCTGGTTTACGGCATTTATTATCCGCAACCCTATCTGAACCAGATCCTTCGCAAGCTTCCCATCGCGGTCGTCGATAACGATCTGAGCGATCTCAGCCGCCAGATCGTCGAGACGCTGGATGCGAGTGGAGCATTAAGCGTTACGGTTCGCGCGCGCACACTTGCCGAGGCGCGCACCGCGATCGACCGTGGGAACGCTTTTGCCGTCGTCGAAATCCCCCCAGACACCGAGCGCGACGTGCTCAAGGGCATCAACGCTCACATCCCGATCTACGCCGATGCCACCTACCTGTTCGTATTCAGGTCCACTGCAAGCGGCGTCGCGACGGCCGTCCAGGCGTTGACATCCGAACTCGTTTCGCGTGGCGCACGCTCCGACGGAAGCCTTGTCAAGGCGAAACTGGCGAGCTTGAATCCGGCCGACATTCTGCTGCAGCCGATCTTCAATCCGGTGGGCGGCTATGCGAGCTATATCGTCCCGGCGGCGTTTATGCTGATCCTGCAGCAAACCCTTCTGATCGGTGCGGCGATGTTGACCGGAGCTGCGCTGGCGAAGGGCGGTGGAGCATTTGCCGGCGTGCTCGGCCGCGGCATTGCCCATCTGACCATTTACCTTCCGGCGGTCACGCTTTATCTTGTCGTGTTGCCGCGCATCTACGGCTTTTCGACGCTCGGCCATCTTCCGCAGCTGTTCGCGCTCGCTACCGTCTTTTTGCTTGCGACCAGCTTCATGGGGCAGGCCATCGGGGCCTGGTTCACACGGCCGGAAAACGCAACCCTCCTCCTCCTGGCCACCAGCCTGCCTCAGTTCTTCACCGCCGGCTTCGCGTGGCCGCGCGAAGCGATCCCCGACGCGGCCATCGCGCTCGGCCGGATTTTCCCCGCCGACTTCGCGATTGACGGCCTCGTGCGCATCAACCAGCTGGGTGCCAGCATCTGGGAGGTCGTGCATGACTGGCTCGGATTGTGGTGTCTGGCTCTGGCCTATTTCACGCTCGCCGTGATCTCTGCGCTTGCCGTCAAGCGAGGACAGCGACATGCGCAGGGCTAAGCGTGCCGCCATCGTTGCGATCGCGCTGGTGCTCGTCGCGGGCGTTCTGATCTATTTCGAGCGTCGTTCGGGATCGGCGGCCACACTCGTTGGCGTCGTGCGGGCGACCGAAGTCCGGGTGGAGCCCGAGGTGGACGGTCAACTCGTGTCGATTGAGGTCGAGAAGGGCGCCCACGTGCAGGCGGGCGATGTCCTGGCCAGGCTCTCCGCGGTGGAGTTGACCGCACAGGCGGATCAGGCGCGCGCGGCCCTCGCCTCGGCAGTCGCAAACCGCAACAACGTCTATGCCGGCGTGCGTCGTGAACAGGTCACCTCCCTGAAAGATGAAATCGCCAAGGCCAACGCGCGCCTCGAATATGAGCAGGCTCAGCTCACAAGAACCAGCACGCTGGCACGCCAGAGTTTCGAGTCTCAACAGACGCTTGACCAAGCCCAAAACGACGCAGCGAGCGCACGTGCCGATGTGGCGGAGGCGCAGGCGAATTATGATGCGGCCGTCGCGGGCCCGACCCGGGAGGAACGCGCGATCGCCGACGCCCAGGTGCAGGCCGCGGCCGCCGCGCTCGCGGTGCTCGAGCGCCGTCTCGACAAGATGATTTTGCGCGCACCAGCCGACGGTGTGGTCAGCGTCATCGTCGCCGAGGTGGGCGAGAATGTTCGCGCGGGTCAACCGATCCTGATGGTCGAGGCGGCCGGCGAGCAATGGCTCTCGTTCAATGCCCGCGAAGACCATCTCAATGGGCTCGCGGTCGGAAAAGCAGTGAACGTGGCGCGGAACGGCGCCGATGGCGCAATCAAAAGCGTCATCACCGAACTGCGGCCGCTCGGAACGTTCGCCACCTGGCAGGCCGAGCGGGTTATCGGGGATCACGACCGCAACACGCTGCGCTTGCGCCTCGACCCGGAGGGAAAGCCGGCAGGCCTTGAGCCGGGCATGACTGTTTGGATTGAGAACTAGCTGGAGCTCTCAAGCCACGCCGTTCGTTGACAACATGAAAAGTAAGCGATCAGCTATATTTGCAAGCAAGGCAACGCGCCGCAATCCCGCCTCGACCAGGTGACCGACACGCTGCACGAAAAACGAACGCGTAGTCGATCACGCCAAATCGGCCTCCGGCTTTTATTCTGGCGCTGGCGGCGCCTGAATCCGATATCGCCGTGATGCCGATTTCACTGTCGGCCGGCGTGTGCCTCGTTATGGCGTTGTGCTTGGCATCCGCGACCGCAGCACCGCCTCGGCGATGGCGGGCCCCGGGGCCAACGATCATGCATCTGGCGTGGTCGATTGGCCTTTGGCGTTGCCTGCTATCGATCCTGATAAACATCGACGGTGCGGCGGGCGATCTCTTCCAAATCGGGAATGGCATCCGCCAGCGCCTTAGGGCACATCCTCAAGCGCTGAAAATTAAGCCTCTTGGCGATCAGGCAATTGTACTCGCAAGCAGCCGCTCCCGTAATGCATCGATGAAAGCTCTCACCCGCGTGGGCATGTGCCTACGGGTCGGGAAAACCGCCCATATTCCAAGTTCGCCCGGCTCGGCGTCGGCGAGGACGATTCGTTTCAACTCTTCGCGCTCGATCTGCTCATACACATCCCAGTAGGTCATCATGGCGATGCCGACCCCCGCAATGCAGGCTGCCCGAACTGCATCGACCGTGCTGGCCGACAGCGGACCGTCGATGCGGACCCGATCCAGTTCGCCGCCGCGCCTAAACGGCCAGGTGTCCATCGCGTGGAGCTTGATGCAGGAGTGCCCCACCAGGTCGCCTATGGTTGCCGGTCCTCCGAATCGAGCGATGTAGGCGGGTGATGCGCAGAGGATATAGGGATTTTCGGATAGCTTGGTCGCGATCATGTCGGAAGGCTTCATTGGAGCCACGCGAATGGCAACATCCAACCCCGCCGACGCGATGTCGATGACGCCATCGCTCAGGGTGAGATCGACGCGCAGCGCGGGGTTGTTCGCGATCAGTTTCGCCATAACGGGCACAATAACGGCATGGCCAATGAGATTCGGCGCGGTTACTTTCAATATCCCCGAGAGACCGAACCCACACGACGAAACCGATTCCAACGCTGAATCGCGAGCTTCAATCAGGGCAATGGCGTGCGGCAAAAAGGCCTCGCCCTCGGGAGTCAGCGACAGGGACCGTGTCGTGCGATGGAGCAGGCGCGCGCCCAGCTCGGCTTCCAGGGCCGCGAGCCTCCGGCTGACGAGCATCGGCGTCGTGCCCATCTGGCGTGCCGCCGCCGACAGGCTACCGACAGACGTAATCGTGCGAAACAGAGCGACGTCCGCGAGATCCATTTTTTAACGGTAACCGATAAGATGCTTATCGCCTAGCCCAGCTTCTGCGCGTTCGCGGCAGAAGCTAAATCCATTTCGAACAAGAGAGCCACGCTCGTTTTCGAGGAAAAACGCCTCATCTCGTGCCTATGGAGACCTGGACAATGGATATTGACACCAGTGCGCTTTTCGCGCCGATCGTTATAAAAGGTCGTACTGTGAAGAACCGCCTTTCTGTCGCGCCGATGACGCGCATCACTGCGACCGAGGATGGCCGGGCAACCGAAACCATGACCCGCTACTACGAGCGCTTCGCGCGGGGCGGCTTCGGGACGGTCATCACCGAGGGTATTTACACAGATCAGGCGTTCTCGCAGGGCTACATCCATCAGCCCGGCATGACCGACGAAGCGCAGGCGAATGCCTGGAAGCCGGTCGTCAACGGCATTAAGAGCGCACGGCGCGCTCGCCATCGCTCAGATGATGCATGCCGGCGCGATCAGCCAGGGCAATCGGTTTCGCGACGGCACGGTGGGACCGTCTGCAATTCAACCCAAGGGCAAGCAGATGACGTTCTATCACGGCAAGGACCGCTACGTGCTGCCGGCCGCGATCACGGAGGAGCAGATCGCCGACGTTATTGCCGGCTTTGCTGGCTCGGCTGCGCGAGCAATCGAGGTCGCCGGGTTCGACGCCATCGAGATCCACGGCGCCAACGGCTACCTGCTTGACCAGTTCTTGACCGACTACGCCAACAATAGAACGGATCGCTGGGGAGGCACCACGCAGAACCGCGTTCGGTTGATCGTGGAAACCTTCAAGCAAGTCCGCGCGAAGGTCGGTGCCATGGTGCCGCTCGGTGTCCGCCTCTCGCAAGGCAAAGTGAACGACTATTATCACAAGTGGGCGGGTGCGGAACGGGATGCCGAAATCGTCTTCGGCAGCCTCGCCGATGCCGGCGCCGACTTCATCCATGTGACCGAGTTCGAGGCATGGAAGCCCGCTTTCACCGAGGGAGGTCCTTCATTGATGCACCTCGCCAAACGCTATGCCCCCAAAGCGACGATTTTCGCCAATGGCAGCCTGCATAACATCGAGCAGGCGGTGGCTGCACTGGACGACGGCGCCGATATCGTCACGATAGCTCGGGGGGCCCTGGCCAACCCCGACTTGCCCAAGCGCCTATTCAACCGCGGCGCCCTGAACGAGTTCGATCCCGCGATCCTTGGCCCCATCGCCAACATCAAGGAAACCGAACTGGTGATGTGATTGCGACTTGGTCCCTGCGTGTCGCAACGGCAGGGCCGCTTTGTTGGCAAGCAGAGCTATGCCCGCCGTCGCGCAGGATAGGCGTTTGTGGAGACCGCGCCAAAAAGGCTGTCCATCGAAGTAGGGCGAACTCGCAGCGCCTGCCGACGTTAGGCCGGCCTGCACCATGCGAACCTCTTAGCCTCACTCCATTCCAGATTGACCCGTCAGCCACTAAACCCACTTTGGGACGATAAGGCTCCAAACCCCGGTAAGCAGGCCGGGTCAGTGAGGGGCGTTGTAGCTGCGCGATGGGTCAGGGCGATAGACAGGGAGCAACATATCTCCGCGACGACTTTGGCTACTACGGCTTCATCGGGCTCTACATAGATGGCGCCCCCGATCTGGCCCGCTATCGCGCGCTCTCTGGCAGCGAAGGAGCTGGCGAGAAGCCGTAACACCGGCGGGAAGAGAGGGCGCGAAACGCGCTCGCACCTCGGATAGGCGACCCAAGCGGATCAACAGCCCGTCTGGCCGAATCGGCAGAAGAAGAAAGAGGAGCCCGTCGACTCGCAACCTATCGCAATGGCCTGCGGTGGTCGTTACCCAACAAAAACCCGGCAGACGAGGCGTAGGCGCCTGATCTGCCGGGTTGATCTTGGTTGCGGGGATAGGATTTGAACCTATGACCTTCAGGTTATGAGCCTGACGAGCTACCGGGCTGCTCCACCCCGCGATAAACCGTTGCTTGCCCCCTCAAAAACCCATTTCCGAAACGAATCTGGCCAACGCCCGAGGGCGCCGATCGATCCTGTCCGGAGGCTTCCTGAGAGGGCGACCCCGGGCAAATGCCCTTGGGTGCGAGCGGTATGTACCAACGCGGACCTGCTTTGGAAAGGGCCACAAGCCATCTTTTCCGGTTTTTATGACGGCTAAATTACGGGTTTCCAAAGCCAAACCGGCTCCCGCGAGAGCGCTCTTGCCAGAAGTTCCGCAAAAGCCCAGCCTTGGGCCCAAAAAAAGCCTTGGGCCAAAAAGCCTTGAGCCAAAAAATCAGACAGGGGAAACGCCAATCGAGGGAAACGCCATGGACCAGCCGTTGAAAAGCCCGGGCCAGAATGCCTTGGACGATGCCTTCCACGCCATGTTCGAACTGTCACGCACCACGCCTGCGCCTGATCTGGCCCTGCGGCTTGACCGGCTGGCGCGGCTGCGCGCCATTGTCTCTGATAACGAGACCCGGTTCGCGCAGGCCATCTCGGCCGATTTCGGCCACCGCAGCACCACCGAGACCGCGATCGCGGAAACCATATTGGTGCTGGGCGAGATCAAGCACGCCGCCAAGCATCTAAAGAAATGGATGGCGCCGCAGCGGGTTGCGACCGCGCTGCAATTCATGCCCGCCAAAAATCGCCTGATCCCGCAGCCACTCGGCGTCGTCGGCATCATTTCGCCGTGGAATTATCCGCTGCAACTGACGCTGGCGCCGGCGGTGGGCGCGCTCGCCGCGGGCAACCGCGTGATGATCAAGCCGAGCGAATTGGTGCCGCGCTTTTCTGCGTTGCTGAAGGAAGTGATCGCCGCAAAATTCGACGCTACCGAAATGCTCGTCACCGGCGTTGACGATGATATCGCCAAAGCCTTCGCCGCGCTGCCGTTCGACCATCTGATCTTCACGGGCTCGACGCGCGTCGGCCGTCTGGTCGCGGAGGCGGCCGGGCGCAACCTGACGCCGGTCACGCTCGAACTCGGCGGCAAATCGCCCGCCATCATCGACCGCTCCGCCGATCTGGCGCAGGCCGCCGAGCGGATCGCCTATGCCAAACTGGTCAATGCCGGCCAGACCTGTATCGCGCCGGACTATGTGCTGGTGCCGGAAAATCAGTTGCAGGATTTCGCCGATAAAGTGCAGGGCCATATGCGGCGCATGTTCGGCACCGATCCGGACAACAAGGATTACACCTCGATCGTTTCCGACCGGCACTATGCGCGCCTCCAGGGCCTGGTGGCGGACGCCGCCGCCAAGGGCGCGCGCATCATGCAGGTGGCGACGCCTGAGGCCCCCGCGTGGAAATCGAAGCGCAAGTTTCCGCCGACCATCGTCGTCGACGTCACATCAGATATGACGATTATGCAGGAGGAAATTTTTGGGCCGCTGCTGCCGATCCTCGGTTACCGGGATGCCGGCGAGCCGGTCGCCTACATCAACAGGCATGACAGGCCGCTGGCACTCTACTGGTTCGGTAAAGACGATGCGGCGCGCGACGAGGTGCTGGCGCGCACGGTGTCCGGCGGCGTCACCGTCAACGACTGCCTGTTTCACTTCACCCAGATCAACCAGCCGATGGGCGGCATCGGCGCCTCCGGCACCGGCGCCTATCACGGCGAATGGGGTTTTAGGACCCTGAGCAAACTGAAGCCGGTGTTCTATCGCTCGCCGCTCAACCGGCTGGCCGATCTCTATCCGCCCTACGGCGCCAAGATCGCGCGGCTGGAGAAGCTGCTGCGGTTTATGTCGTAATTCGAGTTGGGGGGCTAACAGCGTCATTGCGAGCGAAGCGAAGCAATCCAGGGGTGAATACGGTCGCTGATGGATCGCTTCGTCGCTTCACTCCCTTGCGCAAACGCTCCGCATTTGTCGCAGGCAATGACAAAACGAAATGACAAAACCGGGGGGCAAAGCGTGACGGATACTTTTGATTTTGTCGTGGTCGGCGGCGGCTCCGGCGGCTGCGCGGTGGCGAGCCGGCTTTCCGAGGATCCCGCCACCTCGGTGGCGCTGCTGGAAGCGGGCGGCACGGACGACAATTGGGTGGTCACTACGCCGGGCGCGCTGGTCCTGATGATTTCCGGCAAGGTCAACAATTGGGCGTTCGATACGGTGCCGCAGGCGGGCCTCAACGGCCGGATCGGCTATCAGCCAAGAGGCAAGGGACTCGGCGGCTCCTCCGCGATCAACGCAATGGTCTATATCCGCGGCCACCGCAGCGATTACGACCGGTGGGCCGCGCTCGGTAACACCGGGTGGTCCTATGAAGATGTGCTGCCCTATTTCAAACGCTCGGAAGACAATTCCGAACTCGATGGCGAGTATCACGGCAAGGGCGGCCCGCTTCATGTCTCGGGATCGCGATCCGACAATCCGGTACGCGAGATCTATCTGCAGGCCGCGCGCGAGGCGCAATTCCGCATCCGCGAGGATTTTAACGCCGAGGAACAGGAAGGCCTCGGTGCCTACCAGCTCACCCAGAAGAACGGCGAGCGCTGGAGCGCGGCGCGCGGCTACATCCACCCGTTCATGGCCACGCGGGCTAATCTGCGCGTCGAGACCCAAGCGCAGGCGACCCGCATCCTGTTCGAGGGCAAGCGCGCTGTCGGCGTCGAATACCGTAAGGGCAATGACATCAGGCAAATTCACGCCCGCCGCGAAGTGATCGTTTCCTCCGGCGTGTTCCAGACGCCGCAACTGCTGATGCTGTCAGGCGTCGGCGACAGTGCCGCGCTGGCCAAACACGGCATTGCATCGACGCATCATCTGCCTGGTGTCGGGCAGAACCTGCAGGATCATCCGGACTTTGTATTTGGTTTCACCTCCGACGCACCGCACTTTGCTGGTCTGTCATTCGGCGGCATCGCGCGAATCTTCAAAGGTATCGCACAGTATCGGCGCGAACGGCGAGGACCGATGACGTCGAATGTCGCCGAATGCGGTGGCTTTCTTAAAACCCGGCCCGATCTGGACGCGCCTGATATCCAGTTGCATTTCTGCATGGCGATGGTGGCCGATCACGGCCGCAAGCCACGCTGGGGAACCGGCTTCTCCTGTCACGTCTGCCTGCTTCGCCCCGAAAGCCGCGGCAGCGTCTGGCTGCAGAGCGCCGATCCGCTTGCGGCGCCGGCGATCGATCCGAATTTTCTCGGCGAAGATTCCGATCTCGAGGCCATGGTCGCGGGCTTCAAGATGACCAGGCGGCTAATGGACGCGCCCGCGCTGAAAGCGCTGCAAACCTCCGATGTATTCACGGAGGGCGTCGAAACCGACGACGACATTCGCAAGGTGCTGCGCAACCATGTCGATACCGTCTATCACCCGGTCGGCACCTGCAAGATGGGCGTCGGTGATCCCCTGGCGGTGGTCGATCCGAAATTGAAAGTCCATGGGCTCGACGGCCTGCGCGTGGTCGATGCGTCCGTGATGCCGACCTTGATCGGCGGCAACACCAATGCGCCGACCATCATGATCGGCGAGAAGGCCGCCGACATGATCAAGGCGGAGATGAGGGCGGGGTGAGGCAGTAGCCTCGTCCTGAGGATCGGCCAGTTGGCCGCGTCTCAAAGGATGTTTTTGTTGTTACAAGATTCGTGCTTCGAGATGCGCTTTCAACGCGCCTCAGCAGGAGGCCTGCCGTCACTTCTCCAGATAGTTCTTCATCTGCGCGCGCAGGCCGTCACGCAAATCGGCGCGCGCCATGCCGAAGGCAATGTTGGCGCGGAGGAAGCCGGCCTTGGAGCCGCAATCGTGGCGCTCGCCTTCGAATTCGACACCGTAGAAACGTTGGCTTTTCGCCAGCCCGATCATCGCATCGGTGAGCTGGATCTCGCCGCCGGCGCCGCGCTCCTGGGTTTCCAGTATCTTGAAGATTTCCGGCTGCAGGATGTAGCGCCCGGTGATCGACAGATTCGAGGGCGCGGTGCCCTGCGGCGGCTTTTCCACCATGCCGTCGACCTCGAACATATTGGAGTGCTTGTGACGCTTGCCGACACCGCAGATGCCGTACTGATGCGTGAGGTGCGCTGGCACTTCTTCCACCGCGATCAGATTGGATTTGTCGCCAAGCTTGCCCGCGGCCTCGATCATCTGCTTGAGGCAACCCGGCGTATGAAGCACCAGTTCGTCCGGCAACACCACCGCGAACGGCTCGTGGCCGACGATGTCGCGCGCGCACCACACCGCGTGGCCGAGACCGAGCGGCGACTGCTGCCGGGTGAAACTCATCGCACCGGCTTCCGGCTGATCGCGCGCCAGAATCTCCATCTCGGATTTCTTGCCGCGCGCGGCGAGCGTGGCATCGAGTTCGTACATCCGGTCGAAATGGTCTTCGATCACGCCCTTGTTGCGGCCGGTCACGAAGATGAAGTGCTCGATGCCGGCTTCCCTCGCCTCGTCAACCACATACTGGATCAGCGGCTTGTCGACGATGGTGAGCATTTCCTTTGGCATCGCCTTGGTGGCGGGCAGGACGCGGGTGCCGAGGCCGGCGACCGGGAAGACGGCTTTACGGATTTTCATGGGGCGTCGGATGGCCTTGAGAGAGTTGGCGGCAGGTAACTTCGATCTCATCTTGGTAGCTGGTTTTGCAGCCGTAACAAAGCGGATGTGTGATGCAGTTCCTCTCCGTCATCGGCTTTTGGCGGGAAAGGGGAAACGGCTGACGCAAAAATCTCACCTTTGTTAAGCTATTGGAAACGGTGACCAGGCCTCCTGAAAGCACGGGATATTCAGGCCGGGCGGGTGGAACATGACGCGACCAATGGAACCAGCGGCGAAACTACGGACCGGTGTTGTCATCCTGGCGGCGGCGCTGCTGTTTTGCGGCGAGGCCCGCGCGCAGGCGGCCGGCGGGGGCGGCCCGTTGGACTTCCTCGGCAACATCTTCTCCGGTTCGGCTTCGAAGACCGGCCAAACCGCGCCGCCAGCCCAGCCGGGCAGCGGGCCGCTGCCTTGGAGCGGCGAGGATGGCGCCTCCGGCCACCCATTGATGACCGCGAACGCGATTCGCGAGGCCGCCGCCAATTTCGACAATTGCGTGGCCGCGATGTGGCCCGACGCCGCACGCCGCAACATCACGCAGGATAACTTCCAGCGTTTCACCGCCGGCCTTAACCCCGATCTGCGCATCATGGACTTGATGGATTCGCAGCCGGAATTCACCAAGTCGATCTGGGATTATCTCGACATCCTGGTGAACGACAATCGCCTCGCCAAAGGCCGCGAGATCCTGGCTAAATACAAACCGCAATTCGACGCGGTGGAGAAAGCTTACGGCGTCGACCGCTACGCGATCGCCGCGATCTGGGGGATCGAAATCGAATTACTCCACCCAGATCGGCGATCGCAGCGTCCTGCAATCCACCGCCACTTTGGCCTGTATCGGCCGCCGCCAGAAATACTTCCGGGATGAATTTCTTTCCGCGCTGGAAATCTTGAACCGCGGCGACCTGCGGCCCGAGCAGATGCGGGGTTCCTGGGCCGGCGCCTTCGGACCGACGCAATTCATGCCGACCGCTTTCAAGCGCTATGCCGTTGACGGCGATGGCGACGGCCGCCGCGACGTGGTCGACGATCCGGCTGATCTGATCGCCTCCACCGCGAACAATCTCAAAAAGGACGGCTGGCAGAGCGGACAGACCTGGGGCTACGAGGTCGTGGTACCGCCGAACTTCAATTACATGCTGGCGGATCGCGCCAGGGCCATGACGATCACTCAGTGGGAGCATCTCGGCCTCAAGCGCGCCAGCGGCCAGCCGTTCCCGCAGCCCTCCGACAAGGCCTATCTGCTGGCGCCCGCCGGCGCCGAGGGACCGGGCTTCTTGATGCTGCAGAATTTCCGGGTGATCATGAAATACAATCCGGCGGAAGCCTATGCGCTGGCGATCGGCCATTTCGCCGACCGGCTGCGCGGCGGGCAACCTTTCGTGCAACCTTGGCCCCGGCAGGAGCGGGAATTGTCGCGGGCCGAGCGGCTGGAGTTGCAACAGCTTCTGGCCCAGCGCGGGTTCTATCGCGGCACCCCGGACGGCCAGTTCGGTGGCGAGACGCGGGAGGCCCTGCGCGGCTTCCAGGCGTCGATCGGAGCCCCCGCCGACGGATTCGCTTCCTCGGAGGTGCTGGAACGGCTCAGGGGGCGCTGAAACGCCGGATTCCAGCCCAAAGGAACCTTGAACGCGACAATTCTCGACCGCCCTTGACGGTGCCAGCCGATGCCCGGTTTATGGCGGAGAATTTGCCCGCTTGCGGCCAAATTCCGCTACTATAGCGAAGGCCTGTCTTTGGTCATGGCCTGATCTTTCATCACGATCGAAGCGCATGCAGAAGCCGAAATCCTTTTTCCGGATGTTTACCGAAAGCGGCCCGCTGATCGTGTTGGCCGTTGCGGTCGCAATGCTGGTCGGAATAATGGGGCCGGCTTCCGCGCAATTCTTCAATTTCAATTTCGGCGGACCGCCGCGGCCCCCCACAGCAAATGATGCCACCGCGTGGCGGGCAACCCGGCGGCGGCGGCTGGTTCGGCGGCGACCTGTTCGCCCCCTTCCAGCAGCAGGCGCCGAAGCGGATCGAGAACTATTCCAGGGCCCCGCCGCCGGAGAAGCGTGAGACCGTGCCGGAGCGCAACGTGCTGGTGCTCGGCGATGCCATGGCGGACTGGCTCGCCTACGGTCTTGAGGACGCCTATGCCGAACAACCCGACATGGGCGTGATCCGCAGACACAAGACCGTCTCCGGCCTGATCCGGTATCAGCCCAAGGGCGATCCGGCCGACTGGCCCGCGGCCGCCAAGGGCATCCTCGCCACCGAGAAGCCCGACGCCATCGTCATCATGCTCGGACTCAACGACCGCATCCCGATGCGGGAGCCGGCGGCCGAGAAATCCGACGGCAAGCCGTCGGACAAAAAGAGCGACAAGAAGGACGCCCGCACCAAGCCCGATGCCAAGCCAGGCGACGGCACGGACGCGGCGAAGCCGGATGACAAGGCGGCCGACACTGAATTGTCTGACGACGCCGACAATGGCGACACGCCGCCGGCGCCCGCACCCGAGAAAAGCACGCGCTCGCGGAACGGCGTTTATGAATTCCGCGAGGATCGCTGGGTCGAGCTCTACACCAAGAAAATCGAAGAGATGATCGCGGTCGCGAAATCCAAGGGCGTGCCGGTCCTGTGGGTCGGACTACCCGCGGTTCGCGGCGCCAAGGCCACCGCCGACATGCTGTTCCTGGATTCGCTGTACCGTGACGCCGCCGGCAAGGCTGGCATCACCTATGTCGATGTCTGGGACGGGTTTGTCGACGAAGCCGGCCGCTTCCTGCAACAGGGCCCGGACTTCGAGGGCCAGATCCGCCGGTTGCGCTCCTATGACGGCGTGTATTTCACCAAGCCCGGCGCGCGCAAGCTGGCGCACTATGTTGAGCGCGAGATCACGCGGCTATTGGCGTCACGTTCTGCGCCGATCGAATTACCGAGCGAACCGGCGACCCCCGACGCCGATGCTCAACCTGGGCAGCCAGCGCCGCGTCCGCTGGCGGGACCGATCCTGCCGCTGGTGGCCTCTTCGGTCGGCACCGATCAGTTGCTGGGCGGCCCCGGGTCGCGCCCCGCCGCGGTGGATGCGCTCGCAGCCCGCACGCTGGTCAAGGGCGAACCGCTCGCGCCGCCCGCCGGCCGCGCCGATGACTTTGTCTGGCCACGCCGTGACATCGGCCGCGAACAGGCCAAAGGCGAAACGCCGGTGGCGTCCGTCTCGCCGGACGGAACGGTTAGTGCTCCACCTACGCCAGCGATACCGCCCAAGCCGAGGAGGCTTCGTCCAATTCAATCGAGTACCCCGACAAATACGCCGGCACCGTTCTCGAACTTCTTCGGATTCGGACTGGGCACAGCACCGCGCCCGCCCAACCGCCGCAGGTGGGGCCTCCGCATGCGACGGGCGTACCACGTCCGCCGGGCAATGTCGGCCGATCGGCGTCGGTGCCACCGGGCTCCGCGGCGCAATAGAACGATCAACCTCATGTCGGAGCGACGCTCCTTAACGCCGCTCAGTGTGAGGCCGAAGGTATTCTCTGCTCAGAAAGTGCGGCTCAGCCGTAATATCGCCAGCGTGGTGGCGGCCGGCGCGGCGGACGCGTCAACAGCATCGCCAGCGCAAAGCCTATTCCACCCGCGACCAGCAGCGCGCCGAGCGGACGTTCCTGTACAGTTTTCGCCACCGCCTGCGAACTGTCACGGAAAGTATCACCGCTGTTTGCGTAAGCGTCCTTGGCATAGTTGACGGCGGCCTCGCCGGCGTCGCGCGCGGCATCCTTGGCCTGTCCATACAGATTCTGCACTGACCCGGTCGCCTCACGGGCACGGCCCGCGGCCTGGGTCTGGGCATCGCCCGTCATGTCGCCGACAGCGCCTTCGACCTTACCAGCAACATCCTTTGCTGAACCGGCAATTCGATCCTTGTCCATCGCGATTACTCCCTTGCGAAATATGCATGTGAGACGATTCTCAGCGAGCTAACCGGCGAGACCGGTTCCGGTTCCGGACGGGTCCTGCGCGCCTCAAGCCATTGACTTCGCCAAGCCGTTGACTTCGTCAAGCCGTTTGAGCTTCGCCAAGGCGTTGACTTCGCAATGTCACGGAGTAGCTTTTCGGCCAACAGAGCGGAACAACTGCTCGCCTCGACCAGGAGAAATGCCAATGACTGTGACGATCCGGCAGCTTCACCCGCTTTTTTTCGGCGAAGTCTCCGGTGTCGATTTGCGAAACCCGCTCACGCCGCAAGAGGCCGCCGATATCGAGGCCGGCATGGACAAATACGCCGTGCTGCTGTTCCGCAATCAGGACATAACAGACGATCAGCAATTGATCTTCGCACGCAATTTCGGCGAACGAGAAAATGCGCGCGGCGGTACCGTGACCAAGCGGGAGGACTACCGGCTGACCTCGGGGCTGAATGACGTCTCCAATCTCGGCAAGGACGGCAAGCCGCTGCCGCGCGATCACCGCACCCATCTGTTCAATCTCGGCAACTGCCTGTGGCATTCCGACAGTTCGTTCCGCCCGATACCGGCAAAATTTTCGCTGTTGTCGGCGCGGGTGGTGAACCCCAAGGGCGGCAATACCGAATTCGCCGACATGCGCGCGGCCTATGACGCGCTCGACGACGAGACCAAGGCCGAGATCGAGGACCTGATCTGCGAACATTCGCTGATGTATTCACGCGGCGCGCTCGGTTTCCTCGATTACACCGAAGAAGAAAAACAAATGTTCAAGCCGGTGCTGCAGCGGCTGGTGCGCACCCATCCGGTGCACCGCCGCAAGTCGCTCTATTTGTCGTCGCATGCCGGCGGCATTCAGGGCATGTCAGTGCCGGAGGCCCGCGTGCTGCTGCGCGACCTCAACGAGCACGCTACGCAGCGCGAATTCGTCTACGTCCATAAATGGACACTGCATGACCTCGTGATGTGGGACAACCGCCAGACCATGCACCGCGTGCGCCGTTATGACCAATCGCAGCCACGCGACATGCGCCGCGCGACGGTCGCCGGCACCATGCCGACCGTCGCGCGGCAGGCGGCGGAGTAACGACTGGTCCCGGCGGTTTCGCGTGCGGGGGGGACGAACTCGGTAAATGCGACAGCCGCCGACGCGAAATTCCACTACGCGTGCCCGGCTTCGTTCGAGAGCATGCCCGGATCGATCCCGATCTTGCGCAACGCCCGCTGGTATTTTTCCTCGACGTCGCTGCCGAAAATCAGGTCGGGATCGGCATCGCAGTGCAGCCAGCCATTTTCCTGGATCTCGGTTTCCAGTTGCCCCGCCGCCCAGCCGGCATATCCCAGCGCGAGGATGGCGTGCTTCGGGCCGGCGCCCCGTGCGATCGCCTTGAGAATATCGACGGTGGCGGTCAAGCAAATGCCGTCATCGATCCGCAGCGTCGCGTCCTCGATGAAGAAATCGCTTGAATGCAGCACGAAGCCACGGCCGGTATCGACCGGACCGCCCTTCACGACCTTCAGGGTCTCGGCGTTCTCCGGCAGCTTGATCTGGTCGGCCTTCTTGATGATATCGAGTTGCACCAGCAATCCGGGAAAGTCGATGCTGCCCGCCGGGCGATTGACGATGATGCCCATGGCGCCTTCGGCCGAATGCGCGCAGAGATAGATCACGGAACGCTCGAAGCGCGGATCTCCCATCACCGGCATGGCGATCAGCAATTGACCGTCGAGATAACCATGACTTGCTGAGCCAGAACCCGCCGTATCGTCGGCAAGGCCGGCGGCTTTGCGGCGAACCATTCTGGGTTTTTTGCCTTCAGGGTCCATCCGCAAAGGACTCTCGTGTTGCTGACCATCCTGATATCGGGTGCCGGTTCTGTCAATCAACCTTCGCGCCGGTTTTTGCGATCCATCACAAGCAATTCAATGGTTTGCGATCTCACTTGGCGGTAATGACGCTTCATGATCATCGAAGTTCCCCTGCGAGCCGCGCTCGGCATCGGCTTGGCCGTATTTGCATCGTCCCTGGCGAACGAGGCGCGCGCCCAGGACGCTTCGCCGTGGCAACGCGGTGGGCATTCCGCGGTTCGACTGCTGGCGGGGTCGCGCAGCGGTTCCGTGCTGCTCGGCGGCATCGCCCTGCAACTTGAACCGGGCTGGAAGACCTATTGGCGGAGCCCCGGCGATTCCGGCGTTCCGCCGCGTTTTGACTTCTCCAAGTCGGAAAATATCGAAGCTGTGACCGTTCTGTGGCCGGCTCCGACCAAATTCGACGACGGTGCCGGCGGCCACTCGCTGGGCTATCACAACCAGATCGTGCTGCCGTTGCGGATTGTTGCGAAAAATTCCGACAAGCCGGTGACGCTTCGCGCCAATATCAATTATGCGGTTTGCGAGAAAATTTGCATTCCTGTCGAGGCCGCTGCCGAGCTCGCCTTTGCCAGCGTGGCGAGCACCGAAGACGGCGCGCTGTTCGCGGCACTCGACACCGTGCCCAAGCCGGCCAGGATCGGTGACCCAAACCCGCTGACCATCCGCGACGTCAAGCGCGAAGGCAAGTCCACCGTGCTGGTCGACGTGGTCGCGCCTGACAGCCGGGAGGTCGGCCTGTTCGTCGAAGGGCCTACGCCCGACTGGGGGCTGCCGATACCGAACCTGGTCGAACACAGCCCGCCCGGGGTCAAGCGCTTCGCCTTCGAACTCGACGGCTTGCCGCCGGGCGCGAAGCCCGACGGCGCCGCGCTGAAATTGACGCTGGTTGGCGGCGACCACTCTTACGAGTTCAACATCAATCTGGATTAGGATTTGCCGTCATTCCGGCGCGTGCGAAGCATGAACCATGTGCCATTGCCATCGGGGAATCTTGAGGTTCCGGGCTCATGCTTCGCATCCCCCGGAATGACGAGCACCCAACCAAATCTTAACGAATAGTTGATAGGCCCGCTGTCGCCGCATGCTGTGGCGTTCCGAGGGATTTTCCTGCTGTGGCCGTGATGGACGCTCAATCCGCAACCGCTCCGCCCACAGCCGCCATCGCGCGCCCGCGAGCGATGATTGGCGGCTTGCTTGGCAGATTTCTTGGCGGCACCAGCGAAGCCTCGGTGACCCGGCGGCTGGCCGGCACGATTTTCATCATCCGCGTGGTCAGCGCCGCGATGGCTTACCTGTCGCAAATCCTGCTCGCGCGCTGGATGGGCGGTTCGGATTATGGCGTCTACGTCTATGTCTGGACCTGGGTGCTGCTGCTCGGCAGCATGATGGATTTCGGCATCTCGGCATCGGCGCAAAAGATCATCCCGGAATATCGCGCCACCGGCGAGCACGCGCTGCTGCGCGGCTTCCTCACCGGCAGCCGCTGGATGACGTTCGTCGCCTCTTCCACGGTCTCGCTGGCGCTGGCTGGCGTGGTGAAACTGTTGTCGCCGTGGATCGAGACCGGCGCGGTGGTTCCGCTCTACGTCGGCTGCCTCACCTTGCCGGCCTTCGTGGTCGCCAACACCCAGGACGGCATCGCCCGCTCGCACGACTGGATGCGGCTCGGGTTGATGCCGCAATTCATCATCCGCCAGTCGCTGATCATCGGCCTCACCGCCGGCGCGTTTGCGCTGGGCCTCCATCTTGGCGCGACCGCGGCGATGCTCGCCAGTGCGGCCGCGGTATGGATCGCCATGATCGGACAGATGGCGGTGCTCAACCGCCGCCTCGGCGGTCACATCGAGCCCGGCCCCAAGGCTTACGATTTCCGCGGCTGGCTCGCGGTCTCGCTGCCGATCCTGATGGTCGAGGGCTTTTATCTGCTGCTGTCCTACACCGACGTGCTGGTGCTGCAGCAATATCGCTCCTCGCAAGAGGTCGGCGTTTATTTCGCCGTGGTCAAGACGCTGGCGCTGGTATCTTTCATCCACTACGCGATGTCGGCGACGACGGCGCACCGTTTTGCCGAGTATCACGCCATCGGCGACAAGGCACGGCTGTCCGCCTATGTCGCGCATGCGATCAAGTGGACGTTCTGGCCCTCGCTCGCCGCCACCATCGTGCTGCTGGCTTTGGGCAAGCCGCTGCTCTGGCTGTTCGGCCCGCAATTCGTCGTCGGCTACGACATCATGTTCGTCGCAGCCATCGGCCTTGTGGTGCGCTCCGCAATCGGCCCGGTCGAGCGGTTGCTCAACATGCTCGGCCACCAGCACGTCTGCGCGCTGGCCTATGCGCTGGCCTTTGCCATGAACGTCGTGCTGTGCATCGCGCTGGTGCCGCCGTTCGGCGGCCATGGCGCCGCCGCGGCGACCTCGATCTCACTCGCTTTCGAGACCGTGTTATTGTTCTGGATCGTGCGGCGTCGGCTTGGCCTGCACGTGCTGGCGTTCGGGAAGTAAGGTCGTCGCAGGGACGGCTGGAACCAGGAGCTCTGGCGGTAGCTGATCGATCAACCACCACACGCCATTGTCTGCAAGAAAAAACTTGCAGCCCAGCAGGCGCATGCGAAGCGCATCGATCTTGAAGATGACCGGCTTGCCATGTCGCTGACCGACGCGCTGCGCCGTGGCTGCGTCGATCGACAGATGTACCTGCTGTCGCTTCTGTGGCTTCAGGCCCTCCGACTGGATCGATTCCTGGAATCGCGTTGCGGTCCCATGGTACAGCGCTGGAGGCGGTTCTCGTGGCGACAGGCCAAGCTCTACCGAACCGAATGTCCTTGCGCAGCACGAATGCACAGCCCGTCAGCGGAGACCGAGAACCGCTTCTTGTCGCCGGTTTCGACGACGGGCAGCAGATCTTCACGGCTAAACCGTATTCCGGCTATATTTCCCTTCCTGACCAGTTCGTCGATGCTGACCCAGCCTTGCGGGTCAAGCGAGAGGCCAATGGCGTCGGGCTTATGGCGAAGCGCGAAGCTCAAGAACGTGCTTAGCTCAACCGGATCGCTAGACGTCATCGCCCTCTCGCGGAACGGAAGGCCCGCTGGCCCCTACTCCGCGGTCCAGCCGCCGTCGATCGAGAGATTGGCGCCGGTGATCTGCGCGGCATCGTTGCCGCAGAGAAACAGCGCCAAAGCGGCGACCTGTTCGGAGGTGACGAACTCCTTGGTCGGCTGCGCTTCCAGCAGCACGTCACGGATCACCTGCTCCTTGGTCATGTTGCGCGCCTTCATGGTCTCCGGAATCTGGTGCTCGACCAGCGGGGTCCAGACGTAACCGGGACTGATGCAGTTGCAGGTGATCTTGAAGGTCGCAAGTTCGAGCGCCGCGGTCTTGGTGAGACCGGCGATGCCATGCTTGGCGGAGACATAGGCCGATTTGAACGGTGAGGCCACCAGCGAATGCGCCGACGCCGTATTGATGATGCGGCCCCAGCCGCGCTTCTTCATGCCGGGCACCACAGCGCGGATGCCGTGAAACGCCGACGACAGATTGATCGCGATGATCGCATCCCATTTTTCAATCGGAAAGTCCTCGATCGGCGAGACGAACTGGATTCCGGCATTGTTGACGAGGATGTCGACCGAACCGAATGTTTTTTCTCCCAGCGCGATCATTTCGGCGATTTCAGCGGGCTTGGTCATATCGGCGGGCGAATGGACAGCCTTGACCTTGAAGTCGGTCTCGATCGCGGACCGTTCCTTTTCGATATCGGCAGGGGCGCCCATGCCATTGATCACGATGTTGGCGCCGGCACTCGCAAACGCGCGCGCATATGCCAATCCGATGCCACTGGTCGAGCCGGTCACCACAGCGGTCTTGCCTGTCAACGTACCCATTGTTTTTACTCCTGTTTGCGCTTGGGGGAATTGTCCCCCGTGAGATCGTAAGTCACCATTGTTTCATCTGATTGTGGCCGCTCGAGCCAATCCTTGTGACGCATCGACAGATGAACGTCGCGCACGCCGGCGCCCCAGTGTTCGACCATGCCGATATGCGAGAAGTCGTAGTCCTTGGAGGAGGATTCGTAATTCTTGCTGCGATAGATCAGGTGCACCACCGTGACGGTGTTTTCATTGGCAACCTTGCTGAGAATGTCGAGCGACGGATCGTTCTTGAGATGCTCAGGCAGCTTGCCGATCAACTCGCGCAGCGCCTTGCGGGCATTGTGAACCTGCCTGTTCTTGTCGGTATTCAAGCGAGTGCGGCTGGAAAAACGAATGTCTTTCTCGCGCTCGGCAGCCTCAAGCAGCGAAACCGGCAGAGGTCCCCGCGCGCTGAACAGGTCGACCTGGAAGATCAGAAGGTCCTCGGTGACATCTTCGACCACGTAGTCGAGCGGTGTATTGGAGGAGATGCCGCCATCCCAGAAATGCTCACCTTCAATTTCGATGGAGGGAAAGCCCGGCGGCAACGCGCCGGACGCCATGATATGTTCGGGGCCGATCTTCTTGCCGAGCTTCTTGAACACGAAATTATCGAAATACCTGAAGTTGCCGGTGGTGACGCTCACGGCCCCGACGCTGAGCCGGGTCTTGAGATCATTGATGCGGTCGAAATCGACCAGACGCTCCAGCGTCGCGCGAAGCGGGGTGGTATCGTAATAGCTCAGCGCTTGCGGGTTGCCTTGCGGCCAAAACGGCGCCGGTGGAAATCGCGGCTGGAAAAAGCCGGGCACGCCGAACGTGGCGATCAAGGCGGCACTGGTCTCATTGAACAGCGATCGACCGCGGTCGCCTTTTGCGATCGGATTCCAGGGCACCGGGGACGAAACCAGTTCCCAGAATTCCTTCAGACGCTCCACCCGCTTTTCGGGCGCATTTCCGGCGATGATTGCGGCGTTGACGGCGCCGATCGAAATGCCGGCAATCCAGTCCGGCTCGAAGTCGAAGTTGCACAGCGCCTGATAGGCGCCGGCCTGATAGGAGCCAAGCGCTCCGCCGCCTTGCAGAACGAGGACGCGCTTTGCCGTCGCAGGCGTCCCGGCTGGCGCTCGATCGACAGAATTCATTATCGTCCTCGGATCAACCAGGAAATCAGGGGTTAGCGTGGCGTCAGTCCGCGATGGCGTCAATTAGTGAGGCGGGAAAGCGCAATCAAGCCGTGGTTACCGCGCTTCCGATGATGCCAGAATCAGCGTCCAGAACACCTTGTATTTGGTATTCGGAGCATAGCTCGCTGCGATGCCTAATTTTGTGACACCATTTTGAAGCATATTCGCCCGGTGTGGCGGCGAGTTGCGCCAGCCAGAAAATGCCTCGGCCAGGGTATGGTATCCGGCGGAGACATTTTCAACCGCCAGTGTTGCAGAGTAACCGGCAGCGCTCAGACGCTGCGGCAGCGGCGCCTTGGCGTTGTGGTCAAGCTTGTTGCGGCTCGCCATCGCCTGAGACTGCGCTTCCGCGATCTTCACGAGTTCGGGATCGACCACCACGGCACCAAGACCATTGTTCTGCCGATAGAGCGAAATCATCGAGGCGGCAGCCTGCGGGTCGAGCTTGGCGCCTTCAGCCATGTTGAGATACATGCTCGGCTGCTCGACGGGAACTTCCGCCGCGCAACCACCCAACGCCAACAGCCCCAAAATGGCGATTATCGCCCGCGTCATCGATTCCCCCAGGTAGCCGGCAGTTGTTGCATACCAACCGTGGCTGAATGGTGAACGCCGGGTCTTTTCGCCGATACTTCGACGTCGCGCGGCGGAAGCCCGGTCGCGCCAGGGCCGCACCTTCGCCGGCCGTCACGGCAATTTCGATGCGTCAGGAGGAGGTCTTGACCGTATGGATACCGCATTCAGTCTTGGGGCGACCGCGCCAGCGGCCGGCACGTGCATCCTCATCGGGCGACGCCCGGCTGGTGCAGGGCATGCATCCGACCGACAGGTAACCTGACGCCGCCAGCGGGTGCCGTGGCAGATCGGCAAGCGCATAGATCGCCTGGATTTCTTCGCGCGAGATGTTGGCGAATGGATTGAATTTCAGCCGGCTGCCGTCGTCCTCGACCACAGGAATAACGGCGCGGGCGCCACCCTGAAAGCGCTTGCGTCCGTTGATCCATGCGCTAAACGGCGCCAGCGCGCGCTGCAACGGCTCGACCTTCCGGATCCGGCAGCACGCATCAGGATCGGAAAACCACAATTCGCGCTCCGGATCCTCGCGTAACAGTGCAGCTTCGAGCGGCTTGATCGAACGGACATCGCGCAGGCCAAGCGTCGCGATCAGGGTATCGCGATAGGCAAGCGTCTCCCCGAACAGCCATCCGGTATCGAGAAAAATCACGGGGATCGCCGGATCGACGCCCGCCACCACCTTGAGCAGCGCCGCCGATTCGGTACCGAACGACGAGACCACGGCGAGATGAGCGCGGCCGACCGTCTTCAAGGCAGCTGCAATCACCTCTTCCGGCGCGGCATGACGAAGCACGCGATCGAATTCCTCGGCTGGCGGTAAATCCGCCAAGCGTGCTCCGCTTCGCTCCGCCAATACCTGGTGCGCTAACTCGTTCACTGACCGGCGCTCTCCGAATGGCGCTGCTGCATCCGCTGGTGAAGCGCGGTGATGCGGCCATCGCCGGTCGGCTGGTAGAACACCGAATAACGCTTGGCGGTAAGCGCAAACGCCTCACCATCGCTGGCCTTCTTCACCTCGAAGGCGTCAAAACCGGCGCGCAGCATGAACATGAACTGGTCGCGCAACACCTGGCCGGTGGCGCGCAGTTCGCCCCGATAGAGATGGCGTTCCCGCAGCAATCGCGCCTGGCTGTAGGCGCGGCCGTCGCGAAAGGTCGGAAACACCAAACCGATCATCGCGAGCCGGTCGAGATACGGCACGAGATCGTCGACGTCGCGATTGTTCGGCCAGATCACACCGATCTTTCCGGCGCGGCGCGAAAATGTCTGCGGATCCTCGAGAAAGCGCGCCGAAGAAATCAGGATCGCGCCATCACCGGGAATTTCGGCATCGTCCGCCACATGGACGAATGCATCGCCAGATATTTTTCCATTCTTAACGAGTGGCATAGACCCGCTCCCTGAAAGGTTCGACGCCGAGCCGCTTCACCGCGTCGATGAACAACTCATCGGGACGGGCGCGCAGCGCCAGATAAGCCTCGACGATATCCTCGACCACATCGGCGACCTCGCCATAAGGCACGGCGGGCCCGATCAAGGTACCGACTTCGGCGTTCTCGTCGGCGCGTCCGCCGATCGTGATCTGATAGAATTCCTCGCCGTTCTTCTCGACGCCGAGAATGCCGATATGACCGACGTGATGATGGCCGCAGGCATTGATGCAGCCGGAGATGTTGATGTGCAGGCGTCCGATCAGATTGGCGGTATCGTGATTGGCGAAGCGCCGCGTCAATTCCTGCGCGATCGGAATCGAGCGCGCATTCGCCAGCGAGCAATAATCCAGGCCAGGGCAGGCGATGATGTCGGAGACCAGATTGACGTTCGGCGTCGCCAATCCGGTCTTGTCCAGCGCCCGCCACAGAGCCGGCAGGTCGCGGCGGGCGACATGGGGCAGCGCGAGGTTCTGCTCGTGCCCGACGCGAATTTCGCCAAAGGAATATTTATCGGCGAGATCGGCGATCGCGTCCATCTGGTCGGCGGTGGCATCGCCCGGCGGTCCGCCCACCGGCTTTAACGACAGCGTGACGATCGCATAGCCCGGCGCCTTGTGGGGCGCGACCGAGTTCTTGCGCCAGGCCTCGAAATGCGGGTCATGCGCGGCCTTTTTCAATTCTTCCGGCATGTGCGGCAGCTTTTCGTAAACCGGATAAGTGAAGCGGGAGCGGATTTCCTCGACCACCGCATCATCCAGCGTCAGCGCGCTGTCGCGCATCTGCAGCCACTCATCCTCGACTTCCCTTGCGAACTTCTCGATGCCGAGTTCGTGCACCAGGATCTTGATGCGGGCCTTGTAGATATTGTCGCGGCGGCCGTACTGATTATAGACGCGCAGGATCGCCTCGACATAGCTCAGGAGATCGCGGCCGGCCACGAACGGCCTTATCGTTTTGCCGATGAATGGCGTGCGACCCAGTCCGCCGCCGACCAGCACCTCGAAGCCGGTTTCGCCTTCGGCGTTTTTGTGCAGGCGCAGGCCGATATCGTGCACCTTGATCGCGGCGCGATCATGGGCCGAAGCGGTGATGGCGAATTTGAATTTGCGCGGCAAGAACGAAAATTCCGGGTGCAGCGTCGTGTATTGCCGCAACAGCTCCGACCAGATGCGGGGATCCTCGACCTCGTCCGGCGCCACGCCGGCCCATTGATCTGAGGTGACGTTGCGCGTGTTGTTGCCCGATGTCTGCATCGCGTGAATGCCGACCTCGGCCAGATCCGACAACGCGTCCGGCAATTCGGCAAGCTTGATCCAGTTAAACTGAATGTTCTGCCGGGTGGTGAAATGGCCATAGCCGCGGTCGTAACGCCGCGCGACATGCGCCAGCCGCCGCAATTGCTTCGACGACAGCGTGCCGTAGGGGATAGCCACCCGGAACATGTAGGCGTGGAGTTGCAGATAGACGCCGTTCTGCAACCGCAGCATCTTGAATTCGTCCTCGGTGAGTTCGCCGGACAACCGGCGCTTCACCTGATCGCGAAATTCTGAAACACGTTCGTTGATGAGCGTGCGATCGAGTTCGTCATATGCGTACATGTTGGAGTGGCCTTGATGGACTTGCCTTACGCTGGAACCGGAATACCGATGGTGATGCCTTCAGACCGGATGTGTTCACGCAGATTGCCCGGCTTGATCTGGCCGCTGCCCCTGACTTCGACCGGCGCGATATAGGCGCCGATCGCGCCGACATCGTCGGCCACCGATTCAGCCAGCAGCGCACGGGCTTCGTCGGAGGTGCGAACGATCGCCGCATCCGACAAGTCCGCCGACCAGGCATGCCCCGCAGTGCGATAGATCACGGCGCCATCCCAGGTGCGATTGGCGGTGACGATTGACGGACCGGTGATCCTGATCTTTTTCTGTTCGAGCGGAGAGGTCATTCGGCGGCTTCCAGCAATTTTGCAACGAATTGATTGAGGTTTTGGGCGCGATCTTTTTGCGTAAGCCACGGCGCGGAGTGCGCGACCACGTCGCCGATGATGAGCACCGCGGGTCCGCCGTCGATCTTCCCGACCAGCCCTGGCAGGTCCTCCAGTTTGCCGACGACCGCCTGCGAATCCCGCCGCGTCACCCGCGCGAACACGCCAACCGGCGTCTGCGGCGAGCGTCCCGCGGCCAGCAGGCCATCGCGAACCGAAGACGCGGCGGTCATGCCCATATAGACGACGACCGTCATCTTCTCGTCCGTCAACATCGACCAGTCGACGGCTTCAGCGTCCGCGGCCTTGTGCGCGGTGAGGAAGGTGATGCGCAATGCCTCATGCCGGAATGTCAGCGGCACTTCGAACTCTGCGGCCGCGCCCAATGCCGCGGTAATACCCGGCACCACCGAACAGGCGACGCCAGCCTCGCGCAACGCTTCGATTTCCTCGCCGCCACGGCCGAACACAAAGCCGTCGCCACCCTTGAGACGCACCACGCGCTGCCCCGACTTCGCGGCTTCGATCAGCAGCCTGTTGATCGCATCCTGGCCGATGCCGGGCTTGCCGACGCGGCGGCCGACCGGCACGCGCGATGCATCGCGGCGCGCGCGATCGAGAATTTCCGGTGACACCAGTTCGTCGTAAAACACCACGTCGGCATCCTGCAATGCGCGCAATGCCTTGACGGTGAGCAAGTCCGGATCGCCGGGGCCGGCGCCGACCAGCGTCACCCGCCCTTCCGCGTGGCCGCTCGCCAGCGCTCCGGCGAAATTGGCGGGATCGCGAATATCCTTCAGCGCCGCTTCCGCCGCATGGATGCGGCCGGCGAGAACCAGTTCACCGATCGGACCGTCGATCACGCGCTCCCAGAACCGGCGGCGCAGCGGCATCTCCGCAATGCGGTCATGGATCTGTTTGCGCCAGCGGCCGATAAAGCCGGCGAGATCGCCGATCCGCGCCGGCAGGATGGCCTCGACACTTTCGCGCACGCGGCGCGCCACCACCGGCGAGGCGCCACCAGTGCCAACAGCCACGACGACGTCGCCACGATCGACGATGGCTGGAACAATGAAGGTTGAATGCGCGAGGTCGTCCATCACGTTGACAGGCAGGCCGACGGCTTTTGCCCGTGCCGACATCGCAGCGGCGATATCGCCAGCGCCCGCGCAAAAAATCGCGATTACCCCGCCGAGATCGGCAGTCAAGGGATCGCCTTGCGCAAACTCGATCCGCGCGACGTCCGCGGTTTCCAAACCGCTTACGTCGTGATGACCATCAGTTGCATACCAGCGAACGCGAGCATCCGCGGCGGCGAGCAGGCGCAATTTCGCCCGCGCCAAGTCACCGGTACCCACCAAGAGCACCGGACCGGCTTGCAGATCGAGAAATACCGGCAGGAATCGCATGCGATACTCGCTTCCCCTACTCGCGGGGTTGACTGGAATTATTTTCTATATATGTCTCGTCTAACGCCAGCAAAGAGAAAATTTTTGTTACTCTATTGCGGTGCAACTATAGAATTTTCACCTTCAAAGTCCAATGGCCAGAGATGCATCTTCTCGACAGCGATCAAGCAAGTGACCGGTTGCGCGGGGCTGACCCGCTCGCGGTATCTGCGGTTATGCAAAGTTCGACCAATGGACCTCTTCAAGAGCCCGACCCTGAGCCCTCCATGGACCACCTCGACGCGCTCGAGGCCCAGAGCATCTACATTTTCAGGGAAGCCTTCGCGCGGCTGAAGAAGCTCGCGCTGCTGTGGTCGCTCGGCAAGGATTCCAATGTGATGATCTGGCTGGCGCGCAAGGCCTTCTTCGGCCGCGTGCCGTTCCCCGCCATGCACGTTGATACCGGCAAGAAATTTCCGGAGATGTACGCGTTTCGCGATCGCTACGGCAAGGAATGGGAGCTCGATCTCAAGATCGAACCGTGCCCGCCGCTGGAAACCATCGATCCGACCTTGCCGCCGGCCGCGCGATCGGCCGCACGCAAAACCGAAGGGCTGAAGCTGGCGCTTGCCAAATATGGCTTCGACGGATTGATCGCCGGCATCCGCCGCGACGAAGAAGCCACCCGCGCCAAGGAGCGGGTGTTCTCGCCGCGCGGCACCGAAGGCGGGTGGGATGTGCGCGATCAGCCGCCGGAATTCTGGGATCAGTTCAACGCCTCGCCGCCGCCGGGCGCTCATTTGCGCGTACATCCGATCCTCCATTGGACCGAAGCCGACATCTGGGCTTATACAAAGCGCGAAAATATCCCGATCATTCCGCTGTATCTGTCCCAGGGGGGCAAGCGCTATCGCTCGCTGGGCGACGCCGACATCACCAGCCCCGTGGTTTCAACCGCATCGAATATCGACGAGATTCTCGTCGAGCTCGACGGCACCAGAGTGCCGGAGCGCTCCGGGCGTGCGCTCGATCACGAAACCGAAGACGCCTTCGAACGGCTGCGGGTCGCCGGCTATCTCTGACCGATACTGGGTTGAGTGTTACGATGAACATGACCGTTGCCCCTGTAATATCAACAACACCGAACGGCACGACGCGCCCGCAGGTTCGCATCGTCATTGTCGGTCACGTCGATCACGGCAAATCGACGCTGGTCGGACGGCTGTTGCATGAAACCGGCAGCCTGCCTGACGGCAAGCTGGAAATGCTCAAAGCCGTCAGCGCGCGGCGGGGCATGCCGTTCGAATGGTCGTTCCTGCTCGATGCGCTACAGACCGAGCGCGATCAGGGCATCACCATCGACACCACGCAAATCCGCTTTCGCACCAAGTCCCGCGACGTGGTGCTGATCGACGCCCCCGGCCATGCCGAATTCCTGCGCAACATGATCACCGGCGCTTCGCAGGCGGATGGCGCCGTGCTGATCATCGACGCTCTGGAAGGCGTGCGCGACCAGACCCGGCGCCACGGCTATCTGCTGCATCTCCTCGGCATCAAGCAGGTCGCGGTCGTCGTCAACAAGATGGACCGGGTCGATTTCAGCGCGCCGCGATTTGCCGAAATCAGCGCCGAGATCTCCGCGCATCTGACCGGCCTTGGCGTCACGCCCTCGGCGGTGATCCCGATTTCGGCGCGCGACGGCGACGGCGTCGCCGAACGCACTTCGCGGACCCAATGGTACAATGGTCCGACCGTGGTCGAGGCACTCGATGCGCTCGAACCGGCGCGGCCGCTGGCTGAGCTGGCGCTGCGGCTGCCGGTACAGGCGATCTACAAGTTCGACGATCGTCGCATCGTCGCGGGCCGCATCGAATCCGGTCATCTCGCCGCCGGCGACGAGATCGTGGTCATGCCCAAGGGCAAGCTCGCGAAGATCAGGAGCGTCGAGAGCTGGCCGGAGACGCCGGTCAACGAGGTTCAAACCGCGGGACGCTCGGTCGGCATCACGCTCGACCGCGAACTCTTTGTCGAGCGTGGCGATGTTATCGCCCATGTCGGCAGCAGCCCGCGCGACACCCGCCGGATACGGGCGCGCATTTTTTGGCTGCACGACCAGCCACTGCTGCCCGGCGCGTCAATCCTGGTGCGCCTCGGCACCAAGGAAACTCGCGCGACCGTGGTCGCGATCGAGAAAGCGGTCGATCCCGGCGCGCTCTCGAGCATCGAGACACAGTCGATCGCGCGTAATCATGTCGGCGAGATCGATATTTCGCTGGCGCAGCCGCTGGCCGCCGACCCCTTTACCGACAATCCCCGCACCGGACGCCTGGTGATCGAGGTCCATGGCCGGATCGCCGGCGGCGGCCTGGTGCTGGCGGTCGATTCCGGGCAGCGCGCCGTTCCCGTCAATATCGTACCGGTGGAATCGGCACTGCGACCCGACGAACGCTCGGCCCGCTACCGCCATGGCGGCGCGGTGGTCTGGCTGACGGGGCTGCCGGGCTCTGGAAAATCCACCTTGGCGCGCGCGCTGGAAAGCCGGTTGTTCGGCAATGGCGGCTCGCCCGTCCTGCTTGACGGCGATACGCTCCGCGCCGGACTTAACAGCGATCTCGGCTTCATCCCGGCCGATCGCACTGAGAACATTCGCCGGCTGGCCGAAGTCGCCACCCATCTGGCGCGCAACGGCCACATCGCCATCGTCGCCGCGGTTTCGCCCTCGGCCCAAGACCGTGCCGCGGCGCGCCGGATCGCCGACACCGCATTTCGCGAGATCTACGTCGCAACGCCTGCCGACGTCTGCGAAAGCCGCGATCCCAAGGGCCATTACGCCAAGGCCCGCGCTGGCGCGCTGCATGCGTTCACCGGCATCGGCAATGACTACCAGCCGCCCGCGGCCAGCGAGTTGACGATCGATACCTCGACTTGTTCGGTCGTTGAGGCGACCGACGAGATCGAGCGAATGCTGGCGCGAACCGGCATTCTGTTCGATGAACTCGTCGATCTCGCTGCCAATATCTGACCTTCGATCTGGCTTCGAACCGACTTCGGAACTGATCTGGCGCCCGCCGCCGATATGGGCAGTTGCAGCGCACCAAAGGCCTTCTCATTGCCATGGCTTTGGCGCTAAAAGGGCGGTGAAAGCTTCCCTTTGCGGCGCCCTTTTTGCCGTTTTATCCCCCGAAACGGCGCGTAAATGGCCGTTTCCTGCATGAGATCCTCCGAGAAACCGCCCATGAATCGTATCGACGCCCACGGATTGAAAATCGCTCCCGTTTTGTTCGACTTCATTGAGAAGGAAGCGATTCCCAACACCGGTATTTCGCCTGACGCCTTCTGGGCTGGGCTCGCGGCCATCGTCCGGGATCTGGCGCCGAAAAATCGCGAGTTGCTAGTGTATCGCGATACACTTCAGGCGAAAATCGACAGCTGGCACCGCGCCCACAAAGGCAAGCCGTTCGACATCAATGCGTACACCGCATTTTTGAAGGAAATCGGCTACCTGCTGCCGGAGCCGGCGACCCAGAAGGTCGAGACCGCTGATGTCGATGAGGAAATCGGAAAAATCTGCGGACCGCAGCTGGTCGTCCCCCTTACCAATGCGCGCTATGCCCTGAACGCGGCCAACGCCCGCTGGGGCAGTCTTTACGACGCGCTGTACGGCACCGATGCGATCCCACACGAAGCCGGGGAGACCGCCAAGGGCTACAACAAGGCCCGCGGCGCCAAGGTCATCGCCAAGGCAAAGACATTTCTCGACGCGGCTATCCCTCTGGCGACCGGAAGTCACACCGATGTGACCTCCTACAGCGTCATCGCCGGCAAACTCACGGTCAAGCTGAAGAGCGGCAACGCCACCGCGCTGAGCTCGAATGCGCAGTTCGCGGGCTATCAGGGCGATCCGGCTGCTCCGACCGCGATCCTGCTGGTCAACAACGGGATGCATGTCGAAGTCAAAATCGACCGCAGCCACATCATCGGCAAGGATGATCCGGCCGGCGTTGCCGATATGGTGCTGGAATCGGCCGTCAGTACCATCCTGGACATGGAAGACAGCGTCGCGACGGTCGATGCCGAAGACAAGGTACTGGTCTATCGCAACACGCTCGGCCTGATGAACGGCACATTGTCCGCCGAATTCGAGAAGGGCGGCAAGACGCTTACGCGCGCGCTCAACCCCGACCGCATCTACAAGACGCCGGACGGCAAGGAGCTCAAGCTGCATGGCCGCAGCCTGCTGTTGATGCGCAATGTCGGCCATCACATGTTTACCGATGCGGTGCTCGACAGCGCAGGTGAAGAAATTCCCGAAGGCCTGCTCGATGCCGCCGTGGCCGGCCTGCTGGCAATCCACGATCTCAAGGGCAATTCGAAAACACGCAACAGCCGTACCGGCTCGGTTTACATCGTGAAGCCGAAGATGCATGGCCCCGACGAGGTCGCGCTGACCTGCGAACTGTTCGCCCGGGTCGAGAAGATGCTGTCGCTGCCTGAAAACACCATGAAGGTCGGCATCATGGACGAGGAGCGCCGCACCACGGTCAATCTCAAGGCCTGTATCCAGAACGCCTTGAAGCGCATCTGCTTCATCAACACCGGCTTCCTCGACCGCACCGGCGACGAGATCCATACCTCGATGGAAGCCGGCCCGATGATCCGGAAGAACGACATGAAGGCCCAGCCGTGGATCAAAGGCTATGAAGAATGGAACGTCGACGTCGGTCTGATCGACGGCCTGCCCGGCCATGCCCAGATCGGCAAGGGTATGTGGGCCGCGCCCGACATGATGGCGGACATGCTCGCGCAGAAGATCGCGCATCCGCAGGCAGGCGCGACCACCGCATGGGTGCCCTCGCCGACCGCCGCTACCCTGCATGCGCTGCATTATCACCAGGTCAATGTGCAGGCGCGCCAGCAGGAACTGGCCAAGGGCGGTCCCCGCGCCAAGCTGTCCGACATCCTCACCATTCCGGTGTCGCAATCGAACTGGGCGCCCGACGATGTGAAGCAGGAAATCGACAACAATTGCCAGGGCATCCTCGGCTATGTGGTGCGCTGGATCGACCAGGGCGTCGGCTGCTCCAAGGTGCCTGATATCCACGATGTCGGCCTGATGGAAGATCGCGCCACGCTGCGTATTTCGAGCCAGCATCTGGCGAACTGGCTGCATCAGGGCGTCATCACCAAGGATCAGGTGATGGAATCGCTGAAGCGGATGGCGGTTGTGGTGGATGGACAGAACAAGGGCGATCCGCTGTACCGGCCGATGGCGCCCGGTTTCGACGGCGTCGCCTTCAAGGCCGCTTGCGATCTCATCTTCAAGGGACGCGAGCAGCCGAACGGCTACACCGAATACATCCTGACCGCGCGGCGTCGGGAAGCCAAGGCGGCGGGTTGATCACATCGTTCCGGAACGCGCCCAATTTGCCGCATACATTCCGGGAACGCTTCAATTGCCCGACCGTTGGAAGGCCATCTCAACGCAAGGGAGATGGCCATGGATTGGAACAGGATCGAAGGCAATTGGAAGCAGTTCAAGGGCGCCGCGAAGGAAAAGTGGGGCAAGCTTACCGACGACGATCTCAATGTGATCGAGGGCCGGCGCGAGCAGCTCGAAGGTAAATTGCAGCAGCGCTACGGCTTCGCCAAGGACCAGATCCACCGGGATGTCGACGACTGGTTTCGAACGCTGAAGTAAAATCCCATCGAATCAAGCAAAAGCCCCGGCAGCCGCCGGGGCTTTTTTGTCGGAAACATGAAATGAAGGATCACTTTTCGTGGCCCTCCGCCAAGGCTTTCCCAAAATCACCTGATCAGGAACCAGACCAAACAGCGCGCCTAAAACACCGCGATGTATTTCAGCAGGGAAATCACGCCAAGGATGATCACGACGACGCGCACAATCTGCTTGGCACGGCCGTCGAGCGGCAACAGGTTGACCAGATACAGAATGAGAATAACGACAAGAAATGTGACAAGCGCACCTACTAGCATTCGAAATCCCCCGATAGACGCGAAAAAAGAAGTTGTCCGGCGTCAGACAGATCTCAACGCCAAACCGGGCTCCCGGTTCCACGTGCGGAACTGCCCCTCGTCATCTGCCTGAAAAAGCGGCATTGCGGACTTAAACGGCAGGGTTGCTGTCTAAATATTTACTCTTTTTTGTCTAAGTGAATGAAATTTCGAAGTTTCAGGGGGCCAATTTATGTTGAATTGTCTGACGGTGTCGTCGCTGATCCAATCAGTCATCGTCCTGATGTCCACCTGCATGATGGCTCTCCTTTGCGTCAGCGCCTGGAACTCTTGGGAACGCCTCGCGGTGACGAGCCGGATTTCGGTGGTTGCGGACGCATCATCGAATTTGTTCAAGGCGATGCATAATCTGCGCAGTGACCGCGCGAGCACTATCCGCAGCCTGAACGACGATGCGTTGGTGCAGCCGGATATCGGGAAATATCTTCGCGATAGTCGCGATGCCGAGATGCCGGCGATGCGCGCCGCCGCCGGGGTGCTCGACGCCGTCGAATTCCCCGATCAAAAGACGCTGGTTCCGGAATTTAGCCGGCTGATACAGACGATGACAGCCCTCGAAGCCGAGTCATGGGATGCGATGCACAAGCCCAAGGCTTCGCGCCGCCCCGCCATCGCCAAGGAATACGCTGAAGTCACCGCATCGCTGCTTGAGACCATGGACAAGATCTCCATCCGACTTGCCGCGGCCGTCAACCACAGCGACGCGGTGACCGATCAATTGCTGATGATCAAGCAGGTCGCCTGGCTGCTGCGTAATGCGGCCGGCGAAACATCGCTGATGATATCGACCGGGCTTGGGGCCGGCCACGTCGCGCCCGACGCGCATCAAACCTATACCAAATACGTCGGCCGCATCGAGGCCGCGTGGAACGCGCTGGAGACCGTGGCGGCCGGAGCCCAGTTGCCGCCGCATTTCATTGAGGCGATGGCGGAAGCGAAGACGGCCTATTTTGATCCCCAATATCTGGCACTCCGTGATCGATTGCTCAACGCCCTGGTGACCGGCGAAAAGCCGGAAATGACGGCCAACCAATGGAGCCCGTATACCGTCGGGCGCATGATTGCCGCAGTTACCGTCGCCGAACGCGCGCTGGACGCCGCGAGAGAATACACAACGGCTCAGCACACCCTGGCCAAACGTTCACTGGCGTTGCAACTCGTGTTGCTGGCATCCGCACTCGCGTTGACCGTCGGCACCATGATGGCCGTCACGCGCCGCGTCATCCGGCCCTTGCACACGATGCGCGACGCCATGCTGAAAGTCGCTGCCGGCGATCTGACCGTCGATACCGGATATGCGCAGCGCCGGGACGAGATCGGAGCACTGGCCGGCGCGCTGGAAACCTTCAAGCAGCAGGCCGCCGACAAGCTCCGGATCGAAGAGCAGGAGCGTGAACGCAACACGGGGGCCGCCGCGCGTCAGCGCAGCATCGAAGCCTATGTCGGTGAATTCGAGAGCATGGTGCGCCAGACGCTGGACCAATTGGACGACGCTTCCGGCCAGATGCGGACGACTTCGGCCGGCTTGTCGGACGTCTCCAACCAGACCAACGCGCGCGTTCAGATTGCGGAGCGAGCGTCCGGGGAGGCTTCGATGAGCGTGGACAGTGTGGCTTCCGCGTCGGTCGAACTGAGCGCGTCGATCGACGATATCAGCCGGCAGGCGTCGCACGCCGCCGGCATCGCCAGCCGCGCCGTCAATCGGGCGCGGGAAACCGACGATACCGTCCAGGGCTTGGCGAAAACGGCGGCCCGGATCGGCGAAGTGGTCGGGCTGATCAATTCCATCGCCGCGCAGACCAACCTTTTGGCGCTGAATGCGACCATCGAGGCCGCGCGCGCCGGCGAAGCCGGCAGGGGCTTTGCCGTGGTGGCGTCCGAGGTCAAATCGCTGGCCAGCCAGACCGCCAAGGCGACCGACGATATTTCGGAACAGATCGCCGACATTCAGAAGGTGGCCGGCGATGCCATCGACGCCATCAAGGGAATTGGCAACATCATTGGCGAAGTCAATGAGGTTGCGACTGCGATCGCGGCCGCGGTCGAGGAACAGGGCGCTGCCACCCAGGAGATCACGCGCAGCACCCAGCATGCCGCGCAGGGCACCAAGAACGTTTCGGAAAATATCACTGGCGTCAAAACTGACGCGGATGCCGCCGCAGCGGCCGCGGAAAACGTCAAACGCGCCTCCGAAACTCTGGAAACACAGAGCCATCAACTCGGCAGCCAGGTCACCCAGTTCCTCAGCAAGATTTGCGCGGCTTGATTAACCTCGTCACGACCGGGCCTGCCCGGCCACGACGGAACGCAAATTATTTCGAAACATCGGTCATTCCGACGCCATCACCGGCACGCGCCGATAGTGCGCGCGCACCGATTCGGGGACCGGCGAGAAATTCAGCGACGCCCCGCGTTTATCGGCACCACGCCCGGCAACCATCAGGCCGCCCTTCTCCGCGACGATATCACCCCTGCGCAGCGTCGGGTCGCTTTCAATCTTGATCCGGGCCAGACCGAACTGATCCTTGCCGTTGCAGGTGCACCCCGCGACGATCTCGTTGCGATAGCGAAACGCGTTCGGCAATTCCGAATAGGGTTTTCCGCTCTCGGTCACGGCATTGTCGATAGTATTGCCATAGACAATCCTGGTTTCGCTGGCCGGGCAAAAACTATTGCAGGATGCCGCCCGGCTCTCATTGTCCGGTGCCGAGATCGGGAAATAGCGTCCATCGCAGCTGCGCACGCAATAGGCCTGAGAGCCGCCGGAATAACCGACGCGCGGGCGTTGGGGCAGAGTTTCCGGACCGCCGGGATCGTTGCTTTCGTTCGCGAATGGCAACGGGATCATAGGGGCCTGCGGACGGGCGCCTCCGAACGCGCCGAACAGCGCAGAGAGAAAGTCCTCCGCTTGTGCAGCAGGCGGGACCGTCAGCGCGATCCACGCTGCTGCCGCGCCCAATGCCAGCCTGGTTGATCTCCCGACCATAGTCGCCTCCGTATAAGGGGCTCAATCTTCAGTAAAGCGACGACGTCGAAAGGTTCATCGCCTGTCGGCCCGAAGGTAGTGGCGTTACCGCCGGTCGTCCCTGCACCGTGGCTGGTCGAACCGCGCCTTTAATCGTTGCGGAAATCGTTCCAGGGATCGTTCTCTGCGCTTCGAGGTGCGTCGCGTTCTTCGCCAGCACCACCACCTTGGTCCCGACATCGACACGGCTGAACAGATCCGCAACATCCTCGTTGGTCAGGCGGATACACCCCGACGAGACAAACTTTCCGATCGTCGTGGGATCGTTGGTGCCGTGGATGCGGTATTCGCTGGAGCCGAGATACATGGCACGGGCGCCGAGCGGATTGCCGGGTCCACCCGCCATGAAGCGCGGTAAATAGGGCTGGCGCGCGATCATCTGCGCCGGCGGATGCCAATCCGGCCATTCCGCCTTGCGGCTGATGGTTTGCACACCGGACCAGGTAAAACCTTCGCGGCCAACGCCGACACCGTAGCGGATGGCCCGGCCGTGGCCGAGCACGTAATAGAGCGTGGTATTACCGGTATCGATGATGACGGTACCGGGAGCTTCGCGGGTCTCAAGCGCAACATTGGCGCGACGCAGCCGCTCCGGAAGTACATACGTGCTTCCGTCGCCACGATCGGAAAGCGAGGGATCAGTCGGCGCGAGCGTCATGCCGTCTGACGGAAGTGAAGCCTGTGGTGCATAACCGAAAGCATCGCCAACGCTTTGCGCACTTGCCGCGCTGGTTGAGAGGACCGCCGCGCAAAACAGAGCCCCGGCGAAGATCAGCGCGCTGGCCGCGCGCGGCGATGGCCTGCGGATGCCTGCAAGTGTCTGTGTCATGAGATGCCCCGTGCGATGCGCATCGTGTTGATGCTCTGCACAACAAACGCCACCGTGGCAGCACGGTTCCGCCGCGATTTAAATAGAGCCGGCTCTGTCAAGGCGGCGGGGCTTCACGGTTTGGCGATGGAACTTTTACGCGCCATGGCGGTTGGGCTGGAGCGGTCCGGAGCAAGCCAGCCATGGGTGAAGCAATTGCGTGTTCTTCCCACCCAGACCGGTACTCCGCTGCCTGACAGCCAGTCCGAACTTCCGCCGGTTATTCGTCGCGCGGAGGTTGTTGCCTTTGCGCTGATGTCCCTGCTGCTGATCTGCGTCGTCGCGGTCCTTTATGTCGCAAAGGCGTTCTTTCTTCCGGTCGTCGCCGCCTTTGTCGTCGGCACCATGCTGTCGCCCGCGGCAGGTTTTCTCGAGCGCCATCGAATTCCCCGCGCGATAGCGGCAGTCCTGATCGTGAGCACGGTCGCTGCCGGCCTAGCTTTCATCGTCGGCCTAATCTCTTCGCCCTTGATCGAATGGAGTACACGCCTGCCGGAGCTCGGCTCGTTGCTCCGCGAGAAATTGCACGTATTCGACCGGCCGCTGGCGCTGTGGCATGAACTACAAAACATGCTCGGCGGATCCAATGCGTTTTCGGCCACGTCGTTCCAGCTGCCGAAATTCGAATGGGTCCAGCCCACGGTCGAATTCCTGTCCCCGACCTTCACTGAATTCCTGCTGTTCTTCGCAACGCTGGTTCTGTTCATCGCCAGTTGGCGAGACTTGCGACGCGCACTGATCATGACCTTTACCGGCCATGACTCCCGGCTGCGAACCTTGCGGATTCTCAATGCCATCGAAGAGCAACTCGGCGGTTATCTTTTGACCGTGACCATGATCAATTTCGGCGTCGGCGCGGCGACCGGCCTCATTTGCGCGGTCACCGGCATGCCGAAACCGGCCGGCCTCGGCGCGCTGGCCGCGACCTTGAACTTCTTTCCCATTATCGGTCCGGTAGCGATGTTCGTGATTTTGACTGTGGTCGGTGTCATCGCGTTCTCGACGATCGGCGCGGGGTTGATCGCGCCGCTGGCCTTTGTCGGACTTACTTTTATCGAGGGGCATTTTGTCACACCGACCATCATCGGCCGCCGGCTCGAACTCAACGCGCTCGCCGTTTTCATGGCGCTGGCGTTCTGGACCTGGCTGTGGGGACCAATGGGCGGTTTCCTGTCATCACCGCTGTTGATCGTGGCCTTGATCCTCAAAGAGCACTTGTGGCCAACGGTCGCGCCGAACCTGCCGCCGGACTGACTGTGCGCTAACTTGTTTTGCTTGCTTGAGTTTCGCTTTTGGAACTTACGGCAATGCGCGGCGTTTGTGCCATATCTATCTCTGGAAGGCGGGAGCTTTTGATGTCGAGTACAGAAGGCGAAGCCGGAATGAGAGATCTGGCGGATAAAGCGACCCGAGAGAAACTTCAAGAACGTCTCGAATACGAACGTCTCGAAAAGGATGTAGCAGCCGTGAAAAACGATATCGCAGCCCTCACCGAACAGATCACCGACGCGCTCAATTCATTCGCCGGTACCGCCCAGAAACAGGCCCGCCGCGGCTATAAGCAGGCCCGCGCCAACGTCGATTCCGCTGTCGACGATCTCTCCGAGCGTAGCGGCGCCGTGTTGGACGCCGCGCAGGACGCGGCCTCGACTATCGAGGAAACGCTGGAAGATGTGATCACGCAACGCCCGCTCGCAACCGTCGGGCTTGCGCTCGGCATCGGCTTCCTGATCGGCGCAACGTGGCGGCGCTAGCGGCGCTCGGGTGAGAAATTCCTTGCGCGCGACCGGCACCTCGACCGGATCAGTTCCGTCATTTTCAATTATTTGATTTCAGCGAGGCGTTCCGATGTTTGCGCGCATGATCGATGATTTCAAGGACTCGACCGGCGCCGCGGTACGGCTGACCTCGCTGGCCGCAATAATTGCCTTGGCCTTGCTTGTCACGATCTCGTTCCTGTGCGCCGCTGCCTTCGTCTACGTCTTGCAGACCTACGGCCTAATCCAGGCCTGCCTGGCGGGCGCCGGCATTTTCCTGCTGGTGGCGGTGATCGCGACCATTTTCTATGTCGCCCGCAAGAATAGGGGCAGGGCGCGAGCCAAGGAACCCCCGAAATCCCCGGTTCAATCCGCGTTTGCCGATCCTATGCTGGTCGCCACCGGCATCCAGATCATCCGCGCCATCGGCATCAAGAAGCTGATCCCGATCCTCGCCGTCGGCGGATTGGCGCTGGGACTACTGGCCAGCCGCAACGCGCCGGCCGATGAGGCGGAAGCGCCGGCGGAATAGCTACTTTTCGGAGAAGTCATCTTTACGCACCTTGGAAGTCGTCATTACCGCGTTGACCCGGTGATGCATCCCTTCGAAAAATCTGTTCCAATTTGTTCCGAGGATGGGTGGTCGCCCGGATGACGGGCGGTCGCCCGGATCAGGTCCGGGCATGAGCTGTGTTTGAGCGCGCGGCAAGGTCAATTGGACCGTGATTGCGAGCGGGGCGAAGCAATCCATTTCGCGATTAAAGTAAGAAAGGATTACTTCGCTACGCTTGCAACGACGGCAAGATGCACCTTCCGCATTCTCACGTCACGCAACGGCCCGGCTGAAGCAGTTTGGCGACTTCGGTCAGGATGCTGACCACGGGCTCGCAGGCGACCGCCATCTTTCGATCCAGGGATTTGATCGCCGAGGGCGCGGAAGAACCGTTGCGCGCCTGAGCCATCGGTATACGGACCAGCACCGACGTATCGGGAAGGCCCTCGGGCCGGAGCATAATCGTCCGGGTGCGTGCCGATGCCCCCGCGATACCTGTAGCGCGGTCGGTTTTGGCGGCGCGGTTGACGGCGCTGTCGCTCGTCGCGAGGTCTGCCATGGATTGCTGCAAGCGATCCTGCGGATTCATGGAAAGGTCGCGTCCCGATGCGAATTGTGCGGCGCCAAATGTCAGCGAAACCGCGATCGCACTTAAAGCTGCTATGGAAATTCCCCCGAATAGCTGTGGCATGATGTGCCCGCCTGTCGATCATCGCCCCATGGCGATCCAGCGACCCAACGCAAGCGGAACAGTCAGGTTCTGGAAGCGGGCTATCAATTAACCGTGTGCGAAAAAAATCCGCGGGGCTGGAACGACTCGGGGGCTCGTGCGTCATCCCGGCAGCCGGTTATCCCCCCTGCCCCATTGACCGGCGACGTGGGGCGCGGCTGTGGTGATGCCAGCCGCGCCCTGCTTTTTTGTTTTTCAAAGCCACGAAAAGTTGTTGCCGCCTACGAGGCGGATATCACAACACAAAGCCGGCGCGCCATATAGCGCGCCGGCTTCATTTCACGTTTCCATAATAGCTTTGCGCCACGCCACGCCTTAAGCGACCCTTGGCGCACGATTGCGTGAGTTGCGCTGGAAGAACAGTGCCTGACTGGCAACGGCGGAGACCATCGCGGGTTGGAACGGCTTGGAGATCAGGAACGCCGGTTCGGGACGCTCGCCGGTCAGGAAGCGTTCGGGGTATGCGGTGATGAACACCACCGGCACTTCGAAGGTCTTCAGCAGTTCGTTGACGGCGTCGAGCCCGGAACTGCCGTCGGCCAGCTGGATGTCGGCCAGGATCAGGCCGGGCTTCTTGTTCTTCGCGAGCGCCACCGCGTCGGTGTGGGTGCGGGCAACACCGATCACGTGATGGCCGAGATTCTTCACCAGGCTTTCCAAATCCATCGCGATGAAAGTCTCGTCCTCGATGATCAGCACATCGGTAGCAATTTCCGCGGCCATTTCGCGGCCTGCGGTATCGGCGAGCTTGCGGGTTTCAGCGACATCGGTTCCGAGAATGAATGACACTTCCTCTTCCGAAAAACCTTCAAGCGACAACAGCAGGAAGGCCTGCCGTGGCAAGGGCGTGATATTCGACAGTCTTCGCTCCGGCGGCATCGGCAGCGTCGTCACATCAGGATCATCGTTGAGCGAAACCGAATTCCAGATCTGGGTGAACAGCCGGAAAAGCCCAGCGCGAGGTCCATGCTGCTCATCGAGCAGGGACGGATCCTGAAGCAGCGCTTCAAGCATGGCACCGACATAGGCGTCACCCGACGCCTGATTTCCGGTCAGGGCCCGGGCATATCGCCGCAATAACGGTAAATGTTCAGCAACGAGCTGTGATCGGGACATCCCCACTCCATTCTTGTCTTGGGTCAGCTATCCATTGGGGCGACCCGGTTCCCCTGCATGTCTATCTACGCCCCAGCACGATAAAAGTTCCACCCGAATGCGGAACTTTCGGCTCGACTTGGAATTAAGTTTCCGAGTTCGGCCGCCCCCAACGGGGTCATCTGAAGAATTACAATGAAGTTACAGGGACTTAACTCTCGGGGAAGCGTGGAACAGGTCATGAAGGAAAAAAAGCAGGGCGGCCTCAATGCCGAGATTCAGTCGAGAATCGGCCACCAGCTCCGCGCCATGTACGACGATGTCGTGCGGCAAGGAGTCCCGGACCGGTTCGCTGAACTGATCCGGAAGCTTGATGTGCCCGAGACCACTCCCCAATTAGGGAATGCGGGCGACAAAAATGACGGAGGGGAATAATGCCTCTCACAGATTCACTCCGCGACGACATTCTGGCGTCGGTTCCTAGCCTGCGCGCCTTCGCAATCTCGCTCAGTGGCAATGGCGACCGCGCCGACGACCTGGTGCAGGAAACTCTCCTGCGCGCGCTGGCCAATATCGACTCGTTCCAGCCGGGCTCCAATCTGCCGGCTTGGCTGTTCACGATCCTGCGCAACCTGTTCCGCTCGGACTATCGCAAACGGCGGCGCGAGGTCGAGGATGCCGACGGCAGCTACGCCAAAACCTTGAAAACCCAGCCGGCGCAAAACGCGCATCTGGAGTTCGAGGAATTCCGCGCCGCGCTCGACAAGCTCCCGCAGGACCAGCGTGAAGCACTGATCCTCGTCGGAGCATCCGGCTTCTCGTACGAGGATGCTGCGGCGATATGCGGCTGTGCGGTCGGCACCATCAAGAGCCGCGTCAACCGCGCCCGATCGAAACTTTCGGCGCTGCTGTACGTCGATGGCGCCGAGGATTTCGGTCCTGACGATACCGTGCGCGCTGTAATCGGCGGTGGAGGGGGATAGCGGGATCGCGCATTCCGCCTGCGCGGCTTTTATCCTGCGTGGCGGCGCTCAGGCGCTTACTCAGGACGAGGCCCCAGTTTCTTTGCTTTGGAACCCTCTGAGTTCTCGGATCCTCGCGGCCGGGGGCGCAAAAACATTGCGCTCTCGAACCATCAGGCCGCCGATTACTGTCGCGAGACCATCAGGCCTCCCGCCCTGGGCGCGCTGAGAATTGCTCGGTGCGGTCGCGTTCCGTCATGTCGATCACGGTCTCCATCGGCGCCGCGAGTTCGTAGACGTAGCTCACGTCGGTAAAATATCGCTTCGACGTGCCGCCGAGCGCCTCCGGCGCCACCCGATCGAGCAGGATGACACCGAAATCGCTGTCTTCGCGGCGGGTCGCCGCGCTGGTGTTGAATTCTTCCCAGCGGAAATGAAAGGTGAAGTCGGGGTCTTCCCCGTTCACTTCCCAATGCGCAACGATGTGGGGATGCTTGCCGACCAGCGAGAGCCCTTCGTCGGAATGCGACGCCAACTCGAAGAACAATAGCGAAAGCGACTGCGCCGCCCGCGCGCTGACGGTGATGTCGGGACCGCTGACGGCAATACGCTCGGCGTGGGGTATCGCGCGCGCCTCGAACAGCCCCTTCAGTTTCACACCCTGCCACTGGCTTTCGCTGAGCAGTGAAACCACATTCGACATGGCGTGAATCCGGCCGATCAGGAGTTCGCGGGCGACATCGATGTCCGAACCGTGGCGCAGCGTGCGCGTCACGATCGACTGGATCACCGCCAGGATGTTCTTGACGCGATGATTGAGTTCGTCGATGACAGCGGTCAGCCGCCGCTCGAAGCCGATCCGGACCTGGATTTCACGGCTCAGCCGCAGATTGTTGTAGGCTACATAGCCGAACAGCCCGCACACGATCGAGGTCAGCGCGAGACCGATGGCGGCCACGATCGTGGCGGTCCGTAGCGCCCGCGTCGTCGCATTGGTCTTGGCATAGTAGACGAGCGTCCAGTCGCGGCTACCGAAGGTGACCGTCCTCGTCACCGACGGATTAGGGCCTTGCCGGTTTGCCCTCCGCGAGGTGACGATACCCCGATCGTTTGCTATGAGCTCGCCATCGTCGCTGCGCGGGTCTTTCAGGACCACCGAAAACAGCGACAGATCGTCGTTGGCCAGCATCAGCGGTGCCAGTTCATAAGCAAACGTCACAAAGCCCAACGGCTGTGGGTTACCTTGCTGCAGCACCGGCGCGGCCAGAACGAGGCCCATCGGTCCATCCCGGCGCAGCAGCGGAAGAGGGTCGGAGGCCACCGGCTTTCCCTCAGCGAGGACTTGCGCCAGCATGGGACCCAGGATCGGATGCCGGTCGAGGGAACGGCCGGCGAGAACCATCGTCTCCGGCTTGCGGGGCTCAACGTCCAACAAGACGTCGATCGGCCCGTCGAGAGACCGCGCATCCAAAGGCGCATCGTTATAATTGCGGACCGTCGGGTCCGGAAATCCTGCACTCGCGAGTTCGGCGCGTGCCGCGTCCAGTTCGTCGGGCCGCAGCCGCGCGATCCAGCCCGCAACCACGAAATCGGTCTTGAAAGCGTAGATCGAAGCCCGCAGCGGCTGCAGCATGTCGGATTCGATCACCGAAGGCGCATGAAACAGGCCCGATGCGACGCGCGCCAACAGTTCGCGCTCAGTCAACCGGTCCTGAACCAGACTGGCGTGGACGTCGATCGCGCGCGCCAGCGCGATGCGGTCGACGGCCAATTCCTGATCATGGACGCGATAGGCCGCCAGACCGGAGAGCAGAACTCCGATAAGCGCAATAAAACCGATAATGAAGCCCAGCCGAACCACTCGCTTACTCGGAAATGAGGAGTTGGCGAAGAAGATGAAACAGCATTTGACGACCGCCGGGCCGGCAATAGATCGAAACAAAATGAAGATCAACCACGCGGCATAATGGAGGAGCGAACATCGATACGCAACCGCGGTTGGCGACAAGAACTCAATATCAAGAACTATATCAAGAACTCGACAAAAAAGAGCCGGCGGTCGCCGTTCTTGGCAAGGCCGGATTGGTGCAACGACAACCGATGGATTTTGTTCCCAGTTCGCGAAAAATGCTTTGCCGCCGTGCGCGATCTATACTCCGTCATTCCGGGATGGTCCCGCAGGACCAGACCCGGAATGACGAGATTCCCGATGTGAGATTGCACGTCCGAGGCTCGCGCTTTGCGCCCCGAAATGACGTATTCGGGCCAAAGCGCTAACCAATCCTGTCAGTTCACCTTGGCCCGCTCGGCCGGACGAAGGCCGCCCTTGGCCTCGATGAAACCGATGATGCGGTCGAGACCCACGCTCTTGCGAAGATTGGTCATGACGAACGGCCGCTCGCCGCGCATCCGTCTTGCGTCGGTATCCATCTTTTCCAGCGAGGCGCCGACATGTGGCGCGAGGTCGATCTTGTTGATGACGAGAAGGTCCGATCGGGTGATGCCGGGACCTCCCTTGGAGGGGATCTTGTCGCCGGCCGCGACATCGATCACATAGATCGTCAGATCGGCGAGTTCAGGTGAGAAAGTGGCGGCGAGATTGTCGCCGCCGGATTCGATCAGTACCACGTCGAGGTCGGGAAATTTCGCGCGCATGTCGGCCACGGCAGCCAGATTATCGAGGCGTCCTCGCGGATCGCCGTATGCGGGCAGCCGCCGGTCTCGACGCCGGCGATGCGATCGGGCGTGAGCGAGCCGGAACGCACCAGGAATTCCGCGTCCCACTTGGTGTAGATGTCGTTGGTGATCGCGGCGATGTCGTAGCGCTCGCGCATCGACTTGCAGAGCAGGTCCATCAACGCGGTTTTTCCGGAGCCGACCGGACCACCGATGCCGATACGAAGCGGGCCGTGAGAAGACATGTCAGAAGTTCTTTCTCTGTTGTCGTCCCCGCGAACACAGGGACCCATAACTCCAGGAACGCATTGTGACAGAAGGTCTCTGCCACCGCGCCAACCCGAGATGACACGGAGTATGGGCCCCCGCTTTCGCGGGGGCGACGGGTTGAAACATCAAGTCCATCCCGCGCATCCTCACGACCTGAATAACCGCGTATACTGCGTTTCGTGCCGCAGGCTGGCGAGGTCGGCGCGAAAGGTTGAGCTACCGAGATCATCGAGCGAAGCCTCCAGCGCGCGTTTGCCGGTCGAGACCACGACCGGCTCCAGCAGCGCCAGCACGCGCTGGCTATCGGTCTGCCCGAGAGGAACCAGCCGAGCCCCGGCCGATATCCAGTTCGATGTAAGCGCATGAAGAAAAGCATGCATGGTCGGTGCCAGTGGAATCGCATGCGCGGCGCTGACAAGCCCGACCGCGACGGGATAGACGATGGCGCCATCACAATGTGAAACTAATTGGTCCAGTCCATCGCATTTCCATGCGGCGCTGATGATCTCGATGAAGGCACGGCCCTGCGCCGAGGTTTCAAGGTAGCGCTCGCGCGAGGGCACGAAAGCGGAAGCGAGTTCCGCGATGTCGTGAAGCGCGCCATCGTCCAGGGACGACGCGGCCCGGTGCGCGTGCGCCAGAAAGATGCCGTCGCAGAATCCAGAACCATCCGCGAGTATCGAAACCAGCCAATCCCGCAACGACGCCGCGTCGCCGATATCGCCGGCTTCCACCGCCCATTCGATGCCGCTGGAGTAAGAGAAGGCACCGACCGGAAAAGACGGCGACAACCACGTCATCAGCCGGTACAGCGCCGCGGCTTCGTTCGCCAGCATCGCGCTTCGGCTGTCCGGCGTCCGCGCCGCGGAATCGGCTCCCGCTCCTGCACGACGCCGCGACCGCGCCGGTTTATTTGTGGTCATGAGCATGCGAATGCCCATGGTGATGGTCGTGACCGCAATGCTCGTCATGGCGATCATGGCCGTCATGATGATGGTCATCGTGATGATGGTGATGAACTGCGTGATCATGAGAATGATCATGTGCCGCGTGGCCGTGCGGTTCGCCCGCCGGCGGGTGTGCGTGGCCACCACCGTCATAGGCGCCACCTTCGGGATCGAATGGCGCTTCGATCTCGATCACGCGCGCGCCCAATCCCTTCACCATCGCCTCGATGACATGGTCGCGGCGGATACGCAGGCCCCGCGCCGTGATCTGCGTCGGCAGATGGCGGTTACGGAGATGCCAGGCGATCCGGACCAGATGTCGCGTATCGGCGCCGCGAATTTCGGCCAGCGGCTCCGGTGCCGAACGACCTCGATCAGCCTCTCGTCGTTGAGCACCAGAGCGTCACCGCCGCGCAGCAGAGCCGGGATTTTCCAGATCGAGCAGGAATTCAAGCCCGCGCGCGCCCGTCATCGCCGACCGCCGCCGGGCGGTCGTCGAAATCGAGCAGAACCGTATCGGCCGGCGGCTCGCTCCAGCGACGTGGGCCGCGGACCTGCGTGGCATGGATCATACGATGGCCTTCCTGATCAACGAACGTCGAGCTTTTCAGGGGTGATAACCTCTATCCTCGGCGGCGCCGAAAAACATTTCATGGCGATCCGACCGAACGCCTTCATGTGCTCGGGGCGCGATGCGGGACCAGTGCTTCGGCGTTTTCCCATCGCTCGACGATACATTTTGCCGGGGTCGGTGACGCTTTCGTGCAGGCCTAGGCGTATTGCCGGGCGCCTCGCGGGTTTCCTTGATGCAGGCGATCGCGCCGGCGATGAATTCGGCGCGCTTCAGGTTCATGGTCAGTGTGGCAACAACGTAAATCACTAAATCCTCCCGGTCTTT
>CAWETC010000002.1:0-18362 GCA_963811915.1 uncultured Alphaproteobacteria bacterium
ATGAACCGGTCTCGCCTCTTACTACGGAGGACGCGGTCACCAAGGCGAAACGACCTACGCTCATCGCACCGGGCATTTCGGAAGCATCGTCACGGTGACGCACGCCGGTCATTCGATGCGGTGCCGCGTAATGATCGCGGACCATTTGTTAGGGGCCGGGTTATCGACGTATCGGCGCGTGCGCTCGGCATGGTGGAGAAGTGTCGACTACAAACGGCGCAGGGAATAGAACAGGAGAGTTCTGACCATGATCGAGGGGATCAGCGCGGTCACACTGGGCACCCACGAAATGCCACGAGCTGTCCAATTCTACCGCGCGCTAGCGTTTGAGGTCCTGCATGGCGGCGAAGAGTCGTCATTCGCCAGCCTTCGAGCAGGGACGAGCTATCTCAATCTCATCGTCCAGCCTGCCGAGCGGCGCTGGTCCTGGTGGGGGCGGGTAATCTTTTACGTCGCCGATGTTGATGCACTTTACGACCGTGCGCTCGCAGCGGGATACCAGCCAGCTACCGTGCCCCGCGATGCCGAATGGGGTGAGCGCTTCTTCCACCTAGTTGACCCCGACGGCCACGAACTCAGTTTCGCTCGGCCTTTGGTCCCGGTTTCCGTCCAATAGCAACTCGAACTGCCTACCATTCCAAGAGGCGCAGGGAAAGCGTATGGTGCTCCGATTATCCGCCGAACCTGGGAGGCAATCATGCAGTTCAGGACAACCGGACTACTGTTGCTCGGCGCGATGGCGCTTCCCGCCCCCGGGAACGCCCAAACCACCCCCGCTCCACCGGCAATTACGCGAACTGTGGTCGCCGCGACCAAACTGCCGACCGTCACCGACGTGCCGCTCCATTTCAAAGCTGTGAGCGTCACTCTCCAGCCGGACGAGAAGAGCGACGTCTCGGCGGCCAACGGCGTCCTCTACCAGATGTCAGGATCGACCGAAGTCTCGCTCGGTGGCAAGGCCAAAATGCTCAACGTCGGCGAGGCCCTCTTTATCGTCGGCGGAGAGACGGCGGCGCTAACGGCGGGTAGCGGAGGGCCGTCAACTTTCTCCACTTCTTCCTTGTGCCCGCCGTGGACTTGGGGCGGCCTGTCGAGACGGCACCTGCCGCCGTGAGAGAGCTATATCGCACTGCGAATCCGATCCCCGACCTGAAGCCAAGCGGTTATGATCTCAATCTCACACGAGTCGCATTTCCGGCGCAGATGCCCTCCAACCCGCCACACCATCGGTCAGGAGCGGCTCTATACTATATTATTTCAGGCACCGGAGCGAACACGATCGACGGCAAGACGGAAGCGAGGGGACCAGGTTCCCTGATCTATGAACCGTACGCTCTCGTGCACCAATGGGGAAACCCAGGCAACGAGCCGTTGATATTCTTGGCCTTCAACATCAACCCGGAAGGTGTGGCAGCCGTGCTTCCGGGCGCACCAGCAATGAAACAATAGCGAACGGCGGGCGGCCCACCACCTCTGGAGGGCCGTTCGATCCTGCACGAATTGGCGAATTGAACCATGGCGGCAACGACCGATCGCACCGTCACCGTGTTCGGCGGAACCGGTTTTCTCGGCCGCCGTATAGTACAGCATCTACGCACTCACGGATTTTCTGTTCGGACCGCGTCAAGGCACCCGGATCGGGGGCACAGACTGTTTGGTCCTGATGATCCGCAACTTAAATCCGTAGGGGCCAATATTCACGACGAGCGGTCAGTCGCGGACGCACTTGCTGGCGCCTACGGCGCTGTAAATGCGGTCAGCCTTTACGTCGAGCACGGACAGGAGACTTTTCATTCGGTTCACGTCAAGTCTGCCCAACGGGTAGCAGCTCAAGCGCAACCGGCCGGAGTCAAAAGGCTCGTTCACATTTCAGGAATCGGCGCCGACGCCGCCTCACAATCACCGTACATCCGAAAGCGCGGCGAAGGCGAACTGGCGGTCCGGGCTGCGTTCGTCGGAGCATTTTTCATCCGGCCGGCGGTGATGTTCGGACCGGACGACGCGTTTCTCACTACCATCCTCAAGCTCCTCCGCCTGCTTCCAGTCTATCCGATGTTCGGCCGCGGCCGGACCAGACTGCAGCCGGCCTATGTGGAGGATGTTGCGGAGGCGATCGGCCGGACCATGCAGCGAGCGGAGACGCCTTCAACGATTTTCGAGTTCGGCGGCCCTCGCGTCTACTCTTACGAAGAGTTTCTTAGAACCGTTGCGCACCAAGCTGGACTTCCCCCGGACTGATTCCAGTCCCGCTTGCCGTTTGGCACGCGCTCGCATGGGCCTCCGAAATGTTCCCGAGTCCTCCCCTCACGCGCAATCAAGTGGAACTGATGCAAATCGACACCGTGTCATCGCCGGAGATGCCTGGATTTTTTGAACTTGGGATTTCGCCGCACTCGGTCGAGGCAGAGGATGCTGTCGAATCGCGAATGAATGAGGTTCCTCGGTTAATCCGCTTCGGGAAGCACCCTGTCACCTGTGCCGCCTTCGCGGCGAAAACGGGGTTCATCCATCCCGTCAAGCGGGATGCTGACCTCGCCGCCCTCCAGGACATCCTTGATGTCGCGGTCTTCTGAGGATTTCTTGACGGCGCCCTGAACCAGCGCCTTGGCACGGCGCAGGAAACGCTGGCGGTTCTCCAGGCTTTTGCTGCCCAGATTCAGGCGCCGATCAACGATGTGCATGGCCACTTTTGCATTTGCCTCAGCCTCAGCCGGCTTGCTTCACACGCATGTACCATTCGACGAGCCGGCGAACCTGACGCTCGGTATAGCCGCGCCCCACCATCCGCTCGACAAACTCGCCGTGCTTCTTTTCGGTATCGCCGTCCTTTTTCAAGCCAAACAAGATAACGGGAAGAAGGTCTTTGACCTGCGAAAATATCCGCTTTTCGATGACTTCGCAAATCTTTTCATAGCTGGTCCAGGACGGGTTCTTGCCGGCATTCTGCGCCCGCGACCGCAGCGAAAACTTGACCACCTCGTTGCGGAAATCCTTCGGGCTGGCGATCCCCGCCGGCTTCTCGATCTTGGTCAATTCCTGGTTGAGCAGCTCGCGGTTGAGCAATTGATTGGTATCGGGGTCCTTGAAGTCCTGATCCTCGATCCAGGCATCGGCGTAATCCACATAGCGGTCGAACAGGTTCTGACCATAATCCGAATAGGATTCGAGATAGGCCTTCTGGATTTCGTGACCGATGAATTCCGCATAGCGCGGCACGAGCTCGGCCTTGATGAATTCGAGATAGCGCTTCTCGACTTCCTCAGGGAGCTGCTCACGGCGGATCGATTGCTCCAGCGCATACATCAGATGCACCGGATCGGCGCCAAGCTCCGAGGTGTCGTGATTATACGTCGCGGCCAGAACCTTGAACGCGAACCGCGTCGAGACGCCGTCCATGCCTTCGTCGACGCCAGCGGCGTCCTTGTATTCCTGCACGCTGCGCGCCTTGGGGTCGGATTTTTCAGGCTTTCGCCGTCATAGACCCGCATTTTCGCGAATGTGGTCGAGTTCTCGTGCTTGCGCAGACGCGACATCACCGAGAAGCGCGCCAGCGTCTCCAGGGTTGCGGGCGCGCACGGCGCAGACGCGAGTTCGGATCCCCGAATGAGCTTCTCATAGATCTTCTGCTCCTCGGTGACCCGCAGGCAGTAGGGCACCTTGATCACGCAGATGCGATCGATGAAGGCTTCGTTGTTCTTGTTGGACTTGAAGCTTTGCCATTCGGCTTCGTTCGAATGTGCCAGAACGACACCGGTAAAGGGAATCGCACCGATATTCTCGGTGCCGATATAGTTGCTCTCCTGGGTCGCCGTTAACAGTGGGTGCAGCATCTTGATCGGCGCCTTGAACATCTCGACGAATTCGAGGATGCCCTGGTTGGCACGGTTCAAGCCGCCGGAGTAGCTGTAGGCATCGGGATCATTCTGGGCAAAAGTCTCCAGCTTGCGAATGTCGACCTTGCCGACGAGTGACGAGATGTCCTGGTTGTTCTCATCGCCCGGCTCCGTTTTCGCAACCGCGATCTGCCGCAAACGCGAGGGCTGGATCTTGGCGACGCGGAAGCGTGAAATATCGCCACCGAAAGCTTCGAGCCGCTTGTAGCACCAGGGACTCATCAGCCCAATCAGGCGGCGACGCGGAATGCCGTACTTCTCCTCGATCATCGGTCCGAGTTGCTCCGGATCGAACAGACCGAGCGGAACTCTCGAACACCGGACTGAGTTCGTCGCCGGCCTTCAGCACGTAGATGGGATGGACTTCCATCAACGATTTCAGCCGCTCGGCGAGCGATGACTTGCCGCCGCCGACCGGGCCGAGCAGATCGAGAATCTGCTTGCGCTCTTCCAGCCCCTGGGCGGCGTGCCGGAAGAACCCGACGATGCGCTCGATGGTCTCTTCCATGCCATGGAATCCAGCGAAGGCCGGATAGGCGCGCATGGTCCGGTTCAAAAAGATACGGCCAAGGCGGGCGTCCTTGGCCGTATCGATCATCTGAGGCTCACCGATCGCGGCTAACAGCCGCTCGGCCGCATTAGCATATCGCATCGGATCGCCCCGACACGATTCCAGATATTCCGCCATCGACATATCGCTTTCGTTTCGGGCCTCGTAGGACCGAGCGAACGCATTGAACAGAGAATCGTTGTACATGATCCCCCTCCTCATATGGTTTGCTGCTCTGCTGGAACGTGTTGCGGTCTCCGCGAACCAACTGAAGGGACTGTGATCACGGCCGCAGCTTCGCCCGGTTGGATCAGTTGGACCGCTCTCGGGTCCGGCACCCATACGGCGCGGGCGCTGTCCGCCTCAATCACCCGCGCCGGGATTTGGCGACAAGTATTGGAGTTTGTCCAGCTTCCCCTCCCACTCCATGGAGTCGGGCGGGGGCGCTTTTTTGACCGTAATATTTGGCCAGATTTTCGCGTATTCCGCATTCAGCGACAGCCATTTCTCAAGCCCCGGCTCGGTGTCAGGCTTGATCGCGTCGACCGGGCATTCCGGCTCGCAGACCCCGCAATCGATGCATTCGTCCGGGTGGATGACGGCATGTTCTCGCCCTCGTAGAAGCAGTCCACGGGGCACACGTCGACGCAGTCCATGATTTTGCAGCGAATACAGCTGTCGTTGACGACGAAAGTCAATTAAGCGTCCTTTCAGCAGATCGCAATGGTGAACTCATTCATGGTGTCCGTCCGTCCTCGCGGCGCTCGTTCATTGGTTGAAAATGGACGCACAGAAGACCTACGTCCTCTGGCTGAATCGGAACACCGAGGAACAGGCATTCAGCGGCCGAGGGGCCCGTGCTCGGCAGGTTGCCGGACGTCTCTCTGCCGAAGTGCGTGCAGTCCTGGCAAACACCGATCTGCCGACGCGCACCACTCGTAGCTAGAGTGGACAGCACTTGGTGCAGCGCGCGACGCATCGCAGTTCGGTCTGGCGCGTCGGGCGAATCCACGGCGCGCACCAGAACTTCGAACGGATCGCGTGCAAGCGCTTTTTTGCCCTTGCTCGTCAGTCGCAGACTTACGCTTCGCCCGTCCGTCTTTAATGGCCGTGGACCAAGTACCCACCCGCTTCAAGCGCCTTAATGGCTTGTGTCGCGGTGCCGCGGGTTGTCGCTTGAAATTCCGCGAATGCCGACGGGGTCCGCGAGAACGGGTTGGCACGGGCGAAGAAACGGAGCGCCATCCATTGGGCCGGACTGAGTTCGCCGTCATAGCCCTCAGCTTGTACGAGCCGTCCCACCTGCAGCAGGAGCTCTGCCGTTTCCGCGCTGACATGATTGCCTCTTTAAAGTATAATAGCGTTTCGAAATTAACTTGACAACCGATCGACAGCGGATAATTTTGTTTCGAAACTGGTTGGAGGGCTTGATCATGGCCCGCAACGCGGCCCTGCCGATCCTTACGGCCGAATCCGGCCTCACCCATTATCTTGAGGAAATCCGGCGGTTCTCGATGTTGGAGCGCCAGGAAGAATACATGCTAGCCAAGCGCTGGCGCGAGCACGGCGAATCGCCGAACTCAAGCTGAAAATGGTCGAACGGCAGATTTGAAGCGAGCGATGCCAGCGGCTTCAAACAAACAAACCCGGCCCGCGACGGCAACCAGCCCGGCGGCGATCTTCAACAGCGCCGCCGTTCGGCGCCTTCGCGCCAAACCGGGCGCAGCAAGAGGACGAACATGAGCGGGTCGGAGTTCGAGCGCGAAAACATCGTGACGGATGCGCTGTCGGCGGACCCGGACTCGAAACCGTTTGAACCCGCTCGTGAGCATCCTCGGGAGCATACCTGGCGCCCGCCCGCCGAAGGCCTTTATGACCTGTCGCTGGAGAAAGATTCCTGCGGCGTCGGCTTCATCGCCAATATCAAGGGCAAGAAATCGCATCAGATCGTCTCCGACGCGATCCGCATTCTCTGCAATCTCGAACATCGCGGCGCAGTCGGCGCCGATCCGCGCGCCGGCGACGGTGCCGGCATCCTGGTGCAGATTCCGCACGCTTTCTTTGCGCGCAAACCAAGGAGCTTGGCTTCACGCTGCCGCAGCCCGGCGACTACGCGGTCGGCGCGCTGTTCATGCCGAAGGAAAAGGCGTGGCGCAAAGTCATCCAAAGCATCATCAGCGACCAGATCAAGGCCGAGCAACTGAAGCTGCTCGGCTGGCGCGACGTGCCGGTCGACAATTCTTCGCTCGGCGAAACCGTCAAGCCGACCGAGCCCGCCAACATGCAGGTGTTCATCGGCCGCGGCGCGCATATCAAGGACACTGACGATTTCGAGCGCCGGCTCTATATCCTGCGCAAGTCGATTTCGCAGGCGATCTATCAGCGCCGCGATCGCGGTCTCGCCGGCTATTACCCGGCGTCGCTGTCGTGTCGCACCATCGTCTACAAGGGCATGTTCCTCGCCGACCAGCTCGGCAGCTACTATCCCGACCTGCACGAGCCCGATTTCGAGAGCGCGCTGGCGCTGGTGCATCAGCGTTTCTCGACCAACACCTTCCCGGCCTGGTCGCTGGCGCACCCCTATCGCATGGTGGCGCATAACGGCGAGATCAACACGCTGCGCGGCAACGTCAACTGGATGGCGGCGCGGCAGGCCTCGGTGCATTTCGGAACTCTACGGCAAGGACATCAGCCGGCTGTGGCCGATCTCCTATGAAGGCCAGTCCGATACTGCCTGTTTCGACAACGCGCCTCGAATTCCTGGTCCAGGGCGGCTACTCGCTCGCCCATGCCGTCATGATGATGATTCCGGAAGCCTGGGCCGGCAATCCGCTAATGGATGAGCAGCGCCGCTCGTTCTATGAATATCACGCCGCGATCATGGAGCCATGGGACGGCCCGGCCGCGATCGCCTTTACCGACGGCCGTCAGATCGGCGCCACGCTCGACCGCAACGGGTTGCGCCCGGCGCGCTATCTCGTGACATCGGACGACCGTATCGTCATGGCCTCCGAAATGGGCGTGCTGAAGATTCCCGAGGACCAGATCATCACCAAGTGGCGGCTGCAGCCCGGCAGGATGCTGCTCGTCGACCTCGAACAGGGCCGGCTCATTCCGGACGACGAGATCAAGGCGTCACTGGCGCGGCATGCATCCCTATCGCGAATGGCTGCACCGCACCCAGATCGTGCTGGAGGAATTGCCGGATGCGCCAACCAAAGGCATGCGCTCGAACCTGCCGCTGCTCGATCGGCAGCAGACGTTCGGCTACAGGCCAGGAAGACATCAACATCCTGATGACGCCGATGGCGTCGACCGGCGAAGAGGCCAACGGCTCGATGGGCAACGACACGCCGATCTCGGCGCTGTCGACAAGCCGAAGCCGCTGTTCACCTATTTCAAGCAGAACTTCGCGCAGGTCACCAATCCGCCGATCGACCCGATCCACGAAGAGCTGGTGATGAGCCTCGTCTCCATCATCGGGCCGCGGCCGAACCTGTTCGATTTGCAGGGCATCGCCGGCACCAAGCGCCTCGAAGTGCGCCAGCCGATCCTGACCGACGCGGATCTGGAAAAGATCCGGTCGATTTCGGAGATCGCCGACACCCATGTCAAGTCGCGCACGCTGGACACCACCTTCCATGCCGGCCTCGGCGCGGCCGGACTCGAGCGGGTGCTCGACGAATTGTGCGCGCGCGCGGAAGCCGCGGTTCGCGAGGGCATCAACATCGTCATCCTGTCCGACCGGATGGCGGGCTCGGACCGGATTCCGATTCCCTCGCTGCTGCGCCTGCGCCGCGGTGCATCATCATCTGATCCGCACCGGGTTGCGCACCTCGGTCGGGCTGGTGGTCGAATCCGGCGAGCCGCGCGAGGTGCATCATTTCGCTTGTCTCGCCGGCTACGGCGCCGAAGCGATCGATCCCTATCTGGCCTTCGAGACCATCATCGCGATGAAGGACCGGTTGCCGGCGCACTCGAAGACTATGAAATCGTCAAGCGGTACATCGAGTCGATCGGCAAGGGCCTGCTGGAAGGTGATGTCGAAGATGGGCGTCTCGACCTATCAGTCCTATTGCGGCGCGCAGATCTTCGACGCCGTCGGACTGAAGGCCGATTTCGTCTCGGAATATTTCGTCGGCACGCATACCCGCATCGAGGGCGTCGGCCTCGCCGAAATCGCCGAAGAAACCGTACGCCACCATACCGACGCGTTCGGCAATGCACCCGTCCACAAGACCGCGCTCGATGTCGGCGGCGAGTATGCCTACCGCACCCGCGGCGAGGATCACGCATGGACCGCCAAATCGGGTGTCCACCCTGCAGCACGCCGTGCGCGGAAATTCGCTGGAGCGCTATCAGGCGTTCGCGACAATTCTCAACGAGCAGTCCGAGCGGCTGTTGACGCTCGCGGCCTGTTCAAGATCAAGACCGCCGAGGACGAGAAGCGCAGGCCGGTGCCGCTCGACCAGGTCGAGCCGGCCAAGGAGATCGTCAAGCGCTTCGCCACCGGCGCGATGTCGTTCGGCTCGATCTCGCGCGAGGCGCACACCACGCTCGCGATCGCGATGAACCGGATCGGCGGCAAGTCCAATACCGGCGAAGGCGGCGAGGAGAGCCGACCGCTTCAAGCCGATGCCGAACGGCAATTCGATGCGCTCGGCGATCAAGCAGGTGGCCTCCGGCCGATTCGGCGTCACCACGGAGTATCTCGTCAACGCTGACATGATGCAGATCAAGATGGCGCAGGGCGCCAAGCCCGGCGAAGGCGGCCAGTTGCCCGGCCACAAGGTCGACGCGACCATTGCGCGGGTGCGGCATTCGACGCCCGGCGTCGGGCTGATTTCGCCGCCGCCGCATCACGACATCTATTCGATCGAGGATCTGGCGCAGCTCATCTACGACCTCAAGAACGCCAATCCGGACGGTCAGGTCTCGGTGAAACTGGTGTCCGAAATCGGCGTCGGCACTGTCGCCGCCGGCGTGGCGAAGGCGCGCGCCGACCATGTCACCATCGCCGGCTTCGAGGCGGCACCGGCGCGTCTCCGCTGACCTCGATCAAGCATGCCGGCAGCCCGTGGGAAATCGGCCTCGCCGAAACTCATCAGACGCTGGTGCGCGAGCGGCTGCGCAGCCGCATCGTGGTGCAGGTCGACGGCGGCTTCCGTACCGGACGCGATGTCGTGATCGGCGCACTGCTGGGCGCCGACGAGTTCGGCTTCGCCACAGCACCCTTGATCGCGGCCGGCTGCATCATGATGCGCAAGTGCCATCTCAACGCCTGCCCGGTCGGGGTGGCGACGCAGGACCCAGTGCTACGCAAGCGCTTCACCGGCCAGCCCGAGCACGTCATCAATTATTTCTTCTTCGTGGCCGAAGAGGTCCGCGAAATCATGGCGGCACTTGGCTATCGCAGGTTCGAGGAGATGGTCGGCCAGACCCAGATGCTCGACCAGAATACGCTGGTCGCGCACTGGAAGGCCAAGGGCCTCGATTTCTCAAAACTGTTCTGGCAGAACGAAGAGCCCCGGTCAGAAGATTTTCATGCCGAAGGACAGAACCATCATCTGGAAAACGTGCTCGACCGTAAATTGATTGCGCAGGCGCAGCCGGCGATCGACCGCGGCGCGCCAGTCCAAAACGAAATGGAGATCGACAACACCGATCGCAGCGCCGGCGCGATGCTGTCCGGGACCATCGCCAGGCTTTACGGCCACACCGGCCTGCCTGAAGACACGATCCATGTCAGCTTCAAGGGTACCGCCGGCAGGCGTTCGGCGCGTGGCTGGTGCGCGGCATCACCTTCGACCTCGAAGGCGAAGGCAACGACTACGTCGGCAAGGGTCTCTCCGGCGCCGCATCATCGTGCGGCCTCCCGGAATTCCGGCATCGTGCCGGAGGAATCCATCATCGTCGGCAACACCGTGATGTATGGCGCGATCGAGGGTGAATGCTATTTCCGCGGCATCGCCGGCGAGCGCTTCGCGGTACGCAATTCCGGCGCGGTTGCCGTGGTCGAAGGCGCCGGCGATCATTGCTGCGAATACATGACCGGCGGCATCGTCGTGGTGCTCGGCAAGACCGGACGCGACTTCGCGGCCGGCATGTCCGGTGGCGTCGCCTATGTGCTGGACGAGACCGGCGACTTCCGCAAGCTCTGCAACATGGCGATGGTCGACCTCGAACCCGTATTGTCGGAAGAGATGATCAACGAAAACACTTACCATCAGTTCGGCGACCTCGAAGCGCATGGCAGGGTCGACATGTTCGAGGATCTGCTGGATTCCGATGTCGAGCGGCTGCACATTTTGATCACGCGCCACGCCAAGCTGACGGGATCCAGACGCGCCGCCGATATTCTCGCGGACTGGAAAACCTATTTGCCGAAATTCCGCAAGGTGATGCAGGTGCAATTCCGCCGCGCGCTCAACGAAGTGGAGTCATCGCCGAGCCAGCCGAACCCAAGATCGCGATCGGCGCGTGAACATGATCCGGAAAAGTGGGCACCGGTTTCCGGTCGGGCCATGCTCAAACAAAGTTAAGATGAGGCACTATCGCGGCTCATGGACAGTGCTGATGATTTCTCGCATGAATGACGAAGTGAGAACGATATCCTCGGGCCGCGACGGGTCGTGGTTCGCAGTGAAGTCCAATCGTTCGAAGAAACATCGGCAATGTTCAGAATTTTCGTAACGCTGTGGCTCGTGGTTGGGACGGCTCCAACGCTGGCCGCCGAGACCTTGCGCATTGGCCTGCAAAGCACCGGCACGTTTGCCTGGCAACTGGACGTGATCCGCCGCCACGGCCTTGCCAACAGTGCCGGACTGGATTTGAAGATCAGCGAATTCGCTTCGCCGGATGCGGGCAAGCTTGCACTCAACAGTGGTTCGGTCGATCTCGCCGTGGTCGATTGGCTTTGGGTCGCCCGTGCACGCGCCTCGGCGCCAAATTGCTGTTCTATCCCTATTCCAGCTCGGTCGGCGCCATCATGGTGAAGAGCAATTCACCGTTGCGGGAGATCGACGACCTCAGGGGCCGGGTTCTCGCCATCGCGGGCGGCCCGCTCGACAAAAGCTGGCTGATTGTCCAGGCGGCCGCGACCCGCCAGGGCATCGATCTCAAGCGCGAGGCGATACTTGCAGTACGGTGCCCCGCCGCTGATTTCCCAAAAATTGCAGCAGGGCGAAGCAGAAGCGAGCCTCAATTTCTGGAATTTCTGCGCCAGGCTGGAAACGCAGGGCTATCGCCGAAGCCTCGAGGTACGTGATGCGGAAGCCGCACTCGGGCTGAACGAACCGGTCGCACTGATCGGTTACGCGTTTTCCGAGCAATTCGCAGCCAACCATCAGAGCACGATCGACCGCTTCATCGCGGTTGCGCAAAAGGCTGATGACATCATGCTGCGATCCGACCAGGAATGGGATGCGCTGCGCCCCCTCATGAACGCCGACGATGAAAGGACATTCAAAGCATATCGTGATCGGACCAGAGAAGGAATGCCGCGGCGGCCGATAGCCGCGGAAGAAGCCGACGCCCGCGCGCTGTTCAGGACGCTCGCGAGCATCGGCGGCGCCGAACTCGTAGGCCCATCGCAAGAGCTCGATCAGGGCCTTTACTATCACCCGCCCCGCCCGGAGACTGAGCGTTGCCGAGAATTCTATTCGCTGGCCGCCCTGATTGCGGTTTGGGCCCTTGCAGCGGCACTGGCTCAATCAAGGCTGCTACCGGGCCCGCTGACGGTCGGCGCGGCGACTCTCGCCGAGATCCGTTCCGGCGAATTGCCGTTTCAGATGGGTTGCACGCTCGGGACGTGTGATCGGTTCGTTCGCGATCGCGATGGTGCTCGGCACTATCGCGGGTTATGCGATGGGGCGATCGAAAGCCGTCGATCGGTTCGCCAACTCATGGCTGATAGTGCTGATCAACATGCCGGCGCTGGTGACGATCATTTTCGCCTACATCTGGATCGGCCTCAACGAAACCGCCGCGATCCTGGCTGTGGCCATCAATAAACTGCCAAATGTGATTGTCGTCATGCGCGAAGGTGCCCGCGCGCTCGATCCCGAACTCGACGAAATGGCAAAGGCCTTTCAATTCACCTGGTTCTCAAGGATGCGTCACGTCGTGATACCACAGCTCGCGCCTTATCTGGCGGCCAGTTCGCGTTCCGGTCTCTCGATCGTCTGGAAGATCGTGCTCATGGTCGAGTTGATCGGACGTCCGAATGGCGTAGGGTTCGTCCTGGGTTCGGCATTCTCGCTGTTCGACATGGCCAAGATACTGAGCTATGCGATCTCCTTCATCGTGGTTATGCTTGTGATCGAAAGCCTTTTGGTGCAACCGCTTGAACGACGCGCAAACCGCTGGCGACGCCGCCCCGCTTGAGCTTCGCATCGATGCGAAGACCTTTATGTCGGCCGATGGCACGCCGGTCGAAGTCGTTCGTGGCCTGGAACTTCGGCTCGAAGCCGGATCGTTCGGCGCATTGATCGGCCCTTCCGGTTGCGGCAAGACGACGATCCTGAGGATCGCAGCCGGCCTCGATCGGGATTTCCGTGGTCGGCTCCGGAAACCGGGAGCCGGACGTCTCGGGATTGTATTTCAGGAGCCTCGCCTTCTGCCCTGGCGCACGGTCGAGGACAACATCCGGCTTGCACTGCCTGCTCACGAGGCCGCCGCCGAACTGACGGAACTGGTCGAGATGCTTGGCCTCGCTCCCATCTCGCACGATACCCCGGCGAATTGTCGATGGGACTTGCACGCCGCACCGCAATTGCCCGCGCATTTGCCGCACGCCCGGATTTTCTTCTGCTTGATGAGCCTTTTGTGTCGATCGATGAGGCCGTCGCCGCCCGGCTGCGCAACGAACTCATCGCCCTAACGATGCGGACCTTGATCAGGTCACGTTGATTGTCTGCTTAGTGCCGATTTTGTTGCAGAAGTCAGTTGAGATAGCGATCAAGCCGTGATTCCCTAGTGTTAGGGCGAATCTCGGCGAGGTCGATCCATGATGGGCCGTTTGAAGAGTGACCAAGGTCAACTGTTCTACGAGTTTCATCTCAACGACGCGGTCCCCGAAGATCATCTGGTGCGGAAGATCGATGCTGCTCTCGATCTTTCCTGGCTTCGCAGCGAACTTGCACCTCATTATTCGTCCATGGGTCGCCCGTCGATCGATCCGGAGCTGATGATCCGGATGCTGGTCGTGGGGTATGTCTTTGCGATCCGCTCGGAGCGGCTGATCTGTCGTGAGGTACAGGTGAACCTCGCCTATCGCTGGTTCTGCAAACTCGGCATCGAAGACGCCATCCCGGATCATTCTGCATTCTCGCGCGCCCGGAACGAGCGTTTCCGCGAGGGAGAGGTTTTTCGTCGCGTGTTCGAGCGAGTCGTCGAGGCGTGCATTGCTGCCGATCTGGTGGGCGGCGAAGGCTTTGCCGTCGATGCGAGCCTGATCCAGGCCGACGCCAACAAACAGCGCTCGATCGCGGGTGAGGATTGGCGCAGGGATCGCGATCCGGCGAGGTCAAGCCGCGCGGTGAAAGAGTATCTAGCGAGCCTCGACGATACGGCGTGGGGCGCCGCCAGCGACGTTGTCCCGAAGTTCGTCTCGCCGTCCGATCCCGCGGCGCAGTGGACCGGCGCCCATAAAGGGCCGGCATTCTTCGCATACTCCGATAACTATCTCATCGACGTGAAGTTCGGTGTCATCGTTGATGTCGAGGCATCCCGCTCCATTCGCCAGGCCGAGGTCGGCGCAGCGAAGACCATGATCGAACGGACCGAAGAGCGCTTCGGCCTCAAGCCAGTGCGACTTGTCGGGGATACCGCTTACGGGGCAGCTCCGATGCTGAATTGGCTTGTCGAGGAGAAGGCCATCGCGCCACATATCCCTGTGTTCGACAAGTCGAAGCGGGACGATGGCACCTTCTCGCGGAGCGACTTTCGATATGACCCGACCGGCGACGTCTATCACTGCCCGGGCGGAAAGCGGCTTGGGACGAGCGGCACCGTGCATGAGGGCAAGACGCTTCTGTATCGTGCCAGTAAGCTCGACTGCGATGTATGCCCGCTCAAACCGCAGTGCTGCCCAAAAGAACCATCGCGCAAGATCCCGCGCGACATCCATGAGCATGCCCGAGACGTTGCCCGGTCGTTGGCCGGCACCGATGGCTTCGAGCAATCGCGACGTGAGCGCAAGAAGATCGAGATGCGGTTCGCACACTTGAAGCGCATCCTGAGGCTTGGTCGGCTCCGACTGCGTGGCCCGCGAGGTGCCCAGGATGAGTTTGTTCTGGCCGCCATCGCCCAGAACCTGCGACGGCTCGTCACGCTAGTCGCGCGACCGCCTCCCGCTCAAGCTCAGTGCATTGCGTAGCGTCGAAAGTTGCGTAGAGCCGCCAAGGTCGGCGGATCAAAGCCGGTCGACATTAACCGGATCGCCGCCAACCCATCGGCCGCAGCCGACTTTTACAACAAAATCTGCCAAAACCCGGAAGTCGCGTACCTTATTCGATCACCTCGTCGGCTCGCCCAAGCAGCGAGAGCGGAAAGGTAAGGCCGAGCGTCTCAACTAAAGAGGCCGCCAACTCAGGAGGCCTTATTCGAATGCCACGCCGATCCGCTTTTCATTCCACCAGACTGTCCGGCAGTACTTGCGCCGCCCGTCGGTCCGCAACGCCAGTGTGAAATGGTCGGGGATGCCAATGGGGCTAGTTACGTCGAGTATGGCCCCGAGTTCGGTCATATTGCGAACCACGCAGTTGATCGCGCCGTCGCCGAACTCAATCGTTCCGGCTTTCTTGCGAGTGGTCGCGCGCCTCTCCATGAGCGTTCCTTTGGCAAAAAGCCGCCGCCGGGTTGAGAAAATCGGCGACGGCTTCTCACTGTGGGCATGATACGCAGCCCGCAGCCCTATATAGGCCGCTGATTGCATGGGAGCCGACAACGACGTGGCGTTACTTTTGATCGGCGACGCTTTTGAGAATGATGTTCGATAGTTTAGCCACAAGCCCTCGAAGTTGGGCATTCTTCTCAAGCGGCGACAAAATGTCGTTCGTATATTCAGCGCCCGACTTATCCGCTCCAAGCCCGGCATTTTCTTCAAGCAGCGGCAGAATGTCGTCCATATAGTCGTCACCCCGATGTGGCGTTTGATCGAGGCGGTCTCGCTCGTTGCGCGGCGGGTATACGATTTCCATGGCTAAATTCCCGAATTTAGAAGTCGTCCTACCCACGGCTAGTGTGAATAGAGTCGGAGGGCGATTTTGCGACGAAAATGGAACGAAATGTTGGACCGCCGGAAACGCGCCAAAGCATACATGATCATTCGATGATCGTGACGCCTATCAAAAAAAGTGAGGCCCCGGATTTCTCCGAGGCCCGACCTTACCAGCGCGCGGGGTACATCCGCCCGCGCCGCCAGCAGTTTTGTCGTCGCGACAAACCGCCGCTGTCAAACTACTGGCAGTAGCGCCGGAGTATCACCAACGCGCGCCGTCAGTGCGTTCGCGTCCCTGACGGATGAACGACTAGTTTTTCCTCGACAAAAAACTGGAGCGCGCCATACCCTTCCATGTCAACGGCGTATCTAAAGTTGCCGTCAACTGTTGGGAACACTGCGATGACCGTGCCGCCCTCATGATCGTCGGCTGCATTATCGACCTGCTCGCCAATTGCGAATTTCGACATCGAAAACTCCTTTTGGAATTATCGAAACTTTAATGATTATCCCCACCAATTAGTTAACGCTTCGTTAATCCGGGGTGCAATCAACCGCAGTAGCAGGCACCAATGCCGCGCGAGCGTCGCCCATGCTACAGTTCGTTGTTCGAGGTGCTGAATAGCAGGCGGATCAAATGGCTGTCAGCGGGCCGCTCACGCTCGCTGTTGCCGCTCTCTCGCCAATGTCCGCTTTTGAGTAACGAACTCGATCGGACATCGCGCCATGTCCGCTTAGTGCCGATTTTGTTGCAGAAGTCGGTTGCAGCGGTCGAGACCGCGAAAAATCTTGCGGAAACCAACCATTTCGAGACCGTCTACGTGATCGATGAAGCCGACCCAAGAAAACTATCGGGCAACCGAAACCGCGGTGAAAGGTGTAGTGCGCAACGCAGTGCCATACATGGACATGATGCGCTTTTTCCAGATAGCCGACATCAAACTCCCGTTAGGATTCGACGGCCAGCTGCCAGGAATCGTCATTCGGTCGACTTGGATGGAGAGTCCGGATAACTTATCCTCTGTTCGGGAGATGGTCGCTAAGAACCTGTTCCCAAAAGGGGCGAGGAAACGAACCGGAGGGATACAAATGACCATGACAGCTACTTACGGGACGCTGTCTGCGTCGGAGCACAGCACCAGCTTCGCAAGGCGGTTATCGCCTCGACTATCGGTACTGCGATCGAGTGGTACGACTTCTTCATTTACGGCACCGCGGCCGGGCTGATTTTCGGCAAGCTGTTTTTTCCCAATGAAGATCCGTTGACCGGCACGCTCGCCGCGTTCGGCACCTATTTCATCGGCTTCGTCGGCCGCCCGATCGGCGCCGCGATCTTCGGCCATTACGGCGACCGCATCGGCCGCAAGGCGACACTGATCGCGACGCTTTGTGCATGGGCATCGCGACGTTCCTGGTCGCCTTCGTCCCGACCTACGAAACGATCGGGATCTGGGGCGCGGTCATCCTGACGATCCTGCGGACCCTGCAGGGCATCGGGGTCGGCGGCGAGTGGGGTGGCTCGGTGCTGCTCGCGATGGAATGGTCGCGGACCCACGACCAGCGCGGCTTCATGGCGTCGTGGCCGCAGTTCGGCGTGCCGTGCCGGCCTGTTCCTGTCCAACCTCGTGATCCTCGCCGTGAGCACGTGGTCGGGGGACAGTTCGCGACCTGGGGCTGGCGGATACCGTTCGCGCTGTCGATCGTTCTCGTCGGCGTCGGCCTGTGGATCAGGCTCGGCATTCTGGAAACGCCGGTGTTCCAGGCAGCTCTCGACGAAGACAAGATCGAGGCGGCGCCGATCACCGAGGTGATCAAGAAGCAGCCGCGGGAGATCATCCTGTCGGCGTTGCTGCGGATGTCGGAGCAGGCGCCGTTCTATATCTTCACTGCCTTTATCTTTGCCTATGCGGTCGGCACCTTGCACATGTCGCGGGATCTGATCCTGTCGGCCGTGCTCGCTGCGTCAGTGGTGTCGTTCGTCACCATACCGCTGTCGGGCCACATCTCCGACCGGATCGGGCGCCGCAAGATGTACATGATCGGCGCGGCGGCGATCGGCGTGTTCGGCTTCCTGTATTTCGCCATGGTCGACACGGCCGTCCCCTGTTGGTATTCATCGCGATCGTCATATCGCTCATCCCGCACGACATGCAGTACGGGCCGCAGGCCGCGTTTGATTGCCGAGGCCTTTACGCCGCGCCTGCGCTACAGCGGCGCATCGCTGGGCTATCAGCTGGCCTCGGTGATCGCCGGCGGGCCGGCACCGCTCATCGCGACTGCCCTGTTTGCGGCCTACCGGACCGGCTACGCGATCTCGATCTACATCGCGGCTTGCGCGGTGGTGAGCCTGATCGCGACGGCATGATGCCCGATTACACGGGCAAGGACATCTCGTGGAATATGACGACTGACAACCACTGCGATCATCATTTTTCCGAGAGGGACCCGGACGAAACCGCCCCCTCTTTCTTTTGCGGGCTGATGTCCACTGGGGTCAAACCGGTCCTTCAGCGACGTTGGCCATATGTCATGTCCGCCCTTGCTTCGCAAGCGAACCTGCGATGCCGTCGTCGGTGCCGCAATCTACTGCAATTCCCATCCCAAAAACACATATCGAATGTTATGGAACATCCACGACGCAATTTGACCGACCCCGCATTCGGTCGAGTAACGGATTTATTCTACTCCGTGTAGGTTG
>CAWETC010000003.1:0-16468 GCA_963811915.1 uncultured Alphaproteobacteria bacterium
GGCACCTCGACCCGGTTCTCGATCGCGGTGATCGCTTCGCGGAGTGCGCGCCACGTGGCGGCGTCGTCGAACAGCGGCCTGCACCAGGCCTCCACCGTCTCGATATGCGGCCGCTGCTGCAACGCCTGTGGTGACAGCTTCCACATCCTGGCGAATGCCGGGTTGAAAAGTTCCGCGCGGCCGTTGCTGCCGAACACCGCGACGGCTTCGGCGAGATTATCGAGCGTTTCGCGCTGCACACGAATCAGGCCGTCGAAGCGCCGCGCCAGATCCAGGCTTTCGGTGACGTCGTCGAACAGATAGGTGACGCCGCCTTCCGGATTGGGCGTGGTGACCACGCTGAGCGCACGGCCGTCGGGCAGATACCAGGTATCTTTCTCGGTCTCGACGGCGCGATAGGCCTCATGCAGCTTGGCCTTCCAGGCCCGGAAGTCCGGCTGCTCAGGGAGTTTGCGCGCGGCGCGAAGCCGGTCGAGCACACTCGAATCGTCCGGATTGTTGTCAAGAAACGCGCGATCGAGGTCCCACAGGCGGCGATAGGAATCGTTATAGAAAGCCAGCCGTCGCTGGCCGTCGAAGACGGCGACGCCGGACGACAACTGATCGAGCGTGCGGCGATGCGCTTCCGCCATCCGCACCAGTGCGGCGCTGAGCGCGCTGGCTTCGGAGGCGTCGATGGCGATGCCGGCGCTTCCTCCGGCGACATTCATCGCATGCACGTCGTAAATGCGCCGCTCGCCGCCGACCACGATCGGTAGCCGCGCGGTAAAGGCCGCCGCGCCACTCAAGGCGCGGTCCATGTTGGTACGGTCGCCGCTGTCGAGCAACTCCAGGTCGCGATCGATCGCATCGGTGATGCTGGCCGCGTCGGCCGCCCGCGCATAGGCGGCGTTGGCGTAGCTGAGACCGCCTTTGGCACGCTTGGTCCAGATCGGCCAGGGAACTGCGGCGGCGAAGCCGCGCAGCATCTCGGTTTCTTCCAACAGCGCCTTGTGCCGGAGGTTGGTTTCGGCCAGTTCCCGGCGCAATCCGTTGAGTTCGCGAATCCGTACAATGGCTTGGCCGCCGATGGCGCGGCCCATGGCTTCCACGGCGTGTCCATTCGACGTCGCCAGATTGAGCAGAAATCCCTCGCCCGCCTCGCGCAAGGCGTCGACCGCATGATCCATCTGCAGCGCCGGTTCCGGCGGCAGCCAGGTTCCAAACGCCAGAATGCGCTGCGGCGATTGGTGCTGAGAATCCTGCGGCAGCAGAAGCGAGGTATCGCCGCTGATCTGCGGACGATTGTCGCCGGCAGCCCAGGATATCAGAATCTGTGGCTCGGCGAATAACAGCGCGCGGAAACGGTCGGCCTCGCTTTGCAGGCCCTGGATGTCGGCGCGCAGCCGAGCCTCGTTGCTGGCTGCGCGGACGCGGGTGCGCATCAGCAGGATCGCTGCGAGCACTGAAAAGCCGAGCAGCGCAAAGGCCGTGGTCAGCGCCGCGATTTCCTGGCGGTTCATCTCAAGAAAGGTCTTGATCGCGTCCAGCAAAGGCAAATCGCTGGCATGAGCAGGCTGGATCGAGATCAGTGCTGATGCGCCAAGTGTGATGCCAAGCGTGATCATGCCGTGGCGCGCCAGTGAAGTGCACGACAGCAGGGTCCGACGCATTGCCGCGATCACGCCCGACATGGTTTGCCCCAAACCGTACAACTTCCACGCCCGGCGCTAACCCCCGCCGTTCGCGAATCGAGTGACAATATCCCCAACGGGACTCGGCGGGTAAGAGTCCAGACCGTGAACGCAAAACCCGGTCGCTAAAAAAGGGAGTGATTAAATTTTCCGGAGCGATCTTTACGAAAATGAAGCCGCTTTTCTACGGGATCAGCGCCCGGTCGAACCGAAGCCGCCACTGCCACGGCCGGTCGCTGTGAGCGATGCCACGGGAACCAGTTCCGCCTGGGTCACCGGCGCAATCACCATCTGCGCAATGCGCTCACCGCGCCGGACCGGGAACGGTGCATCGCCGTGGTTGATCAAGAGCACGCCGACCTCGCCGCGATAATCCGCATCCACCGTGCCCGGCGCATTCAGTACAGTCACGCCGTGCTTGGCCGCCAAACCGGAACGGGGGCGGACCTGTGCTTCAAAGCCCGGTGGCAGCGCGATCGTCAGGCCGGTCGGAATCAGCGCATACTTTCCAGGAGCAAGGATCATCGGCGTGTCTTCGGGAACCGCGGCCACCAGGTCGAGCCCGGCGGCGTGCGCGCTCTGATAGGCGGGCAGCGCGAGGCCTGCGCCGTGCGGCAACTGCCTGATGTCGATCTTCACTGCGCTCAACGGGGGTTCTCCACGATTGTTGTTAGGGTCTCGGCGATGCGGGCGACCAGCGCGCCGGCGACTTCTTCCTTCGTCATCACCGGCCAGGAATTCGACTTTGATGTCTGTTGCCTTCCCGCGTCAGCAGATGAACCGTATTGCGATCACCGCCCATCACGCCTGTCGCGGGCGAGACGTCATTGGCGACGATCCAGTCGCAGCCCTTGCGCGCGAGTTTTGCCTTGGCATTGTCGATCAGGTGTTCCGTCTCGGCGGCGAATCCGATCACCAATGGTGGCCGCCTGTCCTTCTGCAGTTTTGAAATCGTCGCCAGGATATCGGGGTTTTCCACGAGTTGTAGCGGCGGCATGCCGGCGGAGGTTTTCTTCAGCTTCTGCTCGCCGACGTTGGCGACGCGCCAGTCGGCGACGGCGGCGGCAAAGATCGCGATGTCCACCGGCAGCGCGGCTTCCACCTGTTGCAACATGTCACGGGCGGATTCCACAGGGATGACCGATACGCCCGGGGGCGCGGCGAGATCGACCGGGCCCGAGATCAAGGTGACATCCGCGCCAGCCGCCTGCGCCGCCGCCGCGATGGCATAACCCTGCTTGCCGGAGGAGCGGTTGGCGATGTAGCGCACCGGATCGATCGGCTCATGCGTCGGCCCGGCGCTGATGAGGACACGCTGCCCGGCGAGCGGGCGAGGTTGGGCAGGGCGCAGAAAGCGCTCGGCGGCGTCGGCTATTTCCAGAGGCTCGGCCATCCGGCCAATACCGGCCTCGCCGGCTTCGGCCATTTCACCGGCATTGGGGCCGATCATGGCGACGCCATCGCGCTGGAGCTGCGCGACATTGCGTCGGGTCGCGGCATTGTTCCACATCAGCGGATTCATCGCCGGCGCCAGCAGGATCGGCCCGTTGGCCGCAAGCAGGACGGCGGTGGCGAGATCGTCGGCGTGGCCCTGCGCCATCTTCGCCATCAGGTCGGCGGTTGCCGGCGCCACCACGATCAGGTCGCACTCGCGCGCCAGACGGATGTGTCCGGCGTCGAATTCGCTCTCGGGGTCAAACAGGTCCGTGTAACAACGCTCATTTGACAACGCGCTGGCGGTCAATGGCGTGACGAATTGCTGCGCGGCCCTGGTCAGCACGCAGCGGACGTGAATGTGCCGCTCCTTCAGCCGCCGGATCAGGTCCAGCGCCTTGTAGGCGGCGATGCCGCCGCCCACGATCAGGGTGACGCGCGGCTGGTCAGACGCGGGGCTGCGTGTCAGGTGGCTGGCTTGACCAGTCGCGCGCGGCGACGCCGCCGGGAATGAGGGGCCATTCTGCGAGGCGTCGCGCAGGATCACCCGTACCTCGTCCTCGACCGAGCGGCCATTGCGGGCCGCACGCAGCCGCAGCTCGTCGCGGATGGCGTCGTCCAGTTTTCGAATGGTCAGGCTGGCCATGATCGTGTCTCTGGCGGGAATGATAGCAATGCTATCATAAAACGATAGCAGCGCAATCACATCTGGCGAATGGCGATCAAAATCCCGATGAAAGTGGCGGCAATGATCCAGAGCGCCAGCGCGCGCCAGCGGCTCTTGCGGCCCTCGGTCCGTCCCATCGCCGCGATCGTCTCCTGCGACAGCGTCAATCCTTCGCGGGTCATGGTCTCCAATTGCTCGATCACGGTCACTACCCGCGTCGCAAGCGCCGGAAGGCCCGCGAATACCCGGCCGAGTTCTCCCGCGCCGGACATCGCCCCCTGGATGCGTCCGATCGGTCCGAGATTGCGCTCGATCCATTCCCGCACCACGGGATCGGCGACCTTCCAGATGTCGAGTTTGGGATCGAAACCGCGCGCCACGCCTTCGACCACCACCATGGTCTTTTGCAGCAGGATCAGTTCGGGGCGGGTGCGCATGTCGAACAGGCCGGTGACCTCGAGCAGCAGCGTCAACAGCTTCGCCATCGAGATTTCTTCGGCGGTCCGGTTGTGGATCGGCTCACCAATGGCGCGGATGGCTTGCGCGAAATTCTCGACCGAATGATGCCCCGGCACATAGCCGGCCTCGAAATGCACTTCGGCGACACGGCGATAGTTGCGGGTGATGAAGCCCAGCAGGATCTCGGCGAGGAAGCGCCGCTCCTTCATGCCGAGCCGGCCCATGATGCCGAAATCAACCGCAACGAGGCGGCCAGTCTCATCGAGGAACAGATTGCCGGGGTGCATGTCGGCATGAAAGAAGCCGTCGCGCAGCGCATGGCGCAGAAAGCTCTGGATCACCTTGCGTCCGAGTTCAGGCAGATCGACCTGGGATTGCTTCAGACGCGCGTGGTCGCTGAGTGCGATGCCGTCGACCCACTCCATCGTCAACACGTTATGCGTGGTGCGATCCCAGTCGACGGCGGGGACGCGAAAATCCGGATCGTCTTTGGTGTTTTCGGCCATTTCGGAGAGCGCGGCCGCTTCCAGCCGCAGATCCATCTCCATCGCCACCGAGCGCGACATCGTATTGATGACCTCGACCAGGCGCAGCCGCCGCGCCTCCGCCGAATAGATCTCGGCGTTGTGCGCGACAAAGAAGAAATCGGCGAGGTCACGGCGGAAGCGTGCGCCGACATTGGGTCGCAACACCTTCACCGCGACCGATTGGCGTATCCCATTGCGCTCGATTTCGCCGCGATGCACCTGCGCGATCGAGGCGGCCGCGACCGCCGGACCCAGGCTGACAAACGCCTGCGCCAATGGGCGTTCCAGCGACGCCGCGATCACCGCTTCGGCTTCGCTTTGCGAAAATGGCGGCAGCCGGTCCTGCAGGCTCTCCAGGTCGCGCGCCATATGGGCCCCGACCACGTCGGGCCTGGTCGCGAGAAACTGTCCGAGCTTGAGATAGGCCGGCCCGAGCCGGGTCAGCGCGCGCGACAGGCGCGGACCGGACTTGGCGCCGGGGCGCTCAATGATCCGCGCCAGACGCAGCGCGAACTGGCCCGGTGGCGGCACCAGACTGGGATCGACCACGCCGAACACGCCCTCGCGCGCGAACACGAAACCGGCGCGGGCGAGCCGCGCGATGTGAGTCAGTGCGGAAATCACAAACGCCAGCCCGAATGCAGAGCGACAATTCCGCCGGAAAAGCTTTGCCAGCTGACGCGTAAAAAGCCGGCGGCGCGGATCATGTCGGCGAACACGCCCGGCTTGGGAAATCTGCGGATCAATTCGACGAGGTATTGATAGGAATCGGCATCGCCCGTCACGGCGCGGCCGAGCGGCGGGATCACCTTGAACGAAAACAGATCGTAGATGCGATCGAGTCCGGGCACGTCGACCGCGGAAAATTCCAGGCACAGGAATCGGCTGCCGGGCCTGAGCACGCGAAACGCTTCGCTCAGTGCGAGATCGATCCGCGGCACGTTGCGGATGCCGAACGCGATAGTGTAGGCATCGAAGCTCCCATTTGGGAAATCCAGCTTCTCGGCATTGCCCTCGACGAACGTCACCCGGTCGTCGAGATGCCGCGCCGCGGCGCGCTCACGGCCGACTTCAAGCATATTGGAATTGATGTCGCAGACGGTGGCCCGAAAGCCCGGGCCGGCCGCCTTGGCGGCGCGGAACGCGATATCGCCGGTACCGCCGGCCACGTCGAGCAGGGCAAACGGCGTATCGCCGCGCGGCGGGTTGAGCGCGTTGATCATCAGGTCTTTCCAGACCCGGTGCAGGCCGACCGACATCAGATCGTTCATCAGGTCGTAACGCTGGGCCACGCTGTGGAAGACATCATTCACCAGCGTCTGCTTGTCCCCGAACGGCACCTCCCTGAAGCCGAAATGCGTGGTCTCGTCAGCTGGATTCATTTCTTTACGCCCTCAAACTCGCGACGGCCGGACCATAGCGCGCCAGCCGCAATGGCGCTATCACGTCAGCCTCTCAAGGTGAATGCCGCGCATGCCCGAATTACCCGAAGTTGAGACCGTCCGACGTGGGCTGCAGCCTGTCATGGAGGGTTCAAAAATCGTCAAGGCCGAAGCCCGGCGCAAAGACCTGCGGTTTCCCTTTCAGAAAGACTTCGTGGCGCGGCTGGAGGGCCAGACCGTGACCGGTTTAGGCCGTCGCGCCAAATACCTGATGGCCGACCTTAAATCGGGCGACGTGCTCCTGATGCATCTGGGCATGTCGGGTTCGTTTCGCGTCATCAAGGACCAGGATAACGAAACGCCGGGCCAGTTCCATCATCCGCGCGGCGAAGACCGCGCCCATGACCATGTGGTGTTTCAGATGTCGTCGGGTGCGGCGGTGGTCTTCAACGATCCGCGCCGGTTCGGTTACATGAAGATTATCGCCCGCAAGGCGCTTGACGATGAGCCGCTGTTGAAGGGCCTTGGTCCCGAACCGCTCGGCAATGAATTCGATGCAAAGATGCTGGCGCAGTCATGCGCCAACAAGAAGACCAGCCTGAAAGCGGCGCTGCTCGACCAGCGCGTGGTCGCGGGGCTTGGCAATATCTATGTCTGCGAGGCGCTGTTCCGTTCACACCTGTCGCCGCGAAGGCTGGCCGCGACATTGGCGGATAAAAAAGGCCAGCCGACCGATCATGCCAGGCGGCTGGTCGATGCCATCCATGCGGTGCTCAATCAGGCCATCAAGGCCGGCGGCTCGTCGCTGCGCGATCATCGCCAGACCTCGGGTGAACTCGGCTATTTTCAGCACTCGTTCCAGGTCTACGACCGTGAAGGCGAAAAGTGTCAGACCGCCGGTTGTGGCGGAATCGTGCGGCGGTTTACCCAGAACGGGCGTTCGACCTTCTGGTGCCCGAAATGCCAGAAATGATATCAGGGTGAGATAAGGAGAAAACTCACTTCCGCACGCAGATCACGCGCACCACGGATGCCTTGGCATCCGCCGATCCACCGGTGGCTTTCACACCATTGGCCTTGAGAAACTCGTGCACGACATCCGCGGGCACCAGCACGGCCTGTGCGGCGGGTGCGGCATTCGAGGGCCCCGCCACGACGACCGGCTTCAGCAATGCGACGCCGGCAAATTTGCCATCGCTGTCGAGTGCCACAGCACCGGAAAATCCAATCGCCGGCGGCGGCGACAGCGCGAGATCGCCACCAGCTCCGATTGACGTCACCGATGCCTTGACGCTGCTCGCAACGTTGCCACCACCCTGATTTTGCGGATCGGAAATACCTGTCAGTTCGACGCTGGATTTGGCCGCGGCGTCGCCGAGGGTCAGCGGTTTCAATCCCCGCGCGCCGTAAATGCGCAGCAGCGCGAGACCGCGGTCCTTGTCCTCGGCGACGTGATCGGCGTTGCCGAAGCCTTTGATCGCGATCGCAAGGCAGCCATCGGTGATCTCGCGGTCGGTTATGATCGCGCCGTCATCGCTGACCACGAGGCCAGTGCCATATTCGACGGTCCTGCGCGGCGGCGGCCCCGCGATCTGTGGGCCGGTCGGGAACGGATTGAACGCGCTCGACATCGCGATCACGATAGGCTCGACGGTATTTTCGGTGGCCTGATCGTAGAGAATGGTGAGGATGCGCACTTCATCGCCCTTGAAGGTGCCGCGCACATAAAATTTCTTCAGGCCCTGCAAACCCGACAGCACGAAGAAGTCCGGCTTGACGACCGTATAGTCGGCCGTGCGCCCGGCGGGTTCCTTCTTTTCCCGGTCGGCGAGTTTCGCCGTGGTCGGGTTGGCCTCCTTGCGCCGCGAAAGCAGGATCTGGATGGTCCCGGTGGTAGAACTCCATTTGGCGCCATTGGCGTCGCCGGTCTGTTGCGGCACCAGCTTGGTGGGAATGCCGAGCCGCGCCCCGGTACCGGCATCGGTCACGATTTTCCAGCCGGCACTGTCCTGCCGCCGCCGTGCGGTTTCGGCGAGGACGCTGCGCTCCTGCGGGTTGAGCACGCCGGTCTGCCTGCCGCCTCGGGACTTCTGGAATTCCTTGATGGATTCCACCATGCGCTCGCTGACTTCGCCCGATATGGCGCCGTTGTACTGGCCAACCCAGGCCAGATCGGACTGGATGGCGAGACGTTCGGCCTGCGCCATGGCATTGACGGTATCGGCGGGGGTCTGCAAAGCGGGCCGGACCGGGACGGTCGCGACCGCCTTCGGCTTGGTGCCGGCCGTGGACGGTGGCGTCATCTGCGCCTGGGCGGAAGCCCCCGCGACCACGAAGATCAGTGTTGCCGCCAGCATCGATCTCATGACAAATCCCGGATCCATTGAAGTGCGCGCAATTAAGCACATCTGCTTAGTCGGCAACAACGAGTCCAGGGTTCAAGGATCAGCGACACGTTCATGGTCTGAGACGCACGGAGATGCGCGGCTTTCCGTGAAGTCTTGCGGATCGCGGCGAGGCGACGACACGAGATGAAACCGAGGGACATGATCAGGCCATGCTGAGTGCCGACGAACTCGAACGGTACGCCCGTCATATTGTGCTGCGCGAGGTCGGCGGCCCGGGCCAGGCGGCATTGAAGGAAGCCTCCGTGCTGGTGATCGGCGCCGGTGGTCTCGGGGCGCCGGCGCTGATGTACCTCGCTGCGGCGGGGGTCGGCGCGCTCGGCGTGGTCGATGACGACATCGTCACACTCTCCAACCTGCAACGCCAGATCATTCACGCCACCCCTGACATCAACCGCCGCAAGGTCGACAGCGCCGCCGATCAGATTAACGCGCTGAATCCCCATGTCCGGTTTGCGGCGCATGACACGCGGCTCGACGCCGGCAATGCCCTGTCGCTGATCGGCAGCTACGATCTGGTGCTCGACGGCTCCGATAATTTCGAAACCCGCTATCTGGTTTCGGACGCGTGCTTCCTTGCCGCCAAGCCGCTGATCACGGCCGCGCTTGGCATGTTCGATGGATCGCTGACCACGATCCGGGCGCATGAGAAAAACGCCGACGGCGAATTCAATCCAACCTATCGGTGCTTGTTTCCGGAGCCGCCGCCACCGGGCACGGTGCCGGCCTGCGCTGAGGCCGGCGTGATGGGCGCACTGGCCGGCGTGCTGGGGTCGATGATGGCGCTGGAGGCGATCCGCGAAATCGTCGGCTTCGGCGAGGGCTTGGTCGGACGGTTGCTGATGGTGGATGCGCGCGCGATGCGGTTCGAGACGCTGCGCTATCGGCGCGATCCCCTAAACCCGCTTAACGGTGATGCGCTGGTCATCACCGATCTGAGCGCGCATCGATAAAAGCGCTAATCATTCCGGGGTCGTTCCGGAGCAATGCGAAACATCTCCCCGGAACGACAGCTCCAGAATTCACAACATGCTCGGCAGCACGCGGTCCGGCGGCTTGTGATTGTCGAGGAAGGTGCGGATGTTAATGATCACCTTCTCGCCCATCTCGACGCGGCCTTCGATCGTCGCCGAGCCCATATGCGGCAGCAAGGCCACCTTGCCGGCCTTCGCCAGCCGGACCAGTTTCGGACTGACCGCGGGTTCGTTCTCGAACACGTCGAGGCCGGCGCCGCCGATCTCGCCGGCTTCGATCAGTTTGACCAGCGTGTCTTCGTCGATCACCTCGCCGCGCGCGGTGTTGACGATATAGGCGTCCTTGCGGATCAGCTTCAGCCGCCGCGCCGACAGCAGGTGAAAGGTGGCCGGCGTGTGCGGACAGTTCACCGAGATGATGTCCATCCGCGCCAGCATCTGGTCGAGGCTTTCCCAATAGGTCGCGCCGAGTTCCTCGGCGATCTTGGGCGCGACGGGACGGCGGTTGTGATAGTGAATCTGCAGGCCGAAGGCGCGCGCCCGGCGGGCCACGGCCTGGCCGATGCGGCCCATGCCGATGATGCCAAGCCGCTTGCCGCCGATGCGGTGACCGAGCATCCAGGTCGGCGACCAGCCCGGCCAGTGTTTGCCTTCGGTAAGAACGGAGGCGCCCTCGATCAGCCGGCGCGGTACCGCGAGAATCAGCGCCATCGTCATGTCGGCGGTGTCTTCGGTCAAAACCTTGGGCGTGTTGGTCACGGTGATGCCACGTGCATGCGCGGCCATCACATCGATATTGTCGACGCCATTGCCGAAATTGGCGATCAGCTTCAACGCACATTCAGGCTGCTTGAGAATATCTTCGGTGATCTCGTCGGTGACGGTCGGCACCAGTACATCGGCGGACCGAACGGCGTCCGCGATTTGCTCCGAAGACATCGGCGCATCGTCGAGATTGAGCCGTGCATCGAACAACTCCCGCATGCGGGTCTCGATCGAGTTCCGGCAGTTTTCGCGTGACGACAACGAGCGGCTTTTTCTTGACCGACATGTCCTGCTCTCGCGAGGTTGTTCAGACCTCATTAACCCGGTTGTTCGACACTGCCGCGGCCGCGTGATCGCGGCGATCGCTTTGGGTTTTCTTGGGTTCCTCCCGGTATCTCCCTGGATTTTCCCTAGGAGACATTCGGGCTCTTCTTGTTCTCGTCGTTCCGTCCTCTCTACCAGAAGGCCGGGCCAAGACAAGAACCCTGGCGGGAACCGCGTTTCACAAGCCCGAGGGCATCGGCACGGGTACAGGGGTTTAAGGGTTGGGGGTCACACGTGTTTCAGCTTGAAGAATTTGAGCTGGGTTCTCGGCAGGAGATCAGTTTGATGGCGTTGAGGCGTTTCTATTCGGTGGTGGTGCTCGCAGGTGGCTTGCTGGGGGCCTCGCTCAGCACGGCTGTTTCGGCGAAAGACTCGGCACTCACCACCAGCGGCTTGCCGGTGCCGCGTTATGTCAGCCTCAAGTCCGATCATGTGAACGTCAGGGCCGGTCCGACCAAGGACAATGACGTTGCATGGGTCTATACCCGTTCCGGTCTGCCGGTCGAAATCACCGCCGAGTTCGAGAATTGGCGCCGGGTCCGCGATTCCGAGGGTGCCGAAGGCTGGGTCTATCACTCGCTGCTGTCGGGCCGCCGCACCGCCGTCATCACCATGAAGAGGAAGGACGATCTGGCGCCGCTCTACGATCGCGCCGACGAAACCAGCGCGGTCGCCGCCCGTCTGCAGGCCGGTGTCGTAGCCCAGGTCAAGAAATGCGCGGCCGGCTGGTGCCACGTCGCCGGCAACGGCTTCGATGGCTGGATCGAACAGCAACGGCTGTGGGGCGTCTATGCGGATGAGAAGGTGGACTAAGTCCACGATCGACTAACGCGACTCGCGTTCCAGGGCCGTCCCGGCGAACGCAAAAACTCATACGTCGTGGATTGGCGTTTTGGCTTGGGGCCAACGCTTTCTTCGACCATCACCAGCGATGTTATCGAGTCCTCGCGTTTGCGAGGACGGGGAGGTTCAGCGCTTCTTGCGCAGCCGGACAACCATGTCGACCCGGGCGATCTCGTACCCCTCGGGCACTTCGGGCATCTTCTGCAACACCAGATGCGGATCCGGAATATCGACCAGTTCGTGGTTGTTCTCGAGATAGAAGTGGTGATGCGCCGTCACATTGGTGTCGAAATAGGTCTTGGTCCCGTCGACGCTGACCTGGCGCAGCAAGCCCGCATCGGTGAGCTGATTGAGCGTGTTGTAGACGGTGGCAAGCGACACCGGAACCTTGGCGAGGGTCGCTTCCTCGTACAGCATTTCCGCGGTGAGATGGCGTGCGCCCTTGCCGAACAGCAGCCAGCCGAGTGCCATGCGCTGACGGGTCGGGCGCAGGCCTGCGGCCTGCAGCATCTCGTTGACGTCATGCCACGGACAGCCAGTCAACGCCGGCTGATGCCCCGCAACACGGGTCACGGAACCGGCCGCATCGTCATTCAACATCGAACCGTTGTCGTTCATTTCCACGTCCGCTACCGCATTGGCTATTTTGGCTCTATCGCAGTGGAATATAAGAAGGAAATCTCTTAGATGCAAGTTTTTCGCAACTAGAACCGGACCAGGGTTAAAGCGCCATTGCAGGGGAAACGCGGCTATTTGCCCTGCCAGGACGCTTTGCCGCCCGCAGGGCCTATGATAGAGAGCGCGCGGACTTGGCTCTGCGATTTCAGCAAGGCGAGCACCGGTTGCTGCAGGGCTTATCCTGACCTGTGGTTTCAGCGCCAATCAGCGTAAATTGGCGCGCTTCCCACGCGAGACGGGTCATTTCGCTCGAAAACGCTCCAGGGTTTTGAAAGAGGCTGGCACCATGCTGGATCGGCGCGGCGGTTATGAATATGAGGACCTGCTGGCGTGTGCCCGCGGCGAGCTATTCGGCCCGGGCAACGCCCAGTTGCCGCTGCCGCCGATGCTGATGTTCGACCGCATCAGCGAGATATCGGAGACCGGCGGCGAATACGGCAAGGGCGTGGTTCGCGCTGAACTCGATGTGAAGCCGGACCTCTGGTTTTTCGGCTGCCATTTTAAAAACGATCCGGTGATGCCGGGATGTCTTGGTCTCGATGCACTCTGGCAAATGGTCGGATTTTTTCTGGGCTGGACCGGCGGTGCGGGCCGTGGCCGGGCGCTGGGGCTTGGGGAACTGAAGTTGGCCGGGCAGGTGCTGCCGAACGTCCGCAAGGTTGTGTACAACGTGGATGTCAAACGCGTGATGCGCTCAAAGCTGGTGCTAGGCATCGCCGATGGCTGGCTTTCCATGGACGGCGAGATTATCTATCGCGCGAAGGATTTGAAGGTCGGGCTGTTCAAGCAGGATGCTGCATTGCAGCCGGGAACGTAAGCTACGTGCTCCGGCGAACGAGACGGCATTTGGTTTTAGCAACGGTCACGCGTAACGACAGGGCGAGGCGATCATGAGGCGGGTTGTCATCACGGGGATGGGTATCGTCTCGTCCATCGGAAACAACACCCAGGAAGTGCTTGCGAGCCTTCACGAGGCGAAGTCCGGCATCACGCGCGCGGACAAATATGCCGAGCTCGGTTTCCGCTCCCAGGTCCAGGGCGCACCAACCCTCGATCCGTCCGGCGTCATTGATCGGCGCGCGATGCGCTTCCTTGGCGAGGGCGCGGCCTGGAATCATGTCGCGATGGAGCAGGCGATCCAGGATTCCGGTCTGGAGCCGGACGAGGTTTCCAATATTCGCACCGGCATCATCATGGGCTCCGGCGGTCCGTCGGCGCGCACCATCGTGGAGGCCGCCGACACCACCCGCACCAAGGGACCGAAGCGGGTCGGACCGTTTGCGGTGCCGAAGGCGATGTCGTCGACGGCATCGGCAACGCTCGCCACCTGGTTCAAGATCAAGGGTGTGAACTATTCGATCTCCTCGGCCTGCGCCACTTCCAATCATTGCATCGGCAATGCCTACGAAACCATCCAGATCGGCAAGCAGGACATTATTTTCGCAGGCGGCTGCGAAGAGCTCGACTGGTCGCTGTCCGTGCTGTTCGATGCCATGGGTGCGATGTCGTCCAAATATAACGATACGCCCGCGACCGCTTCGCGCCCCTACGACGTCAGCCGCGACGGTTTTGTCATTGCCGGTGGCGCCGGCGTGGTCGTTCTCGAAGAACTCGAACATGCCAGGGCGCGCGGCGCGCGCATTTACGGTGAAATCGTCGGCTACGGCGCCACTTCCGACGGTTACGACATGGTCGCGCCCTCGGGTGAAGGCGCTGAACGCTGCATGAAAATGGCGATGGCGACGGTCGACACCAAGATCGATTACATCAATCCGCACGCCACCTCGACGCCGGCCGGCGATCCGCCGGAAATCGAGGCGATCCGCAAGGTATTCGGGACCGGCGACAAATGTCCGCCGATCTCCGCGACCAAGGCGCTGACCGGCCATTCGCTCGGCGCCACCGGCGTGCAGGAGGCGATCTATTCGCTGTTGATGATGAACAACGGCTTCATCTGCGAAAGCGCGCACATCACCGAGCTCGATCCTGTTTTTGCCGACATGCCGATCGTTCGCAAACGCATCGACAACGCCCAACTCGGAACCGTACTCTCTAACTCTTTCGGATTCGGCGGCACCAACGCTACACTGGTGTTCAAGCGACTGGATGCGTGAGGCTTTGTTTTTGGCCTGCCCCGCCATCGGGTCTCGCCTTCGGCGAGCCCGACGACAGGCTCCAGCGGGGCATCGCGTATTCCGCGGCTCCGGTCGTTCATCGCAACGCTTCGTATTAGTGGATCACCCGCTTTCGCGGGTGATGACAATGTCGAGAATCAGTGGAGCACGGCGGACATGCAGGACCTGATGAAGGGCAAACGTGGGTTGATCATGGGCATCGCCAATGATCATTCGATTGCCTGGGGCATCGCCAAGGCGCTCGCGGCGCAGGGCGCCGAACTGGCCTTTACCTTTCAGGGCGATGCGCTCGGCAAACGGGTCAAGCCGCTGGCGCAATCGCTCGGCGTCGAGCTGGTACTGCCCTGCGATGTCGAGAATCTCGCCAGCGTCGATTCCGTGTTCGAGACCCTGCGTGACAAATGGGGACATCTGGATTTCCTGGTCCATGCCATCGCGTTCTCCGACAAGAACGAGCTGAAGGGACGCTACGCCGACACCAGCCGCGATAATTTTTCGCGCACCATGCTGATCTCGTGCTTTTCGTTCACCGAGCTTGCCAGGCGCGCCGCCGACATGATGCCGGCGTCCGGCGGCGCCATGATCACGCTGACCTTCGGCGGCTCGACGCGGGTGATGCCGAATTACAATGTGATGGGTGTTGCCAAGGCCGCGCTGGAAGCCTCGGTGCGGTATCTCGCATCGGATTTCGGTCTGCGCGGCATTCGCGTGAACGCGATTTCAGCCGGTCCGATCCGCACCCTGGCGGGTTCAGGCATTGGCGACGCGCGGACGATGTTTGCATTCCAGCAAAAGCACTCGCCGCTGGCCGGGGTGTGACGCTGGATGAACTCGGTGGCTATGCGCTGTATTTGCTCTCCGATCTGTCGGGCGGTGTGACCGGCGAAACTCATTTCGTCGATTCCGGTTACAACGTCATTTCGATGCCCCGGCCGGAAGATCTCAAGGACACCGTGGAGTAGCGCGGTGGATATAGCCCGTCATCCCGCCGCGAGAACGCCCGCGCGCTGGAATGCCGGCCGTGCCGCGCAGCGGTCGATGTAACGGTCGAATGACGGGCGCGACGGCACCATCTTGAACAGCCGTACTGCAAAATTCAGTCCCGAGCCGATGGCGATGTCCGCGGCCGAGAAGTTCTCGCCGAGTATCCACGGTCCCTCGGTCAGGGCGGCGTCGAGCACGTCGAACACCTGTTGCGCGTTGCCCCAGCCCGCCGACATCGGGTTCATCTCGATCTTGGTTGCGACCTGCACCATGGCGGGCTCGATGCAACTGGGCGCGAAAAACAGCCAGTACAGATATTTCGCACGCAGGGGATCGCCGGGCGGCGGCGCAAGCCTGGCCTCGGGATAACGTTCGGCAACATAGGCGCAGATGGCGGCGGCTTCGGCGAGTGTGGCATCGCCATCCTGCAAGGCGGGAACCTTGCCCATTGGATTGATCGCCAGATATTCCGGTGTCTTCTGGGCGCCCTTGGAGATGTCGGTCAGCACCCGCTCATAGGGCTGCCCGGATTCTTCCATCAGCCACAATGCGGAAAACGATCGCGAGCGCGGCGCCCAGTAGAGCTTCATCATCCGGCAGTCTCCCCATTTTTCCATCGATAATATTTCATGACGAACCCGGTCATGGGCTCGACGGCTTCCTTTTCGAATACAAAGCCTTCACGCTCATACCAGCGCCACGCCTTTTCGTTTTCGCGCACGCAGCGCAGTTCGATCTCGTCGGGCAGGCACTGTCGCGTGAAGGCCAGCAGCGTTCGCCCGAGGCCGCGGCCCTGATATTCCGGCACGACGAACAATTGGTCGAGATATTTTTTGCGCAGATGCAGCGCCAGCATGGCCGTGAGCGTACCGCGATCATTGGCGACAAACAGGCTCCATCCGTTTTCCACCTCACGGGGGATGCGCGCACGCAACTGTGCCAGCAGGAAATCGCTGGCCTCCGCCAGGCCGGTGGAGACCCAGCTATCCATCCAGACCCGCGCGATCTCGTCATATTCCTCGGCGCGGGCGGGACAGATGGTCAATAGGGACATTGGGCGGATCCTTTTGCGGATGGTTGCCGATATCTCAGCTGTGCGGACGCACGCAAGGTGTATGTCCCGTCATGGCTCGCAAGCGTCATGGCTCGCAAACAAAAGGGCGGCCTCTCGGCCGCCCTTCCTGCTACTAAGTTCGTTTTCAGTGCGTAGGGATCAGG
>CAWETC010000004.1:0-85835 GCA_963811915.1 uncultured Alphaproteobacteria bacterium
CGCTGAAGCTGGAGCGCAAGGACGGCAGCGTGCTAGACTGCATGACCATGCCGCTGCCGGACGGCGCCACCATGCTTACATTCCAGGACATCACTGACACCGAGAATGTCGAGCGGGCGCTGCGCGAGCGCAACGAGGCGCTGGAGACGGCCGACCAGATGAAGGTCGATTTCGTCCACCACGTGTCCTACGAATTGCGCTCGCCACTGACCACCATTATCGGCTTCGCGCATCTGCTCAACGACCCGACCACCGGTCCGCTGGTGCCCAAGCAGGCCGAATACCTCAACTACATCACGACTTCGACCAACTCGCTGTTCGCCCTCATCAACAACATTCTCGATCTCGCCACCATCGATGCGGGCGCGATGACGCTAGAACTCGGCCTGGTCGATATCCGCAAGACCATCGATAGTGCCGCGGAGGGGATTCAGGACCGGCTCGCCCGCGACCGGATCGAACTCAAGGTCGATGTCGATCCCAACATCGGCAGTTTCATCGGTGACGGAAGCCGCGTGGTGCAGGTGCTGTATAATCTGCTTGCCAATGCCGTCGGATTTGCGCCGCAGGATTCCACCATCACGCTGAACGCCAAACGCACCGAGCACAATGTGGTGTTTTCGGTGACCGACCGCGGACCCGGCATTCCGCCCGAGGTCAAGGACAAGGTGTTCGACTGGTTCGAGAGTCATTCCAACGGATCGCGGCATCGCGGCGCCGGGCTCGGCCTGCCGCTGGTGAAGTCGTTTGTCGAACTGCACGGCGGCAGGGTGCGGGTCAATTCGATCGTCGGTAAAGGCACGACCGTCACGTGCGACTTTCCGACCGATCAGGCGGCGCACCGCAACGCCGCGGAATGAGCGGCCCAACGACATTCTCGCTGGCGCTCGCGAACGAGACCGCGACCGCGCATTTAATGGCGGACCTTGCGCTGCTGATCGGCCCCGGCGATGTCATCACCCTTTCAGGCGACCTCGGCGCCGGCAAAACCGCGGCCGCGCGCGCCATGATCCGCTATCTCGCCGGCGACGACGCGGTTGAAGTTCCAAGCCCGACCTTCACGCTGGCGCAAACCTACGACCTCCCGGCATTTCCGCTGGTTCACGCGGATCTTTATCGCGTCAACGATCCGCTCGAACTGGAGGAGATCGGCCTGTCGCCATTGCCCGAGGGTACGGTGGCGCTGATCGAATGGCCCGAGCGTGCCCCTGCGGCCCTTCCGAAGGACCGGATCGATATTGCGCTGAACCATCGCCCAGCGCTGGGATCGACGGCCCGTGCCGCTGAGATCACCGGCCACGGCAAGGCCGCAGCGCAAGTCGCCCGGTTGAAGGCGTTACTGCAGTTTCTGACCAATTCCGGTTTCTCCGACGCGAAACGTCAGCGGATGACCGGCGACGCCTCCACTCGCTCCTATGCGCGGCTGATCCGTGACGACAGCGTCGTCATTTTGATGAACTCGCCGCGGCGGCCCGACGGGCCGGCGATCTATGACGGCAAATCCTACAGTGCGGCCGTGCATCTGGCCGAGGACGTCAAGCCGTTCGTCGCCATCGCGGGCGGCCTGCGCGAGCGCGGCTTCTCGACGCCGGTGATCCATCACGCCGACCTCGATATGGGATTCCTGATCACCGAGGATTTCGGCAGCGCGGGTTTCATCGTGGGCGATCCACCGCGGCCGATCGCGGAGCGTTATGAAACCGCGGTCGACATGCTGGCGGCCCTGCACCGCGAAGCCTTGCCCGAGATTTTACCGCTGGCGCCGCACATCACCTACGCCATACCTGCCTTCGACATCGAAGCCATGATGGTCGAGATCGGATTGATGCTCGAATGGTATCTGCCGGATCGCGATGCCGAGCCGACCAGCCATCTTCGCGCCGAGTTCGTCACGATGTGGCGCGAACTGTTGAGCAGGCTGGCCGCAGTTCCCAAAACCTGGATGCTGCGGGACTTTCATTCCCCCAATCTGATCTGGCTCGACGAACGATCAGGGACTTCGAAAGTCGGCATCATCGACTTCCAGGATGCGGTGCTGGGCCCCGCCGCCTATGACTTGGTGTCCTTGCTGCAGGATGCGCGGATCGATGTGCCGGAACAGCTCGAACTTGTGCTCCTGACGCGCTATATCAAGGTGAGGCGAGCGGCCGACGATACGTTCGACCCGGCTGGCTTCGCCGAGATTTATGCGCTGATGTCGGCGCAGCGCAATACAAGGCTGCTCGGCACCTTTGCGCGACTCAACCGGCGCGATGGCAAGCCGCAATATCTGCGGCATCAGCCCCGAATCTGGGCCTATCTCACCCGTTCGCTGGCTCACCCCATGCTCTCGGGCATTCGGGAGTGGTACTCCGCCAATGTCCCTCCGCCGGCCCCGTAGAGCCTTATCGGTTCTCACTGAATCAACCGGGCTCTCGTTTTTTGTTCGGACGCGTTTTCTTCACGCGAACCGGTGTCCACTTCGCTCGAAAACGCTCTATTTACCGGTCGTTAGCCTATTTTCCCATAATCTGCCGCGAATTCCGCCCTGAAGGGCAGGAATGGCTGCTTGTGGGCGGAGCTGAAATATGGCGACAGAACGGCGAAAGGGTGAGCGTGTTACATTCGAGCGCGGATTTGCCGCGCATATGATGGGCATCGACGGTACCTGGCGGCGCGATTGCTCGATGGAAGATATTTCAGAGACCGGAGCCAAACTCACCGTCGAAGGTTCCGTCGAGGGATTGCATCTCAAGGAATTCTTTCTGTTGCTGTCGTCGACCGGCCTGGCCTATCGCCGCTGCGAACTGGCCTGGGTCAATGGCGATCAAATCGGAGTCAATTTTCTCAAAACGGGTGACAAGAAGAAAAAGACCCGGCGTACGCAGATTGCCGAAGCCTGAACTTAATCTATTACCGCCGTCGTACAGCCGTCATATCGGACGATTATCGCAATCACCCAATAGTGTGCCGCCGGAATCGCATGATATGATTCGCGGTGCTCGTGCATGATCCGCACGTAATAGCAGTTCGAGAAATTTCTGAGATGTCCGTCAAGCCCACCAAAGCCATGGTCCTCGCCGCCGGCCTTGGGCTGCGCATGCGCCCTTTGACAGACCGGATGCCAAAGCCCCTGGTGCAGGTGGCGGGCCGCCCCCTGCTCGATCATGTGCTCGACAAGCTCGGCAGTGCCGGCGTCAGCGAAGCCGTCGTCAACGTCCATTACTTGCCTGACCAGATCATCGATCACGTCGCAACGCGCGCAGTGCCCCACGTCATCATCTCGGATGAGCGTGATCAGGTGTTCGGCACCGGCGGCGGCGTCGTCAAGGCGTTGCCGTTGCTCGGACCCGCCCCTTCTTCCTTGTCAACGCGGACACCATGTGGATCGACGGCGTGCGGCCGAATTTGGCGCGGATGGCCGACACTTTCGACCCCGCGCGCATGGATATTCTGTTACTGATGGCGCCGACCACCAGCAGCATCGGCTATGGCGGTCGCGGCGATTACGCGATGCTGCCGGATGGCGCGCTGCGCAAGCGGAAAGAACATCAGGTGGTGCCTTTCGTCTATGCCGGCGCCGCGATCATGTCGCCGTCGCTCTTCGCCGACGCCCCGGAGGGTGAATTCTCGCTGACAAAGATGTTCGACCGCGCCAACGAGCAGGAACGGCTGTTTGGCCTCCGGCTGGACGGCGTATGGATGCATGTCGGAACACCCGATGCGGTTCACGCGGCGGAAGAGGCTTTTCTCGAAAGCGTGGCGTGAGGCGCCCCATCGTAGCCTCACATTAGGTCGTCATGCCCCGCGAAAGCGGCGCATCCAGTACGCCGCGGCTCCCGATTTTACCCTCTCTGCTCTAGGTGGATCACCCGCCTTCGCGGGTGATGACGGTGAGTTGGATGAATTGCTGTCATTTCGAGCCGCATAGCAAACCGGTGCCGAATTTAAAATCCCACCCGAAATTTGCCCATGCCATGATGCAGACTGATCCCGAATCAGGAAGCCCATGCGCGTTTTCAGCGTCCCCGCATCAGTGCCGTTCTTGCGCAGTGTTATCGCGGCGTTGGTCGATGGCAGGTTGGTCGAGAGCTTTGAGGCCCGCGCGCAGCCGGAACGACTGACGCAGGCGACGCTGTACCTTCCGACCCGCCGTGCCGGACGCATGGCGCGGGAAATCTTTCTCGACGAGTTGAACACCGACGCCGTGCTGCTGCCACGCATCGTAGCGCTCGGCGACATCGACGAAGACGAATTGGCATTCGCGGAAGAACCCGAACCCCATGGAGGAGCCGCTCCATTAGAGATTCCGCCGAAGCTCGGCGATCTGGACCGCAGGCTCACGCTGGCAAGGCTGGTAGCGATGTGGGCGAAGAGTCCGGTCTCGGCGCCGCTTGTCGTCGGTGGCCCGGCGTCGACGCTGGCGCTGGCCGGCGATCTGGCACGCCTGATGGACGACATGGTCACCCGCGGCGTCGGCTGGGACGCACTCGATGGGCTGGTACCCGATCAACTCGACAAATATTGGCAGTACTCGCTCGAGTTCCTCAGGATCGCCCGACAGGCATGGCCCGCTCACCTCCAGGAAATCCAGAAGATCGAGCCGGCAGCGCGGCGCGATCTCCTGATCGAGGCGGAAGCCAAACGGCTGACCACGCATCACGACGGCCCGGTGATTGCGGCAGGCTCGACCGGATCGATGCCGGCGACCGCGCGGTTTCTGCACGCCATTGCCAACCTGCCACAGGGCGCCGTGGTGCTGCCCGGGCTCGATACCGATCTGGACGACGATGCCTGGCAAATGATCGGCGGTGTCAGGGACGCGCAAGGCAAATTCACCACCCATCCGGCATCGAACCACCCGCAGTTCGCGATGCACGCTCTGTTGCACCGGTTGGGCATCCAGCGCAGCGACGTCGAAATCGTCGGCGCACCAGCCGCGCATGGGCGCGATGTGCTGGTGTCCGAGGCGATGCGGCCTTCCAACGCCACTGCGCAGTGGCATCAACGGCTGGCTCAGCCTGAAATCGTCAAGAAGATCACGCACGGCATGACGCATCTCGCCGTGATCGCCGCGGATAATTCCGAGATGGAAGCGCTGGCGATCGCGGTCGCGATGCGCGAGGCACGGCATCTCAATAAATCGGCGGCACTGGTCACCCCGGATCGTGCGCTGGCGCGGCGCGTGATCGCAGCTCTTGGCCGCTGGAACCTCGTTTTTGACGATTCCGGCGGTGATTCGCTGATGGATACCTCGGCGGGAATTTTCGCGCGGCTCGCCGCGGAAGCGGTCGCCAATGAACTTGAACCGCCGACGCTGCTGGCACTGCTGAAACATCCGCTCTGCCGGTTGGGTGGCGCGCCGGACTCGTTCAGGAATGCCGTCGAAGTGCTCGAACTGGCACTGTTGCGCGGCACACGTCCGCAACCGGGAAGCGCTGGGCTGGCGCGTGATTTTGACCGTTTTCGCCTGGAGCTCACTGAATTTCGGGCCGGCAAGACCTCATCGCTCCACATCTCCGAGCCAAGAGCCCGTCTGAAAGATAGTGAACTCGACCGAGCCCATCAACTGATCACACAATTGCAGGCGGCGCTCGCGCCGCTCGAAAGCCTCTCCTCATCGAAGCCGTATGATTTTGCCGAACTCGCCGAACGTCATCGCACGATCCTGACCGAAATGTCGCGCGATCAGCACGGTGTCGCGGTGGCATTCGAGGGCTCTCAGGGACTGGCGCTGGCTTCGGCGTTTGACGATCTGCTCGGCGAGCCCTCGCCAAGCGGTCTGATGACGCAGCTTGGCGACTATCCGGAAGTTTTCCAGACCGCATTCGGCGACCGCATGGTGCGGCGGCCGGAAGTCGCGAACGCGCATTTGAGAATATATGGTCCGCTGGAAGCGCGGCTGACGGAATCCGACCGCGTCATTGTTGGCGGACTGGTGGAAGGGGTATGGCCACCGGCGCCACGGATTGATCCATGGCTGAGCCGGCCGATGCGGCACGAACTGGGCCTCGACCTGCCGGAGCGGCGCATCGGCCTCTCCGCGCACGACTTCGCCCAATTGCTCGGCGCCGATGAAGTCATTCTCAGTCACGCCGCCAAGGTCGGCGGCGCACCGGCGGTGGCGTCGCGATTCCTGCACCGGCTGGAAGCGGTCGCGGGCGAGCAGCACTGGAAAGCGGCGGTCGCGGCGGGCGAACGCTATGTTCGCTTCGCCGGTGAACTGGATAGCCCCGCCAAGGTCGAACCGATCGCGCAACCGGAGCCAAGGCCGCCGCGCGCGGTGAGGCCCTTGAAACTGTCGGTGACCGCGATCGAGGACTGGCTGCGCGATCCCTATACGATTTACGCGAAATACATTCTCAGGCTGGCGCCCCTCGATCCCGTCGACATGCCGCTGTCGGCCGCCGACCGCGGTTCGGCGATCCACGATGCGCTCGGCGAATTCACGCAAACTTTCGCCACGACGCTACCGGCCGACCCCGCGGGCGCGTTGCGCCGCATCGGCCAGAAATATTTCGCGCCGCTGATGGAGCGGCCGGAGGCGCGGGCGCTGTGGTGGCCGCGCTACCTGCGCATCGCCAAATGGTTTTCGGACTGGGAGACCGCGCGCCGCGACAATGTCAGCGCCATAGACGCCGAGATCAAAGGCGAAATCCAGATCCCGCTCGACAATGCGCGCACCTTCACCCTGTCAGCGCGCGCCGACCGGATCGAGCGACGCCGGGATCGAACATTTGCCATCCTCGACTACAAGACCGGGCAGCCCCCCACCGGCAAACAGGTAAGGATGGGGCTTTCGCCGCAGCTCACGCTGGAAGCCGCGATCCTGCGAGAAGGCGGCTTTGCCAACATTCCGGCGGATAGTTCGGTCAGCGAGCTCGTCTATGTCAGGCTCAGCGGCAACAATCCGCCCGGCGAAGAGAGATCGCTGGAGCTGAAGATCAAGCCGGGCGATACGCCGCAGCCGCCCGATGTCGCCGCCGAGTACGCGCGAGCGCAGCTTGAAGCGCTGATCCGGAAATTTGAAGACGAGAATGAGCCCTATCGCTCGCTCAATCTGTCGATGTGGGCGAACCGCTACGGCAGTTACGACGATCTCGCCCGTATCAAGGAATGGTCGGCCGCCGGCGGCCTGGGAATCGAGGAATGGTGAAGGCGCCGCGCCCGATTCCCGATACCGTCCGCGCCACGCAGGCGCGTGCGTCGGACCCTGCTGCCTCGGCGTTCGTCTCCGCCAACGCCGGCTCGGGCAAGACCCATGTGCTGGTGCAGCGGGTGATCCGGCTATTGCTCGCTGGCGTGCCGCCGGAGAAAATTCTCTGCGTCACCTTCACCAAGGCCGCGGCGGCCAATATGGCGGAGCGGGTGTTCTCCACCCTCGGCCATTGGGTCACGCTCGACGACGCCGCGCTCGATGCCGCCATCATCGAGGCGGGGATCGCGCGCCCGCACGACAAATTGCGCATGACGGCCCGCAAGCTGTTCGCCTGCGCACTGGAAACGCCGGGCGGCCTGAAGGTGCAGACCATCCACGCGCTGTGCACCCGGCTGCTGCAGCAATTCCCGTTTGAAGCCAACGTGCCGGCGCGCTTCGCCGTGCTCGACGACCGCGACCAGAACGCGATGATGGAGCGCGCCAGTCTCAAGGTGTTGCTCGACGCCTCCCGCGACCCCGACAGCGCGATAGGCCGCGCCCTCAATGTCGCAATGGCCAACGCAGCCGATGTCACTTTCAAGGACGTCGTGCGCGAGGCCTGCCTCAGCCGCGATCATTTCATGGCGTGGACTGACGCCGCCGGCAGCGCCCACGCCGCGACCGCGCAGGTGTCAGCCGCGCTTGGCGTCGATCCGAACGACACGGTCGAGGATATCGAGCGCGCCATCGTCGATGGGCCGAATCTGCCGCGATCGCGGTGGGAGGACATCGCTGCGGTGCTCGATACCGGAAGCAAATCCGATCAAAACCAGGCTTCGCAGCTTCGCGAAGCACTGGTCTTTACCGGCAGCGCGCAAGTGGACGAATATCTCGGCGTTTTTCTCACCGATGAACGCGCGCCACGCAAGACGGTGGTGACGAACAATTTTGTCAAAAAAAATCCAGCGGTCGGACGTCTGTTCGAATCGGAAGTATTACGTCTCGGTCCCCTGATCGAACGGCGCCGCGCCGTGACGGTTCGGGACCGCACCGAGGCGCTGTTGCACATCGCGACCGCGGTGGCGGCGAACTACTGGCGAGAAAAGCAGGAGCGCGGCCTGCTCGACTATGACGATTTGATCGACAAGACGCTGGAGATGCTGGATCGGGTTTCCTCCGGCTGGGTACATTACAAGCTCGACCGCGGCGTCGATCATGTGCTGATCGACGAGGCGCAGGACACCAGCCCCCGGCAATGGGACATCGTCGCGCACATCATTTCCGAATTCACCTCGGGCGAAGGCGCGCGTGACGGCGTCACCCGCACGATTTTCGCGGTCGGCGACGAAAAACAGTCGATCTTTTCGTTTCAAGGCGCGGCCCCGCACGAACTCGCCGACAGACGGCAGCATTTCCAGAGCCGGTTCAGGGCAGCCGGCCTGAAGTTCGACCCGGTCTCGTTCACCTATTCGTTCCGCTCCGGGGAGAGCGTGCTGCGCGCGGTGGAAAGCGCATTTCAGGTCGAGGATGTTTACCGGAGCATCACTTCCGACCGCGACGGCATGCCCCCGCATCTGGCCCTTGCCGATGCCGGACCCAGTCTGATCGATCTCTGGGAATTGCAACTACCGGACAAGAAGGACGACATCGAGGGCTGGCGCGCGCCGTTCGACGGCGTTTCGGCGGCAAGCCCGGAAGTTAAGCTCGCCAAACGGATCCAGGCCGAGATCAAGCGGCTGATCGAAAGCGGCACCATGACCGGTTCGACCGGCGGCCGCCGCCCGCTGCGTTACGGCGATATGCTGGTGCTGGTGCGGCGGCGCGGCAATGCTTTCGATGCCGTGATTCAGGCGCTGAAACACGCCAATATTCCCGTCGCCGGTGCCGACCGGCTGAAATTGACCGAGCATATCGCGATCATCGATCTGATGAATCTCGCCGACGCGCTGCTGTTGCCACAGGACGATCTGGCGCTCGCGGTGGCGCTGAAGAGTCCGCTGTTCGACCTTGACGATGATGACCTGTTCAAGCTGGCGTGGCAGCGTAAGGGATCGTTGCGCGAGGCACTGAACCATCACGCGGTGGCAGACAAAAAATTCAACGAGACAATCAGGCTTCTTGAAGAATGCGAGCAGCGTTTTGCCACCGAAACGCCGTTTGCATTCTATGCCTGGCTGTTGGGCGGCGATGGCGGCCGGCAGCGAATCCTGCGGCGGCTCGGGCCTGAGGCCAATGACGCGCTCGATGAATTTCTCGAACTCGCACTGGGCTATGAGCGCAAGGCGCCGGCCTCGCTGCAGGGCTTCATCGCGTGGCTGCGCACCGCCGACCTTGAAGTGAAACGCGACATGGAAATCTCGCGCGACGAAGTGCGCGTCATGACCGTGCACGGCGCCAAAGGGCTGGAAGCGCCGGTGGTTTTTCTGGTCGATACCACCTCGTCGCCTTCGGACACCCAACGTCTGCGGCTGATCCGCCTGCCACGCGGCAACGCGGCGCCGAACGCGCCCGGCGTCGTGGTGTGGGCCGGCAAAAAGGCCGACGATCCCCCCGCTGTCGCGGCGGCCCGCATTGCCATGCTGGGCGAGACCGAGGACGAATACCGCCGGCTGCTGTATGTGGCGATGACGCGCGCGGCCGACCGCCTGGTCGTGGGCGGCTGCATGCCCGGCAACATGAATGCAGTGCGCAAACTCTCCTGGTACGATCTGATCGTCAAAGGTCTCGGCAATTGCAGCCTGCATCTGCACGAGTTCGAAACGCGCGACGGCGTGGTCAAGCGCTATTCACGGCCTGAGGATGTGATGGCCGCAACAGGCGCCGCCGCTACCCCAATGACGAGTGATCCAGCCGCGCTGCCGTCATGGTTGCACACGCCGGCCCCGCCTGAGGCCATTGCCGAACGCCTGCTGCGACCGTCCGATCCTGGCGAAGAAGAGGGTCACCGCGTCCGAACCGGCGAATCCCTTCAGGCCCGCGCCCGCGCCCTGCAACGCGGCACGCTGGTGCATCGGTTGCTGCAATCGCTGCCCGATATCGCCTCCGACCGCCGCCACGCCGCGGCGCTGGCCTATCTCGGCCGCAATGCCGGCGGGTGGACCGACGACGAGCGCGGAGTACTGGCCGAACAGGTCCTGACCCTGATCGTGGACCCACGCTTCGGATCGGTATTCGGTGCCGGTAGCCGCGCCGAGGTCGCGATCGTCGGCCGGCTGGATCGGCCGGGACGGCCATTGGTTTCCGGGCAGATCGACCGGCTGGTGGTCACGCCAGGCGAGGTCCTGATCGTCGATTACAAGACCAATCATGCGCCGCCCACGCTGCCGGCCGAGGCGCCGTCGGGCTATGTCCGCCAGCTCGCGTTGTACCGGGCGGTGCTACAGAAGCTTTATCCCCAACGCCCGGTCCGCGCCGCGCTGCTCTGGACCGAAACCCCTGAATTAATGGAGTTTTCCGCCTCCGCGCTGGACGCACAGCTCGCATCCATCATCTCGGCGTGACCAAGCTTGACCCGGCAAGATCGTGTTCATAGGTTGGTTCTATGATTCAGGCGCGATTCCCATCGCGCCTTTCCTTTCAAACCAAACGAGGTACTCCGATGGCCGTTGGCAAGGTTTCTGACGCCGATTTTGAAGCCGAAGTGCTCAAGGCGACCGGCCCGGTCGTGGTCGATTTCTGGGCCGAATGGTGTGGCCCGTGCCGCATGATCGCACCCGCGCTCGACGAGATTTCCGGCACGATGGGCGACAAGGTCAAGATTGTGAAGCTGAACGTCGACGAGAGCCCGAAGACAGCCTCAAAATACGGCGTGATGTCGATCCCGACGCTGATGATCTTCAAGGGTGGCGAGATGGCCTCGCGCCAGGTCGGCGCTGCGCCGAAGCAGAAGCTGCAGCAGTGGATCACGGCTGCGGTCTGATCGTTCATTTAAAATAATTTGCACTGGCGGCCGGCGAATAGCCGGCCGTTTGCGTTGGGAGGGCATGCTTCGCACTTCCAAACAGCCCGCAGACTGGTCGCCTCCACAAACGGAGACCGTGTTGAAATCGTTGGGGCTGGCACTGCCGGCGGCGATGGAGGCGCGTTCCGTCGACACCATTCCGCGAGGACCCGAATGGCAATATGAGCCGAAATGGGACGGCTTTCGCTGCCTGCTCGCCCGCCGTGGCAACAAGGTCGATCTCCGCTCGAAGTCGGGCGAAGATCTTGCCCGCTATTTTCCCGAGTTGGTCGAGGCGGCGCTCGAACTGAAAGCGACATGCTTCCTGCTCGACGGCGAGATCGTGGTGCCGCACGGCAGGACGTTCTCGTTCGACGACCTGTTGCAGCGAATTCACCCCGCTGCCAGCCGCGTCAAACGCCTTTCGGCAGAGACCCCGGCGCTGTATCTCGCCTTCGACCTGCTGGCGACGGCGACAAAAAATCTCGCCGCGCAGCCACTCGCCAAAAGGCGCGCGGCACTGAATATCTTTGCAAGAGCCCAGTTCAGATCGCACGCCACCTTTCGGCTATCGAAAGCGTCAGCTGACTTTGCGACCGCGAAGAAATGGCTGGCGCAGGCCGGCGGCGGATGCGACGGCGTCATCGCAAAGCGCCTCGACCTGCCCTATCAATCGGGCAACCGCGACGGCATGCAGAAGATCAAGAATTTCCGCAGCGCCGACTGCGTGGTCGGCGGCTTTCGCTACGCCAGCCACCCACTCGCCGGCAAGAAGGTGGTGGGATCGCTGCTGCTTGGGCTCTACGATGATGAGGGATCGCTGCACCATGTCGGCTTCACCTCGGCGATCAAACGGGCCGACAAACCCGCGCTTACCGCGCAACTCGAACCGCTGATCGCCAGGCCCGGATTTACCGGCAACGCACCAGGCGGCCCGAGCCGATGGTCGACCGAGCGTTCGGCGCAGTGGTGTCCGCTCAAGCCAAAACTCGTGGTCGAGGTGAGCTATGACCATTTCAGCGGCGAGCGATTTCGCCATGGCACCTCGATCCTGCGCTGGCGACCGGATAAGGCGCCGCGGCAATGCACATTCAACCAGCTGAAACAAAAAACCGCCGACCCCATGAAGCTGCTGGCGTGAGAGCCACGATCCAACTGTAATCGCGGCAAACGCATCGTCGTTCGCAAGCCTATCCCGGCGGCGTACCGTTGGCGGCCAGCACATGACCGGCGAGGTAGAGCGATCCCGCGATCAGGATCCGCGGCGGCACTTCGTAAGCAAGACGCGTCAGCGAACGCAGCGCGGCTTCGACGCCGGCGGCGGTTTCCACCCGCATGCCGAGGTGCCGCGCCGCATCCGCCAACTGGTCCGGCGGCATGGCGTTGTCGCGGTCCGGGATCTGCACCGCGATGATATGACGCGTCAGCCCCGCGAAATTGGCGAGAAACGCGCCCGCATCCTTGTTGGCCATCATGCCGACGATCACGACGAGCGGACGCGATACCCGTTCTTCGAGATCGCCCAGCGCGGCCGCGGCGACGCGGCCGCCCTCCGCATTGTGGCCACCATCGAGCCAAATCTCACACCCCGGCGGCGCCTGCTCCACCAGCGCGCCCGAGGCCAGACGCTGCATCCGCGCCGGCCATTCGGCGTTGACGATGCCGGCCTCAAACGCGGAGGTTTCGATCTTGAAGGCGTCCAGCGCGCGCAGCGTCGCAATGGCGAGACCGGCGTTGTCGAACTGATGCCGGCCGAACAGCCGGGGCGCCGCCAGGTCCATCAGGCCACGATCGTCCTGATAGACCAGGCGTCCGCGCTCGATATTGACGTGCCACTCCTGGCCGGCGGCATGCAGCGGCGCGCGCATGCGCCTGGCGGATTGTTCGATCACGGCCATGGCCTCGGCCCCCTGCTCTGCGCAAATCACCGGTACATCGCGCTTGATGATGGCGGCCTTTTCCCGGGCAATCATCATCAACGTGTCGCCCAGAAATTCCGTGTGATCCATGCTTATGGGCGCGATCACGCTAGCCAATGGCGCGTCGACCACATTGGTGGCGTCGAGCCGGCCGCCGAGACCGACTTCAAGCAGCACGACATCGGCGGGGCGCTGCGCGAACAACCAGAATGCGGCAGCGGTTTCAATTTCGAAAATGGTGATCGGCTGGCCAGCATTGGCTCGCTCGCACTGCTCGAGCGCGCCACGCAATTCGTTGTCCTCAACCAGAACACCGCCGCCGCTGCGGCCGAGACGATAGGATTCATTGATCCGCACCAGACAGGGCGAGGTGTAGACATGGACCCGCAGACCTGCAGCTTCCAGAATGGCGCGCAGATACGCGATCGTCGAACCCTTGCCGTTGGTGCCGGCGACATGAATGACCGGTGGCAACTTGCGTTCGGGGTGACCGAGTTGTTCCAGCAGCCGATGCATCCGCTCCAGGCCAAGATCGATACGCTGGGGATGCAGGGCCGACAGCCGCGCGACCAATTCACCGAGCGAGGGCGGTCTGGCCGCGGGCACGTTCACGCGTGAGGTGCTGCGGGCGCCAACTCGGCACCTGATACGATCGGAGCCGGAATGTCGGCCTGCGGCGCAGGCTTGGCGGGGATTTCCACCGCGGGTGACTTGGTCAGCAACCGGCACAACCGCGCCAGCGTCGCACGCATATCGTGGCGATGCACGACCATGTCGACCATGCCGTGGTCTTTCAAGTATTCCGCGCGCTGAAATCCATCCGGCAATTTTTCGCGGATAGTCTGTTCGATCACGCGCGCCCCGGCAAAGCCGATCAGCGCACCCGGCTCGGCGATCTGCACGTCACCCAGCATCGCGTAGGAGGCGGTCACGCCGCCGGTGGTCGGATTGGTCAGCACGACTATGTAAGGCAGCTTCGCCTCGCGCATCAATTGCACGCCGACCGTGGTGCGCGGCATCTGCATCAGCGACAGAATGCCTTCCTGCATGCGCGCGCCGCCGGACGCGGCGAACACGATGAACGGCGATTTCTTTTCGAGTGCGAGTTCAAGCCCGCGTACGATGGCTTCCCCGGCGGCCATGCCGAGCGAGCCGCCCATGAAATCGAAATCCTGCACCGCGATCACCACAGCAGCGCCCTCGAGCTTGCCGTAGCCGACCTTGATGGCGTCGTTCAGCCCGGTCCTGGCGCGGGCATCCTTGATGCGGTCGGCGTATTTACGTTCGTCGCGGAATTTCAGGGGATCGGCGGTCACTTCGGGCAGCGCCACGTCGAACCAGGTCTCGTTGTCGAAGATCGATTTCAGCCGCGCCACCGCACCCATGCGCATGTGGTAGTTCGAGCCGGGAATCACGAACTGGTTGCTCTCGACGTCCTTGTAGAAAACCAGTTGCCCGGTATCCGGGCATTTGATCCACAAATTCTCCGGCGTTTCGCGACGCAGGATGTTGCGTATTTTCGGCCGGACGACGTTGGTGAGCCAATTCATGTTTCGCTCCGAATTGCCTTCAAGCAGCAATCATTCTGGATATATGGCGCCCCGGAAGGCGCCCGGCAAGCCGCCGCTAGGGCCTGATCGGTTCTGATTGAATCAGAACCGAGGCTTTAATTTTTTGTTTTGACGCGTTTTCTTCACGCGAACCGGTATCCACTTCGCTCGAAAACGCTCCAGCGTCTGTCTCCACCGTAATTGTGGCTTATTCCGCGGCCTGCTTGGCTCCCCGCACACCCCGCGCCAGGGAGGCCGCCAGACCCGTTACCGCCTCGACGGTTTTGGCCGTCACGCGGCCGTTGCTATCGAGGCTGCCGCGCAAGGCATCGACCAAGGCCGTGCCCACCACCGCGCCGTCGGCATTGGCGGCAATGCCGCGGGCCGCTTCCGGCGTGCGGATGCCGAAGCCAACACAGACAGGCAATTTCGTATGCCGCTTGATGCGGGCGACGGCCTCGCCGACCTTGGTCGCATCGGCGCTGGCGCTGCCGGTAATTCCGGTGATGGAGACGTAATAGACAAAGCCGGACGTGTTGGCGAGCACCGCCGGCAGGCGATGATCGTCGGTTGTCGGCGTCGCCAGCCGAATGAAATTCAATCCTGCCTTCATCGCCGGCAGGCACAATTCGGTGTCTTCCTCCGGCGGCAGGTCGACAATGATCAGGCCATCGACCCCGGCGGATTTGGCATCGACCAAAAATTGATCGACTCCGTAAATGTAGATCGGGTTGTAATAGCCCATCAGCACCAGCGGCGTCGTGGTATCGCCGGCACGAAACGCACGCACCAGGTCGAGCGTTTTCTTCAGGGTCATGCCCGCCTTCAGCGCGCGCAAGCCCGCCGCCTGGATCGCGGGGCCGTCGGCCATCGGATCGGTAAACGGCATCCCGATCTCGATGATATCGGCGCCGGCGTGCGGCAGCGCCTTGATGATCTCAAGCGAGGTCGCTGGATCGGGATCGCCCGCCATCAGGAAGGTGATGAAGGCGGAACGGTCCTGCTTCTTGAGCCGAGCGAAGCATGCGTCGATACGGGTAGTCATGATGCGGCGATCGCTGTGCTATACCTCTCCCCGTTGGGGAGAGGTCGGCTGCGCAGCAGCCGGAGGGGGATGGATAAGTTTAAGGCGAGAGCCCGAAACCTTCGTGCATCGCAAACGAATGCCGAGGCCAAGCTTTGGCAAGCATTACGCAATCGGCGGCTGGCGCGGTGGAAATTTCGCCGCCAGCATCCCATTGATCGGTACGTAGTCGACTTCGTAACGATCGATGGAAAACTGATCGTGGAAGTTGGCGGCGTAACGCACGCCGAACCGTCGCAACCGGAACGAGATAAAGCCCGCTCCGATGCATTGGAGGCCTGCGGCTTGCACATCGTCCGCGTCTCGAACAGCGACGTGTACGACAATTTAGAAGGCGTCCTCGAAATGAATGAAAGCACGCTTCGATTCGATTGAGGAGAAAGACCCCTAACCCGGCTGCTACGCAGCCGACCTCTCCCCGGCGGGGAGAGGTGAAGAAAGCGGCAGCCTTCGATAGTCACTTCTTCCTGCCCTTCAAGATGTCGCCGACCTGCGGCACGTCCTTGTCGCCGCGGCCGGAGAGATTGACCACCATCAGATGATCTTTTGGCCGCTTCGGTGCGAGGTCCATTACCCTGGCGATGGCATGCGCCGGCTCCAGCGCCGGGATGATGCCTTCCAGCCGCGACAGCAATAGAAACGCCGCGAGCGCCTCGTCGTCGGTCGCGGAGAGATAGGTCACGCGGCCGGTTTCGTGCAGCCATGAATGCTCCGGCCCAATGCCGGGATAATCCAGTCCAGCCGAAATCGAATGCGCGTCCTGGATCTGGCCGTCATCGTCCATCAAGAGATACGTGCGGTTACCATGCAGCACGCCCGGCCGGCCGCCGGCGATCGATGCCGCGTGCAACTGCGTGAGCCCATGACCGGCCGCCTCGACGCCGAAAATCTCGACGCTGGGGTCATCGAGAAACGGATGAAACAGCCCCATCGCATTGGAGCCGCCACCGATGCAGGCGATCAGCGAATCCGGCAGGCGGCCTTCGACTTCCTGCATCTGGGCGCGGGTCTCGACGCCGATGATCGACTGGAAGTCGCGTACCATCATCGGATAGGGATGCGGGCCTGCCACCGTGCCGATGCAGTAAAACGTATCGTGCACATTGGTGACCCAATCGCGCAGCGCATCATTCATCGCGTCCTTGAGCGTGCGCGATCCCGATTGCACCGGGATCACCTTGGCGCCCAGCATTTCCATGCGGATGACATTGGGCTGCTGCCGCTCGACATCGACCGCGCCCATATAGACCACGCAGTCCAGTCCGAACCGCGCGCACAGCGTCGCGGTGGCGACGCCGTGCTGGCCGGCGCCGGTCTCGGCAATGATGCGCTTCTTGCCCATGCGCCGCGCCACCATGATCTGGCCCAGCACATTGTTGACCTTGTGCGATCCCGTATGATTCAGCTCTTCGCGCTTCAGATAGATTTTGGCCCCGCCGAGATGTTCGGTCAGGCGCTCGGCAAAATACAGCGGCGACGGCCGGCCGACATAATCCTTGAGGTAGCCGTTCATTTCCGCCTGGAATGCCGGATCGGCCTTGGCGTCGGCGTAAGCCTTCTCCAGATCGAGGATCAGCGGCATCAGCGTCTCGGCGACAAAACGGCCGCCGAAAATGCCGAAATGCCCGCGCTCGTCCGGACCGCTGCGGAAGGAATTGGGTAATGCTGAATTCATCGAACCATGAGCTCTTCGGTTGCGCGCGCGGCGCGAATAAAGGCGCGGATCATTTCGGGATCCTTGACACCAGGCGTCCGCTCCACCCCGGAAGAAATATCGACGCCACCGGCGCGGGTGACCCGCACGGCCTCCGCGACATTGCCGGCATGAAGGCCGCCCGAGACCATAAACGGCAGCATGAGATCGAGTTTTTCAAGCACATGCCAGTCAAACACCGCGCCGAGACCGCCCGGGCGGGTGGCCTCCTTGGGCGCGCGTGCGTCGAACAATATCCGGTCGGCGACGGCGGCGTATCCGGGCAGCGATGCCAGATCGGCCGGGGTTTCGACCGCCACCGCTTTCATGACAGGCAATCCGAATTTCTGCTTGATGTCGCGCAGCCGCGCCACGGTCTCGCTGCCGTGCAGCTGCAATAGATCGGGCTGTAACGCTTCGACGATGTTGGCAAGCGTCGCGTCGTCGGCATCGACCGTAAGCGCCACTTTTGCCGCGCGCCGTTTTGCCATACGGCCAAGATCGCGCGCGGTCTCAAGGCTCAGATGCCGTGGCGACGGCGGAAAGAACACGAAACCTACCATGTCCGCGCCGGCCTCAAGCGCGACGTCGAGGGTCTCGCGCGTGGACAGGCCACAAATTTTGACGATCAGGGGCATGGTTCGGGGCACAGGCCAAACAAGGGTTGGGGCGGCGGCAAATCGCCGGAAAAGCAAGGCGATCAGGCGGCCTTCTACAACGTCGCGGCGTGCTTGTCTCGCCCGGCGACCGCATATCCGACGCCTGGCGAGGGGGCTGGCAGGCGCTGCGGAGCGTAGCGTGACGGCGTCATGGCGCTGGCCCGCAGTTCGGCCAGTTGCGCCCGCGCCTGGCGCGCGTCGGCTTCATGCTGCCGCGCCGCGCGCCGCCAGTGCCGCTGCCGGAACCAGGTCGCGCAACCGCCCGCCACCACGCCGGCAATCGCCACCGCGATGATGACGACGAACAACGGCAGTGTAACCGCGACGCTGGGATCGCGGGAATTAAACGGATCGAACGACACCGTCACCAGATGACGGTTGGCCACCGCAAAGACGACGAAGATCAGACCCAGCGGAATCAGCACCAGACCCGTGAAAAATTTTCGCATGACCATCTCTCGCGTTGATGGAGATCGGCGGCCGCCTGGACTTTTATCCGCGACAAACAGCCGCGATGTCTCAAGCGCCGGTGTCGGCCGCTCCGCTGTCGCGGTTCAGCCGCTCACGCATTTCCTTGCCCGTCTTGAAGAACGGCACGCTCTTCTGGTCCACCGGCACATGCGCGCCGGTGCGTGGGTTGCGGCCAGCGCGGGCCGGGCGATGCTTCACCGAGAATGCGCCGAAACCACGCAACTCGACCCGGTCGCCGCGCGCCAAAGCCGCGACGATTTCGTCGAGAATCGCGTTCACGATATTCTCGACATCCCGCTGATAGAGATGCGGGTTGTGCTCGGCGATACGCTGAACAAGTTCGGATTTGATCATCGAGACGGGGACCCGGGAAGGTTCGGTAATGCATTTCCGTGAAAATGCGTTGAACTGTCAAGACGCTAAATGAGACTTGGACCGCGCGAAAACAGATGACAAATGGCCAGATTGGGGAATTGTGACAACACCCGCAGTGCGGGAGGACCCGCCGGAACCGGACTTACAGCTCAATTGGCCCCCGCCGGATGCCACAACGCCAGCATACCATCCAGTCCCAGCCGGTCGACGGCCTGCGCAACGCCGGCCTGCTCGACCTGCCGCGCAATCGCGTTCAAACCAAGCGCGTCGAGCGTGATGGAAGCGGCCGCTCGCAGGAAAGTGAGGTCGCCAAACCGCGGCGTCAGTTTGTAATCGCGCACCGGTAGATCGGCCTTGACGCCTTTCTGCGCCACCAGCCAGGCCACCGCGGTTTTCTCGTCGCCGAGCTCGTCGATCAGCTTGAGATCGATCGCCTGATGGCCGGTAAAGACCCGTCCGTCTGCGACCTTTTCGAGCAGTTGGTCGTCCATGCCGCGCCGCTCTTTCACGAGGCCGCGAAACCACGCATAGGAATCCTTCACCAGCGCGTCGAGCGCGGCGCGCGCTTCCGGACTGGTCGGCTCAAATCCGTTGGGCGCGGCCTTCAGCGGTGAAGACTTAACCTCTTCGACCTTGACGCCGACGGTCTTCAGCAATTCGGTGAAATTGGGAAATTGAAACAGCACGCCGATCGACCCGACCAGCGAGCTCTGCTGGGCGACGATGTGATCGGCGGCAATCGCGGTGATATAGCCGCCGGATGCCGCCAGTCCCTCAACCACTACAACCAGCGGCTTCTTGGCTTTCAGGCGCACCAGCGAGTCGTAGAGTTGCTCGGAGCCGGCCGTGGTGCCGCCGGGGGAGTTGATGTGCACGACAACCGCCGCGGCTTTCGATTTCTCCAGCTGCTCCAGTGCAGCGACGCGTTCGTGGTCGCTGCGGATCAGACCTTCGATATTGACGCGGGCAATCCAGCCCGACGACACGAGGGCACCGCGTCCGCCCGGGGTCGCCACCGCACCAAGGACGACGATCGCAGCGATCGCGATCAAGGCCGCGACCACTCGCCAGAACGTCAGCTTGCGGCGCATCCTGCGGCGATCAACGATCACGTCTGAATCAAGCGACATCGAAAAATCTCCCGGAAGCAGCCTTGGCGGTTGCGCACTGTGTTCTCTGCACAACCCTAATATATCGTGCCTTCAATACATCAATTGCGGCGCAATATGAAGAAAACATGGCCCTTTGCCATCCCGAGCAAACGCGGGACCCCGATGGCAACAAAAAAGGCCCCGGTCGCGAACCGGGGCCCGTTTTGCTTATGACTTGGAAGCCTAAGGCTTACTTGTCGTTACGCTGCTTGAGCGCAGTGCCGAGAATGTCGCCCAGCGTCGCTCCCGAATCGGAGGAGCCATACTGCGCGATGGCTTCCTTTTCTTCGGCGACTTCCAGTGCCTTGATCGAGACCTGCACCTTGCGGGCTTTCTTGTCGAACTGGATCACCCGCGCATCGACCTTTTCGCCGACGGCGAAACGCTCGGCGCGCTGATCTGAACGCTCACGCGCCAGTTCGGACCGCTTTATGAAGGTGGTGAAGTCGGTACCGGCGATCTTCACCTCGATGCCGCTTTCCTTCACTTCGAGCACTTCGCAGGTTACGACCGCGCCCTTCTTGACGTCGCCCGGCTCGGCGAACGGATCGCCTTCGAGCTGCTTGACGCCGAGCGAGATACGCTCCTTCTCGACATCGACGTCGAGCACCACGGCCTTGACCATGTCGCCCTTCTTGAAGTTGTCGATCACCTGCTCGCCCGGAAGCTTCCAGTCGAGATCGGACAGATGGACCATGCCGTCGACGTCGCCTTCCAGGCCGAGGAACAGGCCGAACTCGGTCTTGTTCTTGACCTCGCCTTCGACGGTCGATCCGACCGGGAATTTCTCGATGAACACTTCCCAGGGATTGCGCATGGTCTGCTTGAGGCCAAGCGAGATCCGGCGCTTGACCGAATCGACTTCGAGAACCTGCACTTCGACTTCCTGCGAGGTCGAAACGATCTTGCCGGGATGCATGTTCTTCTTGGTCCACGACATTTCCGAGACGTGGATCAGGCCTTCGATACCCGGCTCCAGTTCGACGAACGCGCCGTAGTCGGTGATGTTGGTGACGCGGCCGGTAAAGCGCGAATTGAGCGGATACTTCGCCTCGATGCCCTGCCAGGGATCATCCAGCAGTTGCTTCATGCCGAGCGAGATGCGGTGCGTCTCGTGGTTGATCTTGATGATCTTGACCTTCACGGTCTGGCCGATGGTCAAGACTTCGGTCGGGTGATTGACGCGGCGCCATGCGATATCGGTGACGTGGAGCAGGCCGTCGATGCCGCCGAGATCAACGAACGCACCGTAATCGGTGATGTTCTTGACAACGCCGTCGATGACCTGACCCTCTTCGAGATTCTGCACCAGTTCCTGGCGCTGTTCGGCGCGGGTCTCTTCCAGAACGGTACGGCGCGACACCACGATGTTGCCGCGGCGCCGATCCATCTTGAGGATCTGGAACGGCTGCGAATTGTTCATCAGCGGTGCGACGTCGCGGATCGGCCGGATATCGACCTGGGAGCGCGGCAGGAACGCCACTGCGCCGTCGAGATCGACGGTGAAGCCGCCCTTGACCTGATTGAAGATGACGCCGTGCACCTTCTCGTTGTTGTTGAAGGCCTTCTCGAGCTTGCCCCAGCTTTCCTCGCGGCGCGCCTTGTCGCGTGACAGCACGGCTTCGCCGAGCGCATTCTCGATGCGGTCGAGAAACACCTCGACCTCGTCGCCGACCTTGAGTTCGCTTTCGCGGCCGGGTCCTGCGAATTCACGCAGCGCCACGCGGCCTTCGGTCTTCAGGCCGACGTCAATGACGGCCATGTCTTTTTCAATCGCAACGACCTTGCCCTTGATGACGGAGCTTTCCTGCAGGTTGCCGCCGGCGAAGGACTCGTCGAGCATGGCGGCAAAATCGTCACGGGAAGGATTATAGGAAGTAGCAGTCGAAGCCATTTGTTCTCCAGATGCGGGTATCGCCGGCTTTTCGGGTTAAGGGGCGCATCGCGCGTGAAGTGTTAGAGTTCCGCAAACCCTAACGACCGCTCGTCGCGGAAAATCGCAACAGCGGGCCGGCAGCATGACTGCACGTTCGATACGTTGATTTTATCCGGAGCCTGAAACGAGTTCGATCCGACATTCAAGACAAACCTTGAGCGGGCTTTCCTCCAATGACGGTAGAAGTCGTTCAAACCCGCTGCCGGCCCGCTCGGACGGCCTCGACAATGTCGATGGCGGCCCGGACGCCGCCTTCTATATCCAAATGCGAGTTATCGAGCAAGTGAGCATCCGGCGCAGCTTTCAGGGGCGCGACGGGCCTGTTCCGATCGCGTTCGTCGCGCCGCAGGATATCGGCCAGCACGGCGGCCTCGTCGGCATCCTCGCCCCTGGCCCTGGCTTCCAGGGTCCGGCGATGGGCACGGACTTTCGGGTCGGCCACCACGAAGATCTTCACGTCGGCGTCCGGGCAGATCACAGTTCCGATATCGCGACCGTCGAGCACCGCGCCCGGCGGATCGGCCGCGAATTGCCGCTGAAAATTCACCAGCGCCTCCCGCACCCTGGGGAACGCCGAAACCACCGAGGCGGCGTCGCCCACGGCCTGGGTCTTCAGGGCCGGATTGCCGAACTTCTCGGGATCGAGTTCGAGGGCCGCCGAGACCGCCAGCGCCTCATCCGTCAGGTCGGCGCCGGCGTCGAGCAGCGCCTTGGCGACCGCCCGGTAGATCACGCCGGTATCGAGATGACGGTAGCCGTAATGCCGGGCCAGCCGTTTGCCAAGCGTGCCCTTGCCTGATGCGGCCGGTCCGTCGATAGCGATGATCATGAAAACTCCGCTCCCAGCGAGCGCATCATCGGAATGAAATCCGGAAAGCTGGTGGCGATGAAGCCGGTGTCGTCGACCCTGACCGGTTTGTCGGAGGCAAGCCCCATCACCAGCGCCGACATCGCGATGCGATGATCCATATGGGTGGCGACGAGACCATCGCCCGGCACATGGCCCTTCCCTTCGACGATCAGGTCGTCGCCGGATATCTCGACCCTGATGCCGTTGACGCGCAGCATCGCGGCGGTGGCTTCCAGCCGGTCGGATTCCTTGACGCGCAATTCCTGCAGGCCGCGCATGACGGTGATGCCCTCGGCAAAGCTGGCAGCCACCGCCAGCACCAGATACTCGTCGATCATCGAGGGTGCGCGCTCCGGCGGCACTTCGACACCACGCAATCGTGAAGCCCGCACCCGAAACTGCGCCATCGGCTCGCCGGCGTCGCCGCGAACGTGACTTTCCTCGATTGAGCCGCCCATCTCGCGCAGTGTCGTGAACAGTCCGGTGCGCAGCGGATTGGTCATGACGTCCTGCAGCACAATATCCGAGCCTTCGACAATCAAGGCCGCCACGATCGGGAATGCCGACGACGAAGGATCGGCCGGCACCACAACCTCCGCGCCATGCAGTTCAGGCTGGCCGGTGAGCGCGATGCGGCGGCCGTGGCGGCCTTCCGGCATGGAGGTGATCTGCGCTCCGAAATGTTTCAGCATCAACTCGGTGTGGTCGCGGCTGGCCTCGGTCTCGATCACAGTGGTGACGCCGGGCGCGGCCAGCCCTGCCAGCAGCACGGCGGATTTGATCTGCGCCGAAGCCACCGGAGTGCGATAGAGAATTGGCAACGGATCGCGTGCCCCATGGAGCGTCAGCGGCAGTCGGCCGCCCTGGCCGCTCGCGCCGACCCTGGCGCCCATCAATTCCAGCGGATCGAGCACCCGCCGCATCGGCCTCGAGCGCAGCGACGCGTCGCCATCGAAAACAGCTGTGATCGGACAACCGGCGACGGCGCCCATCACCAGCCGGCAGCCAGTGCCGGAATTGCCGAAATCGAGCGGGGCCTCCGGCTGCGCGAAGCCGGTCACCCCGACGCCACGCACCGACCAGGCAAAATCCCCGCTTCGTTCCACCTTCGCGCCCAAAGCCCGCATGGCCTTGGCGGTATTCAACACGTCTTCGGCCTCCAACAGGCCCGAAATCCGGGTTTCGCCCACCGCCAGCGCACCCAAAATCAGGGCACGGTGCGAAATCGACTTGTCGCCGGGAACACGGACCTTGCCGGTCAGGGGCCCGCTCGAACGGGATTCAAGCGGCGTCGCCTGAGCGGCGGGGTGATCTGCAAGGTTATCCGAATGGGTCAAGATTGTGTCCTCTGCGCCGGCGGCAGGTATCACATGGGACGTGCCGCGTCACGAGAGGCACCAGTCTTCCGCAAAGCGCTATTGACAGCGGCGTCTCAACTAGCCAAGTGAAGCACCGTTTTTCGAAAATTCCCAGGATTCCACACGTGGCCAAATCCGATCTCGGAACTAAACGCATTTGCCCGACGACGGGTAAGAAATTCTATGATCTCAATAAAAATCCGGTGATCTCGCCCTATACTGGCGAGGTCGTGCCGATTGCACCGATCCCGCCGCCGCGGACTCGCGCCGACGCCGCCGCGCGCGCTAACGCCGCCGCGGCAGCCGCCTCCGCCGAAGCAACGCCGGAGCCGGCCGAGGCTGAAGAGTTGGTGCCGCTCGAGGAAGCCGACGCCGAGGAAAACACCGGCAAGGTGAAGGCTGTCGTTCCCGAATCGGAAGACGATATCGAGATCGACGAAACCATCGAAGACGACGACGATGACGATTCGACCTTCATCGCCGACGAAGAAGAAGGCGACGAGGACGTCACCGATATCATTGGCGACGTCGGCGGCGACGAAGAGACTTGAGATCAGCCCTGAACTGTGTTCAGGGTTTTTCCCCGCGCGCCGCCCACGGCATGCGGAAGTTCTAAGGGGCCATAGCTCAGCTGGGAGAGCGCTTGCATGGCATGCAAGAGGTCGGCGGTTCGATCCCGCCTGGCTCCACCACGCTTCGCCTTCGGCTACGCGTGGCGCAGCCGCGCTTAGACGAAAGCGAAGCGTGAACACAGATGTGGTACGTCTACATCATCCGCAGCGTCAATTTTCCTGAGCAAGAATACACCGGCGCGACCGCCGATTTGAAACGGCGCATAGCTGATCATAATGCCGGCAAATCCACACATACCGCAAAGTTCAAACCGTGGAAGTTAACGTGGTATTGCGCCTTTCCGGACAAATTCAAAGCACTGGAATTTGAGAAATATCTCAAATCCCATTCCAGCCGGGCATTTGCGAACAAACGCCTCTGATGCTTTAACGGCCGACGACGAGCTCTTCCACAACCTTCAAGAACCACCGATGACGACTGAAAATGTACCCGGCGCGATGGCCGGCTTGCGCGTGATCGACCTCACGCGGGTGCTGGGCGGACCCTATTGCACCCAGATCCTGGCCGATCACGGCGCCAACGTAATCAAGGTCGAGCCGCCGGCCGGCGACGAGGTGCGCGACTGGGGACCGCCGTTCCATGACGAGGACGCGGCCTATTTCGTTGGCATCAACCGCAACAAGCGTTCGATCGGCCTCGACCTCGCCTCGGAGGGCGGCCGCGCGGTGCTGATGAAGATGCTGGAGAGCGCCGACGTCCTGATCGAGAATTTCAAGCCGGGCACGCTCGACAAATGGGGCATCGGCAACGACGTCCTGCGTGAAAAATTCCCGAAACTCGTGCACTGCCGTATTTCCGGTTTCGGTGCCGACGGCCCGCGCGGCGGCAATCCCGGCTATGACGCGATCATCCAGGCCATGACCGGCATGATCGCCGCGACCGGCTCGCCGCAATCAGGACCGATGCGAATCGGCGTTCCCCTGGTCGACATCACCACCGGACTATACGCGGCGATCGGAATCCTGATGGCGCTGTCGGAACGGCAACGATCCGGCGTCGGGCAATTTCTCGAGACCACGCTGTATGAAACCGGCCTCGCCATCATGCATCCGCATGCCGCGAATTATTTCATGCACGGCAAGCCGCCGCAGCTCACCGGCAACGAGCATCCCAATCTCGTGCCCTATGCGATCTTTCCGACCCGCACCGACAACATCTTCATCGGTGTCGGCAATGACGGCACCTTCCGCAAGCTCGCCAGGGAAATCGGCAAGCCCGAACTCGGCACTGACCCGCGCTTTGCGCGCAACAAGGATCGCATCGCCAACCGCGACGCCCTGCGCGACGAACTTGCCGCGGTGTTCAGTCAGCACGACGCTGCGCCGCTATGCGACCGCCTGCTCGCGGCGGGGTTGCCGGCGGGACCGGTGCAATCGATCGACCAGGCCCTGACCAACAGCCACACCCTCCATCGCGGCGATGTCATCGAAAAGGACTGGTACAAGGGGGTTGCATCTCCGATCCGTCTCGACCGCAGCAAGCCGAGCCTGCGCCGCGTGCCGCCGAAATTCAGCCAGCACGCCACCGAGGTGCTGACGGAATTCGGATATTCGGGGAGCGAGATCGATGCCTTGGTCGCCAACGGCGTGGTCTGCGGCCCCGAACGCAAGCGCTGAGGCGGCGCTTTGTCGCGGCTAGAACCTTTTCCGTTCCGATTGAACCCGTGCGGAGGTTCAATTTGTCATTCAGACGCATTTTCTTTCTCGCGAACCGGTATCCACCTCTCGGGAAACGCTTTGGAGGCGGGTTCCCGAGATGCTTGAACACCCTCCAGTTCATGCCCATATTGCTCGTTGACCGGAGGGCAAATACGCCATTCGGTTGCAATGGGGTGCCGCAAGGGCCCTGAAACTTCAAAGTCGCTTCGAGAGGACTTTGTAAAATATGTCTCGTGTTCCTTCGTTATCCAGTCCGTTCCTTTTGGGATTTGACGAAATCGAGCGTGCGCTCGATCGCGTGGTCAAAGGCGCCGACGGTTATCCTCCCTACAACATCGAGCGCTGCGACCGCAGCAACGGCCAGCCTGAGCGCCTGCGCATCACGCTGGCGGTGGCGGGATTTACTCGCGACCAACTCGATGTAACCATTGAGGAAAATCAGCTCGTGATCCGGGGCCGCCAACAGGATGACAAGGCCCGGCAATACATCCATCGCGGCATTGCCGCGCGCCACTTCCAGCGCACCTTCGTGCTGGCGGAGGGGATGCTGGTGCTCGGCGCGGATTTGAAAAACGGGCTGTTGTCGATCGATCTGGCCCGGCCGGAGCCGGAAAAGGTCGTTAAGACAATCGCTATCAATGAACACGAATAATGGAACGAGGAGCGGACTCGACCGCTTAGTCTGACAGAGGAGTCGAGACCATGACTGAAGCTGAAGTAGTATTTGAAGCGGCGGGTGTCTCCACCGAGGCACTGGCGAGCTTGGGCGAAGGCCATATCGCCTATGTGAAGCAGATCCGTTCCGAGGATGTACCGGGGCTGTTTCCCGAAGCGCCGAAGATCGCGCCGGGTCTGAAACTGTTCGCGCTCCATGCCGCGGACGGAACCCCGATCATGCTGACCGACAGCCGGGAAGCTGCGGTGGCAAACGCCTGGAGCAATGAACTGCAGGCCGTCAGCGTTCACTGAGTCGCGCTTGCTGATTTTCCCGACTTAGTCTTGGCTGCTTAGTCCTGGCTGCGACGAGTGACATCGGAATTCCTGATCCAGGCACGCAATCATAGGCGCCTGTCCGCCGGTTGACCCGCGGACAGGCGCCTTGTTTTTTGCGCGGCGCAAGGTTCCCGCGAGTGATAATCCGCTGTTTGCCGATCGATTGCATGTAGGCCCGATCGCCCTGGGGAAGATCCTTCAGTCACGCGTTCTCATCGCCTGATATCAGCGGCGATTGCGGATTTCTTGCTTGCGTCCAGCAGGCCGGCGGGTGCGGAGCAGATATATCTCTGCCATTTTTATCTCCCGCTCTCCGTCTGATTTTTTGCCGCACGCGTTCGTGGCGCCGATCGCAACGACGTTTTCGCAGCCCGCATTTTTGACTATGGGTGAAGCCTTACGCCGCACTCGCCGGCGGCAGCGCCAGCACCGAATAGATCGCCTGCGCGTCGCGCGAGGCGCGCAACTTTTTGGCGACGTCCTGATCGCGCAACAACCGCGCGATACGAGCCAGCGCTTTCAGGTGGTCGGCGCCCGCGCCTTCGGGCGCCAGCAGCAGGAACACCAGATCGACCGGCTGGCCGTCCATCGCCTCGAAATCAATCGGGCGTTCGAGACGGGCGAACAGCCCGAACAGTTTTTCCAGCTTCGGAAGCTTGCCGTGCGGGATGGCGACCCCATAGCCGACCGCGGTGGTTCCCAGTTTCTCCCGCTGCAACAGGACCTCAAAGACCGCGCGTTCGTTCTGTCCGGTCAGGCTCGAGGCCCGCGCCGCGAGTTCCTGCAACGCCTGCTTCTTGCTGTTGACTTTCAACGCGGGGAGAATCGCCTCGGGTGCGACCAGGTCGGTAATCGTCATTGGGCGTTCCGAGGTGAATTTGACCGTCAGGTTGCGAAATGGGCTTTAGCGGATGTCTTCAAGAAGACGGGGTGGGAGCGGCCTTCCGCCCTGTTCCTAATTGGGGCGCTTCTACTCCAACGCAAGCGCGGTGCCAACTCCCGCGAAGTTATTCCCAGGCCCCTATCGTTAAGGGCGCGCACCATAAGGAGGAGCCTTTGGGGCGTCAATGCCGATCGGCGCCCTCCCCCCCGGAGTTAACCACAGGCGGATCGACCCAGCCCACATTACCGTCGGGCCGCCGGTAAATAATGTTTACCCGGCCGCTCGAGCCGTGCTGGAATACGATGCAGGCGGCGCCGGTCAAATCCAGTTCCATCACGGCTTCGCTAACCGAAAGACGTTTCAGCGAGGTGGTCGCCTCGGCGATGATGACGGGGCTATAGCCGGTGATCTCGTCATCGCTTTCCGCGGGCGCCTCGATCACATAGCTCGGCGCGTCCAGCGTTGGGCCGTCGATCTCCGCCAGCGCCTCGGATGCCGCATGGGCCTTGCGGGCGGAGCGATCCTTGAGGCGGCTCTTGTAGCGACGCAGACGCTTTTCGATCATGATCAGGGCCTGATCGGCGCTCGCATAGGCATCGGCGGCGTTGGAATCGGCCTCGAGCGTTATTCCGGAATCCAGGTGCAGCGCGCAATCGGTGCGGAAACCGAAACCGTCCTTGCTCAGCGTGATGTGCCCGGAATAATTGCCATCGAAATATTTGCGCAGCACTTCATCGGTGCGCTCGCTGACCCGTCCGCGCAACGCGTCACCGACACTGATGCTTTTTCCCGAGATTCGCAGAGTCATTTTTGCTGCCTCTTTAATGCCCCTTGCTTGCCTCGATTCTGGAGCGGAACCGACACTATCCCGATTTGCCCGGGACGCAATCAGGCAGGCTGCGTATCCCGGGACCGGTCGGAGGATGTGGCGGGAGCGGACAACGCATTACCGAGCATACTTTGCTTGTTGCGGCGGCGCTGCACCGACGAGGGGATTCGCATCGCTTCGCGGTACTTCGCGACCGTGCGACGGGCGATATCAATGCCGGATTCGCGCAATCGTTCCACGATGGTATCGTCCGAGAGAATCTGCGCGGGGTCTTCGGCGTCGATCAGTTGCTTGATGTGGTGGCGAACGGCTTCTGCCGAGTGGGCTTCGCCACCGTCGGCCGATGCAATCGACGCTGTGAAGAAATATTTCAATTCAAAACTGCCGCGATTGGTCGCCATGTATTTGTTGGCGGTGACGCGTGATACCGTCGACTTCATGCATCTGGATCGCGTCGGCCACCGCTTTCAGGTTAAGCGGCCGCAGATGCGCCACGCCGTGGGTGAAGAAGCCATCCTGCTGGCGCACGATCTCGCTGGCGACCTTGAGGATGGTGCGGGCGCGCTGGTCGAGCGCACGAACCAGCCAGGTCGCATTCTGCAGGCATTCGCTGAAATAGGATTTGTCGCCGTCCTTGCGGATCGTCTTCGACAACTCGGTGTAATAGATCTGATTGACCAGCACGCGCGGCAAGGTGTCGCTGTTGAGCTCGACATGCCAGCCGCCGTCGGGCCCGGGCCGCACATACACATCCGGCACCATGGTCTGCATCCGCGCCGAGCCGAATTTCAAACCCGGCTTCGGATCGAGACGGCGGATTTCGCCGATCATGTCGGTGATGTCCTCGTCGTCGACACCGCAGAATTTTCGCAGCGCAGCGATATCGCGCTTGGCCAGGAGGTCGAGATGTTCGACCAGCGCCTGCATCGCCGGATCATAACGATTAAGCTCGCGAAGCTGGATCGCGAGGCATTCGCTCAGGGAGCGCGCGCAGACACCCGGCGGATCGAATTTCTGCAACACCGCGAGAACCGCCTCGACATCCTGAGGGGAGGCCCCGAGCCGCTCGGCGGCCTGGCCCAGGTCCGGCGGCAGGTAACCCGCCTCATCGACGAGATCGATCAGGTACTGGCCGATCATGCGCTGCGCTGGGCCGGAGAAGGCCACCGCCAACTGTTCGGCGAGATGGCTGCCGAGCGTGACTTCGGCGGCGACAAAGGCTTCAAGATTGTAGCTGTCATCGTTGGAGGCGCCGCCGCCCCATTCAGTATAGGCCGTCGGTGCCGCATCCTGCGCCACGCGGGCGGCGGCCTCGGCTGGTTCCTCGGAGAACACATTGTCGAGCCCGGTATCGAGGGTCTGCTCGATCTCGGCGCGGCTGCCGAGGTCGCGAGTTCATCCATTCTTCCTGGACCGGCTCGAAATTTTCGCCGGCGGAACCGTTGGCGAAATCGGAATGATCGACGCCAAAATCGTCGCCATAGACGGCGCCCGAATCGTCGGAATCCGCGAATTCAGCCCGTTCCGGTACTGCCTCACCGGCGACCGGCGGCTCGGCACCATCGCTGGTGCGCTCAAGCAGCGGATTTCGCTCCAATTCCTCCTCGACAAAGGCCGAGAGGTCGAGATTCGAGAGCTGCAGCAGCTTGATCGCCTGCATGAGCTGCGGCGTCATCACCAGCGACTGCGATTGGCGGAACTCTAATCTCTGTGTCAGCGCCATGGAGGCAAGAACCGATTTCTAAAAGTTGGTCCGATTCTTGCTTAAACTAGTCCAGGGCCGATGTACACGGCTTGACCAATTGTAAAAATGGATTAACGCCCGAATTTGCGGCGAGGGTTAAAGCCGGAATTCCTCGCCAAGGTAGAGACGGCGAACATCGGGGTCATTGACGATGTCATCCGGACTTCCCTCGGTCAATATTTCCCCCGCATAAACGATATAGGCGCGATCGGTCAGGCCCAGCGTTTCCCGCACGTTGTGGTCGGTAATCAGCACGCCGATGCCGCGATTGGTGAGATGGCGTACCAGATCCTGAATGTCGCCGACCGCGATCGGATCGATGCCGGCGAAGGGTTCGTCGAGCAGCATGTAATTAGGCCGGGTCGCCAGCGCGCGGGCGATCTCGACGCGTCGGCGTTCGCCGCCCGACAGCGCAATTGACGGCGTTTTTCGCAACCGGGTGATGTTGAATTCGTCGAGCAGGGAATTGAGTTCGGCCTCGCGTTTCTTTTTCGAGGGTTCCACCACCTCCAGCACGGCGCGAATATTCTGCTCCACCGTAAGACCGCGAAAGATCGAGGCTTCCTGCGGCAGGTAACCGATGCCAAGCCGGGCGCGCTGATACATCGGCAGCTTGGTGACGTCGTGGCCGTCGAGTTCGATACTGCCGCGATCCGCCTTGATCAGGCCGGTGATCATGTAAAAAACCGTGGTCTTGCCGGCACCGTTCGGCCCCAGCAAACCCACCGCCTCGCCGCGGCGAACATAAATGCTGACGCCGCGAACCACCTGGCGGCTGCCGAAACTCTTTTCCACGCTATGCACAGCCAAATAGCCGACGCGCGGCGCCGGGCGCGGGGCGCTTGCGCCATTGGTCTTGGCTGGGGTTCTGGCAGGGGCTTTCGCAGGGGTTGCGGCGGGCGCGGGGCGCGGTTTTTCGACTCGGGGCGGATCCAATTGGGCTTCGCGGGCGATCGGCGGCGCGTCACGCACCGGGCTCGTCAGCATCTCACCCATGCTTTCGCCAAGCGCAGTGATCTCCACATGCGAGCGCGCAAATCCGGGCGCGCCGCGTTTGGTCGGGCGTCGACGAAACATGCCGAATAAATCCACCATTCCCGCTTCGTTCAGCCTTTCACGGTGATCCCGCGACCGCCGCGGCGATTCGTTCGCTCGCGCAACATGAAGGAATGGATGTCCCTTGCCCAGCGAAACAGCCTCGATTTGCAGGATGCATCGCGCGGTCAGGCATGGCCCGCCAAAGTGTCAGCCGTTGGGCGAAAGAACCACGCGTCCGGTCGATCGTTCAGAGCGCGATGGGGGTAGATACAGGCTCGCACCGCCGGCTTCAACCTCACCGATCCCGCCAACCTGCAAAGTGATTGACACTATTTCGGTTTGCTTGAATTCCCTGACCCCGACGGGCTGTTGGCGCCGCCCCGGGCAGCAGCGAACCACCTCCCTGGCCGGAGGACTGGAACAGGCCCTGCACCCGCCCTGAGTCGGATTCCACCCGCGACACGCCGGTCGTCATGTCCACGATCAGCCGATCGCCACGCAGCACATTCTTGCCCTGGGTCAGGACCACGCCACCGAGCATAGTGACCAGGTTGGTCCTGGTGTCGAACACGGCGGTTTCGCCGGTGACAATCTGGTCCTTCTGGGTCACGACCACATTACCTTTGGCCTCCAGCCGTTTGATCGACGAGGCGCCGCCGGGTCCGGGCGTCGCGGACTGAATCGGCGCGGACTGGGCCGACGCCGATTTTGCGGACGCTTTCGAATTGGCTGGCGGCGGCGGGGCGGCCGAACTCGACTCATAAAATACCACCAGTGTCTTCGACGTCATGGTGGTGTCGCCCTGAACCACCTTCACATTGCCGGAGAAAGTCGCTTCCTTTTTCTTGTCGCGCATCTCAAGCGTAGCGGATTCAATCTGGATCGGCTGATCGCGGTTTTGCGAGAAACCCTGCATCGCATTGGGCACACCGGTTACCGCGCTCTGTGCGCCGGCATGACCGGTGACCGTCGCGAGCGTCATAGCGGCCGCGCTAACGCCAAATGCGATCCGCCGAAACCGGGTACTGCAGGACGAAACCATTCTCATAAACATCATTTCGAGTTCGCGGATTTGCTGGACACCGACCGCGTCTTGGCGGCGTGGACAGGAACAGGCGGAGACGCAGGCTCGGGCACGGCAGGCTCTGTCTCGGGAGGCGGCAGCTTGTCGATGTTCATCACGACGTGGCCCTCAAATCTCACCACCTCGCCGCCGCCGATAATCTTGAGCTTGTCGGCAGACACTTTTCCGTCCGCCCATTTCACATCGACATGTTCGTCCGACGTCACCGTACCCTTGCCCATATCGACAAAGGCCTGGCTCAGCCACGCTTCATAGCCCGTGGAGGTCTGCAAGTAGATGTCCTTACGCAAATCGAGCAGTTGCTGCTTGGTATCCATCAGCCCATTGAGCGCATCCAGCGTGACGGTCGACTGATCCTCCATCAGCACCTTGGCCCGCAACGTCTTGAGGTCGACATGATCCGGATCGGTCACATCCTGGGTCGCCGTCTTCGCCCAGACTTCGTAGGGCCGCCGATCCTGCGTGTACCCGGACATATGCGGCGATTCCATCGTGATCTTGGTGCCGGAGACGACGAGGTTATCCATATCGAGCGGCAGCTTGGGCAATAGCAGCCGGAACGGATTGAAGATCGACACCAGGATGATCGCGGCCATCGATAGCGCCACCGCCGCCGGAACCGCAATCCGGAGCACCCGCACAATTCGGCTGTGGCGCGCAGCGATGGCAAAGCGCGCCTCCATTCCAGCTTGATAGGCAGGATTCTGAACCGAATTCACCACCGCTCCCGGCGAAGCAAGACCTGATCATTCTACCCGGGATCGCCGGACAGCGCAGCCCGGACCTCGTGTTACGAGTGTGTCCGAAACGGGGCGCAAGCGGCCGGAAGGCCCTTGAAGGGGTCACTAATGGGTCTTGAATGGGTCTTGCGGCTCACGAATGCGCGAAAATATCCTCGGTGTCCCAGCCCTGCAAATCGAGTTTCGCCCGCGTCGGCAGAAATTCGAAACAGGCTTGCGCCAATTCGGTGCGGCCCTCGCGCGCCAGCATGGCATCGAGGCGCTCGCGCAGGCCGTGCAGATGCAGTACGTCGGACGCGGCATAGACCAGTTGCGCCTCGCTCAGGGTTTGCGAGCCCCAGTCGCTCGACTGCTGCTGCTTTGACAGATCGATGTTGAGCACCTCGCGCACCAGATCCTTCAGGCCGTGGCGATCGGTATAGGTCCGGGTCAGCCGCGAGGCGATCTTGGTGCAATACACTGGTTGCGGCATCACACCGAACGCGTTGTAGAGCGCGGCGAGATCGAACCGTGCGAAATGAAAAATCTTCGTGATTTGGGGATTAGCGAGCAGCGCCTTCAAGTTCGGCGCATGGTTCGGGTTCTTGCCGTGATCCTTGGGGATCTGGACCACGTCGGCGCTGCCGTCTCCATTGGATAATTGCACCACGCAGAGCCGGTCGCGATGCGGATGCAACCCCATGGTCTCGGTATCGATCGCCACCGAATCGGTGTAGCGGGACAAATCAGCTAGATCGCCACGATGCAGGCGTACGGTCATGGTATTTTAAAACCTCGTCGAATCGTTGCGGACCAAACTACCGCTCAAATCCGAAAGAGGCGAGCGGCAGAGCCGCGGCCGAGGCCAATAAATCAGGTCAATAAAATCGGCACGAAACGCGCCGGTGCCCGGTTTCGATCCACCGATTACACGCGTTCACCTGGCGCAATTGCCCGATCGGGCTGAGCCAGTTTTCGATGTGGTAGTTCATGGCGGTTTCCCGAGGGTTTGAATGGCTGTGCAAGGCGCCGCGGAGGGCGGCTTCCCCAAGCGAGGCTTCCTGAAGCAAAACTTGGCGCCGGGATGATCGATCATTTGGCGAGAAATGAAATATATGTAGGTTATCCTACATATTATGAAGGTCGACATACCGATTTGCGAGTGATATTTGCGCGCATGGCCAAGGCTTCTGATTCCAAAGCGAAAACACTGGCGGCCGCGGCCCGGTTGTTTCGCCAGCAGGGTTATCATGGCACCGCCCTGCACGACATTCTGGCCGCGGGCGGGTCGCCGCGCGGCTCGCTTTATTTCCACTTTCCCGGCGGCAAGGAGGAGATCGGCGAAACCGCGCTGACGCTCGCCAGCGAAGCCGTGCGCCAGGCCATCGCACACGCCGCCGAGACGTCGGAAACCGCCGAACTGTTTCTCGCGCGGATCGCACGCGGCATGGCGTCCGATCTGGAAAAATCCGATTTCAGGGAAGGTTGCCCGATCGCGACCACTGCGCTCGAAACCGCTGCGCAGTCCAAAGTGCTGGGCGCCGCAACCCGCGGCGCTTTCGAGAGCTGGGAAAACGAAATCAGGCGCGGGCTGGAGCACTTCGGCATGGGGTCGGAACAAGCCGACCTGGTCGCGACGCTGGTGCTCAGCCTGCTCGAAGGCGCGCTGTTGCTGGCGCGCACCTATGGCAGCCTCGCGCCGATGCAGCGCGCCGAGCAGGCACTGAAACTTCTCGTCATACCCTCGAAATAGAAATAAAGGCATGTCCGCTCAGGAAACCTGACGCAGCGATGTGTCCGACCTTTGCCTTGGACACCGTCTCGCCCGCATTTCGTTCTTCAACGTTCGACTCCAAAAAATCTGCTGCGCCTCCTCTCTTGAATGCGCCTCCTCTCCTGAATGAGTGTCATGACCGAACAAACCCTGGCCGCACCGATCGACGAACAGCGGGAACAACAGCGCGGATTCTCACGCTATCAATCGCTGCTCATCGCGTTGCTGGCGTTCGTTCAGTTCACGGTGATTCTCGACTTCATGATCATGTCGCCGCTCGGCGCCATCATCATGCCGGCGCTCAATATCACCGCCGGGCAATTCGGCGTGGCGGTGTCGGCCTACGCGTTCAGCGCAGGGATTTCAGGCATCCTCGCGGCCGGCTTCGCCGATCAATTCGACCGCAAACGCCTGCTGCTGTTCTTCTACTTCGGGTTCACCGCTGGAACGGCGCTCTGCGCACTGGCGCCGACCTATCACGTGCTGCTGATCGGCCGGATCGTGGCCGGATTGTTCGGCGGCGTGATGGGCTCGATCGTTCTCGCCATCGTCACCGACCTTTTTGCATTAAAGCTGCGCGGCCGCGTGATGGGCTTTGTGCAGACGGCGTTCGCGGCAAGCCAGGTGCTGGGCATTCCGGTCGGGCTTTTTCTCTCCAACCACTGGAACTGGCACGTCGCCTTCGGAGCGCTTGTCGGCCTGTCGATCGCCGCCATCGCCGCGATCTCGCTGGTGATGCGGCCGGTGAACGCGCATCTTGTGCTCAAGCAGGACAACAATGCCTTCCAGCATCTGATCGCGACCGTCGGACAACCGCGCTATACGCTGGCATTCGGGGTGACGACGCTGCTCGCGACCGGCGGATTCATGCTGATGCCGTTCGGGAGCGCGTTCACTGTGCACAATCTCGGCATCGACATCGTGGATCTGCCGACCATCTATCTCATCTCCGGCCTGTTCAGCATTTTCACCGGCCCGCTTGTTGGCCGGGCGAGCGATACGTTTGGCAAGTTTCCCGTCTTTGTTTTCGGCAGCGCGGTGTCGGTGATCATGGTGCTGATCTACACGCATCTCGGTCAGGTAAGCTTGACGACCGTCATCATCGTCAATGTGTTGATGTTCGTCGGCATCTTTTCGCGCATGATCCCATCGCAGGCGTTGATTTCGGCGATACCCGCAGCCAGTCAGCGCGGCTCCTTCAGCGCGGTCAGCGCGTCCTTGCAGCAGCTTTCCGGCGGGCTCGGGTCGGTTCTGGCCGCGGCGATCATCGCGCAAAATCCGGATGATTCGCTCCGGCATTTCGACCGGCTCGGATATATCGTGGTCGCGACCTCGATCCTGTCGCTGATTGCCATGTACTTTGTGCAGAAGTCGGTCACGGCCCAGGCCGGCAAGCCGATTGTTTGACCGATAAACCGCAATGGCAGACCTGATCCGCCGAAGCTCACGCGGAATCAGCGCCCGATGGTGCCCAGCAATTAATGGAAGCAGGAACTTTAGGACGCGCGGCCGCATTTGATCTTGCCATCCGCTGGAAGAGACGATGCCCCGCTATTTTTTCGACGTCAAAAACGGCCACCGCCTGATCGACCCATCCGGGCTGGAATGCCGCGATGATCAGGACGCGACCGCGCAAGCCACGGTCATCGCGGCGCAGATAGCCAAGGAGGTGCCTGGCTCGTCCGGAGCGCGCCACATCGCAATACTGAACGGCACGAGAGAAGAAATCGGCAGGGTGCCGGTAGTCACAATGGCAGCGAAAGAGGTGTAAGCCGCGGGGCCATCGCCGTAGCGTGTCCGTTACGGCGGCGTGTTGGTCGCATACTTCCTGCAATGCTCGAGATACGCAATCTCATGGGCGCCAACCAGTGCAACCACGCTCGACCATAGCCAGGACGGCGCATCGAGCGACTTTGATCGGTGGCGATTGAGTTCACTGGACCAGCTTTTGCGCATCGCCGCGTCCATCTGACGCGCATGGGCCTTGCCCACGACGCCAGCGAGAAAGCTCGCCGCCTTCATCGCATCCGGCACCGTCAAGCGCTCAAGCTCGATCTTGAGATCCTGCGGCAGCAATTCGCGGATGAATACCGACCTGCCGTCGATCTTGCCGGCAACCATTCGTTTGCCGAGATGCGGCGACAGATGCATCGCGCCTTCGACGACGCGCTCGGCCTGATCCTTCGGCATCTTCTGCCTGGCGTAACGCGGCGCGGCCGCGTTGACCGCTTCCTTGACATCGATCAGCGCCATGTCGCGCTTCTTGCCGGATCCAATCGTGAGCAGGACCGCGAAACGTAGCAATCCAAGTGAACTGCAACCCTTCATCCAGTAGGCGGCATCGGCAACCTCAACCGCAGCATCGTCGTCTCGGGACCTCAACGAGGTCGCCAGATGATGTAGCGGCGGCGTCTGGAATAACTCCGCGATAGCGGCCCGCTCGGATTTCGAAAGCGCCCAGAAACGAGAGCCGAGCGGAATTGTCGGCTTCGGATTCTCAAGGCGCTCGTTGGCGAGTTGCTTCCAGGACCGCGCTATCGATTGCTTCATGACAAGCTGGACCGATTTCGGCGCATCGTCGATAGCGTCGAAATCCTGGCGCAGCGCCGCCTGGTAGCCTTCGATGACCTGCTCCAGAATGCGCGCCGTCGTCACACCGGGAAGATCGGAGCCCCGCGAGGCTGTCGCCAGCGACAGCGCCAGGCGGATAATATCGTGCGCCGGATTTCCGATGACGGTCTGGTCCAGATCGCGGATCTGGATGGCAACGCGTCCGTCGAGAGCCGCAACCGGGCCAAGATTGCCGACGTGACAATCGCCGCAGATCCAGACGGCTGGTCCTTCAGGCAACGTCCCGCGTTTCTGCTGATCGAGCCACTCGTAGAATTTGACGGTGCTGCCGCGGACATAAGCATGCGCGGAGCGCGCCATCTTGAGGGTCTGTCGAAGACGCAGGACCGAAATACGGTCCCCCGGCCGAACCAATTTTTTTGACGTCATTACCCTGCCCGTTACCGAAATGCGCTCTACAACGCGCGCGAAGGGCATTTGTTACCAAATGATGGCAAATTTTAATTACGCAGGCCTCGTGCCCCGTCCAGGTTGATGCGCGGGATGCGATCATTAGGCATACTAAACCCTCCTGCACGCTGTGCTGCTTGACCGTCAGAGGAACGGCATAACCTTGGTTTCCCTGCCGCCAAATTCACATTCGCGAGCCATCGCGCCGCCTGAATTCGGTCTTGATGATCGGTTCCCATTGTCTATCGCGACGCGGGAGCCTTGGGATCGAGAATGACCAGGACGATGTGGATCGCCGTTTTTTGTCTGGTCGCCTTGGGCGCATCGATCGCGATCAGGATTGTTTGGCCGCCGGCTTCCGTGTTGGCCGACACCTCGCCGCATCAAAACAAAATCGCGACGGGGCCCGGCCCGAACGAGGTGGCGAAGTCGGACCGGCTGGAGTTGCCTAGCGTGCACGCCGAGGCCGACGAGACCGTGGCGGTGCCGCCAGCTCCGCCAGTGCTGGTGGAAACTCCGCCGAGCAAGCCCGCGACGGTCAAGATTCCCAGCCGCCGGCAGCGTTGGCAAGATGCCAACGCCAGGATCGCTCCGTCAGAACCGCCGCCTCATCGCCGTCCCATAGCCAGAGAGACAAAAAAGGACACGGCCAGCAACCCACCGGCGGCAAAAGCCGAAGCCTGGCACTGCCGGCAGGATGCCATGGGCAGCCTTTTGAGGTCGTTGGACCTTTCGCCAAGATGCAACCTGTGAATCGCGCCGATCCGGCCGCGATCACGGTCTATTGGAAATTCACGTCGAAAAATTCGGCCGAGTGCCGCAGGGATCGGGTGCGAGGGTCTTCAGGACAAAACAAGCCGTGCTGAGTTAGCCGCTCTCTGATTGTGTCAGTTTTCCTGACGCACTCACTGGGTGGCGCCGCAGATACCGCTGCGGTTCGATTGCTCGCTCGCGCTTTGACTCTCCGATTACATCCGGGAGCGTTGAGGAGTAGCATCGCCTTTTCTCGCCGCGATCCGCGACTGGAGAGCCGCAATGGGCGCCAGTTCGCTTGGGAGCGAAGAGCGATGAAGCCACCGGTTACCGATTATATCGCGACTGAAGCGCGGTTTGGCACTCAAAACTACCAGCCCCTCGGCGTCGTCCTGTCACGCGGCGAAGGCGTCTGGGTGTGGGATACTCAAGGCAACCGCTATCTCGATTGCCTCTCCGCCTATTCGGCAGTGAACCAGGGCCACTGCCATCCGAAGATCCTGGCCGCTATGGTGGAACAGGCCGGCAAGCTGACGTTGACGTCCCGCGCCTTCCACAACGACCAGCTGGCGCCCTTCTACGAACAGATCGCGGAGCTGACCGGCTCCCACAAAATCCTGCCGATGAACAGCGGCGCCGAGGCGGTTGAAAGCGCGATCAAGTCCGTTCGCAAATGGGGCTACGAAGTGAAGGGGGTGCCGGATGGTCGCGCCGAGATCATCGTCTGCGCCGACAACTTCCACGGACGTACCCTCGGCATCGTCGGCTTCAGCACCGACGTGGCGGCACGCGAGCATTTCGGCCCGTTTGCGCCGGGCTTTAAGATTATCCCGTTTGGCAACGCCAAGGCGCTGGAGCACGCCATCACGCCGAACACGGTCGCATTCCTTGTCGAGCCGATCCAGGGGGAAGCCGGCGTCATCATCCCGCCGCCCGGCTATTTCGCAAACGTGCGCGAGCTCTGCACCGACCATGACGTGATGCTGGTTCTGGACGAGATCCAAACCGGGCTCGGCCGCACCGGAAAACTGCTCGCGGAACAGCATGATGGCATTGAGGCCGACGTAACGCTACTCGGCAAAGCGTTGTCCGGCGGCTTTTATCCGGTTTCGGCTGTGCTTTCGAACAATGCCGTCCTCGGCACCCTCAAGCCAGGCCAGCACGGATCGACCTTCGGCGGTAACCCACTCGCCTGTGCGGTGGCACGCGCGGCGCTGCGCGTGCTTGTGGAGGAGGGCATGATCGAGAACGCAGCCCTCCAGGGCGCGCGCTTCCTCGCCGGCCTAAACGCCATACGCGCCGACACAATCCGAGAGGTGCGCGGACGGGGATTGATGTTGGCGGTCGAGCTTCACCCGGAAGCTGGCGATGCACGTCAATATTGTGAGGCGCTGCAGAGCAGAGGCATTCTTGCCAAGGACACCCATAAGCACACGATCCGAATCGCCCCACCTCTTGTGATCACTGAGGATCAGGTCGACTGGGCTCTTGAACGGATCGAAGCCACTTTGAGGCAGGACTTCTCGCAATGAAAATGCCCGGGAAGCGAGGGCCCATGTTTCGCGGCGAAAGGTATTGCGCGAACGCAGTGGACGAGAAGGGATTTAGGTTGAATGCATTTAGCCAGGAAAGCCCGGCATTATCGTCTGCGAAATGCGGCTTCATTCAGCTTCTTGATTGGAGCAGCTCTCTATTCGTTTTGTTCGTTCGCCGCAGTCGCCGAAATTTATCCCGTTAATGGAGTTTGGGCCGCAATCGGTCCGGAGTTTCCGATCAACAGACAAGAAGCCTGCATTTCCTTGAAAACATTCGGGACGGAAGCCGTATCGAGGAAATCGATACCGGAGTTGCTTATCTTTACAAAGGATAGGCGGTACCATGTCAAAGACGACGCTCAAAACGAGACCACCATCAGATCAATCAAGGCGGCGGACGGAGGCTTCTGGATTACCAAATCGCCAAGTAAAAGAAGCAGGTGGATGTTTTTCAAAAGAAAAACAAAATATTTCCTCAGAGTTCTTGATCCACTCACCATCGAGATTTGGGATGGAACGACCCTCACTCGATATGCCAAATGTGGGCCCCGAAAGCCGCCAATCTGAGGCTGATGGTTCCAGAGCCTGATCTGATTAAATCAGAACCGGGCTCTGACTTTTGTTTTGACGTCTTGCTTCACGCGAACCGGTGTCCACTTCGCTCGAAAACGTTCTAAGTAAAAGTACGCCAGGGCGGGGATTCTCCGTCCAGGCGTCCATCGTCCCCGCGCAAACTATCCAGGCAGGGGTCTCAACATGTTCACGCGTCGGAGCAATTACGAAGCAACTACTTAGCCAGCAAACCGGCCAATTGTTCGGTCGCGATCGAACTCCGAAGCTCATCGATTTGCCGCGAAAGCATCAGCGCGCTCGACCTCAGGGCCTCGATGGTTGAACTCTGGGATCGCATTTGTTCAAGCTCTGCAATTCTTGTGTTGAATGACGCCAGTTCCAAATGAAGCCGCTCAATTTCCGAGTTGTACTTGTCCACCCCAACAGGCTTCCAAACCCTTCGTGCTCTCATGATGCCGTCCCCTGCATTCGGTCACGCATCCGTGAATGAATTTTGTGGCGACAAAGGGAAGCAAGCGGGTCAAGCGTGAGGCCGCGGGACGACTTGTTTTCGCCGATGATACCTCCGCTGCGCGTTGCGCAACTTTTGGATCGGCCGTTTTTACTGACGACCTCGCCCGATGGTCGTTTGCATTGTCAGCGGATCGATGTCCGGGCTGCGGAAACCAGATGAAGATCTGTCGTCCATCCGCGCTCAAGAACACCCTCGGGCGCCCTCTGCAGAAGTCCTCGCGGCTCGCTACTTAAGATTTCCGAAGGCTCGTGATCCAATGTAAAGCGGTTTCGCGCACCGGTTTTCGGATCAACCGCCCGGCAAACAAGGACTTCAACCTAAGTAAATGGTGCCCAGGAAAGGACTCGAACCTTCACGGCCGTTAAGCCACTGGCACCTGAAGCCAGCGCGTCTACCAATTCCGCCACCTGGGCATTAGGGGCGGTTACTACGGATCGGTCGCGCGCTTGTCAAATTGGCGGCCGGAGAACCAAATATAATACCGCCCGGGACATGACGGCGCGGCGCGAAAGCGCTAAACAGCCCCCGTGAATCCCTCTGACCTGACTGACAGGAAACGACCTCCATGGCATCGAATTCGGACACCCTGGTTACGGTTTTCGGAGGATCGGGTTTTCTGGGGCGAAGCGTGGTGCGCGCGCTCTGCAAGCGCGATTACCGCATCCGGGTAGCGGTGCGGCGGCCGGAACTGGCCGGGCATCTGCAACCGCTCGGCAAGGTCGGCCAGATCCACGCCGTGCAGGCCAATCTGCGCTATCCGGCGTCGGTCGAGGCCGCGATGCGCGGCTCCCATGTCGCGATCAACCTGGTCGGCATTCTGGCCGAGAGTGGCGCCCAGACCTTCGATGCGGTGCAGGGGGCGGGCGCCGGTGCCGTGGCAAAGGCCGCCGCCGCGGCCGCTGCACGGATGGTGCACGTCTCCGCCATCGGCGCCGACGCAAATTCACAATCGCGCTATGCCCGCGCCAAGGCCGCCGGCGAAAAGGCGGTGCTGTCGGCCGTCCCCGCCGCCACGATCCTGCGGCCTTCCGTCGTGTTCGGGCCCGAGGATCAGTTCACCAATCGTTTTGCCGCGCTGGCGCGGATATCGCCGGCCCTGCCGCTGATCGGCGGCGGGGTCACCAGGCTGCAGCCGGTCTATGTCGGCGATGTCGCGACCGCGGTCGCCGACGCCGTCGATGGCAAAACCACGGCCGGCGCGACCTATGAGATCGGCGGCCCGGAAGTGCTGACGATGCGCGAGATCATGGAGATCATCCTCGCGATCACCGAACGTGATCGCATGCTGGTGTCGCTGCCGTTCGGGCTGGCGAAATTCCAGGCCATGTTCCTGCAGTTCGCACCGGGCGCGCTGAAGCTGACCCCGGACCAGGTGACGCTGCTGCGCAGCGACAATGTGGTGTCGGACGCGGCGAAAGCCGCCGGGCTCACGCTGGAAGGCCTGGGGATCCAGGCGGATTCGCTGGAAGCGATCGCCCCGCAATATCTCTGGCGCTTCCGCGCCGCCGGGCAATTCCAGAAGAAGAGCGCTTAGCCTATCGGCCGTCGTCCCGGCCAAGCGAAGCGCGAGCCGGGATCCATACTCCGCGGCCTGTCGTTTTGGTGCGGTAGCAGAGAGCTTCTGCCACAATGAGCATCGGTGGTTGTGGGTTCCCGCGTGCGCGGGAACAACTCGCGGAAAGACCTACCGCCCCATCGCCAGGGCGATCAGGCCGAGCGTACCGACGACGACGCGCCACCACGCGAACAGCGTGAAGCCGTTGCGGGTGACGTAGTTCAAAAACGTTTTCACCACGATGATTGCGGTCACGAACGAGACTACAAAGCCGATCGCAATGATCCCCAAATGATCGGCCGTCATCTCCCCGCGATTCTTGTAGAAATCATAGGCAAACGCGCCGACCATGGTCGGAATCGCGAGGAAGAACGAGAATTCAGCCGCCGCGCGCTTGTCGGCGCCGAGCAGCATCGCCGCGACGATGCTGGCGCCGGAGCGTGACACGCCGGGGATCATCGCGAGGCATTGCGCGAATCCGATTACCAGATACATCGGCAGTGGAAATTTCGTGGCGTCGTGCTCGTGCGGTTTATGATCGAGCTGATCGACCCACAGCAGGATCGCACCACCGACAATCAGCGAAAAGCACACCACCCACGGATTGAACAAATAGGACTTGATGTAGCTGCCGGCCGCGGCGCCGATCACGGCCGCCGGCAGGAACGCCACCAGTACCCCGATGACGAATCGCCGGTCGTCGGGATTGGAGAACATGCCGAGCGCGATCCGCCACAATTTGACGAAATAGATTGCCAGAATAGCCAGGATGGCGCCGAGTTGAATCAGCACCGCGAAACTGTTCCAGAAACTGCCCTCGCCGAGATTGAAGAAGCGTTCCGCCAGCAGCAGATGACCGGTCGACGACACCGGGAGGAATTCCGTGACGCCCTCGATGATGCCGAGAATGACCGCCCTTATTGAATCAGACATCATGACATGTCCCGTTGTGCTCGATCGGAAAAAGCCGGGTCCTTCTCGCTTATTCGCCTGCCCGCCGCAACGTCAAAATGGGAAAACACGGGGTTGCCACGTTCGTCCGCTTCTATAGTTTGGCGCCGCCCTATTCGCGCGGTGAGAGTTTCTTAAGCACCGTAAATTTATCAAGGACTTCATGTTCACGCTGTTTCATCATCCGTTCTGCCCGCATTCGCGCTTCATTCGCCTTGCCATTGGCGAACACGGTCTCGATCTGCGTCTGGTGGAGGAACGGGTCTGGGAGCGGCGCGAGGCGTTTCTTGCGTTAAATCCCGCAGGCACCACGCCGGTGTTGGTGACCGAGGGCCGGCCGCCAATTCCAGGCGCTGCCATCATCGCCGAATATCTCGATGAAGCCCACGGCGCCGACATGGAACAGCGCCGGCTGATGCCGAAAACGACGACCGAGCGCATCGAGGTGCGGCGGCTGATGGCGTGGTTCAACGAGAAATTTTTCGAGGAAGCCTCCAACCCGCTGGTCACCGAACGCATCTACAAGCGCTTCATGAGCGAGGAAGATGGCGGCGGCGCGCCTACGGCGGAAGTGATGCGCGCGGCGAAGGCAAATGTGCGCTATCATCTGGCCTATATCGGCTGGCTGGCGCGGACGCGAAATTTTCTGGCCGGCGACCAGCTCACCTATGCGGACCTCGCCGCCGCGGCGCATCTTTCGGCGATCGATTATCTGGGCGACGTGCCATGGATCGAGGACGACGCGGCAAAGGCCTGGTACGCACGGGTGAAGTCCCGCCCCTCGTTCCGGCCGCTGCTGAGCGAGTGGCTGGCAGGCGTGCCGGCGTCGCGGACCTATGTGGACCTCGACTTCTGAACACCACCGTCAAGCCTGCACCCGCTGAACTCAAGGAAAATCTCGCCAGCGAAGCACGTGCGCTCGGCTTCGATTGCATGGGGATCACCGGTCCCGATGCGATCGCGGAGGCAGGCCAATATTTCCGCGAATTCATCGAGGCCGGCGCCCATGGTGACATGGACTGGCTGGCGGCAAATCCGCAGCGCCGTACCGATCCGCGGGTGCTGTGGCCGGGGTACGCTCGGTCATCATGCTCGGCGTCAATTACGGACCCGATGAAAATCCGCTTGCTATCCTGGCGCAGCGCAGCCTCGGCGCGATCTCGGTCTATGCGCAGGGCGACGATTATCATGACGTGATCAAGAAGCGCCTGAAGGCGTTGGCGCGATGGCTGGTCGCGGCGACCGGCGATGGGGTCAAGGTATTCGTCGACACTGCCGCGGTGATGGAAAAGCCGCTGGCTCAGGCGGCGGGGCTAGGCTGGCAGGGCAAGCATACCAACCTCGTCTCGCGCCAGCTCGGCTCATGGCTGTTTCTCGGCGCGATCTTCACCGCCTCGGAATTGGCGCGCGACGCGGCCGAAACCGATCATTGCGGCTCGTGCCGGGCCTGTCTCGATATCTGCCCGACCGCGGCCTTTCCAGCGCCCTACAAACTCGATGCGCGGCGTTGCATCTCCTACCTCACCATCGAAAGCAAAGGCCCGATCCCGCACGAATTTCGTAAAGCCATCGGCAACCGCATCTATGGCTGCGACGATTGCCTCGCGGTCTGCCCGTGGAACAAATTCGCGCAAGCCGGGCGCGAAGCCAAACTCACCGCCCGCGACGACTTGCGTGCGCCTGCTCTTGCGGAACTCGTGCGGCTTGATGACACGGCGTTCCGCGCACGATTTACAAAATCGCCGGTCAAGCGCATCGGCCGCGACCGGTTCGTCCGCAATGTCCTGATCGCGATCGGCAATTCGACCGACCGCGGTTTGATCGCGGAAGCAAAATATCTGCTGGCCGACGAAAGCCCGCTGGTTCGTGGTGCCGCGGTATGGGCGCTGGCGCAATTGATGGCGCGGGAAGAGTTTGCGGAATTGGCGGCGAGGGGCATCGGCGCGGAGCAGGACGAGACCGTTCGCGCTGAGTGGGATTGCGCAAACCCTTAGTCGTCATGCCCCGCGAAAGCAGGGCAGCCAGTAATCCGTGACGGAGAAACCCGGACCGAGACGTCACGGCATATTGGATCGTCCGCTGGAGCCTGTCATCGGGCGCGTCTTCGCGCGAGCCGTTGGCGGACGATGACAGCGTAGCTGATCCAGCCCTCACTCGATCTCCGCGACCGCCGCCAGCATCCGCGCGATGTCCTGCGGTCGCGACAGGCGGTGATCGCCGTCCTGGATTACCGTCAGCACCACGTCGTCCGCCGGCAGCCGATGCGCCAGCGCGAACGCGTGCCGCCATGGCACATCGGGGTCCTGCGCGCCCTGCAGGATGCGCACCGGACAGCCCACGTCGATCGCGCTGCCGAGCAACAGATGGTTGCGGCCCTCTTCGATCAGCTTTCGCGTGATCGGATAGGGGTCGCCATATTCGGACGGGCGCAACCACTCGCCCTTGGTCTCGATCTCCTGCCGGGCCTGCGGCGAAAAGCCCTTCCACATCAGCTCTTCGGTAAAATCCGGCGCCGGTGCGATCAGCACCAGACCTGCCAGTGACGCCCGGTTCCCCGTGCGCTTGGCCAGTTCGCGCGCCAGCAACAGCGCGATCCAGCCGCCCATCGATGAGCCGATCACGACCTGCGGGCCTGCGCAGAACCGCTCGAACACCGCGACGCTGTCCTCCAGCCAGCGCCCGATGGTGCCATCGGTGAACGCGCCGCCGGATTCGCCATGGCCGGAATAATCGAACCTGACACAGGCGCAATTCTGCTCGGCCGCCCATGCGTCCAGCGCGACGGCCTTGGTGCCCTGCATGTCCGAGTGGAAGCCGCCGAGCCAGAACAGCCCGGGCGAGCCGCCAGCGCGGGCGCGCACGGCGATACCGCGCGCTTCGTTATCCTTGCCGACTTCAATAAAGGCCGGCGGTTGTCCGGCTGCCGCGAAATTGGTCATAATGGTTACTCTGTTTTATTGCTGTTTGAGTGAGCACACATGATCCGTCAACGGCCTCCAATACCGGTCCCGGGCATTGCGGAACACGCGTCCGCCCGCTATGTGCACTGATCTGAACAATACCGTCCCGTCGGCGTTAGCCGGCGTGACCAAAATGCCTCGCATTTGATGGTTTTCGTACTCAGCGGTGCAAGTTTGCTTGCCGGTTGAACCGTATTCCTTCACACTGTTGCCCTCGTTCACAACCTTGGAGAGTTACCCATTCGCCGTCCCAACAGAGCCCCGCCCGCTGCCGCCAAAGACGGGCCGCGCACCAACGATGAAATCCGCAACGCACAGGTTCAGCTGATTGACCAGAACGGCACGAACCACGGCACGGTCGAGACAGTCGCCGCCGTGAAGATGGCGCTCGAGGCAGGCATGGACCTCGTGGAGATTTCGCCGAATACCAATCCTCCCGTTTGCAAGATCATGGATTACGGGAAGTTCAAATATTCTGCACAGAAGAAAGCCGCGGAAGCCCGCAAGAAACAGAAGATCGTCGAGATCAAGGAAATCAAGCTGCGGCCGATGATCGACGATCACGACTACGACGTGAAGATGCGCGCGATGCAGCGTTTCTTCGAGGAAGGCGACAAGGTCAAGATCACCCTGCGCTACCGCGGCCGCGAAATGGCGCACCAGGAGATCGGCACCAAGCTCCTGGACAAGGTCAAGAGCGATGTCGCGGAGTTTGCCAAGGTCGAGCAGGACGCGCGTTTCGAAGGCCGTCAGGTCGTGATGGTTCTGGCACCGCGCTGATCCGACCCATTCCGAACTCGTCGTCCCCGCGAAAGCGGGGACCCATAGCCGCCGATGTTAGTCTTCGCAAAAGATCTCTGCATGCGTGCTCTTAGCGAAGAACACGCGTATGGTCCCTGCGTGCGTAGGAACCACCACTCATAGAAATCAATTCTGAAATCAGCTCCGCGTGGCCTGCCAGCTGCCGCTGCACTTGTCGCCGGTAATAATCCCGCTCCAGCGGCCGACGCCCGAGTTGCCGGCGAGCCGGCCACTGCCGGTCGCAACCGATGCACCGACGGATATCCTGACGGAAACGTTGCCGCCGGGACTGATCCCACCGGTGACCTTACCGCCGCCGGCCGACGAAACCCGGGTGCCTGCCACGCTGAAGGGCACGCTGTTGGTCGAACTGCAATTGCCCTGCTGGGTGGCGAAGGTCACGTTCCAGGTGCCGTCATAGGCTCCTGCCCTGATCATTCTGGCCTGCGCGTCAGAGGAGCCAGAGATCGCGGCTGCGCCAAAAACGGCGGCTGCGAAGATCCATCGCACGGCGCGCCCGCGCCTGAAATCGGCGAAATGGGCCGTTGATTGGACTGATATCGACATTTTTTCCTGTTTTCGGCTGAGTCAGTTTATGACGTGAGCCTATACGTCGAATATTACGGTTCCACGGTTCATCGTTGCCAATCCGTCTCGGCTCTGCCATAAGCGCACACTTCATCGCCCGGCTGATCAAGGGCTGCCGTGTCGATGTCCGTGCAGGTTGTTACCATTAGGAAATAGCCGAGCACTTTCAACGCTCTAACGAGCATTTTAGCCGCGAAAGCGCCCTTTGGGCGCGTTTTTCTGTGGCCTATAGGAGAGCCAAATGCCCAAGCTGAAGACCAAGTCGGGCGCTAAAAAGCGCTTCAAGGTGACTGCCACCGGCAAAGTGATGCACGCCCAGCGCGGCAAGCGCCATGGCATGATCAAGCGGACGAAGAAGCAGATTCGTCAGCTTCGCGGCACCCGCGTGCTGTTCAAGACCGACGGCGACAACGTCAAGAAATACTTCTTGCCGAACGCCTGATCGTTCAGGCCGCGCACGCGGTCCATTTAGCCGAGCCGCGTCCGCGCGGTGATCCGTCACCCATTTTTTCATAAAGGAGACCCGTCATGTCTCGCGTCAAACGCGGTGTGACCTCTCACGCCAAGCACAAGAAAGTCTACAAGGCCGCCAAGGGTTTTTACGGCCGCCGCAAGAACACCATCCGCGCCGCCAAGGCCGCCGTCGACAAGGCCGGGCAGTACGCCTTCCGCGACCGCAAGCGCAAGAAGCGCACCTTCCGCGCGCTGTGGATCCAGCGCCTCAATGCCGCCGTGCGTCCGTTCGGCATGACCTACAGCGTCTTTATCAACGGCCTCTCCAAGTCGGGCATCACGGTCGACCGCAAGGTGCTGTCGGACCTCGCCATCAACGAACCGGCGGCGTTCCAGGCGATCGCTGAAAAGGCCAAGGCCGCGCTGGCGGCTTAATCCGGCGCCGCAAGGACGCTGTAGCGAAGTTCGTGACGTCGTCATGCCCGGCCTTGCGCCGGGCATCCACGTCTTGCGGCGTTCGCGAGAAAAGACAATGGCCGGGACAAGCCCGGTCATGACGGGCTAGGGCCGCGGCTTAGCATCCTAGCCAAAAGGGATTGCCATGACCGACCTCGCCGAACTCGAATCCCAAATCCTCAGCCAGATCGCCGCCGCCGCCGATGAAGCGGCGCTTGAGGCCGTGCGTGTCGGTGCCCTCGGCAAGAAGGGTTCGATCTCGGCGTTGCTGGCCACGCTCGGCAAGATGTCGCCTGATGAGCGCAAGACCCAGGGTGCGGCGATCAATCTCGCCAAAGACGCCGTGACGCAGGCGCTGACCGCACGCCGCGACATCCTGAAATCCGCTGCGCTCGACGCGCGGCTGGCGTCCGAGACCATCGACGTCACGCTGCCGCTGCGCGAGACGCCCGCCGAGCAGGGCCGGATTCATCCGCTCAGCCAGGTGATGGATGAACTGACGACCATCTTTGCCGACATGGGATTTTCGATCGCCGAAGGCCCGGACATCGAAACCGACGATTACAATTTCACCAAGCTGAATTTCCCCGAAGGCCATCCGGCGCGGGAGATGCACGACACGTTCTTCTTCAATCCGAAAGAAGATGGCTCGCGCATGCTGCTGCGGACCCACACCTCGCCGGTGCAGGTCCGCACCATGCTGACGCAAAAGCCGCCGATCCGCATCGTCTGCCCGGGCCGCACCTATCGCATCGATTCCGACGCCACCCACACGCCGCAGTTCCACCAGGTCGAGGGTCTCGTGATCGACAAGGGCTCGCATCTCGGCCACCTCAAATGGATCCTGCACGAGTTCTGCAAGGCGTTCTTCGAGGTCGACCACATCAACATGCAATTCCGTCCCTCGTTCTTTCCGTTCACCGAGCCGTCGCTCGAAGTCGATATCCAGTGCCGGCGCGATAAGGGCGAAATCCGCTTCGGTGAAGGCGAGGACTGGCTGGAAATTCTGGGCTGCGGCATGGTGCACCCGAACGTGCTGCGCGCCTGCGGCATCGATCCCGATGTCTATCAGGGCTTCGCCTGGGGCATGGGCATCGACCGCATCGCGATGCTGAAATACGGCATGTCCGACCTGCGGCAATTATTCGAGAGCGACGTACGCTGGCTCAGCCATTACGGCTTCAGGCCGCTCGACGTCCCGACGCTCGCGGGAGGGCTGAGTTCGTGAAGTTCACTCTCTCCTGGCTGAAGGAACATCTCGACACCGACGAGCCCCTGGAAAAGCTCGCCGACAAGCTCACCATGATCGGGCTTGAGGTCGAACACATCGAGGACAAGGCGAAAGCGCTGGCGCCGTTCACGATCGCGCGCGTGATTTCCGCCGAACAACACCCCAATGCGGATCGGTTGCGGGTCTGCATGGTCGACACCGGTAACGGTGCGGCGCCGGTACAGGTCGTATGCGGCGCGCCGAATGCGCGGGCCGGCCTCGTCAGCGTGTTCTCGGCGCCGGGCACCTTCATCCCCGGCAAGAACATTACGCTCGGCGTCGGCACCATCCGCGGCGTCGAGAGCCGTGGCATGCTGTGCTCGGCGGCCGAACTACAAATCTCGGAAGATCACGACGGCATCATGGAACTGCCGGCCGATGCACCGGTTGGCGCGGCCTACGCGCCATGGGCCGGGCTCGGCGATCCCGTGATCGAAATCAATCTCACGCCGAACCGGCAGGACTGCACCGGCGTGCACGGCATCGCGCGCGATCTCGCTGCCGCCGACATGGGAAAATTCAAAGACCCGGGGATCAAGCAGATCAAGGGTGAATTCCCCTGCCCGGTAAAGGTAACGATCGAGGACGCCACGCTGTGTCCGGGCTTCGCGCTGCGGCTGGTGCGCGGCGTCAAGAACGGCCCGTCGCCGGAATGGCTGCAAAAGCGCCTGACCTCGATCGGGTTGCGGCCGATCAACGCGCTGGTCGATATCACCAACTTCATGACCTACGACCGCGCCCGGCCGCTGCATGTGTTCGACGCGGCGAAAGTGAGGGGCAATCTCACCGTGCGCCGCGCGCGCGACGGCGAGACCTTGCTGGCGCTCGACGGCCGCACCTACACGCTCGACCGCAATGTCTGCGTGATCGCGGACGAGCATGGCGTCGAATCGCTCGCCGGCATCATGGGCGGCGAGGCCTCCGGCTGCTCGGAGCAAACCACCGACGTGCTGATCGAATCGGCGCTGTGGAACGAAATCAACATCGCCCAGACCGGCCGCAAGCTCGGCATCAATTCCGATGCGCGTTATCGTTTCGAGCGCGGCGTCGATCCGGCCTTCATGCTGCCGGGGCTGGAGATGGCCACACGACTGGTGATGGAGCTGTGCGGCGGCACGCCTTCGGAAAACGTGGTGGCGGGCAAGGCCTTCGGCGACGATCGCGTGATCGATTTCCCGCTCACGGAAGTCAAACGCCTCGCCGGCATCGACGTGCCGTTTGCGGAGATGAAGCGCATCCTCGGCCATCTCGGCTTCATGGTGGCCGGCAGCGGCCCGGTGGTGAAAGTCGCGGTGCCCTCCTGGCGCTCGGACGTGCATGGCAAGGCCGATATCGTCGAGGAGATCGTGCGTATTGTCGGCGTCGACAGGGTGCCGATGACGCCGTTCGAACGCGGCGACGCGCCGCGCAAGCCAATCCTGAAACCGATCCAGCTGCGCACCCGTCGCGCCAAGCGCGCACTCGCCGCGCGCGGCATGGTCGAGGCGGTGACGTGGTCGTTCATCTCGAAGCCCCACGCCGAATTGTTCGGCGGCGGCCAAAGCGAACTCGCGCTCGCCAATCCCATCGCTTCGGATTTATCGGATATGCGCCCGAGCCTGCTGCCGGGCCTGGTCGCCGCCGCCCAGGCCAATGCCGATCGCGGCTTTCCGGACGTGGCGCTGTTCGAAGTCGGTCAGGTGTTCCGCGGCGACCGGCCGGAAGATCAACTGATCGCGGCATCGGGCGTGCGCCATGGCTTTGCATCCTCGCAAGGCATCGGCCGGCACTGGTCTGGTTCGGCGACCGCCGGTGCGCTTGACGCCAAGGCCGATGCATTCGCGGTGCTCGCGGCCGCCGGCGCGCCAATGCAGGCGCTGCAGATCGTGGCAGGCGGGGCCAACTGGCTGCATCCCGGACGTTCCGGCACCATCCAGATCGGTCCGCAAAACGTGCTGGGATATTTCGGCGAGTTGCATCCGCGGACGCTGGAGCTGCTTCGCGCCGACGGTCCGCTGATCGCCTTCGAGGTGATCCTGGACCGCATCCCCGCCGCCAAGCAGAAGCCGACCCGGGCCAAACCGGTGCTCGAACTCTCGCCGTTCCAGCCGGTGTCGCGCGACTTCGCCTTCATTGTCGAGCGCGCCGTCAAGGCCGGCGACATCGTGCGCGCCGCGCAAAGCGTCGACAAAAAACTAATCACTGATGTAACGGTGTTCGACGTCTATGAAGGCAAGGGCATCGACGACGGCAAGAAATCCGTCGCCATCGCCGTGACGATCCAGCCGCGCGAGAAGACCCTGACCGATCAGGAGATCGAGGCCGTGGCGACGAAGATCGTCGCTGAAGTCAACAAGAAGACCGGCGGCGTGCTGCGCTGAGGCATTTTCACTTCAATGGCGGCATCCTTCAAGACGCATCGCGGAGCTTGTGATCGGGCGCGCATTCGCGCGACCCGTTGGCGGTGCTCCTCAGGATGAGGTCCGAGATCCTTTTAGTCTGACTCCCTCATGGTGAGGAGTGCATCTTCGCGGGTCTCGAACCATGAGGCCACGAGAGCAGTGGTGATGAATTGAGCGAAACACTGTACGCTCATTAGCGCGAACACTTGGTGGCGGAAGCCTCAATTAATCGGAGAACTCGGCGTTGCCGGCGTCGCCGACCTAGCGGGCGCAGAGCGGTGTCGTTGCTTGGGCGCGCGCGTCGGGGCCGGCGCCGATTCGCCCCGGAGCGCGCCGATCTTTCGCAGCGCTGCATCAGCGGCGCGCTCGCCGCTTTCCCAGGCGCCGTCAACCGTTCCCCACAGGGTTTCGTGGGTCGCCTCGCCCGCAAGGAACATGCAGCCGATCGGCTCGGTGAGAACTTTTCGCGATGGCTGGCTGCCGGGTGTGGCGACTGACATCGCGCCCAGCACGTAAGGCGCGGCATTCCAGCGGGTGGCGCTCGATTTCTTGACCACCAAAGCCGTGTCGTTGCCGAACAGCCTGGACAGCCATTCCACCGCGAAGGCGACCATCGCCGGCTCGCCCTGGGCAGCGAGATCGCGGCCGAACGATCCCGCGACATCGATCGAGCACAGCGACGACGAGCCCATATTCGCGAACAGCAACGCCGTCCGCGTCGAATTGCTCTGCTCGATAATGATGTCGTCACGGCCCAGGCCGAGCGGATTGCCCGGCAATTGCAGCGCGATGTGATCGTAGCTGCCGAGACTTAATTTGGCGGCGGCATCGAGGTGGCGCCTGGGAATGTCGGGCGTGAATTTGATGTTCCCCGCCGCCAGCACATTGCTCGACACCGTGATAATAGCGGCGCGCGCGGCGATCTTGCCGGCTGGCGTCTCCACCGTCACGTCGCGGCCGTTCCAGCTGACTTGTTTGGCCGGCGTCGACAGCGCCAGCGGGAGCTGTTCGCCAAGCTTGCCGATCAAACGCCCAGACCCTGGCGGCAGGCGATCGCGGCGTTGCGATCCTGCGCGCGGACCTTGTCGATGACAGAGACGTCTTTCAAATCTTTGCCGGTCGCATTGGCGCCGAGCACGAATTCCGTTGTCCCCGCCCAGTCACCGAGATCCTTGGGCAGCACTGACGCGCAGGACACGTCGCCCCTGCTGCGCGAGGCATCATCGATGGCGCGATTGGCGCGCACCAATGCGGCGAGAAACTCTTCGGTTTCCCCGGCCCGGGCATAACGGCGGCCGATGCGAATCTTCTGGCCCAGCGGCGCCGCTGAAACGTCGAACCCGGCGCTTCGCGCCAGCTTGACCATCGGATTGGTGTCGGGATTGTGCAGCCATCGCGCACCGCGATCGAACGGCACCTCGAACGTGGTGCTGTCGGTGAGGCAACGGCCGCCGATCTGGGCCGTGGCCTCGACCACGATAACCCGGCGGTTCGCGGCCTGGATGCGCCGCGCCGCGGCAATGCCGGCCGCACCGGCTCCGATCACCACAATATCGGCCTCGCGCGGCAATGGCGCGCCCCGCGCGCCGGCGCCAAGGGCCGGGGTCAGCGCAAGTGCCGCAGAAGCCGACAGGAAATCGCGCCGCGTGATTGTCATGTCAGGGTTTCCGAAACTTTGAAAACAGAGAGAACATCTAGCGAACTTGCCGTATCCAGGCCCGGGCGGCAACCATCATGGTAAATCAATCATGATTGATAGGCTTTTGGCATGAACTAAATTGCAACGGCTTTCGACCATGATAAGAACCAGAAAAGTGCGGCCGGAAAGGCCGCCGGGGGGATCCCATCATGGGCGTCGTGCTCGATACCGTCGGCAAGCTGATCGCTTCCTATCTGCAAAAGGAAGTACCGGGCTATGAGCCGTTCACGCCGAGCGACCCCGAACATCTACGCGGCATTGTCGTGCCCGGCGACGTCCTGCTGGTCGAGGGCAACAACCGGGTTTCGGGCATCATCAAATATCTTACGCAATCAACCTGGTCGCATGCCGCGCTGTTCGTCGGCCCGATCGAAGGCGCGGCCGAGCCCGACGGCGAGCCACATGTGCTGATCGAGGCCAATATCGGCGAGGGCGTGACATCGGCGCCGCTGTCGAAATATTTTCCCTATCACACACGGCTGTGCCGGCCGGTCGGCCTGATGTTCGAGGACCGCGTCACGGTGTGCCGCTATGCCATCAACCGGATCGGCTTCGGCTACGACACCAAGAATATTCTCGACCTGATGCGCTATCTGATTCCACTGCCGATCCCGCAGCGATGGCGGCGGCGAATGATCGCATTCGGCTCCGGCGATCCCACCAAGATCATCTGCTCGGCCCTGATCGCGCAAGCCTTCGACGCCGTGCGCTACCCGATCCTGCCGAAAATCACGCTCGCCGGCTCGCGGCAGGCCCGCCGCGAGATCCTCCATATCCGCAATTCGTCGCTCTACATGCCGCGCGATTTCGACATCTCGCCCTATTTCGAAATCGTCAAACCCACCATCGTGCAAGGCTTCGACTACACCGCCCTGCACTGGGCCGACAAGCAGAAGCCGCTCCGGGAGGTAGCAGGCCAATTCGGTGGGTTTCCAGAAGGGACCCGATCGCCGCCGCTTGTTCCTGAAGCGATTGACGAGGAAGCGCCGCTTCCGGCTTAAAAAGTAAGAGCGGACCACTCGACGTTCATCGAGCGTATCAAGGCGCCCCGGCTTAGCCGCCGTTACCGACGCCCTTGCCGAACCGTGCCGGCATCTCTACCTCTCGCGAGGGTTTTCGCAGAGGACACCACCATCATGTTGGACGCGGCCGTCAAGGCGCTTTCGCAGATCCTGTCACCACCGATGCGTTCGATCCTGTGGCGGTCGATCGGGCTGGCGCTGGTGCTGATCGTGGTTTTGGCGGTCGGCTTGCAGCGGCTGTTGAGCTGGTTCGCGACATCAGGCGAAGGCTGGGCCGAAGCGATGCTGGGGCCGGGGTTTCACACACCACTCAATGTGCTGGCCTGGATCGTCTCGATCGCCGCCGGGCTTGGTGTCGTGTTCGGCGCGGTGTTCCTGATGCCCGCGATCACCTCCCTGGTAGCCAGCGTGTTCGTCGATGAGGCCGCCGACCATGTCGAGCGCGAATATTATCCGGCCGAGCGTCCCGGGGTGGCGCTGCCACTCGGTCTCGCCATCACCGAAGGCGTCAAGACCGCGCTGCTGACGATCCTGGTCTATCTGATTGCGCTGCCGTTTGTGTTCTTTGCCGGTGCAGGCTTCATCGTGTTCTTTATCGCGACCGCATGGCTGCTGGGCCGGGAATATTTCGAACTCGCGGCGATGCGGTTTCGCCCGCCCGCGGAAGCCAAGGCGATGCGCAGGCAGAACGCTGCCATCATATTCACCGCGGGCCTCATCATCGCGGCATTCGTATCGATCCCGATCGTCAACCTGGCGACGCCGCTGTTCGGCATGGCCTTCATGGTCCACATGCACAAGCGCCTGAGCGGACCACGGCCGGAGATGATCGAGCCCTCGCGCCGAACCGGAATGCCGGTTGTGTGATTTCCTTATCTGCGCATCAGCGCGGCGTCTCGAACCATGAGAATTTGCGGCCATCCTTCGCGACGGCGCTAACGTCGCCAGCTCCAGTGATAACGGCGAAGCCGTTCCGCGGGGATGAGGACCGTACACGTCGATTGATGTTAGCGCGCCACCAGCGGGCAGCCGCTGTCGGCCAATGAGCGGAAGGCCTGATCGCCCGGGATGGTGCCGAGGATCTTGTAATAATCCCAGGGCTTGGTGGATTCCGATGGCTTCTTCACCTGGGCGAAATACATGTCGTGCACCAGGCGGCCGTCTTCGCGCAGATGGCCGTTCTTGACATAGAAATCATTGACCGGCCGCTCGCGCATCTTCGCCATAACCGCCTTGGCCTCGTCGGTGCCGGCGGCGGCAATGGCTTCCAGATAATGTCGGATGGCAGAATAGACGCTGGCCTGCGGCATGGTCGGCATCCGGCCCTGGCGCTCAAGGAAGCGCTTCGACCAGGCGCGGGTTTCTTCGTCGCGGTCCCAGTAGAACGCGGTGACGAATTTCAGCCCCTGCGCCGCCTGCAACTCCATGCTGTGAATGTCGGAAATGAATACCAGCAGGGAAACCAGGGTCTGGCTTTTCGTCAGCCCGAACTCGTTCGCCTGCTTGGTAGCATTGACCATGTCGCCGCCGCCATTGGCAAAGGCCACCACCTTGGCGCCGGATGCCTGCGCCTGTAGCAGATAGGAACTGAAATCCGCTGTGTTGAGGGGATGACGCACACTGCCCAGCACCTTGCCACCGGCCGCCTTCACGGCACTGGTCGCATCGGCTTCCAGCGAATGGCCGAAGGTGTAATCGACGGTGACGAAAAACCAGGTATCGCGCCCCTCCGCCACGATCGCCTTGGCGAGGCTCGTGGTGAGCGCGTAACTGTCGTAAATCCAGGAGGCTTCATTCGGCGTGCAGGACTTGCCGGTAAAGGCGGTGCTGCCGACCGCACCCGCAATGGCGATGCGGTTTTTCTCCTCGGCGAGCTGCTCGACCGCAAGTGCTACCGCCGAATTGTCGAAGCCGATCGCCATGTCGACCTTGCCGACCTCGAACCATTGGCGGGCAATCGCGGCGCCGATATCGGACTTGTTCTGATGATCGGCGAACACGATGTCGACCGGCTTGCCCAGTACAGTTCCGCCCGCGTCCTCGACGGCCATGCGCGCGGCAACCACCGAGCCCGGACCGCCCAGATCGGCATAGAGACCAGACTGATCGTTGAGTACGCCGATCCTGACGACATCGTCGGAAATCTGCGCGTGCGCGGTGGCTATGCAGAACACTCCGGCAAGGCAAGCGGCGGCAAGCACTGAAGCAAGAAACTTACATCGCACGGCGTCACTCCCGATAAATGCGCGGCTCTTGAACCAGGCCTTGGCACAAGGCGAAGCGTATGCTTGGCAACATTCCGATACAAGGTGGCCGCCAAGTCCGCAGGTCGCTATCGCCGGGACAATCCGAGCCGCCGCATCAGGACTTGCGCGACGCCGAGCGGCGCGGGTGTGAGCGGGCCGGGCGGCGCCCTGGTCATCAGCGCAACAAAACCAAGCGCGGCCATCGCAAGCCAGAATGTCAGCCAAAAGCCATCGATATAGGCCAGCACATTCGCCTCGCGCTGCACCAGCGCCGAAAGCGATCCGATGGCACGCGTCGTCGCGGTCCCCGCCCCATGGCTGGTGAAGCTTTCGGACAATTGGCTGATGATTTTGGCGACGTCGGCGCCGCCGTTCTCCACATGCTGCCCAAGATAATTGGAATGGATTTGCTCGCGGACCCGCAGCCAGGTGCCCATCAGTGCTACGCCGATCTCGGCGCCGCCGAGCCGCATGATCTGGATATAGGCGGCAAGCGCGGTCGCCCGGGTGAAATCGGAATTGGCCACCGCGATGATAATGATGGGCATAAGAGTGAACGCCTGGCCGATCGATTGCAGAACAACGATGGCAACGAAATCGCCCCGTGCCCAGTCGTGCGTCAGTTGCGTTCCGAGCAGGTTGGCGACGGCGAACGCCGACAGGCCGACGACCAAAACGCCGCGGGGATCGAAATGCCGGAGCAGGAAGATCGACACCGGCACCGTCACAAACATCGGCAGCGCCCCATAGACCACCAGCAATTCGCCGGTTTGTTCGGGTCGCAACCCGGCGACGGTGCCCAGAAAATTCGGCACCAGCGATGAATTGGAAAGGCTGGTCAACGCGTAGAGCAGAATGACGATCAGCGCGAGCCCGACGTTACGCGACAACAGCACACTGACATGGGCCCACGGCCGACGCACCATCGCCTCATTGATAAGAAAGGCCACGAGTAGCAGGCAGCCTCCGATCAGCAGCGCGGCAACCGTGCCCGACCCCAGCCAGTCGAGGCGATTGCCCTGATCGAGGCCGGCATAAACCATCGAAATCCCGGTACCGAGCAGCAGAATGCCTCCCCAGTCGGCGTCCCGGAGCACCTCCCGGTTGACCGGTTCCGGCGGCGTCCCGAGATAGACCATCAACGCCATCAGCGGCGCGATAACCACGCCCTGCCAGTACAGCCACTGCCATCCCAGATGATCAACGTAAAAGCCGGCCATCGATGAGCCGGTATCCAGCGCGAACCCGACCCGGATGGAATAGATCGAGATCGCCGGCAGCCACCATCTGATCGGCAGGTTGCGGAAGATGATCATCAGCGACGCGGGGACGAACATGCCCAGCAACAGGCCGTGGACGATGCTGAGCGCGATCAGCAAATTGTAGTCGCGCGTGAACGGGATCACCAGCGAGACCAGGGCATAGAGCAGGCTTGGAATACCCAGAATGCGGCGCAGGCCGAAGACGGTGGCAAGCCAGGCCACCGCGGGCGCGATGAAGATCTGCGAACCGATCGCGGCCGTTGAAAACCATGCGCCCTCGTCGAAGCCCAGCGAAAAGGCGCCGCGCAGATCGGGAAGCCCGACCGAGGTCAGCCGGGTATCGAAGTTCGCAAGAAACGAACCGAGCAGCACGGCGCCGACCGCAAACAGGGGTTGCGGCGCGACGCCGCCGCGCGAGCGCGGCCCCTGGTCGTCGATTCTACTTTTCGCCATCCGCACGCGCTTGGTCGGTATGAATCCGCGTGACGACCGACATCCCCGGCAGCAGGCGCTCCAGCAACGGCTGGCCCTTGTCGAGCTCAATCCGAACCGGGATTCGCTGAACCACTTTGGTGAAATTGCCGGTCGCATTGTCCGGCGGCAACAGTGCGAACTGCGATCCGCTGGCCGGCGAAATCCGCTCGACGCGGCCATGCAGCCGCTCGTTCGGGAAACTGTCGACGGTTACGTCGACGGACTGGCCCGGTCTGACCCTTGTCAGCTGGGTCTCCTTGTAGTTGGCGATGATGTACACGTTCGGCAGCGGCACGACATTGATGAGGTTGCTGCCGATAGTGACGTAATCATTCGGCTGAACCTCCCGCTCGCCGACGACGCCATCGAAAGGGGCCGTGATTTTGGTGTAGCCAAGCTTGAGCTTCGCGGTGGCCAGCGAGGCCTTGGCCGCTTCAATATCCGCCGCCCGCTGCTTCCTGGTTCCGGACAGCACTTCGAGCTGATGGCGCTGTGCGGCGATTACGGCCCGGCTCGCCCGCACGTCAGCCTGTGCGCGCGCGTAGGCCGCGACGGCTTGCTCGAGCTTTTGCCGTGTGCCGGCCTCGGTCTGCGTCAGCGACTGCTGCCGCTCCTGCTCTTCACGAGTTTCGACTTCCTGAGCGGCCGCGGACACCTGCTGCGCCTCGGCCTGAGCGATGGTGGCGTATTGCAGCTCGATCTGGTTGGCGAGATTGTCGAACGCCGCCTGTGCGGCGGCAACACCGGCTTCGGCCAAAGAAACCTGGGCTTGATAATCGGCGGGGTCGATCTGAACCAGAAGATCGCCGGCCTTGACGCGCTGGAAATCATCCATGGCGACGGTAAGAACTTCACCGGCGACGCGGCTGCTCAGCCGCGTCATATCGGCTTTGACATAGGCGTCGTTAGTGGACTGGATCACCGCGCTGCCGACCCATTCATCCCAGCGCACGGTTGCCAGCGCGATAAACGCGAGCGCGGCCAGCACCGCCAGCAACGGAATCGCGAGACGGCCCCACGACGAAGCACCGATCGAGCCGGGCGGTGATTGCGCGGGTGGGGCACTCGCCGCGGCCGGCGGAGCCGCGATTGATCCCGACTGACTCACCGACAATGCCGGGCTGATCTGATCCTGCTCGCTCAAGAACGTGCCCTCTAACTTACGCCCTTCCCCGCAAACAATCGGAACGAGGCTGCATCCTGGACGATACCTGGATATGACGACGACTTTGCCTCAAACCGTCTTCTCAGGCCAGCGGCAGAGATCGTTGATCAAGCATACCTCGCACCGTGGTTTGCGCGCCAAACAGGTGTAGCGGCCGTGCAGGATAAGCCAGTGATGGGCGTGCAGCATGAACTCGGGCGGGATCACGCGCTCAAGCCCGAGTTCCACTTCGAGCGGCGTATTGCCGGGCGCCAGCCCGGTGCGATTGCCCACGCGAAACACATGGGTATCCACCGCCATGGTGTGCTCTCCGAACGCCATGTTGAGCACGACGTTGGCGGTCTTGCGGCCGGCACCCGGCAGCAATTCCAGCCCGGCGCGGGTGCGCGGCACTTCACCGCCGAATTCGGCAATCAGTTTTTCCGACAGCGCGATGACGTTCCTGGCCTTGTTGCGATAGAGCCCGATGGTCTTGATGTAATCGCGGACCTTGTCCTCGCCGAGCGCCAGCATTTTTTGCGGCGTATCGGCGACTTGAAACAGCGCGCGCGTCGCCTTGTTGACGCCGGCATCGGTCGCCTGCGCCGACAGCACGACCGCAACCAGCAGCGTATAGGGATTGAGATGTTCCAGTTCACCCTTCGGTTCGGGGTTGGCTTTGCGAAAGCGGCTGAACGCCTCGTAGACCTCGGCCGGCGTCCAGGGTTTGGCTGACGCCTTTGATTCGGAACCCTTGGACTTGGAAATCCTGGACTTGAAAACCTTGGACTTGGAAACCTTGGCTTTTTTTGTCGTTGCGCGCGGTGGCGCCGATGTCGCCGCGGGTCGTACTTTTTTGGCGTGTATGGGGGCTGCGGGTTTCGGTTTCGGGTTCAATTTCGACCGTAGTCTGCGGGTGATTTTCGGCATGATCCGGGTATACTGACAGGTCATGACCCCAGGCAACGCATTTGATCCGCCAGCGCAGCCGGAATTGTTCTCCGCGCTACTGACGCCGCATCGCTCGCTCAACCGCACCGGCTTTCTGGTGCTGATGGGGATTTCTCAGCGTGGTCAGTTTCGCGGCCGGTCTTGCCTTTCTGTTGATGGGCGCATGGCCGGTATTCGGCTTTTTCGGCCTCGACGTTCTGGTGATCTATTGGGCGTTCCGGATCAATTTCCGCCGCGCGCAGGCCACCGAGGAGATTTCGGTGACGCCATCCGAACTTCGCGTGCGCCGGGTGAATCATCGCGGCCACGTGGCCGAATTCGTGCTCAATCCACTGTGGGTGCAGCTCGACCAGAAGATCCATGCCGAATTCGGCATTGAACGGCTTTATCTGGTCTCCAGAGGCCGCCGCCTCGCCATCGGGAGCTTCCTCGGCCCTGACGAAAAAGCAAGCTTTGCCAAAGCCTTAACCGCAGCACTACAGGCCGCGCGACGAGGCCCGACCTTTAATCCGGTGATCTAAAAGGCTATCGGGAATCGGGTGGTTTGCAGGTCGCGCGAGCGCTACATCGTGAGGCATGATGAACCTTGCCATGAATGATCACATGAATCTCGCCATCCACGACCATCGCCTGGCCAAGCCCGGCTCCCAGAACGCGGCGCTGCGCGACTATGATTCGGTACGGCGAGCCATCGCCTTCATCTCCGAGCACTGGCGCGCGCAGCCGACCATCGAAGCGATGGCGGACGCCGCCAGCGTCACGCCCGATGAGCTGCATCATCTGTTTCGCCGCTGGGCCGGGCTGACCCCGAAGGCCTTCATGCAGGCGCTGACGCTCGACCACGCCAAGGGCCTGTTGCGCGATTCCGCCAGCGTGCTCGATGCCGCGCTGGACTCCGGGCTTTCGGGCCCGGGCCGGCTGCACGATCTGTTCGTCACCCATGAGGCAATGTCGCCGGGCGAATGGAAGAATGGCGGCGCCGGCATGACGCTGCGCTTCGGATTTCATCCCTCGCCGTTCGGGACGGCGATTGTGATCGCCAGCGGCCGCGGGCTGGCCGGGCTGGCATTCGCCGATCCTGGCGAAGAACAGGCCGCACTCGCCGACATGCAACGGCGCTGGCCGCGCGCGACCTATCTCGAAGATCGCGCCGGCACCGCGGCGCTGGCGCAACGCATCTTCGACACCAAACTATGGCGCGCGGATCAGCCGCTGCGCGTGGTCCTGATCGGCACCGACTTCGAGGTCCGGGTGTGGGAGACGCTGTTGAAGATCCCGATGGGCCGCGCGGTCTGCTATTCCGACATCGCCAACAAGATCAACAGCCCGAAAGCCTCACGCGCGGTCGGCGCAGCGATCGGAAAAAACCCGGTGTCGTTCGTGGTTCCCTGTCACCGCGCGCTCGGCAAAGGCGGCGCGCTGACCGGCTATCACTGGGGCATCACCCGCAAGCAGGCGATGCTGGGCTGGGAAGCCGGACAGATGGAGATGCATTGACTGCAGATTCGCAGGATGGGTTGAGCGAAGCGATACCCATCACTCTCGTTGACGTTGTTGATGGTTTCGCAAGAGCTCAACCCGTCCTGCGCCTTCAACCAAAAACATCCATAATTCACGCTGCCAGATCGAGTTTCGACGCTACGGTGGCGTCGGCATTGAGGCGGTAGATCACCGGCACGCCGGTGGCAAGTTCGCGCGCCAGAATGCCTTCCGGGGTCAGCTTTTCCAAGACCATGATCAGCGCACGCAGCGAATTGCCATGCGCCACCACCAGCGTGCGCTCGCCGCGCAACACGCACGGCAGAATCTCCTGAACGAAATACGGCAGCGTGCGCGCCAGCGTATCCTTCAGGCTTTCGCCGCCGGGCGGCGGCACGTCGTAGGAGCGCCGCCAGATAAGGACCTGTTCTTCACCCCATTTCTTGCGGGCGTCGTCCTTGTTCAGGCCTGACAGATCGCCATAGTCGCGCTCGTTGAGCGCCAGATGCCTGCGGATGGGAATGCCGGTCTGGCCGATCTCGGCCAGCGTCAGGTCGAGCGTGTGCTGCGCGCGCGTCAGCGCCGAGGTGAAGGCGATGTCGAACGACAAGCCCTGCGCCTTCAATTTCTGGCCGGCGTCTTTGGCTTCGGCGATGCCCTTCTCCGTCAGGTCGGGATCCTTCCAGCCGGTGAAGAGATTCTTCAGGTTCCATTCGCTCTGGCCGTGGCGCAAGAGCACGAGAAGGCGATCGCTCATTCCTGTGGTTTCCGTTTTGAATGTCTAGAAGTCGCTGAGCCCAAGCACATCGGCCATCGAATACAGCCCGGGCTTCTTGCCGTGCGCCCAGAGCGCCGCCTTGACCGCGCCTTGCGCGAACATGGTCCGGTCCTCGGCCTTGTGCGTCAGTTCGATGCGTTCCATCGCGCCCGCGAAAATCACGCTGTGCTCGCCGGTGACAGTGCCGCCGCGCAATGACGCAAAGCCGATGTCGCCGCGGCGGCGGGCGCCGGTGATGCCATCGCGGCCGCGCGCGGCGTGTTGATCCAGCGCGATCCCGCGACCGGCCGCCGCCGCCTCGCCCAGCAGCAAGGCGGTGCCGGACGGCGCGTCGATCTTGGCCCGGTGATGCATTTCCAGAATTTCGATGTCGAAATCCTCGTCCAGCGACTGCGCCACCCGTTTCACGAGCGCCGCCAGCAGATTGACGCCAAGGCTCATATTGCCCGACTTGACCACAATGGCCCGCGACGTGACACTCTTGATCACCGCGTTATCCAACTCCGAAAGACCCGTGGTGCCGATGACGTGGACAAGGCCCCGCTGCGCGGCGATGGCGACATTGGCGATGGTCGCGCCCGGCACCGTGAAGTCGAGAATGGCGTCTGCATTCGCCGACAGCGACCAGAGATCAGCCGACAGCAGCACCCCATTGGCAGGCAAGCCCGCGAGCACGCCGGCATCCTTGCCGAGCAGTTCCGAACCGGGCGCCTCCAGCGCACCGCTGATGACGGCGCCCGATGTTTCGGAGATGACGCGCGTCAGCGCGCGGCCCATCCGGCCACCAGCCCCCGCAACGATCAAGCGCATCTCTGACATGTCAAAAAACCTCGCCTTTGCCGTATAGCCGGGGCGGGCAGTTCCGGCAACCAATCAGGCTCAAAACCTATCGAATTGCGGTCCCTTCCTCATGGTGAGGAGGCGCCCTTGCGTCGTCTCGAACCATGAGGCCACCGCGCATACATCATCCTTCGAGACGCGGCCCGACGATAAACTTCGGCGCCGCTCCCGGGATGAGGAAAACAGAACTACGGCTGTTCCCCGTCATAGCCTTCGATGATCACGAGGTCGCTCTCGGCATGGGGTGACCTGATCGCGACCAGGCGGACGTATTCCGGCGAATTGTAACAGGCCAACGCCGTCTCATAATCCTTGAATTCCAGCACCACATTGCGCGACCGCGACGAGCCTTCCTTGGACTCATGCCTGCCGCCGCGCACCAGAAACTTGGCGCCATATTTCGCGAATACCGCACCGTTCTGCGCGACGTATTCCTTGTAGCCGTCCATGTTGTGAACATCGATGCGGGCGATCCAGTAGCCTTTTGCCATCTGCGCTTCTCTCCGGTTCGATTGACTATGCCAGTGCCAGTTTGATTTCCGCCACGATGGCATCCGCGGCCGCCCTGGGATCCGCGGCTTCCATCACCGGGCGTCCGACCACCAGATAATCCGAGCCGGCGGTGATAGCGCGCCCGGGGGTCATGATGCGCTTCTGGTCGCCCAGGTTTGTGCCCGCGGGCCGCACGCCGGGGGTCACCAGGCTCATTTGAGGGCCGACAATCCCACGCAAGGCCGTCGTCTCTTCAGGCGAGCATACGAGGCCGTCGACGCCGAGCGCCTGGGCCTGCCGGGCGCGGGCCTCGACCAGATCAGACACGCCGAGGCGATACCCGGCTTCATGCAGATCGCCGTCGTCATAGGAAGTCAGCACGGTGACGGCGAGGATTTTCAATCCCGATCCCGCGCACGCACCGACCGCCGCTTTCATGGTCTGCGGATAAGCGTGCACGGTCAGGAACGTCGCCCCCAGTTTGGCGACGCTTTCGGTGCCCCGCGCCACCGTGTTGCCGATGTCGTGCAGCTTGAGATCGATGAAGACCTGCTTGCCGGCATCGGCGAGCTGGCGGATCAGCGGCAATCCACCGGCATAAGCGAGCTGATAGCCGATCTTGTAAAACGTGACGCTGTCGCCGAGCCTTGCGATCATGGCTTCCGCGGCTGCCACGTCGGGCAAATCGAGCGCCACGATCAACCGGTCGCGCGGAGCGATCGTGGAGGCCTGCGTGTCGCCTTGGGTGACGTTGGGTAGCTGCATGTCACCTCACCTCGTGCTGCGAAAGGTCGATCAGCTGCCGCACCAGCGCATTGAGCGCCTCGATGTCGGCGGGATGTTTCAATCTATCCATATCATCATAGGCCTCGCCGGCGAACGACAGCGCCAGTTGATTCGGGATCACCATCGCGTGGCAGGCGGAAAGAATAAGCCGCAGCGCCGCCAGCGCGCGCGATCCGCCGAGCCGGCCTTCCGACGCCGCCGCAATGGCAAAGGCGCGTCCGCGAAACACCTGGCCGCGGGATTCGTTCGCGTCGTGCACCCGCGACACCCAGTCGATGGCGTTCTTGACCAGCGGCGGCACCGACGAATTGTATTCCGGCGTCACCATCACGACGCCTTGATGGGCACCGATCATGCGCTTGAGATTGATCGCGTTCTTCGGCACACCCGATTTCGACTGCAGGTCGCCGTCATAGATCGGCAGCGGAAAATCACCGAGTGAGATGCGCGTGACCTCGGCACCGGCCTGCACGAATTGATACGCCGCCGCCGCCGCGAGCCTCGCATTATGCGAGCCGGTTCGCAGCGAGCCGGGGATCACCAGGATTTTCAGCGCCGACATGATTTAAAATCGCGTTCAGGACGAACCGGCCGCACAAGCGGGGCTCTCAATCGATAAGTTGCGCGTATTCTACCGCAGATAAGTCTACGCAATCTGCATGAACTTGATTGCGAAACAAATCCGGTACCCACTTTTGCGGAATACGCGCCAAATATCAGCCCTTGCGATACACCCACACGCGGGCCGGCGGAAGGTTCATCCAGATGCGCTCGGACGCCTCTGTCGATACGCCCGGCAGCGATTTCGGAATTGGCGGCGCAACCGAATAGGTGAACTGCACGAACGGCGCGCCCGGTGCCAGCGCCACGAAGGCATCGCGAATCAGTTTCAGGCGGGTCAGCATCGGCTTGGTGACCAGCGGCAGGCCCGACACCACGGCAGATGCCGGTGCGCTCAGCACATCCCAAAGCAAATCGCGCAGCGCATAGGCGTCACCTTGCACCACCTTGGCCTGCGGATAGCGGTCGCGCAGCAACGCGCAGAAGCCCGGATTGTATTCGACCAGAACGAGTCGTTTCTGGTCGACGCCATGCTCGATCAGCGCGCTGGTGATGGCGCCGGTTCCGGGCCCAAGTTCGACCACCGGACTTTCGGAATGGATGTCCACATACTGCGCCATGGTGCGGGCCAATACCCGTCCCGACGGCATCACAGCGCCCATGTGCAGCGGCTTCTCAATCCATGAACGAAGGAAACGAACCTCATCGTCGAGACGAAGAGGTTTTTTCAACGCACGCGCGGAGGATTGCAATGGCATGTCGCTACCAGGCGGGACCGCGGCTTCGCGGCAGTGTCAGAAAATAGTCATAAAGAGGTATAGGTAGCGGCTGAGACGGTCAAGCCGAACCGTCGCTAGCTGGCGGCACGGTTTCCAAAGAAGTCCTTGACCTTAGTGAAGAAACCCGCAGCCTCAGGCTGGGTTGCACCGGAGGATAATTTTTCAAACTCGGCCAGTAATTCTTGCTGTTTCTTGGTCAAATTCTGCGGTGTTTCGACCACGACCTGGACATACATGTCGCCGGTCTGACGCGAGCGCAACACCGGCATGCCTTTTGATGCAATGCGAAAGCGGCGGCTCGATTGGGTTCCGGCCGGGATTTTCACTTTGGTCTTGCCCTTGTCGATAGTCGGCACCTCGAACTCGCCGCCCAGCGCCGCCGTTACCATCGAGATCGGTACCCGGCAATGCAGATCGGCCCCGTCGCGCTGAAAGAACTCATGCGTAGCGAGCGACAGGAAAATATAGAGATCGCCGGACGGACCGCCGCGAACGCCGGCCTCTCCTTCGCCGGCCAGCCGGATCCGCGTGCCATCTTCGACGCCTTGCGGAATATTGACCGACAGGGTGCGCTCGCGCGTCACCCGCCCCGAGCCCAAGCATGCAGGGCAGGGGTCTTCGATCATCTGGCCGCGGCCCTGACAGCCCGGGCAGGTTCGTTCCAGCGTGAAGAAGCCCTGTGCCTGCCGCACCCGGCCGGCGCCACCGCACATCGAGCAGGTCTTCGGCTTGGTGCCGGCCTTGGCACCGATGCCCGAACAGGATTCGCAGGTGACCGAGACCGGAATCTCGATCTGTGCGGTTTTGCCGAGGAAAGCTTCCTCCAGCGTGATTTCCATGTTGTAGCGCAGGTCGGCGCCGCGCTCGCGGCCACTGCCGCGTCCGCGCTGCCCGGCCATGCCGAACAGGTCTTCAAAAATATCGGAAAAGGACGACGCGAAGCCGGCGCCGAATCCGGGACCGCCGTTGCCCTGCTCGAACGCGGCATGACCGTAGCGGTCATAGGCGGCGCGCTTGTCGCCGTCTTTCAGAACTTCGTAGGCTTCGTTGATTTCCTTGAAGCGCATCTCGCTGGTGGCATCGCCAGGATTTTTATCCGGGTGCCATTTCATCGCGAGCTTGCGGAACGCCGACTTCAGCTTGGACTCGTCCGCGGTACGTTCGACCTCAAGAGTTTCGTAGTAGCAGCGCTTGGTGGACATCCGTCAAAACCCGCCCGAAGTTCATCCTCATTCCGAAGGAATGCGACCCAGAGAATGCCGCCTTCGGCTTAATGAAAAATGACCCTCATCCTCGGAGACGCGCTGCGTACTCGTTGGGATGAGGGTCATCTTGATCGCCTTTTAAGCAGACTTCTTGGTGTTCTTGTCGTCGTCGACTTCGGTGAATTCCGCGTCGACCACGTCATCCTTGGCAGCGTCCTTGGCCGCATCGGCCTCGGCCTGCTGCTTGTACATCGCCTCGCCGAGCTTCATCGAAGCCTGCGCCAGCGTATTGGATTTGGCCTTGATCGCCTCGGCATCTTCGCCCTTCAGCGCTTCCTTCAAATCGCTGACGGCGTCTTCGATGGCGCGGCGCTCGCTCTCCTCGACCTTCGAGCCGTGCTCGGCCAGCGCCTTCTCGGTGGAATGCACCAGCGCGTCGGCATGGTTCTTGGCATCGACCGCTTCGCGGCGCTTCTTGTCCTCGGCGGCGTTGGCCTCGGCGTCCTTGACCATCTTCTGGATGTCGGCTTCGGACAGACCGCCGGAGGCTTGAATCCGGATCTGCTGTTCCTTGCCGGTCGCCTTGTCCTTGGCCGACACGTTGACGATGCCGTTGGCGTCGATATCGAAGGTCACCTCGATTTGCGGCATGCCGCGCGGTGACGGGGGTATGCCCATCAGATCGAACTGACCGAGAACCTTGTTGTCGGCCGCCATCTCGCGTTCACCCTGGAACACGCGGATGGTGACCGCATTCTGGTTGTCCTCGGCGGTCGAGAACACCTGGCTCTTCTTGGTCGGGATCGTGGTGTTGCGATCGATGATGCGCGTGAACACGCCACCCAGCGTCTCGATGCCGAGCGACAGCGGCGTCACGTCGAGCAGCAAGACGTCCTTGACGTCGCCCTGCAGCACACCGGCCTGGATCGCAGCGCCGATGGCAACGACTTCGTCCGGATTGACGCCCTTGTGCGGCTCCTTGCCGAACAACTGCTTCACCACTTCCTGGACCTTCGGCATGCGGGTCATGCCGCCGACCAGCACCACTTCGCCGATCTCGCCGGCGGTCAAGCCGGCATCCTTCAGCGCCTTGCGGCAGGGCTCGATGGTCTTCTGGATGAGATCTTCGACCAGCGCCTCGAACTTGGCGCGCGTCAGCTTCATCGTCAGATGCTTCGGCCCCGACGCATCGGCGGTGATGAACGGCAGATTGATTTCGGTCTGCGTGGTCGAGGACAATTCGATCTTGGCCTTTTCGGCGGCCTCCTTCAGGCGCTGCAAGGCAAGTTTGTCGTTACGCAGGTTGATGCCCTGCTCCTTCTGGAATTCATCGGCCAGATAGCTGACCAGCCGCATGTCGAAGTCTTCGCCGCCGAGGAACGTGTCGCCGTTGGTCGACTTCACCTCGAATACGCCGTCGCCGATCTCGAGGATCGAGACGTCGAAGGTGCCGCCGCCGAGGTCGTACACCGCAATGGTGCCGGCCTTGGTCTTGTCGAGACCGTAAGCAAGAGCGGCCGCGGTCGGTTCGTTGATGATGCGCAGCACTTCAAGGCCGGCGATCTTGCCGGCGTCCTTGGTGGCCTGACGTTGCGCGTCGTTGAAATAAGCGGGAACGGTGATGACGGCCTGATCGACCTTCTGGCCGAGATGGGCTTCCGCGGTCTCCTTCATCTTCTGCAGAATGAAGGCTGAGACCTGCGAGGGCGAATAGGTCTTGCCGTCGGCCTCGACCCAGGCATCGCCGTTGGACGCCTTGACGATCTTGTAGGGGACGAGCTTCTTGTCCTTTTCGACCATCGGATCGTCGTAGCGGCGGCCGATGAGGCGCTTGACCGCAAAGAAGGTCCGCTCGGGATTGGTTACCGCCTGGCGCTTGGCGGGCTGGCCGACCAGGCGCTCGCCATCATCCGTGACGGCCACGATCGACGGGGTCGTCCGCATGCCCTCAGCGTTTTCGATAACCCTCGCTGTCTTGCCATCCATTACGGCAACGCACGAATTCGTGGTGCCGAGATCGATCCCTATGACCTTTCCCATGGTCCTCATATCCTTCTTTTTGCGGCAGGTTGGCTGGGCCCTGACGGCGCACCAATCCAACTCCCCAACGATCAAATGCTCGCGATATTGCGACGGTGAGCCTCATATAGGAGGGGGGGCAGGGCCTGCAAGGACCGAGACGCAACCTTAACCCGTGAAAACCCTCAACCTTGAAAGATAGTGTCTGCTTCCCGACCGTCCCGGCGAGAGACGCGGGAACGTAATCAGGACCGGTCCCGCCGGATCGGCCTGTTGCCGGAACGGTAAACCCGCTAAAAGCAGCGGATCGATCCCAAGGACCAATTCCCGGGGACCGCGGAGGTCCTGCCCGGGATCCGGCACCGGCCGACCATTGAACGGCCTCAATGCAAACCCAGTAGACTGCCTATGAAGCACATTCGACTGTTATCTGCGATTACCCTGCTCCTCATCGCCATAGGCCCCGCCCTCGCCGCGGAGCCGGTTTTCCCACCGGGCATCCGGGTCGGGATGGTGCCGCTGGTGGGTCTCGTCCGCGCCAAGACGTTCGTCGGGTTTGAAACTGAGGATGGCAGCGTCAAGGTGCTGGTGGCGGAATTACCGGCCCAAGCCTATGTCGAAGTCATGAACGCCTTCAAAGCCAATCCCGCGGGTACCGGTGGCGTCAAGCCCGAGAGCCTCGAAACCTCAGCGGGGATTGCCTACTACACCGTCGAGAACGCCAAGAATGGCACGACTCCCGTGCGGCGTTATTCGATGATCCTGCAGGGCGACACCTTCGCCGGCTATGTCGCCGTCCAGGTCCCCGAGAATGCCAGCAAAATCTACACCGACGACGCCATCCGGCAGATGTTTGCGTCGGCGACGATCCGCAAGGAAGTTCCGCTCGATGAGAAATTGGGGCTCTTGCCGTTCAAGGTCAGCGAACTCGGTAATTTCAAGAATGTCCGCACGCTGGCGCCGGGCGGTGCCGTCATTCTGGCCGACGGCGATGAAACAACCGGCTTCGAAGCGGCGCCCTTCATGGTGATTGGCTTAATGGCCTCCGCGCCGAACCAACCGGAGGATCGCGGCCGCTACGCCGAGCAGGCAGCGACCTCAATTCCGGGGGTGCACAGCTGGCGTATCACGATGTCCGAGCCGGTTCGTATCGACGGCATGCCCGGATATGAAACGCGCCTCGATGCGACCAGCGGCAAGGATAATACGCCTGTCACCGTGGTGCAGTGGGTGCGGTTCGGTGGCCCGACCTCGCTCCGCATTATCGGCAGCGCCCCGCGCGATCAATGGACGAGCGCGTTTCCCCGCTTTCGCGCCGTGCGCGACGGAATTGACCAACGCTGAACCAGGATACCGCGGACACCAGATGTCGCGGGATCAAGTCGCTGTACCAAGCATTGTCTGAGAACACCGGGTGCCGAAAATTCCAGTGCCCACGCGCGCCGGCCTGCTTTACGACCGTTCGCCGACCTGATTTGCTGATCCGGTCAGGGAAGATGCAGCATGTGGGACCGAAGGTAGATTCTGGCGGGTTTGGGCACCATGGCAATCGCGAGCGTTATTCCAAAGGCACTTTCCGCGGCAACCCCAATCAAGATCGATGACGCGTCGGCGCTTCTGGTCATCGATGTCCAGAACGATTTCCTGCCCGGCGGCAGCCTGGCGGTGAAGGACGGTGATCAGGTCATTCCTGTGATCAATCGCATCGCCAAGGGCTTCGCCAATGTGGTGATGACGCAGGACTGGCATGCCGCAGGCCATATCTCATTCGCATCGACCCATCCCGGCAAGAAGCCTTTCGAAGTGATCGATCTGCCCTACGGCAAGCAGGTGTTGTGGCCCGATCACTGCGTCCAGGGAACCGACGGCGCGGCGCTGTCCAAGGACCTGTCGATACCGCATGCGGGGCTCGTGATCCGAAAAGGCTTCCACAACGACGTCGACAGCTATTCGGCTTTCACCGAGGCCGACGGCAAGACCACGACAGGCCTCGCCGCCTATCTCAAGGCGCGCAAGCTGCAGCGCCTGTTCGTGGCCGGGCTGGCGACGGATTTCTGTGTCGCGTGGACGGCCCTCGATGCGCGCAAGGCGGGATTCGATGCCTACGTGGTCGAAGATGCCTGCCGTGGCATCGACACGCAGGGCTCGATGGCCAAGGCCTGGGCAGATATGACGAACGCCGGCGTCATGCGTATCCAGTCCAGCGATATCGCGGTTTAAAGAGTTTTTCAGCTCGAGAAAATGACTCGCTCTTCGTCATGCCCGGCCTTGTGCCGGGCATCCACGTCTTACTGCACTTAATTCAAGAAAAACGTGGATAGACGGGACAAACCCGGCCATGACGAGCTTGGCTAAAAGGCTCAATTCCATTGGCTGAATTTTGAGTCAGACTCTCGGGGGATGAGGTCTCAGACCCTCATCGCGCCTCAGCCTTGTTCGGCCGCGCCAGCCTTGGCGCCGCCTTTGGAAACAGCCACCAGCGCCGGGCGCAGCACGCGCTCGCCGATGGTGTAGCCGGCCTGCACGACCTGCACGACCGTTCCCGCAGGGATCGACGGATCGGGAACCTCGTACATCGCCTGCTGGAAATTCGGATCGAACTTCTCGCCCGACGGATCGAATTTCTTGACGCCGTTTTTCTCCAGCGTGTTGAGCAGCGATCGTTCGGTGAGCTCGACGCCTTCGATCAGCGCCTTCAGAACCGGATCGGCCGCCGCACGGGTGTCGGCCGGAACCGCATCGAGCGTACGCTGAAGATTGTCCGCGATGTCGAGCACGTCGCGCGCGAAGCCGGTGATGCCGTAGACGCGTGCATCGGCCACCTCGCGCGCGGTTCGCTTGCGCAGGTTTTCCATCTCCGCCAGCGTCCGCAACATCTTGTCGCGCAACTCCGCGGCCTCCTTGGCCAGCGCTTCAACCGACCCTTCCTCAGGATCGTCGGGCATGATGTAGGGCTTGGAAACCACGGGTTCGGGGGCCTGTGCCGGGTTCGCCGGATTGTCCTTTTGCCCGTCGGGATCGGTCATCATACTACCTTCTCGAAATCGTCTTGAGATTGATCTTGTGAGTGATCGGGAATGGTTGGGGATTGCTGGGCCGCATATCGTGCTTTAGGCGTCAAAAATCAAGCGCAACCCGCGGGGTCCAGGTCCGGATTATCCCCCCAGCATCCGGCTGACGATGCGCGCCGCATAGTCCACCGTCGGAATCACCCGGGCATAGTTGAGCCGGGTCGGCCCGATCACGCCGAGAACGCCGACAATATGGCCCGCGCCATCGCTATAGGGCGCGATGATCGTGGAAGAGCCGGACAGCGAAAACAGCTTGTTCTCCGATCCGATGAAAATCCGTACCCCGTCGGCGCGCTCGGCGCGGCCCAACAGATCGATCACGCCGCGCTTGGTTTCGAGATCGTCAAATAGCAGCCTGACGCGCTCGAGGTCTTCCAGCGCATGCAGATCTTCCAAAAGATTGGCGTGACCGCGCACGATCAACTGCCGGTCGTCGGTTTCGCCGCCTGACCAGCTTGCGATCCCCGCAGCAATTACCTTTTGCGTCAATTGATCGAGCTCGGCGCGGCTTTGCGTCAATGCGGTTTCAAGTTCGAGACGCGCTTCCGCCAGCGTTCGTCCGCGAATCCGCGCATTGAGAAAATTGGTTGCCTCTGTGAGAGCCGATGGGGGAACGCCTGGCGGCAACGTCAGCACGCGGTTTTCGACCTGGCCGTCCTCGCCGACCAGCACCACCAGCGCCCGCTCCGGCTCCAGCCGCACGAATTCGATATGTTTGAGCCGCGAATTGGATTTCGCCGTCAGTACCACCGCCGCCGCCCGGGTCAGGCCGGACAGCCGCGTCAGCGCTTCGCCAAGCGCCGCCTCAACCGATTGCGCCTTGCCGACGGACGCCAGTTGGGTCTGGATCGACTGCCGTTCCGGCTCGGTGAGATCGCCCATTTGCATCAGGGCGTCGACGAAAAACCGCAACCCGAATTCGGTCGGCAACCGGCCCGCCGAGGTATGCGGGGCGTAGATCAGACCCAGCGCCTCGAGATCCGACATCACGTTGCGTACCGAGGCCGGCGACAGCGGTACCGCGATCAGGCGCGAGATGTTGCGCGACCCGACCGGTTCGCCCGTCGCCAGATAACTCTCGACGATTTGACGAAATATGTCCCGAGAGCGCTCGTTGAGCTGCGCGAGCCCCTCATGCGGCGCGATCAGGCCAATCGGTTCGTGGTGGGCCACGGGATACTCCTCAGAACAGACCCTAATCTGTCCATCTTGGAGGCAGGTTACAAGCAGGCATTGGTTCCCAACGGATCCCAGGGTCAACCAAGGGCCTTGCTGCAGCGCGCTCCCCCACTTACAAGCACGCCAGCCCTGACTCTTGTTGATTTTTGGAGGATTCCCAATGCGGCCAAGCCGCCGTGCGCCGGATGAACTGCGCGCCGTGTCGCTGGAACGCGGCGTGGTCAAATATGCCGAGGGTTCCTGCATGGTCAAATTCGGCGACACCCATGTGCTGGTGACGGCGACACTGGAGGAGCGGTTGCCGCCATGGCTCAAGGGCCAAGGCCGGGGCTGGGTCACGGCCGAATACGGCATGCTGCCACGGGCGACGCTTGAGCGCACCCGCCGTGAGGCCTCAGCCGGCAAGCAAAGCGGCCGCACCGTCGAAATCCAGCGCCTGATCGGCCGCTCGCTGCGCGCGACGCTGGACCTGGAAGCGCTGGGTGAGCGCCAGATCACGGTGGACTGCGATGTGATCCAGGCCGATGGCGGCACGCGGACGGCCTCTATCACGGGCGCCTGGGTCGCGCTGGCCGACTGCATCGGCTGGATGAAAACCCGCAACATGGTCAAGGGCAACGTGCTGCGCGACAATGTCGCCGCGATCTCCTGCGGTATCTACAATGGCACCCCGGTGCTCGACCTCGATTACGCCGAGGATTCCGAGGCCGATACCGACGCCAATTTCGTGATGACCGGCGACGGCCGCATCATCGAGGTGCAGGGCACCGCCGAGAAGACGCCGTTCTCGCAGGACGAATTCCTGGCGCTGATGGCGCTGGCGCGCAAAGGCGTGGCGCGGCTGGTGGATCTGCAAAAAATGGCCACAGCGTGAGCCACGAAAGGTTGTCATGCCCGGCATAGCCGTCAGAACGGCGGCGTCGCTTCCGCTCGCCTGTGCCCGGGCAACCACGACTTCCTTCCCGAATAAACGTGGATGGCCGGGACAAGCCCGGCCATGACGAATTATAAACGCGCATGACTCAGCATCGCCGAATCACCGGCCAGCTCGTGATCGCAACCCACAATCCCGGCAAGCTCGCCGAGATGCGCGAACTCTTGGCACCCCACGGTGTCGAGGCGGTCTCGGCGGCCGAACTCGGCCTCGACGAGCCCGAGGAAACCGGCGACAGCTTTCGCGCCAATGCGCAGATCAAGGCGGTCGCCGCCGCGAAGGCCGCACAGCTTCCGGCATTCGCCGATGATTCCGGTCTCGCAGTCGAGGCGCTCGATGGCGCGCCCGGGATTTTTTCCGCGCGCTGGGCTGGCCCAACCAAGGATTTCACCGCCGCAATGGCGCAGATCGAACGTCTGCTGCAGGAGCGCGGCGCCAAAACGCCGGCGCAGCGTCGCGCGTATTTCGTTTCCGCGCTCTGCGTCGCCTGGCCCGACGGGCATCTCGAAGAGGTCGAGGCCCGCGTCGAGGGAACATTGGTATGGCCGCCGCGCGGCACCGCCGGCTTCGGCTACGATCCGGCGTTCCTGCCCGACGGACACGCACGCACCTTCGGCGAAATGACCAGCATCGAGAAGCACGGCCTGCCGCCTTTGGGGCTCGGGCTGTCGCACCGTGCCCGCGCCTTCGTCAAACTGGCGGAGATCTGCCTGTGAGTGGCGCCAACAGCCCGCACTCCGGCCTTCCCCCGCGAGCGGGAGACGGAAGAGGGAACGCGTTCGGCGTCTATGTGCACTGGCCGTTCTGCCTGTCGAAATGCCCGTATTGCGATTTCAACAGCCATGTCCGGCATGCACCTGTCGACGAGGATCGATTCGTTCGCGCCTTCGCCCGCGAAATCGAAACCACCGCAGCACGGGCGCCGGGCCGCGAGGTCTCGTCGATCTTTCTCGGCGGCGGCACGCCGTCATTGATGCGGCCGCAAACCGTGGGCGCGATCCTCGATGCGATCGGCAAGCATTGGCGCGTCGCGTCCAGCGTGGAAGTCACGCTGGAAGCCAATCCCACCAGCGTCGAGGCCACGCGGTTTGCGGGCTATCGCGCCGCCGGCGTCAATCGCGTATCGCTCGGCGTTCAGGCGCTGGACGATCTGTCGTTGAAAGCACTGGGACGCCTGCACACGGCCCGCGAAGCGCTGGATGCGGTCGCGATCGCGCGCGCTTCGTTCGATCGCTATTCCTTCGACCTGATCTATGCCCGTCCTGACCAGACGCCGCAGATGTGGGCCGATGAATTGAAGCTGGCGATCTCGGAAGCGGCCGAGCATCTGTCGCTCTACCAGTTGACGATCGAGGAAGGCACGCCGTTCTTCGGCCTGCATGCCGCCGGCAAATTGAAGACCCCGGACGAAGCGCTGGCGCGGGCGTTGTATGATGTCACGCAGGAAGTCTGCGCGCATCATGGGCTACCGTCCTACGAGATTTCCAATCACGCCCGATCGGGCGCGGAGTGCCAGCATAATCTCGTGTACTGGCGCGGCGAGGAATATGCCGGCATCGGCCCCGGCGCGCACGCCCGCCTCGATATCGATGGGATGCGGCACGCGATCGCCACCGAAAAGCGCCCGGAGGCATGGCTGATGCGGGTCGAGGCCTCGGGCCACGGCGTCGTCACCGATGACCTCCTCAATAGCGAAGAACGCGCCGACGAATTCCTGCTGATGGGCCTGCGGCTCGCCGAGGGCATCGACCCCGGGCGCTATGCGGCGCTATCAGGCCGCGCGCTCGATCCCCGCCGCATTGCCATGCTGCGTGAAGAAGGCGCCATTGCGGTGGACGACAGCGGACGGCTGCGGGTCACCCAGGCCGGATTTCCGGTGCTCGATGCCGTGGTGGCAGATCTGGCGGCGTGAATTCCTCGACACGTCGTCCCGGCGAAAGTCTACGCGCCAAAACTCTTCGGCGAACCGGCGACCGCCACGCCGCCGCTCGATCCTACCCGCATCACCGCGAGGCCGCGCTCGTTGGTGCCGTCGGCGCGGAAACGAAACAGGCCGTCGATGCCGGCAAAGCCCGATGTATTGGTCAGCACATCCGACGTGAACCGGTGGCCGCCCTGGGTTCTTGCCAGTGCCGCGACCAGCGCCACCGCGTCATAGGCCAGCGTCGCAGTCCGCACCGGCTCGTTGCCGTATTTGGCGCGGTAGCGGGCCGCGAAAGCGCGAAAGCCCGAAGGGTCCGGCGCGGCATAGAGGCCGCCCTGCAATTTTGAACTCGCGAATACCCGCGGATTGTCCCACAGCCCGGTGCCGAGAAGCTGGACGCTCTTGAGATTGGCCCCGGCCGCGGTCAGCGCGTCGGCGATGCCCACCACCGAATCGCCGTCGTCGGCCAACAGCAGCGCATCGGCCTGACCGAGCGCCTGCGCCACCCTCGACGCCGGCGCCGTGCGGTCGGCGCCATATTTCTCGAACGCCACGATACGGCCGCCACGGCGGCTCACCGCCTGCTTGAACGCGGCCTCCACCACATTGCCATAGGCATTTTCCGGCAGCAGCGCCGCGAAAGATCGTTTTCCGATGCTGGCCGCGTATTCAATGATCCGGTTGACGTCGGACTCCGGCAGGAAGCTCAGGAGATAGACGCCGTGGCCGGCCACGCTCGAATCGGTCGAGAACGCGATCACCGAGATACCGCGCGCACGGGTCAACTGCGCCGCCGCCGGCACCGAGGGCGCAAACAGCGGTCCCAGAATGATTTCGGCGCCTTCGCCAAGCGCCTGCTGGGTTGCCTGCTGGGCGCCTTGCGGACTGCCGGTATCGTCCTTGATCAGGACCTGGATATTGGGATTGAGGAATTCCGTCAGCGCCATTTCCGCGGCGCTCTTCATCGATTGCGCGGCGACGCCGGCATTGCCCGCCGCCGACAGCGGCAGGATCAGGCCGACCTTGACGCCCCCATTGCCGACCGCGACCGCCTGCTGCTGCGGCCCGCCGGGACCTGGCGCCGGCTGCTGCGAATCCCCGAACGGGCTGGAAAACTGGCTGAGGCTCTGCTGGATGCCGGAGCACGCGCCAAGCAGCGGCGCGCCCAGCATGAGGCCAATTGCCGTCCGCCGGGTTGCCCCGGACCGGGCCAACAGATCCTTGCCTGAGGTCTTGCCCATATCCTCGCCGAGTTCCTTGCCAAGTTCCTTGCCGAATTTCTTACCCAGATCTTGACCCAGATCCTGGGGATTTCGCGGGCCCACCATCACATCTCTTCTCTCGACCGACCGGGATCGGCCAGTACTTACCCGGACTTCAAACCGAGCCTTCAACCTCCCGAGATCAGGAAGGGTGGATTCAGGCATATTGTCGGCGAATGGTTAACTAAAACAAAAGGATTATGGCCTTGCGGCAGCAACGCCGGCTGCAGGGAAAGGTCGCCTCGCCGTCACGGCCCGGTATTCCCTGGCACGCAGGATTTGGGGCGTCCGGGCTGCGGCCCCTCCGGAACCGGCCCGACACGTTTTCTTCGCGTTTTCCTGGCGCCAGCCGGTATCCACGTCGCCCGAAAACGCTCTAGATTGGGATTATGCGCGCAAAAACCGCTTCGATAAATAGACCTGAAGACCTGACGGGCGCTCCGGCGCGAACATTTTCCGTCGGCAGCCACGTCCTGATCGCGCCGAAGGCGGTGGCGGGCCTGCATCTGGTGGCCACCCCGATCGGCAATCTCGGCGACATCACCCTGCGCGCGCTGGAAACGCTGGCCGGCGTCGACATCATCGCCTGCGAAGATACCCGCATCACCCGCCGGCTGACCGAACGCTATGCGATCACGGCACTTCTAAAACCCTATCACGAGCACAACGCCGCGCTCGCGCGGCCGAAAATCCTCGAGAAATTATCTCAAGGTGCTTCCATCGCGCTGGTCTCGGATGCCGGCACGCCGCTGATTTCCGATCCCGGCTTCAAGCTGGTTCGCGAGGTCAGCGCGGCCGGTTATCCCGTGATCGCGCTGCCGGGACCTTCCTCGGTGCTGGCCGCGCTGTCGGTGGCGGCGCTGCCCACCGATCGTTTTTTCTTCGAGGGGTTCTTGCCGCCCAAACAGGTCGCGCGGCGGACACGACTGACCGAACTGGCGCGGATCGATGCGACGCTGGTGATGTTCGAATCCGGCAACCGCGTCCAGGACACCCTGGCCGATCTCGCCGACATCATGGACGGACGCGACGCGGCGCTGTGCCGCGAGATGACCAAACTCCATGAGGAGATCCAGCGCGGCCCGCTCACAGAGCTGGCGCGCACCGCCGCCACGCTGGAGACCCGCGGCGAATTCGTGCTGGTGATCGGACCGCAGGCGGCCGATGCGCGCACCATGGCCGCGGATGAACTGGACGATCTGCTGCGAAGCCGGCTCAGGCAGGACAGTGTCAAGGACACGGTGGCGCATGCGGTCGAAGTCTCCGGCCGGCCGCGCCGCGAAATCTATGCCCGCGCGTTGGAACTCGCCAAAGAACTGAATGCGGAAGGCGACGATGGCGAAGACTGAGGACGCCTCACCGCCGGATAAACCCACAAAACCCGCTTCCCCGGCGCGGGTCGCGGCGTTTCGCACCGGCCTATCAGCGGAAGCGCGCGCCGCGGCGTGGCTGATGGCCAAGGGCTATCGCATCCTGGCCCAGCGTTTTCGCACCCCCTACGGCGAGATCGACATCGTGGCGCGGCGGCGCAATTTGCTGGCGTTCATCGAGGTCAAGGCCCGCGCCAGCCTGGACGAGGCCGCCTATGCGGTGACACCGCGCCAGCAGGCGCGCATCATCAACGCCGCGCAGGCCTGGCTGCAAATCTGGCTGACCGCGCATCCCGAACATGCCGATTTTGAGCTACGTTTCGACGCCATGCTGATTGCGCCGCGGCGTTTGCCGCGCCATCTGTTAGCGGCATTCGACGCCAGCACCTGACAACCCCCGATCTCTAAAAGAATCACGGACCCCCCATGCAATTGAACGTCGCCGTCCAGATGGACCCCATCGCGCGCATCAACATCCGCGGCGATTCCACCTTCGCGCTGCTGCTCGAAGCACAAAAACGCGGCCACGCGCTGTCCTACTACACGCCGGACATGCTCTCGCTCAACGGCGAGGAGCTGGCGGCGCCGGTGCAACGACTTACCGTGCGCGACGAAGTCAGCGATCATTTCACGCTGGGCGAGCCGCGGCGCGAGCCGCTGGCGCAGTTCGACGTCATCCTGCTGCGGCAGGACCCGCCGTTCGACCTGGCCTATATCACCTCGACGCATTTCCTCGAGCGGCTGCATCCGAAAACGCTGGTGGTGAACAATCCCGCCAGTGTGCGCAACGCACCGGAAAAGATCTTCGTGATGGATTTCCCGCATCTGATGCCGCCGACCTTGATCTCGCGCGACCTCGACGAGATCAACGCCTTCCGCGACGCACATGGCGCCGTGGTGATGAAGCCGCTGCACGGCCATGGCGGCGCCGCGGTGTTTCGCGTGATGCCGCAGGACATGAATTTCGGCTCCCTGTTCGATATGTTTTCGGTGACGTTCAAGGAGCCCTGGGTGATCCAGCGCTTCCTTCCCGAGGTCAAGCACGGCGACAAGCGCATCATTTTGGTCGACGGCGAATTCGCCGGCGCGGTCAACCGCGTGCCGGCGGCGGACGATCTGCGTTCCAATATGGTGCGCGGCGGCGCCGCGCGGGCCACCGACTTGTCCGACCGCGAGCGTGAAATCTGCGCCACACTCGCCCCGGCCCTGCGCGAGCGCGGATTGTTGTTCGTCGGCATCGACGTGATCGACGGCAACCTCACCGAGATCAACGTAACGTCACCTACGGGTATTCGCGCCATCGCCCGGCTCGGCGGGCTGGATATCGCGGCGAAAATCTGGGACGTGATCGAGACAAAGCGAAGCGGAAAATAATTTTCTGGCGGGCGTAATCCATCTGGCACGTTTCCGCCGGGCGCTTTTTGGCGAGCGTCGATTCTGATCTGATTGCATCAGAAACGGCGCTCTAAACTTTTGTTTTGACGCGTTTTCTTCACGCGAACCCGCAGCCCCCCGCATCAAGTGCGGGCAGGCTTACGCGCGAATACGCTATGCTGATTCCACTTGCCAGTCCGCAAAACCGGGAGCAGCCTGTCGGCGTCCGGATCATAAGCGGAGCTTAATCCGCCCGGGCGGCAAAAGCACAATTCAAAAACAGTGGAGGAAGACGCATGACATATGATGTTTCGCGACGATCCTTGCTCGCGCTCGGCGCCGGTCTGGGTGCATCGACCCTGCTCGGCGGCAGCGCACTGGCGCGTGCTCCCAAGCTTGGAACCCAGACGCCTTATTGGCATCGCTTCATTCTCGGCGATGCCGAAGTGACCGTGGTTTCCGACGGACAGCTGCCGCTCGGCCCTCCCAAGGGCACCTTCGTCGGCGTGCCGGATGAGCAAGTGAAACAGATGTTGGTCGACAATTTCCTGTCGCCCGACAACGTCGTGCTCGAACAGAACTCCCCGATCGTGAACATGGGCGACAAACTCGTGTTGTTCGACACCGGCATGGGCACATCGAAATTGTTCGGCCCGACCACCGGCCGGCAGCAGAAGAGCATGGCCGAAGCCGGCATCAAGCCCGAAGACATCGATGCCGTGGTGTTCTCGCACGCGCATATCGATCATATCGGCGGTGTCGTCGACGCCAACAACAAGGTGCTGTTCCCGAACGCGCAATATTACATCGCCCAGAGCGACCTCGATTTCTGGACCGACGAAGGCAAGATGGGCGGCCCGCTGAAGGAATTTATAGTGCACGCCCGCAAGAACCTGCTGCCGATCCGCGACCGCCTGGTGTTCTACAAGGACGGCCAGGAATTCCTGCCGGGCATTCAGGCCATGGCGGCCCCCGGACATACCGTGGGTCACCACATGTTCATGGTGACCTCGAACGGAAAATCTTTCGCCTTCCTCGGCGATCTCACCCATCACGCGGTGCTGCTGCTCGAGAAGCCGCGGATGCAATTCTCCTACGACACTGACCCGCAGCAGGCGGCGGAGTCGCGGGTGAAGATGCTGACCATGCTGGCGGCCAACAGAACCCCGGTGATGTCCTATCACTTCGCATGGCCGGGATATGGTCACGTCGCCAAGGCCGGCGAGGGTTTCCATTACTATCCCGAGCCGATGCAAATGACGCTCTGAGCGCAGACCAGAACGGGGCGGCCCATCGAGCCGCCCCGTTTTTTATTCTTAGAGCGCATCGCTCGCGATCATTGCCGCTTCTCCGCTGGCCTGATGGTTCGAGACGCCGCTTCACGGCTCCTCACCATGAGGACTAACCGCGCGCCCAACCTGATAACCTCATCCTGAGGAGCATCGCGAAGCGATGCGTCTCGAAGGATGGATACAGCCAATGAACTGAAAAGCGCCTTGTTGGGGACAGCAATAATGAAAACCAAAATGTGGGCAGCGATCCTGTTCGCCGGCGGGATCCTGATCGGCGCCGGCTCGTCCGAACTCATTCACGCCCAGGCGCCGAATCTCGCGAGCAAGCTGGTATTTCAGACCGATTTGAACAACATGCCCGGACAGGAGCTGTTGCTGTACGCATCGACCTGGCAGCCCGGTTACCGATTGCCGCTGCACATGCATCCCGAGGGACATGAACTCACCTATGTCGTCGAGGGCGAACAGACGTTCGAGATCGACGGCGTCGGCACCAAAATCGTGAAAGCCGGCGAGGCGATCTACACGCCGCCGAACACCCCGCATTTCGGCCGCAACGCCACCGACAAGGAATCCAGGACCATCGTGATCCGGATCAAGGCGAAGGATCAGCCGGTGGCGGTTGAGGTGAAGCGGTAGGGCGAAAGGGCGAAAAGGGCAGACCGAAGCCGAAAATACAGATGTTCAAACGCCGCCCCGTAGAGCAGGCTGACGAAGTTCACGGCGGCTGAGCTATGGACGGCGCTTCAGGCGTATGACGGGCTGTTGGCCGGAACCAATTGGAGTTGTACCAGCAGGTCGGAAAAGTCGATTTTCAACTTCAAGATTTGCGGGGCCGTTGCTTCCAGTTCTTCCGCGGTTACTTGCTCGTTAATGGTGCGCAGGCGATTTCCTTTAACTCGAATGGCCATACGCTTTGCGGTGGTGGGAGTATCGCCTTTGCCCCATACGCCATGGGCTGCGGCATTTCTCAACCCATAAGTGCTCTCAATCCGGTTGAGAATTGTTTTGCATTCCTCCGCGAGGTTTACGTCCTCGATGGCCCCTCGCATGGCAAGAATGCGCAACAGTGTTAAGCGGTTAGCGAAGCTTATGTTTGAAGTGAGAACCATGCCACGATCTGGGTTGATTTTGTAAAGTCCCAGGATCGCTATTTCCATCTGAGTATCGATTGCCGACCAGTTGACAATGATAGCGCCGATGGCGCGAAGATGAGCGTCACTAACGAGGGAGGGTGATCTGACAGGTTCCACGAACGACGATCCTCTCGAATTGGCAAAACAGCTCATGGCCGCGCTTGTGCAGCAGCCGCCGAAGAAATTACTCGACGACAATTGAAGTTGGGAAAGCCTAGGGGCAAAAAGGCCGCGAGTTCTAAGAAGCGGGCACGTAAATCACAGGCAAAATTGGGAGGGGGGAGATGGGGACGAGTTGGATGGAGGTCCTTGGCTTGGTATTCGCGCCAGTCGGGGTCTTTGAATGCTTTTCCGATATGGAATGCCATTCCGCGAAGTTCATGGCAAGTACGGCGGCTCGGTACCGTGAGGAGTGATGGTACCTTGGACATGAGGGTATTGATCACATATCTCATCACTGAAGGCGATCAGATGGAGAAAGGCTGAAAAGGCCGTTCGACCGGCGTTACACTATGCTGGGGTATGTCGGGCCTGTTGCTCGTTATCGTCGGAACGCTTTTTCAGATGCGGATACAGTCTATATACTTGTCGGGGATCTCTCCAAAAATAGCTGAGCGCGTTGCTCAAATAGTGAGTTGCGCAGTCATCTCCCTTGAGGGCCTTTAAAGGTGATCTCAAGTACCTTCACAATAACGGTCGCTGAGCTGGCTATGCGAGAATTATGCATCACTGCTAGCTTGACCGTTCCCCTAATGTTCTTGCCATCCCCACGGCCTTCCGCTAGCCTCTCGCGTGGCAGAGGGGCAGCATGGTTCAACGCGTTTCCACCGTGGCCTTTGAAGGGATCGAGGCCCGGGCCGTCGACGTGCAGGTGCAGGTCGCGCCGGGGCTGCCGGCGTTTGCGATTGTCGGCCTGCCGGACAAGGCGGTGTCTGAGGCGCGCGAGCGGGTGCGCTCGGCACTGATCGCCTCCGGGCTGGCGCTGCCGGCCCGCCGCATCACCGTCAACCTCGCGCCCGCCGATCTTCCGAAGGAAGGCAGCCATTATGATCTGCCGATCGCGCTCGGGCTGATGGCGGCGATCGGGGCGATTCCGCCGGATGCGTTGTCCGGCTTTACGGTGCTCGGCGAACTCGGCCTCGACGGATCGATCGCGCCGGTGGCCGGCGCCTTGCCGGCCGCGATCGGCGCCAATGCGCGCGACGAAGGCCTGATCTGCCCGGCGGCCTGCGGCGCGGAAGCGGCCTGGGCCAGCCCGGACATCCAGATCATCGCCGCAAATTCGCT
>CAWETC010000005.1:0-16569 GCA_963811915.1 uncultured Alphaproteobacteria bacterium
GTCCGTTAAGAAGCCGGCGCGAGAGCTAATCGGCTGATCGAGAGGCGCCGGATAGCGGTCAGGAATAGGGTCAAAAAATCCCTGAGCCAGGCGAGGATACGGCGGAAGTTGTATCCGACGGCGGAAAGGATGGCGTTGGCGGCATCGCCGGCGCGACCTTTGAGATAGCAGCGTCCGAGGTGCCCCTCGGACTTCATGTGACCGATCACCGGCTCGATGGCGGAGCGTCGTCGCAGTTCGCGTTTGATGACGCCGAAAACGCCACGCTTTTGGCCGGAGATGAAAATGCGACGCGGGCTCTCGGTGTCGTGCCCGCGATAGCCTTTATCGACATAGCCGCGTTCGATCCTGCAGCCGGTGAGCTTTTGGGTGTCTTCGATGATGGCCTTGAGGGTATGGCCGTCGTATGGGCTGCCCGGCAACGACTTGGCATGCAGCACGAACTGTCCGCCCGGAGCACGGGCATTGGTGGTGACGATCGAGACCTTGACGCCGAACTCGTAGGGAGCCGAGGCCTTGCCCTTGCCGATACACTCGGTCTCGGGAGCATGGAAAGAATACAGCTTCCAGCCGCGCTGACGCTGTTGCTGGGAGCGGATCTGGGAGGCCTGTGCCAGCGGCAGGGCAAACGCCGCCTCAAGGCTGCCCTGGCCTGCGATCTTGCGGCCGATGTCACGGATCAGCCGGCCTAACCGCGTGCGCAAGATACGCAGTTCCCTGCGGTGGCGGTTGAACTGCTTGGCGTGGGCGTAGCGTCCGGCCATCATCGCCGCGCGTTTGGCGACCCGGACATAGGATTGTCGCAGCCTCACGCCGTGCTTGCTGGCCAAGCGGTTGAGACCTTTGACGGCGGCATGCAGCAGCTTGGCGTCGGTCGGGAAGCTGATGTTCTTGGGCTGCACCGTGGTGTCGACCGTGACCCGTTTGAGGTCCTGGCTGCGCAGTGCGCCGCTAGCATGTGCCACCCGCAGGCTCTCGGCCAACAGCAGTTCCAGTCCGTCGCCGAGCCGTTTGCGCCAATGGCTCAGGCCGGAGCGTTCGTGGGGGAACTCATGCTGGAAAAACTCTTCGCCGGTGAAGTACTGAAAATAGGGATCATAGACCCAGCGCTCGCACACACCTTCGTCCGACAGCCCGTAAATCTGCTTGAGCAATAGTAACCCGATCGCAAAGCGCGCCGCGATCCCGGGCCGGCCCTTGTCGCTATAGAGCGGGGCGATCTCGCCTCGATGAAGTCCCAGTCGATCTGGCCGGCGAGCTGCGCCAGTTCGTGCCTGAGGTTGATGATCTGGTCCAGCCGGGCTCGGAACAGATCGCCTGATCTCGTCGTCTCGGGCTGCTTCGGTCGCATCGTTCTCCTCCGATGCGGCAATAGAATTATGCTTCGCCAAAAACGGGAATTCCTCAAAAATGAAATCGCAAGGTTCTGGGCTCTCAGCCCCCGAAACCTTGCAATCTCAAATCCGCAAGCGAGCCAAAAAAGACTCTGGGATCAATAGCTTGGAAATTGTTCACGGACGACTACCAAGTCGACCAACTCGGTGGTGCAGCAATTTCTCGAATTTGCCAATATGACGCCCGCGCAGCGTCTGCATGCCGAGATGCTCTCCGAACTTGGTCTTACCGAGGCCCAGTACAAGGCGATGAGCCCTGCCGATCAACAGAAGGTTGCCGACAAGATTTGCGACCTGGTCAAAAAGCAAGCCGACGAAAGTAACACAAGCGCCCCGGCTTGATTACCGATATATCGGCCTGACCGGCGCGAGGCTATCACCGGTGCTTGGATGCGGCATTCATGACGGGCAGGGCGGCCGGTCACCGCGCATCATCTCGTTCGCCCTGCGCGGCCAGCGCGATCCCGCGGACGAGCGTCAGGTCCTGGTCAGTCTGACCGATTCCGGCCGCCGCCTGCGCGAGAAAGGCCTGAGTATGAATTTCGTGAAGGCCTCGGGCCTGACGCCGGAAAATTTCATCAAGATGCAAAAGGGCGTCGTGACGCTGCGCGGTAATCTCATCAAGGGCCGCGCAGATAGGGCACGATCACCCTGTAGCCCGCCGACGCCAGCAAAGGCGCGACATCGACAAAGCTGTAGATGTCGTATGGCCAGCCGTGCAGAAGGATGACCACGGGACCATCGGCAGGGCCGGCTTCAGCGTATCCGATCAGCGAGAGAATCGCAAGGTGGTGTCCGCGATATCAGTGTCTGGCGGCTATGATGGCCTGCTGCGGAGCGGCGCCGTGCGCCCCTGCGACCTCACCGCGCTTGCCGGGGAGATTTACGCGAGGCAGCGATAAATGGAAGGAAGCCGTCGATCTCGGCCTGCACGCGGGTACTCGGATGCGTGAGATCGCCCGGGTGCGGCGTCTTGTTGCGCGATTGCGATGTCGGGCTGGTGATTTCGAAAAGGTATGGCGGAAATCCGTCATTCGATCGCGCACTCCTAGCATAACCGGGAGACCCCCGGCTCTGCCGGGGAGGCAGTAAAGGTTTGACATTTACGGCGGTCGCCCATCGCCGAGACTTCTGATCGTGAGCCACCACGCACACGAAAGGAAGCTTGACGATGGACGAGTACGAGAGCCTAAGCCACAGCAAGTGGGAGTGCAAATATCATGTTGTGTTCATTCCGAAGTGCCGCAGGAAGACGCTTTACGGGGAGTTGAGGCGGCACCTCGAGAGACTTTTTCGCAAGCTGGCGCAGCAAAAAGAAAGCCGGATCGAAGAAGGCCACCTGATGCCGGACCACGTTCACATGATGATTTCGATTCCGACGAAATATGCGGTCTCGCAGGTGGTCGGGTTTATCAAGGGCAAGAGTGCGATCCATCTGGCCCGTGTATACGGAGAGAAGAAACGCAATTTTGTGGGGCAGCACTTCTGGGCCCGAGGGTACTTCGTCTCGACCGTAGGCCGAGACGAAGCGGTGATACGAGAATACATCAGAAACCAGGAGCAAGAGGACAGCCGCCTCGACCGAATGAATTTGTGGCGTTGATCGGTCACCTTCAGGTGGCCAACGAATTTAGGGCCGCGTCAGCGACCCTGACCGCCGCTTCGAGCGGCCCAATTCCTAAAGCCCCCGGCTCTGCCGGGGGATACTTACTGAAGGTTTCGTCCGACTGATGGTCGCAGCGGTGCTCTGTCTGGTTGGCGGCTTCACATGGACGCCGAAATATCCCCCATCAACTTCCGCTTCTTTCGTCGTCGCTGCCGTCAATGCGGGATCCCGGCCGAACCGGTGCGACATCAAGCATTTTTGGCGTTTGATTGATTGAGGTCGGCCGGCGCCGAGTTTCGCGCCTTTAAAACGTTGCTGACGCCTTCCATATAAAGCGCGTATCGCCCTGCAGCGCGGTGACAAGTGATTGAAGAGGAGTTCCTGTTATGGCGAACTTGCCCGATGATCTTCTGCAACCGCTTATCATAGCATTGGCGCGCACTCCCCTTGGCCTTCCAAAGGCCCAAACTGCCGTTAACGCCAACATCGCGCTACTGCAAAAAGCGCTTGATAGTGGCATTACCTACGGGGACATCGCGACGGTCCTCGAAACTGCCGGTGTGCGCGGCCGTTCCGGCGAGGTGATATCCCGCAAATCGCTGCGTACGATGGTGACACGCGCAGCGGAAACTCTACGCAAAACCCCGGTGGCACCATCTCCGTCAATGCATGGATTTTGGTCGCAAAGCAGTGACGCTTTGAGGATCCCACCTGAGGCCGACAAGGTCACTACCCCGTCGTCATCCAACAAGCTGCCTAGCAATGACTCTTCGGACGATGCGACCATAAGCAAAATCAAAAAAACATTAGCGGAGGCGAAAGCGAGCAAATCCACCGGGGCGATGTTGAAATAGTATGGCGCAGCATGGTGGATCTATGGTCGAGACCGAAATTACGGCACTGCGAGGGGCCCTGCTGCGGTTGGGCATCGATGGGCCGCAGATCGATTTGACGATGGCGAAGCTGGGTCAGGTGTTCATTGACTACCGCTGCAGGTGCGACCAGGCGGCCCGCTCGCCCCGAATTGCCGCGGTCGTGCGCCAATTGGCCGATCTGGTGACATTTGCGAATAATGCCGCCCGCGGCGAGCGAATTCTCTTGCCACCCGACCTGTTGCCACAGGTTTTCGACGCATTGGCTGGACGCTTTCCATTTGCGCCGCTGGAGCTGTTGTTTACAGCCGCCGCTTCTTCGTTGGATGCAGTTGATGACGCATGGCCGGGCCACGTTCGGATTGCGGTGACCGGCGCGACGGTTACCCGGCACGTGCTGCATGGCGGCGATGCGGCCGTGGCCGCACCGCCGGCATTTTGTAGCTGCACGGATATCGAGTTTTCCAGCTGAAGCTGCTGAAGCGTATTTTTTTAGTGGACTTCCAAAGCCTGCTCTCCTTCATCTTCGGCATCGCCTAGAGAAATTGATAGCGGATGACCCCGCACTCTCGGCGCGGTTTTTCCGTCAGGTTGCAATGGCCGTTCGCGGAGCTGCACTTCAGGGGGGCCGCCAAAACCCTGGGCGTCGAACACTTTACAGTTGGTCGGAGCCCGCCTGCGACGCGCGTCTGGTAGTCGATGTGTGCGACGCCGTTTTAGGCGACGAAGTTGTTTCTGTAGCGAGCGCTCGTTCCACATTGCGCGAAATCGTCGATATTTTGCGAAGGGGCATTATATGGGACGATTTACCAGCAAGCGGCGAGGATTGTGAATTGCGCGCGCTTGGGCGCGAGGACTATCTTCGCGACGATATCTTCGCGGGAATGATTGGCGTTTGGCGTCGGCGCGCGGAACACCGGCAAATTCTGCGACGTCTTAACGAAATGATCGGTCAGCGTCGGCGCTCTGCTCGATCCTTTCCTCTGACCCTTGAGCTCCTGCAGGATTGTTGCTCGCAACTCTCGGGATCCGCGCGTGAGCTAGAACGGCGCGCGGAAATGGGTGATCCGATCGGATCCGACCGCAGCTTGGCAAGGGCAACCGGCACGCCGGGTAGGATCATTGAGGTGTTGCCGCTTTTGGGAGCAAAAACAGAGCTTCAGTTGCTGCGCCGTGCTGCGAGAGCCTGTTGCACGTCAGCCAACTCTGGCAACCGTTGCAATTAAAGGAAAGGAAGACAAAGGAAAACAAAGGAAGACAAAAGGAGACAAAGGAAGACAAAGGAAGACAAAGGAAGACAAAAGGTTCTCGGGAGTTCGAGTTCTGGGACCCGGCCGATAATGGCGGCTCTTCTGAAAGGATGCATAGCATGGCCAGAAAGTTGCCGACCGAAGAGTTCGTGCGTTGTTGGATAGCCGTGGCTGTTGCTTCTTCTGTTGGTGCCCAAGGCAAGTCGACGACGGCCGAAGCGCTCGCTCTCGCGCTCCGGCTGCACGGGTACGAGGTAAAGGTGTTTTCCGCGGACGTCCAGCATAAGCTTAGGAGAAAATTGGGCGAGGAATGCGTTGAAGAGTTGGACATTGATCTGCTTGCCGCGACCGAAGACGACCCCCTCGCGTTGCTGCACGCATTCTCGAAATTCTCTGCCGCGATTGGCGAAGGCGCGCAAAATCGTCCCTCTGTTGTATTGGATACGGCCGCGACCTGGGACAAGACGACGATACGATATTTGCACGCTCTGGAATTCGATCGACGTGTGACCGAGGCGGGAGGCCTCGCCATCGTCGCTCTGGTTACGACTGCAAACATTGACGCGATCAAATCGATGATCGAACTTACGCTGAAGGTGCAGAAAGCGCTGCCGCTCGCGCGGGTGGCATGGGTTCTGAACGAACGTCACGGTCCGGTTTTCGCTAATCTGGATTACGCGGAGCTCGGTTATAGCGCCGAGAGCATTCAGCAACTGCGCTCTACCGTGACCGAGGTGAAATTCCGAGGGATGGATGAGCGGCTGTGGAATCCTGTGGACCGAGCTGGACTGTCCATGGTGAAATTCGTCGATACGGACCCGTCTGCGCTCGTGCGATTTTGGCCACGCCACGGTAAGGTTTTGGACCCCGGCTCGGCGGCGATCGTCAAGCGCGAAATTTCGGGCTGGATCGGCGAAATCTTGGAGGCCGCCTCCGAGGTGCTGGGGTTTCGCAGGCCGTAGCAGGCCCATGGATGATCTTCGTCGCAAATTACGCCACCTGGCGCGGTCGGCCGCACATGCCGAACTCGGCATTGTCAACGAGTTGTCCGCCCGAAGCCTCGCCGATCTGCTGATTGAGATGCCACCGCGTATTCGCGTTCTAAACCGGTCAAATCGTCAGGCCGTCGTGGCGGCTATCCGCATGCGCGTAGCACGACATAAATCGCCGCCGGGCCGCTGGGAACTGGCGCTTGGCAGGGTAGGCCGTGTGATCGATCGATGGTGCGCAGGCCCTCGATAGACCTTCTGATCCAGAAAGCTCTCGGAGGGTTCGATAAACCCTTTTGCCTCTTGCAGGGAGCCCGGATAAAGAACGAGCCGTGGACTAACGCGCAAACAGAGGGCCCAAGCGGTGGATACGAACCAACATGGAGTGCTCGTTTCAGCACAAACACCGGACACCCAACAAGTTTATCTCAAAGAGGGTCGCCGGATATTGGCGCAAGCAATCCGAAAATTTCCCGGTGCGGTTGATTTGTCGATGCCCTTGTCCGTCTGTTCAGCAACGAGCTTTGGGAATTGCAGCCATCAACCACCCGATTGTATCGGGCGCAGATTTCCGCGGTCATCTTGAAAGATGTCGAGAACGAAGATCTTGACGTTGAGCGCGCGCGCGAGGGTCTCTTTGTTCTCTCCGAGCTCCTGATCAAGCGGCGGGGCCGGCCCGAATGCCGTGGCTCCCGCAAAAAAGTCATCAATCCGACCAGGGCCGAGTTGGCTGCGGTCGCGGCTTATGTAGCGCAAGGATTACGCAAACGAACCAGTGTGGACCTGCTTGAAACCGCCTTACTGCTTCTGTTGGCATTAGGGCCCACCCTCGGTCTACGTCCTATCGAGTGGACCCGCGCAGCAATCGATGAGGAGAAGCTGACCATACTCAATGCCAAGTCGACCAACGGACGCGCCAATGGGCCCGTCAGGGAGTTCCTTCGTCATGATTTGCCGCCTAAGGTGGACCAGTTTGCCGGTACCCTTATCGCGATCATGAAAACTTTGATGGAGCGGGTCGGGAACTGGCGTCGCCTGCTGGGACAGATCGCCGAGAGATTAGCCCGGATCTGCGCCCGGCTCGAAATTCGCCGTCTTTGCCTGTATAGCCTGCGCCACATTTGCTTGGCAAATGCCGAAGCGATCGGGTTTTCGGATGCTGAAAGAGCGGCGCTCGCGGGCCATCGGTCGAAGAACACCGCGCGTCGCCACTACGCCGGCGCAAAGCACGGTTGGGGTCCCGGCTCCGTCGTCGCACGCCCAATTGCATCCGTGCTGCCTGCCTCTTGGCCCTCGGCAAAAATTTCCCTTGAGCCGCGTGAGCCGGACTGGATTCTTGCGAGCCGGCCGTCACTGCGGATGTGATCTGCAGGTCACCGGCCTCGCGCAAAGCACGCAGAAGTCAGAACGTTGAACGGGATCTAGTACCGACTTTCCTTGGAACGTGAAGTCATGATTCAACATCGGGATGATACCCGAAGCAAGAGAAGTCCACCTTTCGAGGAAAGATCGCAAGGTGCTTGAAGCGTGTTGCCGCTCCCCGGTGACATTGCAGCGCGATTTGAAGCGGGCACGGATTGTTCTTTTGGCGGCGGCCGGACGTAGCACCCGATCGATCGCCAAGGAAGTTGGGGTCCAGCCGCGGATTGTCAGCCTTTGGCGGCATCGCTTTGCCGACCTTGGTCTTGAAGGACTGCGAAGCAAACCGCGGCCGGGCAAGCAGCCGATCTATACGAAGTCGACCGACAAACGGATTTTGAAGTTGCTCGATAAACCGCCGCCGACCGGGTTCGCGCGCTGGACCGGGCCCCTGCTGGCCGGGGAACTTGGCGATGTTGACGTCCAATATGTCTGGCGGTTCCTGCGCAGCCACAAGATTGATCTCGCGGCTCGCAAGTCCTGGTGCGAGAGCAACGACCCGCATTTTACGGCCAAAGCCGCCGATGTGGTTGGCCTCTATGTCGCCCCGCCCGAGAAGGCCATTGTACTATGCGTGGACGAAAAGCCGTCGATCCAGGCTTTGGAGCGAGCGCAGGGCTATCTGAAGTTACCCAACGGCCGGGCTCTGACCGGCCAGAGCCACGACTACAAGCGGCACGGCACGACCACGCTGTTTGCGGCGCTGGAAGTCGCCACCGGAAAGATCATCGCGACGCATTCGAAACGCCGTCGCCGTGTCGAGTTTCTCGACTTCATGAACGGCGTCACCGCGGCCTTTCCGAACCGCCAGCTTCACGTCATCCTCGACAACCTCAACACCCACAAGAAGAACGAGGATTGGCTCGAGGCACATCCCAATGTGAAATTTCATTTCACGCCGACAAGCGCGTCATGGCTCAACCAAGTCGAGGTATGGTGCTCGATCTTGCAGGGACAGTCACTCAGCGGCGCTTCCTTCACGACCCTGAAACAGCTTGAGCTGCATATCGATGCCTACATCAGAGCATATAACGTCACAGCTGAGCCCTTCGTTTGGACCAAGAAAAAGGTCCGTCAACGCCGCTTCAAAGACCGCCGTATCACTCAGCTATGATTCCGGATACTAGGGCCATGGTTGCGACGTTCTGTACTGTCTAGTTCTAGTTGTCAAGATATCCACGAACGCAACTGGTCGGCAGGACTGGATCGGCTGATTGCGACCGGGATTAGATAGTCGTCCGTGAAGAACGCTAATTTCAGGCTGGATTGATCACGGGCTCGGCGAAGAGAGCGCTGAGGATTTGGTACAACAAAAGCCTGAGCCAGCGGATGAGGCGGCGGAAGTTGTAGCCGACGGCGGCGAGGACGGCGTTGTTGGCGTCGCCGCGCCGGAACCAGAGATAGTTGCGGCCCAAGCGATGCTCGGCTTTGAGATGGCCGATGACGGGCTCGACGGCGGACCTGCGGCGGAGTTCACGCTTGATCGTGGGCGTTACCCCTCTCTTCTGGCCGGAGAGGAAGACCCTGAACTTGTGATCGGGCGGTGCATTGTGGCCGCGGTAGCCCTTGTCGGCGAGGATGCGCGCGATGGTGGCGCCGACCAGCGCCTCCATGTCCGGGATCACGGTTGCCAGCGTGTGACCGTCATACGGGTTGCCGGGCAGCGCCTTCACATGGGTGACGAACTGGCCGCCCTTGCAGTGCTTGAGGGTGGTGGCAACGCTGACCTTGACGCCGAACTCGTAAGGCCGATGGGCCTTGCCTTTGCCGATGCATTCGACTTCCGGCGCATGCAGGGAATAGACCTTCGGTCCGCGCTGACTGCTGTTTCTGCTCGCGCACGCGCCGCGCCAGCAATAGCAGCTTGGCGAACGCCGCCTCGAGCCCGCTATTGCCCTCGATCTTGCGGCCGATGTCGCGGATGACGCGGCCGAGATAGGTGCGCAGCTTCTTCAGCATCCGGTTGGCCCGTTTGAACTGCTTGGCATGAGCGTAACGCTGATGCTGGATCAGGGCGAACTTGCCCACCCGCGCATAGGACTGGCGCAACGGCAATGCGTGTATGTTCGCCAGCCGCACCAGTTTCTCGCGCGCCCGGTTCAGAAGCTTCGCATCGGTGGGGAATGTCACGTTCTTGGGCTGAACCGTGGTATCGACGATCACCCGTGACAGCTCGGACGGCTTGATTGCCTTGGTCCGGGTGGCGACTGACAGGCTCTCCTGCAGCAAGGCCTGCAGCCGTTCCTCGCCCATGCGGTTGCGCCAGCGCGTCAGGGACGAGCGATCGAACACCAGCCGGTGCTGGAAGAACTCCTCGCCGCAGAAGAACTGATAATAGGGGTTCTCGACCCAGCGTTCGCACAGCACCTCGTCGGAGAGGTCGTAGGTGTGCTTGAGGATCGCCAGCCCCGCCATCAATCGCGTCGGCAGTGGCGGGCGGCCCGGATCATCGGTGTAGACCGCCCCAAACTCCCGTTCCAGGAATGCCCAATCCACCGTGCGCCCCAGCGCCACCAGCGGATGCTTCAGGTCGATGATCTGGTCGAGCCGGGACCGGAACAGATCCTGCTCTCCCGTCTCCCGCCGTTCCGGTGGCCGCATCTGGTCCCCCCGCCAATCGTTCAAGGCTAGAGAATCACAGATCAAGTTTGCAAGGAATCCCCTTTCCGCAGGCCTATTCCCGGCAAACTCGGTTGCCCAAGCATGCCGTTTCCAGATTCCAAATCAACGACTTGGGAATTCTTCACGGACGACTAGATAGCTTCGACGATGCAGCTGTTCCCGAGCGGAGCACCGAAGTAACGAAAGAGACACATCTCGGAAAAACCTGGGCGGCCGTGCAAGACGATCAACGGCGGGTCGGTAAGGCTCTCGCCCTCCTGTCATTTGGCCGACAATATTTGCAAGCCGATAGACCCCCGGGGGCTTTCGGAGCATGCGAAGCTTGCCCATGATGAAATTCCAACGTCCAACTATGGAACGGCCTCCCAAGAGCTGTTGCCGATGTGCCTGCCAGAAAGAATTTTCCCGGCGATGGCCGCGCTTTTGCAGTCGAGGCCGACGCGCAGCCGGGCACGGCCGGTGAGGCCAGGCAGCGGCTGCAGAATATCCAGCGCTTCGATAGCCTTGCGGCGCGACCGGTTGTCGGTCGACAATCCGGTTTTGGACTCGTAGCAATAGTCGGCGTCCGGCAGCACGTGGAAGCGATCGCCGACCTGATAGCCTTCGGCGTGCAAATCAGGGCAGATTAGTCGCATGCGCGGCGTGTCGGTCGGAACGGTCATTGCCTCGGGCTCGAGCACCCGCAGGTCATGCAGATCGCCAGTCGCTGCCACGCGAACCGGGCGACCTGATTGGGTTTGCCGCGCCTCCTCGAAACGGCGAAAGCCCGCGACCGATAGTAAAACCTGGGCCTGCTGAACGAGCTGCTCGACATCCGGAGAAAGCGTGAGGCCGTCGCGGCCAAACGGTCTGACGCTGTTTGCGAGCGGGATAGCCAATTCAGCGGCGATATCGATTAAAACGCGCTTCGACATAGGAGGCAGCGGGTTTATCAAATCGCTTATCAAGCGAATAGATCAGGTAAACTTGGCTGCCGCTTTGCCAGGCTTCCTGGCTAATCCGGTCGCCAATATTGCGCGTGCCCCGGCCGTGGCCGGTGTAGATCCGCTGAACGTCAATGATGTAGGTGATAAAGCCACCGATCGCCGACTTCATTCGATCTAGTTCGGCAAAAGGAGCCGCACGCACCTGCAGAATCGATCCGAGGGAGTGGATTTCCCGTAAGCCGGTGATCAAACCGTCGAGAAGGGTGATCTGGGCCGTGAGCACGTAATTGAGCGCAGAATTAGTGGACATAGTACATCGATCCCTCAGTTGACGGGATTGGCAATACGATGGTGCTCCAGAAGCGCGGCGTCATCGTTGCGGAGTTCTACGGCGGCGGGTACGTAGACGCGTTTGCTCTGGCCCGAGCGTGGCTGAAACAATGCCTCCGGTGGATACCAAACAGTTTCATAGACGCCTCCAGCCGCGCGCGCATCTCGCTCAGTACCGCCGAGTTCTCTCGCCGTTCGAAGGCTTTATCGAGCGTCGTGCTGCGTGGCACCTATTGATCTGCATTCTTCAATTTCGACTTCCGCTGCTCCAGCCATCCTCGCGCGGCCGCTTCCAAAATCTCGGAGGCCGAAGTCTCGTCCTCGATCGCAGCCTTCTTGATGGCCTTGATCACTTCCGGGTCCATCGTCGCAAGAAACTGGCGCTTATCGCCGGCGGCTGGCTTTCGGCCTTTCCGGAGCGGCGCTTTCGGCTCGTTCATCAGCTTTTTCCGGCGGCTATCCTGCTAAATCTAGGCCAGTTTTGGAATCAGCGCTATAGGCATATGGGATGAATATATAAATATCGATATATTGACTTTCCCTAAATGTTCCTGATATGTTCACGATTGGCAGTACTGTTGCGTGGAGTTCGTGATGTCCGGAAACCAGACAGGTCGCTCCTGGCAGGACGACTTGATTGCCCGCTATTCGCCGCTCTTTAGTGAGGTGTCCCGCGGCGGTGTCGCGACGCCGGGCCATCCGAGGGTCGGCGACAGCTGGCGCCAACTCGTTAAGACGGCGGTCAACAGCATCGCGACCGCTGTTGCCGCAGCGCCGTTCGGTCCGGTCGATAGCGACAGGATCAAACAGAAATTTGGTGCGCCGTGACTGTGCTCGCTCATTTTCGCCGTCACGAAACTCGCCGACGACAGCACCGAAGAGTGATGCCGATGACCAAATGCGAATGCGGGGAGGATGGCGATTTCGGACACGGCGGCATTTATCGCTGCCTGGGGTGCGGCTCGCAGAGTGTGAGGTTCACACTGGCGATAGAGAGTTTCGTGGGCGAAGGCCGTTGCAGCGACGTGATCGAGATGATGCTTGGATTCACGGGCACACCGACGAAATCTACGACCGCAAGGCATCGGGCACGCGCGTGATGACCAATACCAATGGTTACGGCCCGTGGCCGCCCAACGAATTGAGTGGGGAAAATTCGCAATTTGAACCCCGTCTCGTCATCGAAATCCAACCGAACCCTCAGGAGGCTGACATGACCGACGACATCGAAGCAAATTTGATCCTACTGGATACGGCAAACCTCGTCTCTTCCTCGAGTTCGGATTGGTCTCCATGCATATTTCACAGACCGCTGCGATCAATGGCAACCTTTTTGTCTCTGCAAAAACTTCCACCGCGATCCCGGCGCGCCGTGAGCTCGTTCGAGATACGCTCGTCCAGACGTCGCTCGACCCGGCAGTTCGCTCGATCGAATTCATCCCGACGGCGCGGGTCGGCGCGACACCGGTAGAACTCAACGCCATCGTCATTCATCGAGATGACGGCCGGTTCTATCTTGACGTCGTAGCAGCCCGTCCGCTGCGGGATTTCGAGGACGAGGGCCTGGTGCTGATCGCGCTGCAGGAACTCGGTCTGGCACCGATCACGCTGACGGCCGCCGACATCAAGCGAGAGCCTCGCTTTGCCAATAGCCGTCTGGTCTGGTCCTACCGCCTGCATCCGGTCGGCATCAGTCTGCGGATGCGGATTCTCCAGATACTCGGTAACGATGGGCCCATGACCTTGTCCAGGCTGCTCGCGGCAGCCCGCGGCGAACGAGACCCTAGTCCCGCGGTGATGGCCTTGGCCTGCTCCGACCTGATCGAACTCGACCTGATCAGCGCACCCCTCGGCCCGCAAACGATCGCGAGAGCACGCGCATGAGCACTCGCGTTCATCTCGACCATCGCTGGGTATTTTTCGGCGTAGCCGATTGTGGGTTTTCATGGCGGCAGCCATGGTGGAGTTGATAGCCACCGGCTTACCGTCCACGGCAAGCAAGTTCAGAGGGTTCGCCGCGTGGCGGCGCCCAGAAACACACCCGAAAGACCGAAGTCGCCGATCCGATGCGCGCGCCATAATCGTGATTGCAGCGATCCATCCGCAGTTTGACCTGGTTCAGCCAGCCGCTTGGTCCCCGCAAACCGATCGCGAAAGCACGCCCATGAGCAACGACCAGCAACTGGACCAGCGTATGCTTTCGGTGAAAGGACGCACATGCCGCGATTTCGCAACGTCGTCGTTGCCCAACCGGAGGCGCTGAAGCAGCTTGTGTTATTCGTCGAAGCGCGCCTGGGCCCCCAGTCCGTTCGGGAGCGCGTCCCGCCGAAATGGCGACGCCGATGAACAGACTGACGAGCCCTCCTCGAAATCCCACGATCCGCGCCGGGCTATCGTTGTTGCGGCCCTTGAGGCTGCGACGACGCCAGCCGTTCGCCGACGCTTGCACGACAAAACACCTGTTGCGGTCGTCGTCGAAGTTCCCAGCGCAGCATGGGTGAAAACGGTAGAAACATATTTCGACGACCACGGTTCGCAGGATTGGGCGACGTTTGCAGGTGACGGATCGAACAGGTCCCGCGACAAAAGCACGATTGAAACGACGAATTGGCGAGGAAGCTCTCGGCCGGTCGCCGCGTCGTCGGCATTGCAGCCAATCCCGAGACCGTTCTCCCGTCCACCTTGCTGGCCGCATCCTTACCATCAAGATCGTCCCACCGAATGGAGCTGTTGTCCGTGACGCACTGAAGCGTTGTCTGCGCTGCGGTCTGCCCGGTCGTATCGACGAAGTCGCCGACCTCGATTTCGAGGATCTGGTTGCAGCGATGCGGTTTGGTTCGACGCCGACAGATGCGGTCGAACGCTTGCGGACCGCATTCGAGCGGCGTATCGGCGCGAAAAACCTCGGCACCATCCCGCGGCTGGAAATTGCCGTCGAATTTGGCGCCGCGCGGGATTGGGGCCTGACGCTGGCCAGCGATCTCGAAGACTATCGCGCCGGCAGTCTGTCTTGGGACAAAATCGACCGCGGCGCGATCGTCTATTCGGATCCCGGCCTGCGGCAAATGTTTGCTGGCGGCCTCGATCGCACAGGCATGCCGGATTCCTTTGGTTCGTACGTCAGTCGCCGAATACTGCGTGGAAAGCGCAATTGCCAGGTCGTCTTGAACGCGCGATCGAGATCGCCCGGCGCAACCTTGCGGGCGGGATAAATATCTTGCGTTTTCATCTTCAGGATGATCTCGAAACTGAAGATCTCACCGAGAATCGCGCGGTTGGCGGAGGGCTCCACTGCCGCTGAGCTCATGGAACAGGTACGCGGCTCCCGACGAACAGCCCGCCGCGCGCAACGTGCATTGACGCTCGACGACCTGCGGCTGCAGATCCAGGGTGCCCAGAACGAGCCCCCCGCTACGGCGGATGGCGATGCATGAGGCGGCTCACGCCGTATGCGCCGTTGCCCTATCCATCGGTACGCTATGCTACGTGCAACTTCGATCAAGCGGCAACAGTGGCGGTCACACCAAGATTCAATATGACAACGATGATTGGACCACGCTATTGGACATCGAGGACCGCGTTACTTCCATTTTATCTGCCGGCGTGCCGAGCGCTTACTGCTGGGCTCCGTCTCGACCGGATCCGAAGGGAACGACCGATCTGACCTCGGTGTGGCCGCCTCTCTACAGTCGGTGATTCACGCTTCGACATGCCTGACTGGCGAACTCTTTCACCAGTGCGCGACTGTCGACGCCCTGGCGGCCGTTCGCGCTGATCCACGATTGCGCCGCAGGGTCGCGCGGCACCTTCGCAAGATTGAACAACGCGCCACGGATCTGGTCGAGCAATATCGCGAAAGCGTCGCCGCTGTCGCGGATGCCTTAGCGGCAAAGCGATACCTCACCGGTGCCGAGGTGGTCGCCATCATGGAAGCGGTCGACTGCAAAAAACAGCCGACCGACAGTCTCGAACTCATCACCCGGGAAAGAAGCTAAACAAATGCTTCGCGTCATCGTCGAGTTGGTGCCTGGCGGCTTTCGGCCATTGCGACACACGATCGCCTCGATGAATATCGTCAATCTGTCTGACCTCGCCGACGTCAGCGATTATAGGGTCGACGCCGTGGAGGCCGCCAATCCCCTAAATCCAAGCCCCGTGTCGCCACTACTTGCACGGTGACAGGCCACCACCGGCGCCAATCCGTCTGGGCTCTCGTTGCGAAGGCGGTGGACGAGTTACGCGCGCGGAGTTCGATGAGCTTTGCCCCCCCGTTGGGATCTGGACGGTGACGTCTTCGTCATCGTGGACGTCGTCCCGGCCGGCAATTGGCGCCGTCGCGAGATATCGCGGCAACGGGTATCGGCCGCCTATCGGATTCCGGGGACAACTTCAGTTTCCTGGTTGAAGGTTTTGAAAGGGAGAGCGCAATCGGGGGATACGGCGCGAGAAGGAGCCCAATTGACGTCCATGATCACGGTCAGCCCATTGGTCATTGATTGCCAAATCAGCCGACGCGCTCAGCCGCGCGAAATTCGACGAAGTCTAACGATTTTTCAAATTACCCAGATAGCATGAAAACCCAGGCCCAAAATCGTTCCGGCCGCCCCTGGCGATGCGCTTCGTCTGCCGAACCGAGGGGGCGGCCGAAGGGTCCCGAAGGACCTGCCGGGCACACCGGCAGTTGAAGTCATCATCTCCTCAGCTGCGTCATCGCAACCGAGATCGGTCGGTACCCTGCGCGTTCGACGAAAAGATTATCGTGACCGGAGATACCGTAAGCTCCAGGGCGTCGCGCGCAACCGGCTTACCGCCGGAGCCCGTCCGTGACACCGCGGACCGCAGCGGCCACCACGAAACAGGTATGAGGCGTTAGCGCGTAAGCGAAAAGGCGAACATTGCGCCGCGCCCGTCCCCAGCTGCTGCCAGAACAGGTGTTCGATACCATGTCGTAGAATCGCACCAAAATTTCCGGCGGGATCTTGTGAGAACGGCCGCATCGCCCGCATCGGCTCCTCGATCTGAATCCATCGAGGCGGATCGCGGTCCAGTCCGGCCTCATCGGTCGCTCGAGCAAGGCCCGTGGCTGTCCGCCCATTTCATGTAGCGATGGTTGGTGACGCAAAAAAGTTGGGGCTCTGTTTTGGCGGTGATGGCAGGAGGG
>CAWETC010000006.1:0-295155 GCA_963811915.1 uncultured Alphaproteobacteria bacterium
AGAAAAAGTCGAACGGCGTGATCCATGTGGTCGATACCGTCCTGATGCCGTCGTAACTCCACGCGTCTGCTGATCTCATCTCCCCATCGGGAATAGGCTCCGGCGAGCCGGGGACACCCCGGCTCGCTTTTTTGTGACCGCCATAGACCCGACTGAGATCGACCCGGAAATTAAGCGTCATAAGGAGTAACGAAGTGCCGATTTCCGACGTATATGGCGTATAGAGAGGCTATCCACTTTCAAAGATGGAATTTGTCATGTCCAGGCCTAGCCGTCGGCGACGAGCGCACCGTGCCTGCCACAGGGGAAAGTCATTCAGCCGGCGTGGGTCCGGATCGGTGCACTGGATCAATGCGGTGGCGATCGTTCTGATGATCATGTCGGGATGGCAGATCTACAACGCCTCGCCGCTGTTCAATTTCACCTTTTCACACTCGATTACGCTGGGCGGCTGGCTCGGCGGTGCCCTGCTCTGGCATTTCGCGGCGATGTGGCTGCTGATGGTCAATGGCCTGGTCTATCTGACGCTGGGTTTTGCGACCGGGCGTTTCGCCAAAAAGCTGCTGCCGATCTCGCCGACCGGCGTGATCGCCGATACCAAGGCCGCGCTGACCGGCAAACTGTCGCATGACGATCTTACCAAATACAATCAAGGTACAGAAGCTGCTCTATACCGGCATCATCATTGTCGGCGTTCTCATCGTGCTGTCCGGATGGTCGATCTGGAAGCCGGTGCAGTTGCACTGGCTGACGGCCGTATTCGGCGGCTATGACGTCGCGCGTTACGTCCACTTCGTCTGCATGGCGGCGATCGTGGCCTTCCTAGTGATCCATGTCGCCCTGGCGGTGCTGGTGCCCAGAAGTCTGCGCGCCATGATCATCGGCCGTTAGGGGCATGATCCGGAAAAGTGGGAACCGGTTTTCCGAAAAGATCATGCTCCAACATATAAAGATACCCCAAGGAGGACCATCATGGGCCGTATCCGCTCGCTTCTGATTCCAGGCGTCGACAAGCGATTGCTGGTTCGGGAACGCGGTGAAGACGATGCCGGATCTGGCGCGCCTGCCGCCGCTTTATCGCCGGGGGGGCGAGTTTCGGCGCACTGACGTTGCTGACCGGCTGCAACAACGTGTCCGACAGTTTTTCCGCTGAAGAGATGTTGAGGGAGAACTCGAAATTCAATGACGGCGTGCAGGTCGTTGATCTTCATTAGGGATGCGCTGGTGCCTACCTTTCCGGAAAGCGCGATCACCAAGCCGTTTCCGTTCAATGGCTATTACGACGTCGACGACGCGCCCGAGATCGAAGGCAAGGACTGGAAATTCGAGGTCCGCGGCCTTGTCGACAACAAGAAATCCTGGACGCTGGATGAGCTCTACAAGCTGCCGCAGGTCAAGCAGGTCACCCGCCAGTCTGCGTCGAGGGCTGGAGTGCGATCGGAAGCTGGACCGGCACGCCGCTGCGCGATTTCCTCAAACTGATCGGCGCCGACACCCGCGCCAAATATTGCTGGTTTCAGTGCGCCGACCGCGACGGCTACAACTCCCCACTCGACATGCGCACCGCGCTGCATCCGCAAACCCAGATGACGTTCAAGTTCGCCGATGAAATTCTGCCCCGCGCCTATGGTTTTCCGATGAAGATCAGGGTGCCCACCAAACTCGGATTCAAGAACCCGAAATACGTGATCTCGATGGAAGTCACTAACGACTACAAGGGCGGCTACTGGGAAGACCAGGGATATAATTCATTCAGCGGAAGTTGATGAGCCGAGACCGCTCATGGTAAGGAGCAGAGTTCGCGCGTCTCGAACCATGCGGATGCACGGGATGCTCCATCCCTCGAGACGCCGTGCAAAAAGCGCGGCTCCTCAGGATGACGGCGTCTTTCCCAGCTTCTTCTGAAATGCTGCCGCAATCGCACCCACCGCCAGCATCGCGGCCGAGACATTCAAGGCATAGGACAGGCTGCCGAACGCGTCGGTGACGGCGCCGACCACGATGGGCCCTAAGGTTTGGCCGATGCCGAATGCGATGGTCATCGCCGCAATTCCCTTCGGCCAGCTGTCAGGCGGATAGTTGAAGCGCACGAAAGCGGTGGTTGATCCCACCACCGCAAAAAACGCGATGCCGAACACAAGCGCCGATATGGCCAACAGCCATGCCGAATGCCCGAGGATCGGCAGCGCCGCTCCGATTGCGTTAGCACCGAGAATGATCGTGGTACTGAGGCCGCCGCGGTCAAGTGCGAGGACGCGTCCCCATATCCATGGGGTGACGAACGCGCTCAATCCAATCAGGCACCAGAAGGCGCTCTGCGCCGGCGCGCCGCCGCCGGCGTCGCGTACATAGGCAATCATGAACGTCATGTAGGCGATGTATCCGGCGCCGAACAGAAAATAGCCGGCGAGATAGATCAGCACCGGCCTCAATGCGAATGTCGCCGAGGCCTTGGAGGCGATGCCAGCCTCGCTATCGATCGGCGCCAGCAGCAGCGGCAGCGTCATGACGATCGCGAGCAGTGTCATCGCCCACCATACGATCCACCACGATCCCGGCCCGAAAGCCTGCAGCACAAAGGGCGCGACCAGCCCCGACAAGAGGATGCCGAGCCCGGGCCCGGCGTAAAAAAGACTGAGCAGAAAATTGGCCCGTGCAGGCCGTGACTGCGCGATGGTCGCCGCCAGCGCGGCGCCGGCCACGAAACCACCCGCGGCGCCCAGCCCCGCGAGCAATCGCGCAAAACTCAAGATGAAAAAATTGCCCGACAGCGCGCAGAGCGCCAGTGAGACCACGCTCGCCAGGGTTCCCCAGCGCGCGGTGGCAGCCAGCCCGAAACGCGCGATCAGTTTCGACGTCACCAAGGCACCAGCGAGGTAGCCGGCGGCATTGATCGTATTCATGAAGCCCGCGGCCGAATAGGACCAGCCGAGCGTATCGCGCATGTCCGGCAGCACCAGCGAATAGGCGAAGCGACCGATACCGAGGCCGACCGTCGGGGCCAGCGACAGAAGGAGGATCAGCCGCGCGGGATGCGCGGGTGGCAAGGAACGGTCGGCGGCTTTCACGGGATTCTCCGGCAGAACGTACCAATGTGGCAGGGGCGCGCGGATTGCACAGGCGTGCGGCGGCAATGGTGGCTTGCCATTTCCGCAACGCCGCTCTAGCAATCCCGCGCGCATTTCCGTCGTCATGCCCCGGACTCGACCCGGGCATCCATCGTTACGAAAAAGCTGGATTGCCGGATCAAGTCCGGCAATGACGACTTGAACAGGGAAACAACCCATGGCGACCCATAAATTGCTGCTTCTGCCCGGTGACGGCATCGGCCCCGAAGTGATGGCGGAGGTGAAGCGCCTGATCGACTGGCTCAACGCGCAAGGCATCGCGCATTTCGAGACCGATCAGGGTCTGGTCGGCGGCGCCGCCTATGACGCGAGCCAGCTCAGCATCACCGACGCGACCATGGCCATGGCGCAAGCCGCCGATGCCGTGATCTTCGGTGCGGTCGGCGGTCCGAAATGGGATAGCGTTCCCTATGACGCGCGTCCCGAAGCCGGGCTGTTGCGGCTACGCAAGGACCTCGGCCTGTTCGCCAATCTGCGGCCCGCCGTGTGTTATCCCGCGCTGGCCGAAGCATCGAGCCTGAAACGCGAGGTGGTCGAGGGCCTCGACATCATGATCGTGCGCGAGCTCACCGGCGGGGTGTATTTCGGCGAACCCAAGACCATCGTCGATCTCGGCAACGGCCAGAAGCGCGCCGTCGATACCCAGGTCTACGATACCTACGAGATCGAGCGCATCGCGCGGGTCGCGTTTGATCTGGCGCGCAAGCGCCGCAACAAGCTGACCTCGATGGAAAAGCGCAACGTCATGAAATCGGGCGTGCTCTGGAACGAAGTCGTCACCCAGGTGCATGCACGCGAATACAAGGACGTGCAGCTCGAACACCAATTGGCCGATTCCGGCGGCATGAACCTGGTGAAATGGCCGAAGCAGTTCGACGTCATCGTGACCGACAATCTGTTCGGCGACATGCTCAGCGATATCGCCGCGATGCTGACGGGATCGCTCGGCATGCTGCCGTCGGCTTCGCTCGGCGAGGTCGATGTCAAAACCAAGAAACGCAAATCGCTGTTCGAGCCGGTGCATGGCTCGGCGCCCGACATCGCCGGAAAGGGCCTCGCCAATCCGATCGCGATGATCGCTTCCTTCGGGATGGCGCTGCGCTACTCGTTCGACCTGGGTCCACTGGCGGACAAGGTCGATGCGGCGATCGCAGCGGTGCTCGCGCGCGGCCTGCGCACGGCCGATATCAAGTCCGAAGGGACGACCGCGGTATCGACCACGCAGATGGGCGAAGCGATTTTAAAGGAATTGCAGACGCTGCACGCTTGAGAGGCACAAACGGCTCGTCGTCCCCGCGAGGAAGCGGGGGACCCATACGCCGGGAATTCTCGGTTTGGTGCGTTGGTCGAGACCTTTTGCCATAACCCGCCCCGCACCGGCGATTATGGGACCCGGCGTTCGCCGGGACGACATGCTGCTAACGTTGCAGCTTAACCCCGTTTAAAACGGGAAGCCGCGCGGATATCCGCCGACGTCCGCAGGCGTGCTGAGCGGCTGGCGGTCGATCGGGCGATTGTTGTTTTCGCGCGCGAAGTCGGGATAGCCGATATCAGGCGGAAACGCATAATCGGTGAACTTGCGGTCGCCCGGCAGTACCTCGACGCCGGCATCGAGCCAGGAACGCTTGGTGACGTAGATGCGGGTGTGCGGGCCCTGCTGGTAGGACGAGTTGGGTCCGCTCGGTCCGTAATAGGGCCGGCCGTTTTTATCGAAGCTTCTGGGTTTGCGCGCTGGCCTGTGTCGCGTCCAGGCCGACGACAACAACGGCAGCAGCCGCAAGCAAAATCAGAAGCCTGTTCACGGCGGGAAATCTTGGGGTCATCACGTCCTCATGGGGCTGGCAGGTCGCCATATCCGATTGCAGATCATCTTTAATGGTCATTTTAGCTGCCCGGGGTCCGCCGTAACAAGGTCAATCGGGCCACACTGCATCACAATAATCGCAATAATGCGGTGATGGCGAAAAAGGCGCGTAAAAGCCGGCGCATTGAACCGGCTCCTGGCCGGTGCGCCGATCAAAGGAGACCGCGCAGCCGGGGATTTTCGGTGCCTGTCACCCAATCCACCGAGGTGGCCGAGGGCTTGGTGGCGGCGCAACTGCCGCGCTTCAGCTCGGCGCGGGCGAACAATTCGGCCAATTTCGGTTCATTTCCGGCCGACAGCAGGGTCAGCCGATTGAGCATGCAGCCAATGGCGGCGCGCCGGGCCGGCAATCCGTCGCCCTGGCAGGTCCAGCCGGATATTTGCAGAGCGGCATCGCCGAGCCGCTTGATAAAGCCGAGGCAGGGTTTTGCCTGATCGTTGGGCCAGTTCGCGCTGCCGGAAAGGCGCAGCAGCGCCACCGCGCCGAACTTGCTGTCGATGACTTCGGCGGCTTGCAGCCCGGGCGAACCTTGTGGGTCTCCTTTTTAGTTCCTTGGGAGGTCATCCGGGCGGCGATTTCGGCGTTGGCGACGTCTGAGGGGTCGAATTCACCACCGGGTCGGTAGATCTCGAGTTCCGCTACCGGATTTCCGCCCAGAGCCGGTCCTTGAGCGCTCCAGTGCAGAACGTCCTTACGACCTCCTTCGGGATGCCGGAAAATCTCATAAGTCTCTGTTTTATCTGACAGATCGAGCGGGCTGACGGCGAAGGCAGGATGCGACGTAACGCCAGGCTCCAGCCGGCTTTGGCGGCCGGCTCAGGGGCGGCGTCAGGCAATTCGTCCCAAAAATGAAGACCGGCCATGGCAAGCAAGCCCAGAACGCCCACATAGGCCATAAGACGGGTCAGCGTGGCGGCGCATTCGGCGGCAAAGTCGTTCAGCGTCGGATGAATGCCGGTCGGATCATGTGGATCGGCCGGGGTGGCCCAAAACGGTCGCATCAAAAGCTCAAATCGCCACCGAGCACGGGGGGCGGTGCTCTAGTCTAACGTTGTCTTAACGGCGTTTCTCGCATAGAAGCGCTGCCTCTTCCCTTTCCGCTGCAGGTGGGGGCGAGGCATTTTTCTTCGGAGAGTGAACGATGGGTTACAAAGTCGCGCTGGTCGGAGCGACCGGCAATGTCGGGCGCGAAATGCTCAACATCCTGGACGAACGCAAATTCCCGGCTGACGAAGTGGTAGCGCTGGCGTCACGCCGCAGCATGGGCGTTGAAGTCTCCTATGGCGACAGGACCCTGAAAGTCAAAGCGCTCGAGAATTATGATTTCAGCGACGTCGATATCTGCCTGATGTCGGCGGGCGGCGCGGTGTCGAAGGAATGGTCGCCGAAAATCGGCGCCGCCGGCGCGGTCGTGATCGACAATTCGTCAACCTGGCGGATGGATCCGGACGTGCCGCTGATCGTGCCTGAGGTCAATGCCGACGCGGTCGGTGGCTTCGTCAAGAAGAACATCATCGCCAACCCGAATTGCTCGACCGCGCAACTCGTGGTCGCGCTCAAGCCGCTGCACGACAAGGCGGTGATCAAGCGCGTCGTGGTCTCGACCTATCAATCGGTCTCGGGCGCCGGCAAGGACGCCATGGACGAACTGTTTTCACAGACCAAGGCGGTCTACACCAACAGCGACTTGATCAACAAGAAATTCCCCAAGCGTATCGCCTTCAACGTGATCCCCGAGATCGACGTGTTCATGGAGGACGGCTACACCAAGGAAGAGTGGAAGATGATGATGGAGACCAAGAAGATTCTTGATCCCAAAATCAGGCTGACTGCGACCTGCGTGCGGGTGCCGGTGTTCGTCGGTCATTCCGAAGCCGTCAATATCGAATTCGAGAATCCGATTTCGGCCGATGAGGCGCGCGACATCCTGCGCAATGCGCCGGGTTGCCTGGTGATCGACAAGCGTGAACCGGGTGGCTATGTCACGCCTTATGAAGCGGCTGGCGAGGATGCGACCTATATCAGCCGCATCCGCGAGGACGCGACAGTGGAGAACGGTCTCGTGCTGTGGTGCGTCTCGGACAATCTGCGCAAGGGTGCGGCGCTGAACGCGATCCAGATCGCCGAATGCCTGATCAACCGCAAGCTGATCAGCGCCAAGAAAAAAGCGGCGTAGAAAGCGGCGTAACAAGCGGCGCAGAGGGCGGGGGCCGGAATCGCGATGACCGAACAACCGGCGCCCTATAGACCCAGTCCGACGCTGAAACGCATCGAGCACGGGCTTGAGAACGTGCTGTTCAACAGCCGCTGGCTGATGGCGCCGTTCTATCTCGGTCTCGTCGTTTGCCTCGCGGTGATGTTGTTCAAATTCTTCAAGAAGCTGTGGGAGTTCATCCTCATCGCGCCCTCCGCCAATGAGGGCGATATCATCCTGGGCGCGCTATCGCTGATCGACGTCTCGCTGGTCGGCAATCTGATCCTGATCGTGGTGTTTTCGGGCTACGAAAATTTCGTCTCGCGGATCGACCCCGGCGACCACCCGGACTGGCCGGAATGGATGACCAAGGTCGATTTCGCGGGGCTCAAGCAGAAGATGCTGGCCTCGATCGTCGCGATTTCGGCCATTCAGGTGCTGAAGGCGTTCATGAACATCGATGTCGCCTTCGATGCCACCAAGATGGGCTGGCTGGTCGGGGTCCATCTGGTGTTCGTGGTCTCGGCCCTGATCTTGGCGCTGTCCGACCGCTGGGGCAGCGATCAAGGCGACGAATAGGCGGGGTAACAAGCTGATCCTCATGGCGAGGTAGCGTATCTCGCGCGTCTCGAACCATGAGGCCACGCTGATCCCTGGCCATCCTTCGAGACGCGCTTCGCGCGCCTCAGGATGAGGTCTCCCGCACGCTCCGAAATTCCTTCGCCGCCTGATCGAGCACGAACAAGGAGCCCTCGGCGACGCCGAAATAGGCGCCGTGCAAATGAAGTTCGCCGCACTCGACCGCGGCCTCTACAAAGGGAAACGTCATCAGGTTTTCCAGACTGCGGAACACCGCCGCTTTCTCGATGCGGATGGTGAAATCAGCCATCGTCTCATGGTCGCGCTGTTCGACCTTCTCGCCGGGCTTGATAAACATCGACATCCATTTGCCGATGAAGTCGCCGGGCGACAGCGGCGCGGCATTGTCGATGAAGGCGCGGATGCCGCCGCATTGAGCGTGGCCGAGCACCACGATGTGTTTGACGCGCAGAACCGAGACCGCGTATTCCAGCGCCGCCGACACGCCGTGCGCGTTGGCATCCGGTTGATAGACCGGCACCAGATTGGCGATGTTGCGCATCACGAACAATTCGCCGGGGCCGGCATCGAAGATCACTTCCGGCGACACCCTGGAATCGCAGCAGCCGATCACCATAACTTCGGGAGCCTGGCCGCGCTCGGCCAGCTCCCGATAACGCGATTGCTCGGTCGGCAGCCGCTGCGACGTGAAGGTCCGGTAGCCCTCAAGCAGATGTTGCGGAAACAAGGACATCACACTGCCTAAACCATACTGCGATGACAGGAACAAGTCTTTCGGACCGGCGGGTGAAATGTTATCGCCTGAAACTCGAAAATTCGAAGGGAACCCAGCCATGATCCGTCCGCGCCGCAGCCTTTTGTTCATGCCGGGATCGAACGCACGGGCACTGGAGAAAGCCCGCAATCTGCCGGCCGACGGTATCATCCTCGACCTCGAAGATTCGGTGGCCCCGGAGGCCAAGGGCCTCGCGCGCGACCAGATCGCGCAGGCGATCGCCGCCAAGGGCTTTGGCAAGCGCGAAGTGCTGATCCGGGTCAACGCGCTCGATACGCCGTGGTGGATCGACGATGTCAGCATGGCCGGCAAGGCGCGGCCCGACGGCATTCTGGTTCCGAAGGTTTCCAGTGTGGAAGATCTTGTGGCCGTCGGCGATCGGCTGGCCGATGCCGATCCCTCGATCCGGGTGTGGGCGATGATCGAGACCGCGCGCGCGGTTCTGCATGCCGAGGAACTGGCGGCGGCCTCGCGCGACCCCAGGACACGGCTCGCCGGATTCGTGTTCGGACCGAACGATATCTCGCGCGAGACGCGAATACGGATGCAGCCGGGCCGCGCCGCGATGATCCCGATGATCACCCACTGCATTCTCGCCACCCGTGCCCACGGCCTCGAAATCCTCGACGGACCCTACAGCGATTTCAGTGATTTCGACGGTTTCGGGCAGGAGTGCACGCAGGCGCGCGACCTCGGCTTCGACGGCAAGACGCTGATCCATCCGGGCCAGATCGAAGCCTGCAACGCTATCTTCACGCCGCCGGCGGAAGAAATCGCGCAAGCCCGCAAGATCATCGCCGCGTTCGAATTGCCGGAAAACGCCGCGCGCGGCGCGATCCGGCTCGACGGCCAGATGGTGGAGCGGCTGCATGCCGACATGGCGCGGCGCACGATCGCGATCGCGGATTCGATTGCGGCGCTTGCACAACCCTAGGCGGATCAATTCATCCGGGCCGGCGGCCTATCGGGCATTGATGAATAGGGTAATGCCGCCCGCATCATGCATCCGAACCAGGAACAGCGCAGCGAGCGCGATAACGATCGCCAGCGAGATGTGGATCCAGGCGGAGCGCGAAATCTTCATTTGCGCTCCGCGTCGCGAAGCTCGGCAATGGTCGATGCATTGAGGCAATAGTCTTGATAGTGCTCGGCGGATGTGCCGGCGGCGAGATCGCGGTCGCATTCGCGCTTGTGGTGACACAGCGCGCAGACGCGCTCCATGTCGTGCAGCACCATGGGCTCGATGCGCGCCAAATCGTCCCGGTCGATGCCAACGGCTTTGAGCAGAATTGGTAGTTCGTCGGCCGCGTGCGGCCCGTGCCGGACCAGTTCGTTCAGGTCGGCCGGAGAAATCTGTAGATCGCTTGCAATGCGATCGAACTCCGGCGAGTTGAGTTGACGCAACTCGCTCAGCTCGCGGCGATGCCGGAGCCAATCGCAGAACGTTTGGGTCAGACGATCGACGACGGAATGTGGCTTGTCGACTGCAGTCATGGATTACCTCCGATCGCCAGCAGAAACTTTTGTATTATGGTTGCCGGGCAGGGAGGTCGTCGTTGCGCTAGATCAAGCGCCTTGGCCGGGATGCTTGAAATCAAACCAGGCCAAAGCGCTTTGCAGCCCAGGCATGCAGGCTGCCCGGAATTGGCCGCTGATTGCCGCGGCCTTTGGGCGACACGTGAAAGCCCATGATTTCGGGGTCTTTGAGCAGCGCCGAAAAATCCGAAGGCTCGAAGAACAGTTTCGGCTCGGCATGAACCGCATAAAATGATTTTTTCGGCAGCGCATGCTGCAATTCACCGACGCGCCGGGCGAGGGCGGTCAGCGCCGCCGGGCCAAAGATCGCGACACGGATATCCGAGAGCCGGTGTGAGCCGCGCAGCTTGCGAAGGGCGAAGGTCAGCCGGTGCCGCAGCGCCAGCCAGTCCGGAGTCAGTTCGTCCTGCTGCATCAGGGACGTGAATGCGGCGACGATGGGATCGTCGGACGGCAGATACAGCACTGAATTGCCGAGCTGCCGCGGCCGCTCCCAGGCGAAATAGGGTTTTGCCGGATCGATCTCGATCGGCTTGAGCAGCAATACATCGGCATCGAGCCACAGGCCGGCATGGCGCGCCATCAGCCGCATCCGGAAAAAATCGCTGAATTGGAGGGTGGTCCAGTCGCGCCACACGCCATCGGGGCCGGTCGGGCGCAACCGTTCCGCAAAGGCATGCGGCAGGATCGCTTCGGCTTCGGCATTGCCGACGCCGTCGGGCAATTGCGCCAGCGGATCGAAACTGTAGACGGTGACTTTATGGCCCGCCACAACCTGCGATCTCAGGCATAACTGCCGGAGCGCATCGAGCGGGCCATGCCAGAAGGTGACGACGTCAGGCCGCATGCGCGCGTCACCTTGATTATTTATGTAATCTTAGGCCCAGGCGCGCTCGGTCTTGGCCTTGGCCTCGTAGCTATCGATCGAGGCCTTCTTCTCCATGGTCAACCCGATGTCGTCGAGGCCGTTGAGCATGCAATGCTTGCGGAACGCATCGATCTCGAATTTCACCGTACCGCCGTCCGGCCCGCGGATCTCCTGCGCCTCAAGATCGATGGATAGCGTCGCATTGGCGCCGCGCTCGGCATCGTCGAACAATTTGTCGAGGTCTTCCTGGGAGACGCGGATCGGCAGAACGCCGTTCTTGAAACAGTTGTTATAGAAAATGTCGCCGAACGAGGTCGAGATCACGCAGCGGATGCCGAAATCGAGCAGCGCCCATGGCGCGTGCTCACGGCTCGAGCCGCAGCCGAAATTGTCGCCGGCAACCAGGACCTTGGCATTGCGATAGGCCGGCTTGTTGAGGATGAAATCCGGATTCTCGCTGCCGTCGTCCTTGTAGCGCTGTTCCGAAAACAGCCCCTTGCCGAGGCCGGTGCGCTTGATGGTCTTCAGGTACTGCTTGGGAATGATCATGTCGGTGTCGACATTGATGATCTTCAGCGGCGCCGCGACGCCTTCCAGCTTGGTGAATTTTTCCATCGTTCGCACTTCTTGGTTGGAATTGACGAAAAGCGTCTTCGTGGCAAGGTTTATCGCGAATGTTGCCGGTATTAAAGGGCAAAACGCGCATATTCCGCAAAAGTGGGCACCGGTTTTGCGAACAGGATCTGCGCCAGAAAAGGTTCTAATTTGCCGCTGCTTCGATCGCCGCCATGTCGTCATCGGAGAGGCCGAAATGATGGCCGATCTCATGGATCAGTACATGGCGGACGATCCGTCCCAGCGTTTCGTCGTGTTCGGCCCAGTAATCCAGGATCGGGCGGCGATACAGCCAGATCATGTTGGGCAGCCGCGCGATATCGTCATGGCTGCGAAACGGCAGGCCGACGCCCTGAAACAGGCCGAGCAGGTCGAATTCGCTTTCGGCCTGCATCTCGTCGAGGACTTCTTCGGTCGGAAAATCATCGACACGGATGATCACGCCTTCGCAGAGGTCGCGAAAGCCTTTCGGCAGACGCCGGAAAATCTCGTCCGCCATCGCTTCGATCTCGGCCAGCGAGGGCGCTTTTGCGGAGGTCCACATCCCGCCTGTTTAGAGCATGATCCGGAAAAGGGGGACCGGAAAAAAGGCCTTGCGCGCGGCCGAAGATATCTGGCGGGTTCCACAGCCATGCAGCCGGAAAGTGGAGTCCGGCCGCAGTTGACGTTGCGGCCGCAATCGGAGACCGTGCCGCTCGTAACAGGTTTGGGCGGACGTCAAGATGCGGATCAGAACAGCGGCACTATCGGGGGCTTTGGCGGGTATTTTTTCACTGCTCGCGGTGGGTGCGCAAGCGCAGACCGTCTCCCAGCCGACGCGGACTGCGCAAGCCTCACAGCCGATAGCCGGCGAGCCCCACGCGCAGCCCCGGGCCCAGCGTCCGCCCAAGCGCCTTCGCATCTATCCGCGTTACCAGGGAGAGCCTGAGGACGTCTATCCCTGGTATTTCCCCGGTGAAAATGCCGTGCGCGAGTGCAACGCCACCTATGTGCAGGAATACCGGCCGAGCGGGACGGTGATCGTGCCCCGCATGAGCTGCCATTGGCGGCGCGGCTGAATTGCAGCGCCTGCTCCGGACTTGATCCGGTGAGCACCTGTTCGCTTGAAGAAAACGCGTCAAAACAAAAAGTTTAACGCGGTCTCAGCGCCTTCGCACCGCGCCGTTTTCCCAGCAAGCGCATGACAATTTCCTGAAAAAATTCGCTCCTGCAAAAGCTCGCAGAAGATACGGACGCGAATTCAGGCTGGTTTTGAAAGGTGTCCCGTGAATCCTGTTGTGCGATGTGGAACCGGATCGCATCATGCGCGTTACTTGCCGTGGCGCAGGTATTCATCTCACATTCACGTCACTCACTTCAGCTTACATCTGCGTTGCGGCATGCGTCCGATTCGGTCGGGCGTACGGCGTTGGCGTGACATCCGATGACCCAAGGGAGACTTAAATGAAGGTAACGAGAGTTCTGGGGCTTGCTGCTGTTGGCGCATTGCTCATTCTTGCTGCTCCAACCGAACAGGCCCAAGCGCTGTCGCTGGCCAATCCCGGTGCCGCTTCGGCGGTCCAGGAAAGTTCAAAGCAGGGGGCGATCGAAGTGCGTTGGCATAACCATTGGCACCACCATCATCACTGCTGGCACTGCCGTTAATGCGTGTCGGTTGACCACATGAAACGAGACAGGCTCGCTTGCGGGCCTGTTTTTTCAGAACGTTGTTTTGCAAAAGCCTTTGCGCTCAATCCCAGTTCTTGAATTTCCAGGATTTGAGCTTCCAGGGTGTCAGCGTCTCCATCCGCCACTGCACCCAGCGGTCCGGCGGCCAGTGACTGAGACGCGACGTCTCCTTGACTGCGGGCTCGGCCACGCGCGGCGGCGTATAGCGGCGGCGCGCCTGGCGCGTCGCCTCGCTGATCATATCGACGAATTCAGGCTTGTCGGCCATGGCCCGCTCCTCGCGAAACGCCTCGCCTTCTTGTTTGAGCATGATCTCGGCGCAAACGCCTCTGGCGTTTGTCGCGAGGGAAAACCGGTTCCCACTTTTCCGGATCATGCTCTAGTCCGACAAGTCTGCTCTCAACTGTTTAACGACTTCCTTCGGCAATACGTCGAGGTTGAGGGAACGCGCGCTCTCCCTATCGCCAATCCCTGATATCGACGAAGTGCCCGGCGATTGCCGCCGCCGCCGCCATCGCCGGCGACACCAGATGGGTGCGGCCTTTAAAGCCCTGACGGCCCTCGAAATTGCGGTTCGAGGTCGAGGCGCAGCGCTCTTCCGGCTTGAGCTTGTCGGGGTTCATCGCCAGGCACATCGAGCAGCCCGGCTCGCGCCATTCGAAACCGGCCTTGATGAAAATCTTGTCGAGGCCTTCGGCTTCCGCCTGTTCCTTGACGATGCCAGAGCCCGGCACGATCATCGCGTTGACATTGCCGTTGACGGTCTTGCCCTCGGCGATCTTCGCCGCCGCGCGCATATCCTCGATCCGGCCGTTGGTGCACGAGCCGATGAAAACGCGGTCGAGCTTGATGTCGGTGATTTTGGTGCCGGCCTTCAGGCCCATGTAGTTCAGCGCGCGGTGCTTCGAGATTCTTTTCGCCTCGTCGGCGATCTGGTCGGGATCCGGCACCACGCCTGATATCGACACCACGTCTTCGGGCGACGTGCCCCAGGTCACGATCGGCGGCAGCTTGGCGGCGTCGAGCCGGATCTCGTGATCGAAATGCGCGCCCTCGTCGGAGCGCAGGGTTTCCCAATAGCGCATCGCGGCGTCCCAAGCCTCGGCCTTTGGCGATTTCGGGCGGCCCTTCAGGAACTCAAAAGCCTTCTCATCCGGCGCGATCAGGCCGGCGCGGGCGCCGCCCTCAATCGACATGTTGCAGACGGTCATGCGGCCTTCCATCGAGAGCGCGCGGATCGCCTCGCCGGCATATTCCAGTACATAACCGGTACCGCCGGCGGTGCCGATCTCGCCGATGATCGCCAGAATGATGTCCTTGCCGGTGACGCCTTCGGGCAGCTGCCCGTCGACGATGGCGCGCATGTTCCTGGCTTTTTTCTGGATCAGGGTTTGCGTTGCCAGCACATGCTCGACCTCCGAGGTGCCGATGCCGTGCGCCAGCGCGCCGAAGGCGCCGTGAGTGGAGGTATGGCTGTCGCCGCAGACGATGGTGGTGCCGGGCAGGGTAAAACCTTGCTCGGGGCCGATCACGTGCACGATGCCCTGGCGTATGTCGAATTCGTTGAAATATTCGATGCCGAAGTCCTTGGCGTTCTCCGCCATCACGCGGATCTGTTCGGTGCTTTCGGGATCCGGATTGGGCTTGGTGCGATCGGTGGTCGGGATGTTGTGGTCGACCACGGCCAGCGTCTTTTCGGGCGCGTGAACCTTGCGCCCGGTGGCGCGCAACCCTTCGAACGCCTGCGGCGAGGTTACCTCATGGACCAGATGGCGGTCGATATAGAGCAGGCAGGTGCCGTCATCGGCTTCGTGAACCAGATGGTCGTTCCAGATTTTGTCGTACAGCGTGGTCGGTTTGGACATGAGCGTCAGCTCCAAAAACATGATTCATGATCAGGCGAGCGCGAATACGCGCAAACTCAAAGGCGCGGCATCAAAGTGCGCGCGTAAGCTCTGACGTTGCCGAGGTCGTGAACCGCCCGAAGAAGCGGCCAGGCAACCGGCTGCGATCGTCGAGAACGATGCGAGACGCGATGGTTTGGCGATCTGGAAACATTCCAACCTCATAGCATACGAGGTATCTAAGCGCGATATGCGTTTGCCGCTACCGTCATTGCAAGCTAACGGGTCGGCGCATAGCGTCGCCCGATGACAGGCTCCGCGAAGCAACCTGGCCTTTTGCCGAAGCGAAGGTTGGATGGCTTGGTCGCGAGCGCTCCTCGCAGTGCCGCCATGCCGCAACAAAAAAGCGCGGGCTTGCCCGCGCTTTTCGACAAAATCTCTGCGAGCAGAATTACTCGCCGACGGCAGCGGCAGCGGCGCGGTCCGTCTTCTTCTCGACGATGCGGGCCGACTTGCCGCGCAGATTGCGCAGGTAATACAGCTTGGCACGGCGCACCTTGCCGCGACGCACCACCGTGATGGAGTTCGATCATCGGCGACATCACCGGGAAAACGCGTTCCACGCCTTCGCCATAGGAAATCTTGCGAACGGTGAAGCTCTCGTTGAGTCCGCCGCCGGAACGGCCGATGCAGACGCCTTCATAGGCCTGCACGCGCGAGCGATCGCCTTCGACCACCTTGACGTTGACGATCACGGTGTCGCCCGGTCCAAAATCCGGAATCGTTTTGCTGGCCGACAGTTTATCGAATTGCTCTTTTTCGAGCTGTTGAATGAGGTTCATCGCGAAATCTCCATCGGCGGCGCGCCCGGCGCGGGCTGCGCGAGTGTTCCGTTATCCTGCCATTGCGCGGATTTGGCGCTCCTATACGGCAAAGGCCGGGCGTTGTCACCCGTCTGTCGCGTTTTTTGGGCGTTTTTGGTTGACCTTTAGGGCCCACAGATCAGGCCGATTTGCCTTGGTCAGCGCCTCGGCCTCGGCCTGGCGCCAGGCCGCGACCTTGGCGTGGTCCCCCGACAGCAGGATTTCCGGGATTGGCTGGCCCTCGAATTCCTGCGGGCGGGTATATTGCGGGTATTCCAGCAATCCGTCGGAAAAGCTCTCGTCGGCGCCGGAAGCCAGCTTGCCCATCACCCCCGGCAGCAGCCGGACACAGGCATCGATCAGTGCCATGGCAGCGATTTCGCCGCCGGACAGCACGTAATCCCCTATCGAAACCTCCTGGAGGCGGCGGGCGGCGATGACCCGCTGGTCGACGCCTTCGAAGCGGCCGCACACGATCAGCGGACCCGGCCCGGCGGCGAGTTCCGCGACCTGGGACTGGGTCAATGGCCGACCGCGCGGGCTCATCAGCAGGCGCGGTCGGTCCTTCGGCCGGTCCGAGGACATATCCGCCGCATCGATGGCCGCCGCCAGCACGTCGGCGCGCAGCACCATGCCGGGGCCGCCGCCGGCCGGGGTATCGTCGACGCTTCGATGCCGGTCGGTGGCGGAGGCCCGGATGTCCCGTGCTTCCAGCGCCCACAGGCCGGAGGCCAGCGCCTTGCCGGCCAGACTGACGCCGAGCGGCCCCGGGAACATCTCGGGAAACAGCGTCAGCACGGTTGTGCGCCAGGGATTTGTCCTGGTTTCTGTCTTGGCAGCCATGCTCAAGCGTCCGCGCCGGTCGGATCGTCGCCGTCGATCTCGTCAGGCAATACGATTACCATGCGCCCACCGCCGAGATCGACCGTCGGCACCACGGCGTTGGTGAACGGCAGCAGCATGGTGGCGCCGTGCGGCGGCGCGATTTCGATGATGTCGCCGGCCCCGAAATTGTGGATCCCGATGACGCGGCCAATCGGTTCGTCAGCGGCGTTGACCGCGGCCAGTCCGATCAGATCGGCGTGGTAATATTCGTCCGCGTCGGTATCCGGCAGTTTTTCGCGCGCAATATACAACTCGACGCCATTGAGGCGTTCGGCTTCATCGCGTGTCGCGATGCCTTTCAGTGTTGCGACCAAATGGCCCTTGGCTTCGCGGGCGGTCGCGACTTCGAATTGGCGCGTGCCGTCCTTGGTGGTGAGCGGTCCGTAACGCTTCACCGCCAGCGGGTCTTCCGTGAAGGTCCACAGCTTCACCGCACCGCGCACGCCATGCGCGGCGCCGATACGGGCGACGCAAATCGGTGCCGGCACCGCCGCGCGCCGCTACGCGTTACGCCGACTTGGCGGCGGCTTCGGCGTTGGCCTTGCGCTCCTTGCGCGGCACGGCCTTTTCCGGATTGTTGCGCGCGGCACGCTTGGCGACACCGGCGGCATCGAGGAAGCGCGACACGCGGTCCGACGGCTGCGCGCCCTTGGCGAGCCAGGCCTTGACCTTGTCCATGTCGAGTTTCAGCCGCGCCTCATTGTCCTTCGGCAGCAGCGGATTGAAATGGCCGAGACGCTCGATGAAGCGGCCGTCACGCGGAAAGCGCAAATCGGCGACGACGACGTGATAGACCGGGCGCTTCTTGGTGCCTGCGCGAGCGAGGCGGATAACGACGGACATTTAGTTCTCCTGTGAAGTATTTGTTTGAATAAGGGTGAATTGATTGCGGTTATTTCTTTTTGCCGAGACCGGGAAAGCCGCCGAGACCGGGCAGTGTCGGCTTGCCGCTCAGGCCGGTAAGTCCGGGCACATTCGGCAGGCCCGAACGCAGGCCGGCGGGAAGATCTTTCGGCAGCGCAGGCATGCCGCCTGGTCCCGCGCCAGCAGGCATCTTTTCCGCCAGCGCCTTCATCTGTTCTGGCGAGGGCATGCCGCCGCCAAACCCCATCGCCTGCGCGATGCCGGCCATCGGGCCGCGCTTGCCCGAGCCCATGGCCTTCATCATGTCGGCCATGTTCCGGTGCATCTTCAGGAGCTTGTTGACTTCCTGCACTTCCAGGCCGGCGCCCGCGGCGATGCGCTTCTTGCGGCTGGCCTTGAGGATATCGGGGTTCTTGCGCTCCTGCCGCGTCATTAAGTTGATCACCGCGATCTGGCGCTTGAGGATTTTGTCGTCGAGCCCGGCGTTCGCGATCTGGCTTTTCATCTTGGCGATGCCGGGCATCATGCCCATCAGCCCGGAGATACCGCCCATGCTGGACATCTGCAGCAATTGCTCGCGCATGTCGGACAGGTCGAACTGGCCCTTGCGCATCTTTTCGGCGACGCGCGCGGCCTTTTCCGCATCGATATTCGCGGCGGCTTTTTCCACCAGCGACACCACGTCGCCCATGCCGAGAATGCGGCCGGCAATCCGGCTCGGATGAAAATCTTCCAGCGCGTCGGTTTTTTCACCGGTACCGATCAGCTTGATCGGCTTGCCGGTGACCGCACGCATCGACAGCGCCGCACCACCGCGGCCGTCACCATCGACGCGGGTCAGCACGATGCCGGTGAGGCCAACCCGTTCGTCGAACGAGCGCGCCAGATTGACGGCGTCCTGGCCGGTGAGGGAATCTGCAACCAGCAGCACTTCATGCGGATTGGCCGATGCTTTGATCTCGGCGGCTTCCGTCATCATCTCTTCGTCGAGCGTGGTGCGCCCGGCGGTGTCGAGCAGCACCACGTCGTAGCCGCCAAGCTTTCCGGCTTCGAGCGCGCGCTTGGCGATCTGCGCTGGTTTTTGGCCGGCGACGATCGGCAGGGTCTGGATATCAAGATCGCGCCCGAGCACCGCGAGTTGCTCCATCGCCGCCGGACGATAGATATCGAGCGAGGCCATTAGCACCTTGCGCTTGTCGCGCTGGGTCAGCCGTCGCGCCAGTTTGGCGGTGGTGGTGGTTTTGCCGGAACCTTGCAGGCCGACCATCATGATCGCGACTGGCGGCACGGTGTTGAGGTCGATGCTCTGGCCATCGGCGCCGAGCGTGGCGATCAGTTCGTCATGGACGATCTTCACCACCATCTGGCCGGGGGTCACTGATTTGACCACCGTGGCGCCGATCGCCTGTTCGCGGACCTTGTCGATAAAGCTCCGGACCACGTCGAGCGCGACGTCGGCCTCCAGCAGCGCGCGGCGCACCTCGCGCATGGCCGCATCGACGTCAGCCTCCGTCAGCGCCCCGCGCCGCGTCAGCCGATCGAGAATGCCCCCAAGCTTTTCCGACAGATTGTCGAACAATTCCGTTTTCCCTTGTCGCGCCCATACGGGCACTGCATCGACCTAAGTATCCCGCCGCAGAATGCCAGGACAATTCCAAACACGATATTCCAAACACCTTTGCGCCCGAGGGCGCATCGCGCTGTCGGGCGTTGGCCTCCGGCCTCAGGGGCCGGGCGGCGGGTCGAAAAGAACGTCTTTCCGAGAATTGCGGGCGTTAAACCCCCGCAGTCGTCAAAAGTCAAGAAACGTCACCGAAAAGCGATATTTTCGGGGAGCCTTGTCTGCCGGTTCCCTCTTGCCGCAACGCGGGTTTTGAGGCCAATCGGGGATGAAAACCACCCGCCGCCGTGTTCTCAGCCTGTTCGCCGGTGCCGCCATCGTCGTCGGCGGCCCGCCATTCTGGATGTACCGCATGAAAACCTATACCGGGCCGGTGTCCGATCATTTTGACGGCACGCATTTCTTCGATCCCGACGGCGCGCCGCCGAAATCGCTGGGGAAATTGCTACGCTGGCAGTTCGGCAGCGGCCGGCAGAGGCTGGCGTGGCCCGAATGGGTGCCAAGCCCTCATGCCGATACGCCGCCGCCGCGCGTCAACGGCAGCAAGGTGCGATTGTCGTTCGTCGGGCACGCCAGCTGGCTGATCCAGGCATCCGGGCTGAACATCCTGGTCGATCCGGTGTGGTCGGAACGCGCCTCACCCGTCGCGTTCGCCGGCCCGAAGCGGCGCAACGACCCCGGCATCGCATTCGACGCGCTGCCCCCGATCGACATCGTGCTGGTCTCGCACGGCCATTACGACCATCTCGATGTCGCGACCTTGTCAAAGCTCGCGGCAAAATTCTCGCCGCGCGTCATCACTCCGCTTGGCAACGATCTCACCATGCGCGAAGCCGATGCCGCGATCAAAGCCGAGGCGTTCGATTGGCACGACCGCGTCGAACTCGGCAGCGGTATCGCGGTGACGCTGGTGCCGACGCGGCACTGGTCGGCGCGCGGATTGTTCGACCGCAACAAGGCGCTGTGGGCGAGCTTTGTTATGGAGACATCGGCAGGCAAGATCTACATCGTCTGCGATTCCGGCTATGGCGAGGGCAAGCACTTCCGCCGCGTCGCGGAGACACACGGCCCGTTACGGCTGGCGATCCTGCCCATCGGCGCCTACGAGCCGCGATGGTTCATGAAGGATCAGCACATGAATCCAACGGACGCCGTGCAGGCGCTGGCCGATTGCGGCGCACAGCAGGCGCTGGCGCATCACAACGGCACCTTTCAACTGACCGATGAGGCGATCGACGCGCCTGTTATTGCACTGGGGGTAGCGCTCGACGAAGCGAAGGTTCAGCGCGAGCGGTTTGTGGCGCCGAAGCCGGGGCAATTTTTTGAGATTTAAACATCCCCGTCGTCCCGGCCAGGTGAGCGCAGCGAACGCTGAACCGGGACCTATAACCAGCGATGGCAGTTGTTGAGAAAAAAGCTGGAGCAGCAGCTTCGTGTAACCATAAACGCCTGTGGCTATGGTCCCTGCTTTCGTTCGCAGGGACGACAACTTGATTTATTGCGCCTGCTGCTCCGGCTTGATCGCCCAGGACACGCTCACCGTAATCCCAAGCGTTTCTTCGCCCTGCGCCACCGGCGCTGCAGCGGCCATCGGCGCCGCCATTTTGCGAAATTGCATCGGCGCCGCATAGCCCCCCTCCGAGATGGTGGTCGGCGCGCCGAGGGCGACGCCGGCGGCCTTGGCATAGATCTCGGCCTTGCGGCGGGCATCGGCGATCGCCTGTTCGCGGGCGTCGTCGAGCAGTTTCGACGACTGCGACACCATGAAATTGATGCCGCCGATCTCGTTGGCGCCGGCGCCAACCAGGGTGTCGATCACGCTGGCGACCTTGGTGACGTCGTGCAGCCGGATGGTTACCCGATTGCTGGCGCGGTAGCTGACGATGGTGGGAGGCCCGTTCGACCGGTTCGGCGCGGTTTGCGGCTGCAGCGACAACCGGGAGGTCTGGAAATCCTTCTCGTCGATGCCGGCGCCCTTGAGCGCCAGCAACACCTTGCCCATCGCCGCATTATTGGCATCCGAGGCTTCGCGCGCGGTCTTGGCCTCCGAGGTAACGCCGCCATCGATCTGCGCCAGATCCGGCGGCACCGATACGGTGGCTTCGCCGGTGACGGAGATCATCGCCGGGAGCGCGGTCTGGGCCAGTGCGGGCGCTGCGAGCAGCATGCCCGCCGTGATCGCTGCCGTGAACGCAGCGCGCCTCATTTCAGCGGCACATAGACGTTGATCACCAGTTTGTCCTCGGCTGTCGTCAGCGGATCGGTGATGTATTCCTCGATAAAGGTATCCTTGGCCTCGAGTTTCTTGTCATCAAGGTGATTGGTGATGGCTTCATAGGTGTTGTCCATATTGTCGTAGGAACCGCGATGGACAAATTTCAACGCTTTTCCATCCGGCGATTTGCCCATGCTCATGGCCTTGGTCAGATTCTTCGGCTCCTGGTCGACCGGAATCTCGGCCAGATAGGTAAAGCCGGTATCGTCGGTGGACGTATAGACAATCATCGGATTGCCTGATGGTTTGATGCCCTGTTTGTCGAGCAGCGCTGTCAGCGTCTTGAATGAATCGAGCAGGGTGTCGAATGCGGCATCCCAGTTGGCGGTGCCCTTGGCGATGACGACGGTTTTCGGCGTTAGTGCGATTTGTTCGCCGAACGGATCGGCGGTCTGAACCGGTCCGGGAGCCGGGGGCGGGGCCGCCGGAGTTTCGGGGCGCAGCTGGACTTGCGGCCGGTTTCGGCATGGGGGCCGGCGTCGCCGGGGGGCTCGCCGCAGGAGCCGTTGCCGGCGGTGACTGCGCGAATGCGGCGCCAAAATCCGCAATGCCAAGGCCGGGTGACATAGCGGCTGCCGCGACCAGGGCAAGGCGGAAAAGGCGGGGCAAATTCATTCGGTATTCTCCATGGCCGTAATCAGCGGTCGCGCCTCGGCGAGACGTGGGCGAGGCGTTGCCATTCTAACACGCAAGGGCCGTTTTCGTCCCATGACAGATATTTCATAGCCGTCCCGCGGCGGGGAGGCCCGGCATCGATCCGCCGTACTGGCCAATCCGCGGTCATTCGCCATATAAGACAAGCCTAAATCGGGAAAATCCATGAGCGCGCTCGCCAACCGCCCATTTGCCAAGATGAACGGCATCGGCAACGAAATCGTCGTGGTCGATCTGCGCGATCAGTCCATTGCCGTCACGGCGGAAGACGCGCGCGCCGTGGCTTCTCCTGCGGGCGTGCCCTATGACCAGTTGATGGTGCTGCAACCGCCCCGTCTGGCCGGCACCGAGGCCTTCATCCGCATCTACAATAATGATGGCTCCGAAGCCGGGGCCTGCGGCAACGGCATGCGGTGTGTGGTGCGGCGGCTGTTCGAAAAAACCGGCCAGACCGCCGTGACGTTCGAGACCCGGGCCGGCCTCCTGAATTGCTGGCAGGGTCCGGCCGCCGATCTCTACACCATCGATATGGGGCCGCCGAAGTTCGGCTGGCAGGATATTCCGCTGGCGGAAGAGTTTCGCGACACGCGGTCGATTGAATTGCAGATCGGTCCGATCGATGCGCCGGTGCTGCATACGCCTTCCGTGGTCAGCATGGGCAATCCGCACGCGATTTTCTGGGTCGACGATGTCCACGCCTACGATCTCGCGCGCTTCGGGCCGCTACTGGAAAACCATCCGATCTTTCCCGAGCGCGCCAATATCACGCTCGCGCATATCGTCGATCGCGAACACATCACGATCCGCACATGGGAACGCGGCGCGGGGCTGACGAGGGCCTGCGGTTCGGCGGCCTGCGCGACCGCGGTGGCCGCGGCGCGGCTGCGGCGCGCCGATCGGCTGGTGCGGATCGCGCTGCCCGGTGGCGAACTCTCGATCGAATGGCGCGAGCGCGATGACCATGTGCTGATGACGGGAACCGCTGATTTCGAATATGAAGGCCGCTTCGATCCCGCGCTGTTTGCGTCCGTCGCCTGAGTCATGAGCGTTGACGTCATCACCTTCGGTTGCCGCCTCAATGCCTTCGAATCCGAGGTGATCGCCCATGAGGCGAAACTCGCGGGGCTCGCCGATACCATCGTCATCAATAGCTGCGCGGTCACCAACGAGGCGGTGGCGCAGGCGCGGCAATCGATCCGGAGGCTGAAGCGCGAGCGGCCGGATACGCGCATCGTCGTTACCGGCTGCGCGGCGCAGACCCAGGCCCGGATGTTCGCTGATATGGCCGAGGTCGACCGGGTCGTCGGCAATGACGACAAGATGCGCGGCGATGCCTGGCGCGCCGCGCGCACGGCGTTCGACGCGTCCGGGGCGTTCGGCATCGCGGCCAGCGAAAAGATCGCGGTTGCCGACATCATGGCGGTAAAGCAGATGGCGCCGCATCTCCTGGAAGGATTTCAGAGCGGCCTGCCGCGGGTATTCGTCCAGGTACAGAACGGTTGCGACCATCGCTGCACGTTCTGTATCATCCCCTATGGCCGCGGCAATTCGCGCTCGGTGCCGATGGGCGCGGTGGTCGATCAGGTCCGCGCGCTTGTCGCACGCGGCCATGCCGAGATCGTGCTGACCGGCGTGGATCTCACCAGCTACGGCGCGGATCTGCCGGGCACGCCGAAACTGGGCCAACTGACCAAGCAGATCCTGCGGCATGTGCCGGAACTGAACCGCTTGAGAATCTCGTCGATCGATCAGGTAGAGGTCGACACCGATTTGCTCGACGTGATCGCCGGTGAGGAACGTCTGATGCCGCATCTGCATCTGTCGCTGCAGTCAGGCGATGATCTGATCCTGAAACGGATGAAGCGCCGGCATGCGCGCGCCGATGCTATCGGCTTTTGCGCACAGGTGCGGCGGTTGCGCCCGGACATCGCGCTCGGTGCCGACATTATCGCGGGCTTTCCGACCGAAACCGACGAGATGTTCGCGCGTTCGCAGGATCTGGTCGAACAGTGCGGTCTCACTTTCCTGCACGTATTCCCCTACTCGAAACGCCCGGGCACGCCGGCGGCACGGATGCCACAGGTGTCCGGCGAAAAAATAAGAGACCGCGCCAGGCGATTGCGGGCTGCAGGTGAGGCCGCTTTGCAGAAGCGGCTTGCATCCGAAAAGGGCGCGATTCGTCATGTCCTGATCGAAAGCGCTACCCAGGGCCGCACCGAGCATTTTCTGCCGGTGGCGATTGCGGGCGACATACCCGGCGCGGTACGAGCGCTTACGATTGCGGGGAACGATGGCGCGCGGCTGACGGTGTGAAATCTTCGCTCCTTCTCCCGTTCCGGGGAAGTGGGAGAACGAAAGCCGAGCGGCTGCGTATCACGCTCCATCCCACCCACAAGCCTGCAGCCGCTCGTGCAGATGTGCCGGCGCCGGTGCTGCGACCCGCACCGGGTCCTTGTTTCTGGAGATCGGGATCACGATCTCGCGAGAATGAAGATGCAGGCTCGGCTCGCCGAAACGCGGGCCGTTGCCATAAATGTTGTCGCCAACGATCGGCCAGCCCATCGAAGCCGAGTGAACGCGCAATTGATGGGTGCGGCCGGTGACGGGCTCGAGTGCGAGCCAGGCGAGGCCGTCGCCGCGTCCCATGACTTTCCAGTTGGTGACCGCCTTCTGTCCCTGCGGATCGGGCTTTTGCCACCAGCCGCGCTCGGCGTTGAGACGGCCGAGCGGCATGTCGATGGTTCCTTCGTCTTCGGCCGGACCTCCTTCGACCACCGCCCAGTAGGTTTTGGAGATTTTGCCATGCTTGAACAGCAGGCCCAGCGACGCCGTCGCCTTGCGATGGCGGCCCAACACCAGGCAGCCGGATGTATCGCGATCGAGCCGATGGGCCAGCACTGGCGGACGCGGCAGCCCAAATCGCAGCGCATCGAAAGAGGATTCCAGATTGGCGCCGCCCTTGGGGCCGCGATGCACCGGCAACCCTGCCGGTTTGTCGATCACCAGCATCAGCCCGTCGCGATGGAGCACACGGGCCTGAATTTCTTCAGCCGTCAGTTCCGGAACATTCGTCGATCGGTCAAGACTTTCGCTCATGCCGCGAAACCGCTAACACACCCCCGACATGAACGATACCACTCCGGAACCGACCAAGCAGAGCTGGTGGCGGCGGCTGTCCAGCGGCCTCAAGCGCACGTCGAGTTCGCTCGGCGCCGCGGTGGCAGCTCTCGTCACCAAGCGCAAGCTCGACCGTGCGATGCTCGAGGATATCGAGGACGTGCTGTTGCGCGCCGATCTGGGAACCGAGGTGGCGGCGCGGATCGCTGCCGCGGTCGGCACCGGGCGCTACGACAAGGCGATCTCGGCGGAAGACGTCAAGTCGGTGGTCGCGACCGAGGTCGAGAAGGTGCTGGGCCCGGTGGCGAAGCCGCTTGAGATCGACGCGGCGCAGAAGCCGTTCGTCATTCTGGTGGTCGGCGTCAACGGTTCCGGCAAAACCACTACGATCGGCAAGCTCGCGGCCAGGCTGGCCGCCGAGGGCCGCAAGGTGATGCTGGCGGCCGGCGATACGTTTCGCGCGGCGGCTATCGAGCAGTTGAAGATCTGGGGCGAGCGCACCAAATCGCCGGTCATCGCGGGCGCGCAGGGGTCGGATTCGGCGAGCCTTGCCTTCAACGCGTTGTCGGCGGCGCGGGAGGGAAAGCTCGACGTGCTTTTGATCGACACTGCGGGACGTCTGCAGAACAAGGCCGAATTGATGAACGAGCTCGAAAAGGTCGTCCGTGTCATCAAGAAGATCGATGGGTCAGCGCCGCATGCCGTGCTGCTGGTGCTCGATGCCACGGTGGGACAAAATGCGCTGTCGCAGGTCGAGGCGTTTCATCGTACCGCAGGCGTGACGGGCCTGGTAATGACCAAGCTCGACGGCACCGCGCGCGGCGGCATCCTGGTGGCGCTTGCGGAAAAGCACAAACTGCCGGTGCATTTTATCGGCGTCGGTGAGGGGGTCGACGATCTCGCGCCGTTCACCGCGCACGATTTCGCGCAGGCAATCGCGGGGATTGAATAGGCTTCATCCTTAGAGACGCCTGCCAGGGGCGCGCTCCCAGAATGAAGGCAACGGACAAACCTTATCCCGAGGAGGCGCGAAGCGCCGTCTCGAAGGATGGCGGCAAAATGAACGGGTCGAATAATGGATAAAACCACACCGCATCCGCTGTTCAAGCTCGCAACCGAGCTTGGCCCGCTGATGGTATTCTTTGTGGCGAATGCCAAATTCCATCTGTTCGTCGCCACCGGTGCCTTCATGGTCGCGGTGGTGACCGCGATGATCGCGTCCTATGTGGTGACGCGGCACGTGCCGATCATGGCGCTCGTCACCGGCATCGTGGTGCTGGTGTTCGGCACGCTGACGCTGGTGCTGCATGATGAGACCTTCATCAAGGTCAAGCCCACCATCATCTACGGCCTGTTCGCCGCGGTGCTTGGCGGCGGCCTGCTGTTCGGCCGTTCGTTCATCGCCATCATGTTCGATCAGATGTTCAATCTCACGCCGCAGGGCTGGCGCTCTCTTACGCTGCGCTGGGCGCTGTTCTTTCTGGCGATGGCGATTTTGAATGAAGTGATCTGGCGCACCCAGACCACCGACTTCTGGGTGGCCTTCAAGGCGTTCGGCGTGATCCCCCTGACGATGGTGTTCGCGGTCGCGCAGATGCCGCTGATCAAGCGTTATCATCTGGAACCGGTCTCGCTGGAAGCGAGCGAGGCCGAGGCGGGAAATGTGACCAAGGGGTAAGGACCCCCGGCGTCATTCGCGGTTGAGCGCGGCGCGATACGCTGGAATGACCGGGGGAACTCAACTCCCCGCTTTCAACGCCTTGTCGATCTCGGCGCGCAATTCGGTGTTGATATTGTCCGGGGTGACGGGACCGATCATCTTGTAGACGATGGTGCCCTGGCGTCCGACAATGAAGGTCTCCGGCACGCCGTAGACACCCCATTCGATTGCGGCGCGGCCGTTGCCATCGACGCCGACGATGCCGAATGGATTACCGTAGCGACCGAGAAAGCGCCGGGCATTCTCAGGGGCGTCCTTGTAGTTGATGCCGACGACCTGAAGCCTTGTGTCCTTGCCCAATTCAGTCAGCAGCGGTGCTTCGTCGTGACACGGGATGCACCACGACGCCCAGACATTGACGACGCTCACCTTGCCCTTGAACACCGTGGGATCGAGCCCGGGCACCTGCGCGCCATGATTGGTGAGGCCATCCAATGCGGGCAGGGCGGTTTGCGGCGCCGGATGACCGATCAAGGCGGACGGAATGCGCGAGGGATCGCCGCTGCCAAGGCGGAACCAGAAGATCGCGGCCATTGCGGCGAAGGCAATGAGTGGCAGCCCCATCAGCCAGCGTGAGGTTCGCGGTGCCCTATCTGTTGCCGAGGGGTCACTCATTTCACATCCGTTGCGCTACGCCCGGAGCGCCTGACAACGCCTCCGGCTTCGAGTTCATGCAGGGTTTGCTTCTGGCGGCGGTAATCGATCGCGATCCAGGCGATCAGGATCAGCACCACCGCCGTCACCAGCAGATAGGACGTCACGATGAAGGACGCGTAGGGACCAAGCGACATTGCTTTCACGCCGAACGTCGGCTGGCTTGCGCGACCTGCATCAATTGCAACGCGCGCACCCGGCGGCGCAGAATTTCGTTGCGCATCGCGGCCAGATGCAGCGTCACGAACAGCAGCGAAAATGCCACCGCCATCACCAGCAGCGGAATCAGGAAAGCGCGGTCAAGCGTGGGGCCGCCGATTCGCATCACCGATGCCGGCTGATGCAGCGTGTTCCACCAATCCACCGAGAACTTGATGATCGGCAGATTGATCGCGCCCACCAGTGTCAGGATCGCGGCGGCGCGCGCGGCGCGGGATGGATCTTCGACGGCGCGCCACAGCGCGATCAGGCCGAGATACATCAGGAACAGAATCAAAACCGACGTGAGCCGCGCATCCCATTCCCAATAGGTGCCCCACATCGGCCGTCCCCACAGCGACCCCGTGACCAGCGCGAGAAACGTGAATGCAGCGCCGATCGGCGCGGCGGCCTTCGCGGCCACGTCCGCCAGCGGATGCCGCCATACCAGCGTGCCCAGCGCCGCGAGACTCATCACACCCCAGACGAACATCGACAGCCACGCATTCGGCACATGGATGAACATGATCTTCACGGTGGCGCCCTGCTGGTAATCGTCAGGCGCCATCGCCGATTGATAGAGGCCGATCAAGAGCAGGACGGCCGTCGCGGCCGCGAGCCATGGCAACAGGCGCGCGGTCAGCGACAGGAACCGGGTCGGGTTGGCAAGGTCGATCAGCGTCATGACATCCTGATACTCATCGTAACCGTTGCAGGCAATGCGGCTGGTCTTGTTTCATGCCGTCTCCGCGAGAGTTGATCACGGCTAATCCAGTTCTTCCTAATCCAGGCCTTGGCGCAGGCTCGCGGCGGCCGCAAACGGCCCGACCACAAAACTGATCAGCGACAGCGCGCACAGGATCGAAAACGGCGCGCCAAAGGACAGAGGTCCGGTGATCACAGCATCCGAGGCGGCTACACCGAAGATCAAGACCGGAATCGACAGCGGCAGCACCAGCACGGCCAGCAGCAGTCCACCGCGATGCAGTGTCACGGCCAGCGCCGCGCCAATCATGCCGGTAAATGTCAGCGCCGGCGTGCCCGCCAGCAGTGTCAAGGCGACCGCCGATGTCGACGTCGCGTCGAGATTGAGCAACAACCCCAGGACGGGGGTAGCGATCACAAGCGGCAAGCCTGCCGCTAGCCAATGCGCCAGCGCTTTTGCAGCGCAGCTCAGTTCCAGCGGGGTCCGGCTCATCACGATCAGGTCGAGCGAGCCGTCTTCATGGTCGGCCATGAACAACCGGTCGAGGGTGAGCAGGCTTGCGAGCAACGCACCGAGCCAGAGGATCGCGGGCCCGAGCCGGGTCAGCAGCGCGAGATCGGGCCCGACCGCGAACGGCATCAGCACCACCACGGTGAGAAAGAACAGCACGCCAATGAGCGCGCCGCCGCCGACGCGCAGCGCGATCCGGATATCCCGCCGAACCATTGCGGCCAGGGCGGTCACGACACGCCCCCGATTCGCAGTTCCCGGGCCGGGAGCCCCAGCGGGGCATGGGTGGCGGCGACGATGAGCCCGCCATGCGCGATGTGGTCGGTCATCAGCCCCGTAAACAGGCTTTGCCCGGTGGTATCGAGGGCATTGGTCGGCTCATCCAGCAGCCAGATCGGGCGCCGTACGGCAAGCAGCCGTGCAATCGAGAGCCTGCGCCGTTGTCCTGCCGACAAATAGGCGGCCGGCAACCGGGCGGCATGATCGAGTCCCACCGCGGCCAGGCTTTGCTCGGGATCGAGCGCCTCGCCGCCCAAAAAATCCCGCCAGAAGGCGAGGTTTTCCAGCACGCTCAACGCCGGTTTGAGCGCGTCGCGGTGGCCGAGATAATGCGTCTGTTCGGGCAGGTTCAGCTCCGTCTCGCCCCCTTCGAGATCGATCGAGCCCCCGGCGATGGTCAAAAGGCCGGCGATCAGCCGCAACAGCGAGGTTTTGCCGGATCCATTGGGGCCGGTGACGGCCAGGGCCTCCCCGGAAGATGCCTGGAAATCCAGCGCTGAGAACACTTCCCGGCCGCCCCGCACACACCTGATACCCCGTCCCGAGAGCCGCATTTTGACCTTTCACAGCCCTCTGGAAACGTGTGGGTATCACGTCGGAATTTGTGGGTGCCGCATTGCTGCGACATGATTGATGGTGTGGCGGTGCTTCTAGAAAGATTCTATAAGCCGGAACTTGATGCAGCACACAATCAGCGGCTGCAAGCTATCGGCCAAGCCTTTCCGCCGGTGTTTTGATACCCTTGCTGGGTATAACTGACAATTGGGATTGCCACAGATGACCTCACTCGACAGCTTCAAATGCCAAAAGACCCTCAAGGTTGGTGGCAAGACCTACGTTTATTACAGCCTGCCCGCCGCCGAGAAAAACGGTCTCAAGGGAATCTCAAAACTTCCTTATTCCATGAAGGTGCTGCTGGAAAACCTGCTGCGTCATGAGGACGACCGCACCGTCAAGAAAGCCGACATCGTCGCGGTTTCGAAATGGCTGAAGAAGCGCGCGCTCGAGCATGAAGTTTCGTTTCGCCCGGCGCGGGTCCTGATGCAGGATTTCACCGGGGTGCCCGCCGTGGTCGATCTCGCCGCAATGCGCAATGCAATGCAGGCGCTCGGCGGCGAGGCCGAAAAGATCAATCCGCTGGTGCCGGTCGATCTCGTCATCGACCACAGCGTGATCGTCAACTTCTTCGGCGACAACAAGGCGTTCGCCAAGAACGTGGTCGAGGAATACAAGCAGAACCAGGAACGCTACGAATTCCTGAAATGGGGCCAGAAGGCATTTTCGAATTTCTCCGTGGTGCCGCCCGGCACCGGCATCTGCCATCAGGTCAATCTTGAATACCTCGCGCAGACGGTATGGACCCGCAAGGAGAAGATGACCGTCGGCAAGAAGAAAGGCACCTTCGAGGTCGCCTATCCCGACACGCTGGTCGGCACTGATTCGCACACCACAATGGTCAATGGTCTGGCCGTGCTCGGCTGGGGCGTCGGCGGCATCGAGGCGGAGGCCGCGATGCTGGGTCAGCCGCAGTCGATGCTGCTGCCCGAAGTGGTCGGCTTCAAGCTCAAGGGTTCGTTGAAGGAAGGTGTCACCGCCACCGATCTGGTGCTGACCGTGACCCAGATGCTGCGTAAACAGGGCGTGGTCGGCAAGTTCGTCGAGTTCTTTGGCCCCGGCCTCGACCATCTCTCGGTCGCGGACAAGGCGACCATCGGCAACATGGCGCCGGAATATGGCGCCACCTGCGGCTTCTTCCCGGTCGATGCCGCGACCATCGATTATCTCAAGACCTCGGGCCGCAAGTCCGACCGCGTTGCCCTCGTCGCCGCCTATGCCAAGGCGCAGGGCTTGTTCCGCACCGCCAAATCGCCCGACCCGGTATTCACCGCAACCTTGACGCTCGATCTCGGCGACGTGGTGCCGTCGATGGCGGGACCGAAGCGCCCCGAAGGCCGCGTCGCGTTACCGGCGGTGGCGGAAGGTTTTGCCGCCGCGATGGCCAGCGAATACAAGAAAGCTGCCGATGCCTCGAAGCGTTATGCGGTCGAGAATTGCAATTTCGATCTCGGCCACGGCGATGTGGTGATCGCGGCGATCACTTCCTGCACCAACACCTCCAATCCGAGCGTGCTGATCGGCGCAGGATTGCTGGCGCGCAATGCCGCCGCCAAGGGCTTGACCGCAAAACCCTGGGTCAAGACCTCGCTGGCGCCGGGCAGTCAGGTGGTCGCTGAATATCTGTCCAATTCCGGGCTGCAACTCGACCTCGACAAGGTCGGCTTCAACCTGATCGGCTTCGGCTGCACCACCTGCATCGGCAATTCCGGTCCGTTGCCGGAAGAGATTTCGAAGTCGATCAACGACAACGGCATCATCGCCGCCGCGGTGCTGTCCGGTAACAGAAACTTTGAAGGCCGTGTCAGCCCCGACGTGCAGGCCAACTATCTGGCCTCGCCGCCGCTGGTGGTCGCCTATGCGCTGGCGGGAACGGTGACAAAGGATCTCGCGAACGAGCCGCTCGGCACCGGCAAGGACGGCAAGCCGGTGTATCTGCGCGACATCTGGCCGACGAGCAAGGAGATCAACGCCTTCATGAAAAAGTTCGTGACGGCGGCGATCTTCAAGAAGCGTTACGCCGATGTGTTCAAGGGCGATACCAATTGGCGCAAGATCAAGACGGTCGAGAGCGAAACCTATCGCTGGAACATGAGCTCGACCTACGTGCAGAACCCGCCCTATTTCGAAGGCATGAAGAAAGAACCGGAGCCGATCGTCGACGTGGTCGATGCGCGGATCCTCGCGATGTTCGGCGACAAGATCACCACGGATCACATCTCACCGGCCGGCGCGATCAAGCTGACGTCGCCTGCCGGGAAGTATCTGTCGGAGCATCAGGTGCGCCCGGCCGACTTCAATCAGTACGGCACGCGGCGTGGTAACCATGAAGTCATGATGCGCGGCACTTTTGCCAATATCCGCATCAAGAACTTCATGCTGAAAGGCGCCGACGGCAACATTCCCGAAGGCGGCCTGACCAAGCATTGGCCCGACGGCGAGCAGATGTCGATCTACGATGCCGCGATGAAGTATCAGGCCGAGAAAGTGCCGCTGGTGGTTTTTGCCGGCGCCGAATATGGCAACGGCTCGTCGCGGGACTGGGCCGCAAAGGGAACGCGTCTGCTCGGCGTGCGCGCCGTGATTTGCCAGAGCTTCGAACGTATTCATCGCTCCAATCTCGTCGGCATGGGCGTGCTGCCGCTGACCTTCGAGGATGGCGCATCCTGGCAGTCGATCGGGCTGAAGGGGGATGAGACAGTAACTATACGGGGATTGCAGGGCGATCTGAAACCGCGCCAGAAACTGACGGCGGAGATCGTGTCCGGCGACGGCTCGTTGCGGCGCGTTTCTCTGCTGTGCAGGATCGATACGCTCGACGAACTCGATTATTACCGAAACGGGGGCATCCTGCATTACGTGCTGCGCAAGCTCGCGGCATGATGCGATCGTGATCAACGGCTCACTGCGAAGTGAGTAGCGAGGAAAGGGAAGGCGGCCTAGAAAGGGCCGCCTTCCTGCGTTTGAAGGCAGGTACAATCGACGCTGCAAGCTCAAATGCTGCAATGCGTTAACGGCGAGATATATTAACGATAGCAGCGCAAGATCTGGGTTCCGGTATGACAGCGATGATGGCCTGCAGTTATATTTCGCGATGGTCGGGGGCGCTTGGTGTCTTCGCCATCGTTGCAATAATCCGTCCGGCTCACGCCGAGCCACGCGCGGTGGTCGAGTTGTTTACTTCGCAGGGATGTTCGTCGTGTCCGCCCGCTGACAAGGTTATCGGGGAGCTTGCGAAAGATCCGTCGATCATCGCGCTGAGCATGCCGATCGATTACTGGGATTATCTGGGCTGGAAGGACACACTGGCCGATGCGCGCTTCAGCGCGCGTCAGCAAGCCTATTCGCGGGTGCGTGGCGATCGCGGGGTTTACACGCCGCAAGTGGTCGTCAACGGTTCAGCCCATTTGGTCGGCAGCGATCGCGCCGGTATCGAGGAGGCGATCGGGGAAACCCGAAAGGCTGATGGCGTGATGTCGGTGCCGGTTTCGATGGCGCTGGCGGGCAAGCAGATTACCGTATCGGTGGCAGCGTCCAACAAAAGTCCTGCGGCGATGCATGGCGAGGTATGGATCTGTTCGATCGCCAAGGAAGTGTCGATCGCCATCGGGCGCGGTGAAAATCGCGGTCGCGAAGTCACCTACCACAACGTCGTGCGTAACCTTTTGAAGGTCGGCGACTGGAATGGCAGCGCCGGCAACTGGACTGTGCCGCTGGAAAACATCTCCCGCGAGGGAGTCGATGCAGCAGCGGTCTATCTCCAGGACGGTAATCGCGACAGGCCCGGCCCCATGCTGGGCGCGGCGTACACATCGCTTCACTGATTATCCTCTCAAATATCTTTTCAGTCGGGTTTTGATCGCAACGCTTCGTCGATCAAGGATTTCCCTTGACGGGCGGCGCTATGGTCATCCTCGTCGCGGGCTTCCCGCAACGCCTCCGGTTTGCAAACGGGCAATGCGACTCATTTGACCAGCGGGACTCGGCCACGCCAACGACGGTAATTTCGATTGGGCGGCGCGTCACGCCGAAAGCGGGTGAGAGCGTTGTCGTCTTGCGGCAGCGCATACGCCGCACCGAACGAGCACCAATTGGTGCCGATACCTCAAAAAGAAAAGGACCAACTTTCGTTGGCCCAGTATGGGGATAAACTATCCTGCGAACAGGCCCGATCCCGACGACCCCGGGGGGCTGGGGGCTGAGGAATCCGGCATCGAAAGGACCGGGCCAACGCAGAATCACCTTTTCGCAATTCAGAAGGGCGGTCGATGGGCGGAAGTGGGGCCGTATTATGATTCCACTAACGATCCCGTGACGGTGTGTGTCCGACCGGGTGGCGGATAATCGGTCGCGGGCGAAGGCAACGTCGCCCTTGCAGCGGAGGTCAGTCGGCGCAATCATGTACATTAAATGACAGGAGATGCCCCATGAGTTCGATGTCGGAGGAAACCGATCCAAGCGAGAGCCGCGCAGCGGCGCGCATTGCCGCTGCGGGTCCTTTGCCAAGCCGGGTGACGTTCAATCGCCTCGAACTCAATCGTATCCTCAATCTGTATGGACGCATGGTCGCCGATGGCGAATGGCGCGACTATGCCATCGATTTCCTGCGGGATCGCGCGGTGTTCTCGGTGTTCCGGCGCGCTTCCGAGGTTCCGATCTATCGCATCGAAAAAGATCCGCGGCTCGCGCGCAAACAGGGGATGTACAGCGTGATCTCGGCGAGCGGGCTGATCCTGCGCCGCGGCCATGAACTCGATCGCGTGCTGCTGGTGATCGACCGCAAGCTCGCGGTGGTCTAGCGCTCGAGTCCTCGTCCGCCGGATGAGTGCATTCGCGCGCACCCGGGAGGAGCGGCGGCGGAGTCTATCACCGGTCCGCGCTTCGCACGGATCCGCCGGCCACCTCCCGAAGCATGAGTAGTACCAGGCTCGCATGGTTGGAGGCGGCGCAAGCGCGCCTCCTCACCACCATGAGGAATAGAATAACCAGGTTACGACGTTGGCGGCAGCGTGCCTGCCCCGTCGCCGAGCGGAAGCTGCATCATCACGGTGTCGAGCCAGCGGCCGAACTTGAAGCCGACATTCGGATGGGTCCCGATCATCTGGAATCCACACCTGGTATGGACGCCGATCGATCCGGCGTTGGCGGAATCGCCGATCACCGCGATCATCTGGCGATAGCCGCGGAACTCCGACGCCACGATCAGCCGCTGGAGCAATTGCAGGCCGATGCCGCGCCGATGAATTGCCGGCTCCAGATAGACAGAGTTTTCCACCGTAAAGCGATAGGCCGGCCGCGGCCGGTACGCCCCGGCATAGGCGTAGCCGACCACGCGGCCTTCGAGTGCAGCGACGAGATAGGGAAAGCCGCCATCCATCAAGGCGTCGAAGCGCCGCGTCATCTCGGCCAGGTCCGGCGCGATCAGCTCGAAGGTCGCGGTGCCGAAGCGGACCGCATGGTCGTAAATCGCGGTAATGGAGGGCAGGTCGGCCGCGATGGTGGGCCTGATTTCAAGCGAGGTCATGGCGCGGAGACTATTTTTGCGATGGGCAAAAGAAAAGCCCCGGCGTCGCGGCCGGGGCTGAGCTCATTGGCTAAATTGTCGCCGGTCAGTCGCGCTGGCCGAGCAGTTGCAACAGCAGCGTGAACAGGTTGATGAAGTTCAAATAGAGCGATAGTGCACCGCTGATCGCCGCCCGCTCCGCCACATCACCGCCCTGGGAGGCATAGCCGTAGATGTAATCGTTCTTCAGCCGCTGGGTATCCCAGGCGGTGAGGCCCGCAAATATCAGCACGCCAACCACCGACACCACGAACTGCAGCATCGAACTGGCGAGGAAGATGTTGACCAGGCTCGCGATGATGATGCCGAACAGGCCCATGATCAGGAACGAACCCATGCCGCTCATGTCACGCCGCGTGGTGTAGCCGTACAGGCTCAGCGCACCGAATGTGGCCGCGGTGATGAAGAACACCCGCACGATCGAGGTGTGCGTATACACCAGGAAGATCGATGACAGTGAAACGCCCATCAGCGCCGAGAACACCCAGAACAGCATCTGGGCGGTCGCGGGCCGCAGCCGGTTGATGCCGGCCGAGATCACAAACACCATCGCCAGCGGCGCCAGAATGAATAGCCATTTCAGCGGGCTGACGAACATCGCGTAGCCGAACGGCGTCAGGTACGAGGTGCCGATCCGGACCGCCCCGGCGGAGGGGTCGGCCGTCACTGCCGCCATATAGATGCCGAGCGCTGCGAGGCCGGTGATGGCGAGGCCAATGCTCATGTAGTTGTAGATGCGCAGCATGTAGGCGCGCAGACCAGCGTCGACGGTCGCGGCGTCAACGCGCCCGGCGGCCCGGCCGAAAGGAGAAGCGTAGTTGCGGTCTAGGTCCGACATGGTCGAATTCCCGTTGGTTGTCCGGCGGAGCGCAAGGGGTTTGCGGCGCAGGCTCAGAAATCTATCCCAGACACCGCCATTTGCTGACATTAATTTTGTGTCATCAAGCCGGCGTCTGGCCCGAGCTGATATGTGGGAAACTAGCACATTTCGCGCAACCTTCCATGCGCGGCTGAATGTCGCTCCGCACACACGATTTGGGGCGGGCGGCTGGGCACCCGGCAGCGCCGGTCAGGTCAATTTGTCATAAATTCCGCAGCACGGTGGCCGGTTTTTGGTTCAGCGCCAGCAAGGTACCGGCGAGGCCCAGTCCTACCGTGACGATCAGCGCCGCCACCACCACACCGGCAGCGCTGCCCGCCTGCCAGATGAAACTCAACGTCATCAGCCGGGTCACGATCAGCCAGGCTGCGATGGAGCCGGCGATGACACCGAAAATGGCGGTGGCAAAGCCGATCATCAGATATTCCAGCGCATAGGCCCCGAGCAACCGCGCCCGGGTCGCACCGAGTGTTTTGAGAATGACGGCGTCGTAGACGCGGTGGCGATGGCCGGCGGCGAGCGCTCCGCCCAGCACCAGGATGGCGGAAATCAACGTCACCGCGCTGGCGCCGCGGATCGCCAGCACCAGGTTGGTGACGACGGCGCCGATGGTCTCCAGCGCCTCGCGAACCCGCACGCTCGTGACCATCGGGAACGCATCCGCCACCGATTTGATGATCCGGGCGTCGTCGGTAGCGTCGGAATGGGGCTCGGTCAGCGTCGCGACATGGGTGTGCGGTGCGCCCCGAAAGGCGTTCGGCGAGAACACCAGCACGAAATTGATGCCGAGACTTTGCCAGTCAACCGTGCGCATGTTGCCGATCTTCGCCGGGATGTTCCGGCCAAGCACATTGACGACGATTTCGTCGCCTAGCTTGAGCTTGAGCCCATCGGCAATCTTCTTCTCGATCGAGATCAGCGGCGGCCCGTCATAATCGGCGCCCCACCATTGGCCCTCGACGATCTTCGAGCCCTTGGGGATTTCGCCGGTATAGGTGAGGCCGCGGTCGCTTTGCAGCACCCATTCGCTGTCGGTCGATGCCTTGAGGTCTTCCGCCTTGACGCCGCGCGCCGCGACGATGCGCCCGCGCAGCATAGGCACATCCTCGACCGTCGATTGCGGTGCGATCTGTTTCAGGAAGGCGCCGAAGCGGCCGGCTTCGGTGGCGGGAATATCTATGAAATAAAACGACGGCGCGCGGTCCGGCAGCGCCGCCAGGAATTGCCGCCGCAGATTGCCGTCGATCTGGGTGATCGTGACCAGCACCGCCAAACCCAGACCCAGCGACATCACCACCGAGGGCGTCAACGCGCCCGGTCGATAAATGTTGGCGATTGCCAACCGCAGCATGGTAAAGCGAGTCCGGGGCAGCCGGCGCGCCAGCGTCATCAAGCCCGCGGCGATGCCGCGCAACAGGACAAATACCACGACCGAGGAGGCGACGAACACGGTCGCGACACGTTTGTCGTAAGCCAGCCCGATCACCACCGCGACCAGCACCGCGATCACCAAGCTCATCAGCACAAGATAGCGCCAGCGCGGGCGATGCCATTGGCTGGTGACGGCTTCGCGAAACAGCGCCGCGACCGGGACGTCATGCACGCGGCCGAGCGGCCACAGCCCAAACGCCAGCGCTGTCAAAAGGCCGTAGATCAGCGACAGCAGAAGTTCGTCGAAATGTAGGGCCGGGACTATCGGCAGTGGCAGCAGCTTGCCGAATACGCCGACGATGACGAATGGCAGCGCCGCGCCGGCGGCAAGACCAATCACCGAGCCGATCACCGCGAGGACAGTGACCTGCGTCAAATAGATCGCAAACACGTCACGGCCGGTAGCGCCCAGCGCCTTGAAGGCCGCGATGACGTCGCGGCGGCGATCGATATGGCTTTTGACCGCGTTGGCAACGCCGACTCCGCCGACCAATAGCGCGGCGAGGCCGACCAGCGTGAGAAACTGGGTGAAGCGGCTGATGGTACGCTCCAGCTGCGGCGAGGCATTGCCGCGGGAGCGGATTTCCCAGCCCGCTTCCGGCAACGCGTTTCGCACATCATCGGCGAACGCCGTGGCGGCGCGATCGTTGGCGGCATTGTCCGGCAGCTTCACGCGATAGATCCAGCGCACCAGGCTGCCCGGTTGCAACAATTGCGTGGCGCGCAAGGCGGCTTCGCTGACCAGGAAGCGCGGCCCGAATCCGACTCCGCCGGCGAGCTTGTCCGGTTCGGTGTCGACCACGCTGCGGATCTGAAACGTGGCGCTGCCGACGGTGACGCGGTCGCCGAGTTTCAGGTCGAGCCGGGCCAGCAAGGTCGGATCAGCCGCCGCGCCGAAGGCTCCGTCACGCTCCGCCAGCAAATCCGTGAGTGGCATTTTCGGCGCCAGCGTCAACTCGCCCAGCATCGGATAGGCGCCGTCCACTGCCTTGAGCTCAACCAAAGCAAGCCGTCCGTCGCCGGTGCGCGCCATGGCGCGCATCGTCGCCGCGACGGAGACTTGGCCGCGGGCCCGAAGGAACGCGACTTCGTTCGGTTTGGCCTCGCGCTGGATCAGCGAGAACGCCACATCGCCACCAAGCAACGTGCGGCCCTCGCGGGCCAACCCATCGCCCAGGCTCGCGGCGACCGAGCCGACCCCGGCAATCGCCATCACGCCGAGCGCAATGCAGGCGATGAAGACATAAAAGCCACGCAACCCTCCACGCAATTCGCGCAAGGCATAGCGCAGCGGAAGCGATCCCGGGCGGCCGCCGGCGATGGGTCCGGAAACCATGGTCATGAAGGGGTTTTGATCATGAAGCGGCTTCGCGTTCCGCAACGGGACCGTCGATCCGGCCCGAGCGCAGCCGCACCACGCGGTCGCAACGCTGCGCGAGCGAGGTGTCGTGGGTGACCAGCACCAGCGTCATGCCGCGCTCGGCATGCTTGGTGAACAGCAGATCGACGATCTGCTTGCCGGTGGTCTCATCGAGATTGCCGGTGGGCTCGTCGGCCACCAGGATTGCGGGATCAGGCGCCAGCGCGCGGGCCAATGCGACGCGCTGCTGCTCGCCACCGGACAATTGCGTAGGATAATGATGCAGGCGGTCGCCGAGGCCAACCGATTTCAGTTCCTGTGCTGCGCGCCGTGCGGCGTCGGGATTGCCGGCCAGCTCCAGCGGCACCGCGACGTTTTCCAGCGCCGTCATGGTCGGAATCAAATGGAACGACTGGAACACGATGCCGACTTGCCGGCCGCGAAAGCGTGCGAGGGCATCCTCGTCGAGGGCATTGAAAGGAGTGCCGTTGACCACCACCTCTCCGCTGTCAGGACGCTCCAATCCCGCCATCACCATCAGCAAGGTGGACTTTCCCGAACCCGATGGCCCGATCAGGCCGATCGTCTCGCCTGATGCCACCCGCAAGCTGATGTCCTTGAGAATATGAACGCGCGCCGCGCCCGCGCCGAGCGAGAGGTTGACGTTCGAGATGGAAATGGTGTCCGGCTCAATGCCGGCCAATGACGAGGGGTCGATGAGACTGTCCATGGATCGGTCATATGGCACTTCCGGCGGTGCGGTCGAGAGGCTGTTGCGGATGTTCGTGCACATGCTCGTGTTGGGTCTGGCGCTGATGGCGGCGGAACCGGTCTTTGCCCAGACTTCCGCGGCCGGCGAGGCAAAACCCATCAAGATGGTGGTGCTGGGGGATTCGCTGAGCGCGGGCTTCGGTTTGCCGGAGGCGGCGGCATTCCCGGTGCGGTTGCAAAACGCTTTGAAGACCAAAGGGATAGAGGTTGATATGATCAACGCCGGGGTGTCTGGCGACACCAGTTCCGGTGGCCGTGACCGGCTCGATTGGTCGGTGCCCGAGGGAACAGAGGCCGTGATCGTCGAACTTGGCGCCAACGATGCCTTGCGCGGCACTGATCCCGCCGTCACCCGCGCCGCTTTGACCGACATCGTCACGCGGCTGAAGGTCCGCAAGATATCGGTGATGTTGTGCGGGATGTTGGCACCGCCGAATTACGGCAGCGATTATTCCGCCCGTTTCAATGCGATCTATCCGGATCTCGCCAAATCGCTCGGTGTGCCGCTGTACCCGTTTTTCCTCGCGGGGGTGGCGACGGATGCCAAGCTCAATCAGGCGGACGGCCTGCATCCGACGGCGGCGGGCGTCGACGTGATCGTCAAAAATATCTTGCCGACCGTCGAGGGATTTCTCGGGGCGATACGCGGGCATCACAGTTGAAAAACGGGCAATGACAACGTTAAACCAAAGTGTTGCTTGAACGCTAACGCCGGATGCTTCGCAGAGTCACATAAGTCGGGTAGAAAATAGCAATCGGTGATTCGTGCCGGGTTTCAGCATCGGGAGTCCTGCGATGCCGCGTTTGTTTACTGGACTGGAAATTCCGGCCGAGATAGGCCAGACGCTTTCCAATTTGCGTGGCGGCCTGCCAGGCGCGCGCTGGATCGACCCCGAAAATTATCACGTCACCTTGCGCTTCATCGGCGATATCGATGGCATCGCGGCCAACGAAATCGCCTCGATGCTGTTTCGGGTCAACCGCAAGCCGTTCGAAGTGGCGCTGCAGGGCCTCTCGAGCTTCGGCGGGAAAAAACCGCGCGCGGTGGTGGCCTCGGTGGTGCCGAGCCGGCCGCTGATCGAGTTGCAGGCAGAGCTGGAACGGCTGATGCAGCGCATCGGGCTTGACCCCGAGGGCCGCAAATTCACCCCACATGTGACGCTGGCGCGGCTGCGCGACGCGTCCAATCAGGATGTCGCGGATTATCTGTCGGTGCGCGGCTATTTTCCGACCCGGGTGTTCACGGCGTCACGGTTCGTGCTGTTCTCTTCGCGGGCATCCACCGGCGGTGGGCCCTATGTGGTCGAAGATTCCTACGCGCTGAGCGCGTGAGTGGTCCCTGCGCATAGCCCCTGCACCAATTCGCGGCTTGCAATTTTCCCACGACTAGGGCCGTAAGGTGGGCCATGCTGTCCACCCCGCCTGGTTCGTTCCGCACCCACTACCATACCCTCGTCTCCTCCGGCGCAATCGAGCCCGATGCGGCGCAGGCGCAGGCCGCCGAGGCGTTCGTGGCCCTGGAGCAGCGGCTTGCGCATTACAAGCCGATCCGCAAGCAGGGCCTGCTCGGGCGACTGTTCGCCGACAAGGACGAGGCGCCGCCGCGCGGTCTTTACGTCTACGGCGAAGTCGGACGCGGCAAGACCATGCTGATGGACATGTTTTTCCAGCAGAGCCCGGTCGAGCATAAGCGCCGGGCGCATTTCCATGAGTTCATGGCCGAGGTGCATGAACGGATTTTTGGCCTGCGCCAGAGCATCGCGCGCGGCGAAATCGCCGACGGCGACGTGATCGCGCTCACCGCCGCGGCGATCTTCGACCAAGCCTGGCTTTTGTGTTTCGACGAATTCCACGTCACTGATATCGCGGACGCGATGATCCTGGGACGGCTGTTCTCAAGGCTGTTCGAACTCGGCACCGTGGTGGTCGCGACCTCCAATGTTGCGCCCGACGATCTCTACAAGGGCGGCCTGAACCGGGCGCTGTTCCTGCCTTTCATTGCGCAGATATCGGAGCATATGGACGTGCTGCGGCTCGACGCCCGTACTGATTTTCGGCTGGAAAAGCTTGCCGGCGTGAAAATGTGGCTGGTGCCGGCGGATGCGGCGGCCGATGCCGCGCTTCGCCAAGCCTGGGCGCGGATGACAGGCAGTGCGCCCTGCCAGCCCCGCGAGATTTCGATCAAGGGCCGGGTCCTGCATGTGCCGTGTTCGGCGCATGGCGTGGCGCGATTTTCATTCGCGGATATCTGCGAAAAGCCGCTCGCTGCATCCGACTACCTGCGGCTGGCGCGCGACTATCACACCATCCTCATCGACCACATTCCTGTGATGGACTATCCCGAGCGCAACGCGGCCAAGCGGTTCATTGCCCTGATCGACACACTCTATGACAACGCGGTGAAGCTGTTGGCGTCCGCGAAAGCCGATCCGCTTTCGCTTTATATCGCGACCGAGGGTAACGAGGCCAACGAGTTCAAGCGAACCGCGTCGCGGCTGATCGAAATGAGTTCGGAATCCTATCTGGCGCTGCCCCATGGACACAAGGATTCCGCGGCCAGCGGGTCGAGCACCGGTTTGGTGGAAACGTGAAAGCGTGAGTCGACATTCCGGGGCGCGTCAAAGACGCGCTCCCGGAAATCCAGACGTTGTCGGGATCGAGATTCCTGGTTCGCGTTGACGCGCGCCCCGGAATGACGGCGGCCTTGGTCGAAATCAAGGCAGAGCTGACAATTGAGCACGCCCCGGCTTGAACGTATCAGGTGAAAGGGATAACCAGCGAGTAGCTTCTTCCATCCACCTCCTTCGTGTTCAAAGGACAGATTTCCCATGGCGCGCAACAAGATTGCTTTGATTGGCTCCGGCCAGATCGGCGGTACGCTGGCTCATCTCATCGGCCTCAAGGAATTGGGCGACGTTGTGATGTTCGACATCGCCGAGGGTGTGCCGCAGGGCAAATCGCTCGATATCGCACAATCTTCGCCCGTCGATGGCTTCGATGCGCATTTCTCCGGTGCCAATTCCTATGAAGCGCTCGACAACGCGAATGTCTGCATCGTCACCGCCGGCGTGCCGCGCAAGCCGGGCATGAGCCGCGACGATCTCCTGAGCATCAATCTCAAGGTGATGGAGCAGGTCGGCGCCGGCATCAAGAAATATGCCCCTGACGCCTTCGTCATCTGCATCACCAACCCGCTCGACGCGATGGTGTGGGCGCTGCAAAAAGCTTCCGGCATGCCGCACAAGAAGGTGGTGGGTATGGCGGGCGTGCTGGATTCGTCGCGCTTCCGTTATTTCCTCGCCGATGAATTCAATGTCTCGGTCGAAGACGTCACCGCCTTCGTGCTCGGCGGCCACGGCGACACCATGGTGCCGCTGGTGAAATATTCTACGGTGGCCGGCATTCCCCTGCCCGATCTGGTGAAGATGGGCTGGACTTCGCAGGCGCGGATCGATGAGATCGTCGACCGCACCCGCAACGGCGGCGCCGAGATCGTCAACCTGCTGAAGACCGGCTCGGCGTTCTATGCGCCGGCGGCGTCCGCGGTCGCGATGGCCGAGAGCTATCTGCGCGACAAAAAGCGCGTAATGCCCTGCGCTGCGTATCTCAACAACGAATACGGCGTAAAGGACATGTATGTCGGCGTTCCCGTCGTCATCGGATCGAAGGGGGTCGAGCGGATCGTCGAGATCGAACTGACCGGCAAGGACCGCGAAGCCTTCGACAAATCGGTCGGCGCGGTGCAGGGTCTGGTCGATGCCTGCAAGAAAATCGCGCCGGATTTGCTCGGCCGCTGATTCAATCGAGCTACCGCCGGGAAATCGAGCGAGTCGATTTCCGGTCCGTCATGTTTCGAGGTTCGCGCAGTGAGGCGCGAACCCGGGATCAAGCAGCACTAACGCGGTGAAATTCTGAATTTGCAGTCTTTGTGGTATATGGTATACCAACAACGAGACCGATCAAAAATCCCAATTTCCGCATCAGGGTTCGGGGAACGTCCAAAATGAACATCCATGAATACCAGGCCAAGGCGTTGCTGCACGAATTCGGGGTGCCGATTTCCAAGGGCGTTGCGGTGCTGCGGGCCTCGGATTCCGACGTGGCCGCGAAGATGCTGCCCGGTCCGGTCTGGGTGGTGAAAAGCCAGATCCATGCCGGCGGCCGCGGCAAGGGCAAGTTCAAGGAGGCTTCGGCCGGCGACAAGGGCGGCGTACGCATCGCCAAGTCGATCGCCGAGGTCAATGAATTCGCCAAGCAGATGCTCGGCGCCACGCTGGTCACGGTGCAGACCGGGCCGCACGGCAAGCAGGTCAACCGGCTCTATGTGGAGGAAGGCTCCGACATCGACAAGGAGTTCTATCTCTCGATCCTGGTGAACCGCGAAACGTCCGAAGTGTCGTTCGTGGTGTCGACCGAAGGCGGCGTGAATATCGAGGATGTCGCGCACAACACGCCCGAGAAGATCGTGACCTTTTCGGTCGATCCCGCCACCGGCATCATGGCCCATCACGGCCGCACCGTCGCGAAGGCGCTGGGGCTGACTGGCGATCTCGCCAAGCAGGCGGAAAAGCTGGTGAAGCAACTCTATGAGGCCTTCACCGCCAAGGACATGGCGATGCTGGAAATCAACCCGCTGGTTGTGACCAAACAGGGTGACCTGCGCGTACTCGACGCCAAGGTATCGTTCGACGACAACGCCATGTTCCGCCATCCGGACGTGCTGGCGCTGCGCGACGAGACCGAAGAAGATGCCAAGGAAATCGAGGCTTCGAAATACGACCTCAACTACGTCACGCTCGATGGCACCATCGGCTGCATGGTCAACGGCGCCGGTCTTGCCATGGCGACCATGGACATCATCAAGCTTTACGGCATGGAGCCCGCGAACTTCCTCGACGTCGGCGGAGGGGCAAGCAAGGAAAAGGTTGCTGCCGCCTTCAAGATCATCACGGCGGATCCCAACGTGAAGGGCATTCTCGTCAACATCTTCGGCGGTATCATGAAGTGCGACATCATCGCCGAGGGCGTGGTCGCGGCGGTGAAGGAAGTCGGCCTCAAAGTGCCGCTGGTGGTTCGGCTCGAGGGCACCAATGTCGAGGCCGGAAAGAAGATAATCAGCGAGAGCGGCCTCAATGTGCTGCCAGCCGACAATCTCGACGATGCCGCGCAGAAGATCGTCAAGGCCGTAAAGGGAGGATAGATCGATGTCCGACCATCTCGCCGCACCGGCGCCGCTCGAGGAGCACCGCAAGCTCGCGGTGTTCGCGGGCGAGTGGAGCGGCGAAGAGATGGTGTATCCCTCGCGCTGGACCGAGGGTGGACCCGCCACGTCGCAGGTCGTGGCGCGTATCGATCTCAACGGCTTCTATCTGATTCAGGACACGCGCCAGATGCGCGACGGCAAGGAAACCTTCGCGACGCATGGCGTGTTCACCTATGATCGTGAGGATAGGCTGTACAAATTATTCTGGCACGATTCTCTCGGTTATTACCCGCCGTCACCGGCCTCCGGCGGCTGGACCGGCAAGACCCTGATCCTGGTGCGCGGTTCGCTGCGCGGCAATGCGCGCCATGTCTATGAAATCGTCGACGACAGCAGTTACTCCATGAAAATCCAGTTCTCGCCTGACGCGGAAGGGTGGGCCGACGTGCTCACCGGCGTTTACCGGCGCATCCACTGATCCCTATCGATCGTTATCGCGAAAGCAGTCCCAACCATGTCCATCCTGATCGGCAAGAACACCAAGGTCATCTGCCAGGGCTTTACCGGCAAGAACGGCACGTTTCATTCCGAGGCGGCCATCGCCTATGGCACAAAGATGGTCGGCGGCACTTCGCCGGGCAAAGGCGGCTCGACGCATCTCGGCCTGCCGGTGTTCGACACCGTGGCGGAGGCGCGCGACAAAACCGGGGCCGATGCCAGCGTAATCTATGTGCCGCCGCCGGGAGCCGCGGATGCGATCTGCGAAGCCATCGACGCCGAAATCCCGCTGATCGTCTGCATCACCGAAGGCATTCCGGTGCTCGACATGGTGCGGGTGAAGCGGTCGCTTTCGGGATCGAAATCGCGGCTGATCGGGCCGAATTGCCCGGGTGTCATGACGGCTGGCGAGTGCAAGATCGGCATCATGCCGGCGAATATCTTCAAGCCGGGCAATGTCGGCATCGTCTCGCGTTCGGGCACGCTGACCTATGAAGCCGTGTTCCAGACCTCTCAAGAGGGTCTCGGCCAGACCACCGCGGTCGGCATCGGTGGCGATCCGGTCAAGGGCACCGAATTCATCGACGTGCTGGAGATGTTTCTGGCCGATCCCAAAACAACCTCGATCGTCATGATCGGCGAAATCGGCGGATCGGCCGAAGAGGATGCTGCGCAATTCCTGAAAGACGAGGCCAGGCGCGGCCGCAAGAAGCCGATGGTCGGCTTCATTGCCGGTGTCACGGCGCCTCCCGGACGGCGTATGGGCCATGCCGGCGCGATCATTTCCGGCGGCAAGGGCGACGCCGGTTCCAAGACCGCGGCGATGGAAGCGGCCGGAATAACAGTCTCGCCGTCGCCGGCCCGGCTCGGAAAAACCCTTGTCGAAAAATTGAAGTCTTAATTCATTTTTTGGTTCTTTTCGGAGCGACCGCCTTCCCTATATAGGGTAAAAGGCCTCCCCATCACGCCGATCCGGTCTTCGGATCGGTTGTTGCGCCGTTTTCCATGCGCGAACCGAAATCATCAGGACGCAATCATGTCTCGCCAAGACGCGAATGCCGCATTTGCTCTCTCCTCTTTTTTGCAAGGTACCAACGCCCCCTACATTGACGATATCTACGCCCGCTACGAAAAAGACCCCGCGTCGGTTGACCCCGAATGGCAGGAATTCTTCAAGAGCCTGAAAGACCAGCCGGCGGACGTGCGGAAAAACGCCGAGGGACCGTCCTGGGGACGGGACAATTGGCCGCTGGAGCCGCGCGATGACCTGACCTCCGCGCTGGACGGCAACTGGGCGGAAGTCGAAAAGGCGGTCGGGACCAAGCTTGCAGCCAAGGCGCAGGCCAAGGGGGGCGAACTCACCCCAGCCGACGTTCACCAGGCCACGCGCGACTCGATTCGCGCCCTGATGCTGATCCGGGCCTACCGCATGCGCGGTCATTTCCACGCCAATCTCGATCCGCTCGGCATCGAGGCGCCGCGCGATCGCGAAGAACTCGATCCGCGTTCTTATGGCTTCGCGGAGACCGATTTCGACCGCAAGATCTTCCTCGATCACGTGCTGGGCATGGAATACGCCAGCCTGCGGGAAATCGTTGCAATCTGCGAGCGCACCTACTGCCAGACGCTCGGCGTCGAGTTCATGCACATCTCCAACGCGGCGCAGAAGAGCTGGATCCAGGAACGGATCGAGGGCCCGGACAAGGAAATCAGTTTCACCCGCGAGGGCCGGCGCGCCATCCTGATGAAGCTGGTCGAGGCCGAAGGCTTCGAGAAATTCTGTGACATCAAATTCACCGGCACCAAGCGCTTCGGCCTGGACGGCGCTAAATCGCTGATTCCGGCGCTGGAGCAGATCATCAAGCGCGGCGGCAATCTCGGCGTGAAGGAAATCGTGGTCGGGATGCCGCATCGCGGCCGTCTCAACGTGCTGACGCAGGTGATGGGCAAACCGCACCGCGCATTGTTCCATGAATTCAAGGGCGGCTCGGTCAATCCGGACGTCGTCGAGGGCTCCGGCGACGTCAAATATCATCTCGGCGCGTCGTCGGACCGCGAGTTCGACAACAACCGGATCCATCTTTCGCTCACAGCAAATCCGTCGCATCTCGAAATCGTCGATCCCGTGGTGCTCGGCAAGGTGCGCGCCAAGCAGGATCAGCACGGCGATCCGCCGGATCAGCGCATCTCCGTGCTGCCGCTGTTGATGCATGGCGACGCCGCCTTCGCCGGACAGGGCGTGGTGGCGGAATGCTTCGGGTTGTCCGACCTGAAAGGCTACCGCACCGGCGGCTCGTTGCATTTCATCGTCAACAACCAGATCGGGTTCACCACCTATCCGCGCTATTCGCGCTCCTCGCCCTATCCATCCGATGTGGCGAAGATGATCGACGCGCCGATTTTCCATGTGAACGGCGACGATCCGGAAGCCGTGGTGTTCGCGGCCAAGGTCGCGATTGAGTTCCGGCAGAAGTTCCACAAACCTGTCGTCATCGACATGTTCTGCTATCGCAGGCACGGACACAACGAAGGCGACGAGCCGGCGTTCACCCAGCCGGTGATGTACAAGAAGATCGCCTCGCATCCGACCACGCTTGAAATTTATTCGAGGCGGCTGATCGCCGAAGGCGTAATGACCGAGGGCGAGGTCGAGAAGGCCAAGGCCGACTGGCGCGCCCGGCTCGATGCTGAACTCGAGGCCGGTTCGGGCTACAAGCCGAACAAGGCCGACTGGCTCGACGGCAAATGGGCCGGCTTCAAGTCGGCGGACGCGGAAGAAGATGCGCGCCGTGGCGTTACCGGCGTCGACGTCGCCGTCTTGAAGGATATCGGCCGCAAGATCACCAAGGTGCCCGACGGTTTCCGGGTTCACCGCACCGTGCAGCGGTTCCTGGATAACCGCGCCAAGGCGATCGACAGCGGCATCGGGATCGACTGGGCGACCGGGGAAGCGCTGGCGTTCTGCACGCTGCTGCAGGAAGGCCATCACGTCCGGCTGTCGGGACAGGATTCCGAGCGCGGCACCTTCTCTCAGCGGCATTCGGTCCTGATCGATCAGGAAGACGAGAGCCGCTACACGCCGTTCAATCATCTCGGCGGCGACCAGGGCCATTACGAAGTCATCAACTCGCTGCTCTCGGAAGAGGCGGTGCTTGGCTTCGAATACGGCTACTCGCTCGCGGAGCCGAAGGCGCTGGCGATCTGGGAGGCGCAGTTCGGCGATTTCGCCAATGGCGCCCAGGTGCTGTTCGACCAGTTCATCTCCTCGGGCGAACGCAAGTGGCTGCGCATGTCGGGCCTCGTCTGCATGCTGCCGCATGGCTACGAAGGCGCGGGACCGGAGCATTCTTCCGCCCGGCTTGAGCGTTTCCTGCAGATGTGCGCCGAAGACAATATGCAGGTGGTTCACGCCACCACGCCCGCCAATTTCTTCCATGTGCTGCGGCGCCAGTTGCATCGCGAAATCCGCAAGCCGCTGATCCTGATGACGCCGAAGTCGCTGCTGCGGCACAGGCGCGCGGTTTCGCGGCTCGATGAGCTCGGCGACAACACCACGTTCCATCGCCTGCTCTACGATGATGCGGTGATGTTGCCGGATGAAAAGATCAAGCTGGTGCCGGACGACAAGATCCGCCGCGTCATCTTGTGCTCGGGCAAGGTCTATTACGACATCTACGACGAGCGCGAAAAACGCGGTATCGACGACGTCTACATCATGCGCGTCGAACAGCTTTATCCGGTGCCGTTGAAGGCGCTGGTGCAGGAGCTTGGACGGTTCAAGAATGCCGAAGTGGTCTGGTGCCAGGAAGAGCCGCGCAACATGGGTGCGTGGCACTTCATCGAGCCCTATCTCGAATGGGTGCTGAACCAGATCAACGCGCCGAACAAGCGCCCGCGTTACGCCGGACGCGCCGCGGCCGCAGCGACCGCGACTGGCTTGATGTCGAAGCATCTCGCACAGCTCAAGGCACTGCTGGACGAGGCGCTGAACTAACCAAAATCGCGACCCGCGATGCCCCGCGAAAGCGGGGCGTCCAGCAACTCCCACTCCTTCGCTGACTAAGCTCTTCACGGATTACTGGATCGTCCGCTTTCGCGGACGATGACCAGGCAGGGTATTTGAGGAAACACATCATGACTGAAATTCGCGTTCCGACGCTGGGCGAATCGGTGACCGAGGCCACCATCGGCCGCTGGTTCAAGAAGGCCGGCGATGCCGTTGCGGTTGACGAGCCGTTGGTTGAACTCGAGACCGACAAGGTCACTATCGAGGTCCCGGCGCCGTCGGCGGGCACGCTGGGCGAGATCGCCGCGAAAGACGGTGAAACTGTCGCGGTCGGCGCTTTGCTCGGACAGATCAACGAAGGCGCTGCTGGCGCCGCGCCGAAGCCGGCCGCCGCGCCCGCCAAGGCGCCGCCACCTCCCGCTGCCGCTGCGCCCGCACCTGCACCCGCTGCGAAAGCGCCCCCCGCCGACGCGCCGCTGGCGCCTTCAGTGCGCAAGATTTCAGCTGAAAGCGGGATTGACGCCGCCACCGTCCCCGGTTCCGGCAAAGACGGCCGCGTCACCAAGGGCGACATGCTGGCCGCCATCGAGAAGGCCGCGTCGGCACCGACGCCGGTCAATCAGCCCGCCGCCGCGGTGCAGGTCCGCGCTCCGTCGCCCGCCGACGATGCCGCGCGCGAAGAGCGCGTGAAGATGACCCGGCTGCGCCAGACTATCGCGCGCCGTCTCAAGGACGTGCAGAACACCGCCGCGATGCTGACGACCTTCAACGAGGTCGACATGAGCCACGTCATGGCGATGCGTGCCCAGTACAAGGACGTGTTCGAAAAGAAGCACGGCAGCAAATTGGGCTTCATGGGCTTCTTCGCCAAGGCCTGCGTGCAGGCGCTGAAGGACATTCCGGCCGCCAATGCCGAGATCGACGGCACTGATTTGATCTACAAGAATTATTACCACATCGGCGTCGCTGTCGGCACCGACAAGGGTCTCGTGGTGCCGGTGGTGCGGGACTGCGACCAGAAGTCGATCGCCCAGATTGAAAAGAGCATCGCCGATTTCGGCCGCCGTGCGCGCGACGGCCAGCTCAAGATCGACGAAATGCAGGGTGGCACCTTCACGATTACCAATGGCGGCATCTATGGTTCGCTGATGTCGACGCCGATCCTGAACGCACCGCAGTCCGGCATTCTCGGCATGCACAAGATTCAGGATCGTCCGGTCGCGATCGGCGGCAAGGTCGAGATCCGCCCGATGATGTATCTGGCGCTGTCCTACGATCACCGCGTGATCGACGGCAAGGAAGCGGTGACGTTCCTGGTGCGGGTCAAGGAGAGCCTGGAAGATCCGGCGCGGCTGGTGCTGGATCTGTGAGGTGAGCTGGATTGTGATGTCGGCGCTGAGGCCGGCAGGCGGATCGTGGGGGCTTCTTTGAGCGACAAGGTTGCAATCATCACCGGCGGAAGCCGCGGTATCGGCCGCGCCACCGCGATCGCGGCCGCCGCGCGCGGCTTTCGGATTTGTGTCGGCTATGCCAGCAATGAAGTCGCCGCCCGGGAGGTGGTCTCCGCCATCGAGGCGAAGAACGGCAAGGCCATCGCGGTCAAATGCGATGTCGGCATCGAGAGCGATATCCTGGCGCTATTCAAGGCTGCCGACGAATTCGGAACGTTGGGAGCGCTCATCAACAATGCCGGCATCGTCGGGCCGTCATTGCGGGTTGAGGACATGTCCGCCGAGCGGATCCAGCGTATGATGGCCGTCAATGTCACCGGCAGCATACTCTGTGCCCGCGAGGCGGTGAAACGGATGTCGACGCGGCATGGCGGCAAGGGCGGCGTCATCGTCAACCTGTCATCGGTAGCGGCGAAACTCGGTTCGCCCAACACTTATGTCGATTACGCGGCGTCCAAGGGCGCCATCAATTCCTTCACCATCGGGCTCGGATATGAAGTTGCCGGCGAAGGCATTCGCGTCGCCGCGATCCGTCCTGGCTTGATCGATACCGAAATTCACGCCTCAGGCGGCGAGCCCGACCGTGCCCACCGGCTCAGTCACATGGTCCCGATGAAGCGCATCGGCACCGCGGACGAAATTGCCAACGCCATCGTCTGGCTCATGTCGGACGACGCGTCCTATGTGACCAGCGCCATTCTTGATGTGTCGGGCGGGCGTTAATACACAGTCTTCAGCTACAGGACTTCAATCATGGCCACTTACGATCTCGTTATCATTGGCACCGGTCCGGGCGGCTATGTCTGCGCGATTCGCGCCGCACAACTCGGCATGAAAGTCGCCGTGGTCGAGAAGAATGCGACACTCGGCGGCACCTGCCTCAATGTCGGGTGCATGCCATCGAAGGCGCTGCTGTATGCCTCCGAGATGTTCGAAGAGGCCGGGCATTCCTTTGCGAAAATGGGCGTCAGCGTCTCCGCGCCGAAGCTCGATCTGCCCTCGATGATGAACTTCAAGCAGCAGGGCATCGACGGCAACGTCAAGGGCGTAGAGTTCCTGATGAAGAAGAACAAAATCGACGTCATCCATGGCACGGGCAAGATTCTCGGCACCGGCAAGGTCGAGGTGTCCGGCAGCGATGGCAAGACGCAGACGGTCGAGACCAAAAACATCGTCATCGCCACCGGTTCGGATGTCGCCCAGTTGAAGGGCATCGAGATCGATGAGAAGCGCGTCGTCTCGTCGACCGGTGCGCTGGCGCTCGACAAGGTGCCTGCGAAATTATTGATCGTCGGTGCCGGCGTGATCGGGCTTGAACTCGGCTCGGTGTGGCACCGGCTCGGCGCGCAGGTCACGGTCGTGGAATTTCTCGACCGAATTTTGCCGGGCATGGACGGCGAAGTCGCCAAGCAGTTTCAGCGCCTCCTTGAAAAGCAGGGATTTGCATTCAAGCTTGGCGCCAAGGTCACCGGTGTCGATACCTCGGGCAAGACATTGTCGGCGCAGATCGAGCCGGCGGCGGGCGGCACCGCTGAAAAGCTGGAAGCGGATGTCGTGCTGGTGGCGATCGGCCGCGTTCCCTACACCCAGGGTCTCGGTTTGAAGGAAGCCGGCGTCGCGCTCGACAATCGCGGCCGGGTGCAGATCGACCCGCATTTTGCGACCACCGTAAAGGGTGTCTACGCGATCGGCGACGTCGTCGCGGGGCCGATGCTCGCCCACAAGGCCGAGGACGAAGGCGTTGCAGTCGCGGAAATCCTCGCCGGCCAGGCCGGCCATGTGAACTACGACGTTATCCCAGGTGTTGTTTATACAACGCCGGAAGTGTCGGCGGTCGGCAAGACCGAGGAAGAACTGAAGCAGGCTGGTACCGGATATACCGTCGGCAAATTTCCCTTTACCGCCAACGGCCGCTCCAAGGTCAACCAGACCACCGACGGATTCGTCAAGATTCTCGCAGATGCGAAGACCGATCGGGTGCTCGGAGTCCATATTGTCGGCCGCGAAGCCGGCGAAATGATCCATGAAGCGGCGGTATTGATGGAATTTGGCGGTTCCGCCGAAGATCTGGCGCGGACCTGTCATGCCCACCCGACCCGTTCGGAAGCGATCAAGGAAGCCGCGCTTGCGGTCGGCAAGCGCGCGATCCATATGTGATCCGTGCCCGGCGCGAGCCGGGCCAGGAACCGTTCATGGTGCGCCGCCTTCTTCAACCGATCTGGGTTCTGCTCGCGGTCATCTTTCTGATCGAGGCGTGGCTGTGGGACCACCTCGAACCGATCGTGGCGTGGGTGGTGGCGCAGATTCCGCTGCGCGCCTTCAAGCAATGGCTGGCGGATCGCGTCGATACGTTGTCACCGGCGATGACGCTGATCGTCTTCGTCGTACCGGTGATTCCATTGTTTCCGCTGAAACTGGTCGGGATTTGGCTGCTCACCCATCAATATTGGATCAGCGCCGTCCTCACCATCATCTTCGCAAAATTTCTCGGTGTCGGTGTCGCGGCGTTCGTGTTCGACGTGACGCGGCCGAAATTGCTGGAGATGAAATGGTTCGAAAGGCTTTATGAATTCGTCCTGAGCTTGCGGACCAAAGCGACGGCGCTGGTCGAGCCGATCAAACAGCAAATCATCGAAATCCTGCGCGGCGACGGCAGCGGCTGGTCATCGCGGATGCTGCGGCTGATCCTGCGCTTCCGCAAGAGCGTGCGCGAAGCACGGTAGCCCAAAGAATCCTTTAGGCTGGGTTTGCTTCGCATCTCCGCCGCAATCCAACCTCTCCCGATGGGAGAGGTAAGATCAAACACGAGCTACGGCAGATGCAGCAGGTGCGGCATGAATATGCCGAGCGCGGTGAACGCGATGCCTGCCAGCGCCAGCACCCCGGAGATCCAGGCCAGCACGACCATGCCGGTGATGATGGTTGCCGAAGCCAGCACAATTCCGATTTGAAACGCCGCAGAGGCCAGTTCGAAGTGATGATATTTCGCTTCGGCAAGGTCGCGCTCTTCTTCGGCATGCTTGGCGCGTTCGGACAATTGGTCCTGCCCCTCGCCGGTTTCAGGTTCGGAGCGATAGCGCGCCGCGGTCTTGTGCCATTCGTCGATCTGCTTTTGCAGCGCCGCCTTGGCGGCATCGTCACTTGTTGTGCCGATACCCAGCTTGGCCTGGTCCGCGGCGGTCTGGACCACGGTGCGGCGAATGCTCTTGGCCTGAAAGAACGCCCACAGGTTCGACGCCTCGACATTCTTGCTGATCGCTTCGGTTTGAGCGCCCTTGCCGAGCGTCTCAGACAGGGCCAGAAACAACGCAATCACCGCAATCAGCAGTGCGATCTTCCGGTTCTCGCTGGAAGCTTCCTTGGCTTGGTCCGCCTGCTCCATGCTCTCATGTGCGCTCATGATTCCCTCCCCTGCTGAGAAGGTCACGATTGCCGAACAACATCGGCGGCGCAAGGGGCAAGCCGTTGTGCGGGAATTGATGGCGTTGAAAAGTCGGGCGGATTCAGGCGCGCGGATGCGCCGTCTGATAGACTTCCAGCAGCCGTTCGCTGTCGATCCCGGTGTAGATCTGCGTCGTGGAAAGCGAGGCGTGGCCAAGCAATTCCTGGATCGCGCGCAGATCGCCGCCGCGTGTCAGAAGATGGGTTGCAAAAGAATGTCGCAGCGCATGCGGTGTCGCGCTGTCGGGCAGGCCCAGCGCGCCGCGCAGCCGTTCCATGGTGAGTTGAATGATTCGCGCCCTCAGCGGGCCACCGCGTGCGCCGACGAAGATTGGCCCCTCCGCTGGCAGCGAATGCGGGCACATCGCCACATATTCCTGAACCAGCGCCAGCACGTTTTGCAGCACTGGCACCATGCGGGTCTTGTTGCCCTTGCCGGTTACGACAAGCACATCGCCCGCGCCGGGCAAAGGCACGTCGCGGCGCTTCAGCCCGAGCGCTTCGGAGATGCGCAGGCCCGAACCGTACAATAACGCCATCACAGCGGCGTCGCGTGCCCAGATCCACGGATCGCGGGTTTCGCCGGCCCGCTCGTCGGCATCGGCAAAGCGTTTGGCCGCCGCCATATGAATGGGTTTCGGCAGGCTCTTTCCGACCTTGGGCGCGCGTATCGCCGATAATGCGCCGACCTTGCCGTTGCCTTCGCGTTCGAGGAAGCGCCCGAACGAGCGCAGGCCGGCCAGTGCCCGCATCAGGGAGCGGCCGCCGATGTCGTCGGCGCGCCGCATCGCCATGAACGCCCTGACATCGCTGGCCTCAAGGGCCGCAAAACGGGCAAGCGTCACCCGTGCGCCCCAATGCTCGCCGAGAAACACCAGAAACTGGCGCAGGTCGCGGGCATAGGCCTCAAGCGTCTTCGGCGACAGCCGCCGTTCGGCGCGCAGATGCGCCAGCCAGCGCGTCATTTAAATCGTCATATCTTCGGCGGCGCAGGCGAGTTCGATCGGCTGAACCGCGGGAACTGGTTTGGACATGGATTTGTCCCTGGGGCGCTCTCGGGCGCGATGCTTCCAGTGAATATATCGCACCTCTTTCGTTTACCGTTCGCTAACTTGGCCCGGTCCGGCAGCGGGACACTGGCCCCGACCGGCCCGCGACCTTAAGTTAGCCCGCCCCTTTGGTTTTCGAGCCTGATTCTCCGATGGACCATTCCACCCGTGCCAGCAATTCATCTACATCGTCGGCGCACGTCGTCGACGTGCTGGTGCCGGTCGCGCTCAATCAGGCCTATTCCTATCGCGTGCCGCGCGGCATGGAGTTGAAGCCGGGCGATGTGGTGTGCGTGCCGCTGGGGCCGCGCGAGGTGGTCGCGGTGGTCTGGGCCGAGAATGCCAATCCCGATCCGCGCCTGCACAACCGGCTCAAGGATGTCGGCGAAAAGCTCGACGTGCCGCCGTTGAAAGACGAATTGCGCTCGCTCGTCGATTGGGTCGCCAACTACACGCTGTCGGCCCGCGGCATGGTGCTGCGAATGACATTGCGGATGGGCGAACATCTCGGCCCGGAACGGGTGCGGATGGGCATGCGGCTGGTCGGCAAGGTGCCTCAACGCATGACCCCGGCGCGGCGCCGGCTGATCGAAATATTGTCGGACGGCCTGCTGCACGGCAAATCGGACGCGGCGAAGGAAGCAGGTGTCAGTGTCGGCGTCGTTGACGGCCTGGTCGATGAGGGCACGCTGGCGACCGAGCCGATGCCGCGGGCAGTGGCGCCACCGGCGCCCGATCCATCCTTCGCCGAGCCTGACTTCTCCCGCCAGCAGCGCACCGCAGTGGATGCGATGCGTGCGCTGGCCGCCAATGGCAGCTTCCATGTCGCGCTGCTCGATGGCGTCACCGGCTCTGGCAAGACCGAAGTCTATTTCGAGGCCGTCGCTGAGACGATCCGCCGCGACAAGCAATCGCTGATCCTGATGCCGGAAATCGCGCTGACCGGGCAGTTCCTCGATCGCTTTGCGCGGCGTTTCGGGGTACGGCCGCTGGAATGGCATTCCGAACTGACGCCGCGCACACGGCAGCGCAACTGGGCCGCGATCGCGGCGGGCGAGGCCCCGGTCGTGGTCGGCGCGCGCTCAGCGCTGTTTTTACCTTACGCCAATCTCGGATTGATCGTGGTCGATGAAGAGCATGACCAGGCCTACAAGCAGGACGAAGGCGCGCACTACCACGCCCGCGATATGGCGGTGGTGCGCGCGCATATCGCCAAAATTCCGATCGTGCTGGCTTCGGCGACGCCGTCGGTCGAAACCGAGGTCAATGCGCGCAAGGGCCGTTATCAGCGTGTGGTATTGCCCGCGCGGTTCGGCGGCCAGCACATGCCCCATATCGAGGCGATCGACATGCGCCGCGCACCGCCGGCGCGCGGACGCTTCATCTCGCCGCCTCTCGCCGAGCAGATCGGAATAGCGATCGAGCGGCGCGAGCAGGCGCTGTTGTTCCTCAATCGCCGCGGCTATGCGCCGCTGACCTTGTGCCGGTCCTGCGGGCATCGTTTTGCCTGCACCATCTGCGATGCCTGGCTGGTCGATCACCGCTTTCGCCAGCGCCTGGTCTGCCATCATTGCGGATTCTCGATGCCGCGGCCGCAGGTCTGCCCGCATTGCGCGGCGGCAAAATCGCTGGTCGCGGTCGGCCCCGGCGTCGAACGCCTGCAGGAGGAAGCTGCCAGCCTGTTTCCGAATGCGCGCACTATGGTGTTGTCGAGCGATTTGATTACCTCGATCGAGACCATGCGCACCGAACTGAACGAGATCGCGGAGGGGCGCGTCGATATCATCATCGGCACGCAATTGGTGGCGAAGGGCCATAATTTTCCGCGGCTCAATCTGGTGGGCGTCGTCGATGCCGATCTCGGCTTGAGCAATGGCGATCCGCGCGCGGCGGAGCGGACGTTCCAACTGCTGAACCAGGTGATCGGGCGCGCCGGGCGTGATCAGGGGCGCGGGGTCGGTTATCTGCAAACCCACCAGCCCGAACATCCAGTGATGAAGGCGCTGGTGGCATGTGACCGCGAGGCATTTTATGCGAGCGAGATCGAAGCGCGCGAGCGCACCGGCTATCCACCGTTCGGCCGGCTGGCGAGCCTGATCATTTCGGCGGGCGACCGGCCCACGGCGGAGGGTTTCGCGCGCAGATTAGCTGCGATCGCGCCGATCGATGAGCGTATCCAGGTGCTGGGGCCGGCCGAGGCGCCGCTCGCGGTGATCAAGGGCCGCTATCGGTTTCGGCTGCTGGTGAAATCGCTGCGCAATGTCGATCTGTCGGAATATTTGCGCGAATGGCTCGCGGCCGGGCCCAAGACCAAGGGCAATCTCAAGCTCGAGATCGATGTCGATCCGCAGAGTTTTTTATAGCGGAGCGCAGAAGTTTCCACCACGTCCTTGCGAGGACCAAAGCGACGAAGCAATCCATATCGTTGCTTTCTGGATTGCTTCGCTTCGCTCGCAATGACGAGATGGGTCAATTGAATTCCAAAAAAAAGCCTGCCGTCATTTGCGACGACAGGCTTTTTTCGGCGTGCAGCAAGTTCTGCGGCCGTTACGCCACGCAACGCTTACCAAACTTGATGTGATAGATGCGATGGGAGGGCGTTCAGAAGTCCAGAGAGCTCACATGACCTCGGCGACGACGCGGCCTACGCCAGCGCCGGTCAGGCCGACTGCACGCGCAGCGGCGGTCGAAAGATCGAGAACCCGGCCGCGTACGAAGGGGCCCCGGTCATTGACCGTGACGACCACGCTGCGGTCGCCATGGGTCACCCTGAGCCGGGTGCCAAAGGGCAGCGAACGGTGAGCGCAGGTCATGGCGTTCTGGTTGAAGCGCTGACCCGAGGCGGTTTTGCTGCCGGATTCATTGCCATAGTAGGAGGCGATGCCCGAGAAGGTCCGGCCGGTGCCTGACGACGGGGTGACCGAAGCATTGGCATCGCGCCAGGAGTGGTTGACGCGCGCAGCGTTGCTGGCGTGGTGGTGGAAGTGGCGATGGCTGTAGTGGTGGTGCCGATAGGGTCGGGCTGAGGCTTCGGTGACGCTCCCGCCAACCATAAGAGTTGCGGCGAAAAGTGCTAGCGCCGTCCGGGACTGGGTGACATTTCCCAGCGCCTGAATTGTCGATGTCAGCATATTTGTCCCTCGATGTAGTATTGTCACATATGTGACAAGTGGAACCCCCGCTCCAGATGGAAGGGTTGCCGTTTGGTGGCCTAATGAGGCGTAAAAGGGGCAGTAGATTGCTTTATCTCTGCCTGAAACATCTTGTTATCGAGTAGAGATAATTCGGAGATATGTGACATAGAAAACGATTAACGATTTTTTAACCATTCAATACTTTCGAATACTGATGATTGAAGTCATCGTCGATGACGCCAAGTTTTCGCCAAGTAATGCGATACTGGAATGGATCGCGGGACGACGTCGTTCGTTCAAGAGAACTCATGGCCGCCATGCATTGGCTGGTGGAACGATGGCGGCCTGTCATGACCGCTCCGCTTGAGCCGGGTGGCGGCAAATTCGCGGTGACCGGCGTCCAGCAAAACGACCTTCAAGCGTCACCGCCGAACTCCGCTGCGACAAGGCATCGCCAGCGTCGCCGTCATGTTGCACCTGCGCTCCTGCTATGTTAGCAAAGCCGCGATTTTAACGATCCCGGTGCGGTCCGTGCCGGTCGAAAATCGAAGTCCCGCTTGAATTCCAAGGGCTTGGATCGCTAGGCGCCGCTTCGTGGCGACGGTTTTTCCCTTGCGAGTTTGACAGCTTAAAAGAGCGTGCCTGTGGCTGCAGAAGATCCGTCGGTTTCCGGAGTGTCCGGCCGTTATGCAACGGCCCTGTTTGAACTGGCGCGCGATGAAAAATCCATCGACGCGGTAAAGGCCGATCTCGATCGGTTCGACGCCATGCTGGCGGACAGCGCCGATCTCAAGCGCCTGGTTCGCAGCCCGGTATTCTCGGCGGATTCGCAATCGAAAGCATTGGTGGCCGTGCTCGATAAGGCCCAAATATCCGGGATCTCGGCCAACTTTCTTAAAGTCCTCACCGCCAATCGCCGGCTGTTCGCCGTGAGCGATGTGATCCGCGCATTCCGTGCGCTGGTGGCGAAGTTCAAGGGCGAGGCAACGGCTGACGTGACCGTCGCCGAAACGCTTAGCGACAAAAATCTCGACGCCCTCAAGACCGCACTGAAATCGGTGACGGGCAAGGACGTCGCGCTCAACGTGAAGATCGATCCTTCGATCATCGGCGGCCTGGTGGTCAAGCTTGGCAGCCGCATGGTCGATAGTTCGCTTCGCACCAAACTCAATTCGATCAAGCACGCGATGAAAGAGGCAGGCTGATGGACATCCGCGCCGCGGAAATTTCCGCGATCCTCAAGGACCAGATCAAGAATTTCGGCCAGGAGGCTGAAGTTTCCGAAGTCGGACAAGTGTTGTCCGTCGGCGACGGCATTGCCCGCGTCTACGGCCTCGACAACGTCCAGGCCGGTGAAATGGTCGAGTTCGAGAACGGCACCCGCGGCATGGCGCTGAACCTCGAGACCGACAACGTCGGCATCGTGATCTTCGGCGCCGACCGCGAGATCAAGGAAGGACAGACTGTCAAGCGCACCCGCGCCATCGTCGACACGCCGGTTGGCAAGGGTCTGCTCGGCCGCGTGGTCGATGCGCTCGGCAATCCGATCGACGGCAAGGGCCCGATCCAGGCCGACAAGCGGATGCGCGTCGACGTCAAGGCGCCTGGCATTATTCCGCGCAAGTCGGTCAACGAGCCGATGGCAACCGGCCTCAAGGCCATCGACGCGCTGATCCCGATCGGCCGCGGCCAGCGCGAATTGATCATCGGCGACCGCCAGACCGGCAAGACCGCGATTGCGCTCGATGCCATTCTGAACCAGAAGCCGCTCAACGCTACCGGCGATGAGAAGATCAAGCTCTATTGCGTCTACGTCGCGATCGGCCAGAAGCGCTCGACCGTTGCGCAGTTCGTCAAGGTGCTGGAAGAGCAGGGCGCGCTGGAATATTCCATCGTTGTCGCTGCCACCGCTTCCGATCCGGCGCCGATGCAGTACATTGCACCGTTCACCGGCTGCACCATGGGCGAATATTTCCGCGACAACGGCATGCACGCGGTCATCATCTATGACGATTTGTCGAAGCAGGCCGTCGCCTATCGCCAGATGTCGTTGCTGCTGCGCCGCCCGCCGGGCCGCGAAGCCTATCCCGGCGACGTGTTCTACCTGCATTCACGCCTGCTCGAGCGCTCGGCCAAGTTGAATGACGATCATGGCGGAGGCTCGCTGACGGCGCTGCCGGTCATCGAAACCCAGGCCAACGACGTGTCGGCCTATATTCCGACCAACGTGATCTCGATTACCGATGGCCAGATCTTCCTCGAGACCGATCTGTTCTTCCAGGGCATTCGTCCTGCGGTCAACGTCGGCCTTTCGGTATCGCGCGTCGGATCGTCGGCGCAGACCAAGGCGATGAAAAAGGTCGCCGGCAAGATCAAGGGCGAGCTCGCGCAATACCGTGAAATGGCGGCGTTCGCGCAGTTCGGCTCCGATCTCGATGCCTCGACGCAACGCCTGCTCAACCGTGGCTCGCGCCTGACCGAACTCCTGAAGCAGCCGCAGTTCTCGCCGCTGAAGATGGAAGAGCAGGTCGTGGTGATCTACGCCGGCGTCAACGGTTATCTGGATGCGCTTCCGATCGCCAAGGTGCGCAGCTTCGAGGATGGCCTGTTGTCGCTGCTGCGCGGCAAGAACGTCGACATCCTCAATACCATCCGCGACAGCCGCGATCTCAGCGACGATACCGCCGCCAAGCTCAAGGCGGCGGTCGAGGGTTACGCCAAGACTTTTGCTTAATTCCGTCGTGAGCGGACTTGTCATCGCAAGTCGGGTTTACCTGAGTTGCGCAGAATAAATAGAAGAACGGAACTCGGGAAATGGGTTCCTGCGGATCCATGTCTTTAGGCGTGGATGAAAGATAAACGTGGATGTCCGGCACAAGGCCGGGCATGACGAAAGACAGGTTGACGGTTCGACCTAAGATCGGATCGCCGGGGTGAACTGGGAAAATGGCTTCACTTAAAGACATGCGGGTCCGCATCGCCTCCACCAAGGCGACGCAGAAGATCACCAAGGCCATGCAGATGGTCGCAGCCTCAAAGCTGCGCCGCGCACAGACCGCCGCCGAAGCGGCGCGGCCCTACGCGGAAAAAATGGACTCGGTAATCTCCGACATCGCGGCATCGGCCGCGGGTTCGCCTGGTGCTCCGGTGCTGCTGGCCGGCACCGGCAAGGATCAAGTGCATCTGCTGCTGGTTTGCACTGGTGAGCGCGGCCTGTCCGGCGCCTTCAATTCCTCGATCGTGCGTCTCGCCCGCGACCGCGCGGTGGCGCTGATCAATCAGGGCAAAGAGGTCAAGTTCTTCTGCGTCGGTCGCAAGGGGTTTGAACAACTGCGCCGCACCTTCGAAAAGCAGATCGTCGAGAACGTCGAACTGCGATCGGTTCGCCAGCTCGGTTTCGTCAACGCCGAAGATATCGCGAATAAAGTCATCGCGCGGTTCAATGCCGGCGAATTCGACGTCTGCACGCTGTTCTATTCGCGCTTCAAGTCCGTCATCGCGCAGGTCCCCACCGCGCAGCAGATCATTCCGCTGGTGGTGGAAGAGCGTGCCGCAAATGCCGGCCCGGCGACATCTTATGAATACGAGCCGGAGGAGGATGAGATTCTCGAGCAGGCTGTTGCCGCGCAACCTCGCGGTACAGATTTTCCGTGCGCTGCTTGAAAACAACGCCTCGTTCTACGGCGCGCAGATGAGCGCGATGGATAACGCGACCCGCAACGCCGGCGACATGATCCGCAAGCAGACACTGATCTACAATCGAACCCGTCAGGCGATGATCACCAAGGAGCTGATTGAAATCATCTCCGGCGCCGAGGCGATCTAGCGGCCACATGTCAACAGGAGGCGTTCCATGGCTTATGTGACATCGGCAACCACCAAAGGCGGCCGTAACGGCCGAGCGATGCTGGACAATGGCGCCCTGGCGCTGGCGATGGCCGCACCCAAGGAAATCGGCGGCGCTGGCGACGGACACAATCCCGAGCAGATGTTCGCGCTGGGTTATTCATCCTGCTACGGTCAGGCAATCCTGTTGATTGCAAAAAAATATGGTCTCGATGGGCAGGCCGCGCGAGTGACCTGCGAAGTGACGCTGGATCAGAAGGACGGTGGTTTCGGCCTCGCCGTCGAGCTCAAGGTTTCAATACCTGGCGCTGACAAGGAAAAGCTCCAGCAACTGGTTGAAGAAGCCCACACGGTCTGCCCGTATTCGAAGGCAACCAAGGGGAATATCCCGGTCAAGCTGACCGTCATTTAAGTTTTCGGACTTCAAGGAGAGAGTTTTATGGCTACACCCGCCAATCAGACCGGACGCATCACGCAAGTCATCGGCGCCGTCGTCGACGTGCAGTTCGAAGGGCATCTGCCGGCGATCCTGAACGCGATCGAGACCAAGAACGGCGGTAATCGCCTGGTGCTCGAGGTCGCGCAGCATCTCGGTGAGTCCACGGTGCGTACCATCGCGATGGATACCACCGAAGGTCTGGTCCGCGGTCAGGAAGTGAACGACACCGGCAACCCGATCATGGTGCCGGTCGGCGCCGGTACGCTCGGCCGCATCATGAACGTGATCGGCGAGCCGGTTGACGAAGAGGGTCCGGTCAAGGCCGAGGACATGCGTGCGATCCATCAGGAAGCGCCGCTCTATACCGACCAGTCGACCGAAGCCGAAATTCTCGTCACCGGCATCAAGGTCGTGGATTTGCTGGCGCCTTACGCCAAGGGCGGCAAGATCGGCCTGTTCGGCGGCGCCGGCGTTGGCAAGACCGTGCTGATTCAGGAACTGATCAACAACGTTGCCCGAGCCCATGGTGGCTATTCGGTGTTCGCCGGCGTCGGCGAGCGCACCCGCGAAGGCAACGACCTCTATCACGAATTCATCGAATCCGGCGTCAACAAGAAGGGCGGCGGCGAAGGATCCAAGTGCGCGCTGGTCTACGGCCAGATGAACGAACCGCCGGGCGCCCGCGCCCGCGTCGGCCTTACCGGCCTCACCGTCGCCGAGCATTTCCGCGACCAGGGCCAGGACGTGCTGTTCTTCGTCGACAACATCTTCCGCTTCACCCAAGCCGGCTCGGAAGTGTCGGCCTTGTTGGGCCGCATTCCCTCGGCGGTGGGTTATCAGCCGACGCTGGCCACCGACATGGGCGCGCTGCAGGAGCGCATCACCACCACGCATAAGGGCTCAATCACCTCGGTGCAGGCGATCTACGTGCCGGCTGACGACTTGACCGACCCGGCGCCCGCGACCTCGTTCGCCCATTTGGACGCGACCACGGTGCTGAACCGCGCGATTTCGGAAAAGGGCATCTACCCGGCAGTGGATCCGCTCGACTCGACCTCGCGCATGCTGTCGCCGCTCGTTGTCGGCGAAGAGCATTACCAGACCGCACGCATGGTCCAGCAGGTGCTGCAGAAGTACAAGTCGCTGCAGGACATCATCGCCATTCTCGGCATGGACGAATTGTCCGAAGAGGACAAGATAGCCGTCGCTCGGGCACGCAAAATCGAGCGCTTCCTGTCGCAGCCATTCTTCGTCGCCGAAATCTTCACGGGATCGCCCGGCAAGTTTGTTGAGCTCGCCGATACTATCAAGGGCTTCCGTGCCATCTGTGAAGGCAAGTACGATCACTTGCCGGAAGCCGCGTTCTACATGGTCGGCAACATCGATGAGGCGGTCGAAAAGGGCAAGAAGCTGGCCGCCGAAGCAGCTTAAAGGAGCGAACCGCGAATTGGGAGCAGCGAATAGTTAGACGCCGCTCTCCTCTTCGCCACTCGCTATTCGCCACTCGCTATTCGCAAGGTACTCCATGCCCACCACCTTCCATTTCGATCTGGTCTCACCTGAAAAACTCGCCTTCTCCGGTGAAGTCGATCAGGTCGACGTTCCCGGCGTCGAGGGTGATTTCGGCGTATTGGCGGGACATGCGCCGGTCGTGGCCGCAGTTCGGCCGGGGATCCTGACCGTGTTGTCAGGCGGCACCAAGCAGAAGATCATCGTGCTCGGCGGTCTTGCGGAGGTGTCGGACAAGGGTCTGACCGTGCTGGCCGACGTGGCCACCTCGATAGAGGACCTCGATCGGACCAGATTCGCCGAGCAGATTGCCGGCATGGAAGCCAAGCTCACTGAAAAGGAAGGCTCCGAACTCGACCACGCGATCGAGCGGCTCGATCATTTCAAGAGCATTCAGCACGAGCTCAATACCACGGCGCTGCACTAGAGCTTGATCCGGAAAAACGGGTACCGGTTTTCCCTCGCGACAAACGCCGGAGGCGTGTGCGCGGAGATCATGCTCAAGCAAGATGAACGACGAGCGTAATTCAACCCCGTTTGAATTTATGCACTGGCGTTTGATGCGCGGTCTTTTCGCGTGTGGCTCTGTAATACCCCCGTCAAAGTCGGCGTCCACGAAACCCGGTTGCGTCAGAGGGGTTCAGGCGGCATTCTGCGCCGACCATTAGATGCCCAGGGCTGGCCTCATGAAACGCAAGATCGCGGCGATTTTCGCGGCCGATATTGCCGGCTACAGCAGGCTCGTCGCTGAGGATGAAGAAGAAACACTGCGGCGCCTTGCATCCTACCGGCAGGTGACCGACGACTTCATCGCCAGGTATGGTGGACGCATTTTCAATACCGCCGGCGACGCTGTCCTGGCCGAATTTCCGAGTGCGGTCGAAGCGGTGCGCTGCGCGATCGACATCCAGGAAAGCCTGCGCACCCGCAACATGGCATATCCCACCAGCCGGCAGATGAGTTTTCGTATCGGCATCACCATCGGCGATGTGGTCGAGCGCGACGGCGACCTGCTTGGCGATGGCGTCAACATCGCGGCGCGGTTGGAAGGATTGGCCGAAGTAGGCGGCATCTGCATTTCCCGCGCGGTGCATGAACAGGTTGCCAATAAGCTGTCGGTGCAGTTCGCCGACATCGGCGCGCAGGAAGTGAAGAACATTCCCAACCCGGTGCATGCCTATATGGTGGCGATGCGGCGCGAGGACGGGACCTACGCGGCGCCGCAAATCAAGAAGCCGCCTTCACTCCCACCTGCCGCCAGTCCGAACTGGATGTGGCCTCTGGCGGTGACGGTCGTGTGTCTCGTCGCCATCGGCGTCGGCGGGTTCCTCTATTTCACCAAGATCGAAATGCGGGGCGCGTTAAAGCAGGTTTCCGCCGCCAGCATCCCCGTCATATCGGCGCCCCCTCCTCCGGCAACTTCGGCTCCAACGCCAGTTGCCGCACCGACGACGGTCGCGCTGGCGCCGCCGCCTTCGTCAGCGCCGGGTCAAGAGTTCGCCGCCGAGACCATGCCGTTCGTCACCAACAGAACCCGTAGCACCTGGGCGACCGAGTACGCCATGGCATCGGACTACAAGGCCCTCGCCCTCAATATTAACGGCGTCATTGCGCTCGTGACTGGCCAGCCAAACGAGGAAATCGCCAAGAGCATGGCGTTCGATCAGTGCCAGAAAAAAGCCGACGCGGTGCAGTCGCCGCGTAAATGCGAGATCTACGCAGTCGGCAATGTTGTGGTCTACCCGCACGGACGTCCGCCATTGCCGCCGCTACCGTGGATCAGGCACGACTCGGCTACCGAGCAGCCGTTTGCGGTCAAGGAGATCCCGCTTATCCGCGACCCCGGAAGAGCGAAGCTTGAAAGTGCCTATATCCCGGGCCGGAAAAGCAAGGCGATTGCGCTAGGCCCCGAAGGGCAGTTCATTTTCTATACTGGCGGAGAATCGTCCGAAGAGGTGGCGCGACGCACCCTTGAAAGCTGCGGCGCGCTTGCCGGCGTGGCCTGCATGATCGTGGCTATCGACGACAGCTTCGTTGTTCCGGTGCCGACTACCGCCAAGGTCACCGGTTTCTTTCGCGCGGACAAGAATGCCTCGATTGCCGCGGATGCAAGAGACTACGTGACACGCAAACTCGCGGATGCATTATCGGGATGGAGTGCGGTTGCAGTCGGGACTTCCGGTCGTCCTGGACTGGCGCTCCACGCGGCCGGCGAACAGAGCGCGGTCAGCGAAGCCCAGGGCAATTGCGCCCAACATGATAGCGATTGCCGCCTCATCGCGATCGGTCCGTTTGCAGTAGGACCTAATTAGCGACACCTGCTTGCAGGGGAGGATAGCAAGAGGCCGCGTCATCCGGCGAACGCCGCAAAGCTCTGTGCCACCGTCCGGTACACATCGCGCCTGAAGGGCACCACGAGATCGGCGACGCGGTCGAGTTGCTCCCAACGCCATTGATCGAACTCCGGCGGCTGGCCATTGCGCGGTGTCAGCAAATCGATTTCCGTTTCGGAGCCCGCGAAACGCAGTGCGAACCATTTCTGGCGCTGGCCGCGGAATTTTGCGAGCCGATGTGACGATGGCTCGGTGAATGGCGGAAATTCGTAGGTCAGCCAATCGGTTTCGCCGAGATAATCGGCGTGGGTCACGCCGGTCTCTTCCCAGAGCTCGCGCATCACGGCCTCGCGCGGATTTTCGCCGGCATCAATGCCACCCTGCGGCATCTGCCATTCCAGCCCCGGAAGTATGATTTCTGGTCCATCGTCCCGAAAGCGCCGTGCAATCAGGACCTGGCCAGCCACGTTGAACAGGGCGATTCCCACATTGGGGCGATAGGGTTTGTCGTCTGTCATGGATGCGTTTGGCCGTCATTCCGGGACGGTCCGAAGGACCAGACCACAAACCTGCAATCGCGCATCGGGGAATTCCGAGATTCTTCCGGGTTCGTTTGCGCACCCCGGAATGATACCCGGATTGTGCCGAGCACTAACCACCCGCGAGCTTGGAAAATTCCTTGACCACGCGCTCATACACCGGGCGCTTGAACGGAACGATCAGGTCCGGAAGATTTTTCATCGGCTCCCAACGCCAATTGACGAATTCGGCCTTGTGACCGCCGCCGGGGCTCGCGACATTGATCTCGCTATCCTCGCCGGTAAAACGCACCGCGTACCATTTCTGGCGCTGGCCACGGTAACGGCCTTTCCACGTCCGGCCGGCAACGGTGCGCGGAATGTCATAGATCAGCCAGTCGCCGACTTCGCCGAGTTTTTCCACGGAGCGAACGCTGGTTTCCTCATAGAGTTCGCGCTTCGCCGCCTCCCAGGTGTCCTCGCCGGGATCGACACCGCCCTGCGGCATCTGCCAGACATGGGTTTCGTCGACGTGCTCGATGCCGCCGGCGCGGCGACCGATGAAGACCAGCCCCGCTGCATTGATCAGCATCATGCCGACGCATGTTCGATAGGGCAGGTCTTCGTAGCGCGCCATTCCGTCAAAGCCCTCTTGCAGTTACGCCGGCGGACCGGTCTGGCGCGCCGCCCCCGGGGTGCCCTAGCCCGGTTTTGATTTCAGCATCGCGGTTGTCAATGGCACAAGCAGGATGCCATGGCTTTCGAGCGCCTTGATCCATACGCTAATCCGCTCAATCGAAATCGGCAACGCCGAAGCCATGCCGACCGCGACGCCACGTTCCCTGGCAAGGACCTCAAGTTTGGCCAGCGCCCGGTCGATTTCCACGGCGGTCGGTATCACATCGATGCTGAGGTCGGCCTTGGCGAACGGCACCGCCTGGGCAGCCGCCAGGGAAGGGACGACGCTGCGCGGCGCCAGTCCGTCGTCGAAATATCCGAGCCCGCGCTTGGCGGCCTCGCGCACGATCGGCTGCATCGCGGTGTCGGTGACGACAAAGCGCGCGCCCATGAAGTTGGCGATCCCGGCATAACCCTGGAAACGGCTGAGGTGCCAGTACAACCGGTCGAGATTCTGTTCAGGCGCCAATGTTGTGAGCAGGGTTTGCGGGCCGGGGTCGTTGTCCGGATAGTCGAACGGCTCCATTGGAATCTGCAGCAGAATCTCGTGACGCTGCGCGCGCGCCCGCTCCGCCAGCTTGGTGGGGTCCGAGCCATAGGGCGTAAAGGCCAGGGTAACCGCGGGCGGCAGCTTCACGATGGCGTCGGCGGTCTTGGCGGCACCGATCCCAAGTCCTCCGACCACGATCGCGACCACCGGCATCCTGGCCGCTTTGGCGCGGTCGGCATCGGCGGCATAGACGGTGAAGGGCTTCAATCCATCCGACGCTACCGGGATCATGCCGTAGCGTGATTTCTCCAGCAGGCGCGGGTCAACGCCGGCCATCATGGCGGGGGCGGCTTCAGCCGCGGCTTTATCGGAGCTATCGCCGGATATCGTGACGTCCTGGCGCTTGCCGCTGGAGCCGTCAATGATGGTGACCGTTCTTTGCTCCGATGGCACGGCCTGCTTGGCTGCAGGTATTGCGGCCGGTTCAGAGGCAGCGGTGGGCGCCGGGGCGGTTTTTTCTTCCGCCGGCGCTGATGGCCGGATCGCAATGCGCGTGATCGGTTCGCCGCCCAGCGGACTTTCGTTGAAAAGGGCGAAGCCCGCGAAAGTCACCAGAAACAGGCCGAGCAGCACGGCTAGCGCCTGCATTCCCGTAAACGGCAGCCGAAATCGTCGCTTCCGGCGCACCGTCTTCTGCCCAAGCGGTGCGCTCAGATCGTCGGCCGTCTCTGCCATCCGTCCTTCCCGAATCAACCGGGCGGACAATACCACGGTGAGGCGACACCTTGGCAGAGATACGGCATTGCGGTGATTTGCGCGAAAGCCCGCCTGGGCGCAGATCGAGGCAATCGGAACCCGACAGCAAAAAGGGCGGCCTGAGGGCCGCCCTTTTCATAAAATCCGGCTGAACTGGATCAGTTCGCCTTTTCGGTGGCAGGCTTGTCGATTGCGGCCTTGTCGCCGTTAGACGGGGCGGCGGCAGCAGGCGTTGTCGTGGTGACAGCCGCCGAGGCCTTGATACCGTGCAGCAAATCGTCCGCCATCTTCAGGGCTTTGTCGTCCTTGGCGTCCGGCGGCACGTAGGATTGCGAACCGGTCTTCTCGTCGCCGTCGTTCTTCAGATGGCCGCGCAGCGAAGCTTCGCCCTTGGTATCGGTGCGGGACTTCAACTCGTCAGGCACGTCCTGCAGCACTTCGATGTCGGGAACGATACCCTTGGCCTGGATCGATTTACCCGATGGCGTGAAGTAACGCGCGGTGGTCAGCCGCAGCGCGCCGTTGCCGGAGCCGAGCGGGATGATGGTCTGCACCGAGCCCTTGCCGAACGAGCGCGTGCCGACCAGCGTGGCGCGCTTGTGGTCCTGCAGCGCGCCGGCGACGATTTCCGAAGCCGATGCCGAGCCTCCGTTGATCAGAACGATCACCGGCTTGCCCTTGGTCAGATCGCCGGGATGCGCCGTGCGGCGCTGGGTTTCCTCGGCGTTGCGCCCGCGGGTCGAGACGATCTCGCCGCGGTCAAGGAAGGTGTCGGAGACGGTGACCGCCTCTTCCAGCAAGCCGCCGGGATTGTTGCGCAGGTCGATGATATAGCCTTTCAGCTTGTCACCGATCTGATTCTGCATGTTGCCGATTTCCCGCTTCAGGCCTTCGGTGGTCTGCTCGTTGAAGGTGGTGATGCGGATATAGCCGATATCGTCGCCTTCGACATGCGCGCGCACCGAACGGACGCGGATGTTGTCGCGCACCAGCGTGACGTCGATCGGGTTGTCCTGGCCCTTGCGAATGATCTTCAGCTTGATCTTGGTGTTGACGGGCCCGCGCATCTTTTCGACGGCCTGGTTGAGGGTGAGGCCCTGCACGGCTTCGTCGTCAAGATTGGTGATGATGTCGTTGGCCATGATGCCGGCCTTGGACGCCGGCGTGTCGTCGATCGGTGACACCACCTTGATCAATCCGTCTTCCATGGTGACTTCGATGCCGAGGCCGCCGAACTCACCGCGGGTCTGCACCTGCATGTCGCGGAAGCTCTTGGCATCCATGTAACTGGAGTGCGGATCGAGACCGCTGAGCATGCCGCTGATCGCGGATTCGACAAGCTTGCTGTCGTCAGGCTTCTCGACATAGTCGCTGCGGACCCGCTCGAACACATCGCCGAACAGGTTGAGCTGGCGATAGGTGTCAGAGGTCGCGGCACGCGCGCTCGATCCCATCATCACCGAGCGTGGCTGGGTCACGAACAGCGTCAGTGCCGCGCCAGTGGCGGCGCTCAGGAGAATTACAGAAGTCTTGCGCATCATCCGCGAACCTTTTCGCCTTCATTTGCGGCCCACCATGGGCCTGGATCAATGGGAGTGCCGTCCTTACGGAACTCGATATAGAGCACGGGCTGGCTCGCGTTGGTCGCGAGTATCGAAGCGACTTGAGACGTCGTCCCCATCGTCGCGACCGGCTCCCCCGTAAGTACAAACTGGCCGATGTTGACCGAAATGCGCTCCATCCCGGCGATCAGGACATGATACCCGCCCCCGGCATTAAGGATCAAGAGTTGTCCGTAGCTCCGGAACGGACCGGCGTAAACAACCCAGCCGTCACACGGGGTTGTGACCTGGGCGCCGGCCCGGGTTGCCAAAGAAATGCCTTTTTCTGCGCCGCCCGCGCCGTCGGATCCGCCGAATTCGCGAATCTTGGTGCCGTTAACCGGAAGCGCGAATAAACCCTTGGCAGCGGCAAACGCAATGGCCGGGCTCAGCCGGGCGGGGTCCTTTAGCGCGCCTAGATTTGGCTTGCCATTGACCGTGGCAGGCGCCCCCTGCAGGCTGGCCGTAGCGGCCGCTTTCGCAGCGCTCTTCAGATCCTGCTCCATCTTGGCGATCAGGCCTTGCAGGCTGTCGACCTGCTTGGAGAGGGCAATGGCGCGCGCGCCCTCCGCTTCCATATCCTTTTCGATCGAGCTCTGTTTACGCTGCCGCTCCTCGACCAACGCTGCGAGCCGGATCTGATCGTCGCGCAATTTGTCGCGGTCCACCGCCAGCCGATCGCGTTCCGAGGCAATGGTCTTGCGCAGTGCGATCAGCTCGGTGAGATCGCCGGACAGTTTTTCGGCGCGTCCGCGCAATTCGGGCACCACGGACCCGAGCAGCATCGCAGTATGCAGCGATTGCAGCGCGTCTTCCGGCCTGACCAGCAAGGCTGGGGGCGTGCGTCGTCCGGCGCGTTGCAGGGCCGCCAGTACCTCGACGATCTCGGAGCGGCGCGAATCAAGCGAGGCTCTTATCTCTTGCTCGCGGGCGTCGAGCGGGCGCAACCGTGCTTCGGCGTCGCCGATCCGGGTCTCGACGCTGCGGACCTGGGCCGCGATGTCGATCAGCTGCGCATTGAGCTTGCTGCGATCCTGACCGATTGCCGCGATATCGGCCTTGAGTTTCTCTTGCAGGTCCGCAGCGTCTTTCTGTTGCGTTCGGGCGGCATCGAGTTCCTGCTCACGCTGCTTGATCGCATCGGGCGAAACGGCGCTGGTCAGCGGCGTCGATTTCGGCCACCTGCGCCGCGGCAGGCAAGAGGCCGATTCCGACAAGGCCAGTCCCGGCAAGACCCGCGGACAACAAAGCGATCGAAAGCGGAATGCGGACCGAAGGGAACTGGCCGCGGCGGGCGGTGTCAGGGTACGAATCAATGTTTCGCGCTCGCCGCATCGAATCCAAATCAGTGCTTGTTGCACGTGTGTTGCGCGCGCTAGGCGCGGTGATAAGGATGCCCCGACAAAATGGTCGCGGCCCGGTAAATCTGCTCGAGAAGCATGACGCGAACCATTTGGTGCGGCCAAGTGGCGGAGCCAAAAGCCATCTTCAGCTTTGCCATGCGCCGCAAATCTGGCGAAAGTCCGTCAGCGCCACCGATTATGAAAATAGTGCTGGCGATCTGTTCATCCCGCCAGCGGCCAAGATGCCTTGCAAAGGCCGCGCTGTCGATATTGTCGCCCCGCTCGTCGAGCGCCACCAGGGCGGATTTTGCCGGGATTGCGGCCGAAATCGCCGTCGCTTCCTCGGCCATCCGGGTCGCGGCGTCGCGGGCGCGGCTTTCGGGAATTTCCGCAATTTCGAGGCTGCGAAAGCCCAGTTTGCGGCCGATGTCGTCGAATCGTTCGCGGTAGCGCTCGGCCAGTTCCCGCTCCGGGCCCTGCTTCAGCCGGCCGATTGAAATGATGACGAGGCGCATGCTGGATCAATACACCGAGGTCGGTAAGTTGCGCGCATCTTCCCGCAAAAGCGAATCAGCCTTTGCAGTGTACGCCACACCCCGCATGCGCCCAGCCGATCACATCGGCTGGATCGCTAAACCGCCTTCACCGCCGCCGGGCCCTGAGTCCACATGCGCTCCAGATTGTAGAACTCGCGCACTTCAGGTCTGAACACGTGAACGATCACGTCGCCGGAGTCGATCAGCACCCAGTCGCAGTTGGGCAATCCCTCGACGTGAATGCTTTTGATGCCGGTTTCCTTGAGACCCTTGGCGACATTTTCCGCGATTGCGCCGACGTGCCGGTTGGCCCGGCCCGAGGTGACGATCATGTAGTCGGAAAATGCAGATTTGCCGCGGAGGTCGATGGTGACCGTTTCTTCCGCCTTCATATCTTCGAGGCGGGAGAGGATCATATTCAGGGTCTTGTCGGCGTCGGGTTGCGCCATCAAGGCCGCAGTTTTCGTCGATGTTTTACGCGCGGTTTTAGCAGGCTTGATCTTGGGAACCTTGGGTAAAACAGATTTGGACAATACAGATGTGGCCAGGGACCATTCCTTTCACTGTATCGCGAACGCCGAATCCTTCGGCCGCCCGCCAACCATACTATGCATGTGGGGTTAACGGTTTCAATATCCAGTACCCCATTTCCGAAGTTCGTCGTCCATTGCAGTACCCCCCACCGCGAACTTCGAGAAAAAGGGTACTGGTAATCTGATGTTTTGGGTTCCGCCTGGTCACTTCGTCCTCCAGCTACCGTCCTGGTTGCGAAGGCCGGTCGATGACAGGCTGAGTTTCATGCCGGTGAGAAAGACCCAGGCTGGTGCAGGCTGGTCCGCCAGCCGGCCGGCCTGATTTTCAGGCAGCCGATAGCGTGCGAGGGCCTGGGCAGCGGGCGCGGCGAGGGCGCGAAAACTTTGCGGCGGACGGTCGATCACGGCGATCGGCACCTCGGATGCGATGCGTCGCCAGTTTTGCCAGCGATGAAACTGAGCAAGGTTGTCAGCGCCCATGATCCAGACAAAGCGCAAGCCGGAAGCGCGGCGGCGCAGATATCTAACGGTATCGAAAGTGTAGCGTGTTCCGATGACGGATTCGAGACAACTGACATCGATGCGTGGATCGTTGGCCATCCGGCGCGCGGCCTCCACGCGTTCGTCAAGACCGTGCAAGGTGCCATCATTCTTGAGTGGATTGCCGGGGGTCACCAGCCACCATACGCGGTCGAGCTTCAACCGCTTGATCGCGAACAGGCTGATGGCGCGGTGTGCGACATGCGGCGGATTGAAGGAACCGCCGAGCAGGCCGATGCGCATGCCGTTGCTATGGAGAGGGATCGCCGGCGCAACAGGATGCGACGCGACTGATACTGGTTTCAACGGCGCCACCGCATGTGCAAACCAAAGCCGTTTGGTTTTGACGGGGTCAGGCGTTTGCTTGCAGACATCTTGCCGCTCACGGCCGGGTCTGCCCGGTGCCGTGAACGCGATATTTAAAGCTGGTCAATTGCTCGGCGCCGACCGGGCCGCGGGCGTGGAATTTACCGGTGGCGATGCCGATCTCCGCGCCGAAGCCGAATTCGCCGCCGTCGGCGAACTGGGTCGATGCGTTATGCAGCACGATCGCCGAATCGACCTCGTTGAGGAATTTGCGCGCGGCGGCTTCGTCTTCCGTCACGATGGCATCGGTGTGATGAGAGCCGTGATTGTGAATATGGGCGATCGCCTCGTTGACGCCGTCGACCACCTTGGCGGTGATGATCGCATCCTCGTATTCGGTATCCCAGTCTTCGTCGGACGCCGGCTTCACCCGCGAATCCGTTCGTTGCACGGCGTCGTCGCCGCGCACTTCGCAACCGGCATCGATCAGCATCTGCACCAGCGGCTTGAGACTGGTCGGTGCACCGGCGCGATCGACTAGCAAGGTCTCAGCAGCGCCACACACGCCGGGGCGGCGCATCTTGGCGTTCAGCACGATCGACTTCGCCATTTCCAGATTGGCGGCATGATCGACATACACGTGATTGACGCCCTCCAGATGCGCGAACACCGGTACGCGTGCCTCAGCCTCGACGCGCGCGACGAGACTCTTGCCACCGCGGGGCACGATGACGTCGACGCCGCCGTTCAATCCGGTGAGCAGAAGGCCTACCGCGGCGCGATCACGGGTCGGCACCAGGGTGATCGCAGCCTCGGGCAGGCCGGCTTCGCGCAATCCCTGCACCAGGCAGTCATGGATCGCACGGCAGGACCGAAAGCTGTCCGAGCCGCCGCGCAGAATCACCGCGTTGCCGGATTTCAGGCACAGCACGCCGGCGTCGGCGGCGACGTTGGGGCGGCTTTCGAAAATTACCGCAACCACACCAAGCGGCACGCGCACGCGTTCGATAGTCATGCCGTTGGGACGCTGCCAGCTCTCGGTCACGACGCCAACGGGATCGGCGATCTCGCGCACGGTCGCGACACCATCGGCCATCGCATCGATGCGGGCCGAGGTCAGTGTCAACCGGTCGATGAAGGCCGCACTTGCGCCGCCGGCGCGAACTTCGCCGACATCTTCGGCATTGGCCGCGAGAATTTCGGGCGCGTGGGCGCGAATGGCGCGCTCAATGGCTTCGAGCGCGCGGTTTTTCTGCTCGGGCGTCGCAAGCGACAGCACCCGCGCGGCGGCGCGGGCGCGGGCGGCAAGATCATTCATCAGATGGGGCAAATCGGCGCTTCCGTCGATCGCTTTCAGTGGCGCGGTCATGTCGGTTCCAGCTTTCAGTTAAGGCCATGTCCTAGCACGGAAATCCGTGTTTTGCGAGGCGCGGAAGAGGCATGGCTGGCGAGCGGCGCCCATCGTGCCGCTGCCTTAGGGCTGTCGAAGTCGCGCCGTGACCACTGGGCCATTGGCCTAGCTTTGGGCCTGGCCGGCCGGCAATGCGGCGCTCGGGCCAATCACGAGATCGTCGCGGTGGATCATTTCCGCGCGTCCTGAGATGCCAAGGATGGTCATCACATCCGGCGAGGAGCGGCCCTTGATCTTCTCGGCGTCCTCGGCGTCGTAGGCCACGAGGCCGCGGCCGATTTCATGGGTGTCGGGACCGCGCACGATCACGGCATCGCCGCGGGCGAATTGCCCGTCGATCCGGATCACGCCGGCAGGCAGCAGGCTCTTGCCGGCGCGTAGCGCGCTCACTGCGCCGGCATCGATGGTCAGCGTCCCCTTCGGCTCCAGCGAGCCCGCGATCCAGCGCTTGCGCGCGGTCACCGGGTTGGCCGGGGTCAGGAACCAGGTGCAGCGGCCGCCATCGGCAATGGCTTGCAGCGGATGCTCGATCTTGCCCGATGCGATCAGCATATGGGTGCCGGCAGTGGTGGCGATCTTGGCGGCTTCGATCTTGGTGTACATGCCGCCGCGCGACAGTTCGGATTCCGCGGCGCCTGCCATCGCCTCGATTTCCGAGGTGACGGATTCGACGATCGGAACGAGTTTCGCATTCGGGTTGCGGCCCGGCGGCGCGTCATAGAGGCCGTCGATATCGGACAGCAGGATCAGGAGGTCCGCGCTCGCCATGGTGGCGACACGGGCGGCGAGGCGGTCATTGTCGCCGTAGCGGATTTCATTGGTGGCGACGGTGTCGTTTTCATTGATCACCGGCACCGCGCGCCATTCCAACAGCTTGGCGATAGTCGAGCGGGCATTGAGGTAACGGCGGCGTTCCTCGGTATCCTGCAAGGTCACCAGAATTTGTCCGGCGCCGATACCGTGATGGCCCAGCACTTCCGACCAGATGCGCGCCAGCGCAATCTGCCCGACCGCCGCCGCGCCCTGGCTTTCCTCGAGTTTCAGCGCGCCGCGCGGCAGCTTCAGGCGGCTGCGTCCCAGCGCAATCGAGCCGGAGGACACGATCAGGAGTTCGCGGCCCTCACCATGCAGCTTGGCGAGATCGCCGGCGAGGGCGGTGAGCCACGCCGACCGCACTTCACCGGCGTCGGAATCGATCAGCAGCGACGAGCCGACCTTGACGACGATGCGCCGGAAATTTTTCAGGTTGGGGCGGGCCATGGGCGAGACTATGCAGCAGGATTTGTCGGCGATCCAAGTTGTTTGCTAGGTCGTTTGCGGTGCCCAGGGCTCTGCCTTCGCGATGCCCTTGGCCTTGGCCGATACCGGGGCTTCGCCGATCACCTCGACCAGCGCGCGCAGCGCTTCCTTCACGCCAGTGCCTGCGACGCCCGAGATCAGCAGCGGTGTTTTCTTGGCGGCGCGTTTGAGCCGATCGCGCTGCGTCTTCAATTGTTCTGGCGTTACGGCGTCGATCTTGTTGAGCGCGACGATCTCGATCTTGCCGGCGAGGTCTCCCTCATAGGCGTCAAGCTCGGTTCGTACCGTCTTGTAGGCCTTGCCGGCATGCTCGCAGGTCGCATCCACCAGATGCAGCAACACGCGGCAGCGCTCGACATGACCGAGAAAGCGGTCGCCGAGGCCGGCGCCCTCATGCGCGCCCTCGATCAGCCCTGGGATATCCGCCAGCACGAATTCGCGGCCGTCGACATCGACCACGCCGAGCTGCGGATGCAGCGTGGTGAAGGGATAGTCCGCGATCTTCGGTTTGGCTGCGCTGACGACCGAGAGAAAGGTCGATTTGCCGGCGTTGGGCAGGCCCACCAGGCCGGCGTCGGCGATCAGTTTCAGCCGCAACCAGATCCAGCGCTCCTCGCCTTCCTGCCCGGGATTGGCATTGCGCGGCGCGCGGTTGGTGGAGGATTTGAAATGCGCGTTGCCGAAGCCGCCATTGCCGCCTTCCGCGAGCACGAATTTTTCGCCGAGCGCGGTGAAATCATGGATCAGCGTTTCGCGATCCTCGTCGAGGATCTGCGTGCCGACCGGCACCTTGAGCACGATCGGCTTGCCGTTGGCGCCATGGCGGTCCTTGCCCATGCCATTGGTGCCCTTTTGCGCCTTGAAATGTTGCTGATAGCGATAGTCGATCAGCGTGTTCAATCCATCGACCACTTCGACGATGACGTCTCCGCCGCGGCCGCCATTGCCGCCGGAGGGGCCGCCGAACTCGATATACTTCTCGCGGCGAAACGCCACGCAGCCATTGCCGCCGTCGCCGGAGCGGATATAGACCTTGGCTTCATCCAGGAATTTCATGGGCTACAGGTAAGGCAGGGGCGTTGTCGCGGCAACCCTTTATGTCCGGGATATCAGCGAAAAGCCTTAATTTATGGGCCTTTTAGGGGGCTTCGGGAGTGCGTGTGCCGCCACGCTCGTTAGGGTTGGGCCGGCCGGCGGCGGATCAGAAACTTCTGCAATCCTTCCAACACCAGCTCGCGGCGCTGATTGAATACGGTGCTGCGCAGGGCCACCACGCCGGTAGAGCGGCCGGGCGTCAGTTCCGCCACTTCAAGCGCGGGATAGATCGTGTCGCCGGCATATACCGGCTTGATGAACCGGCTCGACTGTTCGAGAAATCCGACCAGCGATTCCTCCACCAAAAAGGGGAAAAGCCCGGCTCCGGGTGCGGTGTGGATCAGCGTCTGGAAACCATGGGCCAGCAGATCGGGCATACCGCGGGCATGGCAATATTCGACATCGTAGTGGACGGGATGAGTATCGCCGCTCGCGGTCTGAAATGCCGCGAACACCGCCGACGTCATGGTGCGGCTGGGAATGACGAAGCGCTCGCCGAGCGCAAAATCCTCGAACCAGCGCTGCTCCGGCACCATGCGGTGCGCGGCGGGATCGAACTCGGTCATGGCTGATTTCCTGCGAAGGCAGCGAAGGCCTATCTGTATCGCAGAGGTATTATCGCGGCAATCGCGGACAGGACACAACTACCCTTGTCGTCCCGGCTCAAGTCCGGGACGACAATCTGTTCAGCGCTCAGCGCGTGCGCCGTGTCGAACTGTTCCAGTTTTTCAGCGACGCCCAGACGCCGCGGGAGAGGCGGAAGCGATCGACCGGGGTCGACGATCCCAGCGCCTCGAAGCGGTGCAACTCGACGCCGCTCCACTGGAAGCCGCATTTCTCCAGAATATTGCGTGACGTCGGATTGGCGACCCGCGTCCCTGACAACAGATGCTCGATGTCGAACTCCTCGAAGGTGAAATCGATCACCGCGCGCGCCGCTTCGGTGGCGAAACCCTGGCCCCAATATTCCACGCCGAGCCAGTAGCCGAGTTCCGGCGCCTCCGGTTCACGCCAGTTGACGCCGACCATTCCGAGCGGCGTATGATTGTTTTCAATCAGGAATGCGGTTTCGGGTTTGTCATCCGCCATCGCGCGCACGAACGCCACGGCATGGTCCTGGGAGTAGGGGTGCGGAAGGCGGCGGGTATTCTCCGCAATGCGACGATCATTGGCGAGACGCGCAATCGCCCTTACGTCCGCGAGCGTCGGCCTGCGCAGCGTCAGGCGTTCGGTCTCGAGGACGCAGCTACTCGCCTCGCGCAAGGTCGGGGTCGGGATATCCTGCAACATGTCGGGCTCCTGGAATAACCAAAATAAAAGGGAGGCCGGTTTCCCGCCTCCCCTTTGGAGCCTTCTGGCGCTCCGCCGGTTCAACAGGACCCGGCGGACGCATGGTGTCCACCGTTTATTCGGCCGCAGCTTCCGTCATCGGAACCACCGATACGAAGGTGCGGCCGTTGGCTTTTGCGCGAAACTCGACATGACCTTCGACCTTGGCGAACAATGTATGATCAGTGCCCATGCCGACATTAAGGCCGGGATGCCAAGTGGTGCCGCGCTGACGCGCGATGATGTTGCCGGGAATGACATGTTCGCCGCCATAGGTCTTGATTCCAAGGCGCTTACCGGCCGAATCACGACCGTTACGCGATGAACCGCCTGCTTTTTTGTGAGCCATGGCCCGTCTCCAGCTTCTATCTAGTCTCTAAATCAATTCCTTGACGGAATCATTTCACTTTATATCACGCTTCACTTTTTTGGCGGTCTGGCCCTTGGCCGAAGCCTTCTTCGCATCGGGCTTGGCGCGCGGTTTAGCGGCAGCCTTTTTGGCGACAGCCTTCTTGGGCGCCGCCTTTTTCTTGGCGGGCTTCGGAGCCTCGTCGTCGCCATCCACCGGTGCGGAGACGACCGGCTTCTCGCGCTTCGGGCGCGGTCCGATGGTCGGCTTGTTATCGTTGGTCAGGATCTCGGTGATGCGCAGCACCGTGATCTCGTCGCGATAACCACGCTTGCGGCGCGAATTCTTGCGGCGGCGCTTCTTGAACGAGATGACCTTCGGGCCACGCTTGTGCTGCAGCACTTCGGCGGCAACCGAAGCACCGGCCACCGTGGGAGCGCCCAGCACCGGCGATTCACCGCCGACCAGGAGGACTTCGCCAAGCTGCACAATCGTCCCGACATCGCCGGCGATTTTGCCTATCTCGAGCACATCATCCGGTACGACGCGGTACTGCCGGCCGCCGGTTTTGATGACTGCGAACATCGTTTAATTCCTTCGTGTTCGATCCCGGCCTCGGACACGTCCGGGCCGGCTTTTTCTTCAGTCTTTATGATTTCACCGCGACGATCATGGATTGTCGCGAATTTCCGCGTGATCGGGAAACTTCGAAACTTCCCTTTGAAGCCACACGAAAACAAACAGCGCGAGAAAATCCCGCGCCGGATGGCAGGACTTATAGCCCGGGATAGCCCCGAGTCAAGGAAAAGCAGCCTGAAAATGTACCAAATATAAGTAGTTTAGCGTATTTTTGGCCGAAGCGGCCTGTTTCGACCGGCTGTGAAACCAATGGGTTCCCTCGTCGTTGTCCCCTGCAGCTTCCGAACGGGCAAGGGTAAAATGACTGAGGACACACTAACGACCACCGGCATCGGCCGGCACGGCGCCACCCGTTTGCCCTCCGTAGACGTGGACAGCTTCAATATCGAGTTGAAAGACGACGACGGTTTTCTCGGCGATCGCGCCAGCAAGGGCGCGTTCCGCAAGATACTGGATACGCTGCGCAAACCGCTGAAGAAAAACGGCGACGACCCTTTGGGGAATAAATCCGCCGAAGCGATCGCCAAGAACACGCTCGACGAGGCGCTGGTAGGCGACGACGTCGGCGCGGCGGCCCTGGTGCACGGCGCGATCGAGGAATTCGCGCAGGAATTGACCTATGTGACGTCGCGTTTTCTCAAGTCCAAGGCCTGGGCCGACACCGAACGCATTGTTGTCGGCGGCGGCTTTCGGCAGAGCCGGGTCGGTGAACTCGCGATCGCACGCACCGACATCCTGCTCAAGGCGGAGGGGTTCAAGGTCGATCTGGTGCCGATCCGCTTTCACCCCGATGAAGCTGGCCTGATCGGTTGCCTGCATCTGGCGCCGTCTTGGATTTTCGAGGCCCATGACAGCATTCTCGCGGTCGATATCGGCGGCACCAATATCCGCTGCGGCGTGGTCGAGACCCGCTGGAAGAAAGCGCCGGATCTGTCGAAGGCGTCGGTCTGGAAATCCGATCTCTGGCGCCATGCCGATGACGAGCCGACGCGGGAAGGTGCGGTCAAGCGCCTGGTCAAGATGCTCAAGGGCCTGATCGCAGAGGCCGACGCCGAAGGCCTTAAGCTGGCGCCGTTCATCGGGATCGCCTGTCCCGGCGTGATCAACGAGGACGGCTCGATCGCCAAGGGCGCGCAGAACCTGCCGGGCAATTGGGAGAGCAGCAAGTTCAATCTGCCGGCGAGCCTCGTCGAGGCGATCCCTGCTATCGGCGATCACGATACCGCGGTCTTGATGCATAATGATGGCGTGGCGCAGGGCCTTTCCGAAGTGCCGTTCATGCAGGACGTGGACCATTGGGGCGTCCTGACCATCGGCACAGGGCTAGGCAACGCGCGCTTCACCAACCGCAAGAAGGAAAAGGCTAAAGACAAGGACGACAAGAAGGAAAAAGACGAGAAGAAAGACAAGAAGAACGACAAGAAGAACGAGGATTGAGGCGGGCCCGCTTTCCAGGAAAGTTCCGAAACGCTATGAACCACGGCTCTTGCCACCGGGCGGATATCGCGTGACATCATGGCCATGCTTTTCTACGCAGACTTAAAGTTCACTTCTCCCTATGCCATGTCGGTCTTTGTCGCGCTGACCGAGAAGCAGCTTCCGTTTGAGATCAGGACACTGGATCTTGATGCCGGCGCGAACAACGATCCGGATTATGCCAGGACATCGCTTACGCAGCGCGTGCCGACGCTGATGGATCGCGGCTTCGCTTTGTCGGAATCGTCGGCCATTGCGGAGTATCTGGACGATACCTTTCCCAATCCGCCGATGTTCCCGGCCGATCGGCAACAGCGAGCGCGCGCCCCTCAGGTTCAGGCATGGTTGCGAAGCGACTTCATGCCGGTCCGGCAGGAGCGTCCCACGCCAACCATTTTCTACGGACGGCCCGTCGCCACGGCCCTTTCCGAGGCGGCGCAGAGATCATCGCGAAAACTCTGCGCGGCCGCCTCCGAATTGCTCAGGCATGGCCGCGATAATCTGTTTGACGACTGGTCCATCGCCGATGTCGATCTGACGCTGATGCTTAACCGGCTGATCATGAATGGCGATGAAGTCCCACCTCACCTGGTTCGCTATGCGAGGGCCCAATGGCAGCGTCCTTCCGTTCAACACTGGGTTCGCAGAGACCGTCCTCCGCTGTAATGCCCGTGAATTTGCGGTATCGGCCCGCCGGGTAACCTTGATCGGTTAGGTTAAAATGGAGATCGCGTTGCCCTGCGCGATGGGATCGCTACCGTCCAGCCGTCGCTCAGGCTGTCCAGCGAAGCCGCACTTCCTGGCCGCAATTTCAATGACGCGACACGGGACCGCCGGTTTTTTTCGCGTCTGGCGGTCCCACCCTGGATCGGGCGCTGATCTGACCTCATGGCGGGGGAATTTCACGCCCTGCGCCTTGTCTGCCCGGCCATCCTCGCCTAGAACACGGCCCGACCAAAGGGCCGAAGACCGCCCGTCATGGCGCCTGGAGAGGTGGCAGAGTGGTCGAATGCACCGCACTCGAAATGCGGCATAGGTGCAAGCCTATCGGGGGTTCGAATCCCCTCCCTCTCCGCCACTTCCCCGAATCCGATCCGCCGCTTTCTTCTCGGGAGAAACCCAGAAAAACAGCGTTTCCGGCTAACGTGAGCAAGTCCGGTAGCCGGTACCCCTCGATGTATCCCGCAAAGAGTGGTCGACCGCGGCAGTCAGACATTATTTCGCGTGTTTATTCAAACCTTCAAGGAAGTCACGGACGAGCGACGCGATCTGGTCGGTCGCCTCATCGAGGGCGAAGTGTCCAGCTTCGAGAAGATGGACTTCCGCGCCCGGTACATCGTCGGCATAAGCTGTCGCACCGGCGACGGTGAAAGAGGGATCATATTTTCCCCAAACCACCAGCGTCGGCGGCTGTACTTCGCGAAGCCACTTCTGCCAACGCGAATAGGAGGCGACATTGGTCCGGTAATCCAGGAATAGCGTGGCCTGGATGTCTGCCTGGCCCGGACGGGTGAGGAATGCGTACTCGTCTGTCCATGTATCCGGATCGTAGCGATCGGGATGTGGACTGGAGCCGATGTGGCGCTGGCGGGTCGCCTCGAAGGACGTGAAGTTGGCCTTGAGGTTCTCAAGTTCGTGGACCGGATCGGCCCAATATTTCCTGCGTGCCTCCCAAAGCGGGCTCAGACCCTGATCGTGAGAAACCGCGTTCTGGACAATGATGGCGCGGACGCGCTCAGGATGGGATAACGCCAAACGGAAGCCAACGGGTCCTCCGTAGTCCTGCATGAACAGAACGTAGCTTGTGATTCCAAGCCTCGTCGTAAGGTCATTCGTCACTTTCGCAAGATTATCGAAAGTGTACTCGAAGCTGGATGGAGGGGGCGCGCTGCTGTTGCCGAATCCGGGATAATCAAGGGCGATGAGATGATATTTGTCGGCCAGAAGCGGCAGCAAAGGCTCCCACATTCGCGATGAGGACGGAAAGCCATGAAGCATGAGCACAGTCGGCGCATTGGCCGGCCCCGCCTCGCGATAAAAGATCTTTAGCCCGTCGATTTCGGCAGTGTGATAGGAAATCGAACGTCGGCTCGATCGCAAATCCTGGGCTGATGCTTGGACGGTCATGGACGCCATGGCTGCTGCGGAAAGGGTAAGCAGGGCCGGGATATTCATATTATCGCTCCTTTTTCGGCATGCTGAATAGAGATCGGTACGATCACTATTCCCTGGTTTGATCGTTGCGGGGCCGGCGACCCGCCGCAGCCATTATAAGACGTTGCCAGCCGTCAGAAGCATTGCGTCAAACGCCTCCGCCACCAGCCGCCGTGAGAGTGTCAACCCGATCTCCCGGTCCGTCGCCACAGGATGGCGCGGAAGGTTCGTTCACCGCGCAGTCCGGCCGATCTGCGGGTCGATGGCGTCGGCGAGGCGCCATCAAAAACGCCTCGTCAACGGTTACCCGCGGCCACATTGATGAAAAATCTGCGGTTGCTCGGTAGATACTCGATCTACGACGCCCGAGCGGTGGGAGCCGGCTTTGCCCTTTGCTTCACCGCTGCCATCAGTGTCTTCGCTGCCGGACCCGAGGAATGCGGGTTCTGTCCCGTGATCAGCAGGCCGTCACTGACGACATGAGATGTCCAGTTCGCCGTCTTCGAGAAGACGGCGCCGAGTTTCAACATCTCATCCTCGACAAGGAAGGGCACGACTTTGGTGAGGCCGACTTCTTCTTCCTCGCCATCGGTGAAGCCGGTGACTTCCTTGCCCTGAACCACAGGTTTGCCGTCCGACGTCTTGACGTGACGCAGTGCCCCCGTGGAATGGCACACGATGCCGATCGGCTTGCCGGCGGCAAGGAAGGACTCGATCAGCTTGATGGAGTGCTTGTCTTCGGCGAGATCCCACATCGGGCCGTGGCCGCCCGGATAGAAGACGGTGTCGAAGTCTTCCTGCTTGACGCTGTCAAGGCGAACGGTCTTGTCGAGCTGAACTTCCGCAGCCGTGTCCTTCTCGAACCGGAGCGTAAGGTCAGTGCGGAAATCTGGTTCGTTGCTCTTGGGATCGAGCGGCGGGCGGCCGCCTTTCGGAGATGCGAGCGTGATCTCGACGCCGGCGTCCTTGAAAACGTAATAGGGCGCAGCGAGTTCTTCGAGCCAGAAGCCTGTTTTTCGTCCGGTGTTACCCAGTTGGTCGTGTGATGTGATCACCATCAGCACCTTCATGACTGTCTCCTTTTACGGTCATTCAATGAAGCGCCGCCCGGCATCACGATAAAGATGCTTCGGCGCGATCTCGTTGCCTCGCGATTCGCCGAGTGGACCTCGGAACATCACGAAAGCGAGTATCGCTGTTCTTAGCTGACCGACGGCACGACATTCACTCATACGCAAAGCGCCAATCACTCATACGTTGATATGAGCGACATTTTCCCAACGTTGAATGGTCCGGAAAGGAGCGGGCAGACATCATTCGTTGGGTGTCACGCGCAATGCGATGCAAGCTGCTCCGATATAACTCGGCCAAATGACAGGGAACCCGCATGATTGGGAAAAAACGCCTGAAGACTTTCGGTCGACGACGATTTCTTGAGGTTGCTGCCGGAGCGTTGGCGACGGCGCAACTCGCAACAGGTCGAGTTGCCAATGCGGGGCTGGTCCTCGACAGACCGTTCAAGGTGGCTCAATCCGAGGCGCCTGGCTCATATTCGGCCCTGAAACAGATAGACGCCGGTGTGCTTGACGTTGGATACGTTGAAGCGGGCCCCCTCGATGGCCCGGCAGCCATTCTATTGCACGGCTGGCCCTATGACATTCACAGCTTCGACGAGGTCACCCCGCGCCTGGCGGCGGCAGGTTTTCACGTCATTGTCCCCTATGCGCGCGGTTACGGCTCGACGAGTTTCCTGTCGAGCGGAACTCCCAGGACGGGTCAGCCGTCTGCGTTGGCCGTCGACACGATTGCCTTGATGGAGGCACTCAACATCAAGCAGGCGACCATCGCCGGCTTCGATTGGGGAGCTCGCACCGCGGATATCGTCGCCGCGCTCTGGCCGGATCGAGTCAAAGGCATTGTTTCGGTGAGCGGTTACCTCATTGGAAACCAGGAGGCGGGGAAGATGCCTCTGCCTCCGAAGGCCGAGCTTCAGTGGTGGTATCAATACTATTTCGCGACGGAGCGGGGTCGTGAAGGTTACTCCAAATACCGGCGGGAATTCGCCGAGTTGATCTGGAAGCTCGCATCGCCAAGGTGGGAATTCGATCACGCTACATTCGCCCGCAGCGCGGCAGCTTTCGACAATCCAGATCACGTCGATATCGTGATCCATAACTATCGATGGCGGCTCGGATTGGCACAAGGTGATCCAGGCCTGGACGAACTGGAAGCGAAGTTGGCTGCGGCCCCGCAGATCGGCGTGCCGACCGTCACCCTTGAAGGTGATGAGAACGGCGCGCCTCATCCGGAGCCGGCCGCTTACGCCAAGAAGTTCTCCGGCACATATCTGCATCGCCTCGTGAAGGGCGGCATCGGTCACAATCTGCCTCAGGAGGCTCCGGAGGCTTTCGCACAAGCGGTGATCGACGTCAGCAAGAGCTAGCCCCTCCAGCTACCTCAGGAGCAAGTGACATGGTTCATCTCCCCGATCTCCCAATCCAAGAGACAGCCGACTTCGAGAGTTACCGGGATCGCCGCCAGTTCCTGAGCACGGCGGCGATGGGCATTGTGTCCGCGAGTGCGGCCAGCCTGCTCCCCATGCACCCGGCTGCGGCTGCGGAAAGTGGTGCTATCCGTCCTTTCCGTATCAAGATTGCCGACGACGAACTCGTCGACCTGCGCAAACGCATACAGGCGACGCGCTGGCCGGATCGCGAAACGGTCGCCGATCAGTCCCAGGGCGTGCGGCGCAAGACTGTCGAACAACTCGCGCAGTATTGGCAGACGGATTACGACTGGCGGAAGGTGGAAGCCCGGCTCAATGCCTTGCCGCAATTCATCACCGAAATAGACGGGCTCGACATTCATTTTATTCACGTTCGTTCCGAACATGAAAATGCAATGCCGCTCATCGTCACGCATGGTTGGCCCGGCTCGGTCATCGAGCAGTTGAAGATCGTCGAGCCGTTAACCAACCCCACGGCTCATGACGCGAGCGCATCGGAAGCCTTCCATCTGGTGATTCCATCGATGCCGGGTTACGGGTTTTCGGGCAAGCCGGCGACGACCGGCTGGGATCCTGCCCGTATCGCTCGGGCGTGGATCGTGCTGATGAAGCGCCTCGGATACACGCGCTACGCAGCGCAGGGTGGCGATTGGGGCAACGCCGTCACCGAGCAGATGGCGCTACAGGCGCCTCCGGAATTGCTCGGCATTCACACCAACATGCCTGCCACTGTTCCGGCCGAAGTCGCAAAGGCACTCCAACCCGGCGGCTCGCCGCCTTCCGGCCTCTCAGCGGATGAGCAGCATGCGTATGACCAACTTGATTACTTCTATAAGCACGGTCTTGGCTACGCGATCGAGATGGCGAACCGCCCCCAAACTCTGCAAGGAATTGTGGATTCGCCTTCCGGCCTTGCGGCCTGGATTCTCGATCACGACACGAAGAGTCACGAGCTCATGGCCCGCATCTTCGACGGGCGGTCGGAGGGGCTGACGCGGGACGATGTCCTCGACAACATCACGCTCTATTGGCTGACCAACACGGCGATCTCATCGGCGCGCCTGTATTGGGAAAACAAACTGAACTTCTTCGAACCCAAGCACGTCTCCATCCCGGTTGCCGTCAGCGTCTTCCCGGACGAGATCTATGCCGCTCCGCGTAGCTGGACCGAGCAGGCGTATCCCAAGCTCATCTACTTCAACAAGCTCGACAAGGGCGGCCACTTTGCTGCCTGGGAACAGCCAAAACTGTTTAGCGCGGAAATGCGTGCGGCTTTCCGTTCGCTGCGGCAATCAATTTGAGACGAACCGGCACTCACGCATCGTTACAGAAACCGAGGTGTAGATCATGAACCGTCCCGAAAAAGATGCTGCAAGCCGGGGAATCCGTGTTGAACGGCGCTTGCCGTCATACTGGCGGGTCACTTTCGACCTTCCGCCGGTGAACATCTTTGGCCCGAAGGAGACGATTGAACTGAACGAAATCATCACGACGATCGAGAAAGATGAGCAGGTGAAGGTCGTCGTATTCGACAGTGCCGTCGACGGGTTCTTTCTCACCCACTACGACTTCCTGGCGCCGCTCGAAGAGTCGGCGAAGATCCCGCCCGGACCGACGGGCTTGCAGGCTTTGCCGGACATGCTGGTGCGCCTCAGCCGGGCTCCGGTGGTGTCCATAGCCTCAATTCGGGGGCGCGCAACCGGAGTCGGAAGCGAGCTTGCTTTGGCGAGCGATATGCGCTTCGCAAGCCGCGAGAAGGCCATTTTGTCCCAATGGGAAGTTGGCGCGGGCTTGGTTCCAGGCGGGGGACCGATGGCCCGATTGCCACGGCTGTTGGGCAGGGGCCGGGCACTGGAAATTTTGCTCAGTGCCGACGATATCCATGGCGACCTCGCCGAACGGTACGGCTACGTCAATCGCTCCCTTCCTGATGCCGAGCTCGATGGCTTTGTCGATGCGCTCGCGATGCGGATTGCGTCGTTCGACAAGCAGGCGCTCGCGGATACCAAGCGCCTGGTTGACGTCGCGAGCCTGCCGCCCGATGTAGAAATCAAGCCGGAGTGGGACGCATTCATCGCCTCTCTCGGACGCCCGGCCAGCCAGAAGCGGATCAAGGCCCTGATGGAGCTCGGTTTCCATCGTGCCGGCGATGTCGAAAATCGGCTTGGCTTCTATGTCGGTCAATTAATGGTCTGACCAGATCAACATCCATCATCGTGGCGTCTTATGACCGCAGACCAACGAATGTCAGAAAGGACTGTCATGACCCGCAACCATCAGCCCGGTCAATCTGTTTTCCGTTCGATCCTGCCTGAAGACATCGAGTGGAAGCCATTCCCGGCGTTTCCGTCCGGAGCCCGTCTGGCAGTCATGGTGGGCCAACCTACTGAACCTGGTCCTTACGTGATCAGGGTGAAAGTGCCTGATGGTACGAAGCTGATGCCGCACAAGCATCCGGAAGATCGTATCTATACGGTCATGTCGGGTGTCTTCTACATCGGGCTCGGCGACAAATTCGACGGCGACAAGGTGAAGGCCTTTCCGCCCGGCAGCGTCATTATTCTGCCCGGCGAGACCTGGCATTTCCATTGGGCGAAGTCCGGCGAATACATCACGCAGGTGACCGCGATCGGACCGCTTGGCCTCGAATATCACGATCCACATGACGATCCACGCCGGCACAGCCCTTAGCTCCAACAAAACGGTTGTGGGAGGAAGCGATCATGAAGGCGATCAGGGCGGCTGTGAGTGTGGCAGGAATAGCGGCAATGGTCGCCGTCGTCGCGAGCGGGCAGGTGGCGTTGGTCGCGGCCGACGGCGACCTGGAAACCGTCACCGGAGTAAGAGCGGCTGGCCACGCGGGAGAGATCTTCGAAAATGATCATCACCGGCATTGAGACGATCCCGCTGCGCATCCCGTTCAAGGCCGGAGCCAAATCCGACGCTTCCGCCTGGGGCGACAGCAACCTGCCGGCCGCAGACTCGCTGCTCGTCAAGGTGACGACCGATCAGGGATTGGTGGGCTGGGGCGAGGCCTTTGGCTTTCGCGCAGTTGCTTCCGCCAAGCTCGCTGTCGACCAACTGATTACGCCGCTTTGTATCGGCCAGCCTGCGACGCGGATCGAGCCGCTGATGCTGGATGTTCAAAGGAAGCTGCATGTTTTCGGGCGGGGTGGCGCCCTGGCCTTTGGCATCTCCGCGGTCGACATCGCGCTGTGGGACATCGCGGGAAAGGCCGCCAATGCGTCGCTGTGCCCGCTTCTGGGGGGCGGTGCGGCTGATCTGGACTGCTATGCGAGTCTGGTCCGTTATTCAGAGCCTTCGCTTGTTCGCGCCGCCGTTCGGCAGGCGATCGAAGCAGGATTTCGCACACTTAAACTTCACGAGATAGAGCTTCCGGCCATTCGCGCCGCGCGCGAGGAAGCCGGTTCCGACATCGAACTGATGCTCGACGTCAATTGTCCCTGGACGCTGTACGAGGCGCGTCGACTAGCGGAAGAACTCAAAGCGATTGACCTGAAATGGCTGGAGGAGCCACTCTGGCCGCCGGAGAATTTTGACGGTCTTGCCGAGTTAAGGAAGTCGAGCGGTATCCCCATTGCCGCTGGCGAGAACGTTTACACGTTTATGGAGTTTGAACGCCTGTTGGCCGCAAAGGCTGTGGACTTCGTTCAGCCAAGTCCGGCCAAAATGGGCGGCATCAGCGAACTTCACAAAATCTTTCCGCTCGCGGCCATTCACAACGTCCCAGTGATGCCGCACTCTTTTTATGACGGCCCGGGCCTGCTGGCGGCGATCCATGCGACCGCCGCGCTCGGAACGGCCAATTCCATGATCGAGTGGCGTTTGTTCGACCTTGAAGCTACGATTTACGGCGAGGCACTTAGTACGAAGGGCGGCCGGATCTCGGTGCCGCAGGGGCCGGGTCTTGGGATTGACCCCGATCCCGATGTTATCAAGGCTTACCGTTGGAAATAGACGATGACGGAATCCTACGAGATCATCGAGCACAGCTACGACGTCGTCATCGTTGGTGCCGGCGGTGCCGGAATGCGGGCCGCGCTCGGCATGGCCGCGTCAGGGTTGCGGACAGCCTGCGTCACGAAGGTGTTCCCGACCCGAAGCCATACGGTCGCGGCGCAGGGTGGTATGGCGGCTTCGCTTGGCAACATGGGCGACGGCGACAACTGGCACTTCCACATGTACGACACGGTGAAGGGCTCGGATTGGCTCGGCGACCAGGACGCGATCGAATACATGTGTCGCGAAGCGGGGCCTGCCGTGCTGGAGCTCGAGCATTATGGCGTCCCATTCTCGCGCACCAAAGACGGCACGATCTATCAGCGCCCCTTCGGCGGCCAGACCATCGGCTTCGGCAAGCAGATGGCGCAGCGCACCTGTGCGGCGGCTGATCGTACCGGACACGCCATCCTGCATACGCTCTACCAGCAATGCTTGAAGCACAGCACGGAATTTTTCGTCGAGTATTTCGCGCTCGATCTTCTCGTTGACGATGAGGGCGTTTGCCGTGGCCTGCTCGCCTGGAATTTGGAGGACGGAACGCTGCATCGCTTCCGCGCACATCGCACGGTGCTGGCGACCGGCGGCTATGGCCGCGTCTATTTCTCCTGCACCGCCGCGCACACCTGCACCGGCGATGGCAATGCCATGGTGCTGCGCGCGGGCCTGCCGCTCGAGGATATGGAGTTCACGCAGTTTCACCCGAGCGGCATTTACGGTTCGGGCTGCCTGATCACCGAAGGGGCACGCGGCGAGGGTGGCTATTTCACCAATTCGGAAGGCGAGCGCTTCATGGAGCGCTATGCGCCGAGCGCCAAGGATCTCGCCGGACGCGACGTCGTCTGTCGCGCCATGACGATCGAGATCAATGAAGGGCGCGGTTGCGGCCCGCACAAGGATTACATCGAGCTGCATCTGGAGCATCTCGGCGCCAACATCCTGCATGAGCGCCTGCCCGGCATCAGCGAGACCGCGCGGATCTTCGCCGGCGTCGACATCACGCGCCAGCCGATCCCGGTCCTGCCGACGGTTCACTACAACATGGGCGGTGTGCCAACGAATCTGCACGGCGAAGTCGTCACCAAGCACGACGGCAAGGCAGAGGCGATCGTTCCGGGACTGATGGCGATCGGCGAGGCGGCCTGCGTTTCCGTGCATGGCGCCAACCGGCTTGGTTCCAACTCGCTGCTCGACATCGTTGTGTTCGGCCGCGCCGCGGCGCACCGGGCAACCGAGATGCTGAGTCCGGGCGAAGGCCATCCGCCGGCGCCGCAACGCGCGACCGAGCGGGCGATCGAGCGGCTTGACCGGCTACGCTGGTCAAAGGGCAGGACCGGCCCCGGCGACATCAGGCTCGCGATGCAACGGACCATGCAGCGCCACTGCGCGGTGTTCCGCACCGGTTCGTTGCTCGACGAGGGAGCGAACAAGCTCGACGACGTCATGGCGATGATGCACGACGATCTTGCCATTGCCGACCGCTCGATGATGTTCAACACCGATCTCGCCGAAGCGCTCGAACTCGACAACATGCTCGCGCAAGCCAACGTCAGTCTGCGATCAGCGATCGGCCGAACCGAGAGCCGCGGCGCGCATGCGCGCGAGGATTTTCCCAAGCGCGACGACGAGAACTGGCTCAAGCACACGCTGTCCTGGCTCGATCAGGACGGCCGCGTCCGGCTCGACTATCGGCCGGTGCATCTGCAGCCGCTGTCAAACGAGGTGGCCACGATTCCACCCAGGGAGCGGGTATATTGACTTCTCAGCTACGGCCGATTCTGCACGGCTCGTGAGGGTTTGATGACGGTTCCGAAGAAACGCGTGTGGTGGGAGAGGTAGTCATGGATCCAGGTTTGCGTAACTACGCCAAAACGCCAGAAGGTATTTCCCGGCTGACACTGGAACAGTTTCGGGTAACGCAGCAAAGCGGAACTGAACCGCCGAACACGGGCAAGTATTTGCATAACAAGGAACCCGGCATCTACGTCGATATTGTATCCGGCGAACCATTGTTTGCTTCGTCGGATAAATATGAATCCGGATGCGGCTGGCCGAGCTTTACCAAACCGATCGAGCCGGCCAACATCAAAGAGCAACAAGACACTTCGCATGGCATGCGCCGCACGGAGGTGCGCTCGACCTTTGGCGACAGCCACCTTGGCCATGTATTTGAGGATGGTCCTGATGATCGAGGCGGTCTACGCTACTGCATCAACTCGGCCGCGTTGCGGTTCGTTCCGCGCGATCAAATGGAAGCCGAGGGCTATGGTGCTTATCTCGATCAAGTGGAGACCATCAAATGACGACGGAACGCGCTGTGCTCGCCGGGGGGTGTTTCTGGGGCATGCAGGACCTGATCCGCAAGCAGCCAGGCGTGATCTCCACGCGTGTCGGTTACACGGGCGGAAAAGTGAGGAACGCCACCTATCGCAATCACGAAGGCCATGCCGAAGCGATCGAGATAATTTTTGATCCCGCAAAAACCAGCTACCGGACGCTTCTGGAATTTTTCTTCCAGATTCACGATCCCACCACGCTTAATCGTCAGGGCAACGATTGGGGCACGAGCTATCGCTCGGCAATCTTTTATACGACCGACGAGCAAAGGAAGGTTGCCGAAGATACCATCGCGGACGTCGAGGCTTCGCATCTATGGCCGGGCAAAGTGACCACGGAAGTTACCCCTGCCGGCGACTTCTGGGAAGCCGAACCGGAGCATCAGGACTACCTCGAGCGGTATCCGGACGGCTATACCTGTCACTTTATACGTCCCGGCTGGAAATTGCCGAGGCGGGCGGACCGGGCGGCGGTCTGAGTGTTTTCGTTGACGTTGCGGGAACGCAAAAATGGCAAAGGGATATTGGATCACCTTCTACCGCTCTATTTCCGATCCGGCGGCGCTTGCGGCGTACGGAAGGCTCGCCGGGCCAGCTATCATCGCCAACGGCGGCCGCTTCCTTGCGCGCGGCGAAGCCATCAAGGCCTATGAACAAGGGGTTGTTCAGCGCGCCACCGTGACGGAGTTCGATAGCGTCGAACAGGCTGTGGCCGCCCACAACAGTGCCGCCTATCAAGAGGCACTGGAAGCGCTTGGCAATGCGTGCGAACGGGACGTCCGTATTGTCGGAGGAGTGGACTGAAGCGGATACCGCTATCTGCCAAGTTTCCGAAGGTTTGGCTTGAGAACGTCGGCCATCCGAACCAGTTCGGCATAGGTTCGCGCGCCCATCTTGTGCATGGCCGCACCGCGATGAATTTTGACGGTGATTTCGCTGATGCCGAGGTCGCCGGCGACCTGTTTGTTCATTTTGCCGGCTGTGACGTGCAACATGACTTCCTGTTCGCGCGGTGAAAGGGTTCCGAACCGCTCTCTCAATTGCGAAAAGTCATTTTCGACGACGCGTCGTTGTCGGTCGCGCTCGATGGCAGCCATGACGGCATCGAGCATGTCCTGGTCACGGAACGGCTTGGGAATGAAGTCCACGGCGCCATGCTTCATGGCGTGAACCGACATCGGAATGTCTCCGAATCCGGTCATCACGACCACCGGAATTCCGACTCCAAGCTGGGTCAGCCGGCCTTGAAACTCGAGGCCGTTCATGTCCGGCAGCCTGACATCGAGGACGATGCAACTGGGCCGGTCCGTAAGGTTTGCCGAAAGAAAATCCTCCGCCGTGGCGTAGGTCTCGGTCTGAAGTCCGACCGTGTCAAAGAGACCAGCCAACGCACTGCGCATCGAAGCATCGTCGTCGACGACGTGCACAAGAGGCTTCTCGTTTGTGGCGGAGCGCATGTCTTGGACATCACCGTATTTTTACCGTGAGGTCTAACATGAACGGAGTTGGACCGGGGATCACACCTACGTATAGGTCGCAGGTCTGCTTCCGGGCGGTCCTCAAATTCCCTTTTTGTGCTACCTTAACTTGCGTTCGATGCGGCGGCAGCCGGCACGTAGATCGAGAAAAGTGACCCTTCGCCCACAATGGATCGAACTTCGATCCTGTGACCGAGCACATCAAGTGCATGACGAACGATAGAGAGCCCGATGCCCAGACCATAGCCGCGTTCAGGAGTGAGGCGCGTAAATGCGTCGAAGATTCGAGGCAACTGGTCTTCCGGAATACCGATGCCCGTGTCGTATACGTCGATCCTGATCTCCGCTCCCTTGCGTCGGCAGCCGATCAGAATGCCTCCTCCAGGTTCGGTATATTTGATGGCGTTGGTTATAAGGTTGCGGAGAATGCTGCCGAGCAGCAAGGAATTGCTGACCACAAGGGCTTTCGTGGCGAACGCCCGAATTCCTATGCCTCTTTGATTGGCTGCATCCTCGTTTTCGTATCGTAGCTGCCAGAACAGTGGCCCAAGTCCGACCGAGGATACTTCCAGGGCATTGACACGTTCAGCCAGGTAAAAGGCATCCACCAGACAATTGAGTTGCTCGGTTAGCTTCGTGGCCGCCCGCTCTCCTCGATCAAGCCATGCCTGCTGTGGCATCTCTTGCAGACGCGAGCGCAGCAGCGCGTAGGTTCCCAGAATCACATGCAGGGATTGCCGCAGGTCGTGCCCCATCATGCCGACGAGCGTCGTTTGAAATTCATGTGCCGCAGGGGCTTTCAGCCTTTGATCCTGAACGGTCGGCGCTTCAATCGTTCTCATCTGTCCCACCTGTTGGCTTTGAATACGAGATGCTCATGAAAATCAGGTCTCGCAGAACTCGCCATCGTACGTTTCGGTGTCTTGATCAGCCGATCGTATGATGGCGCCCGTTCACGACGGGAATCCGGCGGCGAAACGGCCAAGCAGGCCAACCAGGGGATCCGATCGGCAATGACTCCTCCGTATGATTAATCCAACGCCAATGTCTGATTTTCACTCCGTTGGAATTCTGAGCAGGCTGTGCACGCTGACGGGATCGTTGGAGCGATCAAACCGGAGGAACTGCCCAGAACGGGAGCGCGCTCGTGTTTGGCCTGAAAACTTGGTCGACTTCCGAGCATGTTTACGACCTTAAGGTCGCCTATAACACTCTTGTATAATTCCTGGGCACCGCCAGCGCGTGCAAAGGTCAGATTGTTCAATTTAGGGCAAGGATGCTGGGTGCCCAGAGATCTCGAAATCGCAGTCATCGACGATGACGAGTCATTCCGGGTAGCGCTCGTAGAATCGCTGTCTTCTCTCGGATATCGATCCGACGGCTACGCCTCCGGCGAGGACTATATTCGTGTGGGCGGGGACAAGTCGTTCAACTGCATTGTGACGGACATTCACATGCCCGGCATTAGCGGGTTGGACCTCATGAGGCGCCTCTCTGCTGGGGGCTCGACAACGCCTTTTGTCCTGATCACAGCACGCTCAGACATGAACCTCGAGGCTAAGGCCGCGGCCGCGGGTGCGGCGTGCCTGCTCAGGAAGCCATTTGAAATAAACGATCTGATCGAATGCATCGAGGGAGCCGTGAAGGACTAAGAGCGAAAATTGTGAATCCGCCCCAGCACCTAGCGCTACGAATCCATAAGAATTAACAACGATTGACTCGGGAATGGCCGCCGCGGCGTGCAGGATGAATATTGCGTCGCGCGAAAATGGACGGCCAAATGACCGATACCGCATCGCACTTTCCCTGTCAGGAAAACAATCCGCCGCTTGAGCCCACGACCCAGGAATTCGTTGATGGGCTCGCGGCCTGCAACTCGCAAATCAGCGAGCTTATAGTGGATGCCGCGCGCGCTGCGCTGTACATACCAAACGAGGTCGATCGCGAAGTCATCACCGCAACACCCCTCAACGCCACAATCGATCAATTGCGGGGGCTGCCGGATGCTCTTATAATTGGAACAGAAAGCGACATCCTCCGCGACGGTGATGAAGCTTGTGCGTGAAAACTCTGTGAAGCGAATGTGCGCGTAACCTGTGCGCGCTACCCTGGCACCATCCACGACTTCGTGATGCTGAATGCAATCGCAGACACACCAGCAGCGCGAGGCGCAATAGCGCAGGCCACAAACGCACTCCGAGATGCTCTAGACTGACATTGGCTCCAAATATCGACTTCGAGGTCAACGCCAACCGTAGGGCGGAGGCGTCGCCGAGAGTAGGGGTTAGATCGGTGAACACGATCGATGGTCGCAAAACGGAAGAAGCCCGCGCATTCCAAATATTGTCTCAGGAAGGCGATGTTCTCTTACGCAGGGCTCGACGCCACGGATACGATGGTGATTCGAGTTCATCGATCACGGTGCTCGCCGCATCTCAACGACCGGCCTCCAACGATTCAAATCGACTTGCTCACGAATATGAGCTGGCGAAATACCTCGACCCGGGTTGGGCCATCCGGCCACTTGAGCTCGTGCAGGAAGATGGCCAAATTATTCTGATACTCGACGACCCCGGAGGCGACTTGCTTAGTCAGCATCTGGATATGCCGATGGGCGTTGATAGGTTCCTGGGCCTTGCTATCGGCATCACTTCAGCGGTCAGCAAGATGCATCAGCGTGGTCTGGTTCACAAGGACATAAAGCCTACCAACATCCTGGTGAATAATCGCGACGGAGAAATCCGGCTGACCGGGTTTGGAATAGCGTCGCGCATCCCGCGCGAGCGCCAGCCACCTGGGCCTCCCCAATTGATCGCCGGGACTCTGGCCTACATGGCCCCGGAGCAAACGGGTAGGATGAATCGGTCGATTGACTCGCGCAGCGACCTCTATGCGCTGGGTGTCACCTTCTACCAGATGCTGACCGGAAGCCTACCTTTCAATGCTGTCGACGCGATGGAATGGATCCATTGCCACATTGCGCGGCAACCGGCCTCACCGACCAGCCTCATGCCGGCCATACCGCTGGCGATATCTGCAATCGTCACCAAATTGCTCGCGAAAGCTGCAGAGGAGCGCTACCAAACAGCAGTCGGATTAGAGCAGGATCTTCGGCACTGTCTGGCAGATTGGAAGACACTGCACCGGGTCGATCCATTCACCCTCGGCGAACGCGACATCCCGGACCGGCTGCTCATCCCCGAGAAACTGTACGGGCGTGAGCATGACATCGATTGCCTCCTTGCTGCTTTCGATAGCGTGTTGGCGAATGGCAGGCCGGAATTGGTGCTGGTCTCTGGTTATTCGGGTATCGGCAAGTCTGCCGTAGTCAACGAGCTGCATAAGGTACTCGTTCTACCGCGAGGTCTTTTTGCGTCAGGCAAGTTCGACCAGTACAAACGCGACATACCTTACGCCCCGCTGGCGCAAGCCTTTCAGAGCCTCATTCGTCAGCTTCTTGGTGAGAGCGAGGTCGAGCTGAGCAAATGGCGTGACAAGCTTGCTCAGGCGCTGGATCCGAACGGCTTGCTTATTACAGACCTGGTCCCGGAGCTGAAGCTCATAATCGGCGCGCAACCAGCGGTTCCCGAGCTTCCGCCGCAGGACGCGAAATCCCGCTTCAACCTGGTATTTCGGCGGTTCATCGCTGTATTCGCGGATCCAAAACATCCCCTTGCCTTGTTCCTCGATGACTTGCAGTGGCTCGACGCCGCGACTCTCGATTTGATAGAGAATCTGTTGACGCAGCCGGGTGTGTCTCACTTGCTGCTGGTTGGCGCCTATCGCGACAACGAGGTAAGCGCGGTGCATCCGTTGATGCGGAAGCTCGAAGCGATCCGTGAAGGCGGAGCGAAGACAAGGCATATCAGCCTTGCTGCCCTGGACACTGGAGATTTGACGCGGCTCATAGCCGACTCTCTGCGATGTGATTTGGAAAGAGCTGCGCCGTTGGCTCGGCTGATTTTTAATAAAACGGCGGGAAATCCGTTTTTTGCCATCCAGTTCATTTTCACGCTGATCGATGAAGAGCTGCTCGCCTTCGACTACACTCATGCAAGCTGGCGGTGGGACCTGACCCGCATTGAGGAAGAGGGATACACCGACAACGTCGCAAGCCTGGTGATCGACAGGTTGAACCGCCTACCGGCCGGGACACAGGAGGTGTTGCAGCAGCTTGCCTGTCTCGGCAATAGCGCCGGAGTTACGTTGCTGGCGATGATCCAGGGCAACTCAGAACAAAAAATTCACGCGGATCTGTGGCATGCCCGGCATGACGAGCTGGTTGTGCGTTCGGAGGAATCATACAAGTTCGCGCACGACCGCGTTCAGGAAGCCGCATACTCTTTGATTTCGGAGGACCGACGCGCCGAGACCCATCTCGGAATAGGAAGACTGCTGACAAGCGGCATATCGTCGGACGCACGCGAAGAGGCGATCTTCGATATTGTAGCTCAATTCGACGCAGGCGCTAAACTGATCACGTTGCGTGACGAGCGCGAACTGGTCGCTGAGCTGAACCTGGTCGCGGGCAGGCGCGCCAAGGTCTCTGCGGCCTATGCTTCAGCGCTCAAATACCTGGCTGCTGGTGCAATGTTCCTCGCCGAGGACTGCTGGGAGCGGCGTCACGATCTCATTTTCCAGCTGGAATTGCATAGCGCTGAATGCGAGTTTCTGATCGGTGACCTCGACGCCGCCGACGCGCGACTAACGATGCTTTCATCCCGCACCGTCTCTACTGTCGAACAGTCGGCAGTCGACTGTCTGCGCATGGATATATACATGACCCTCGATCGGCCCGATCGAGCGATCGCAGTCTGTCTGGACTATCTTAAGAGGCTGACCATCGAGTGGCCGCCTCGTCCGACAAAAGAGCAAGCGCAACGCGAATACGAGCAGGTCTGGAAAAGGCTCGGAAGCCGCGCGATCGAAGATCTGATCGAGCTGCCACTGATGAGCGATCCGGTATCCTTGGCGACACTTGAGGTTCTGACCAAGGCGCTGGCGCCGGCGCTGTACACCAACGTGAATCTCCTTCGGCTGATAGCCTGTCGGATCGTGAACCTCAGCCTTGAGCATGGCAACAGTGACGGTTCGTGCCTCGCTTACGTATGGTTTGGCATGATCGCGCGCACCCACTTCGGCAATCATGAAAATGGATTGAAATTCGGCCAATTGGGCTTTGAGCTTGTTGAAAAGAAGAACTTGAAACGGTGTAGGGGCGTCACCTATCGGGTCTTTGCGGAATTTTTCGCACTGTGGACCCGCCATTTCCGAGTTTGCTGCGATCTGCTCAGGCAGGGCTTTGATGCCGCGAATAAAATTGGAGACCTTACGTTCGCTACGTTCAGTCTTGATGGCATAAGCAAAATGCTTCTGGCGGCTGGATATCCGCTCGCTGAGGTTCAACGCGAGTCAGAGACCGGCCTCGAGTTTGCGAAAGCAGCCCGCTTCGGGGTTCTGGTCGACATCATGACCCCGCGAATGGCACTTGTTCGTAATTTTCGCGGGTTGACTTCAAATTTCGGTGCATTGGACTCCCGGGAATTTGACGAGGCTGCGTTCGAGCGGCATCTGGCAAGCGACCAGCGGAACTTGATCGCCCATTGGAGCTACTGGCTTCTGAAGCTTCAGGCTCGTTTCCATGCAGAGAACTATGATGCTGCCATTGAGGCCTCGGACAAGGCCGCGCGGCTGCTTTCGTTGTCAGGTCCATTTTTCGAAATGGCCGAGTACCATTTTTATAGCGCGCTCTGCCATGCGGCGTCTGTCGAGCTGGATAACCCCGAGTTGCGTCAGCAGAAACTCGAGTATCTGACGGTGCATCATAGACAGACCGAAGTATGGGCGAAGCAGTGTCCGGAGAATTTCGAGGATCGGGCTGCTCTTCTGGGTGCAGAAATTGCCCGCATCGAAGGTCGAGAGCTCGAAGCCGAACGGTTGTACGAATGTGCGATCCATTCTGCCCGCACGAACGGATTTCGAAACAACGAAGCAATCGCCAATGAGCTTGCGGCGCGCTTTCATGCGTCCCGCGGATTCGAGACGATCGCAAACGCTTATCTGCGAGAGGCATTGTCCTGCTATCGACGTTGGGGCGCCGAAGGCAAAGTACGCCGGTTGGAAATGCTCCATCCCCATCTGCGCGAGATCGAGCTGACGCACGCAGCGGCTGCGACGATCACGACGCAGATCGAACACTTCGATTTTGCGACCGTGGTCAAGGTGTCGCAAGCCCTTTCGGGTGAGATGGTACTGGAGAGGCTGATCGATACGCTTATGCGCCTGGCGATCGAGCACACCGGCGCTGTGCGAGGTGTATTGCTTTTGTCACGAGGCGGTGAGTTGCAGCAGCAGGCGGAAGCGACCACCGGCGAGTACGGCGTCTTCGTTAGTCGATCGGGTGAGCCCGCGGCAGCGTTTCCCGATACGATTGTCCAATACGCGATGCGAGCACAGGAGATTGTAGTCCTCGACGATGCCTCAGCCGACCCAACATATTCCGCCGATTTGTATGTAATGGAGCGTAAGGCAAGATCGGTCCTGTGCCTGCCGATCGTCCACAAATCCAGGATAACCGGCATGCTCTATCTCGAGAACAATCTCGCTCCCCGCGTCTTCACGCCGAATTCGAGCGGCGATACTGAAGCTGTTGGCGCTGCAAGCCGGAATCTCTCTGAAAATACCTATCTCTACGGCGATCTCGCGCGAGCGGAGAAAGCGCTTTCGGCAAGCGAACAAAGTCTCCAGCTTACCATCGACACCATACCGGCGCTGGTGTGGTCAACGCGCGCGGACGGTTCAGTCGAATTTATCAATCAGCATTATAGCGACTATGTAGGACTGCCCACCGAGCAACTACTGGATTGGGGGTGGACGGCGGCGGTTCATCCGGACGATCTCAGCGGGCTCAAAACGGTTTGGCGCGAAGTGATGGCTTCCGGCAAAGGTGGGGAGACCGAAGCACGGTTTCGAAGATCTGACGGTGAATATCGCTGGCTTCTGGCACGCGTGAGCCCATTGCACGATGGTAACGGAAATATCGTGAAATGGTATGGATTGAATACGGATATCGAAGACCGCAAGCGTGCGGAGATTCATCTCACCGGCGAGAAGCAGGCGTTGGAGATGATTGCATCAGGGCGGCCGCTTCGCGAGGTGCTCGCCGCGTTATGCAAGTTTTTTGAGGGCTCAGCGCCGGATTGTTACTGCGGCATTTATCCGATTGATTGGAGCGGAAAGACATTCCAGTACGGCGTCGCACCCTCCCTTCCTGCCAGCTACACCGATCCGATCGAGGGAGCGTCGGTCAATTCGGACGACTCGCCGCGCGGTCAGTCGATAAGCGAGAAGACCCAAGTGATCGCGCAGGACATTGGATCGGACGTGCGTTGGATGGCTGCCCCATGCCGCGCCCACGTGCTGGAGCATGGGCTGAAAGCGGTTTGGAGCACGCCGATTTGCTCACGGAAGGCATCGGTAGTCGGCACTGTCTGCATCTACCAGCAAAAGCCGGGCAGCCCGTCTGCGCACCACCAGGAAATGATTGCACATGTGGCGCATCTGGCGAGCATCGCGATCGAGCGTTCACAGGCCGAAGCCGAACTCAGGCGAAGTGAAACGTTCCTGACCGAAGGCCAGCGGATCAGTTTGACAGGATCGTTTTTGTGGAAGCTGGATACTGACGAACTGACGTTCTCGGAGCAGCTCAAGCGCATTTTCGAATTTGGGCCGGAGGTCGAGGTGACCTTTGAAATGATTGGCGAACGCGTCCATCCTGATGACCTTCAGGTGCTGGCAGAGAAGCAGGCGCAGATGCGATCTGGCCAGGACAACCCCGAATATGAAATCCGTCTTCGTATGCCGGATGGCCGAATAAAGTACATGCGGGTATTCGGTCGGATGGTCAGGCTTGAGGATGGGCGGCTGGAATGTCTTGGCGCAGTTCAGGACGTCACCCGACGCCGACTGGCAGAAGAGGCGCGCGACAGAGTAAGATCGGAACTGGCGCATGTAGGCCGGGTCGTTAGTTTGGGGGCGCTGACCGCGTCGATCGCGCACGAGGTCAATCAGCCGCTTGCTTCCATCATCACCAATGGTGAGACGGGACTGCGCTGGCTGGCCAAGCCTGAACCCGACCTGGAGAAATTGCAAAGGATTACGAAACGCATCGTCGACGATGCCAGACGGGCAGCCGAAATTATCGATCGTATCCGGACCATGGCAAGTCGGGGCGCCACTAAACAGTCGGTGGTTATGCTCTCCGAAATCGTCACGGAATCGACGACGTTACTGCAACACGAATTCCAGGCGAGGGGCGTGTCAGTCTCTCTCGATTTGGCGCCTGATCTTCCCAAGGTGTTCGGCGATCGAACTCAGTTGCAACAGGTCATCGTCAATCTTGCAATGAATGCTGTGCAAGCGCTGACCAAGTCGGACGCAGCGGGTAAAAGCATAGCTATTCGAACTCAGCAGATAGATGAGGAGACGGTTTGCTGTATCGTCGAAGATAGCGGCCCTGGCATCCACGCCGAGTACCTGCCGCGTCTGTTCGACAGCTTCTTTACGACCAAGGAGACCGGCATGGGCTTGGGCCTGCCGATTGCTCAGTCGATCATCGAGGCGCACAGTGGACGCGTTCGAGCCGATAATAATTCGGCCTTGGGCGGAGCGAGGTTCATCTTCCAGCTTCCAGTGACGGGTGATGAACTGAGTTGAGCAGTGGACAAATTATAAAGTTCCCGTTCGACCAATCGCCTTGGCCTCGATCACCGATGTCGCTCCTCTGATGCGGATCAGAAAGGCGATCGGCAGCTGTCAAAATTCGCGTTGGCCCTCTTTGGGGCTCATATCAATACAATTGGTCGACAAAGTTCTTTGCCGCCACTAGGTCGGCCGTTGCGAAACTTTCTTTGAATAGTGCAAGTGTGGATGCCACGAGATCACGTGCCCCGGTGGCCCGCATCTGCTTCACATGCAAACGCGCGAGGCTCATCGCCGTTCGCAGCTCCCATGAAAGCACCCCTGATTTGCGAACCGGCATCGCCCTCGCCTCAAGAGGCGCAAATCGGCGGCGGGGTGCTACCTTCCTGAAAGAGAGCGTTTGAGGGTGATCCCGGAACGTCGGGCGCCGCCAGTGGCGTGCGTCCGGACTTGGCTGCTCTTCGACAACGGAGGCCAGATCGTCGAACGGTTGCCGCGAAGCTGAGTGCCTTGAAATTTGCTAGAGCCGCCGGTGATATTTCCGAGAATATCAATTCTGCGTAGTTGCTATCCCCGATAACGCCACCGTCGCCGCCGAGAGATGCGCGACCGCTGAGGCAGTGGGATTGCAGCTTCCAAAGATATTTGTGGCCAGATGGTGACGGTGATGGCGGAGGAGTCAAACTCAGGGTACCCATGATCACGAGTTGATTTGCTCGGTGCTTCCTCGCGTCTTGCGAGCAAAACATCGCCCCCAGACTCGCGGGCGCAGGAGGCGGCGGTTGTGTCGAAAAGTTGGTGCGCGTTCGCCGCGTCTCTGGCGCTGTTGCCCGCTATCGCGCACGCTCAGACCGCGTCGGAGATCACGCCGCGAAGTTTTCGGCCGAATCTGGAGCGGCCAGGCGGGTTCGCCCTGACGGGTGGGACGGGCCATGCGACGCCGCCCGGCGCGGAGAAGCTTTTCGTCAGGCTGTCCGGAATTCAGATCAAGGGCGGCCTGCCGGAGCTGGCCGCGGCAACTGCGGAGATTGAGCGGCGCCTGGTGGGGCGCCCGGTATCGGGCGCGGAGATTTTTGCCGCCGCCCGCGACCTTGAGGGGGCCTATGCCAGGGCCGGTTATGTGCTGGTGCGCGTGGCGCTGCCGCCGCAGCATGTCGTCGATGGAGCGCGGCTGAAGCTCACGGTCGTCGACGGTTTCATCGAGCGCATCGTGCTCAAGGATGTGCCGGAACGGGTGCGGCATCGCATTGCCGGGCTGATTGAGCCGCTGGTGGGCCGGCGCGGCGTGACGTTGATCGAGATCGAACGCCGCGTCCTTCTCGCTGGCGACACCCCCGGCGTGACCCTGCGCTCGACGCTGTCGCCGGGTAAAAGCGAGGGCGCCACGGTTCTGGTGATCGATGCCAATTATCAGGCGGTGAGCGAGACGCTGACATTCGACAACACGCTGTCGAAGTCGCTTGGCGGCACGACGCTCGGCGCCGGCGTCGATTTCAACAGCATCGCCGGGCTCGGCGAATTGATCTATCTGCGTGTCAGCGGTCACCCGGACGATGGCGGCAATGGTTTCTTCGAGACTTATCCGCGCAACCGTACGCTGGCGGCGGGCTTCGTCCTGCCGCTATGGGTCGATGGTCTCACCTTCAACGCCGAATATACCGACGCCCGCACCACGCCGGAGGCGGATGGCGGCATTCAGACCACCGACACGTTCGAGCGACTGGCGCTGCGGCTGCGCTATGCCTGGCTGCGCGGGCGAAGCGCCAACTTCAACAGCGAAGTGTCGCTCGACGCACAGGATGAGCAGCAGAGCCTGTTTGTCGGCGGCGATCCGGTGCCGCTGTCGCTGGACCGGTTGCGGATCGTGCGCTTTGCCAATGACGGCGATGTGCTGACGCCATGGGGCGCCACCATTTCCGGCCGGGCCGCCGCGTCGTTCGGCATCGACGGGCTTGGCGCGCGCAGCGCGGCGGACGCATCTCCGGTATTGCCGTTGTCGCGACAAGGCGCTGATGCCTCGTTCCAGAAGTTCGACATCACGCTCAACTACAACCAGGCTTTGGTCGATCATCTCGCTGTCAGCGTTTCGGCGCGGGCCCAGACCTCGTTCAATGCCCCTCTGGCGCACAGCGAGCAGATCGGCATCGCCAACACCACGGGGCTATCGACCTTCGACGCCGGCACCATCGTCGGCGACGAAGGCTATGTAGTCAGGGGCGAACTGCAGTCGCCATGGGGGCTGCCACTGCAGAACGCTGCGATTTTCGGTTCTCCCCTCGGCGTGGTGGCGGCGCCCTACATCTTCGGGGCCTATGGCGAAGTGGTTCTGGAAGATCCGACCAACCTGGAAGTGCCGCGCGTCCACGCCTCTTCCTATGGTGGGGGCCTGCGCCTCGGCGGCGCCGCGGCCGGCACTCTGTCAAATGGCTCGCTGTCGCTGGAATACGGCCACGCCAGCCGCAGTGACGGTGTGCCGGCGGGTGATCGCATCACCCTCGTGTCAGCGTTCAGATTTTAGCATGACAGACGGAACAATCCGATGATCGGGCTTTGCGACCAGATTTCAGCCCCTTATGGCAGGCTCTATCGCCGTGCACACGTGGCGCTGCTGCTGACGACGACGGCGTTAAGCAGTCCGCTTCTCGTCGGCACCGCGCAGGCGCAGAACCTGCCGACCCGCGGCAGCGTCGCAGCCGGCAGTGTCGCGATCGCTCAGCCCTCCGCCACGCAATTGAACATCAACCAGACCAGCCAGAGCGCCGTCGTCAACTGGCAGAGCTTCTCCATCGGCCAGGGCTCTACGGTCAACATCCAGCAGCCGAACAGTTCCTCGGCACTGCTCAATCGCGTCACCGGCGACACGCCTTCGACCATCGCCGGTTTGCTCACGGCCAACGGCCAGGTCTATCTCGTCAACCCGAACGGCATTGCGATCACCGGTACCGGCGTGGTCAAGACCGGCGGTGGCTTCGTCGCCTCGACGCTCGGGATTTCGGATGCGGATTTCCAGAGCGGCAAGCGAACCTTCACCGGCCATGGCGCGTCCGCAGCCGTCAGCAACGCCGGCATTATCGCGGTCGGGCCCGGCGGCTACGCCGCGCTGCTCGGCGGCTCTGTGTCGAATGCCGGCCGTATTTTCGTGCCGCTCGGCAAGGTGGGGCTCGGTTCCGGCGAAAGCGCGACGCTGGATTTCTCCGGCGACGGCTTCCTGCAGGTCGCGTTGCCGACCGCCGCTGGAGGCAACGGCGCGCTGATCAGCAACTCGGGCACCATCAGGGCCCCTGGCGGCAGCGTCATCATCAGCGCGGCAACCGCGGTCGAAGCCGCGCGCAACGCGGTGAACATTTCGGGCCTCGTCGATGCGCGTACGATCGGCGGACAATCCGGGTCGATATTCATCGGCGGCGGCGCGGGCGGTGACGTCAATGTCTCGGGACGGCTGAGTGCCACCGGGCGCCAGGCCACAGGCGGCGCCGTCACGGTCACGGGCCAGAACGTCGCGCTGCAGGGCGCCACCGTCGACGTCTCCGGCAAGACCGGCGGCGGCACGATCAATATCGGCGGTGGACGCCACGGCCAGGGGCCCCTGCAACAGGCCGACACCGTCACCATCGACAAGAATACGGCGATCCGCGCCGATGCGACGGCCAGCGGCAACGGCGGCAATGTCGTGGTGTGGTCGGACCAACTCACCACATTCGCCGGCACCATCACGGCGCGCGGCGGCGCCGCTGGCGGCAATGGCGGCGACGCCGAGGTTTCGGGCAAGGAGAAGCTCGATTACACCGGCTTCACCGACCTCTCGGCGGCCAATGGCGCCTTCGGCACGCTGCTACTCGATCCGTTCAATGTCACGATCTCCAACGGCACCAACAACACCGGCGGCAGCTTCGACGCCAATACCAACGACAGCATCATCAACGTCGCCACGCTGCAGACCGCGCTTGGCGCGGCGAATGTCACGATAACGACGGGCGCGAGCGGCTCGCAGGCCGGCAACATCACGGTGGCCTCGGCGCTCAGCTGGTCGGCGGCGACGACGCTGGGGCTGAATGCGGCAGGAGCTATCGCGATCAATGCGCCGATCAGCATCACCGGCGCGGGCGGGCTTGCGCTCAATGCCGGGCTTGCCCTGAGCGGGACTGGGCAGCCTGGCATCACCACCACCGGCCTCACCTTCGGAAATGGCGCGTCGGTCGACTATGGCGCCACCGACAAGGGCGGGCACTTCAGCCTCAACGGCATCAGCTACACGCTGGTCTATTCAATGGCGCAGCTCGACGCGATTGACGGCGTCAATGCGGTCAATGGTTCCGCACTGACGACCTATGGCGCCGGCCTCGCGGGAAAATACGCGCTGGCGACCAACCTCAATGCCACAGGGACCACCTACACCCAGGCGCTGATCGGGACCGACAGCAGCGGCACTGCCGCAACCCAGTTCAGCGGCCGGCTCGACGGGCTTGGTCACACCATCACCGGCCTGACCATCAACGCGCCAAGCACCGATTATGCCGCGCTGCTCGGCTTCGTCTCCGGTGCAAATGCGAGCGTGTCGAATATCGGGCTCGTCGGCGGCGGCGTGATCGGCCAGAACAACATCGGCTCGCTGGTCGGGTGGCTCGATGTTGGTGCTGTCGTACAAACCAGTTTCAGCAGCGCGGCGGTCACGGGCACCGGAATCAACAACACCGGCGGGTTGATCGGCTTCAATACCGGCACGGTGCAGTCGAGTTATGCCACCGGTGCGGTCACGGGCACTTACGCCACCGGTGGCCTCGTCGGGTGGTCCGTCATGCTCCGGCACGATAACCAACAGCTATGCCACCGGCGCGGTCTTGGGCGTCAACAATACCGGCGGGCTCATTCGGCATCAACGGCGGCAATGTGACCGACAGCTACGCCACCGGTGCGGTCACGGGCAGTTACGGCACCGGTGGCCTCGTCGGGACGGCAAGCTCCGGCACGATAACCAACAGCTATGCCACCGGCGCGGTCTCGGGCGTCAATTTCACCGGCGCGCTGGTCCCGGGCGTCAACTACACCGGCGGGCTGATCGGTATCAATAGCGGCACAGTGGACGGCAGCTATGCTACCGGCGCGGTCACGGGCGTAACGAATACCGGCGGATTGATCGGGGCGAGCACTGCCGTCGTGCAGGCGAGCCACGCGACCGGCGCGGTCGAGGGTACGGGCGCTCGAACTGGCGGCTTGATCGGGCAAAACACCGGTAGCGTACAGACGAGTTACGCCACCGGGGCGGTATCCGGGGCGACCGCCACCGGTGGCCTGGTGGCGGCGAATGGCGCGACCGGCAATGTGAGCTCGAGCTACGCCACCGGCGCTGTCACGGGCACCGGCGCCAATGTCGGTGGCTTGGTCGGTGCCAACAATGGCGGCGCGGTGAACTCCAGCTATTCCACCGGCGCCGTCACGGGCACCGGCGGTAGTGTGGGCGGGCTTGTTGGTTTGAATACCGGAACTGTGGTCACGTCCTACTGGGACATGCAGACCTCCGGGTGGACGGTCAGCGCAGGCGGCTCCGGCTTGACCACGGCGCAATTGCAGGGTGCGCTGCCGACCGGCTTCAACGCCACGAACTGGGGCACCGGCACCGGGCTTTATCCTTATCTGAACTGGCAGTTCGCCACCGGCACCACCCCGCAATCAATATCCGGCATCGCCTACCAGGCCAACGGCACGGCGCTGGCGGGCGCCACCATTGCCGCCACCCTCAACGGCACCGCGTTTGCCGGCACCGGCACCGGCGCCAACGGCTACTACTATTTCTTGTTGCCGCAGGGCTCGACCGCGCAGGGCAGCGGCGTTTTCATCGACATCGCCGGCAACACGACAAAGGCGAATTCCTACATTCAGGGCGCGGCGGGATCGGTGCAAAACTTCAATCTCGATGCCGGCATGCTGAATATCGTCACCGGTGCCACCGCGCTGTCGTCCGTCGCCTCAAGCCTTGCGAGCGCTGTCGGCCGCACATCGGCGACCGATCTCATATTTTCCACGCCCGGTGGCGTGCTGACGCCAAACGCGGGCGCCAGCGTTTCGATCGCCGCCTCGGGCGCTTTCAGCGTCGACCAGAATCTCATCGTGCCGAACGCTCTGCTGCTTACCGCTGCAGGCAGCCTGACCATCGCATCGACCGGCGCGCTGTCCTCATCGAGTGGCAATGCCACGCTGGTGACCGGATCGACCTTCGTCAACGACGCGGGAGCTGCCGCTGTTTCAGCTCCGAACGGACGCTGGCTGATCTATTCCGGAGATCCACTCAACGATACGGTTGGCGGCCTCGTCTACGGCTTCAAGCAATACGGCGCCACCTATGGCGCGACGGCGGTGGCGCAGGCGACCGGCAACGGCGTTCTCTACACCGTGACACCGACGGTCGGATTGAGCGGAACCGTTTCCAAGACTTACGACGGCAATACCAGCGTGGCGCCCGGGTCGTACAGCATCGGCTTCACGGGCTTCGATCAGGATGTGCTCACGGCCACTTATTCGAACCTGGTCTACGGCGACGCGAATGCCGGCACCAGCAAGACGGTCACTGCCAACGGCGTGGCGATCACCTCGGCCACCAATGGCGGCGCCATTGTTTATGGCTATGCGTTAACAACAACGGCGTCCGGCAATATCGGCACCATCGCGGCGCGTCCGATCACGGTGACGGCCGATGCACAGAGCCGCGTGTACGGCGATGCCAATCCGACGCTGAGCTTCGCGATCGGCGGCAGCGGCCTTGTCAACAACGACCGCCTGTCGGGAAGCCTGGCCACCAGTGCCACGACCGCGACCGGGGTCGGCAGCTACGGCATCACCCAGGGCAGTCTTGCCGCCGGCAGCAACTATGCGCTGACCTACACCGGAGCCAATCTCTCGATCACGGCACGTCCGATCACGGTGACGGCCGATGCACAGAGCCGCATCTACGGCGATGCCAATCCGGCGCTGAGCTACACGATCGGCGGCAGCGGCCTCGTCAACAACGACAGCCTGTCCGGAAACCTGGCCACCAGTGCCACGACCGCGACCGGGGTCGGCAGCTACGGCATCACCCAGGGCAGCCTTCCGCCAACAGCAACTATGCCCTGACCTACACCGGTGCCAATCTCTCGATCACGGCACGTCCGATCACGGTGACGGCCGATGCACAGAGCCGCATCTACGGCGATGTTAATCCGGCGCTGACCTATGCAGTCGGTGCGCTAGGGCTGGTCAATGGTGACACGTTGGCGGGAAGCCTCGGCACGGATGCGACGACAGCCTCGGCGGCTGGCACTTATGCGATCACTCAGGGAACGCTCGTCAACGCTCTCAATCGGAACTACGCCATCACCTATGCGGGCGCGAATTTGGTGGTCACGGCCGTCGCGGCGCCGTCACCAACACCAACACCAACACCAACGCCAACACCGCCAGCATCGCCCTTTATCGTCACAACCCCGGATGCATCCACGCCGAAGCAGGCCACCATCAACTTCCAGCCCGACCAGTCCACCTCGGCGGCGATCGTGCCGCTCGCTTCGACGTCAGGTGGCGCACCGAGCACGTCCGGGCGGACCTCCGCGCGCGAGAATAGCGATGATGACGTCGTGACGGGAAGCATAGCTCCGCAGGGGCATCGAAAAAAGAAACGATTGCGATCGTCCCACTCTTCGATCCCTAGACAAGCGCATGGACCTGGCTGAAAGATGAAGCCGAACGATGCGGCAGAGCGAGGTTCAAATCGATCAGTTGGCGAGATCATCGCTCAAACTTCGGTAGCGAACGAAGCTCACGGATGAGGTGATGCCGCCCAATGTCGAGATCTCTTGATCTACGCTGCCTTGAAATTTGCTAGAGCCGCTGGTGATATTCCTGAGAATATCAATTTTGCGTAGTTGCTATCCCCGATAACGCCACTGTCGCCGCCAAGAGATGCGCGCATGATCGAATGGTTTGACGACCTGTCGCTGGGAATGCGCTTCAAGAGCGGCGAGGTGTCGGTTAGCGCCGAAGACATCAAGCGATTTGCGTGCGAGTTCGATCCGCAGCCGTTTCATCTGGATGAAGCCGCGGCGAAGGAGACCGCATTCAAGGGGCTGGCGGCCTCGGGCTGGCACACCGCAGCCATCTCCATGGCGCTTACCGTTGAACTCCGGCCATTTGGGCCGCATCCGCTGATGGGTCTTGGCGTCGACGAACTGCGCTGGATGATGCCGGTACGTCCCGGCGACGTGCTCCATCTCGAAGGCGAGGTGGTTGAACTGACGCCGTCGCGGACCAAGCCGCAAGGGATCGCGAAGATCAAATGGACCGCCTACAACCAGCGCGGCGAAGCGGTGTATACCTTCACGCCGATCGGCATCGTCCCGCGCAAGCCCGATTGGCGCGTTGATTTTTGCCGCGTGATGAAACCGCACGAAGACGCGCTGATCCAGGACCGGTTCATGGTCGCCGAATAAAAAAGCCGCCGTTGAGCATAAGCACAACAGCGGCTTGTGGGGCTAGATTGGACGATCGGGCAGGCGCTCCCTTCGCGTCCAAACCAGCCCCGGGGGTTCAGATTGATGTGACGCCAACGTTCGCCGTTGGCGTCACATCAGCTTCATCACTGGTACTGGTGAGGCTGGATTTTTCGGGCACGAGCATACGTATTGCGGAGCTTTGCGTGCGGCCGCTCAACTTCTGCATAGCTGTTGCTCAGCGACTGGGGCGGATCCAATCTGAGGAGCCCGGCCGGAACGCCTTGGGCGTTGGCGGGCGCCACAGGTGCCGCCGACATCAACGCAATGAGGGCTACTGATCCGGAAAGGACGAGGGTCTTCTGGAAGAATTTCGACATGATGATTTCTCTTTCGGTTGACGCACCGCCTAGGGCCCAAGTGGGAAAATAAAATAATACCGAAGCCCTCGCCATCAAGGTGACCAGTCATATTGAGCAAAGGCCGTGATGCCCTCGTTCTGGTTGCAGCGCACGCTGGTCAATATGACCGGTCAGCTTATATTGTCAACGGCGTTAGGATCACGTTTACTTCAACAGCACTTTGAAGGTGACATTGAAAAACTCGTCGATCGGGCCACGATCCCTGGTGATCTTGAGCCGCAGGGCCACACCCTCCCAGGCGTTCACCAGAAAGCGTGCGAGTTGCCCGGGATCATGACGCGGATCGATATCGCCGACAGCCTGAGCCTCCCGGAGAATTGAACTCGACACCGCCGCACCAGGTTTCAAACACCTGGCGGAGTTCTTCCCGCATCCGCGGGTATTCTCGGGTCATCTCGGTGGCGAAATTGCCGAGCAAGCAACCGCGCTCGAAGTTGCAGCCCTCGAATTTGCTGGCTAGATAGCTGAAATGACCCCGGAGACGCTCAAGAGGCGGTTTGGAATTATCAAACAGCAAATCCGCCCTTGTACCTTCGAGGTAGCGCCGCAGGGCGTCGATTGCCAAGGCTTCCTTATTTTCAAAATGATTGAAGAACGACCCTTTGGGAACGCCGGCAGCGTCGGTGATGTCCTGGATGGAACACCCGTTAAAGCCGCTGGCATGCAGTGTCTCTACCGCGCTACAGGCTAACTTTTCGCGCAAACTGGGCCTAGCCATCGAACTGCCTCCGGTAAACGCCTCCCGAGAAGATAACTCCGTCGTATTTGTATCACAAATAAGCGACCGGTCAGCTTTCCACAACTTAAATCCGCCTAATCTGACCAGTCATATTGTTAACGCTTGGTAAGATAGACCGCTGACCTTCCTCAGCGCCGGAAAGCTCCGGGAACAAGTCCCAAGGCTCTCAAGTCCCACCAGGCTCTTAAGTCTGGACGGGTAGGCTGACCCACGGCCGCAGAGGTCTGTTATGCCGGCAAACACCAGGGGAGGACTTTCCGTCTGTCGCCGAGGTACGACGACGCTTCCCGGTTGGCTTTCGCGGTCACCGCCGCGGCGGCCCGGGCAAAAGCCGGCCGCGCTATGGCGGCGGATTGAACTGATATCAGGTTACGACGAAATCCGCGCCGGCATGGTGACGTGCAAGGCCGATGTCTTCGCATCGCGCTGCCGGATTCCGGCGTCGCGTGGCAGAAGCCAATCTGAAAATAGCTCACCAGACAATCAGTAGTGGTCACCTGGCAGTTTTGACCGGGCGCCGTGTCGATCGCGGTCCGGCGACAATTCGCGGCGGGTGGATTCGGTGAATTCATCGCGGGTTGCATGGAAACGGGAGCCTCCGGCCTGTCGCGCGACCTGCCGCGGCCGCTCGCTACCCAATTTTAGGCTGCGGTGCAGGCTGAGGGCGTCCTCGGAGCGCCGGTTCCACTGCTGATTTGCGCAGTCCGATCAACGAGAAGTGTTGCGTTGTAAGGTAGTTGCGACTAAAAGCCCCCCATCAATGGGAACACAGGCGATGGCCCACAATTTCGCGATCAACGACGACGTTCATCATCAGCTGCAGGGTCCGCAGGGCCGCGCCGGCGTCAAGCAACGCAGCGTCTATACCATCGTCACCTGCCTGCCGATCGAGGCTGACGGACGCCCGCGTTACCGGATCAAGAGCAAGACCGAGAATATCGAGCGCGTGGTGACCGAGGAGCAGATCAGCCGGCTTGGTTGATCGCCGTCTCCCGCTTTATTAGCGTTTCGTGATGTTGACCGGATCGGGCTTGCTATTGCCGGTCCGATGGCGTATACGCGGCCAATTCGAATAATCGATTTGCCTTGTTGATCGCGCCGAACCGGCTCCCCTTCCCAAGACATCGTTGAAATCGGATCAAGCTCGCGCGAAGGTCGTGCGGGCACGGCGCGCCTGTGCGCATCTTGGAGAAGTTAAAATGGCTACCGGAACAGTTAAGTGGTTCAACGCGACAAAGGGCTTCGGCTTCATTCAGCCGGACGACGGCGGCAACGACGTGTTCGTGCATATCAGCGCCGTCGAGCGTGCCGGCATGGGCTCGCTCAATGAAGGCCAAAAGCTTTCATTTGAATTGAAGCTCGACAGCCAACGCGGCAAGACCAGCGCGGAAAACCTTCGCGCCATGTGAGGCCAGCCGATCAGGGAATTACCGCGGATGTACCGGAATTCCTGAGGTCGGTTGCGCTTTTTGGCATTCGAAATCAAAGCCCGCCGGGTCATCCCGGCGGGCTTTTCGTCAGGCGGGAAGCAACGGCCTGGTTACTTCGCCAGCGTCCTTTCGTGTGACGCCACCCCGATCGGCTTGTAGTCATAGGTAGGGTAGAACTCGGTGTGATAGCTGCCCCAGGCGGTTGTTTCGAAAATGCGATTGACCTCGCGAAGCCGGGAGGCCGGCAACCGCAGTGTCACGACTTGTCCGATCCCCATCATCACATACCAGCTGACCACTTCGACGCCGGCGGGAGGAAAAGCTTTATAAAAGCCCTGCCTCTCGAGCTGCGCGTTGAGTTCGCTGAGGGGGCGTGACTGATCGTGCTTCATGAAGATGGTGAGCAGAAGGGCGTTGTCTGCCGTCGGTGCCGCGTTTTCAGCCGGCGCAGTTGGCGGTGCGGGTGCCGGTTGAGCTTGCGCGCCGGAACCGAGCGCTAACATGCCGGCCATCGCCACGACCGCCGCCAGTGATCCGATCGTACGCCCCATCACCATCTCCTTTTTGAACGCTTGATTGCGTGTACGGGATTTGTCTCAGATGGCGGTCGTTGCAGGCCGGCGGCGGCTTTAAAACCGATTTCAGCGTGATTGATATTCTCCGGAGATGTCCTTCCCGGTGTAGTCGGTCATCAGGGCGGTCGCGATCAGGGTGATGACCGCGCAAATAGCGATATAGACCGCAATCGGGAACGACGAATGATAAGTGCCGAACAGCCACGTCGCGATCAGCGGCGCGGGGCCGCCGGCGATGATGGATGCAAGCTGATAGCCGAGCGAGGAGCCACTGTAACGCAGGCGTCCGGTAAAACTCTCGGCGATCAATGCGGCCTGCGGACCGTACAGCATGTCGTGCGGGACCAGCGAGAGGATTATCGCGAGAAAGATGATCGCTTCCGAACCGGTATTGAGCATGGCGAAATAGATGAAACCGAACACGCCGGTTGCCACCGCGCCGATCATGTACATGTTCTTGCGGCCGATGTGGTCGGATAAATGACCGAACACCGGGATCGAGATAAACGACAGCACGGAAGCCGCCAGCACGGCGGCAAGCAGGAAATTGCGAGAGACGTGCAGCGTGCCGATGCCGTACGCAAAGATGAATGCCGTGAAAATATAGAATGGCGCCTGTTCGGCCATGCGTGCCAGCGCGGAGAGCAGGATTTCCTTCGGATGCTGTTTGATCACGGTCAGCATCGGGGTGCGATCGACCTTGCGCTCGGCGAGCAGTTTCGAGAACACCGGCGTCTCCATGATGCCGAGCCGGATGTAGAGGCCGACGCCGACCAGCACGAGGCTCAGTGCGAACGGAATGCGCCAGCCCCAGGCCAGAAACTGCCCGCCGGACATCTGGCTGAATGCAAGCACCACGAGATTGGCCAGGAACAGTCCGCAGGGAACGCCGAATTGCGGCCAGGACGCGACTAGCCCGCGCGATTGGTTGGTGCGGGCCCATTCCATCGACATCAAGACTGAGCCGCCCCATTCACCGCCAACGCCGACGCCCTGGATGAACCGAAGGACGGTCAGGATCACAGCGCCCCATATGCCGATGCTCGCATAGGTCGGGACCAGCGCCACCGCGAAAGTGGCCAGTCCCATCAGCAGCAATGTCGCGATCAGCGTCGACTTGCGGCCGATGCGGTCGCCGAAATGCCCGAAAATCGCGGCGCCTATCGGGCGCGCGATAAAGCCGACGGCATAGATGGCGAAGGCCTCCAGCGTCCCGACCCAGGGGTCAGAATGCGGAAAAAACAGCTTCGCAAAGATGAGGCCGGTAACGGTGCTGTAGAGGAAAAAATCGTACCACTCGATCGCGGTGCCGATGGTGGACGCGATGACGGCGCGGCGAAGCTGCACCTGGTGTTCGCCAGCGGTTAGTGGGGTGATCTGGACGTCGAGCGCTGCCATGAGCGATTCCTCCGCAACAGCGCCTGATATGGATCCAAAGCGCTTTTTGGCGGAACGCGCCGGTGCCTGGAATGTTCCCGCCAATGTGCCAAAGGTCTGCTAGACTTTCGGCGGACGGCCCGCTGATGCAGGTAGTGCCACCGCACGGCCGTCCTTCCCCACGACAGGCAATCTGTGAACATCTCACATGCGGTCAGGGGCTTTGGCGCTATCGCTGCTGCCGTCGGGCCACGCCGGCATGAGGGCGGTGAGACGAAAAGACAGCGGATGGCTTAAGCGGATGGCTTATAGGCAGTTCAGGTTCGTCGTCTTGGGGCGATTTCTTGGGGCGATTTCTCGAGAAGTCTTTCAATCTGCGCCGGGCGAAGCGCTCATAACGCGTGTGCGTTCGACCTGAAACGACGGCCAGGCTGGCGGCTCGCGGATTCCGGTTTTTTCAGGCGCGGGATTTCTCAGGCCGGCTCACGAGTTTCCGGCAATAGGTTGCCCCCTCGTTCGCCCAATAGGTCAGGCGCCCGGCAAGGGATTGATGGCTGCGCAGGCGGCGCGATCCCAGAATATGGCCGACATTGTCGGGAAAACGGCTCACCTCGACTTCGACCAGATCGGCGGTCGCCTTCATCAGATCGCCGAGCCGCTGTCCCCATTCGGAATCCTCGAGCAGGTCGATATGCGTCCGTAGCGCGTGTTCGGTATCGTAAAGGTCGGTCAGAAGTTCCTTGGCGACCAAAATCCGGTTGCTCTTGAGCGCGACGCGTAACGCCGCCCGTTTGTCGTCCATTCGGTCCAGCACCATCGAGACGGTGATGGCATAGGGCGTGGCGGCGATGTCAGCGGCGTTTTTGCCGGGCGCGGCTTTGGTGGCGAGACGGAACAAGTGCCAGGAGGTCCGAAGCCGCGCTGCCACCAGCGCCAGCGCGAACGGAAGCTCTTCGGCGTGATCCTTGCCGAACGCGGTCAGCAACTGCGTTATCTTGGCGACCTGCGCGTCGTCGAATTTATCGAGGCTGGCCGGTAGCTCCTTGTTAAACGTCGCCAGGGCGTCGCGCGCGCGCAGAATACATAGCATCTTGGTCAGGTCGTCATAGGCCGTCCGGGAAGCTGTGTAGGTCGCGAGCTTGAGGCGGACCTGAGCGACGGTATCCGCAGAGCGGAGCGTGTTCTCGAGGCTCTTGGCGACTTTGGTCTGAAATACCCCAGCCGCCTGCCGGGCTTCCTTCTGCTTGTTGGCGGCGATCAGATCGGCCACCTCGGTCGCATAGTCGCGTGCCATCGTCGGCAACAGATCCCGGCTGATCCACTCCCAAAGGGCCGTCAGCGAGCCGCGCTGTACCCGGCCCGAATTGGCATGTTCGGGAGCGCCATTCACCAGCAGTGGTTCCAGCGGCGCGAAAAAATAGCGTTGGGGATTTCCCATGCGGCTTTGCCCGCCAGGGCGAAATTCCGCGCGCAATTTTTCAACGATGGTCGCGGAGCCGGGAATCTCTGTGCCGCACAGTTCGAGCCGCTCAAGCTCGTTCAGGAGATTGCTGCGCACCGGCGGTGTCAACCGCTGCAAGAATTCCTGGATTCGACTGGGCTTTTTCATTGCAGCCTGATTTCGTACTTTAACGAAGCGTTAATGATGGCCCGTCGCCTCGAAGGCGGCGCGATGAAATCAATAAGACCACACTGCCGTAAATTAAGTCGTAAATTAAGTTGTAATGAATGAGCGCTTAACGGCGCAGGCTTGTTCACGATTCAGTCAGTCGCTGGCGCCGGGGATGCCAACAATGCTTTCGTCCGCGTCGCGGCGAAAAGCTTCTGTCTGCAAGGCGACGGGCTTCGAACTCGGGAAATGGCAAGCCGGAACAGCGCCGCGGCTCATGGCGATATCGTCAGTCCGTGTTTCCGCGCCTGATCGTTTCAGACGAATTCGTTCCGGAATGCCCGAAGCCGGCGATCGATCCGCTCAGTAAAGGTCTTCCACGAACGCGCGGACACCGGGCCTCGGCCGCAGCATGCTGGAATTGACCTTGGGCTCGCGCGGGACAATGGTGATGGCCCACCGCGTCGGAACGCTCAATTTGCGTTCCAGGATCGATCGAACGTGGCCCGTGACCATCGATCCGCCCGACGTGATGGTCGTCACGCGGCCATTGAACTGCGCGATGCGGAAACGCCGGACTTCCTTCCGGTCGGTCGTTTCGAACGTGAACATTGCAGCCCTCTTTTGCTGGCTGCGACTATCGCCGCTGAACCTTAGCTGTGTATGAAAATCCGAAACCGTAGAAGTACGGTCGCGAGATCGAGCGCCATCACGGCGCTACGAGGCCGTGTCGGGCTTGGGCGCGAGTATTTAATTGTGGGCGTAGGTTACGCGGTCGAGCCCGGGAAAACAGCTTCCATCTTGGTCTTCAGCGTGGCCGCATTGAACGGCTTGACGATGTAGTTGCTGACACCGGCTTTCTTCGCGGCAATGACGTTTTCGGTTTTCAATTCCGCGGTGATCATGATGAAGGGTGTTTGCGAAAGCTCCGGACTGGCGCGGACTTCCCTGAGGAGATCGTAGCCCGTCATCGGCTCCATGTTCCAGTCGGAAATCACCAGGCCGTACTTCTTGCCCTGCATCTTGGCCAGTGCGGCGGATCCATCGCTGGCATCATCGACATTTTCGAAGCCGATTTGCTTGAGCAGGTTGCGGATGATCCGGATCATGGTGTTGTAGTCATCGACCACCAGGATCGGCATCGACAAATCAAAAGCCATGTCTTCACTCCGCACCGTTCACGCGTTGCCGAACCCGAGTGAAATCTTCGTGGGATGCGAAGAATTTCGACGCTCTTCGCCAAGCGTGCCCGTCAGCCTTGCGACACTTAGCAGCGGTCGTTAAACAGCCCGTTAATTCGGGGCTGAATAAAATCTCCTGACGGCAGCGTCTGATACACCCACTCTATGCGGCATCCCGGCATTTAGCGCCTGGGTGGGAGCCGCTGACCGGGATGCTTACGACAGGCAACGGGGACCGAGCAGTCTGTCGTATTGCGCCTTGACCGCCGCGTAGCATTCACAGGCGGTTTTCCGCAGGCCGTCCGCATTGGTGATCTCGATGTGTCCACGGCTGTAGTGGATCAGATTGGCCTGTTGCAGGGTATTGGCCACCAGCGACACACTGTTGCGGCGCGCCCCGATCATCTGCGCCATCAATTCCTGGGTCAGAATCAATTTGTCGTTGCCGGACAGATCGTGGGTCTGCATCAGGCATCGCCCCAGCCGGGACTCCACCGTGTGTGAGACGTTGCACCCTGCGGTTTGCTGGATCTGGGCATAAATCGCCAGTCCATGCCGGAACAGCAAGCCCCGAAACGTCGCGCTTTGGTCGGCTGCTGCTCGCAAGCGGTCGATGTCGAGTGTCGAAGCGACACCGGGCAGCAGGACCACCGCGCTATTCAACGCCGTCGGGTCGCCAAGGGCGGAGAATGAACCAAAGATGCTGTCGCGCCCGACCATGGCGACCTGCACATGCTCCCCCCTTGCGAGTTTCACGACCAGAGAGATCACGCCAGTATGCGGCAGGTAGGCACGCTTGAGCGTTTCATCGACCTCGACCAGCACCAATTCGGAGGGCAGGTCGACGATGCGCAGATGCGGGCGGATCAATTCAAAATCATCAGCTGATAGCGCCGACAAAAAACCATTGGGTGAACGGGGCACCGAGTCCATGGCGGTCTCCTTGGAGGAGTACGACCGGTCCCGGGACGCAAGCCTATGCGTGCTGTTCGGCGCATCCGACCGAGGCTTACACGCAGGATGGCCAGGCAGTACGTTAGTCAGCCGCGTCCCAGGATGCTGCGAGACCCATATGTACGGTACCACGCATATACAGCGGGAAACGCGTCACGTTTTCGTCAAGGCGGGATCGATAATCTGGTCTTGGTCCGATGACTTAAAAGTGCATGGCAAGATCGAAACAACCTAAAATTGGGAACGGGTTGACGGACTCTTGGCCTTGTTTTCCGTCGCACAACTCACGCGCGGCCATACCGATTACGCAATGCTTAAAGTTGTTGGACTGTTCCAATGCACGTTATGGGGCAGACAGCCTGCCACATTCAAGGCAAAACCAAAAACGGCGTACTGATTCGCGGCGACAAAAATTATAGCATTATCAATGCCGGGATGAGTCGAGCGGGGAACGGACGGGAGAAGCCGTTATGCGACACATTCTGGTTGTCAGCGATAACAGGCTATTTGCTTTGTCCCTGAAGCATGGCTCGGGAGGCCTCGCTTGAGGCCGCAACCGCGATCGCGATATGGGCGGCGGCCCCGCCGCTGCGAGGCGCAATCGACGCAAGATCTCCACGCCGAGATGGCCTGGAATGATCGGCGGGTGTCCGGCAGCCGACGGATCTCCTTGCGGCAAACCTCATTGTTCATACGTTACGGTGCCTGCCGCCGCCATCGAAGGTGCGGTCAGAATCAGGAGCGCTAAAACGTGAAAAGGCGTTCCTCGGGGAAGCTGAGGGATGTTTGCAGGTTGAAACGCTGGGGTGACGCATCGGAAGTTCGGCTTCAGCCCGACGGGTTCAGCCACGGAATGGAGTGATTTGCGTGCACGATGATTCAGAGGCCGGACCGCCGAAACCCACCGTTCAATCTCAGGGGACTGACATGCCGCGTATTCTTGTGGTCGACGACGACCCAATGGTTTGTATGGCTATCGAGGTCTTTCTTGAACGGCACAGCTTCCAGGTGACGATCGCCGATGGCGGCGAAGCCGGGCTTCGGGCGCTTGACGGCACAGCCTTCGACGTCATGATTGTCGATATCTTCATGCCGCACATGCGCGGTTTTGAGTTCGATCCGGATTTTTCACGAGCGAGCGCCCCGCGTTCCGCTGATCGCGATGTCCGGCTATGCCTTCGCAAATCTCGACACGCCCGCTCCGGATTTCCTGAGGATGGCGCTCGAACTCGGAGCCACCCGCTGCCTGCGCAAGCCGTTCGCGCCGGCGGCGCTGCTGGCGGTGATCAATGAATGCCTGGCGGACGCTCGATCACGCTTCGCAACGACCGCTCACTCGAGATAGCTGTCCGACCAGCGTTCGGGTGCTGTGAGCCGGCTGCAAGAGACGTCGCGCGGGCTTTATCCGTAGTTCCACGGGCGTTGGAATTAACCCAAACGTTAAACCGGGACGGCTATCGGTTGCGAAGAAGGCATGATGCTCGCCAACAGACCGAATGCCCGACCGCAGCTCGGCTCCAACGTCCGGACCAAACGATGGCAGATGATTACAAAGGCCCTGAGCGCGTAACGTTCAGCCGCGGATATGGTGTCTGCATCATGGGTATTGACGGAACGTGGCGCCGCGATTGCTTTCTCAACGCCATCTCGGATACCGACGCCATCTTGACCGTCGAGGGCTCCATTCAGGGTCTCAACCTCAAGGAGTTCTTTTTGCTGTTGTCGTCGACCGGTTTGGCCTATCGCCGGTGCGAACTCGTCCGCGTCAACGGCACCGAGATCGATGTCCAGTTTCTAAGGGCCAGGAAGAAAAAGAAACCGGGCTCGCCATCAAATCAAGACGCCATCATGGGTATTTGAGATCGCGGCGCTCGATCATTCCCGAGGGCCCGAGGAAAGCGGATTGTGTGGTCCGCTCCGGCACCCTGACGTCGCCTGGTGCCTGATCGATTCCGATCGAATCGGAACCGGCGTTCCAGTCTTTTGGTGTGATATGTTTTCTTCACTCGAACCGACACCTGCGCCGCACCTGATGCGGGGCAGCCGCTCGCGAAGTCGCTAAGCGCAACGCGTCAAAAGCGGCTCATCTTCAGTTTCCGCCACTTCCTGCCTTGAAGCCCTGACATCCCGCAGCAGATCAAGGGCTATGCCAAGACCCACATTGCAGGCGTTCAGCGCGGCGTTCGCCCTCACATATCGCGGTGTGACATCGTCGAGCACGATGATGTTGGCAACGATTTCCTGATTGCCGAGCGACGCTTCACCAGCGATCGCCAATTCAATCAGCTTGATGTTCGCGCGGACCTGCTCGACCAGAGACCCCAGATTTGCGACGATCGAACTGTAGCAGTCATTCCGATTGTCGGACTGGACCGAGCCCTGGTCTGCCGTATTCTGCATGAGTTGCACTCCTTCACGCCCGCTTTTAAAGTCGCCGTTGCTACTTGTGCGTTAAGTACCGGTCCCGTACAAATACGGTAAGATCGATTCCGCGGCGTGCGCGGAATCGGAGAATGCGAATACGAATACGAATACGAACAAGAGTCATCCTTCACTGCCTATGGGCGCTGGCACATGACCGAAAAACCACTCACTCGCGGCGAAATATTCGTGGTCGATGACGACCCGGCCGTTCGCGAAACCCTGTCCATGGTCTTGTCGGCAGGAGGCTATCGCGTCGTCTGCTTCGCTGATGGGGCCGCGCTGCTGGCGGTGGCACGAACCCGGACCCCCTCCTGTATCCTGCTCGACGTGCACATTCCCGGTAAGTCCGGTCTCGATGTTCTGAAGGAGCTTCACGGCGAGGACTATCCCGCGCCGATCTTCATCGTTTCCGGGCAGGGCGATATCGCGATGGCGGTCAGCGCGATCAAGAGCGGTGCGCTGGACTTCATTGAAAAGCCGTTTCGAGGCAACGAGCTCGTCGCGCGGCTGGATGAGGCGATCGGGGCCTATGCGCGGCGGCAGGCCGAAGATTCGGCGTCTAGAATAGCATCTCTGCATTTTCCGGGCCGCGAACCCCTGACGCGGCGCGAACGCGAGGTGCTTGAGCGATTCGCAGCCGGCGCCTCCAACAAGGAAGCCGGAAGAGAACTCGGCATCAGCCCACGTACGATCGAAGATCACCGCGCCAATATCATGAAAAAGCTGGGCGCCAGGAACGCCGCAGATCTCATTCGAATTGTGCTGACTGCCTCGCGCGCTTCCTGAGCCGGCGGTCGGTGCGGTTTGTACACGATCCGCCTCGTTTCCAGGCCGTCCATATCAGGCAGCAAGATATCGAGAAACAGCAGATCGAAATCCTGCACTTCGGAGAGTGCGTGACCCTTGCGGTCGTCGCCGGCGACGCTGTCCCCGGCCCGTTCGGCAATCGGATCATATTCGCGCGGATGAGAAATCCATCCCGCGCGGTCATGAGACGATATTGGTCCCGAAGACGATCCCTTCATTCGCTCGTCGGTCATTTTGCGGATCGAAAGTCTCGGATATTCGGTTGTCGCGGCCGTCAATGGCAATGCTGCCTTGCTGAAACTGCGGACCAATCCCGGTATTGATATGCTTTTCACGGATATCGTCGTGCCCGGCGGCATGAGTGGCTGGGAACTTGCCGACCAGGCGCGTGAGCTCCGACCGGGCTTGCCCGTGATCTACAGTTCCGGCTACGCGCTGGAGATGCTAGCCCAGCACGGTCGCGCGCCCGAGCAGTCGTTTATTCTGGCCAAACCGTATCGCAAGGTCGAACTGGCGGAGCGGCTCAGAGAAGCCCTGACGGCGAGGATCATGGCTTCCTGAAGACCTCGTGAAGCTCGGACCGGGCATCGGCAAAAATCATCCGATCGATCCGCGCGGGGCTTGCTCCGTATGGATCGCCTGTGAGAAGACCTTTGTTTGAAGCATGATCTCCGCGCAAACGCCCTTGGCGTTTGTCGCGAGGGAAACCGGTTTCCACTTTTCCGGATCATGCTCCAAGAGGGGTCTCGAACAGGTGTCGCCATGACAGACAAGAAAAAAAGCCCGGAAACGCTCCGCAGCGCGCGCTGGTTTGCGCCCGACGATCTCAGGGCCTTCGGCCATCGCTCGCGCGCCATGCAGATGGGATATGCGCCGGAGGAGTGGAAAGGCCGTCCGGTCATCGCGATTCTCAACACATGGTCGGACGCCCAACCCTGCCACATGCATTTCAAGAGCCGGGTCGATGACGTCAAGCGCGGCATCCTGATGGCTGGCGGCTTTCCGATGGAATTGCCGGCGCTGTCGCTGTCGGAATCGTTCCTCAAGCCGACCACTATGCTCTATCGCAATCTGCTGGCGATGGACGCCGAGGAGTTGTTGCGCGGCCATCCCGTCGATGGCGTGGTGCTGATGGGCGGCTGCGACAAGACCACGCCGGCCTTGCTGCTCGGCGCCACCAGCATGGGGCTGCCCGCAATCTATCTGCCCGCCGGTCCGATGCTGCGCGGCAACTGGAAGGGCAAGACGCTGGGCTCGGGCTCCGATGCCTGGAAATACTGGGACGAGCGGCGCGCGGGGAAAATCTCCGACAAGGACTGGGTCGATGTCGAGGCCGGCATCGCGCGCAGCTACGGCACCTGCATGACCATGGGCACCGCCTCGACGATGACTGCGATCGCCGAATCGATCGGCATGACGCTGCCGGGCGCCTCGTCGATCCCGGCGGCGGACGCCGGCCATATCCGCATGAGTTCGGAGAGTGGCCGCCGCATTGTCGAGATGGTCTGGGAAGACCTGACGCCGCAGAAAATCCAGAGCCGGAAGGCATTCGAGAACGCCATTACGGTGGCGATGGCGATGGGCTGTTCGACCAATGCGATCATTCATTTGATCGCGCAGGCGCGCCGCGCCGGCCAGGACATCGGGCTGAACGACTTCGAGATCGCCAGCCGCAAGGTGCCTGTGATCGCCAATGTCCGTCCGAGCGGCGATAAATATCTGATGGAGGATTTTTATTATGCCGGCGGCCTGCCGGGGCTGATGAGCCGCATCAAGGGTCATCTGCATCTCGACGCCATGACCGTGACCGGCAAGACGCTGGGCGAGAACATCGCTCGTGCGGAAGTCTACAACGACGATGTGATCCGGACGGTGGCCGATCCGATCTATGCCGAAGGCGCGCTCGCGGTGCTCAAGGGCAACCTCGCGCCCGATGGCTGCGTGATCAAGCCCTCCGCCTGTGAACCGCGCTTTCTCAAGCATGCCGGGAAGGCGCTGGTGTTCGACGATTATCCCTCGATGAAAAAGGCGATCGACGATCCCGATCTCGACGTGACAGCCGATCATGTCCTGATCTTGCGCAATGCCGGTCCGCAGGGCGGACCCGGCATGCCGGAATGGGGTATGCTGCCGATCCCGACCAAACTCGTGAAGCAGGGTGTGCGCGACATGGTGCGACTGTCGGACGCGCGCATGAGCGGCACCAGTTACGGCGCCTGCATCCTGCATGTCTCGCCGGAATCCTATATCGGCGGGCCGCTGGCGCTGGTGCGTAACGGCGACCTCATCACGCTGGATGTCGCGGCGCGTACCATCAACCTCGATGTGCCCGAAGCCGAACTCGCCAAACGCCGCGCCGAATGGAAGGCGCCCGAGACCAGGTTCGAGCGCGGCTATGGCTGGATGTTCACCAAGCACATCAAGCAGGCCAATGAAGGCTGCGATTTCGATTTCCTGGAAACGTCATTTGGTGCGCCGACTGGCGAGCCTTCGATTTATTAGCGCCACATCGTCATTCCCCACGCAAGCGCCTTCGCTTGTCGCGCGTCGCGCCCGGAATGACGAACAACTGGGGTACAAAGACATGACCAAACTCAGCGACGCCACCCGCAACAAGCTCAGGACCATCAGTACCGCCACGGTCGCCACCGCGCTCTACAAGCGCGGCTTCCGGACCCAGTGCATTCAGGACGTGCATCCGCTCAGCCCCGGTCAGCCGACACTGGTCGGCGAAGCCTTCACGCTGCGCTACATGCCGGCGCGGGAGGATCTCAACAAGCTCGAGGTGTTTCGCGATCGTTCCCATCCGCAGCGCAAGGCTGTGGAGGATTGCCCGCCCGGCGCGGTGCTGGTGATGGATAGCCGCAAGGATGCCCGCGCCGCGTCAGCCGGCGCCATTCTGGTGACGCGGCTGATGCAGCGCGGTGTCGCTGGCGTCGTCACCGATGGCGGCTTTCGCGATGCGGCCGAGATCGCAAAACTCGGCTTTCCCGCTTTTCACCACCGGCCGAGCGCGCCGACCAATCTGACGCTGCATCAGGCGATCGAGATCAACGGCCCGATCGGCTGCGGCGACGCGCCGGTGTTTCCCGGCGACATCATCCTCGGCGACAGCGACGGCGCCATCGTAATTCCCGCGCATCTCGCCGACGAGATCGCCAACGAAGCCTTCGAGATGACCGCGTTCGAGGATTTCGTCACCGAGGAAGTCCGCAAAGGCCGCTCGATCTTCGGGCTCTATCCCGCCACCGACGAGCAGACGCTGGTCGATTTTGCCGCGTGGCGGAAGAAGACGGGTAGGTAGCTCGCAACGCGTGAAGAAAACGCGTTAAATAAAAGAAAAGCCTCGGTTCTGCTTCAATCAGAACCGACTGGGCTCTAGCCGTGAAATGATTCAGTTGTGGTTCGCTGTGCGCCGGGTTGCCGCAGTACCACGGTGCTCTCGCCTGGCTTGACCTGATCGATCACCAGTAATTTGATCGGTTCCGAGCCAATGTTTTCAGCCTTGTGCCACTGTCCGCGCGATTCGACGATGAAGTCGCCGGTCTTATATTGCTGGCTCTTGCCGGTTTCGGTGTTGGTGATGCGCAGTTGTCCCGCCAACAAATATCCGTAACGCTGAGAGTTGTGTTCGTGCTCGGGCAATTTCACGCCCGGCGGAATCTCGTACATCGATGTGATCAACTGAACATTGCCTTGCGGCAGCACGATCGGCTGACCGCTGGCGGTGACCGAGGTTGTGAGCAGTGGGTTTACGGTGACCGCATCGGCTTTCGCGGATAATGGCGTCGCCAGCACCAACAGCGCTGATGCTATGCAGAAATGGTTCATGGTGTACTCCTTTACGCGCGCGGGCACGCGTGAGGTGGTGCCGCGGGCATTTCCGTGCAACATCAAAGTGCTGACAATCGCGTTACAGGCGTAATGCATCCCCGCGCACCATGCCAGGCGCTGATGCCGTTCCCGGCCTTCACAACATCTGCGGCTTGAACAGCTTGCGATATTTTCGCGTCTCGGCCCCCGAGATCATGAACTCGCCATCGCCGCGATAGTGGATTGTCTTCGGATGTTTCGGGGCAGTCGCGACATGCGCCTTCACTACTTCGAGCACGAACAGGCTGTATTTCCGGATCAGGCTTGAATCCGTCAGTCGGCACTCGAAATTAGCGTAGCATTGCTCGATGAGCGGCGCACCGACTTGCTTGCCGGCCGTGGCGGTGAGTTCGAACTCGGCGAATTTGTCGATGTCTCGCCCCGAACTGTTGCCGATTTCGACCACCTTGGCGGCGAGGTCCACGGTCGGAACATTGATCACGCATTGCTTGCTCTTGCGGATCATCTCAAAGCTGTGGTTCGCGGTCCAGATGTAGCAGCCGATCAACGAGGGTTCGAATTCCATGATCATGTGCCAGCCCATGGTCATGATATTGGTCTCGCCCTGATGCGCGGAACTGACGAGGACGATCGGCCCCGGCTCGAGAAAGCGGCGGACGTTGGCGACCGGGAAGTCGATCTTGTTGTAACGCGGCATGGTCCTTCTCGCTGTCCGTCTCCCCCGCCTATGGTGAGGGCACTCAGAATCCGCTGTTGTCAGCCATCCCGACCGCCCACAGTGCAAATGCATAGGCGATCGCGACTTCGTCGAGCCGGTTGAAGCGGCCGGAGGCGCCGCCATGGCCGGCTCCCATATTGGTGCGCAACAGCACCGGGCCGCCGCCGGTCATGGTCGCGCGTAGCCGCGCGATCCACTTCGCCGGCTCCCAATAGGTCACGCGCGGATCGGTCAACCCGCCCATCGCCAGAATCGCCGGATAATCCTTGGCCGCGACATTGTCGTAGGGCGAGTAGGAAAGAATGGTTTTGAAATCCGCTTCGCTGTCGATCGGGTTGCCCCATTCGGGCCATTCCGGCGGCGTCAGCGGCAGGGTGTCGTCGAGCATGGTGTTGAGCACGTCAACGAACGGCACCTCGGCGACGATCCCTGCGAACAATTCGCCGGCGCGATTGGCGACCGCGCCCATCAGCATGCCGCCGGCGCTGCCGCCATGTGCGACGATGCGCTTGGTGCTGGTGTATTTGGCTTCGATCAGTGCGCGCGCGCTGGCGGCGAAATCGTCAAAAGTGTTGGTCTTCTTCTCGCGCTTGCCATCGAGATACCAGCCCCAGCCCTTGTCCGCGCCGCCGCGGATATGCGCGATGGCATAGACAAAGCCGCGATCGACCAGCGACAGCCGGTTGGCGGAAAATGACGCGGGCATCGCCATGCCGTAGGAGCCGTAGCCGTACAGCAACAAGGGCGCCGCGCCATCGCGTGCGAGATCGCGGCGGTGCAGGATCGAGACCGGTACCTGCGCGCCGTCATGCGATCTCGCCATGATGCGGGTGGTGACGTAGTCGGCTGGATTGTGGCCCGACGGAATCTCCTGACGCTTGCGCAGGATGCGGGCGCGGCTTGCCATGTCGTAGTCGTAGACTTCCGACGGCGTCGTCATCGACGAATAGGTAAAACGAATATTGGTCGTGTCGAATTCGTAGCCGCCCATCGTGTCCAGCGAATAGGCCGCCTCGTCGAACGCGATGGCATGCTCCTCGCCGCCGTCAAGATCGCGGATGATGATGGCGGGCAGTGCGTTGGCGCGCTCCAGCCGCACCAGATGGCCGGAATAGAGTTCAAAGTCGATGACGTAAACGCCCTCGCGATACGGGATCAGGTCGCGCCAATTTACCCGCTCCGTTGCTGCGAGCGGCGCAGTGACGATCTTGAAGTCGATGGCCTTGTCCGCATTGGTGAGAATGAACAACTCATCAGCGCGGTCAGCCACCGAATATTGCACGCCATCCTCGCGCGCCGCGACCAGGCGCGGCGGTGCGTCGGGATTGGAAAGATCGATCAGGTGCTGCTCGGAGGTCTCGTGGTCGCCGCCGGCAATCACGCAGAAACGCCCGCTGGCGCTTTCATGGATATGGGTGAACCAGCCGGGGTCGCTTTCCTCGTAAACCAGCACGTCGTCTGCCTGCAACGTGCCGAGGCGATGACGCCAGACCTGCATCGGGCGGTGATTGTCGTCGAGCTTCACATAGTAAAACGCCGTCGAATCCACACTCCATACCACCGCGCCATCGGTCTCCTCGACCAGATCGTCAAGGTCGGTTCGATCAGCCCAGTCGCGCACGCGGATGGTGAAATATTCCGAACCCTTGATATCCGCGCTCCAGGCCTGAAGCCTGTGGTCCGGCGAATGCCGCGCGCCGCCGAACTTGAAATAGTCGTGCCTGGCCGCGAGTTCGTCGCCATCCAGCACGATCTCGATTTCGCCACCGTCGCGCGCGCAGCGGCCGAACATTTCGTGCTGACCGCCTTCGCGGAATTTGCGCAGATAAGCATAAGGACCGTCCGGCGCCGGTACGCTGGAATCATCCTCCTTGATGCGGCCGCGCATTTCCTTGACCAGCGTCTTCTGCAGTCCGGCGGTGTGGCCGAGCAGGCTCTCGGTGTAGCCGTTCTCGGCTTCGAGATATGCGCGGATGTCTGCGTCGAGCAGCGAGGGATCGCGCAGCACTTCCTGCCAGCCGGCATCCTTTAGCCAGGCATAATCGTCGACCACAGTGATGCCATGGGTGGTGAAGGAATGCGGACGGCGCGGCGCAACCGGCGCCGGCCCTGGATGCTTGATGCCTGTCGGTTGTGTCACACGGTCCTCGTTCTCTGCAGTGGAAAGTTCCTGGCCCATTCATATCGGCAGCGACCAGAACCACGGTAGCGCGCCAGTGTCGCAGGATGGCCCCATCCTGAAGAGCCGCCGTGTCTCGAAGGATGAGATATCTGGACAGCCTCAGAATTCGAGCCAGCGAACGGGCAGCGGTGCGCTGCCCTGCTCTACCATGAGGGACGCACCGAATCAGGCCGAAATAACCGCTAATCGGTAGTCGTGCGCACGGCTTGTTGATCACAGGGTTGTATGGTTAGGCTTTTCGGCCTGCCCGAGACAAGGACCTTATGCTCTTCAACTCCTACCCCTTCATTTTCCTGTTTCTGCCCATAGCCCTCTTTGGCTATTTCGCGCTGGGCCGGTTCAGCAATCTGGCGCCGGTGGTCTGGCTGGCGCTGGCATCGCTCGCCTTCTACGCGGTGAGCAACTGGCAGTTGGTGGCGCTGCTGCTGGGGTCGATCGCGTTCAACTATCTCGTCGGCTGGGTGCTGATTGCTTATCGCCTTCGCAGCGGCGTGCGATTTGCGGTTCTGACGGCCGGCGTCGCCGGCGACCTTTTGATTCTCGGCTATTTCAAATATGCCGGTTTTTTGTTCGCCAATCTCAATGCGATCTTTTCGACCGGCCTGAGCGTCAATATCCTGCTCCCGGTCGGAATTTCCTTTTACAGCTTCACCCAGATTGCGTTTCTGGTGGATGCCTACCGGGGAAAAGTCGCGCACTACGCGTTGCCGCATTACTTCCTGTTCGTCACTTATTTTCCGCATCTGATCGCGGGGCCGATCCTCCACCACAGGGACATGATCCCGCAGTTCGAAGCCGCGGAAACAAAATCGCCCAACCCGCATCTGATCCTGTGCGGGTTGATGATCTTCGCGATCGGGCTGTTCAAGAAGACCGCTCTCGCCGACGGCATCCAGCCCCTGGTCTCGCTCGCGTTCAGTCCCGAGGCGTCGCCGTCATTCGATCAGGCCTGGATCGGGGCGCTGGCCTACACGTTCCAGCTCTATTTCGATTTCTCCGGCTATTCCGACATGGCGATCGGAATCTCCCTGATGTTCGGGATCTTCCTGCCGCTCAATTTCAATTCGCCCTACAAGGCCAGCAGCGTCATCGATTTCTGGCGGCGCTGGCACATGACGCTGTCGCAGTTCCTTCGCGACTATCTCTATATTCCCCTCGGCGGCAACCGGCACGGGCGCCTGCTGCGCTACGTGAACCTGATGATCACAATGGTGCTGGGCGGCTTGTGGCACGGTGCGGCCTGGACCTTCGTGGCATGGGGAGCATTGCACGGCGTGTATCTCTGCATCAATCACGCCTGGAACCATTTCGGCCCTGCGGCGGCGCCCCGCTTCGCGCGGGTGGCCGACATCGCCGCGCTGAACTCTGACCTTCCTGGCGGTCGTGATCGCCTGGGTGTTCTTCCGAGCGGACAGCATGACGTCGGCGCTCTCGGTGCTGTCGAAGATGGCCGATCCGACCCAGATCATATTCGGCCGTGGCGAAGTGGCGAATACCATGTTCATTATGGTCTATGCCGCACTGGCGTGGTTCGCGCCGAATACTCAGGAGATCATGGGTTACGATCATACTAACCGAACGGTCGGCGGGGCGCCTGGTGCGTGGTCCCGGCGTCCGGCGTTTCTCTATGCTTCCGCCGCGGTGCTGGCGTTCGGGATTCTCGGAATCCAGCAGCACAGCGAATTTATTTATTTTAGGTTTTGATGAGTAAGCCAGCCAAGAATTTGCTGAGGTTCCTATGCGCCAGTGGCCTGATCATGGCGGCGGCAGTCTTGCTCAATTTCGTGATCGATCCGTTGCAGTTGTTCCGGCCCGCGCGTCTGTTCGCGGCGATGTATTCGCAGGACAGCCGCATGCAGGATGCCGGACTGATCCATAGCCAGGATTTCGACACGGTATTCATGGGCACGTCGCTGGCAATTCATTTCCGGCAGAGCGATCTCGACAAATATCTCGGTATCCACTCGCTGAAACTATCCCTGAACGGCTCAACCTCGGTCGAGCAGAATTTCGTGCTCGCCGCGGCGCTGGAGCAGCACCCCAGGCGGGTGCTGTGGGAAATGGACGACTGGATATTCCAGGATGGGCGGGACATCGATTCCGATGGCTACCTTCCGGCCAATCTATATCGCCGGAATGCCAGAGGATTCGCGTCTTATCTGTTCAGCGGCTCGATGGCGCGCGAGTCAGTCTGGATCCTGGCGCGATCGATGCCGCTGATTGAAAAGCCGGTCGCATGGCTGACCACTGGCGTGCTGTTCAAGTTTCCGATCGCCAGCGTCGATGACATAAACGTGCTTCGCCCCGGCTTCGACGTGGCTGGGACCTATAACGCCAAAAAGGCGATGGCCGCTTTCAGGCGCATCACCGATCCGGTTCGCAGCGCCCATCTGGCTGACGGTGCCGATTATGACATGCGGGTCCGCAATTTCGAGCGAGACGCCATTGGCCTGATCGCCGCACATCCGGATGTGACGTTCGAGATTTACTTTCCGCCCTATTCGATCCTGCAATGGGTCGCGATGCGGGATGCTTCACCGCAGACATTCGAGCGGGTCTATAAGTTCACCGCCTATGTCAGCCGGCGGCTGACGTCCTTTCCCAACGTGCGCCTCTACGATTTTCGCGAGGCCAAAGAGGTCACGCACGATCTGAACAATTATGCCGACGTGATCCACCATTCGCCTGCGGTTGATCTCAAGGTGCTGTCGTGGCTCGCGGAAGGAAAGTACGTCGTCGATCCCACCGCGCCGACGGCGTCGCTCGACCGGCTCAAGGCGCAGATGGAAGCGTATCGGGTAGGGGAGGGAGAGCGGTAGCTGAAACACCTCTCCCCTAGGGAGAGGTCGGATCACGAAGCGATCCGGGTGAGGGGTTAAGGCCTAACGATAGACCGTAACCCCTCACCCCAACGCTTTCCCAACGGGAGAGGGAGTGCACCTTTTGCGCTGACAGAGCTTAGAGACAGCATCAACCATTCCGCAGCCGCGCACTCGCGTTGGCCCCGAACATCGGGATCCGGTTGACGGCGAGCACCACGGCGAAGGTGATGATCAACATCGCAATGCCCAGCACCGAGATGGCGGCGAGATCGCCGCTTTCGTTGAGATCGTAAATCAAAACGCTGATCACCTTGGTTTGCGAGGTGAACAGCACGATCGCCGCTGAAAGTTCCCGCATCACGCCGATAAAGATAAAACACCAGGTCGCGATCACGCCGGTGCGCAGCAAGGGCGCGGTGATCCGGAGCAGCGACTGCAGCCGGGTCGCGCCGAGAATGCGGCTGGCGTCCTCGAGTTCGGGATGGATGGTGGCGAACGCGGCCTGCAATTGCTGATAGGCCGACGGCAGGTTGATGGTCAGGAATGCGATCAAGAGGATCCACAGCGTTCCATAAAGCACAAACGGCTGCCGCGTGTAGCTGAGAAACAATCCGACACCGAGCACAATCCCGGGTATGGCAACCGGGGCGGTAGCAAGAAAACCGAGGATGCGCGAGCCCGCGATCACCCGGCGGGTCGTGACATAGGCGATGACCAGCGCCAGAATCGTGCCGATGGTTGCGGTCGCGGTACCCAAAATGATCGTGTTCTTGAGCGCGAGCTCGGTCGACGATAACTCGGTGAATACGAACACGATGTTATGCAGCGTGAAGGTCGACGGCGTCACCAGCGTCGTTGCGTTTGGCGAAAATGCCGCGTTGAACAGCGCAAAATACGGCAGGAAAACCGGATTGAGCAGCACCACGAGGCAGAACGCCAGCGCGACCCATCGCCACTTCTTCATTTCAACCCGGCGCGGTGCGCCATATTTGCCGCCGACAACCGAGTAGCCGCGGCGGCCGAGAATGAACTTCTGCGCCTGCAAGAGCGCGATGGTCAGGAGCAGCAGGGGCACAGCGGCGGCGGCGGCGAGTTCGAGTTTCGGAGGGTATTGGAACAGGCTCCAGATTTTCGTGGTCATGGTGTGAAAGCCGGCCGGCAGCGCCAGGATCGCCGGCGAGCCGAACAGGGTCATTGCCTGCAGAAACGCGATCAAGGCGCCGGCGACGAGAGCCGGCAGCGCCAGCGGGATCGTGATGCGCCGCGCCGTGGTCCATGCCTTGCCGCCAAGGATGGCGGAGGCATCCTCGAGTTCGCCCGGCATGTTATCGAGCGAATTGGCGACCAGCACGAATACGAAGGGAAATGTGTAGCAGGAGATGACGAAAATGATTCCGGTCATCGTGTAGATATCGAACAGGTGCTCGCCGGCTTCCGCGCCAGTCACGAAACGAAACAGCTGGTTGAGCAAGCCGCTGTTGGGAGCGGCCAGCAATTCCCAGGCGATGGCGCCGAGAAATGGCGGCGTCACGAACGAGGCCGTGACCAGTGCACGAATGAACTGCCGCCCGGGCATGTCGGTGCGCGATACCAGCCATCCCATCGGGGCAGCAACGGCGCAGCAGATGATAGCGGAGGAGACTGCGATGATCGCGGTGGTCGCCAGCGGATCGAGGAAATCGGGGTCGGTAAACAGCGTGACGAAATTCTGCAAAGTCAGGTGGTTGGCCTTGTCGGTGACGCTGTAAATCGCGAGCCACGACAGCGGCAACACAATCAAGACGACCAGGCATAGCGCGAACAGCCACAGCACCGGCTTGGTCCAGTCGATTTTGGCGCGCGTGCTGTCGATACTGCTTGTGATGGTCATATTGCCTGCCAGCCAGAGTTCGCCCTCATCCTGAAGAGCGGCGAAGCCGCGTCTCGAAGCATGAAGCGCATTGTGGTCTCATGGTTCGAGGCGGCGCTGACGCGTCTCCTTGCCATGAGAAAATTTTTACACCCGAAACAGCCGTGCATAGCGCGTCTTGATTTCTTCCGTCATTTTCTCGACCCCGGCGGGGTCTTCCTTCATCAGTTTGGTGTCGGAAAGCTTGCGGCGTCCGGGCTTGGTCTGCACTTGAACGTGAACCGAATGTTGCGCGGTGAAGTCGGTCAGGAACTGCTGGGTCTCGCGCGTATGCAGCCAGGCCTGGAACAGTTTCGCGGCATTCGGGTGCGGGGCATTGACGAAAATCCCGGTTGGACCCGAGATGGTCGGCGTGCCCTCGCTCGGATACACCGGCTCGACCGGCTGACCGGCTTCCTTCAGCAGTACGATGTTGTATTCGTTGCCGTCGGCCATGACCGCGCGCTCGCCCAGCGCCAGTTTTTTCGGCGGGTCGGTCGAAGACTGCACCTGCATCACGCGCTGCTTCGACAGCTTCTCCAGATAATCCCATCCGAGGTCGCGAACCAGCTGGAAGGTCGTGGACATGATGGTGCCGCTATAGGCCGGATGGCCCTTGACCATCTTGCCGGTCCATTTCGGGCCAAGCAGATCCGCATAACTTAACGGAGCGTCGGCGGATTTGACGAGGTTGGTATTGTAGGCGATCGACGACAGCCATATGCGCGTGGTCGCGAACATGCCGTCGGGATCGCGATATTGTTCCGGAAAATAATTGGCGATATCTTCCGAGACGAAGGGCGCCAGCCAGCCGTTGCGTTTCCATGAAATGAAGTGCGAGGCATCGGCGCTGCTGACCACGTCGGCGGCGCGGATGTTGGCGGCAAATTCCTGATCGATCCGCTGAAACAGCCGCTCGGAGCCCGAACGCTCGATCTGTACTTGCATGCCCGGATATTGCGTCTCGAAGGCTTTGCCAAGCTTCTCGCCGATCGGCAAATCCATCGCGGAGTACAAAACCACTTTGGCTTCTTTTTTCGCCGATTCGATCAGTTGCGGTGTGATTGCTTCAGGCGGCGGCGCTCCGGCGCGGGCGGGGAACGCGAACACAGTGCCAAGCGCAAGCGCGCTCGTGCCTTTTAGAATCTCGCGTCTGGAAAGCTTTGATTGTCTCATGGCGCCGATCTCGCTCCCAGATTATCGGCTGAGCGCCCGGCAGCGTTCGATCGGCAAAGTGAGCCAGACTTCCGTGCCTCTGGAAACGGCGGTTTCCGTCGATGTAATGATGCGCAGCACGGTACCGTCAGAGGTTTCGACCATGTAGTCGCGGTTGGCGCCGAGAAACACCTGGCGCGTCACGGTGGCCTTGACGGCATTCTCGGGTGTCGGCGGGGCTTTCGTTGAAAGCTGGATGTCATGCTGGCGGATCGCGACAGCCGCATTCTGGCCGCCCTGAAGTCTCGTGCCCACTACCTGCAAGGTCGAGCCGGAAAACGCGACATGGTTTTCATCGCGGGCGATGCCCTTGATGACATTGCTGGAACCGATGAAGCGCGCGACGAATTCGGATTGCGGCCGCTCGTAGATATCCTCGGGAGTGCCGAGCTGATCGATCTTGCCGGCATTCATCACCGCAATCAGGTCAGCGGTGGTCATCGCTTCAGACTGGTCGTGGGTAACATACACGGTCGTGTAGCGGTATTGGTCATGCAAACGGCGGATTTCAAAGCGCATTTCCTCGCGCAGATTGGCGTCGAGGTTGGAGAGCGGTTCGTCCAGCAGCAGGGTTTCCGGTTCGACCACCAGCGCCCGGGCCAGCGCCACGCGCTGCTGCTGTCCGCCGGACAACTCACCGGGATAACGTTGCGCCAGGATTTCGAGCTTGGTGGTTTCGAGAATGGCTCTGAGCTTTTTGGCAATGGTGTCGCGATCGAGTTTCCGCAATCGCAACCCGTAAGTGATGTTTTCCGCGACCGTCATATGCGGCCACAGCGCGTAGCTCTGGAAGATCATCGACATTTTGCGCTGCTCGGGCGGCAGGGTGCGCGCCGCCGAGGACACCAGCCGGTCGCCGACATGGATCTGGCCATCGGTCGGTTCGAGGAATCCGGCGATCAGCCGCAGCGTCGTGGTCTTGCCGCAACCCGAGGGGCCTAACAGACAAACGAGCTGCCCATGATCGATGCGCAGGGAGACATTATCGACGACCGCCAGCGATCCAAATCGCTTGGTCAGGTCACGCAATTCAACGGACGCCAATCGGATCACTCCCTGTATTCTGTGCGCGAGTTCCACTTTCGCGGGATACGCGGGTGCCGTCGGCGCCTCTTATTTATCGCTGGATCAATATAAGCACGAATGCGGGGGCCCCGGAAAGCCTTGAGCGCCTCTCAGGCACTTACACTTTCGCCGAGCCAGTTGATGGCCGCTTCGGTGCCGCCCTTGCCGTGCGGGATATCGAGCGCCTGGAGGCCGACTTCGATCACGCCCAGGGTTCCCAGAATCATCGGGGCGTTGATATGGCCCATATGGGCGATCCGGAAGGCCTGGCCTTGCAGTTCGCCGATGCCGGTGCCGAGCACCACGCCGCATTTTTCCTTGCAGTACCGCTGCAGCGCGGCCGGATCGTGACCGTTCGACATCGTCACCGTCGTGACGGTATCCGACCGCTCGGCGGGCTCGGCGATGTTGAAGCCGAGCACCTGGCCCTCGGCCCAGACCGAAACCGCGCGCCGCACGGCTTCCGCCAGCAGGCGGTGGCGCAGAAACGCGTTCTCGAGCTTTTCCTCGAACAGCATGTCGATCGCCTGGCGCAGTGCGAACAACAGGTGCACCGGCGCGGTACCGGCATATTTGCGGTAATGCTCGCTGCCTTCGCGTTCGGTCCAGTCCCAGTACGGCGTTCGCATCCCGGCTTTCTTGTGGACCTCGCGGGCGCGATCGTTGACGGCGACAAAGCCGAGGCCGGGCGGTGTCATCAGGCCCTTCTGCGAGCCCGACATCGCGACATCGATGCCCCATTCATCCATCCGGAATGGCATGCAGCCCAGCGACGCCACCGTATCGACGATGAACAGCGCCGGATGGCCCGCGGCCTTGATCGCCTTGCCGATGGCCTCGATATCGTTGACCGCGCCCGACGCAGTGTCGACCTGCACCACCAGGATCGCCTTGATGGTGTGTTCCCTGTCCTGCCGCAGCCGGGCTTCGACTTCGGCCGGGCGCACCGCGCGGCGCCAGTCGCCCTTCAGCACCTCGACATCGGCGCCCATCGCGGCCGCGGCGTTGCCCCAGCCGACCGCGAACCGGCCGCTTTCCAGCACCAGGATCTTGTCGCCGCGCGACAACACATTGCTGAGGACGGACTCCCACGCGCCGTGGCCGTTGGCGATATGGATGTGGGATTGGCCCTTGGTGGCGAACAGCCGCGAGAGATCGCGCAGCAGACTGTCCGTCAGTTCCAGCATCTGATCGGAATAGATGTCGAGCGCCGGGCGATGCATCGCGCGCAGCACTTCATCCGGCATGTTGGTTGGCCCGGGGATCGCCAGAAATTCCCGGCCGGCGCGAACTGCCATTATTGTTTTTCCTTGTGGGGTGGATGGACGGAACGGGATGGCGCGGAATGGCGGGAATTTCAAGCCATGAGGGGATCAAGACGTGATGATCACGCAATGATATGGGATCGAAGCCGTGATTGCGAGCGCCAGCGAAGCAATCCAGAACACCAAAAAGTCGTTATGCGGGGAGCTAATTTCGCAGCGTCCCGGCCACCGCCTGCCAGATTTGATCCTTGAGCTCGGTCGCGGGCGGACTGGGAATGACGGTGGCCGGATCTGCTCGCTTCTGGCAGGCCTCGACCAGACGCAGGATCCAGACTTCGCCGTCGGTGTAATAAAGGTCGCCGCCACCATTGCGTCCCGCGATCGTGGGTCCGATGCCCGTCACCTGATATTTCGCATCCACCATTCCGGCGGCCTCAAGGTCTGCGGTGAGACGCAGCCGCTCGGCGTCGATATCCGCGGCGATATGATGGGTAATGGCACCGGTATAGTGGCTGATGCCGACGCCGCGGTCGAAGGTGGCGTCGCCGAGCCAGACCGGCCGCTTTTCCTCGCCCTGTTCGAGTACCTTCCAGAAACGCACATGATGGCGGTGATCGGGACTCTTGCCGCTGGGCTTTTCGAACGCGAGGTCCTCGCGGCGGCCGAGATAATAGAGATAGCTGACGGGCGCATCATGATAGGGGCGGTCCAGCATCACGCTGCCGGCGATCTCGATCGAGGAGCGCAGCGTGATGCGATCGGCCGGATACCAGCCGGCGGCGTGCATCGCGCACAGCACATCCTTTTCATTGCCGACCAGGCCGATATTGATCGGATCGCCGGGAATGCCTTGCGCGGTCAGCGTCACCATCGGCAGCGCCGCAAGACCCTTCTGGTGTTCGTGGTGGGTCCAGAACGCCGGCAGCACCAGATAGGCCAGCAGGGTGTAGCCGACGACCACCAGCAGCGAGCCCAGCAGAAAGCGATCCAGCCGCGAATGGTCGCGGCGCCGGGCAGATAGCACATCGTCCTGAACATCAACCACCGCGTCGCGCTCTCCTCAATCCAGATGCGGACGTTAACGCATTTTCCGGTGCGATGGCTTCATCCTTCGAGACGGCCGCAGAGCCGGTGATCGGGCGCGCATTTGCGCGACCCGCTCGCGGCCTCCCCGGGATGAGGTCCGGGGCTGTTATAATCCAACTCCCTCACGGTGAGGAACGCGGCAACGCCGCGCATCTCGAACCATCGCCAAGGAAGCTGGCAAGGAAACCTGCAAGGAAGCTGGCAAGGAAACTTTAACGACGGCCGCGAAAAAGCGTCTATCGCCTGGTCTCGCGGCAGCCGGCGGCTTCGGCCTCTTCGACCGAGCAGAACCAGCGCGTGCCCTTGCTGATCTTCATCTCGATCCTGGCGTACCAGCGGCTGGTGGGCTGGTGGAAGATGCATTCGCCGGATCGGTTGACGTTGCCCTTGATGGTGCAGTCGGGCGAGGGCGCGACCGATCCCGAGGCCGACGCCAGCAGGATGGTGCTGGCGTTGTCGGGCGGCTTGGCGGATCCGAGGATGGTGGTCTTCTTGTTGCGGACCCGCCAGTCCCACGGTGCGATGAACGCGCCCTGCCACATGCCGGCCTTGGCGTCGCGCGCGGCTTTCTCGTCGGCATCGTAATCATGCGAGAAGCGGACATAGGCCAGCGCCCATCCGCTCTTGACCATCCATTTCTGGATATCCTCGCCGTCGACCTCGCAGCGCGCGATCTGCCGGCCGCGGCGGTCGGTCTGTTTGACATGGCAGGTCCAGCTCTTGCCGCCGGCATGCTTGATGAGTTCGTCGCGCGCGGCGACGCCGCAGGTCCAGCGCTCGCCGCTATGGTTGAGGCAGAGCTGATCCACCGACGGCGCGTCGATCCCGCCGAGGCGAATGCGGCTGTTGCCGATGGTGATCTGGTCGCCCTCGCGGATTTTGGGAACGCCGGTGATGTCGGCCGCATCGGCCACGGCCGGCAATAGCAGCAAGGGAATCGCCAGCAGGAATTTCATGAACATGGAAAAAGGCCGCATTCGCGATGATAGCACGATCGCGCCGGATTGTGCTGCCGATGATGCCGCCACGCCAGCGCCGCGTGAGGCGTGTCGTCGCAGCGTTCGCAGCGACCTTGCACCCTGCAGCTTACGTGAACATTACAGGCGTTATGTTCCCCGCGTGATCGCCCGGCGTGCCAGCGCCAGGCCCATCAGCACGAACGCCGAGGTGACCTCCGGACCGCCCACTAAAATGCGCGTCGGGGTCTTCATCTTGTTCCACTCATAGGCCTTGAACGGCCCGCGTCGGCCGCCTTCGCCGAAATGGCTGGCGATGCAATGCAGCGGCGGGGTGAAAGTCGCGATATCTGCGCCGAGATGGCCGAGCGCCATCAGCGCCAGCGCCGCATCGAACACGTTCATCTCGCGCGCGATCAGCTCGCCCTCGACATAGGCCAGCACGTTGGTCCGGATCAATTCGAACGCGCCGTCGGGATCGATCATTAGCCGCGCCGCCACGGGGAGCGCCATGAAGGCGGCGTAACAGCGGCCGAAATAGGCGCAGTAAAGCTCCGGCAGGTAATAGATGTGCGAGCGCGGATCGGCGAACGCGCCGCTTTGGGCGAGGCGCTTCTGGAAGCCGATGATCCCCTGCACGATCGCCAGCCGCGCCGGTGTCTCGAGCACCTTCCAGCGGGCAAGATTGCGGAAGCTGACCTCGAGGATATCGAGATTGAGCGTGGGGTCGAGATCGTTGCCGAACGGCCGCTCGCCGTCGAGGTTGTCGATCCAGGTCACGATGCCGCCTTCGTAATCGATGCTGTCGTTGATCGCCACCGTCACCTTGGGCTCGTTGACGCCGCCGCGGACCTGGTAGCCGGCATAGAAATCCAGCAGCGGCTGCTCGAGGATCGGATCGTCCGAGCCGGCCTGCGTCGCAGCCGAGAACGCGCAGGCCGTGGTGTCGCAATCCGGCACGTAGATGCCGAAGCCGAGATCCTGCTTGATATGGGAAAAGAACCGCGAAAAGCGCGGATGCGGCAGCGGCGCCAGCGCGGTGATCACGCTGACGATGCGGCCGTCCTGCGCGCGCACCTCCTCCCGGCTGGTGGTCAGACAAAACTCGACCATCTCGTTGATCGCACGCCGCGCCGCGGCAGTCTCATCCGGCGACGCCAGCCCGGTCTCGACAAAGCTCAACAGCGCCTCGGTGAAGAACGCGTCGTAATAGGCCGAGCGGTGGCGGATCTGCATCGGCTGCCACATCGGCTCGGCAATCCCGGTCCAGGGCGGATTGATCAAAGCGCGGGCCGGCGAGCGGGCGATGAAGATCCGCGCCAGGTTGAATAACAAGGTCGAGTTCTTGTAGCCGCGGGCGTTGAGGCCGGTCAGCGCCATCAGGAATTCGCGGCCCTTGACGTCGGGATCGCCGATCAGGTTGAAGGCGGCATAGGTCGGGATGAAGCCGTTACGGCTGAACGAAGCCAATAGATGCGCGCCACAGCGCCGGATCATGCGCTCGATTTCGCGCAGGCCCGGCGCAGGCGCCGGCTTCGGCGCCGGCCTCGGGCAGGGATGCCGGACCTCGATCGTATCCAGCAGTGCCGCCACCGGCGCGCCGATCGCGGCCCAGTCCGGCACTTCATCGTCGCGCGCCCGGATCAGGGCCTCGCGCAGGCCATGCAGCCGCGGCCCGTTGCACAATTCGGCGAGCCCGGTCCGCCGCAGCAGCGGGCGCAGCGCCGGATTGCCGAGCGCGGTCTTGTAGAATTTGACGAGATGCGGATCGCCGCCGGCGCCGTTGAGCAGCAGGGGATCGCAGACGTCATACAGCGACGGGCCGTGCTTGCGGGCCGTCAGCGCGCGATAGGCCGCTCCGGCGAGTTGCCTCAAAGCCATTATGTGTCTTTCGGATTTTTGGTCCGCGCGATTTGTCGCACGTCCTGCCCCCGCCGCCCCGCAGCCGCTTGCCCAGGCGGCTGCCCGTCTCCCCCACACCTGCAAGTACTTGAAAACTATCCGAAAGACCGGGAAATACCAAGGGAACCCACAGAATATACCGGTGTGACCCACATCACAGTTCCAGATCGTGCCGACACACTAACTAATTTGTTAACCGGGGCCGGTCCAACAGGCCCTTGCGGAAACCTTACCGGGCCAAGATGGTTGCCGGAAAGGCCCTCACAGGTTAAGGGATGGTATGTTGCGGTGCCGCAAATTGAGCACAATTTAGACGGCAATTGCCGCCGCAACCCCTAAAACCCGGAACGCCGTCAACGCGACCAATGTGCGCGTGCCAGACGGTGACCAAGGAAACAGTGACCAAGGATTGAGTGCCGCGATGAATTTGAGTGAGCTTCGCATTTCCCGCCGCTCGGTTGCCATGGCAGCCGCTGTAGCCGGCATGGTGTCGCTGGCAATCGGCGCCCATGCGGCGCTGAACATGCGCGCGCTCGATTCCGCCAAGACCATTGCGGCGCAACAATCCAGTGAAGCCGCCGGCAAGAAGCCCTCGCGGATCGCGCTGGTGATCGGCAACGGCCACTATCCCGACGCCAATGCGCCGCTGACCCAGCCGATCAACGACGCCCGCGCGCTGACCGCCTCGCTGCGCCGCGACGGCTTTGACGTCGACGTGGTGGAAGACGCCACAAGGGACGACATGGGCCGCGCCGTCGACCGGCTCAAATCCAAGATCAGGCCGGATTCGGTGGTGATGCTGTTCTTCGGCGGCTACGGCGTTCAGGTCGGCCGCGAGAGCTACATGATCCCGGTCGATGCCGCGATCTGGACCGAATCCGATGTGCGCCGCGACGGGCTCAGCATCGAATCCGTGCTCGATGTGATGAAGGAGCAGGGCGCCTGCGCCAAGCTCGTCGTCATCGATGCCTCCAGGCGCAACCCCTATGAGCGCCGCTTCCGCAGCTTCTCGCACGGCCTCGCGCCGATCAGCACGCCCGACAATGCGCTGATCCTGACCTCGGCGACGCCGGGCCAGGTCGCCGATGATTCCGCCGGCCAGCACTCGGTGCTGATCTCTGAACTCCTGAACAATCTCGACAGCGCCCGTGACGCCAACGCGGCCGAAACCGGCAAGGCGGTCGCCGCCGAAGCCGTCTTCAACAAGACCCGCGTCGCCATCTCCCGCGCCTCCGAAGGCGCCCAGGTGCCCTCGGTATCGTCCTCCCTGCTGGAAGACGTCAGCTTCGGCGTGGCCGCCAACGCGGGCGGGTAGTTAGCAAACTCCATCGTCGTCCCTGCGAACGCAGCCGGAGTGGCAAATTCAACTCGTCGTCCCTGCGAACGCATGCGAACGCAGGGACGACACTGGGGGGATGCCACCGGCACCGCCAAATCCCTCTAATTCCCCCCCCTCGCTCACCATCATCGGCCGCACCGGGTCGCCCTCGCGCAACAGCGCGCCGGCGCGCGCCACCACGATGTCGCCTTCCGCGAGGCCGTCGCGGATTTCGATCTTGCCGCCGGACATCAGGCCGGTCTCGACCCGCTTGGTCTCGACCCGCGCGCGGCGCACCACCTGCACCACGGTGCCGGCGGGATTGTAGAGCACCGCGGTGATCGGCACCGACACGCCGCAGCTCTGCCCGGTCTTGATCAGCGCGCGGCCGGACGAATTCACCAATAGCCTGCGCGTGGTGATGATCCCGATGAAGACCTGGCCGAGCTGGCTGTTGGGCTCGACCGTGGACGCCACCCGGCGCACCTTGCCGTCGACCTCGCCGGCGCCGATGATCTTGATCCGCGCGGTCTGGTTGACCGCGAGCTTGCCGAGATCCTGGGTCGGCACCAGGCCGACCAGGTCGAACTCGCTGCGCGCGATGATGGAAAACAGCGCCTCGCCCCGGCCCGACGCCACCGCGCCAATGACGGCCGTAGAGCTCGCGATCAGCCCGGCCACCGGCGCCTGCAGCTGCACCGTGCCGCCTTCGGGCAGCGTCAGCCGCGCCAGCGTCTGCCCGGCCGTCACGCTGTCGCCGGCATCGGCCAGGATTTCCGCGACCTTCAGCCCCGGCCGATCCGGCCGCACCGAGGTTTCCTCCCGCGGGATCACGAGGCCCGGAAACCTCGACGATATTGTCGAAGCAGGACTTTGCGGCCTTGAGCACGGTGACCGCGGCGCCCTTGGGGGCATCGGGATCGTCGGCGGCGAGGGAGGGGGAGAGAGGCGAGGCAGAGGAGGGCGGTAATGACAGGGACGAGCAGGTTTCGCGAAGGGGTCAGCGCAGGGGAAAAATCCATCGGCATTCCTGTTCGGTTGTTGGGGATATCGATATCAGAAGGCTGGGTCCAGCGCCAAGCAGAGTCGAAGCGAATGATGATATCGCAGATACTCCCTTGGGTCGTTAGAAAGCCCTCTAGCAACCGGACCCGGGAACGGCGTATTCTAACGACCTGCAGCGTTGTGTTGGCGAAAGCACAACCTGCTGGATGGGGGACTCGGTGGATCAAAAAGTACCGCTAAACGATCATGCGGCCGCAGCACGGCTGTTAGGTTTACTCGACTACGTCGATGCCCTGATCAAATTAGACGAGCGTGTTGCCATGCGACTGAGCCAACACAAGCTCCAAGACGGATCGCAATTCATTTTGCACGAACATGAGTTGACTAAATTGCCTGGCGCCTCGTTGAACAAGAGCGACGACGAGGGCCCAATTTGGTTACGTGTTCAAAGATTACAACGAACTGCGCCACCCCTTGCAGATGAACGAATCTCGGAGTGGATCGAGGTTTCTCAGGATCCCGACGTGGCTTGCGCCATCAAATCAGAACTGCATAAGCGACTTACGGAGGAAGAAAAAGAAGCGTTAGTAAAGCAAGGTAAGGTTCGCCTAGGAGATTGCGCGCCATCCTTAAAAGCGAGCGATAAGGACACATACTTTGACGTTTTTCTTCGCCTAAAGGACCAGCCTGAGACAGAACGAATCTGCGAGGATTACGTATCCAGTGTGTGGGGCACATGGGCAGTGCGCGAATTACCCCGCCGACGATCCATCCAAGCATATCAGAGGCTACGGCATTCTGCTGACGACATTTGTACGAAGTATGTTCATCCTCCTTTCAGTACGGATTTTGCTCTGCTTTTTTTACCCACTGAAGGTCTCTACGCGGAGATAATTCGAAGGCCGGGACTTGTGGACGCGCTTCAACGAGATTATCGGATTATTATTACGGGACCGACAACTCTGTTGGCGCTTCTTAATAGCCTGCGAATGGGATTTCGTACGCTCGCGATTCAGAAAAGATCAAGTGAAGTTTGGCAAATCCTTGGAGCTGTCAAAGGCGAGTTTGAAAAATACGGAACTATACTCGAAAAAGTTCAGAAGAAACTCCAAGAGGCTTCAAGTACCATTGACGAAGTGGCTAAACGGCGACGCGCGATAGATCGTAAGCTCAGGTCTGTCGAGGTTCTGCCGGAGATGGAGACTGAGGCGCTCCTTGCCATCGCTCCTGGCTTGGAAGCCTCGGAGCAGGCGATCGCCAATGAGTTTTATCCAGATTGAAAGGGAGGCTGACCGTCGCGCTCCCGGCATTTGACGCCCCTGCGTTGCCCCCTCATTTTCCGCTTCGCCGCTAACCCAAATCACTTCTATATTTCTGCCCGTCTCGTCCCACCTGAGGGGCGGCTCGCGATCGTCACGGACGCGGGGCGGGATGCGGTGGACGTGGGCGGCGCTTTGACGAATGCGCTAGGCCTGCGGACGGCGAAGTCGTGTGGTCCTGACGCCCCGACGCTGGCGTCAAGTTGGCAGAGGCAACTCCGCCAATGATGGTGGCAAAAAAGCCCGGTCACCAGGGAGATCACGAAGGAAACCGTTAAAACCATTGCGTGCGGGAATGCCGGGTGAACCGGTGTATCCGTGGTGACTAACGCGCGTGTTTACTACACTACACGCGCGGCCTCGGGTGCATCGGGCACCCGGCATTCCCCACGCCCTCTTTGGGCGGCGATTCCTGTACAACCCGGGCGCTTCGCGTCGCGGGAAATGCCGACGCGTGGATGGATGGTTGTTTGAAAATATGAAGAGGGGTGCGAACGTGCGGCACTATTTCGTCGTCCCGCGCACGCAGGGACCCCAGCGTGAGCGCAATTGCGCTCATCGCGACTGCGCGGCCCATCGTTTTGTGCGATGTTGCAGTCGCCTTTCTTTATCACGGACACCTGTGGCTATGGGTCCCTGCGTGCGCAGGGACGACGAGGGAGAGGCGCTTCTGCTTCAGCCGACAGGAGAAGATGTGATTAGTGCTATCCAGCTCACCGATTGAACAGCTGCTTCAGCATGTCGTTCATTGGCTGACTGTCCTGCTGCTGCGGCGGCGGATCGCTCTGCGGCGGGGCGCCGGGGCGGACGGGGTCGGAGCCGAGTCCGTCGTGCCGCGGCCTTGACCGCGGCTCTGGCCCAGGCCCTGCTGCAGCAGGTTGCCCAGGGTCTCGCCGAGCTTTCCGCCAAGCTGGTCGGACAGCCCGCCGCCACCCGAGCCGTCGGAGCTGCCGCCGATCAAGCCGCTCAATCCGCCGCCGGGTCCAAACAGGCCCTTGCCCATTTCCTTGAGCTTGGCATAGGCCGCATCGGGATTGTCCAGCATGCCGGCCATATCCGGATAGATGCGCGGCTCCGCCCACGGGCCGTCGATCGCCACGGGAATGCCGAACCCGACCGGATCGCCAGCGCGGCCCTGGCCCTCGGTGGTCATCACCAGCTTCGGCTCGACCCGGAACGACAGCGACTTCTGGCCGAGGTCCACGGTGCCTGTTCCGGTCATCTTCACGAGTGGCCCGACCAGATTGAGATCGCTGGTGGTCGCCTGCCCCTGCTCGATGCGGAACGAGGCGGACAACTGGCTGAGATCGGTGGTCTGCTCGGGGCTCTCCTGCCAGCCCGACAGCGGTGTCGAGGTCAGCGAGCGGATCATCTGCGCGACGTTGAGGCCGCGGATGGCGCCGTCCGCAAACACCGCGAACACCGTGCCGTTGAGGTTCGACATGATCGCGCGCTGGCTCGGGCCAGTGGAGCGCACCGCGATTTTCGCCTGCAGCTTGCCGTCGAGCTTGTCGAAGCCGGCGACACTGCGCAGCATCGGCAGCGCGCGCACGCCGGTGAGATCGCCGCGCAGCGCGTAAGCCGGAGTGGCGCCGGACACATCGATGTCGAGTTCGCCGTTGGCCTGGCCGCCATAGGCGCCGAGATTGGTAATGCCGCATTTAAGCACGCCGCTGTTAAGTGTCGCGTCAATCGCAACCGGCGCGAAGTGCCCCTCGCCGATGTTGAGCTCGGCAGCGGAAAGTTTGATCTGGGCATCGACATAGTTCAGGCCGTTGACGTCGAGCGAGGCGTTGCTCCAGGGCTGGGATGCTTGAGCCTGCGTGTCCGTTGGCGAGTCCTTTTGCGTATCCTGGGAGCCCTGCGATGCCGCCGGCCCCTTGGCGGCGGCGATGTCGAGGCGCTGGAAATCGAGGTCGAGTTTCACCAGCGGCTTGCTGGCGAGATCGACCGACGCCCATCCGTTGAAGGCGCCGTCGCCCACCGTGCCGCTGAGGCCGTTGATCATCACCACCGATCCGTTGAACCGGACCTCGGCCCGACCCGACAGCGGCGCCCGCAACAGACCGGGCACGTCAAGCGTGAGCTCGACCGGAACGTTCTGCCGTTCCAGCGGCGGGGCGGGCGCGGTCGCCTTGATGTCGAATTTGAGCGGATGTTCGCTGGCGCGCGCGCTGCCGGTGATCCGGATCTTGCGATCGGTGTCCACAGTGGCGTCGGCGTTGAGGCCGTCGATGCGATTTTCGACCCCGTCGCGCAGGTTGGAAAACACGATCGTGGCGTCGCTCACCTTGATGCGTTCGATCGCCGGCGCATTCGAGTTGGTGTCGTGCGCGGCTGTCGCCGGGTTGGACGACGCCGGCGCGGGCGCCGTGCGGCGTTGGCGCAGCAGCGGCACATTGAGGACCGGGCGGACGATCGCCAGTTCGGTGATCTCGGGATGGCCCGACCACAGGCTTGCCAGCGCCATGTCGGCCTGGATGCGGCCGACGGTCAGGCGGTTGCTGGTATCGCGGTTATCCGGTTTGTCCAGCGTGACGTCGGTCAGCGTCACGTTGAGCGACGGCCACAGGCCGACCCTGGTGGAGCCCGCGATCGTCAGCCGGTATCCGGTTTCGCGTTCGACGCGCTGCGCAATGGCCGAGCTCAAAAAGCCCGAGGGGATTCCGATGACCAGCAGCAGGGCCGCGACGACGATGACGGCAGCGACCGCGCCGCCTGCGATTTTCAAGGCTCTCATGACGAATTTCCTGGCGAACTTCCAGGCCGGGCAATTTGGTTGGACCGGCCCGGCATCCGGCGTGGCCTTTCTCCAAGCTTATCCCGGAAAGGGGGAACCGCTCAAAGCCGCCAAAACCTACCCGGGGGTGCTGCAAAGCTATGTGACTTATGACACACTTCGACCCGGGCGAACCCCAGTCACTCGCATTTTTCGAACTGGCGCCGGGAAGCATTGCAATGAGTAAACAGGCCGAATTTGCGGTGATCCTGAAAATGAATCCGATGTTTGCGGATCTTGGCGCCGACGAATTGCAGCGGATTTCGGCGCTTTGCCATACCCAGCACCTCGGCACCGGCGAGATGCTGTTCCGGAAGGGCGACCCCGGCGATGCGCTGTTCGGGGTCCGCCGCGGCCAGATCCGGATCGAAACCGGCGCCTCCGACGGCAGCCGGCTGACCCTGAACTTTCTCGGGCCCGGCGATCTCTTTGGCGAAGTGGCGGTGCTCGACGGCCAGAGCCGCACCGCCGATGCCGCCGCCAGCGAGCCGACCGAGTTGTTCGTTTTGCGGCGCGAGGATTTTCTCGGCCATCTCGAACGCGAACCGCGCGTCGCGATCAAATTGATCATGCTGCTGTGCCAGCGGATCCGCTGGATGAGCGAGCGGATGGACGAATCGGTGCTGCAACCGCTGCCAGTCCGCCTCGCGCGCCGGCTTTGCGCATTGGCCTCGGATTTCGGCTCCGAGGTGCACATCTCGCAGGAGCAGCTCGGTGTGTTCGTCGGCGCGGCGCGCGAAAGCGTCAACCGTCAACTGCAGCTCTGGCGCAAGGACGGCATCCTGGACTTACAGCGTGGACGGATCTTGCTGCAAAACATGACCAAGCTGACCGCGGTGGCGCGGAATGAGTAGAGCGTCTCCGACGATATTGCGCCTCACTCCGCCGCAGGCGAATGCACGATGGTCGGCGGCGGTTTGTGATCGGGGGCATCATGATCGGCCGGCGCATGCTCGCCGTCGCCGCTGGATGCCAGCAGCTTCTTGCCGAAGCGCCAGAACAGCGCGCCGATGTCGTCCATCAGCATGAACATCGCCGGCACGAACACCAGCGACAGCACCGTGGAGAACAGAAGACCGCCAATCACGGCCAGCGCCATCGGCGAGCGGAATTCGCCGCCGGCCCCGAACGCCAGCGCGGACGGCATCATGCCGGCGGCCATGGCGATGGTGGTCATCACGATCGGGCGCGCGCGTTTCAACCCGGCATCGATGATCGCTGCTTCCCGGGCCACGCCTTCGCGGACCGATTCGACCGCGAATTCCACCAGCATGATCGCGTTCTTGGTCACGATGCCCATCAGCATCAGGATTCCGATCCACACCGGCGTGGTGAGTTGTTTGCCGGTGACGAGCAGGGCCACGATGGCGCCGCCGATCGAGAGCGGCAACGAGAACAGAATGGTGATCGGCTGCAGGAAGGTTCCGAACAGCAGCACCAGCACCGCATAGACCATCATCAGGCCGGCGGTGATGGCGGTGGCAAAGCCCGCCGACAACTCGTTCAGGCTTTCGGCATCGCCGGAGGGGTTCACCTTCACACCCTTCGGCAGGCTCTTCATGACGGGGAGGTCATAGATTTTCTTGGTGGCGTCGCCGAGCGCCGCGGTGCCGACGAGGTCGGCCGCCACGGTGGCCTGACGCTCACGATCATAGCGGTTGATGCTGGTCGGGCCCTGATCGAGCTTGATGTCGGCGACCACCGATAGCGGCACGCCGCCGCGGCCGCCGCCGAGCGGCACCCGCAACTGGTCGAGCACCTGCAGATCGCCGCGCGCGCCGTCCTCGAGCTGGACCCGGATCGGCACCTGCCGGTCGCCGGCGTCGAACTTGGCCAGCGCCGGGCCGACGTCGCCGATGGTGGCGACCCGAACGGTTTCCGACAGGCTCTCGGTGGAAACGCCGAGCCGCGCAGCCAGATCCGCCCGCGGCTGAATCCGAAGCTCCGGCCGGTCGAGCGAGGTTTCGGAAATCACGTTGGCGATCAGCGGAATCCGCTTCATCTGGTTCGCCAGCTCGCTGGCGACATTGCTGACGATATTGCTGTCCGCGCCGGTGACGACCAGCGAAATCGCGCGCAGACCGTTTTCGTCGAGAAACCAGAACCGGATGTCGGGTACGTTTTCGAGTTCCCGGCTGATCCCGAGTTCAAGCTCGCGCTGGGTGATCTTGCGTTCGGTTTTCGGCGTGTAATTGATGATCAGCGCCGCGCGGCGCACTTCGAATGTTCCCGGTGGCACCCGCCCGCCATCGACGAACACGCTCTTGACCTCCGGCCGCTTGCGCAGCCGGGCGACGATCTCCTCGGTGACCTTCTCGGTGAAAGCGAGCTGCGAGCCGGGTGGCAGCTCCATCGCCAGCAGCGAACGGGCGGTGTCCTGCGCCGGCAGGAAGCCCTGCGGCAACAGCGTGATGCTCCAGATCGAGGCGGCGAAAATGCCAAAGCCGATCAGCACGGTGATGAAGTAATGACGCACCGACCAGGTCACGAGTTCGTGTATAGGCCTGCAACGCCTGTCCCGGCGCCGGATCGTCATGCGCGTGATGTTTAAGAAAATAAGCGGCCAGCACCGGCGTGACGAAGCGTGCGGCGAGCAGCGAGAAGAACACCTGCACTGACACGGTGATGCCGAATTGCTTGAAGAACTGTCCGGCGATTCCGGACATGAAGCTGGCGGGCGCGAATATCGCGATGATGGTCAGCGAGATCGCGATGACGGCGAGGCCGATTTCGTCAGCCGCTTCAAGCGCGGCGCGATAGGGCGATTTGCCCATCCGCATGTGGCGCACGATGTTCTCGATCTCGACGATGGCGTCGTCGACCAGAATGCCGGTGGACAGCGTGATGGCAAGGAAGCTGACCAGATTCAGCGAGAATCCCAGAAGGTCCATCGCCCAGAACGCCGGGAAGATCGACAGCGGCAACGAGATCGCCGCAATGATGGTGGCCCTGATATCGCGCAGGAACAAAAGGACGATGATGACGGCGAGAATGGCGCCTTCGAACAAGGTCGAGATCGCGGCCTCGTAATTGCCTTTGGTGAATTCCACCGAGGTGTCGATCAGCTTGAGGTCGACATCGGGATAGGCAATCTTCAACGCGTCGATGCGCTTCTGCACGGCTGCGGCGACCACCACGTCGCTGGCGCCCTTCGAACGCTTGATGCCGAGCGCCACCACCGGTTCGCCATTGAAGCGGGCAAAAGTCCGGCGGTCGGCGATGGTGTCGGTGACGGTGCCGAGATCATCGAGGCGCACTTCGCCGCCGGCTGGCAGGCTGATCATGGTTCCGGCGAGATCGTTGAGGGTCTTGGCGCCGGCAAGCGTGCGGATGGCCTGGTCGTTCTTTCCGATTTCAGCCCGCCCGCCGGCGAGATCGACATTGGTGCCGCGCAGGCGGTGGCTGACATCGACTGCGGTGAGGCCGGCGGCTTGCAGCCGGTCGGGATCGAGCGAGACGAGTATCTCGCGCTCGACACCGCCGATACGCTCGACCTGGGCGACGTTGCGTACGCCTTGCAGCGCGCGCTTGACCACGTCGTCGACGAAATAGGACAGCTGCTCGGGCGTCTTGCCCGGCGAGATCGCGGCATAGGTGACGATCGGCAGCCCGATCACGTCGACGCGCTGGATCAGGGGCTCGTTGACGTTTTGCGGCAGGTTGGCGCGCACCCTGGTCACGGCGTCCTTGACGTCGTTGAGCGCCCGGTCGGTGTTGGTCTCGAGCGCAAACTGGATCGTCGTCAGCGACAGCCCGTCGGTGATCGACGACGAAATATGCCGCACGCCCTCGACGCCCGACACGCCGTCTTCGATGGTTTTGGTGACCTGCGATTCCAGTTCCGCCGGCGCCGCGCCGAACTGCGACACCGCGACCGAGATGACCGGGATGTCGGCGCTGGGCAGCCGCGTCACCGCGAGCTTGGTAAAACTAACCCAGCCGAGCACCAGCAAGATGATCGAAAATACGACGGAGGGAAGCGGATTCCGGATCGACCATGCCGAGATATTAAGAGCCATCAGCGTACTCGCGTTCGATCGAGTTCCTCGGCGAACATGGTCTTGATCTTGTCGCCGTCATGCAACGAAGAGCCAGCGTCGGCCACGACGACTTCGCCGACGTCGAGGCCCTCGAGGATTTCCGTCGAGGTGTCGGACACCAGTCCAACACGAACTTTTCGCATCTCGACTGTATTCCCTTTGACCACCTGGACGGTCAGATGGTCAATGGCGGTACGCGGTATAGCGACGCCGCAGCTGCGCTTGGCGTCGATACTGGCCTGCGCGAACATGCCGATCTTGAGCGAGGGGTTGCTGGTCAACGTTATCCTGACATGGCCGAGCTGGGTGCTGCGATCGATTTGCGGCGAAACCAGCCTGACCCGCCCGACGATGTCAGGCCCATTATCCCGGCTGATCCGCACCGTCGCTCCCGGATTGAGTTTCAGCATGTGGACCGCCGGGACTTCGGCGTCCATGTCGATTTCGTTGTTGACCGCAATCCGAAACATTGGTCCGGCCTGGGGTGACGCTGGCGCTCCGACGATGGTGTTGACCTGGGTGACGAGGCCTGCGGCCGGTGCACGCAGCGATGTTGTCGTCTTTGAGCCGCTACTGGGAGCGCCGGGCAGCGCTGGCGGCGGAGTTAGCCGGGCCAGTTCCTGATTCTCGGTGACCGTGTCTCCCTCGCGGACAAGCAGATCGGAAACCTTGGAGCCTTCCTGATCGACCCCGACAACGGCTTCCCGGCGCGGCACGATAAATCCGGTCCCCCGCACCAGATCAGAGAAACAGGCGTTGGTGGATTTCGTGACGATGACCATCGCGTTGCTGGGCGCGTCCGTCTCTTCGGGGTGAGAGCGATGCTCAAACCAATACCAGCCGCCGCCGAGCACGGCGACGAAGACAACCGCTAACGCAGGCTTGATGTATTCGGAGAGCACCATCGCCGGATCAATCCAGAACTAAAATCTTAAGGCCGCCATTCCAGGTCTGGTCCTGACGCACCATCCTAGAATGACAGGAAGTATGACAGACAAAAGCGTCCCGCAGCAGGGTCGGGACGCACCTGGATTGCAAAACTTTGCCCCGGCCGTCACGCTTCACGTGGACGCGGTGGCCTTGTCGTTCATATTCGCGACCTGCACGCGGCGGTTGGTCTCGCCGTAGGCGCTGATATTGGCTGAATCGTAGTCGAAGTTGATTTCCAGATCGATCTTCGGCTTGTTTTTGACGATGGTGGCGATTTCTTCGCGTTCGGCAAGCCATAGCGAGCGCGTGGGACGATTACGGACGGTCTGCATAAAATGATCTTCGGCGGCTCCCGCGGCCGGATCGGTCTGGGCCTGCGGACCCATCGATAGCCCCCGGGTCACGGGCTTCTTGGCCGGCGCGAGCGCCCGGACGATCTGATCGTCGGCGACATCTGCGGCGGCGCGCGCCACGCCGATGGAAAGTGCGGCGCCAATCGTCAGAAGTGAGAAGAGCGCGGTCAGATTTCTCCTTCCAGACATGTTCGACATTGCGAGTTCTCCTGCGCACCCGTGCGCGGTTTCAACGGATTTGCAGATCAGCCGCGGGCCCAATCGATCGCGGCTGCTCCTTGTCTGTCTTCGGCCTGCCTGGTGGCTCGAAGAGGGGCCGCCCGCTCAATCCAAGAGATCTTCAATGGACCCCGTAACTCGCAAATTCCTTGACAATATTCGGGTCCATGGCTTTGGCATTGGATATATCCAATTCGCCCTCGGAAATCGAGCCGTTGTTCTTCTTGGCGAGGCCACGCCCGTAGAGCGACGAGGTCAGTCTCGGATTAATCTTGAGGGCGGCGTCAAAATCGGCAATCGCGTTCTTGGCCATTCCGCTCTTCAGATTCACCAGGCCGCGGCTGTCGAGGGCATCGACAAAATTCGGTCGCAACCGAAGCGCCTCGTTGCAATCCCGCAGCGCCGCTTGCAGGTCGCCGATCACGGTGCGAGCCCAGCAGCGGTTATTGTAGGCTTCCACATCCTTCGGATTGAGCCGCAGCGAATCGTCGAAATCTTTGATGGCAAGGGCGTAGGCCCCCTTGCTGGCATAGACCTGCCCGCGCCGATAATGCGCGCCGGCGTCGTCGGGGTTATCGACGAGTTTTTCGGTCAGGCTTTTGATCGTCGGATCATCGGCGATCGATGGCGGCGGCAAAGCCTCATTGGGTTGCTGAGGTTTGTCCACCGGAGCGGTGGGGACTTCGGCCTTCGGCGGATCGTAGCGTGGCAGCGGCGGGGCTTCGGGCGCGGCTGGCGGGGGAAGTGCGGCCACCGGCCCCGGCAACGGACCGGGTGGGTTGGATGAACTTGACGGTCGCGTGCCCGAACCCGGAATGAACGAAAAATCCTCGGCCAGCGAGGATGAAATCCAGGGCACCTGTTCGCTGCGCGAAGCGCGGGTGACGCCGACGCGGGTACGATTCAGCGTCTCTTCCGCCATCAGGTCGGGGACGCGCATTTCCTTGAGCAGCTCCTGCACGAACAGGCTGTGAGCGCTGCCATTGTCCGAGATGACGGAACTGAGCGCCGCCGAATACATCACAAGCGTACCGTTCGGCGCGATAACGGGCGCAAGGCCGGCAGAGAAACTGCGAAACCGGCGTTCGAACGGGTTGCGCCTGGAGGCGTCGACCAGAGCAATCTTGACGCCGGCGCCGCGGTTGTTGATTTCGCCCAGCACCGCCTCCAGGCTGAAGCCGTCACGGCGAACGTCGGGCTCGGTCCAGATTTGCGCATCGATCGGGATCATATAGCTTTGACGGTTGGACTGGATGCCAAAGCCGCTGAAGAAAATCAGCGCGACGCTGCCAGGCTTGATGTGTCCGTAAAGCTTGTCGAAGGCGCGCCGCATCCCATCGCCGGTCAGATTCTCGCCTATATCGACCGTGAAGCCATCACGCTTCAGCTCGTCAGCGATGTCACGGGCGTCGTTGATGGGTTCCTTCAGCGGTGCGTCGGCATCCGGATACTTCGCGTTGCCGATGACGAGGGCAAAACGGTCCGCGGCAGCCGACGGAGCAATCGATGCGATCGACAGGATTAAAACGCTAAGCAAAGTAAGACGGATTCTCATACGATGTGCAGCCCAGCCATCAAGGCGTCGATCCCAGCATGCGCCTCGACGACCTTACCCCACGAAAATTGCATTATCAAACCGGCCTCGCAAGCGCTATCGACCGCCGGTAGAGCGGCGGATGACGCGGCAATTAACCGCCGGAGGCACACGTCAGATAACAGGCCCAGGTCGAAATCAATCGCAACGTTCGCGCCTTCGTCATGTCCCCGTCATCGCCAGGATGTCTGGCGCAAAGATGCACGGGGCCCGTGATTGCGCTTTGCACAAAAGCGCCCGCTGTGGTGAATCGCAGCACGGGGACAGCGACGTTGTGTGATCGATCTCACATTAGTAAATTGTCGCCAGACGGTCGGCATTTCCACGCGGCCGGCATGACGTCTTCGGGTTTGACCTTTGCGAACGACAATGGCTTGGTGCGGCGAGGCCAATCTCAGAAGAAAAAGTACAGCCCATGGAAAACGCCTACGAAATCTACGCGCTCCGCTATGCGACAATGTCCGCGCGCACGCCGCATATGAATTACCTCTCGCCGGATCCCCACGAGACCACGGCTTCGGACCTCGATTATTTTGTCTGGCTGATCCGCGGAAACGGCCGCGATATTCTGGTCGACACCGGGTTCAACTCAGTGGAAGCGGGCTTGCGAAACCGCAAGCTCACGCTCAATCCGGTGGATGCGCTGGCGCGCTTCGGGGTGAGCGCCGACGCTATCCGGGATATCGTCGTTACCCATCTGCATTACGACCATGCCGGCAATCTCGATCTGTTTCCGAATGCGCGGTTTCATTTGCAGGATCGCGAGATGAGCTTCGCCACCGGGCGCTGCATGTGCTTCGGCGGCCTGCGTCATCCATTTTCAGTAGAGCATGTGACGCTGATGGTCCGCCACGTCTTCAACGAACGCGTAACATTCCATTCCGATGATGGGGAGGTTGCGCCCGGCGTGACGTTGCATCGCGTCGGAGGTCATTCCGATGGTTTACAGGTGGTGCGGGTCGAGACCGCGCGCGGTCCGGTCGTGCTCGCATCGGATGCCGCGCATTTCTACGGCAATCTGCATCGCCGCAGTCCGTTTCCGATTGTCTATAACATCGGCGACATGTGCCAGGGCTGGGAAATCGTCGAGCGCCTGGCCGGCCATCCCGATCGCATTATCCCCGGCCACGATCCGGAAGTCGCCGCGATCTATCCACGCGCCAGCGACAAGGTCGATGCATTTGCGTTGCACCTGAAGCCTTCGCGATCGTTCGTTAAATAGACCCGCGAGCAGACCGATGTCACACCACAAAACCATCGGGTTTATCGGCCTCGGCGTGATGGGCGAGCCGATCTGCCGCAACCTCGTCAGGAAGAGCGGCACACGCGTGATCGCTTTCGACCTAGCGCCGGAGCCGCTGGCGCGGCTGAAGGCCGATGGTGCCGATGTGGCAGCATCGGCGGCTGACGTCATCGGCAACAGCGAAATCCTGTTCCTGTGCCTTCCCAGCGCCAAACACGTGCGCGGGGTGTTCGTAGGCGATGGCATTCTGAAAAATATCCGTCAGGGTCAGATCGTGGTCGATCTCGGGACTTCCTCGGTCACTCAAACCCGCGATTTCGCGACGCAGTTGCAGGCCAAGGGCGCGGCCTGGGCCGATGCGCCGATCGCCCGTACGCGTCAGGCCGCGCAGGATGGAACGCTGAGCGTCATGGTCGGTGCGACGCCGGAATTATATGCCGCGATCGAGCCGTTGATCCGCTGCTTCGCCACCGACGTCACCCGTTGCGGGGGCACCGGCGCCGGTCAGGTTACAAAGATCCTCAACAACATGGTGCTGTTCGAGACGGTCAATGCGCTGGCCGAGGCCGTCGCGGTCGCCAAACGCAATGGCGTCGATCCGGCGCTGTTGCTCGATACCTTGTCGAAAGGTTCGGCCGACAGCTTCGCGTTACGCAATCACGGCCTCAAGGCGATCGTGCCCGGCAACTTCCCCGAGCGCGCGTTCTCGACCGAATACGCGCTGAAGGATCTGTCCTATGCGCTGGAATTGGCCGCAGATGCGGGAATCAGAATTCGCGGCGCTGAACTAATCGGCCAGGTATTGCGGGAAGCAATCGATGCCGGCTCTGGCGGTGCCTATTTCCCCGTCATCGCCAAACATATCGGATCTTAACATCCGGGTCGAAGCGTCATCCAATCGGAGCCAGCCATGATCGATCAATTCCCGGGCCTCACGCCAACCCGTCGTTGACGACGGCTTCGTGTTCACCGTGGCGGTTGCGCCGGATCCGGTCACTTCTTCAATGTACGAACAGACGGCCAAGGCGCTTGCCCGCATCGACGAAAGCCTCACGCTCTGCGGTTCGGACAAGAGCAAGATCCTCTCGGCCTTCGTCTATGTCGCCGACATCAAGCGGAAAAGCGAGATAAACCGCGCCTGGGACGAAGCGCCGTCTTGAACCATGAGGAGAGTTCAATACGCCTCCGTCTTGTCCGCTTCCCGGCTGGTCTGCACGAGACCAAGACTGTTTTCGATCTTGCCGAGCAGGCGCGCTAAATCGTTTTGCTCCTGCAGGGATAAGCAAGACATGATCTCCTGCTCCTTGCGCAGGAGCCGCGGGATCAACTGCTCGTACAGCGCGTTTCCCTTCCGCGTCATGCGCAGACGAAACTCGCGGCGGTCGTATTCGTTTTCCACCCGTTCCACCAGTTGACGGGTCATCAACGATGTAACGGCGCGGCTGATGGTGGACTTATGCGTCCGGGTACAATGCGCAATGTATTGCGCGCTGCACGCGTCGTTGCGGAAGCCGAGCGTCGCCAACACACGCCATTCCGGAATATCGAGCCCGTAGCGCTCCCGATATTCGCCCGACAGCGCGGCGGAGACCTCGGCGGCCAGCCGGTTCAGCCGGAACGGCACAAATCTGAACAGGTCCAGTCTTGAACTTTTCTCGGACGCGTTTGTTTCACGCGAACCGGGCGCCGTATCGCTGGAAGACATTTTTGGCAACAATCGCTCCAATTTGAGTTGACGGCGGAACGCGTGGGGAGTTTAGATAGTTGCAGATGCGACTATCATAGCGGGGACCTGATCCTCTGGCCAGAGCAATGCAAGCATGGCGCAGTCCAAGGCCCAGTTCGGTTATCGACGCCACGCCGATCAGGATCGGATCGATGGCGATTTGGCGCACTATCCGGTTGTGGTGGTGGGGGCTGGTCCGGTCGGGCTGTCGCTTGCGATTGATCTGGCGCAGCGTGGCCAGAGCGTCGTGCTGCTCGACGACGCCGACCGAATCGGCGAGGGCTCGCGCGCTATCTGCTTTTCGAAGCGCTCGCTGGAGTTCTGGGACCGGCTCGGTATCGGTCAGCGCATGGTCGACAAGGGCGTGGTCTGGAGCGTCGGCAAGATTTTTCACGGTGCATCGCAGCTCTATCAATTCAACCTGCTACCGGAAGAGGGTCACAAGCGGCCCGCCTTCATCAACCTTCAGCAATTCTATGCCGAAGCCTATCTGGTGGATCGCGTCGGAGAGCTGCCCGGAATCGACCTGCGCTGGCGCAACAAGGTGATCGGGCTGGAGCAGCGCAACGACCATGCGATGCTGACGGTGGAGACGCCGGACGGACCATATCGAATCGGGGCGGCTTACGTCGTCGCCTGCGACGGCGCCCGCTCCTCGTTGCGGCAAATGGTGGGCGCGGAATTCGCAGGGCAGGTGTTCGAGGACCAGTTCCTGATCGCCGACGTCAAAATGACCGCGGAATTTCCGACCGAGCGCTGGTTTTGGTTCGACCCGCCGTTTCATGCCGGCCGCTCGGCGCTGTTGCACAAGCAGCCGGACGATATCTGGCGGATCGATCTGCAGCTCGATCCGGATGCAGACGCCGTGGCGGAAAAGCGGCCCGAAAACGTGCGGCCACGCATCGCGCGGATGCTGGGGCACAACAAGTTCGAATTCGAATGGATTTCGCTTTACAAATTTCAGTGCCGCCGGATGCAGCGGTTTATGCACGGCCGCGTCGTGTTTGCCGGCGACGCCGCGCATCAGGTCTCGCCGTTCGGCGCTAGGGGCGCCAATTCCGGGCTGGAGGACGCCGAGAACCTCGCCTGGAAGCTGGACCGCGTGCTGCGGAAGGCTTCGCCGGAAACGTTGATCGAGACCTATCATAGCGAGCGCAGTGCTGCGGCCGACGAGAACATCCGGAAATCGACGCGTTCGACGGATTTCATGGCGCCGGGTTCGCGCCAGGAAGCGCGGTTGCGCAAGGCCGTGCTGTCGCTGGCCAAGGAAACCGAATTCGGCAAGCGCATGATCAATGGCGGACGGCTCTCAGTTCCCTCGATTTATGATTCAGCCCTGTCGACCGTCGATTGCGAGACCTGGCGCGGGGGTCCACGGCCCGGCGCCTCCTTGCGTGACGCGCCGCTCGTCACGCCCGCCGGCAAAGCCGCCTATTTGACTGAAGCCTTCATCAGGGCCGGAACGCAGTTCACCCTGCTTGAATTCAGTAATGGCGCGGCGATTGATGCTCCCGACGAAGTCGGTGTGATCCGTATCGGCGGCCGTGACGGTTTTTCCGAATTCAGCGGGGCTCGCCGGCGCGCGTTATGATGCCGAGCCCGGCACAACCTATCTTTTACGGCCAGACGGCTACGTCGCCGCGCGTTTCCGGCACCCGACGCGATCCGCGCTCGACGCGGCGTTGGCGCGGGCGACCGGCCACATCTGAGGCTGAGGTTATCCATGGCATTATTGACCAGCTCAAATTTCGCCAAACCGGATGACGCCTTTCGGGCGGTAGTCGAGGCGCATCGCGGATTGAGCGATGAGCAAAGCGCCGATCTCGACGCGGCGCTGGTACTGATCCTGGCCAATCATATCGGCGATCTCGATGTGCTGCGCGAAGCGATCGTGCTCGCCAAGCGGCGCATGGTCGATGCCAGTCAGCAGCAACAACAGCAGCAGCAATAAGAGCTCTCGGGAAAACGTCGCAAAGGAATTGAATCGATGGCCAAAGGTTTCGCATCCACCACGGACATGGCGGAGAAGAAGGTTACGTTCTCCGAAATCGGTACCGATCTCTATGCGTTCACCGCCGAGGGTGATCCCAATTCCGCGGTGATCGTCGGTGACGACGGCTGCATCGTTTTCGATGCCCAGGCGACGCCGGCGATGGCGAATAAAGTGATCGAGCGGGTGCGCACCGTCACCGACAAGCCGATCAAATATGTCGTGCTGTCGCATTATCATGCGGTGCGGGTGCTCGGTGCATCGGCCTACAAGGCGCAGGCGGTGATCGCTTCGGCAGAGACCTATCGGCTGGTCGAGGAGCGCGGCCAGCAGGATTGGGATTCCGAATATGGCCGCTTTCCCCGGCTGTTTCAGGACGCGCAGAGCATTCCGGGCCTGACCTGGCCGACCCTGACGTTCGAAGGCGAGATGTCGATCTACCTCGGCAAGCGCGAGGTGCGGCTGATGCAACTCGGCGCAGGACATACCTCCGGCGATATCGTGGCGTGGGTGCCGGATGCTGAGGTGATGTTCTCCGGCGACCTGATCGAATATCATTCGGCCTGCTATTGCGGCGACGCGCATTTGCGCGAATGGCCGGCGACGCTGAACGAGATTCGCGCCTTCAATCCCAAGGCGATCGCGCCGGGGCGCGGCGATGCGCTCAAGGGCCTTGCGACCGGGCGCGACGCCATCGCGATGACGCGCGACTTCGTCACCACACTTTATGGCGCGGCGGAAACCGCGGTCGCCAGGGGCCGCAATCTCAAGGAGACGATGGCGGCGGCCCGCGAGGTGATGGACCCGAAGTTTTCAAGCTTTGCGATTTACGAGCACTGCCTGCCGTTCAATGTCTCGCGTGCATTCGATGAAGCCTCGGGGATCGACGATCCCGTGATCTGGACCGACAAGCGCGACCGCGAAATGTGGGCAGCCCTGCAAGGAGGATGACCATGAATATCAATGTCCAGCCCGATCCTGTCGCCCGCAATTCCCAGAATATCACCCCGGGCTACATGTCCGGCTTCGGCAACAGTTTCGAGACCGAGGCCTTGCCGGGCGCGCTGCCCATGGGGCGCAATTCGCCGCAACGCTGCGCCTACGGGCTTTACGCCGAGCAGCTTTCCGGTTCGCCGTTCACCGCGCCACGCGGCAGTAACGAGCGCTCCTGGCTCTATCGCATCCGGCCCTCGGTGCGGCATTCCGGCCGCTTCGCCAAGGTCGATGTAAAGCTGTGGCGCACCGCGCCGTGTCACGAGGCCGAGTTGCCGATCGCGCAACTGCGCTGGGATCCAGCGCCGATCCCGAAAGAGGACATGACGTTGCTGCAAGGCGTGCAGACCATGACCACGGCGGGAGATGCCAATACCCAGGCTGGCATGGCCGCGCATGTTTATCTGATCACGAAATCGATGGTCGATCAGCATTTCTACAATGCCGACGGCGAGATGCTGTTCGTACCGCAGCAGGGCAACCTGCGCTTCATCACTGAATTCGGCCGGATCGACGTCGAGCCCGGTGAAATCGCGATCATACCGCGCGGCGTGAAATTCCGTGCCGAGATCACGGCCGGTCCGTCCCGCGGCTACATCTGCGAGAATTACGGTGGCGCCTTCACGCTGCCGGAGCGCGGGCCGATCGGCGCCAATTGCCTGGCCAACGCGCGCGATTTCCTCACGCCCGTGGCGGCCTATGAAGACAAGGACACGCCGACCGAACTGTTCGTGAAATGGGGCGGGCAGTTGTTCGCGACTCAACTGCCGCATTCGCCGATCGATGTGGTGGCATGGCACGGCAATTACGCACCGTACAAATACGATCTGCGGACGTTCTCGCCGGTCGGCGCCATCGGTTTCGATCATCCCGATCCGTCGATCTTCACGGTGCTGACGTCGCCCTCGGAAACCGCAGGTACCGCGAATATCGACTTTGTGATTTTTCCGGAGCGCTGGGCGGTGGCGGAAAACACCTTCCGTCCGCCCTGGTATCACATGAACATCATGTCGGAGTTCATGGGGCTGATCTACGGCATCTATGATGCGAAGCCGCAGGGTTTCACACCCGGCGGCATCAGCCTGCACAACATGATGCTGCCGCACGGCCCGGACCGCGAGGCCTTCGATCACGCCAGCAATTCGGAACTCAAGCCGGTCAAGCTGACGGGCACCATGGCCTTCATGTTCGAGACCAGATATCCGCAGCGCGTGACCGCGCATGCCGCGAAATCGCCCACACTGCAGGACGATTACGCGGATTGCTGGAAGGGACTGGAGAAACGCTTCGATCCGAACAAGCCGTAGGCCTTGTTGCCACCTCTCGTTCCGTCATGCCCGGGTAAAAGCGCGAAGCGCGTCTTCGCGCTAGATATCCCTGGCATCCACGTCTTGAGGCTCAAAGCGAAGTTGTGGATGGCCGGGACAAGCACGGCCATGACGATATTTCAAGTGGAGAATTACAGTGCCCCATCCCAACGATCCCGCTCTTCGCTCCTTCATCCCGGTCGATCCCATATCCGACTTTCCAATTCAAAATCTCCCCTATGGCGTGTTCTCGGTCAAAGGTGGCCTGGCGCCTCGCGTCGGCGTCGCCATCGGCGATTACGTGCTCGATCTCTGGGAGCTCGAGCAGGACGGGCGGCTGGATGTCGGCGATTTGGGTGTGTTTGCGGGGCCAACGCTGAATCCCTTCATGGCGCTGGGGCCGAAAGTGTGGTCGAGCACCCGGACACGGATCAGCGAATTGCTGCGTCATGACTGTCCGGAACTGCGCGATAATGACGGGTTGCGCCGGCTGGCGCTGGTGCCGATGGCGCAGGCAAAACTGCATATGCCGATTGCGGTCGCCGGCTACACGGATTTCTACTCGTCGAAGGAGCACGCGACCAATGTCGGCGTCATGTTTCGCGGCAAGGACAATGCGTTGCAGCCGAACTGGCTGCATATGCCGATCGGCTACAACGGACGCGCGTCGACGGTGGTGGTCAGCGGCACCAAGGTGCGACGGCCGCGCGGGCAGTTGAAGCCGCCGAATGCGGAGCTTCCGGGCTTCGGGCCATGCAAGCGGCTAGATTTTGAGCTGGAAATGGGTGTCGTGATCGGACAACAGTCGCCAATGGGCGAGATGCTCGACGAGAAGCGCGCTGCGGAAATGATCTTCGGCTTTGTGCTGTTGAACGACTGGAGTGCGCGCGATATTCAGCAATGGGAATACGTGCCGCTTGGGCCGTTCCAGGCCAAGGCGTTCGCGACCTCGATCAGCCCGTGGGTCGTCACCCGCGAGGCGCTGGAGCCGTTTCGTCTGCATGGTCCCGAGCAGGATCCGGCGCCGTTGCCGTATTTGCTGCAGGCGCAACCGAACAATTACGATCTGCAACTCGATGTCGGCTTGCGCGCGGCTCAGATGAATGAGCCCACGCGCATCTGCCGCACCAATTTCAAATACATGTACTGGTCGTCGGTGCAGCAACTCGTCCACCACGCGTCATCAGGCTGCGCGATGAATATCGGCGATCTCCTCGGGAGCGGCACCATCAGCGGCCCGGAAAACGGCCAGCGCGGCAGTCTGCTTGAAATCTCATGGAACGGCACCGAGCCGATTGAACTACCCGGTGATATCAAGCGGACGTTCCTCGAAGACGGCGATTCCCTCAGCCTCCATGGCTGGTGCCAGGGCGATGGCTATCGCATCGGCTTTGGTGAGGTCGAGGGGACGATCCTGCCGGCGGAATGACTAAGACCGCGCTTCGTCACCTGCGTCCCCCGTCAATGATGGCGTAGGGCAAGGTCACCGCTCCTCGGGCGGAATATGCTTGATGCGCGCGGCTTGCGCGGCGACTTCGTCAAGACCGTATTTGAGATGCACCCGCTTATCCGAAGGCGGATGTTTCCCGACCGACACGTCAGGCCGCCATTCCTTCGTCGGCCTGACCGGCCGCGGGACAAATCCACCGCCGCAGTTCGGGCAGACATTGGCGAGCTTGCTCTCGACACAATCCGCACAGAACGTGCACTCATAGCTACAGATCCGCGCTTCCGTCGAATTCGGCGGCAGATCCTTGTCGCAATATTCGCAGTTCGGCCGCAGTTGCAGCGCCATGGTCTCTCGTCCTCGTCAACCGGACCGATCATCGCAAATCAGCGGGCCGGTTTGAATGACGAATTTCCCTCGACTTCAGGCGAGCAGCCTCTATTCGTTTTCCGCCTGCCACTGCCGTGTGACGGTTGCGATATCGGCCGTTGTGGCATCGCGGATCGCCGATGGCGTGCGCGAAAATCGCGGGGCCGGTGCGGGCTGGGTGACGCCGTGGCGGGTGACGAAGGTCTTGCGTGCCGCCATGTGCGGATGCTCCGGCGCCTCCTTCATGGTCAGAACCGGCGCGAAGCAGATGTCGGTGCCTTCCATGATCCTGCACCACTCGTCACGCGTCTTGGTCTTGAACACATCAACCAGCTTCTGCTTGAGCGCAGGCCAGGCTTGGCGATCCATCTGGGCATCGAAGTCGGTGTGCGAAAGGCCGGCCAGATCGCGCAATTGGGCATAGAACTGCGGTTCGATCGAGCCGATCGAAATGAAGCTCTTGCAGGCGCATTCATAGACGCCATAGAAATGCGCGCCGCCGTCGAGGAAATTGCTTGCGCGTTGTTCGGTCCAGCGGCCGGCGGCCGCCATGTCGAAGAACATCGACATCAGCGACGCCGCGCCATCGCACATCGCCGCATCCACCACCTGTCCCTTGCCGGACTTCCTCGATTCCAGCAGCGCGGCGAGGACGCCGACCACGAGATAGAGCGCCCCGCCGCCGAAATCGCCGACCAGGTTGAGCGGCGGCACCGGCGTTTCCGCAGTACCGATCGCGGCCAGCGCACCGGTGACCGAGATGTAGTTGATGTCATGGCCGGCCGCCTGCGCCAGCGGGCCTTCCTGACCCCATCCGGTCATGCGGCCGTAGACGAGGCGCGGGTTGCGCGCCAGCACGACATCCGGGCCGAGTCCCAGCCGCTCCATCACGCCGGGACGGAAGCCCTCGATCAGCGCATCGGCATGGCTCAGCAGATCAAGCACCTGGGCGATTGCGGTCTTGTCCTTGAGGTCGAGTTCGATAACCTTCCGTCCGCGCCCGGCCGACGATTTAAGATTCTTCCGGGCCCCGACGCGATCGAGCGTCACGACCTCCGCGCCCATATCCGCCAGCATCATGCATGCAAAGGGTCCGGGACCGATGCCGGCGAATTCGACGATACGGAAACCCGCGAGTGGACCGGAGGCGCGGGTGGAGGATTGCGGGTCCGATCTATCGAGCACGTTGTTTTTCCGTTGATCCGAGAACAGTAATTAAACGCGATCACCCGGATTCAGTGACGGCGCGCTGTGCCATCACCTTGATCAAATTGGCGCGATAGGTTGACGATCCATGAATATCCGTCAACAGCCCGTCGGCGGAAATAGTTACGTTGTCGAGTGCGCCCGCCGCCCAGTTGGCCTTCAGCGCCGCCTCGATCGCCGGAACCCGCATGACACCGTTCTGCGAAGCGCCGGTTGCGGCGACGCGAACATCCCCCGATTTGGTCCTGACCACGAACACGCCGGTGAGCGCAAAACGCGAGGCGGGATGACGCATTTTCGCATAGCCCGCCTTGGCCGGAATCGGGAACACGACCTGGGTGATGATCTCGCCGTCCTCAAGCGCCGTCGCGAACAGGCCCTTGAAGAAATCGTCAGCAGCGATGCTGCGCTTGTCGGTCTTTATGGTTGCGCCCAGCGCCAGAACGGCGGCGGGATAGTCTGCCGCCGGATCGTTGTTGGCGATCGAGCCGCCGATGGTGCCGCGATGGCGCACCTGGGGATCGCCCAGCACCGAGGTCAGGTGCACGATCGCCGGGATCGCCTTTTTGACGTCAGCGCTTTGCATGATGTCGAAATAGGTGGTCGCAGCCTTGATGGTCAGCGCGTCGGCCGACACCTCGATGCCAACCAGCTCCTTGATCCGTCCTAGATCAATCACGTCGGACGGCGAGGCTAGTCGCTGCTTCATCACCGGGATCAGCGTGTGGCCGCCGGCGAGATATTTAGGCTCTGCGCCCTTGGCGAAAAGGGCGACGGCCTCTGCGACGCTGGCGGGACGGTGATAGGTGGTCTCATACATGGTGTTGCTCCCTAAAACTTTCCTTCTGGCTCTCCGTGTCATCCCGGGATGCGCCACCTGGCGCAATCCGGAAATCCCGAAGAGTTCGACGCGTTTCAGATTCCGGGTTCGGCGCTCGGCGTCGTCCCGGAATGACGAGATTCAACCGTGAATGGCGTGCCACACCCGATCGGGTGTTGCCGGCATTTCGAGCTTGTTGTTGCCGATCGCATCCGTGATGGCGTTGATGACGGCGGCCGATGCGCCGATCGCGCCGGCTTCGCCGCAACCCTTGACGCCGAGCGGATTGCCCGGACACAGCGTCGGGGTGTGCGACAGTTGGAAAGACGGCAGGTCGTCGGCACGTGGCATCGTGTAGTCCATGAACGATGCGGTCACGAGCTGGCCGGAACTGTCGTAAACCGCGCCTTCGAGCAGCGCCTGTCCGATGCCTTGTGCGAGGCCGCCATGGACCTGGCCCTCGACAATCATCGGATTGATCAGACGGCCAAAATCGTCGGCGGCGACAAAATTGACAAAGCTGGTCTTGCCGGTGCCGGAATCGACCTCGAGTTCGCAGATATAGGCGCCGGCCGGGAAGGTGAAGTTGGTGGGGTCGTAAAACGCGGTTTCCTTCAGGCCAGGTTCCATGCCGTCGGGCAAATTGTGCGCAGTGTAGGCGGCAAGCGCCACCATCGGCAGCGCAATCGACTTGTCGGTGCCCGTGACTTTGAACTCGCCGTTCTCGATGACGATGTCGCCCTCGGACGCTTCGAGCAGATGCGCCGCGATCTTCTTGCCCTTGGCTTCGACCTTCTCCATCGCCTTGATAATGGCGGTGCCGCCGACGGCGATGGAGCGCGAGCCGTAAGTGCCCATCCCGAACTGTACCTTGTCGGTGTCGCCATGGACAATCTGCACCTGGCTGATCGGAACGCCGAGACGCTCGGCAACCAGTTGCGCGAACGTCGTCTCGTGTCCCTGGCCGTGGCTGTGCGAGCCCGTCAGGACTTCGATGGTACCGACCGGATTGACGCGAACCTCGGCGGATTCCCACAGGCCGACGCCGGCGCCGAGGCTGCCGACCGCTTTCGAGGGCGCGATGCCGCAGGCTTCGATGTAGCAGGAGAACCCAATGCCGCGCAGCTTGCCTTCTTGCCTGGCCTTTTCCTTGCGGGCCGGGAAGCTGGCGTAATCGATCGCCTTCAGCGCGGCGTCGAGCGACGCACCGAAATCGCCGATGTCATAGGCCATGATCACGGGGGTCTGGTGCGGGAAGGTCGTGATGAAGTTCTTGCGGCGCAATTCCGCCGGATCGACCTTCAACTGGCGCGACGCGGTTTCCATCATACGCTCGATCAGAAAACTTGCTTCGGGACGGCCCGCACCCCGATAGGCATCGACCGGCGTGGTGTTGGTGTAAACGCCGATCACCTCGGCGTAGATGGCTGGAATATTGTACTGGCCCGACAGCAGCGTTGCATAGAGATAGGTCGGGACCGCTGACGAGAACAGCGACATATAGGCGCCGAAATTAGCGTGGGTCTTGACCCGCAGGCCCAAAATCTTGTTGTCCTTGTCGAACGCCATCTCGGCCTTCGAGACGTGGTCGCGGCCATGGGCATCGGTGAGGAAGGCCTCGGAGCGATCGCCCGTCCATTTCACCGGACGCCGTACTTTCTTGGAGGCCCATAGCGCCACCATTTCTTCCGGATAGACATAAATCTTCGAGCCGAAGCCGCCACCGACATCCGGCGCTACCACGCGCAGCTTGTGCTCCGGCGCGATATTGTAGAATGCCGACAACACGAGGCGGGCGACATGCGGATTTTGCGATGTCGTGTATAGCGTGAAATGCTCTTCGGCCTCGTTGTAATCCGCGATCGCCGCGCGCGGTTCCATCGCGTTGGGCACCAGCCTGTTGTTGGTCAGTTCGAGCGATACGACATTGGCCGCCTTGCTGAAGGCGTCATTGACCACAGTCTCGTCGCCGATCGACCAATCGTACACAATATTGCCGGGCGCTTCCGGGTGCAGCTGCGGCGCACCCGGCTTGATCGCCGCGCGAATGTCGGCCGCGGCGGGAAGCTCTTCATAGGTGACGACAACGGCTTCCGCCGCATCCTTGGCCTGGTTCTTGGTCTCGGCGATAACGACCGCGACCGCCTGACCGGCAAAACGCACCGTTTCCGGCGCCATCGCCGGCCATGCGCCCATCTTCATCGGCGTACCATCCTTCGACGTGATCGCCCAACCGCAAATGAGATTGCCGACCTTGTCATCGACGATCTGCTGTCCGGTCAGCACGCCGACCACGCCCGGCATCTGCATCGCCGCCGAGGAGTTCGATGTGTTTTACCCTGGCGTGCGCATGCGGGCTGCGGATGAAATGGGCATGGGTCATGCCCTGGAGCTTGATGTCGTCGACGTAGCGGCCTTTGCCTGTGATTAAACGCCGATCTTCCTTGCGCACGACGCTCGCGCCAATACCTTCAACGCCCATGTCCCGATCTCCCTACCGGAGTTTTTGCTCTCCGCCGTTTCCATCGAAATTCGGCGGTCTCGAATTCAGCAACAGGCGGTCCGCAGCTTCTATTCTGCCGCCTGTGAAATCTTCATCCGGCCGGCGGCATCCAGCACCGATTTGACGATGTTGTGGTAGCCGGTGCAGCGGCAGATGTTGCCTTCCAATTCCTGCCGGACGGTTTCTTCGTCGAGTTCGCCGCCGTATCGGTTGACGATGTCGATCGCCGACATGATCATCCCCGGCGTGCAGTAGCCGCACTGCAGCCCGTGATTGTCGCGGAACGCCTCCTGCATCGGATGCAGTTCGTCGCCCTTCGAAATACCTTCGATGGTGGTGACGTTGACGCCGTTGGCCTGTCCGACCAGCACGGTGCATGATTTGACGGCGCGTCCGTCGATATGGACGACACAGGCGCCGCACTGGCTGGTATCGCACCCGACATGGGTGCCGGTCAGGTTGAGATGATCGCGCAGCAGATGGACAAGAAGAGTCCGGTCCTCGATATCGGCCGAGACTGCCTTGCCGTTCACGGTCAATTTGACTGTAGACACGCCTGGTTCCTCCCGATGTTTTTATTTGTTCCGATTAGACGCACGGGGTTGGGACTTTGCAACTAGGAATTTCGTCGCGTGGCAGCATTTGCTGCATCCGCGCCGGGGCTTTCCTGCCGCTCCAGGGCACGGGTTGAAGAAGAGGCCGTATGCAAATTTGCGTCTTTCTCAGTGCGGGTGTTGATGGTCTATTCGGGCCGAGCCGGTTCCGGCGTAAGCCTCGGACTGCAAACGATAATGCCGCTTATCGAAGGAGCCGTCTTGAAGTGATCGACAAGCGTGTGAAGACCACCGCCGACGCCGTGGCCGGGGTTCGCGACGGGTCGACGGTATTGGTGGCCGGCTTCGGCGCGGTCGGTGTCGCGGATCATCTGCTCGAGGCCCTCCACGAACAGGGCGCCAGCGAGCTGACCGTCGTTGCCAACAATTCCGGCAATGGCGATCACGGCCTGGCCCGGCTGATCAATTCCGGCCGGGTACGCAAGGTGATCTGCTCCTATCCGCGCTCCGGCGACTACAGCGCCTTTCTGAATGCCTACCGCGCCAAGAGCCTCGAACTGGAACTGGTGCCGCAAGGCATCATCAGCGAACGCATGCGCTGCCATGCGGCGGGCCTTGGCGGGTTTTTCTCACCGGTTTCGGCAGGAACAAAGCTCGGCGAGGGCAAGGAAACCCGCGAGATCGACGGCCGCCTGCATGTGTTCGAGAAGCCGTTAAAGGGCGATGTCGCACTGATCAAGGCCAGCAAGGCCGACCGCTGGGGTAACCTGACTTACATAAAGTCGGCGCGGAATTTCAATCCGGTGATGGCGATGGCCGCCGATCTCACGGTGGCCGAGGTTGATGGCATGGTCGAACTTGGCGGGCTCGACCCCGAAACGGTTGTCACGCCGAGTATCTTTGTCGACCGCGTCGTCGTTGTCGGAGTACATGCATGATCCCCGAATCCTGTCGGCCTCTGACACGCGAACAAATGGCCTGGCGCGCCGCGCAGGATTTGGCGGAAGGCGATTATGTCAATCTCGGCATCGGCATTCCGACTCTGGCCGCGAGCTACGTGCCGCCGGGCCGCGAGGTGATCTTTCACAGCGAGAACGGCATCCTCGGCATGGGTCCGAAGCCGGAGCCCGGCAGGGAAGATCCCGACATGGTCGATGCCGGCAAGAACAAGACAACGCTGGTCGCTGGCGGCTGCTTCGTCCATCACGCCGATGCGTTCCTGATGATCCGTGGCGGCCATCTCGACGTCAGTCTGCTCGGCGCCTTCGAGGTCTCCGAAAAGGGCGACCTTGCGAACTGGACCACGGAGGATCCGGCGTTTCCGCCCGGTGTCGGCGGCGCCATGGATCTGGCGGTCGGCGCCAAGGCCATCCGGGTCATCATGGATCACACCGGCAAAAAGGGTGAACCGCGTATCCTCAAGGCGTGCACCTATCCGCTGACCGCGGCCGGCTGCGTGAAGCGCATTTACACCAATCTCGCGGTCATCGATGTCACACCGCAGGGGCTCTCCGTGATCGAGATGATTCCGGGAATGACGCTGGAGAAGCTGCAGGCCCTGACCGAGCCGAAGCTGCAACTGGCCTCGACCTGGCAGGCCCTGGCGCCGCCCGAGGCCCGCGCGGCGTAACCGAGCCGAAGATCCCGCCTGATGGCCGCGATTTACCGCGGTGGGGAAAGGGCTTTCGCCCTCGTTCCGTGGATTTACGGCCTCTTATCCATTCTACTCTAGGTTTCCGGATTGGGCGCGGGGACCGGTTTTCCCCGATGCCACCGGTTTTTAGAAAAGTGGATGGGGGGGTTCGGATGGGATCGTCGAAGCGCATCGGGTCATCGCTGAGGGTTCCGACTTTTCGATTTCGCGCCAAAATCATGCTCGGCTTTAGCGTGGTGCTCGCCATCTCGGCCGTCAGCATGGGCATCGCCTATCTCGGCTTCGAGCGTGTCTCCGCGGGCGTTGCGTCGTACCGCAACAGCGTGTCGGAAGCCGATCTGGCGCGGGATATCGATCGCGACCTGACCTCGTACCGTGGGCTGGCGCGATATTATGTGGTGACCGGAAAAGAAGACGACGCCAAAGCGGCGCTGACCGCGGAAACCAGCCTGAAAGACGCCATCGATCAGTCGATGAAAGGCACCACGAATCCGGCGCGCCTCAACCAGATTACGCGTCTTGCCAGGGAATTCCGTGCCTTTACCAAGATCTTTGCCGACATTCTCAAGGTCAAGAACGAGAGCACGCTGCTGACCCAAAACCAGCTGACCCGCGGTGGCACCTCGCTGCGCTACAAGCTTGACGATCTCGCCAGCAACGCTGCCGAAGCGGAGCTTCCGGCGGTCGAGCTTGGCGCCAAGCAGGTGGCCGCGCAATATCAAGCCGCGCTGGCGCTCGCCAACACCTTCGTCATCAATTCCGATATGACGGTTGCGACCAGCGCGCTGGCGCGTCTCAAATTCGTTGAAAACTCGCTGAAGGCGATTTCGTCGACCGATGAAAAGATCGTGCAGGGTCTCAAGGAGGCTTCCGCGCTGCTCGACGAATACCGGCAAACCCTCGGCAAGCTGATCGAAAACGCCAAGGAGATCGGCGAGCTGACGACCGAGATGGCCGAATCCGCCGATGCGATCATGAAGGGCTCGAACGCGATGAAGGCGGACCTGTTGTCCGATCAGCAGCGGCTTGAATCCGAGTCCAATGCCACCATCGGCGAGACGGAGCGCCTGGTGGTGATGCTGGCGATCGGCGGTTTCCTGCTGGGCGGGGCGCTGGCGGTGTTGCTGGGCAAGGGCATCTCCCGGCCCATGACCACGATGTGCAAGGCGATGCGGGAGCTTGCCGGGGGCAATTTCGATGTCATTCTGCCGGGGCTTGGCCGCAAGGACGAGCTTGGCGAAATGGCCGGCGCGGTGGAAGAATTCAAGGTCCAGGCGGTCGCCAAGGCGGAGCGCGATGCAGCCGCGCATGATGCCCAGAACAAGGCCAGCAGCGCGGCGCGCCGCACCGAGCTCATTCGTTTCGCCGACGATTTCGAAGCGGCGGTGGGCGCCATCGTCTCCAACGTTTCGGCCTCGGCCGTTCAGCTCGAAGCGGCCGCCGGTACATTGACGCGAACCGCGGAAACCACGCAGAGCCTGTCGAGCCAGGTTTCCGGTTCATCCGCAGAAGCATCCAACAACATGCAGTCGGTCGCGTCGGCGACGGAGGAGCTTTCCGCCTCGGTCGACGAAATCGGAAGACGGGTGCGCGAATCCAGCCAGATTGCCGAAGCCGCGGTGCTTCAGGCGCAGCAGACCGACGGACGAATCAGCAAATTGTCGCGCGCGGCACAAGAAATCGGCGACGTGGTCAAACTGATTACGGCGATCGCCGAGCAGACCAACCTGCTGGCCCTCAACGCGACCATTGAAGCCGCCCGCGCCGGCGAGGCCGGCCGCGGTTTCGCCGTCGTTGCCTCCGAGGTCAAATCGCTGGCCAGCCAGACCGCGAAAGCGACCGATGAAATATCGTCGCATATTTCCGGCATGCAGGGCGCGACGCAGGAATCGGTCGCCGCCATCAAGGAGATCGGCGGCACCATCGCCAAGATTTCCGACATCGCCGCGACGATTTCGAGCGCGGTCGAGCAGCAGAGTTCAGCGACCCAGGAAATCGCGCGCAGCGTTCAAAACGTCGCGGAGGGCACACAGGAGGCTGCGGCCAATATCATGCGCGTCAATCGCGGCGCCACGGAAACCGGCTCGGCTTCGGAAGATGTGCTGAGCTCAGCGCGAACGCTGTCGACCGAAAGCACGCGCTTGCGTGAGGAACTCGACCGCTTCATGGCGAATATCCGCGCGGCCTGAACCGCCGGGTTCCGCTAAATCGTCCCGGCATTCACCTGGCATTCACCGGGACGATTTTCAGAAGCTAAGAGGGGGTAGCCCTCTTATTCATTCCCCGGATTGAAATCATCGCCCGGCGTCGCCGGAGCGGCCATACCTTCGGGGCGCGGGTTGTGCGGCCGGCGCCGGCGGCGCGGCGGGAAACGTTCGCCGCCATTGCCCTCGAAGCCGCCCGGACCGCCATTGATCTGCGGCTGTGGCCCGGTGATGAATGACGGCAGGCGATCGACGCTGACATTGTCGGCGATCACTGGCTGCGGCTGGGGCTGCGGCTGCGGTGGTTGAAACTGCGGCTGCGGACGATGCTCGCGATGACTGTTGTGTTCGCGAGGCTGATGCTGATCGCGCGGCTGATAGGGTTGCGCCTCGCGCTGGTGGTCGCGCTGATGACTGTCGCGCGGCACAAACGGCTGCTGCTGCACCGGGACGAAACCGGGCTCCTGGCCGAAATTCGAAAAGCTCTCGCTGTCGTCGTCGCCGTCCTCCGACGCCATTTCGTTCTCGGTCCGCGGCTGCGGTTGGTTCTGACGGAACTGCTCCTGGGCGGCCGCGATCAGGCGGAAATAATGTTCGGCGTGCTGATAGTAATTCTCGGCGGCGACCGGGTCGCCGGAAGAGCGCGCGTCGCGTGCCAGCTGCACATATTTTTCCGCGACGTGGGATGCGGTCCCGCGAATCTTGATGTCGGGCCCATTGGACTTGAACACCCGGGTCATCGGGTTTTGCCCGCGCCGATTGTTATTATTGTTGTTATTGTTGTTGTTATTCCGGTTACGCATCCGCTTGTTGTTGTTCTGACCGTTTCTCATGTCGTGCCTTTATTCCAGCCCTGAATTTACCAACCTTGGGAAGTTACTAACCTTGCACTGTCGTCGTCATGGTGTCGTCATCATGGTCGCTTCGCCCGATCAGGCGCGTATCACGCGCACCGAATTGCCGCGCCGTTTCAATTCCAGACAGATTTTGCCGTACGTCGCGGTCAACAAAGACGCGTTCCCCAGCAGTCCGGCGTGCGCCGCCGGCCGCATCAAATCATTCCGCCTGCCAAAACAAGCACAGGTTTCTTGCGTGAGTTTTCAAGCGCAATATCAGGCTTTCGTTCGCTTTGCGGTCGGAAGCGGCGCAGCTCTTTAAGCCATCGCGCTCGATTGGACCTGCGTTTTGGAACCTTTCACTCGGGGCGGGCTCTCGTTTTGAGAACCTGGCCTCCGCCCGCAATATCCCTACGGGGTATCTACGGGGCCAGCAACCCTGGACCGATGTTGTAGTGGGAACGTAGTCGCTCCCGGGGAATATTCCAAGTGGTTTTTTCACATTCCAATCGGGCATTATGGGGGCAATTTTCGTCCCGCCACGGCCCGGCGGATGCCAGCCAGGTCGGCCTTGGGCGGCTTCTCCTGCGTTAACCCCGCCGCCGTCATTAATCCCCCGATATCTCCGCTTTGGTCGTGGCCCGCTTCCACGACGATGACGCCACCTTGCGCGAGCCGCTGCGCAGTTTGCGGAATTAGCGGCGATAGGCGTCGAGACCATCGGCGCCGCCATCCAGCGCGACGATCGGGTCGTGATCGCGGACTTCAGTGGCGAGACCGGCGATATCGGCCGAACGGATATAGGGTGGGTTCGATACCATCAGATCGAAGGGAGCGGACAGCGCCGCCGCATAGTCGCAGGCGACGAATGCCGTGCGCGACGCAAATCCCAGACGGGCGGCATTGCGGCTTGCGGTTCGCAAGGCGGCCACGCTGACATCAGTGCCTACCCCAAAGGCATCGGGCAACTCGGATAATAGCGCCAACAGAATCGCGCCCGAGCCGGTGCCGATATCGGCGATCCGCAACCGGCGTTTCGGTTCGGGCTCGGCACGCAGCATTTCCAGCGCTAGTTCGACCACTGTTTCAGTATCCGGCCTCGGCACCAGCGTCGCGGCCGAAAGCTGCAACGGCAGTCCCCAGAACTCTTTGGCTCCGAGAATGCGTGCCACTGGCTCGCCGGCGAGACGCCGGTGCATGAAATCCGCAAGACGCGTCGCTTCATCCGATGTGACCGGCCGCGCCGCCGCCGCGATCAGCCCGGTCAGATCGAGACCGATCGCCGTCCCGACCAAAATCCGCGCGTCGAGTTCGGCAGACTCGACGGCGCCGGATTTGAAATCGCGCGGTGAGCATGCGCCGGGCAGCTTCGACGGTTTGTCCGGCGAAGGATTCGTTCACGCCGCAGCGCCCTGCGCAGCCAGCTGTGCGGCCTGATGCTCTGTTGTCAGCGCATCGATCAATTCGCCGAGCGCCTCGCCCGCGATCACCTGCGGTAATTTATAGAGCGTCAAGTTGATGCGGTGGTCGGTGACGCGGCCCTGCGGAAAATTATAAGTACGGATGCGCTCGGAGCGGTCGCCGGAGCCGACCTTCTCGCGGCGATCCGCCGAGCGCGCCGAATCGATGCGCTGGCGTTCGGCGTCATAGATGCGCGAGCGCAGGATGTTCATTGCCGAGGCGCGGTTTTTATGCTGCGAGCGGCTGTCCTGCATCATCACCACGATGCCGGTCGGAATATGGGTGATGCGGATCGCGGATTCGGTCTTGTTGACGTGCTGGCCGCCGGCGCCCTGCGCGCGCATGGTCTCGATCCGCAGATCATCGTTCTTGATCTCGACATCGACCTCCTCGACTTCCGGCAGTACGGCCACCGTCGCTGCCGAGGTGTGGATGCGGCCCTGCGTTTCGGTGTCGGGCACGCGCTGCACCCGATGAACGCCGGATTCGAATTTCAGTTTGGCGAAGGCGCCGCGGCCCTTTACCTCGGCGATGATTTCCTTGAAGCCGCCCATAGTGCCTTCGCTGGCGGAGATCACCTCGACCTTCCAGCCCTGCAGCGACGCAAAGCGCTCGTACATCCGGAACAAATCGCCGGCAAACAGCGACGCCTCGTCGCCGCCGGTGCCGGCGCGAATTTCCAGCACGACGTTGCGATCGTCCATGGCGTCTTTTGGCAGCAGCGCCACACGGATCTGCTGCGCAAGCTCAACAATGCGCGCCTCAAGCGTTTCGCGCTCGGCTTCCGCCATGCCGCGCATCTCCGGCTCGGTCGAGGGATCGGCAATCAGCGCATCGATGCCGGCGATCTCCGCATTGGCGGCGCGGTAGGCTTTGACGGCGTCGATCAGCGGGTTGAGTTCGGCAAGCTCGCGGGTGATCCGCACGTAGTTTTCAGAATTCAGCTGGCCCAGCACCTCGGCCTCCAACGAGGCATGGTGCGCCAGCAGAATATCGAGTTTGGCTTCGGGGAGTATCGACATGGTCAGGGTCTCGAAAGGCGCAGCAAAAGGGCGATGCAGGGGCTAAGCCTCGCTACAACGACAGCCCCTCGGTCTCGGCGAAGGCCGTCAGCCTGTCGCGGATCGACACGCTGCCGGACGGCGCGTCAAGCAGCGGCGCCATCATGGCTTCGGCTTTCCTGGCGTCGAGATCGAGAATCATCGCCTTGACCGGCCCGTGCCCGGTAGCCGACAGCGACAGCGAGCGGTAGCCCAGCGCAATCAGCGCCAGCGCGCCGATCGGTTTTGACGCCATTTCGCCACACAGCGAGGCGGACTTGTTCGCAGCGTTTGCCTTGCGCACGATGTCGCGCAACGCCCGCAGGATCGGGGCGGACATGGTGTCGAACCGTTCGGAAACCTTGGCGTTGCCGCGGTCGACCGCGAACAGGAACTGGAACAGGTCGTTGGATCCCACCGAGAGGAAATCGACCTTCTTCAGAAGTTCGTCGAGCTGGTAGAGCAGCGCCGGGACTTCCACCATGGTGCCGACGTCAATGCGCTCCGGCAGCGGATGGCCGTGCTGACGCAGATAGGTCAGCTCGCGTTCGACGATGGCTTTGGCGGCATCGAACTCGGCGACTTCCGTGATCATCGGAAACATGATCCGCAACGCGCGGCCGCCGCCGGCCCGCAGCAGCGCGCGGATCTGGCCGCGCAGCAGGCCAGGCCGGTCGAGCCCGAGCCGGATCGCGCGCCAGCCAAGCGCGGGATTTTCCTCGATCACGGTCTCCATATAGGGCAGCGCCTTGTCGCCGCCGATGTCGAGCGTCCGGAAGGTCACGGGCTTGGCGCCCGCGGCATCCAGCACCGTGCGGTACAGTGTGAGCTGGTCGCTGGTGCGCGGCAGGCTCTGGCCGACCATGAACTGAAGTTCGGTACGGAACAGACCGATGCCGGCGCTGCCGGTGTCGTCGATATGCGGCAGGTCGATTGCAAGGCCGGCGTTGATCATCAATTCGATCGGCTGACCGTCCTTGGTGACGCAGGGCTTGTCGCGCAGTGCCGAATATTGCGCCTGGCGCCGGGCGCGAAACCGCACCCGTTCCGCGTAGGCCTGTTCTATTTCGGAGGAGGGGCGGACATAGATCGAGCCCGAAGTGCCGTCGACGATGATGGCATCGCCGGGATCGGCAATGCCCGGTGCGTTCGGTATTTCGCCGACCGCGGGAATGCCGAGCGCCCGCGCCACGATAGAGACGTGGGAGTTGGCGGTGCCTTCCTCCAGCACCAGCCCGCGCAAGCGCTTACGATCGTAGTCGAGCAGGGCGGCGGGCCCCATCGCGCGCGCGATCAGGATGGCGTTGTCGGGTAATTGTTCGCGGGACGGCGCGTGATCCTGCCCCACCAATTGCCGCATCAATCGATGACCGAGGTCCTCGAGGTCGTGCAGGCGGTCACGCAAATAGGGATCGGTGGAACGCAGCATGCGCGCGCGGGTGTCGGATTGCACACGCTCGACGGCAGCCTCGGCGGTGAGGCCGGTGGCGACCGCCTCGTGCAGCTTGTGCGACCAGCCGTGATCGTTGGCGAACATGCGATAGGCTTCCAGCACGTCGCGGTGCTCGCCGCCTTCGGCGACGTCGCCGCGCTCCAGCATGCGATCGAGGTCAGCCCGCAATTTTGTCAAAGCGCTGTCGAGACGCTTGATTTCCTTCGGCAGGTCTTCGGCAATGTAGTTGGTGATGACGACGCGCGGTTCGTGCAGCACGACATGGCCGAGCGCGATGCCGTCGGACAGGATGGCGCCGGTTTTGTGCAGCGAATGCCGCGCGGCGGGCTCGGCGCCGGGCTGTGCCAGCGCCGACAATTCGCCGGAGGCGATCATCTCCGCCAGCACCATCGCGGTGGTTTGCAGCGCCTCGACCTCTTCCTCGACATAGGTGCGCTTGGCGCGGTTCTGCACCACCAGCACGCCGAGCGTGTTGCCGGCGCGCAGAATCGGAACGCCGAGGAATGAATGGTAGATTTCTTCGCCGGTCTCCGGGCGGAACGAGAACGCCGGGTGACTTTGCGCATCGCTCAGGTTGAGCGGCGTCGCCTCGCTGGCCACCAGGCCAACCAGGCCCTCATGCGCGCTGAGGACGGTTCGGTGCACCGCATCGCGGTTAAGGCCCTCAGTGGCGTAGAGTTCCAGCGTGTTGTCGATGCGTAGCACGTAGGTCGAGCAGACCTCGGCCACCATGTTGGCAGCGATCAGGACCACGATCTTGTCCAACCGCTCCTGGGCTGAGACCTGCTCCGCCATGGTTTCGCGGAGCCGTCTCAGCAAGACGCGGGGGCCTCCCGACGCGCTCCGCATGTGCCAAAATCCTTCCCCGCGAGGCCAGCGCACCGGGAGGCCGGCAACTGGCGTTAAATTCACAAATAGCAACAATTTTATTCATTCGGCGCCGCCACAAGTCATGGATATCGGCCGAATCAGGATTGCCAGAAACTGTGGAACAGTTGCGGCAGCTCACCCATCAGGCCGTATAGCGAATTGAGGCTTGTTTTGCCAAGCAAAACGCCTGCCACGCGTCCGTGATCCAATGCTGCGACTGCTAAGCGCACGTTCCGCCAAACCGTGCGCGGTTTGGCGATCAGATGATGCGTAAAAGAGAATATTCTTGGAGCAAAATTCTTCCAGGGTGTTTTCTGGCGAAGCCTGCCCCGCAGGTGATAGTGGCTGAGTACCGGTCGCGTACAGAAGCGGGTTAAAAAAGAATAAAGCGTCGGTTCTGATTCTCAAAACCGATCACATTCCAGCTAGGCCTGATCGAGCCCATAGAGCGTGTGCAGCGTTCGCACCGCAAGTTCGGTGTAGGCGGTGTCGATCAGTACCGAAAACTTGATTTCGGAAGTGGTGATGGCGCGGATGTTGATATTGCGTGCGGCCAGCGCGGCGAACGCCTTGGCGGCGACACCGGCGTGGCTGCGCATGCCGCTGCCGATCACCGAAACCTTCGCGACGTCGGTGGCGCTGTCGAGCCTGACATAGCCGATCGTGGCCTTGGCCGAGGTAATGGTATCGCGGGCGCGGGTATAGTCCGAGGCCGGAACGGTGAAGGTGAGGTCGGTGGTGGCGCCGTCCTCCGAGACGTTCTGCACGATCATGTCGACATTGATATTGGCTTCCGCCAACGGGCCGAAGATCGAGGCGGCGACGCCCGGCTTGTCTTCGATCTGGCGGACGGAAATCTGGGCTTCGTCCTTGGAAAAGGCGATGCCGGTGACGACGTGGCTTTCCATGATTTCCTCCTCGCTGCAGATCAGCGTGCCCGGCGGTGTGCCGTGCGGGTCGATATCCTCAGGCTTGTCGAAGCTGGAACGGACGAACACCGGTATGTTGTGCACCATACCGAGTTCCACCGAACGAACCTGCAGCACCTTGGCGCCCTGCGAGGCCAGTTCCAGCATGTCCTCGAACGCGATCTTGTCGAGCCGGCGCGCCTTGGGAACCACGCGCGGGTCGGTGGTATAGACGCCGTCGACATCGGTGTAGATATCGCAGCGGTCGGCCCGGATTGCGGCGGCGATCGCCACCGCCGAGGTATCGGAACCGCCGCGCCCCAGCGTGGTGATCCGCCCGGTCTGCGGATTGATGCCTTGGAAGCCGGCGATCACGGCGACTTCCTTGCGGTCCTTGAAACGGTTGATCAACTCGGCGCCGTCGATCTCGAGAATCCGCGCCGAAGCGTGGGCATCGCTGGTCTTGATCGGGATCTGCCAACCCTGCCAGGAACGCGCCTGAATGCCGATCGTCTGCAGCGCGATCGCAAGCAGGCCCGCGGTAACCTGTTCGCCAGATGCCACCACGGCATCATATTCGCGCGCGTCGTGCATCGGCGAGGCGTCGCGGCACCAGTCCACCAGTTCGTTGGTCTTGCCGGCCATCGCGGAAACCACCACGGCGACGTCATGGCCGGCATCGACCTCGCGCTTCACATGGCGCGCGACGTTGCGGATGCGATCGATATTGGCGACGGAGGTGCCGCCGAATTTCATCACAAGGCGGCCCATGACGACAGGTGCATTCCTTTACGAGGATAGGTAATGTTGGCCGGCACGCAAAACCGGAAGCGCACCGGCCAAAAGGCGCGTATACATAGCGGCGCGGTTGGGGGCAAGCAACCGGTTTAGGGCATCCCCGAAGGGGCGCGGGACCACCGGTCTTGTGCACGGGTCTTGTGCACGGGTCCTGTACACGGACGGGTCTCGGACTAGGGTTCTGGGGCAATTTCTTGGGTAACGGATCTTTGGGCAATTGAGGCGGAACGGATGGGGCGTTATATCGACGATATCCTGCAGCCCGGCGAGAAGGTGCTGTATTCGACCAACGCGCACTGGATATTCTATTTGCCGGCGATCGCGGCCTGGCTGGTGGCGCTGGCGTTCCTTATTCTGTCGCACCTGATGGTCGCCGGCACGCCGTCGCTCCTTTGCCTGGTGCTGGCGGGCGTATCGGCGGTTGTCGCGCTGTACAAAATGCTGACCGCCTGGTTCCATCGCTGGACCACCGAGACCGACGTCACCAATCTGCGCGTCGTCCACAAGACCGGGTTCATCAAGCGCCGCACCTTTGAGATGAGTTTTGACAAGGTCGAGAGCGTTGACGTCAACCAGAGCATTCTCGGTCGCATTCTCAATTACGGCGACGTGACGATTCTGGGAGTCGGCGAGGGCAAGGAGACTATCTCGACCATCGCTTCGCCGCTCGAGTTCCGCAACTTCATTACCGCGCGATAGGAGCGGCGCGCATCCATGACCATGCAGCAAGATACTCCCGTCAATTTCTCAGCGGCCCCGGCATCGACGGTTGATCCGGCCGAGATCGCGAAATTCTCAAAACTGTCGGCGCAATGGTGGGATCCGAACGGCAAGATGGCGCCGTTGCACAAGATCAATCCGCTGCGGCTGACCTATATTCGTGACGCCGCCTGCCGCAAGTTCGAGCGTAACCTCAAAAGCCTCAATTGCCTGTCCGGCCTGCGCATCCTCGATATCGGCTGCGGCGCCGGGCTTCTGTGCGAGCCGCTAACCCGGCTTGGCGCGCAGGTGATCGGCGTCGACCCGTCGGTCAGTAATATCGCGGCCGCCCGGCTGCATGCGGACAAGGGCCATTTGTCGATCGACTACCGCTGCACCACCGTCGAAGAGATGGACGCGCGCGAACGCTTCGACATCGTGCTGGCGATGGAAGTGGTCGAGCATGTCAGCGATATCGGCATGTTCCTCAACCGCTGCGCGGCGATGCTCAAGCCCGGCGGGCTGATGGTGATTTCGACCCTGAACCGCAACTGGAAAAGCTTTGCGCTCGCCATCGTGGGCGCCGAATACGTGCTGCGCTGGTTGCCGCGCGGCACCCATCAATGGGACAAGTTCGTGACCCCCGACGAACTCGCGCATCACCTGGAGAACAACAAGCTCGCCATCACCGAACAGGCCGGCGTGGTCTATAGTCCGTTCGCCGACAAGTGGAGCATCTCCTCGGATATGGATGTGAACTACATGGTGGTGGCGGAGGGGATGTAGCTCCCCCGTTGCCGCGTAGTTCTGGTCCTCTCCGTTTTCGCAGGGAGGACACGGGAGTTGACGTCGCATGCAATCCCGGCGGTTGACCTGACAAGCCCCCCGCTTCACGGTATCGCGCCTTTCCGCCGATCAACCGAATCTCCCCATGCTCACCGTCACCACGCTCTGGATTCCCTTTACCGTTACCGCGGCGCTGGCGCAGGTTGCGCGCAACGCCATGCAGCGGCAATTGACGGGGCCGCTCGGCACCTGGGGCGCAACCAACATCCGCTTCCTGTTCGGCTTTCCGTTCTCGGTCGTGTTCTTCGCGGTCGTGCTGGCCGTGACCGGAGATCATGTGACATGGCCTGACGCGGCATTCTGGCCGTGGCTGTTGCTCGGTGCGCTCAGCCAGATTATCGCCACCGGGCTGATGCTGCTCGCGATGAACGACCGTTCGTTCGTGGTGACGACAGCGTACCTCAAGACCGAGGCGATCCAGGCCGCGATCTTCGGCTTTGTGTTTCTCGGCGATCATCTCACGACGCTGAGGGTGGTCGCGATCCTGATCGCGACCATCGGCGTGATCATTACCGCGCTGCGGCCGGGCGGGGAGAAGAATTTTACCGATTTGAAGCCGACGGTGCTGGGCCTTGTCGCCGCCGCCGCCTTCGCGCTGTCGGCGATCGGCTTTCGCGGCGCGATCATCACGGTGTCCGGCGTGTCGTTTGTGACGGCGGCGTCATATACGCTGGTGTTCGGGCTGTTCACGCAAACGCTGGTGCTGACGATCTATCTCCTGGCGCGCGCGCCAGGCGTGCTCAAGGCGATCCTCGGATTGTGGAAGCCTTCGATGTTCGCCGGCTTTATGGGCGCATTCGCCTCGCAGTTCTGGTTCCTGGCGTTTGCACTGACCGCCGCCGCCAATGTGCGCACGCTGGCGCTGGTCGAGGTGCTGTTTGCGCAAGGCGTCGCGTATTATTCGTTCAAGCAGCCGCTGTCGGTGCGCGAGCTTTCGGGCATCGCGCTGATCGTGGTTGGCGTGGCGCTATTGGTGGCAGCGTAGCATCGCTCTTCACGCAAACCGGAGCCGCGTCGCTTGAAAACACCAGGTTAGCGTTTGATCACGATGATGATGGCGCCGGTGGCGATCAGGGCTATGCCGAGCCAGCCATTGAGCGAGGGCCGCTCGCCTAAGAAAACCACGCCGAACAGCGCCACCAGCACGACGCTCAATTTGTCGATCGGCGCCACCAGCGTCGCCGGCCCGAGCTTCAGCGCGCGGAAATAACACAGCCACGACGCCCCGGTGCCGAGCCCGGACAGCACCAGAAAGATCCAGCTCTTCGACGAGATCGGCCCGGCATTGGTGAATCGCCCGGTCGCGAACAGGATCAGCGAGAGGCTGATCAACACGATAATGGTGCGAATGAAAGTCGCGAGGTCGGGATTGATGTCCTCGACGCCGACCTTGGCGAAGATCGCGGTCAGGGCGGCGAACACCGCCGACAGCACCGCCCAGACTTGCCACGACGACAGCGTTTCCGGATTCATGCGGGGGACCTCGGTTAGGAATGACGCGACGCGTCAGTTCCGGTCGTCCGGCAATACCGGCAGCGGCGATACCTCGACCCCTTCCTCGATCAGCGAGCGGGCTTCTTCCGGTGAAGCCTCGCCGTAGATCGGGCGGTGTTCGATATCGCCGTAATGCATCTTGCGGGCTTCGTTCGGAAAGCGCTCACCGACATTGTCGGCGTTCTTCACGATATGGTCGCGCAATTCCTTGAGCTTGGCGCGCAGTTCGCGCTCCTGCGCCATCATCAGCGGGGTCGATCCGGGTGCTGCGGCCTCGGGGGCGGCGGCAGGCGCCGGAACCACAACGTCCCGGCCCTTCTTGCTCACGATCTGCGGGGCCATGATGGCGCGCTCGACTTTGGCCGAACCGCAGACCGGGCAATTCACCAGCTTGCGTCTTTCCTGGACTTCGTAGGCGGAAGAGCTTTGAAACCAGCTTTCGAACACGTGGTCGCGTTCGCAGCGCAAATTATACCGGATCATGCCGATCCCCGCACAAGGTGCAGATGCTCGGGGCCGGATCTGGGATCGGCGACGCTGAAACGCCGGCCGTGCTGTAGCGACGGCACGGTCTTGCGCGCGATCTCGACCTTGGCGGGATCGATCATGGCCATGAAAACGCCGGGCTCAAGGCCACCCTCAGCAAGCACTTCGCCCCAGGGATCGATGATCAGCGAATGACCGAAGGTCTCGCGCTTGTTCTCGTGCAGGCCGGCCTGCGCTGCGGCGAACACGAAGCAGCCATTCTCGATGGCGCGGGCACGCAGCAGCGTATGCCAGTGCGCTTCCCCGGTTTTTCGGGTGAAGGCGGAAGGTACAGTCAGGAACGATGCTCCGCTTTCGGCCAGCGCGCGATAGAGAGCCGGAAACCGTACGTCGTAGCAGATCGTCAGCCCGATGCGGCCCCATGGCAGGTCTGAAATGACGGCGGTTTCGCCGGGCTGATAATTGGCGGATTCGCGGTAGCTCTCGCCACCAGGCAAATCTATATCGAACATGTGGATCTTGTCGTAACTCGCGATCACCAGCCCATCGGGCCCGATCAGGAACGAGCGGTTGACCGCGCGCTCGGGCGAGGCGCGCAGCGCCAGCGAGCCGATGTGGAGATGAATTTTCAGCTCGGCCGCCAGCGCGCGATAGGCCTTGAGCGAAAGATCGTCTTCCTCGGCGGCGAGATGCTCGAACAGCGCCTTGCGATTGAGCTGCATCATGTTGCTCACCTCGGGGGTGAGCACATAATCGGCGCCTTGCGAAGCGGCTTCACGGATCAGCTCGGTTCCCTGCTCGAGGCTGGGCCCGGGCAGCAGACCGGTGCGCATCTGTACCATGGCGGCGGTGAAGGTGAGGTCGGCGCTCATGACGTGGCCTTTTCGCCCGCCAGCAATGAATTGAGCCTGCCCGCGCGGTCGAGCGCATATAGTTCGTCGCAGCCGCCGACGTGGCTTTCGCCGATGAAAATCTGCGGAAAGGTCGAGCCGGCGCCGGCGCGATCCCACATCTTTTGACGCAATGTCGGGTCGGTGGCGACGTCGAATTCGGTGAACGCCGCATTCTTGCGCGTCAGCAGCGACTTGGCGGCGCTGCAATAGCCGCAACCCGGACGGGTGTAGATTTCGATGGCAGCGGTCATGGGGCGCTCTGTGGGTCGAGTAGTCACGATTATATGGGAGATTTATGGGTATCCACAACCCGGGCGAACACCAGCACGTCGACCGAAGCCGCCTTGGCGCGCAGCAACGCCCGTGCGCAGGCGTCAACCGTGGCGCCGGAGGTCAAGACATCGTCGATCAGGACCACGCGGCGGCCGTGAATCAGGGATTGCCGGTCGGCTGTGACCTTGAACGCGCCCTGCACATTGCTGGCGCGCTCCTTGCGCGACAGGCCGATCTGCTGCTGGGTCGGCCGCACCCGTCGCAGCGCCTCGGAACTCAATTTCACGCCGGTCTGCTGCTCAATCACCCGCGCTAGCGCGCCGGATTGGTTGTAGCGCCGGCTCCAGCCGCGCTTCCAGTGCAGTGGCACCGGAACCAGCACATCGGCCTGCTGCAACAGTTCGCGGCCGGCGCGCGCCATCCAGCGGCCCATTGCCGGGGCGAGATCTGTCCGGTCCTGGTATTTCAGCGCGTGCACCAGCGTGCGTGCCACATCGTCATAACGCACCGCGGCGCGGGCACGCGCATAGGCCGGCGGATCGGCAATCGCTTCCATCGACAGCATGCCAGGGCCGGGATCGTAGATGAACGGAATCCCGAGCCGCGGGCAAAACGGCGGCGCGATGAACGACAATTTGGCCCAGCAGGTGGCACAAACCCCGTCGCCATGGACAGGTTCGCGGCAGGCCACGCACAGCGTCGGTAGCGCGATATCGAGCGCCAGCCGCGCGGCATACGACCATGCGCCACGGGCGACGCGAAAAGCGCCGCGCAGGTGAGTGGTAATGGAGCGGGATGGTGATGTCTCGACGTCCACGGCGGGAGGCTAGCGCCGTGGCGCGGGGGGCTCAAGCGATAAACAATTCAAGAATGGTGTTTCACTGACCATCATTCCTGGAAAGCTTGGGATTCAGCGGACGGTCCTCTGTCTTAATTCCCGTCCTGATAGTCCTTCCACTAACACTGTATCTGAGCCGTCGCCTTTGTATTTTGATCTGGCCCGATGACGTGGAGCGCGCGGATGTGTTGAACCGCGAGCGGGAAGGCAGAACCACGGTCTGAGCGGTGATGTCTCGGGGTCGATAGGCGGCTGGCGCCGGGTTGGCAAGGGATCGACGGTGCCGGATTGCCGGATGCCAAATTGCGGAATCGATACCGAATATCCAGTGTCACCCCCGCGCGACGCGCTGACCCGAGCCCGGCCGGTAGGCGAGGCGGGTGTGGCCCGCGCAATAGGGCAGGCCTTTTATCGGCGGGTTACCGCAAAAGCAGAAATCCGCGGCGCCCGGGGTACTGATTGGCCAGCGGCATCTCTCCTCGCTCAAATCCAGCAAGGAACAGCGGTGCGCGTTGTGGATCGGCTCATCGTCGGCCGCAGCCTGCGGCTCGGCGTATACTTTCTGGCGCAGCCGGTATTGAAGCCTTGCCCCCGATCTCGGGCGAGGTCGGTTCGCGGCGTCCGTTCGCGCGGGGCGTCGGGCATCGCCGGCTTTTTCGCGGGTCAGATTGAGCCGGGAGAGCTTGCCGATCACGGCGTTGCGGCTCACTCCGATGTCGTCGGCGATTTCGCGGCAGGTCAGACCGGCCGCAAAGTGGATTTTCAGGAGTTCGACGCGTTCGGCGGTCCAAGTGGGTTCGTTGGCGAGCATCTTATGCTCCAAAGCTTGAGAGCCGTCACTCCGACTTCAATCGGCCTTGCAGTTGTCCGAACCGCCGCGTGCCCCAAAAATCCCTATGACGTCTTGCCGTTGTCGCGGATCGACAGCAGCCCGTCCTTGATGGCGAGCCGAATGCCTTCCTCGATCAGGGTCCTTGCGACGCCGGGTACGCTGGTGCCGTGGGTGCCCTGCCTCACCAGCTTTTCGAGATAGCCGATGGTCGATAGCGCCAACGTAATCGGAACACGGTCGGTTTCGGCTTTTTCTGTGGCCATGCCAAAAAGCTAGCCCTTAACGAGTGTGCTGAAAAGTACCTTTTTAGACTCTATTTGGATCATGGGGTTGATTTGCCAGAAGCGGGCTAGCCGGCGTACCAACCCGCATGGCTTCAAATCCTAACGTCGCACCTATTCTGTTCGATCGCGCGCTGCTGCGCGTCCGGCAGAGTTGGGCGCAGCGTATCGATCCCGCCACGTTCCTGTTCGATCGCGTCGCGGAGGATATGGAAGAGCGCCTGCACGCGGTGCTGCGCGATTTTGCTGCGGTGGCGGATATCTGGTCGCCGGGTGAAGTCTTGCAAAAACCATCACGCGATCGGTTCAAGTCCATCGCGCAAATCAAGCTGGAGCAATCCGGGCAGGAAATCCTCCCGCTCCAGCCGGAATCGCTCGATCTTGTCGTATCGGCGCTTGCCTTTCAATTCGTCAACGATCTGCCCGGCGTGCTCGCGCAGATCCGTCGCGCGCTGCGGCCTGACGGGTTGTTGCTGGCAGCGATGATTGGCGGCGATACGCTGAGCGAGTTGCGGCAATCCTTTGCGGCTGCGGAAGCCGAATGCGAAGGCGGAGTATCGCCCCGGGTGGTGCCGTTTGCCGATTTGCGCGATGTCGGCGCGCTGTTGCAGCGTGCGGGCTTTGCGCTGCCGGTCACCGATGTCGATCGCGTGGTGGTGCGGTACGACAGCGCCTTTGCGCTGATGCAGGATTTGCGAAGGATGGGCGCGACCAACGTCCTGGTCGAGCGGCGGCGGACCCCGCTCCGCCGCGTTACGCTATTGCGGATGGCGCAGATTTACGCCGAACGTTTTTCTGACGCCGACGGCCGCATCCGCGCCACCTTCGATGTGATCTGGCTGTCGGGCTGGGCGCCGCATGAAAGCCAGCAGAAGCCGCTGAAGCCGGGATCGGCGAAAGCGGGGCTGGCGGAGGCGGTGAGGGGCGTGAAGCGGGATTGATCGTGTCCCGGATCTGGTGCGTCATAACGTAATCGTCATTGCCGGGCAAAAGCGCAAAGCGCGTCTTCGCGCCAGGTGACCCGGCAATGCTTCTCACGTCGCATGTTTTTGAAGATTGATGGATGCACAGGCCGAGCCCGCGCATGACGACCGTGGTTGTCGTTGCTCACATCAGCAAATCGATCAAATGCGGGATCAGCGGAATGTCCGCCGCCGGCATCTTGTAGTCGCGCAGTTTGTTGGCGCGCACCCAGGCCAGGTTCTGGCCCTCGCGCGCGATCACGTCGCCTTCCCAGCGCCGGCAGATATAGAGCGGCATCAGGAGATGAAAATCGTCGTAAGCGTGGCTCGCAAAAGTGAGCGGCGCGAGGCAGGCCTCTTTCACGGTGATGCCGATTTCTTCGTGCAACTCGCGGATCAGCGTCTGTTCCGGCCGCTCGCCCGGTTCCAGCTTGCCGCCGGGAAATTCCCACAGACCGGCCAGCGTCTTGCCGGGCGGCCGCTGGGCGATCAGTACGCGCTTGTCGGCGTCAACCAGCGCACAGGCGACCACGAGGGTAAGTTTGAAGTCTGCCATGCGCTGTTTAGTCCGATGGGTGTTTACGACCGGTAGTCGCCATTGATCGCGACATACTCCTTGGTGAGGTCGCAGGTCAAAACCCGGTCGCGGCCCTTGCCGAGGCCGAGTGCGACCTTGATCTGGATCTTCGGATTTTTCATCGCCGCTGAAACCTCTGCCTCATCGTAGGACGGATCGCGCGCGCCACGGCTGGCGACGCGGATGCCGTTGAACGAGATCGAGAGCTTGTCGCGGTCGGCGGGTTCGCCGGCCTTGCCGACCGCCATCACCACGCGGCCCCAATTGGCGTCCTCGCCGGCGATCGCGGTCTTCACCAGCGGTGAATTCGCCACCGACATCGCGATCCGGCGCGCCGAGGCTTTCGATGTCGCGCCCTCGATGATGATCTCGACCAGCTTGCGCGCGCCTTCGCCGTCGCGCGCTACCTGTTCCGCCAGATTGGCGAGCACGGCGTTGAAGGCTTTGGTGAAAGCCTTCAGGCGGGGGTCGCCGGCGCGGCTGATTTTCGGCGCGCCATGTTCGGCCGCGGCTCCCGTCGCGAAAGCCAGCAGCGTATCGGAGGTCGAGGTGTCGCCATCGATGGTGACGGCATTGAAGGTGTCCTCGACGCCGCTCTTGAGCAGCGCTTGCAGCGCGCCGGCGGCGATCGGTGCGTCGGTGAACACGAACGCGAGCATTGTAGCCATATCAGGTGCGATCATGCCGGCGCCCTTGGCCATGCCGTTGATCGTGACCCTGGCCTTGCCGAGTTTCACGGTGGCGGTCGCGACTTTCGGAAAAGTGTCGGTGGTCATGATCGCTTTTGCGGCGTTCATCCACTCGCCCGGGGCGGCTTGCTCCGCCAGGGTACCGAGCACGCCGTCGAACTTGGTGGCATCGAGCGGCTCGCCGATCACTCCGGTGGAGGCGAGAAACACCTCGGCGGGACGGCAGCCGAGCGCCTTGGCGGCGATCGCGGCGGTCAGCGCCGTGGCCTGCCGTCCGGTCTTGCCGGTAAAGGCATTGGCATTGCCGGAGTTCACCACCAGTGCGCGGCCAGACCCTCCCTTGGAAGATTTGCCGCCGCCGAGTTTGGCGCGGCACCATTCCACCGGCGCGGACGGGCATTTCGACCTGGTGAAGACGCCGGCGACGGCGGTCCCCTTGTCCATGACCGCGAGCAGCACGTCGGTGCGGCCCTTGTAGCGGATGCCCGCGGCTGCGGTCGCAAGCTTCACGCCCGCCAACGCGGGCATCTCGGGGACGTCGGTCGGGGCGAGCGGGGAGACGGCTGATGACATGGCAAAATTCCGAAAACCAAGAGAAAACGACAAGAGAAAACGAGATGGCCGGGACAAAGCGCGAAGTCGCGCTTTAACCCGGCCATGACCGTTCTAGATACTATTGGCTTCGAAGAAGTGACAGCAGATTTTTTACTTTGTCGCCGGTGCCATCTTGGAATCGGCGGGCTTCATCGCGTCCGGCTTTGCCGCATCCGGCTTCGCGGCATCCGGCTTCGCCGCCTCGGCGGGCTGGTCCATGCGCTCGACCTTGGCGGTTTCGCGCAGCTTCGCGACGTAGTCGGCTTGCGCCTTGCGCGTCACATAGGTCTCGATCTGGGCCTTGACCTGCTCGAAGTCCGGCGGCTTGCGGTTGCGCTTTTCCTCGACCTTGATGATGTGCCAGCCGAACTGCGATTTCACCGGATCGGAGATCTTGCCCGGCTCGAGCGAGAAGGCGACCTTGGAGAATTCCGGCACCATCTGATCCTTGGTGAAGAAGCCGAGATCGCCGCCGTCGGACGCGCCGGGATCCTTGGATTTCTTCTTGGCCAATTCGGCGAAATCGGCGCCCTTCTTGAGTTCGTCCTCGATCGCTTTGGCCTCGTCCTCGGTCTCGACCAGGATATGGCGGGCATGAACTTCCTGCTCGCCGGCGATCTGCTTGGAGGCGTCCTCATAGACCTTCTTCATGGCCTCGTCGGTGGTCGCGGCCTTGCCTTCGACCGACAGCAGATTGTCCATCAACAGCCGGTTGCGCGTGAAGGCGAGACGGGCCTTGAAATCATCGCGGTCCTCGATCTTCTTGGCTTCGGCGGCCTTGGCGACGATTTTCATGTCGATCAGGAACGCCAGCACGTTTTCCTTCTTGGACGCGGGATCCATCTGCGCGAGGCTGGGTCCGAGTTCTTCCTCGGCGAGCGCGACGTCGCTTTGGCGGATTTCGGAGCCGTTCACCTTGGCAAGCACCGGGTTGGCGTCTTCGGCCCGGACCGGGAGGCTGGCGAGCAGGACCATCGCGAGACAGCCGGTGGCGGCGGAGGCGAGGCGAGCGCGACGGCCGAATTTCGTTTCTGATGACGAAGAGGTCATGGAAAATCCTTATCTTCAAAGTCGGGTGGCGATCTAGGGCATCAAGGCCGTTCAGGGCGGCGGGACACTCGCCCAATCATGGGGCCTTGGCAACGCGAAAAGTCTGTCAAAATGATGAAATCCTTGACAGGTTCGCGCCGTTGACAAGCCCCGGGCCCAGCCATATCTCTTCGAAGCCGGGGCAATGGCGATGGCGCGCATTTGGCTGTGTTTTGGCCGTTGAACCTTGGATTGCTGAATTCCCACTCATTTGGCGGATGCTCCCGGTTTGGGACTGGCCCGCAATGCGTCACGATGAGTTGATAGGCAACCTGGTGGACCACCTCACGGCTGTAACGCCGAACCGCAGAAGCAGGAATTTGGCATGATCGGCGCGCTCGCCCGCAAGTTTTTCGGCTCCCCCAACGACCGGCGGATCAAGGGATACCAGTCCCGCGTCGATGCCATTAACGCGCTTGAGCCCGAGGTCGCAGCCCTGTCGGATGAGGCCCTGAAAGCCCGGACCGCCGAATTCCGCCAGGCTCTTGCCGCCGGCAAGACCCTCGACGAACTCCTGGTTCCGGCCTTCGCCACCGTGCGCGAGGCGGCCAAGCGCACGCTCGGCCAGCGGCATTTCGACGTACAGTTGATCGGCGGCATGGTGCTGCACGAAGGCGATATCGCCGAGATGAAGACCGGCGAAGGCAAGACGCTGGTCGCCACCCTCGCTGTTTACCTTAATGCGCTGGCCGGCAAGGGCGTCCACGTCGTCACGGTCAACGACTATCTCGCCCGGCGCAACTCCGAATGGATGGGGCAGATCTACGGATTCCTCGGCATGACCACCGGGGTCATCGTCCATGGCCTCGACGATTCCGAGCGCAAGGAGGCCTATTCACGCGACATCACCTACGGCACCAACAACGAATACGGTTTCGACTATCTGCGCGACAACATGAAGTACCGGCTCGAGGACATGGTCCAGCGCGGCCACTACTTCGCCATCGTCGACGAAGTCGAACTCGATCCTGATCGACGAGGCGCGCACGCCGCTGATCATCTCCGGGCCGCTCGACGACCGTTCGGAATTCTACAACACCATCGACACGTTCTTTCCCAAGCTCGACAAGACCGATTACGAGGTCGACGAGAAGCAGCGCACGGTGACGCTGACCGAAGCCGGCATGGAAAAGATCGAAACGCTGCTGCGCGATGCCGGCCAGCTCAAGGGCAATTCGCTCTACGACGTCGAGAACGTCTCGGTCGTTCATCACATCAACCAGGCGCTGCGCGCGCACTCGTTGTTTACGCGCGACAAGGATTACATCGTCCGCGACAATGAGGTCATCATCATCGACGAGTTCACGGGCCGCATGATGCAGGGCCGGCGTTATTCCGAAGGCCTGCATCAGGCGCTGGAAGCCAAGGAGCATGTGCAGGTTCAGCCGGAAAACCAGACGCTGGCCTCGATCACGTTCCAGAACTATTTCCGGATGTACGAAAAGCTCGCCGGCATGACCGGTACCGCGCTGACCGAAGCCGACGAACTGTTCGACATCTACAAGCTCGAGGTCGTGGAAATCCCGACCAACGTGCCGGTGGCGCGTCTCGACGAAGACGACGAGGTCTATCGCACCCAGGACGAGAAGCACGCCGCGATCATGGCCGAGGTGGAGCGCGCCAATGCGCGGCTGCAGCCGGTGCTGGTCGGTACCGCGTCGATCGAAAAATCCGAAGTCCTCGCCGAATACCTCAAGAAGCACGGCTACAAGCAGATCGATTTCGGCAACGAAAACGCGATGGAGAAACTTTACGCCGCGGCGCGCTCGGGCAAGCCAGCCAAGCTGTTCGCGGTGCTGAATGCCCGCTTCCACGAACAGGAAGCCTACATCGTCGCCGAGGCCGGCGTGCCCGGCGCGATCACGATCGCGACCAACATGGCCGGCCGCGGTACCGACATCAAGCTCGGCGGCTCGCTCGAGATGCGGCTCCAGCACGAGACGGCGGGGATTACCGACGAAGCCGAGCGGGCCGCGAAGATCGAGCGCATCAAGGCCGACGTCGAACGCTTCCGCGACATCGTGCTGAAAGCCGAAGACGTCATCGAGGTCGAGCCCGCCAAGGGGTCGAAGCCGGCCAAGACCGTCACCCGGCCCGGCGGGCTCTACATCATCGGATCGGAACGTCACAAATCCCGGCGCATCGACAACCAGCTGCGCGGCCGCTCCGGTCGTCAGGGCGATCCCGGACGCTCGAAATTCTTCCTGTCGCTGGAAGACGATCTGATGCGGATTTTCGGCTCTGATCGGCTCGACAGCATGCTGACCCGGCTCGGCCTCAAGGAAGGCGAGGCCATCATCCATCCCTGGATCAACAAGGCGCTGGAAAAAGCACAGCAGAAGGTCGAGGCCCGCAACTTCGACATCCGCAAGAATCTTTTGAAGTTCGACAACGTCCAGAACGACCAGCGCAAGGTGATCTTCGACCAGCGCGTCGATCTGATGAAGGACGAAAGCGTCGCCGAGACCGTCGCCGACATGCGCCGCGCCTTCGTCGAGGACGTCGTCACCAAGCACGTGCCTGAACATGCCTATGCCGAGCAGTGGGACGTTGCCGGCCTCAAGGAGGAATTGAAGCGCGTGCTCGATATCGACCTGCCGGTCGATGAATGGGCCAAGGAAGAGGGCATCGCCGACGAGGAACTGCTCTCCCGCATCGAGCAGCGTGTCGATGAGCACATGGCGGCCAAGGTGGCGCAATGGGGCCCCGAGGTGATGCGCTACGTCGAAAAGACCATCCTGCTGCAGACGCTGGATCATCTGTGGCGCGAGCATCTGGTGATGCTCGACCATCTGCGCCAGGTGATCGGCCTGCGCGGCTACGGCCAGCGCGATCCGCTTCAGGAATACAAGTCGGAAGCGTTCAGCCTGTTCGAGGCGATGATCGCGCATCTGCGCGAAGCCGTAACGGCGCAATTGATGCGCGTTGAAATCGTGCCGCCGGAAGAACAGCAGCCGGCATTGCCGGTGATGGAAGCGCACAAGCTCAATCCGAATACCGGCGAGGACGAGATGGCGTTCGCCAACGTCTCGCTGGTGCCCGCCGCCACCGCCAATCGCGACCCGAAGAATCCGGCGAGTTGGGGCAAAGTCGGCCGTAATGAGGATTGTCCCTGCGGCTCCGGCAAGAAGTACAAGCACTGCCACGGCAGGTATGCGTGAGGGCGATCAGCCTTCACGCTGCCGTCTCTGTCGAACCTTCCTTTAATTAGCGACCAGAATCTTTTCCAAATGTGGCTGCATCCTTCGAGATGCATCGCTTTGCGATCCTCCTCAGGATGAGATCTCCTCACGGTAAGGAGCGCGTCTTCGCGCGTCTCGAACATGGCCACGAGAACAGTGTCAATGATTCGAGCGCATCGGAAAATGTACTGGCTGACCGCTCAATGCTCCGCCTTGAGCAGAGGGATGCTGTTCGGATCGCGCGGCGCCTGCATCTGCCGTACGTAGGCGTAGAGATCCGCCGCGTCCTGGTCGGAGAGAGCGGCCGCTTCGTAAGGCGGCATCTGATTTGCCGGATGACGAAGCTGATACAGAAAACTCTCGAACGGAAACTCGGTTCGCGAGATGCGCGGGCCGGTCATCCGCGCGCCCTGGCCTGCCTGGCCATGGCATTCATAACAGCCCACCTGAAGGTAAAGCGTCTTGCCGTTCTCGACATTGCCCGCCGGCGCCGAACCTTGCTGGGCACAAGCCGGGACGGCAGCCGAGATCAGGCCCGCGAGGGCGAGAATGACAGATTTCATGATTCTCTCCTCAGCGCGGCTGCATAATGACGTCGACCAGGACGGGCTGGCCTGCCTTGACGGCGGCAATGCCCTTGCGAAACGCCTCGGACAGATCATTTGGATCGGTGATCGGCCCGATGCCGACCGCGCCATAACCCTGCGCGATCTTGACATAGTCGATGTTCGGATTGTCGATGGTCGTGCCGATCGGCACGTTCCGCAGCCCACGATTGTGCCGGTTCGCCATGCGTTGGACATGCATGACTTCCTGGTGATAGGCGCGATTGTTCTGAATGACGGTCAGGTAGGGAATGCCGTGATGGGCGGCGGTCCACAGCGTATGCGGCGCCATGTTGAACTCGCCGTCGCCGGTGATGCTCACAGCCACGCGGCCGCCGGCGTCACGATGCGCGAGCGCCGCGCCGAGCGCGGCCACCGGCTGATAGCCGACGCCGTATCCGCCCGAACCGCCGATGAAGCGATAATGTTTTTCCAGCGGCCAAAGGCGATGTGGCCAGTTGGATGAGAAGTCGCTGTCCGAGACCAGCGCCCAATCCTCATTCTTGAGGTGCCCCCAGAGTTCCATGTACATGCGCGCCGAGGAGATCGGACTGGCGTCCCATGCGAGCGCGGCCTCCGCCCGCGCGCGGTCCGCGAAGCCGTTGAAGGCCTCGCGCATTTTCCGGCCACGCATCTCGATGGAGGTGTTGCCGGCGGACGGTATCTCGCGCCGGATCGCTTCGATCAGGAATGGCAGGGTCGTTTGCGCATCCGCCGTGATATTGATGTCGGCGCCGACGTAGCGCTGGAAGTCCTGGTAGTTGGAGTGGACCAGCAAGTCCCGGGTCGAGATGCCGATGACCTTGACCCCCTTCTTGGCCTTCGAGCTCACGGTGCGTTCCAGCTGATCGCGCATGACATTGAGCTGGCCGTAGAGATCGACCGGTTCGAGCGACAGGATGCAATCGGCTTGCGCGATCAACCCTCCGGCCCGCTCCGACTGGCAAAGATAATGCGTGTTCGGCATGTTCATGCGCGATCGGTTGTCGACGACCGGCGCCTGCAGAAGTTCGGCGAGCTTGACGAGATCGTCCATCCCCTGCTGGGAACGGGCATAACGATCGGCAATGATTACGGGCGCTTCGGCCGCGACCAGCATTTTGGCGGCCTCGCGCAAGGCGTTCGGATCCCCCGTGGTTTGCGCGGGTGTCGTCAAACGCGGAAATCGTCAGCCCGCGCTGCTCGCGCTCCTCAAGCGGATTTTCCTGCAATTTGGCGTCGGCGGTGATGAACACCGGTCCCGGAGGCTGCGCACAGGCCAGCGTATAGCCGCGCACCGTCAACTCGGCAAAATGCTGAAGCGACATTGGATAATCGTCCCACTTGACGAAGTCGCGCACCGTGGCGGCGCCGTCCTGCACACTGTGGAACCATTCGACCCCGGGCCGGCGTTCGTCGAGCGGACCGGCGTTTCCGGTAAAAACCATGATGGGAACGCGGTCGCAGTAGGCATTATAGAGGGCCATGGCCGAATGCTGGGTGCCCACCGTTCCGTGCACGATGGCTGCCATCGGCTTGCCGGCGACCTTGGCATAGCCATGCGCCATGCCGACCGCGACTTCCTCGTGCATGCACGTCAGCCATTCCGGACGCTTGTTCTGCCCGTAGTTGATGAAACTTTCCTGCAGCGCGCGAAACGTCGAACCCGGACAGGCGGCCATGTAGTCGAGATTGAGTGTCTTGCACACATCCACCATGAAGTCCGAGCCGGTCTTTTCCGTTGTCAGACGATCGGCTTCCTGCGGGATTTCACGCTCATGGGCTTTTGCGGCTGCAGTCGGCGGTGATGCGTTGCCGTTCGGCTTCTCTGGCGCTTGTGCCTGAACCGAAGCGGGAGCCGCGATGGTGGCGCCGCCGGCGATGACCACTCCTTTCAGAAAACGACGGCGATGCAATGCGGCCGGTTCTTCAGTCATGGTCATTCTCCCCGTTTTTCTTGCCTTGCAGGCCCGCGGCCTCAAGTTTTTTGTATCGATGTACACGAGGCTACTGCATCAACTGGATCTTATCCAGACTGCGAGCAGCGGCGCTAGCGCTTGGCGGGTCTGTTCACCAGCCATGCCATGGCACCCATAAAGTCCGGCTGTTGTTCGCGCTCAATGATGTTGGTCGCGTTCGCCGTGTGCGCTGTCATCCGATATCGGAATTTAGCCGCAACACTTGTTTAGATACCGGGTTTAGCTATCGGGCGAGGGATCGCCGATCGCCGTGCGATCGAAGCGCAGTTCTTATTTCGCCGCCGAGAAGCGGCTGTCGAACGAATTGGCCGACACAATCGGCTGGGCGCCGGCGACCAGACTGGCGGCGGGGGCAGGGGCGGCCGCGTTATCCCTATCGCTCAGCGTTGGTTTGAGCGGCGGATGGGCGGCAGCCTGTCTCGTATCCGCCTTCGGTGCCGCGGTCTTCGCGTTATTCCGCCTGGCCTCGACGGACTTTGGTTTGGCCGGAACGGGCGCCTGCGCTGCGGCAGTTGCGGTGGTATCTGCGGTGGCGCGGCCGAGGCCGACCTTGCGGGCGAGGCTGCTGAAGAAACCGTCCGATTCCGAGCTGGATTGGGCGGCGGGCGCTGCGGATGCCACGCGCGTCGCCGGTGCGGACGCCGTCGTTGTCATTGAGGCGATCAGCGGTTCATCGGGAGATGAGACCTGGCCGCGCGGCGGATTGACCCCCGGCGGGATCGTGCCCGGTGCGCGCGAAAGCGCGAGCTGGAATCCTTGGCCGCCGCCGCCGCTATCCGACAATCCGGTATTGCCATCGGGCACCCTGGCCGCGAATACCCGGTTCATGCCGCCGTCGATGCCGGTATTCATCCGGGCGACCGGCGTTCCCTTTGCGACCAGCTTGGCGAATTCGGTTTCATCCTGCTGCTGCTTCTCGCGGACGGCGTCGGCGATTTCATCCGGGATGACATAAGCGGGGCATTTTGCCGAGGCATCAAACACCGGATCGCGCTTGGCATCCGGCGCCTTCACGGCATCGAACACATATTTCTTTTCGCAGAAATCGACCTTCGGCTCCTGCCGCGTCACTTCGAAATGATCGTAACCTTCCTTGATCATTTTCCAGAACGGCATGTTCGGATTGTTGCGATGCTTGGCCAGGTTGACCGGCGTCATCTTGAACGGATAGGCCTGAAACTGGAACGCGCTTCTGGCCGCCGAAGAAGGATTCCCGCCCCAGCGAATAGATTTCCGCGATCTGTTCGTCGGTCATGGCGTAGCAACCGCGCGACGAGCAGTCGCCATGCACCATCAGCTCCGAGCCGGTGTGTCCGAGCGACCTGTCGTAAGCGTTCGGGTAGCCCGTGTTGAACGAAAGATAATACGCCGATTGCGGGTTCATCTGCCCCGGCGTGATCGCGTAGAAACCTTCCGGTGCCTGACGGTCGCCTTCGCGAACCTTGGGTCCGAGGTCTCCCGACCAGCGGCAGATCGGATAGGTCTTCAGGAGCGCGAAGCGGCCGGTGCGATCCTGCTTCCAGACCTCAAGTTCGGCCTCCTGCTTGAACAGCCGAACCAGGATCGGCGATTGCAGGTCCATGTTCTTCGTCGCCATCTCGGCGACGAGTTTCGGCCGAAACCGGCTGGTTGGCCTTGGCATTGTTCGCCAGCGAGATTTCGTCGCTGTTGCAGCCGGCCAGCAGCCCCCCGGCCGCCAGTACGACTGATGTGATGATCGCGCGAACCAGCGAGCGATTGATCAATGCAAAGCTCCACACCCACCGGGCAATGTTCGCACCCCAAATATAGCGTCCATGCCCTGAAGCCATTGAATAAAATATTATCCTTTAAGCCACCTTGGTCGCAAGCCGACGCTGACGTCGCGACAGGCTCCACCTCAGGCATGGTCAACAGACCTTAAATACCGCTGTCCGGGCCTAATTGCGGCCGAAATAGCTGGATTTTGAGCAACCAGGGATAAAACCTGAATGGGGTCAGGGCGGACCCTTTTTCACAAAAATTAAAGCGTTCAGCCCAGCTTTCGGCCGATATCGAGGAATTTCTGCCGCCGCTGCTTGCGGATCACGTCGGGCTCGAGATTGCGCAGGTCGCCATCGCCTGCGCGATGGCCTCGCCGGTGGCCGCGATCATGGCGCCGGGATCGCGATGCGCGCCGCCGGCGGGCTCCTTCAGAATCGAATCGATCACGCCAAAACGCAGCATGTCCTGCGCCGTGATCTTCATGCTGGTGGCGGCTTCCTGGGCCTTGGTGCCGTCGCGCCACAGGATCGAGGACGCGGCCTCCGGCGAGATCACGCTGTAGATCGCGTGCTCGAACATCAGCACGCGGTTCGCCGTCGTGATGGCGATGGCGCCGCCCGACATGCCCTCGCCGGTGATGATCGCGACATTGGGCACGCCGAGCGACAGGCACGCGTCGGTCGAGCGCGCGATGGCTTCGGCCTGTCCGCGTTCCTCCGCGCCGATGCCGGGATAGGCGCCGGCGGAATCGACGATCGACAGCACGGGAATGCCGAACCGATCCGCCATCTCCATCAGCCGGACAGCCTTGCGATAGCCTTCCGGCCGCGCCATGCCGAAATTATGCTTGATACGGGATTCGGTGGTGGCGCCCTTTTCCTGGCCGATCACGCAAATGCTCTCGCCGCGGAAGCGGCCGAACCCGCCGATCAGCGCTTCGTCCTCGCCAAATTTGCGGTCGCCCGCCAGCGGCGTGAATTCGGTGATCAGCGCGCCGATGAAATCGGTCAAATGCGGCCGCTGCGGATGGCGCGCGACCAGGGTTTTCTGCCACGGCGTCAGATTGGCGTAGAGATCGCTCAGCGCCTGCGCGGCCTTGTCCTCGATCCGCGAGATCTCTTCGCCGATATCGCTGCCGGTAGCCGCCAGCGCGCGCAATTCATCGACCTTGGAGTCGAGTTCGGCGACGGGCTTTTCGAAATCAAGGTAGCTGCGCATGGGATCCGGCATCAAATGCAATATAAGGACGAACGCCGCTGGAGCGAAGCGGATTCCGGTTCGCGTGAAGAAAGCAGCGTATCTTCAATTATTTAGTGCGCATTCCGACCTCGAATGAGACTTCGTTTTGCCCAGGCGCGCCAAGGTCGCGGGCGGGAAACGGCTCTTTCACGGCAGAAGGCGCCGAAGTCAAGGCGGCGGCGCATGAAGCTACTTCTCCGCCAGCGGATGCAGGTCGCGCACCAGGCTCTTCAGGCGCTCCTCGACCACATGGGTGTAGATCTGCGTGGTCGAGATATCGGTATGGCCCAGCAGCGTCTGCACGATGCGCAAATCTGCGCCGTTGTGCAGCAGATGGCTGGCGAAGGCATGGCGCAGCACATGCGGGCTGACCAGCCGCGGCGCGAGGCCGGCCGCCGCCGCCAGTTCCTTGAGGTCGCGCGCGAAATGTTGCCGCGTCAAATGTCCGCTCTCGCCGAAGGAGGGAAACAGCCATTTCGAGGCTAGCCGCATTTTTTTTTTTCTCCGGCTTGGAGGCCTCGATCGCGGCGAGATAGTCGGCCATCGCCTGCCGCGAAGGCTCGTTAAGCGGCACCAGCCGTTCCTTGTTGCCCTTGCCGCGCACCACGATCATGCGCGCATCGCGGCGCGAGGCCGAACGCGGCAGCGCCACCAGTTCCGATACCCGCAGGCCGGTGGCGTAGAGCACCTCGAGCAGGCAATATAACCGCATCGCGCGAAGCCGCTGCGGCGCAGAGGCTTCCGGCGCTTCGGTCAGCGCCTTGGCGCGCACCAGAAGACGATCGACATCAGAGATCGACAGCACTTTCGGCAGGCCGCGGCCGCGCTTTGGCCCGGACAGGATGGCTGCCGGATCGTCGCTTCGGATCCGCTCATTGAGCAGGAAACGAAACAGATGCCGCATCGCCGACAGCCGGCGCGCCACGCTCGACGACTTGAAGCCGCGGGCGTCAAGGTCGGCGAGATAGTCCCGCAACCCCTGCGTTTCGGCGCCGGCAAAGTCCTGCCCGGTGTGACCGAGAAAGTCCGAAAAATCCGTGAGGTCGCGGCGATAAGCGTCGAGCGTATTGTCGCCGGCGCCTTGTTCCGCCGCGAGCATGTCGAGGAACAGGTTGATCAGTTTGGCGTCTGAGGTCTTGCTGGCATGCATGTCTTCAACGTCTCCGTAACGACGGGTGCGCCCCTCTCTTGGGAGAGGTTGGGGCGAGGGGGCTACGGTCTTGTTGTTAGGCCTTAATCCCTCACCGGGATCGCCCTGAGATCCGACCTTTCCCCAAGGGAGAGGTGAACCGGGTTCGCCGCAGCATCCACGAATCGGACTCTAGCGCCTATTTCTTGAGGAACTTGTCTGGGGGGATGTTGACGGTCATTTCCCGCGATTTCGGGTTAACGAAATTCGCCAGCACGAAAATCGCGCCATAGACGATCCCGCCGATCACCGCGACAACCGTCAGAAAGCGGAACAGGCTGGGCATGTCAGAGCCTCAGGCGGCGAATTAACTATTGAAATCATCGGTGATAGCCTGATCCGACTACCAACATGTTCGCCCCATTGTTGCAAGAGTCTCTAGCAACGGTATCGGCCGGGGTAGTATGATGGCCCGGAACCGCCGCAACCGAGCGATAAAATGCCCGAGACAGCCCTATCGGCCAGCGCCACCCCGTCCCAGGACGCCGAGATATCAGCGGCGCTCGGAACGCGGTCGGTCGTGCTGGTGGGGATGATGGGGGCCGGCAAATCCACCATCGGACGGCGGCTGTCGCTGCGGTTGCGGTTGCCCTTTGTCGATGCCGATACCGAGATTGAGGTGGCCCACGCGGGTATGACGGTTCCGGAAATTTTTGCGCGTTATGGCGAGCCCTATTTCAGGGACGGCGAGGCGCGGGTGATCGCGCGATTGCTCGATAGCGGTCCCGGCGTCATCGCGACCGGAGGCGGCGCATTCATGCGCGAGGAGACCCGCGACCGTATCCGCGACAAGGCCATCTCGATCTGGCTCAAGGCGGATGCCGATATCATCATGCGCCGGGTGAAACGCCGCGCCGACCGTCCGCTGCTGCAGACCGCGGACCCCGAAGCCACCGTCGGACGTCTGATCAGGGAACGTGAGCCGTTCTATCAGCATGCCGATCTTACGGTCTGGTCGCGCGACGTGCCGCACGAGAAGATCGTCGATGAATGCATCGAGGCCCTTTATGGCCGGTTGTGCGGCGGCGATGCCACGGTTTCCACCCAGGCAGGAACGCCGGGCACCATGGGCGCCGCGCCATGACCGCGCCGCTGAAACATTCGGACCCGATCACGGTCGATGTCGCGCTCGGCGAGCGCGGCTATGACATCATCATCGGCCGCGATGTGCTGTCATCGCTGGGCGCGCGCGTCGCCGCGTTGCGGCCGGGTGCGCGCACCGCCATCGTCACCGACCGCACGGTCGCAAAATATTGGTTGAAACGACCGAGGCCTCGCTGGCGGCGGCCGGGATCCCCACCTCGCGGGTCATGGTCGAGGAAGGCGAGGGCTCCAAAACCTATGCCGGTCTCGAACAGGTCAGCGAAGCGCTGATATCAGCGAAGATCGAGCGCAGCGATCTGGTGATCGCGCTCGGCGGCGGCGTGGTCGGCGACCTCGCGGGCTTCGCGGCCGCGATCCTGCGCCGCGGTGTCGATTTCGTACAGGTGCCGACCTCGCTGCTGGCGCAGGTCGATTCCTCGTCGGCGGCAAGACCGGGATCAATTCGCCGCGCGGGAAAAACCTTCTCGGCGCGTTTCACCAGCCGGTCCTGGTGGTCGCGGACACGTCAGTGCTCGACACGTTGTCGCCACGCCAGTTCCGCGCCGGCTATGCCGAAGTCGCCAAATACGGCGTGCTCGGCGATGAAGCCTTTTTCGCCTGGCTGGAGGCCAATCACGCCGATATCTTCAAGGGCGGCTCCGCCCGCGAACACGCGATCGCGACCTCCTGCCGCGCCAAAGCCGCAATCGTGGCGCGCGACGAGCGCGAGACCGGTGAGCGCGCGTTGCTCAATCTCGGCCACACCTTCGGTCATGCGCTGGAAGCCGCGACCGGATTTTCCGACCGGCTGTTCCATGGCGAAGGCGTATCGGTTGGCATGGTGCTGGCGGCGGAATTATCCGCGCAGTTGGGGATGATCTCCGAATCCGACGCTACGCGGGTCAGGCATCATCTGTCCGAGGTCGGCCTGCCGACCCGGTTGCAGGACATCGCCGGATTTACCCAGGAGGGACTGGCCGACGCCGACGCGCTGATGGCGCTGATGGCGCAGGACAAGAAGGTCAAGCGCGGCCGGCTCACCTTCATTCTGCTCAGCGCGATCGGTCGCGCTGTGATCGCTCCCGACGTCGAACCCTCGGTGGTTCGCGATTTTCTGAAAGCAAAGCTGCAACCAATCGGACGAAGTGAATAACTGCGTCATGGACTGGTTTACATTCTCCGTCGTCATCGCCTGTCTGCTGGTTTCCGCGTTCTTTTCCGCGAGCGAGACCGCACTGACGGGGGCATCGCGCGCCAGCATGCTGCGCTTGTCCAAGCAGGGCAATAGCGAGGCCGGCGTAGTTTCCAGTCTGTTTGCCATGCGCGAGCGGATGATCGGTGCGCTGTTGCTCGGCAACAACATCGCCAATATCGGCGCCTCCGCATTGGCAACCGGCATCTTTACGGCGTGGTTCGGCGAGGTTGGCGTGCTCTACGCCACCGGCGTGATGACGGTGACGGTCGTGATATTCGCCGAAGTTTTGCCGAAGACGATCGCCATCAACGCGCCGGATCGGATATCGCTTCTGGTCGCGCGGCCGATGAAGCTGATGGTCTACCTGCTTGGACCGCTGCTTACCGTGATCGAGGCGATCGTCCGCGCGCTGATGCGGGTGCTCGGCATCAAGATCGGTCACAACCAGCCGATATTGTCGCCGACCGAGCGGCTGCGCGGCGCGGTCGATCTGCTGCATCATGAGGGTAAGGTCGAAAAGCAGGACCGCGACATGTTCGGCGGCCTATTGGACCTGCGCGAGCTCCAGGTCTCCGACGTGATGGTCCATCGCACCGAAATGGTGATGATCAATGCCGATCTCCCGCCGGAGGAACTGGTGCGTGAGGTGTTGGCGACCGAATACACGCGGATTCCGCTGTGGCGCGACAAGCCTGAAAACATTATCGGCGTGCTGCACGCCAAGGATCTGTTGCGTGCGATCCGCGCCGCCGAGGGCGAGACGGCGAAGATCGACGTTTCGACTATCGCGCTGCCGCCGTGGTTCGTGCCGGAGATGCGCCCGGTTTCCGAGCAGCTCAAGGCGTTCCGCCGCCGCAAGACCCACTTCGCACTGGTGGTCGACGAATACGGCGAAGTTGAAGGCATGGTGACGCTGGAGGACATCCTGGAAGAAATCGTCGGCGATATTTCCGACGAGCATGACGTAGTGGTGGCCGGCGTTCGCGCCCAGCCCGACGGCTCGGTGGTGGTCGACGGCTCGGTGCCGATCCGCGATCTCAACCGTGCGATGGATTGGCATCTTCCGGACGAGGAGGCGACCACTGTCGCCGGCCTCGTGATTCACGAAGCGCGCTCGATCCCCGAGCGTGGCCAGAGTTTCACGTTCCACGGTTTTCGGTTTCGGGTACTGCGGCGCGAGCGCAACCGCATTACGGCGCTACGGATCGTCGCGGTGCCGCGCGAGGCCGAAATCGACGAGAAAAAGCCGAAGCGGGCCGGCACGGCATTTTAGCAGCACCTGCGGGGCGTTTATCGTTCGCGAAAGCCGTTCGCCGGATATGACGGCCGCCTCTCAGCTGCCGGCTTCCCCGGGCGCATGGGCCTTGATCGCCAAGGCATGCACGGAATTTGCCAGTTCCGCCGCCAGTGTCGAATTTATCATGCGATGGCGTTCAATCCGGCTCTTCCCTTCAAAGGCTGAAGATACGATATAAACCCTGAAATGGGTTTCGCCGCCCGGCCGGTGGCCAGAATGGCCTTCATGAAGATGTGATTCGTCCGACACGTCGAGGCTTTCGGGAGAGAAAGCTTCGCGCAACCTGTTGATGATAGTGTCTTTGGTGCTCATGGTGCGGCAATACGTCCATGACTGTTCTGCGTCAATGGCGCATCGAGAGTGAGGGATTCGCAATGTCAAGACTTGAAGCCTTTCGCATTGCGTTGTCATAGTCAGCCATGCCGATTGATTCATCCAAATTCTTCGATTCCATCCGGATCAAACCGAACAAGCTCAGCGCCAAGCAGCAGGCGCAGGCGCGTGAAGAATCCGCCATGTGCGAATGGCCCGACTGCAAGAACAAGGGGCCGCACCGGGCGCCCAAGGGCCGCGCCAATGACAAGGAATATTGGCACTTCTGCCTCAATCATGTCCGTGAATATAACCAGTCCTATAACTTCTTCTCCGGCATGAATGCGGATGCGGTCGCGCGCTACCAGAAGGACGCGCTGACCGGCCATCGTCCCACCTGGAAGATGGGCGCCAATACCAGCGCCAAGAAGGGCAAGGGCAGCCCCGAGGCCGACCTCGAAGGCGCATCCGATCCGTTCAGCATGTTCAGCGAGCTCAACGGTCGCGGCAGCTGGCGGCCGGGTCCGGGCGCGGGTACCGAGGCCAAGGTCGAAACCCGGAAGATTTTCAACGCCGAACGCAAGGCGCTGCAGGTGATGGGGCTTGGCCCCGATGCGACGCTTGAGACCGTCAAGGCGAAATACAAGGCGCTGGTAAAGCAACATCATCCCGACGCCAATGGCGGCGATCGCTCCACCGAGGATCGCCTGATCGAAATCATCAAGGCCTATAATTATCTCAAGACCGTCGTTCGCGGCGCGAGCTGAAGTTCTGCGCCGTTAGGGCTTTTTTCGAACCGATGCCGCGGTGGGGTCGATCACGCCGCCGCCTGCCTGCGGCGGATTGCCCAGCCCACCAGCGCGATGATCAAGGCGCTGCCGATCACGAACAGCATCCAGTAATGCTTGGCGAGCCCGGGATGGGAGGCGAATCCGCCATATCTGTGCAACGCCGATACCGCGAGCACGCCCGGCAGCACATGCGCCGGCGCCCATAGCAGAATCGCGGGGACGTTGACGGCGTAAAACACCGGCGGCGACATCCCGAGCGCGCCCGCCGTGACCGGCACGAAGGCGCGGAGCGGCGGCACGAAGCGCGCGAAGAACACCGCCAGCGTACCCCAGCGATGGAAAAATGCCTCGCTCTGGGCGACCACACGTGGGTAATTCGCCAGCGGCCACGCGCTGAGGATTTCGCGCTGGGTGCGATGTCCGATCCAGAATGCCGATCCATCGCCGAGCAACGCCCCGGCGGCCGCGGCCACCAGCACCCATTCCAGCCGCAATTCGCCACCCGGCACCAGCGCGCTCAGCGCAAAAATGATAGTCGACCCCGGGATCACCGAACCGACGATCGGAACGGCCTCCAGCAGGGCGGCAAGGAATAGCGTGAGATAGGCAAGTCCGGCATGCGCCGAGACGAATGCAATCAATGGGTCAATGAATGAGGTCACAAAATTCCTGTGCTGGCGTTGCGGTCCGGGCCTGAGCAGACCTAACATAACGCCCGCAAAAGCTGGAAAGTGCCATCAAAACCGGATGTGGCGGCCGGGCTGCCCGGCGGTGCGGGCGAAAGTGCGGCGTGATTCGCAGGGCAGCCTTCCAAAAATCGAGTCCAGCACCTATCTTGATGATATAGCAATGGAACTTTGATTGGGCCACGGGCTTCTGCCCGCCGTTGCTCTCTGATAGGTTTGGCCCAGCACCCATCCGCAGCCACACCCTAAATCTGGTTTCGGGAGCGTCCGAGACCTCGGAGGATTGATGACGACCGCCGCCATGACCAAAGCGCAAGAAACCGCCGGCGCGCCTGCCGGGTTGCCCGATATGAAGGTGTCGGTTCGGCAGGTGTTCGGTATCGACAGTGATCTCGAAGTGCCCGCCTATTCGGAGGTCGATCCGCACGTGCCTGATGTCGATGCAGATTACCGCTTCGACCGCGCCACCACGCTCGCCATCCTCGCCGGCTTTGCCAAGAATCGCCGCGTCATGGTCACGGGCTATCACGGCACCGGCAAGTCGACCCATATCGAGCAGGTCGCAGCCCGGCTCAATTGGCCATGCGTGCGCGTCAACCTCGACAGCCACATCAGCCGTATCGATCTGGTTGGCAAGGATTCCATCGTTGTGCGCGACGGCAGGCAGGTCACCGAATTCCGCGACGGCATTCTGCCCTGGGCGCTGCAGAACAATATCGCCCTGGTGTTCGACGAATACGATGCCGGCCGTCCCGACGTCATGTTCGTGATCCAGCGCGTGCTCGAGGTCTCCGGCCGCCTGACCCTGCTTGACCAGAACAAGGTGATCAAGCCGCATCCGGCGTTCCGGCTATTCTCGACCGCCAACACTGTCGGCCTCGGCGATACGTCCGGCCTCTATCATGGTACCCAGCAGATCAACCAGGGCCAGATGGACCGCTGGTCGATCGTCACAACGCTGAATTATCTGGCGCATGACGAGGAAGTCGAAATCGTGCTCGCCAAGGCGCATCACTATCGTACCCAGGAAGGCCGCGACATCGTCAACAAGATGGTGCGGCTTGCGGACCTCACCCGCAACGCCTTCGCCAATGGCGACCTGTCGACAGTGATGAGTCCGCGCACGGTGATCACCTGGGCGGAAAACGCCGAGATTTTCTCCGACATCGGTTTTGCGTTCCGCGTCACCTTCCTTAACAAATGCGACGAGTTGGAACGGCCGCTGGTAGCCGAGTTCTATCAGCGCTGCTTCAATGCCGAACTCGCGGAGTCTTCGGTGAACGTGGCGATGAGCTAGCGCCGTCCTGGCTTTCGCAGGAACGGCGGTAAGGCAGAAATGACGACGTCGAACTCCAAATTTCGTACCGGATCGAAGGAAGCGCCGACCGAGCCGTTCAAGCGCGCGGTGACGGCCTGCCTGCGCGCGATCGCGAAGACGCCGGAACTTGAGGTGACGTTCGCGGCCGAGCGTCCCGGTCTCGCGCCGGGCAAGGCACGGCTGCCGGAGCCGGCGCGCAAGATGACCCGGCGCGACGCCGCCATCGTGCGCGGCCACGCCGATTCGATCGCACTTAAACTCGCCTGTCACGATCCAAAGGTGCACCGTAAGCTGATGCCGGGAAATCCGCAGGCGCGCGGCGTGTTCGAAGCCGTCGAGCAGGCCCGCGTTGAGGCGCTCGGCTCGCGTCGGATGGCGGGCGTTGCGAAAAACCTTACGGCCATGCTGGACGATCATTTCCATCGCGGCAAGTTCGACGAGATCACCGACCGTGCCGACGCGCCGCTGTCGGACGCGCTGGCGATGCTCGTGCGCGAACGTCTCACCGGCCTTGCGCCACCGGCGGCGGCCCGCAAGATGGTCGACCTCTGGCGTCCGGTGCTGGAAGACAAGATCGGCGCGCGGCTCGACCGGCTCGATCGGCTCGCCGAGGACCAGGCGAAGTTCGGCGACGCCGTGCATGATCTGTTGAGCGCGCTCGAACTCGGCGACGACCGTAATGCCGAGGCCGACGAGGACGAAAACCAGGACGACAACCGTGACGGCGAGAATGATCAGTCCGGCGCCGAGGGTTCGCCCGACAGCGACGCCGCGCAGGAAATGAGCGCCGATCAGGCCCAGGCCACCTCGGATGAAATGTCGGAAAGCGCGATGGAAAGCGCGCAGGCCTCCACAAGCGATACGTTCGACGACGGCGAACTCGGCGACGACGAGACGCCGGGCGAGGCGACGCGGCCGAATTCGCGCGGTGTCAATGAACCGCGCGGGCCGGAATATCATGCTTTCGCGCCGAAATTCGACGAAGTGATCGCAGCCGAAGACCTTTGCGATCATGATGAGCTGGAGCGTCTGCGCAGCTATCTCGACAAGCAGCTCGCGCATCTGCAGGGCATCGTCGCGCGCCTGGCCAACCGGCTGCAGCGCCGCCTGATGGCTCAGCAGAACCGCGCCTGGGAGTTCGATCTCGAAGAGGGAATCCTCGACCCGGCACGGCTGTCGCGCGTGGTAACCGATCCCTATCACCCGCTGTCGTTCATGCACGAGAAGGAAGCGACCTTCCGCGACACTGTGGTGACGTTGTTGCTGGACAACTCCGGCTCGATGCGCGGACGCCCTATCACGGTGGCGGCGACCTGCGCGGATATTCTGGCGCGCACGTTGGAGCGCTGCGGCGTCAAGGTGGAGATTCTCGGCTTCACCACGCGGGCCTGGAAGGGCGGGCAGTCGCGCGAGGCCTGGCTTGCCGCCGGAAAACCGGCCAATCCCGGCCGCCTCAACGATCTGCGCCACATCATCTACAAATCCGCCGATGCGCCATGGCGCCGCGCGCGCAAGAATTCGGGCTGATGATGCGCGAGGGCCTGCTCAAGGAAAACATCGACGGCGAAGCGCTCGACTGGGCGCACAAGCGGCTGCTTGGTCGCGCCGAGCAACGCAAGATCCTGATGATGATTTCCGACGGCGCGCCGGTCGACGATTCCACGCTGTCGGTCAATCCTGGCAATTATCTGGAGCGGCATCTGCGCCATATCATCGAGGAAATCGAGACCCGATCGCCGGTCGAGCTGATCGCGATCGGCATCGGTCACGACGTCACGCGCTATTATCGCCGTGCGGTCACCATCGTCGACGCTGAAGAACTCGGCGGCGCCATCACCGAAAAACTCGCCGAGCTGTTCAGCGAGACTGACGGTGCTGCGCCAACCAAGACCGGCCCCAAGCGCAGATTGCATTCGTAGGTATTTGGAGCCAGATGATCCATCGCGAACGTGGCGTGCGGCCTCCCGGTTCGAGACGGCGCCAGCGCGCATGCTTACCATGAGGCGAGAGCCAGTTCGCAATCTCACCCGGCGCCGCTTCCTGAAATCCACGGCGGCGGGACTTTCGACAGTCCTGATGCCGAGCGTCGTGCGGGCGCAGCATGCAACCCAGCCACCGCTAAAGCCAATTCCGCCCGATGAGTTTTCGGTCACAGAGGCGGTGTCGATCGAGGTCAATGCGCGGCCGATACCCTCCTTTGATCCAAACGACCGCGCGCATACCCGTTTTGGCACGCTGGAATATCGCAGCGGGATGGCTCTGACTTCGCGTTTTCCGGGCTTTGGCGGCCTGTCCGGCCTGCGGCTCGACCCCAAGGGCGAAAGGTTCATTTCGTTCAGCGACAAGGGCAGCTGGTTCACCGGCGGCATCGTCTACAACGGCCGCGAGATGAGCGGGCTCGCCGACGTCGAGGCGGCGCCGATGCTGGGGCCCGACGGCGAGCCGATCACCACGCGCGGCTGGTTCGATTCGGAATTGATCGCGCTCGACGGCTCCTTCGTTTACATCGGGCTCGAGCGCGTCAACCAGGTGCTGCGCTTCGATTTCAGCAAGGGCTTCACACGCTCGCGCGGTGAGGTGGTGCCGCTGCCGCCGGCGGCAAGCAGGCTGCCGTTCAACAAGGGGCTGGAAGCGCTGGTGTTCGTGCCAAAGGGCATGCCGCTCGCGGGCACGCTGATCGCGATCTCCGAGCGCGGCCTCGATGCCAGGGGCAATTTGATCGCCTTTCTGGTCGGCGGTCCCTCGCCCGGACAATTCAGCGTCCGCCGCACCGAAAAATTCGACGTCAGCGATGCCGTGCTGCTGCCCTCGGGCGACCTGCTGGTGCTGGAGCGAAAATTCTCGCTGGTTTCCGGCGTCGGCATCCGCATCCGGCGCATCGCGCTCGCCTCGGTGGCGCCGGGCGAAGTGGTCGATGGCCCCGCGATTTTCAACGCCGATCTCGGCGACGAGATCGACAACATGGAGGGCATCGATGCCCATGTCACGCCGGAGGGTGACACCGTGCTGACGATGATTTCCGATGACAATTTCTCGATGATCCAGCGCACCCTGCTGCTGCAATTCACGCTGGTGGAGTAATCTTGTCTTCCCCTTCGCAACGACTTTAGGCGGAATGGTTCTTGCAACCCATTTGCCGCTTCCCTGAAATGAAAGCTGGAGCCGTGATGCACAGATCCATCCCATTGATGATTGTCGTGGCGTGTTTTGCCGCCGCCACCGCGGCGCATGCGGAGAACTGGCCGTCGCGGCTGATCCGGGCGACGATCCCGTTCGGCGCCGGCAGCGCCGCCGATGTGGTGCCGCGGCTGGTGTTCGACCGGCTCTCGGCCGAAATCGGCCAGCCCATCGTGATCGAGAACCGGCCCGGCGCCGGCGGCACGCTCGGCAGCGCGATGGTGGTGAAGGCCGATCCCGACGGCTACAACATTCTCGCCCAGTCCTCGGCGCTGGCGATCGCGCCGGCGATCTATCCCAAACTGACATTCGACGTGCGCAAGGATCTCGCTTCGGTCTTGATGATCGGCGCCGGCGCCAATGTCATGATCGTGTCGCCGGCGCGGCCCTGGAAGACCGTGCAGGATTTCATCGCCGACGCCAAAGCCAAACCCGGGTCGATGTCGTTCGGCTCGGTCGGCGTCGGCAGCGCGGTGCATATCAGCGCCGAGAAATTCCGCCTCGCTGCCGGGATCGAGACCACCCATGTGCCGTATCGCGGCGGCGCCGAAGTGATCGCCGACATTCTCGGCGGCCGGATCGATTTCTATTTCTGCCCGCTCGCCACTGCGCTGCCGCTGATCCATGACGGCCGGGTCCGCGCGCTCCTGGTGTCGACCCCGACACGCGTCGCCGATCTGCCCGACGTGCCGACGCCGCAGGAGGCCGGGCTTAAAAATGCCGAAAGCGTGACCTGGCTCGGCGTGTTCATGCCGGCGAAGACGCCGCGCGACATCGTCGAGAAATTTCATGCCGCCGGTGCCAAACTCTTGGCCGAACCCGCGATGCAGGAGAGCCTGCGCAAGCTCGGCATCGAAACCCAGCCGATGACACCGGCCGAAATGGATGCGTTCATGGCGCGCGAGATCGCGGAATACATGACCGTGATCAAGGCCGCGGGGATTGCGCCATAACCCCGGATACGGTTGAGGAACCGGCATCGTGTCGCTAGATAGGGTCTGATGACGGCCCCTCCCTCCTGCCAGGAAATCCCTCATGAGCGCTCTGTTTTCGCCGATCCAATTGCGCGGCCTTGCCCTTCCCAACCGCATCATGGTGGCGCCGATGTGCCAGTATTCGGCCGTAAACGGCGAGGCCAATGACTGGCACTTCACGCATATGAACACGATGGCGCTGTCGGGTGCCGCGATGTTCTGCATCGAGGCCACCCATGTCGAGGCGATCGGCCGCATCACGCCGGGCTGCCTCGGCCTGTGGAACGACGCCACCGAAGCGGCGCTGAAGCCGATCCTGGCGTCGATCCGCAAACATTCGAAGGCCGCGGTCGGGATGCAACTCGCCCATGCCGGCCGCAAGGGATCGAGCCACACACCCTGGGACGGCGGGCAATTGATCCCGGTCGCCGAGGGCGGCTGGCAGACGGTGGCGCCGTCGGCGCTGCCGCACAAGGAAGGCGAAGCCGCGCCGCTCGCGCTCGATGCGCAGGGCATGGCGCGGATCCGCGACGCGTTCGTGTCGGCGGCCAGGCGCGCCGAGCGGCTCGGCATCGACGCGCTCGAACTGCACTTCGCGCACGGCTATCTGATCCATCAGTTTCTGTCGCCGATCGCCAACCAGCGCACCGATCAATATGGCGGCAGCTTGCAAAACCGCATGCGCTATCCGCTCGAACTGTTCGACGCGGTGCGCGCGGTGTTCCCCGAGCGCAAGCCGGTCGGCGTCAAGGTCTCCGCGACCGATTGGGTCGAGGGCGGCTGGGATCTCGCGCAAACCATCGAACTGGCGCAGGAGCTGAAAAAGCGCGGCGTCGACTGGATCGATGCCTCCTCCGGCGGGGTGTCGCCATTGCAGAAAATTCCGGTGGGTCCGGGCTATCAGGTGCCGCTGGCGCAGGGGATCAAGGAAGCCACCGGACTCACCACCATCGCGGTCGGCCTGATCACGCAGCCGAAGCAGGCCGAGGAGATCGTGGCTTCCGGCAAAGCCGATATGGTCGCGCTGGCGCGCGGCATGCTCTACGACCCGCGCTGGGGCTGGCACGCCGCCGCCGAACTCGGCGGTCAAGTCAGCGCCCCGCCGCAATACTGGCGCTCGCAGCCCTCGACGCAGAAGGAGCTGTTCGGCAAGACCACGTTCGGGGCGCGGTGAGGCATACAAGATCCGTAGCCCCTGGCGCTCGCTGCAAGCCCCGGGACTACGATCAACCCTTTTTCCCCATCTGCGCGAGCGCCTGCATCGCGGCGATGTAGCCATAAGGTCCCAATCCGCAAATCACGCCGGTGGCGGCGTGAGAAACCTTCGAATGCCGGTGGTGTTCGTCGCGGGCGTGGATATTGGAAATATGCACTTCGAACACCGGGCCCTCGAAAGCCTTGATCGCATCGATGATGGCGATCGAGGTGAAGGAATAGCCGGCCGGATTGATGATGATGGCGTCGGCGCTCTGCCGCGCCGACTGGATCAGGTCGACCAGTTCGCCTTCATGGTTCGACTGGTGAAAGGAAAGCGCCAGCCCAAGCCGCGCCGCCTGCTGCTCGCAGCTCTCCCGAATCTGCGCCAGCGTCGTGGTGCCATAGATATGCGGCTCCCGCACGCCGAGAAGATTGAGGTTCGGCCCGTTGAGTATCATCAATCGCTTCATGGCGTGTCCTTCCTGCAAATGATTTGGTTTGGGTTATTAAATCAGTGTCAGCGGGCTCACTTCACCTCGCCCCGCTTGCGGGGCGAGGGAGCGCACTTCCGTTGCCGTTGCAGATCAATCTAATCTCTTTATCCTCTGGCGAAACGACCCTCACATCCCGAACACCGCCACGGCCCGGATCGGCGAGCCGGTGCCGCCGCGCCATTTCATCGGCAGGCCGATGAAGGTGAACGGCCCTTCGCCGAGGATCGATTCCAGGTTGCACAGGCTCTCGATGTGGGTGATGCCGAGTTCGAAGCAGGCCTTGTGCACCAGCAGGTTCTCCGGACCTTCCGGCCCCGGCCGCATCGAGTCGATGCCGAAATGCACGATGCCTTTTTGGGCCAGCCACTCGGTCGCCTTGACATTCACGCCGGAATTTTCGGTGCCGTATTCCTTGCGCGGAAAGGTGCGTTCGTGATGGCCGGTGCATAAAAGCACGGTGCCGCCGTTCGGCACCTCGACGCCGGCTTTCTTGACGGCGGCTTCGAGGTCGGCCGGCGTGATCTCGGCGCGCGGCGCGATGTGGCGCAGGTCGAGGCAGATGCCGGGCACGATGCATTTTTCCAGCGGATATTCGTTGATCGGCTGGCCCCGCTTGTCGAAATGCAGCGGCGCATCGATGTGGGTGCCGCCGTGATCGGGCATCGCAAAATACATCGACGCCAGCCCATGCACATTGCCGCCATCGGCGAATGATTCCTCATGGGTCTTCCAGACGCCGTGGATGATGGCGGAATGGCCGGGATAACTGGGAGTGCGGTGGTAAAGCTCACGGCTCAAGTCGATGATCTTCACGAAGGGTCCTTTCCTGGTTTTTCTAAACGGGCGTCGTCCCTGCGCACGCAGGGACCCATACGCCGTGGCTTTGCATTTGGGATACGGTGGTTGACGATCTTGTTTCTCAACGAACAGCGGTGTCGCGATGAGGCAACGCGCTCACGCTGGGTCCCTGCGTTCGCAGGGACGACGCTGTGGCTTTGTCCTCGCAACAACCACTCCACCTCACACCGGCTGGATGCCGGACCTGGCGATGATGTCGCGCCATTTGGGGACTTCGTCGGCGATGCGCTTGCGCATGCCGTCGGGGCCGTTGGCGATGACCTCGAAACCGTTGTTGAGCAGTTGCGCGCTGACATCGGGCTTCTTGAGCACTTCGACCGATTTCGCCGCCAGCCGCGCGATGATCTCGGGCGGGGTTTTCGCCGGCGCCATGAACGCCTGGAACGTGTCGGCGATGAAGTCCTTGTAGCCGAGTTCGATCATGGTCGGCACGTCCTTGAGATCGAACCAGCGATGCGCGCCGGTGAGGGCCAGCGCCTTGAGCGTGCCGGATTCGATGTAGGGATGCGCGGGCGGCAGCGCGGCGACGGCCATTTGCGTGACGCCGCCGAGCAGGGCCTGGATCGCGGGCCCCGCGCCCGAAAACGGCACATGCGTGATATTGATTCCGGCGGCGATCTTGAGCAGCTCGCCGGACAGATGCGGCGTGGTGCCGATGCCGGGGCTGGCGTAATTGAGTTCGTCGGGATGCGCCTTGGCGCGCGCGATCAGCTCGGCGATCGTATTGATGCCGAGCTTGGGATCGATCAGGATCACATTCGGCGAGGTGCCGAGCTCGGCGATCGGCGCGAAATCCTTGTAGGGATCGTAGGGCACCTTGGCGTAGAGCCCGGGATTGACGACGTAGGCGCTGGAGGTGACCAGCAGCGTGTAGCCGTCCGGCTCGGCATGGCACACATAGCCGATCCCGATATTGCCGCCGGCGCCGGATCTGTTTTCGGTGATGATGCTGCCGCCGATCGCGGGGCCGAGATTCTGCGCCAGAATGCGCGCCATGATGTCGGTCGGCCCCGCCGGCGCGAACGGCACGATGATCTTGACCGGGCGATCGGGATATCCCGCGGCGCGGGCGCTGCGCAGTCCAAATTGCGAGGCCGCCGCCGCACCGGCCGCGAGACCGGCGCCGCGCAGCAGCTGGCGGCGCGAGGGGAGGATGGGTTTGTTGTGGGGCATTGTTTTGTTTTCTCCCGGCGTGCGGTTTTTTTGAATGGCGCCACTGTATTCGATTACGCGGGGTGGGCAAAGCACTGGCTTTTCCGCGTCGTGCCTGCGAACGCAGGGACCCCAGCGTGAGCGCAAGTGTGCTCATCGCGACGCCGCGGCCCATCGTTTGGACGATGAGGCCCGCCGCCTTTCTCAATATCGATCACCTGTGGTTATGGGGCCCTGCGTTCGCAGGGACGACGAAGGTGATGTATGCTCTTCACCGGACACGATTCCGCGATCTCGCGGCGCGCGCGCCCGAGTTGTGCCAAGAATTTCCCGCCCTCGAAATCAGAGGGCGCAGGGAATGCCGGGCGCCGGAGCGCCCACGGCCGCGCGTGGAGTGTAGTAAACACGCGCGTTAGTCACCGCGGTCACGCCGGAAAACACCCGGCATTCCCTGCGCAATGGTTTTAACGGTTTCCTCCGCGCTCTCCCCGGTGACCGGGCTTTTTTGCCACCGTCGCCCCTGAGAAGCTTGCTTCTCAAGAACTTGACGCCAGCGTCGGGGCGTCAGGACCACGCGACTTCGCCGTCCGCTTCAGCGCTGTTCGTCTTTCAGCGCATCCGCGTCCACCGCATCCCGCCTCACGTCCGTGACGATCGCGAAACGCCCCTCTGGGAGGCAGGACGGCATGGGATATGCGACTGATTTGGGTGAGGCGCGAAACGAAAAATTTTTTGCGAAGGGGCTGGACAGGAAAATCGCCAAACAGCCCGCCGGGCAAATCACTATTCGTCGTGATGACGAATAGTGATTTGCTAGTGATTTGCACTCAAGCTGTCATCACCCGCGAAGGCGGGTGGTCCAGTACGCCGCGGTCTTTCGATTCCGCATCATCGTCTCTGGAATACTGGATCGCCCGGTCAAGCCGGGCGATGACGGCTGGTGAGGTGGCGCGGTCCATCCGTAAACTCGTAACGACATGAAGCCCGCTACCTCATCTGACTTCAACTTCACCTCGCACCTTTGGATCGCACCGGTCTTTCGCCTGCGCTCGCTTTCTCATCTTGCGCCGGCACGATGCGCGCGGGTGAAATTTCGCCGTCGAGCCAATCCTGCTCGTCGGCCAAGGCGCGCCAACTGGCCTCCATTCTCTTGTAACGCTGGAAGGCAGGCTCGCTGGTGGCGGCCTCCGCAAGCTGGGCGCAATTCTCGGCATTTTCGCGGAACACATCCGATTGCTTCATGACGTCCTCCCGTGGTTGCAGAGGACGTAAGCGCGAGGCCGGCGATTGCAACGAAGTTCCAATGAACAGTTGGTAAGGTCCACGGACGTCCGCATCTTCAAGATGACGCGATTTCGCCGTGCGTTATGGCGCCGTTCATGTTCACGCGCGCCGCGATCACGACGCGAAGTCTGCGCGACGGCTCTAGGACTGCATCTGCATCAGGGACGACATCACATCGGTGCTCAGCGCTTGCGTCGGGTTCGATCCGATGCCGCCGCCGACCCCGCTCGTCGTGTTCTGCATATATTGGCTGACGGCCTGCTGGAATGACGTGCCGGCGGAAGGAGAACTGGATTGCGACGTCGCCGGCGGCGGAGCCAGCACGCTTGGGCTATTACCGACGGCTGAAACCATGACCGCGTCCTTTGAAAGCCGGGAGCAGATGACCTCATCCTGCTACGACCTTATGGTTAATGCGCGGTAAAGCCGGCCTCGCGGCTTCCGCTGTTCGGTATCCACCCCGGATCAAGTCCGGGGCAGGCTTTCGCTCGAAAACGCTGTTAACGCGTTTGTCGCGGATCGAACTTCGGCCAGCCCTTCAGCGGCTTCAGCGCCGGCAAATCCTTCGGCCGGTCCGGATAGTGAAACTCGCTGCCGCGCAGCCAGCGCCCCTCGAACCTCGCCCAGAACAGAATCGCGTCCATCTGCCAGGTGAACTCGTAGACGCACCACAGCCCGACATCGCGGATCTTCTCGCCGGTCGCATTCAAAGGAATACTGTTCAGCTTGCAGAGCGCTCTGATCTCGCCCCAGTTCTCGCGGATGTAACTGTCCTCCAGCGCGACATGGTAGGGCCGGCTCGGCTTCCATCGCTCATGCCCGCCGCCACGCGGATAGAAGCCGCGCCGCGGCATCAAAAATTCCGGCAGCCGCGCGATCGCGCTGGCGATGCGCCGCGCTTCGTCGGAAGCCAGATGCTTGCTGACGTGCGTCCATTCTCCCAGCCCGTCCCAGTAGGGAATCCAGGCCAGATCGAGGCCGTTGGCATCCTTCACGACGAAGCGGTCCTCGGTCTTCTCGATCGACCAGGGCGGCGGAAACTGCGTTTCGGACCGGTTGACTCCATGAGAACAAAATGAGAACATTCGGCCATTCAGTCAACCCGGAACCGCCGATGCCGCAACGTGCCGCGCCCAACCCACAGGCCGACGCCGATCGGCTCAACGCCGCCACCGAGCAAGCCATCGCCGCGTGCGACGGCGACGCCCGCCGTGCGGTGAAGGCGCTCATTGTCGCGAACGAATACCTGGAAGCCGAAGTGAAAGCGCTGCAGGCCGCCGTCTCAAACGGCTACGCGCGGGGCAAGTTCGAACCGGTGCCGCGGGACCGGAAGGATTGGTATGATTGAGGGGGCGGGCAAGGTGGGTTCATGACGAAACGGCGCAAAGCATGCTGACACTGCTTGCGTTCATTCATCTCGCGCAGGCGACTCGCGAGGGGCGCAGCTAATCGAATTCTAAATCCAAACAGTCCGCCGTGTTCATCGTCCGTCAAACGGACGGCAAGTATGCCCTTCATCACTTCAGGTTCTCTCGCTGCTCCACTGGCTTCGAGTTCGTCGCTGTTCATAGCGATGATGTATTGCCCACGGTGAGCCTCGGCAGTTCTTGCACCAAAAAGTATAGCGCCGCGTACTTGTCGGGCGTCTACACCGTCGAATAGGTGGCTGTCATGGACAAAGAAGCCCGGGCCTCCCAAGCGATCTGAAACAGCTTCGAAGAGCATGCTATCGAAACAGAATATCTTCATCATGTCGATGCCACCAAGATTTCCATCGCCCTGAATCGCGATGTCAATCTGCGGGCCATTCTTGGTCGCAGCGATGACGAGGTTGCCCGTGCGGTCGTCGTAGAGTTCGGCGATCGCATGATCTACTTTTACCGTAGCGTACTTAATGGCGTTCTCGTTGCGTACGTAATCCTGCTGGAGTTTGATCTCGAGATCGGCGCTGTCACGTTTCGTCTGCGCCGTCTTATTTTCGAGGATATTGGCGTTTTGCAATTTCGTTCTGAAGAATCTCTGCACGGTTTGTGGCTGCGGCGAATTCCTCGTGGATTGCCATTAGGTCCTCAAAGGCTCCCTTTCCGTCCAGCGTAGCCAAAAGTGCGGCTTTCCGTCGGTCGGTGTCAGCTAATTCTGTTTCGAAGGACCTCCGCGAAGCCTGAGCCTCTGCGATCTCCTCCTCAAGATAACGGCGTCTGTTTGAGACGACCGACTCCTGAAAGTTTCTAACCTCATCGAAACGACGCAACGCGACGTCTGGAAGCTCGACACCTGCAGCCCGATAGAGAGAATTTACAGCAGCATACGCGGGTGGCTTCTCGTCCTTGATCGTATTTTCGAGGAACGCGATCGTTTCGTCGATTAATGCCAACTCGCCTGTAGCTTCAGACATCTTGTTCTTCAATTGGGCGACCTCAGCGGCCAACTCGCGGTAACTTTCAAGAACGCGAAAATTATCAATCCGACTCTTAAGTTGGACGATACGCTCCTCCGTGCGGACAAGTTCGGGTCGTATTTCGGCCGCGGTGCCAAAGATAGTTCCCAACTCGCCCGCCTTAATCGCCTTCCGTAGAGTCGAAAGGCCGTTCATTCGTGCACGGAGATCCTGAATTGCCTGTGGAACATGCCAGTCTAGCCCGAGCAGGTAGGAGAGATTTACCTGCCAATCCCATGGCTGTTGATAGGTGCTCGTCTTCCGAATGTCGGTATATCCGCCGGCACGACGTCGGCGGACGAGATAGTTGATCGACGAACGGAAGGAAGGCGCGAACGCACCCTCGAAGTCGGAGCCTTCGCGATCGATGGGCATACTGAACCAAGCATTGCCCAAAAAACGCTTCCAATCGTCGAGGGTGACGTAGTCGATGTCGGCGTCGCTTCTTTGCACGGGCACGCCAATTCGTTTAGCGACCTCCCTGTCGATAAGCACCTTTCGTTCGTCGGACGCACTGCGCGTCACCGAGACATGCTCATTCTTAAGGTGGAACACTCCCGTAAAAGAATGACCGATAATCTCCGGTTTCTTGAATAGAGATTCCTTCGTCCGCTTCCGCACCCATCAGGAAATGCATGATCTCGATCATGCTCGTCTTGCCTGCGCTATTTCTTGTCTGCTTGGCAGTTGAGCGAGCTGTAATATCAGCTAGGAGTATGCTCAATCCCGCTTTGAACGTGAGCGTTTTGAATGTCGGAATCGAACTTGAGATTGAAACGATCATCTTTCCGCTCGCGCGGGCAAGACTTCGTCACCTTCTTGAGCGACCGCTGACACCGCGAACAAGAAGGTGAGAGCAAGCACGAACCAATCGAAAGACAAAGGGGAAGATCCTTCCCGTGACTCTGCGGAGTTTTTGTACTCTTTTCCAAATCTCAGAGACGGTCATCCGACCGTCGAGAACAGAAAGGATATCGCCGCCGATCGCAATAAGCGCTCGGTCCTGTCTGATGTGCTTTCCGGGTAGAATCATATCAGACCCTCACCGCTTCTACCGGCTTGTCCTCGAATATCGTGCACTTTTCGAACAGATAAGCCAGCAAACTCCAGATTGCGACCTGGCGCGGCGTCGTAGGGTTATGGCCGGCTAAGGCAAAGTCGTATAGGCCGTCCATGGTGACGTCTGGCGTCAAACTTTAACTCTTTAGCTCCAGATATTTCGCCTTGAATATTCGTGCAACGTCTTGGCCCAGTGTCGGCACGTAATTTTCGAGTAAATAATTTTCGACTCTGCGAGCATTTTGGAAGCCCAGTTTGACAAAATGCTTATATGCGGATGAAAGGCTGTTGAACTCGAGCTTTTCGGCCGATACCACGGTCGGTTCGTCGTCACCGGAGGCTGTGCCATCCATGCCAGCCATGAGCCCTTCAACGACAACGCGAATTTGCGGAAGCTGTAAGGCGCGGAAATCCTCATCGGACGCGGCATCCCCCAGCAGTTCCTCAATATCCTCGATGGGCAAGCCGAAAATTAGCGTCTCAAACTTTGCCATGCCCATCTGTGTGATCACCAGATCAGGATGAGCTTCTGCGATTTTTAGCAACTTGTTCGTGATTTGGGGAGGGATTTCCTGTGACATAGCTATTGACGAAAATCCATTGCTTGATGTCCGGCCACGCCTCAAGTGCGCCGAGGAAATCCTCGGCGACTTTGGCAATCGCCTGTGCCGTCGCACCGTCGGTCTGTCCGTCTCCGCCGTTCGTTGGCCCGTAGCATGCGAAGATTGTACGCGGATCTTTGAGGAGCCCGTCGCACTTGAGGTCGCCCTGTGTATAGTGTGCGGTCGCAGGAACAAAATTGTCTTCCCACAATTTGATGGCTACCGCGGCGAGAAAATGCTGCAGCATGTCGCCGCGGCATCGTCTCAGCTTCAAATCCAACGCATTGCGGAACGCGCGCTTCTTAATGGAGGGGATTGGGGGTGACATGAAGAATTTCCTAAAACGCGGAGCTTGCTTACCATGTCGAACGCCTGCGTGTGAAGGATCGTCATCTCTTCCTATAGTAGTGTCCGCTAAGTATGCCTTTGGCGAGCGGTCGCCCCCCAAAACAAAAACAGCCGGGTCTTTCGACCCGGCCATCCAAAACTCTCAACCGTAAACCCGCTTAAAGCGAAAAGCTCAGCTCGCCTTCGCGACCGGCGCGCCTGCCGCGACCTTCTTCTCGATCGCGCGCTTCAGGTCCAGGGCGCGGGGCGACAGCACGTCGGCCTTGGCCTTGATCAGGAAAGCATCGAGGCCGCCGCGGTGGTCGACGCTCTTGATCGCGTTGGTCGAGACGCGCAGGCGCACGCTGCGGCCGAGCGCGTCGGACATGAAGGTGACGTTGCACAGGTTCGGCAGGAACCGGCGCTTGGTCTTGATATTGGAGTGGCTCACCTTGTGGCCTACCATCGGGCCTTTGGCCGTCAGTTCACAGCGCCGCGACATCGCAAGAAATCCTCTTCCATCCCGGCTTCCGCCCGCATAAGGGGTCGACGCCAAGGGTTCAAAATCACGCCCGTTCAGGGAACCGCGGACGTATAGGGGCACAGACGCGGGGCGTCAAGGTTTTGCCGGCTCAAATCGCGTTTTCGAGCGAAACGGAAAGCCATGCGCCGTCACGAAAACGCGTTTCAAACCCGCCGGAACCGGGCCTTTTTCATCACATAAACGGCGTATTCGCCACCGACATGAAGGCTTCCGCCCGCATCGGCGGTTGACGTGGATTTGCCTCAAAAGCGCGCCGGTCCCAAGGATTATTACCAGGGTTATTAAGGGTGTGCGGGGTTGTCCGTTGTTTGCCGGATATTCTGGCTTAAATGATGCAACGATACTATTAGCGGTAATGATGTAGCGTCGCGCGCGGATGTGAGGATCGTTCTGAGGTGAACACGCACAGCATGATGTCGCCCGGGCTGGCCCGTTCGGTGCTGGGGATGTTGGGCAGCCTGTGTGCCGGTGCGGTGGTGCTGTCAGGGTTTTCGGGTGCCGCGTCCGCGCAAGGCCGGCTCGATGCGCGTTATGAGGCGACGCTGGCCGGGATTCCCGTCGGCAAGGGCAGCTGGGTGATCGAGATCGCCGACGACCAGTTTACCGCCGCCGCGGCCGGCGGCACCGCCGGATTGCTGAAAGCCTTCGCCGCCGGCTCCGGCACCGGCGCGGCGCAGGGCCGCGTCGTCAACGGCGCGCTGGTGTCGAGCAATTATACCGCCTCGACCACGACCCCGAAGAAATCCGAAGCCATCCACATGGTGCTGGTGAACGGCACCATCAAGGAATACGGCATCGAGCCCGTGCCTCCGGTCGATCCGGACCGGCTTCCGGTCACCGACGCGCATCGCCGCGGCGTGTTCGATCCGATGACGGGAGCGATGCTGCGGGTGCCCGGCACCGGCGATCCGCTCAGCCCCGAGGCCTGCCATACCGGGGCGGCGATCTTCGACGGCCGCATGCGCTACGACCTGAAACTCGATTTCAAGCGCATGGAAACCGTCAAGGCCGAAAAGGGCTATCGGGGCCCGGTGGTGGTGTGCGCGATCTATTTCTCGCCGGTCGCCGGCTACATTCCCGATCGTCCCGTGATCAAATACCTCTCCGCCCAGCGCAACATGGAAATCGCGTTCGCGCCGGTGGCGGGAACCCGCGTGCTGGTGCCGTTCCGGATGGTGATCCCGACCCCGCTCGGCACCGCGATGCTGGAAGCCACGCAATTCATCACCACGGCGACACCGCCGCGCGTCGCGAAGACGCAGTAGAGGGTGAGTGGAGCATTTGGCGAGATTTAACCAGGCGTCGTCCCTGCGAACGGACCCATAACCACTGGTGCGAATTGTTGAAGCGATCGTCGGCCATCTGGCCCGATCGATGGATCACGCGATATGGGTCCGGCATTTGCCAGGCATTTGCCGGGACGACAAAGGAAGGACACCACCGAATCGCTGTTAACTCTTGCTCGCTTCTGATTCGACTCCGGCCGCGTTCAAATTTTAAGAAATTCGACGCGAATCCGGCTCTTGTCGAGCTACGCCAAACTTGATCTAGTGCCGATATCAGGGGTCAGCGCGAGATGTTGCGGTGAACGAAGCCGGAGTGAAGATGAGTTAGCGATTCGGGCGCGATTCGTTCCGGACTCGTTCCATAGCTTAAGCCGCGACCATACAGGCGTTGCATTGTGAGACACCTCTAACCCCGCGTGTAGATGAGCCGCAGAGCAGCTTTCGATTTTTGCGGACTACGCGCCCAACCCCAAGCGACGCAGAAAACCCAATCAAACATGGCCTTTTCGTCATCACCGCCCACGCTCGCCAACGGCCGGGCTCCCGGCTCAGGCGTCACCGCCGTGCTCGGGCCGACCAATACCGGCAAGACCCATCTGGCGATCGAGCGGATGCTGGCGCATTCCTCCGGGGTGATCGGGCTGCCGCTGCGGCTGTTGGCGCGCGAGGTCTACAACAAGATCGTCGATCGCGCCGGCGTCGAACTCGGTCGCGCTGATTACCGGCGAGGAAAAGATAAAACCGCCGAAGCCGCGGTTCTGGGTCTCGACGGTCGAGGCGATGCCGCGGGATCTCGACGTGTCGTTTCTCGCGGTCGATGAAATCCAGATCGCGGCCGATCTGGAGCGCGGGCATGTCTTCACCGATCGCATCCTGCACCGGCGCGGCCGCGACGAAACGCTGTTGCTGGGCGCGGCTACCATGCGTCCGATCATCGAGCGGCTGTTGCCCGGCGCCAGCATCGTGACGAGGCCGCGGCTGTCGCAGCTTGAATTCGCCGGTGACCGCAAGATTACCCGGCAGCCACGGCGCACCGCGATCGTCGCCTTCTCGGCCGATGAAGTTTACGCGATCGCCGAATTGATCCGCCGCCAGCACGGCGGCGCGGCGGTGGTATTGGGCTCGCTCAGCCCGCGCACAAGAAATGCGCAGGTCGCGATGTTCCAGTCCGGCGACGTCGATTATCTGGTGGCGACCGATGCGGTCGGGATGGGCCTCAACCTCGATGTCGACCACGTCGCGTTTGCGTCCGACCGCAAATATGACGGCTATCAGTTTCGCCGCCTCAACCCCGCCGAGTTCGCGCAGATCGCGGGCCGCGCCGGCCGCGCCACGCGGAATGGGACGTTTGGGACGACAGGGCGCTGCGCGCCGTTCGAGCCCGAACTGGTCAATGCGCTGCAGAATCATACCTTCGAGAGCGTGAAAGTGCTGCAATGGCGCAATTCGAAGCTGGATTTTTCCTCGCTCGGCGCCTTGCAGGTGTCGCTGGCGCTGCCGTCGCCGCACGAAGCGCTGACACGGGCGCCGATCGCCGAAGATCTGCGCGTGCTCGATCATGCGGCACGCGATGCCGATGTGCGCGAGATGGCGCATGGCGCCGCCGCGGTCGAGCGGTTGTGGGATGCCTGCCAGATTCCGGATTACCGCAAGATCGCGCCGGCCGCGCATGCCGAACTGGTCACAACCCTGTTCGGCTTTCTGATGCAAAAGGGCCGGATTCCCGATGCCTGGTTCGCCACCCAGATCGATCAGGCCGACCGCGTCGACGGCGATATCGACACTCTATCGGGCCGGATCGCGCAAATCCGCACCTGGACCTTTGTCGCCAACCGGCCGGACTGGCTGGCCGACCCCGAGCATTGGCAGGGTTTGGCGCGAGAAGTTGAAAATAAATTGTCCGATGCGCTGCATGAACGGCTCACGGAGCGTTTCGTTGATCGTCGTACCAGTGTATTGATGCGCCGCCTGCGGGAGAACAGCGTTTTGACTACGGAAATCGGCAAGACCGGCGAAGTGATTGTGGAAGGCCATGTGATTGGCCGGCTCGATGGATTTACCTTTGCACCTGATGCGGCGGAGGCCGGCTCCGAAGCCAAGGCGTTGCAGGCCACCGCACTCAAGGCGCTGGCCGGGGAGATCGACGCGCGCGCCGAGAAACTATCGGCCGCCCCCGACGAGCAGTTCGTGCTGGCCTCGGATGGCACCATCCGCTGGACCGGCGACGCCGTCGCCAAGCTGGTCGCGGCCGACGACGCGCTGCATCCGCGGCTGCGCATTGTTTCCGACGACCGTCTGAGCGGCGCGCCGCGCGAGGCGGTGCAGGCGCGGCTCGATCTGTGGCTGAAGACGCATATCGAGAAACTGCTGGGGCCACTGTTTGATCTTGCCAAGGCCGAAGACATCACCGGGATCGGGCGCGGCATCGCGTTTCAGCTGATCGAGGCGCTCGGCGTGCTGGAGCGCGCGAAGATCGCGGCCGAGATGAAGGATCTCGATCAGCCGTCGCGGGCCGCGTTGCGCAAATACGGCGTGCGGTTCGGCGCCTATCACATCTATGTGCCGCCGCTGCTCAAGCCGGCGGCGCGCGCGTTGGCCTCGCTGTTGTGGGCGCAGAAGCAGGACAATGTCGACATGTCGGCGCTGTCGGGCGCGCAGCATCTCGCAAGTTCCGGCCGCACTTCATTCCCGGTCGACAAATTGCTCAACCGCGATGCCTATCGCGTGCTGGGCTACCGGCAATGCGGCGAACGCGCGGTGCGGGTCGATATTCTCGAGCGGCTTGCCGATCTCATTCGGCCAGCGCTGTCCTGGCGCGAAGGCTCATTGGGCGCAAAGCCCGCCGGCGCGTTCGATGGCCGCGGTTTTGTGGTGACGCAGGCGATGACGTCGCTGACGGGATCGGCCGGCGAAGATTTCGCCTCGATCCTGCGCGCGCTGGGCTATCGCATGGAGCGTCGCGTGCCGCCGCCGCCGAAGCCCGTCGCGGCGGTGGTCGAGGCCGCTGCTGCGGAGCCTCCGGTTGCGGAGACTTCGGTTACAGAGACTTCGGTTACAGAGACTTCGGTTAACCAGAAGCTCCGGCGGAAGCGATCGCAGATACCCCGCCGGAACCGCCTGCGGAAGTATCCGCGGAGAGCGCCGCCGCAACCGCGGACGCCGAGCCTGCAGCCGTCACCGAGACGGCGGCTCCCGAGGCGGCGGAGATCGCAGACGTCACCACTGCTGCGGCGGCGACCAGCGATGAGAGCGCCGCACCGTCCGCGACATTGCTCCCCGATGTCTCGCCGGTGGCGAGCGAGGAGGCGCCTGCGGCCGTTGAAGCGCAGCCGGCGGAACACAAGCTTCAGGATCAGGCGGTCGACCAGACGCTGGCAGAGGTCACAAGCGAACCCGCTGCTGCCGAGGTCGCAAGCGAAACGGTTGTTGCCAGCGAAGCTGCCCCCGCCGACGCCGGCGTTGCCATGGAAGCCGCCCCCGCGGACGCCGTTGCCGCAGCGGACGCCGTTGCCACGGAAGCCGCGCCCGAGGTAGTTGCCGAGCCGGAAATGGTCGAGGTCTGGCGGCCCGGTGGCCGCTCCGACGAGCGCCGCCCACCGCGCCATGATCGCAACCGTCATCGTCATCACGATCGCCCCGCCGAAGGCGCGCAGCCTGCGGCCGCATCAGGCGAGGCCGTCGCCGGCGAAGCTGGCGAAGGTGCCAAACACGAGCGGCATCGGCGCGGACGGCGCGATCGCCATGATTTCCGCAAGCCTCGCCCCGATGCGCCGGCGCCGGCCGAAGGCGTGGTCGCGTCAGCGGAGGGCGCGCCACCGGTTCCGCGCGACGACAAGGGCGGCCGTCCGCCGCGCGAGCGTTTTCAGGGCAACAGGGATCACGGCAACAAAGACAACCGCGACAATGATCGGCCCAAAGGCAAGTTCGGCGGCGGCCGTGACAAGGGCGGGCGCGACCGCGACAAAGGTGGACGCGACAAGGGCGACCGTGACGGCCGTTCGGGCGGCGGCCCCTCGCACCGGCAGTATGCGACCAGCGCCAGTCCGCGCGAGCGCGATCGTCCGGTCGATCCCAATTCGCCCTTTGCCAAACTGGCGGCGCTCAAGGAACAGCTCACCGCCAACCGCAAGGATCACTAGCTAATCCCAATTCGATCCGGTCATCTCGAAGCGGTGTTGCTTGGAGCGCCAGCGTCTCGACAAATGGTTGTGGCACGCCCGGGTGGTCAAAGCCCGCACCAGCGCGGCCGCGCTGGTGGAGGCCGGCCATGTCCGCGTCAATGGCGCGCGCGAAACGGCGCCCGGCCATGCCGTGAAGGCCGGCGACGTGCTGACGATCGGGCTCGATCGCAGCGTGCGCCTGCTCAAGGTGGTCGGATTTGCCGAGCGAAGGGGCGACGCGTCGGCGGCGCGCGTGCTCTATGTCGATTTGCAGGCCTCGCCGGATTTGCAGGCTCCGCCGGACTTGCAGGCTCCGCAGGACTTGGAGGATCGGCAGGAATAACTATTTATGTACGGCACCATGCAGCCAGCGCAGGATGGCATGAGAAGCCTTCCGGGAAGCGCTTTGCTTCCCTTGCGGCTGCGCAGTTCCTGCGCTACGCAAACCACAGAAAATTGACTCGTTCCGGAGCCCTGGATGACTTACGTCGTCACTGAAGCCTGCATCAAATGCAAATATACCGATTGCGTTGAAGTCTGCCCCGTAGACTGCTTCTACGAAGGCGACAATATGCTGGTGATCCATCCGGACGAATGCATCGACTGCGGTGTGTGCGAGCCTGAATGCCCGGCCGACGCCATCAAGCCGGATACCGAGCCGGGTCTGGAAAAGTGGCTCGAGGTGAACACCGAATACGCCAAGAGCTGGCCGAATATTACCCAGAAGAAGGAATCCCCGCCCGACGCCAAGGAATTCGAGGGGGTGGAAGGCAAGTTCGAGAAATATTTTTCTCCAGCCCCGGGGACCGGCGACTGACCGGAAGTGGTGTTTTTTGACTAACAGGGCGAGGGCCGTTGCCGCCTTTTGCCATCTGTTGGCTTAACCCTAATGCCCATGATGTGGCCGAAATCGCCGCCAATGAGCCCCGGATGGGGCATAAATCATTGATTTTTGCGGGAAATGTGTTATATTGCGGGATATTAACAAGCTGAACCCGTCAGCCCGCTTGATGGCCCCTATGGGTTCCCGTGAAAACATCGAACAGGGGCGTGGCAGTTCCGCGCGCAGGCTGTGTCACAGAAAACGCGTAAAAAGAGTGTTTCCAAGCCTTCAAGAAAAGTCGCTGCGGTAAAGCGTAGTGCAACCAAGGGCCGTGCCCGGACTTCCCTTAAGGATCCAAGAAAAGTCACCAAGGCCTCGGCTGCAAAATCCTCGAAAAACAAAAGAAGCGAAATGCCAAACAAGACTGCAAAAACTGCCGCGAAAGCGACGGGTTCGAAGACCACTGCTTCAAAGGTTGCTCCTCCCAAGATTGCTGCCAAGACCGCGCCCAAGGCGGCGGTCGCAACCAAGCCCGCTGCAAAGCCGGTGGCGGTGGCTCCGCGCGTCGAGGAGCCGAAGAAGCCCCTGACCCAGCGTCAAGGCTTCAAGACCAACGAATTCGTGGTTTATCCCGCGCATGGCGTCGGCCAGATCCTCGCGATCGAAGAGCAGGAAATCGCCGGCGCCAAGCTTGAGCTCTTCGTGATCAATTTCATGAAGGACAAGATGACGCTGCGGGTGCCGACTGCGAAAGTCGCCAATGTCGGCATGCGCAAGCTGTCCGATCCGGCGCTGGTCAAGCGGGCGCTGGAAACCCTCAAGGGCCGTGCGCGCGTCAAGCGCACGATGTGGTCCCGCCGGGCGCAGGAATATGAAGCGAAGATCAATTCGGGAGATATCGTCGCGATCGCCGAAGTGGTGCGCGATCTCTATCGCTCGGAATCGCAGCCCGAACAGTCCTACAGCGAACGGCAACTCTATGAAGCCGCGCTGGATCGGCTGTCGCGGGAAATCGCCGTCGTCCAGCATGTGACGGAAACCGAGGCGGTGAAGGAAATCGAAGGCCAGCTCGCCAAGAGCCCGCGCCGCGGCGCCAAGGCCGAGACCGAAGTCGAGGCCGACGGTGAAGCGGATGGCGACGCCGATGTCGATGGCGACGATACCGCCGTCGCGGACGAAGCGGCATAAGCTGCTTTGCTGGTCCACCCATCAAAAGCCCGGTCGAAAGACCGGGCTTTTTTGTTGTCGTGACTTTAGCGACGTTTACCAGCATGTCGTCCGGGCGAACGCCGAGACCCATAACCGTCCGTCGATAATTGTTGCGGCGGGGTCTCTCACTCCGGCGCAGGACCGGGAAGGCACGTCGCGGCTCGCGCGGAGCCTGTCGTCGGGCGCGTTCGCGCGATCCGTGGGTGGCCGGACAGGCCCGGTCATGACAAAAAAAGCGAGCCATTTTCAAGCGGCTGGAAAGTGCCTGAAAATCCTGGATGCTGGGTCAGACCCTGCGGTCAGCGCTGACTAGCGACGACGACATGGATCAATCCACCACGATCTTCACGCGGTCGCGCGCCTTGACCTGGGCATGGACGTCGAGCCCGTTGAGGATGCGAAAGCGATCCACCGGGCGATCGAGCCCTGCCATGCGGTGCGACAGCAATTCCACGGTGTCGCCGGGCTGCACGTTGATCACCTTGATGCGCAGCGGCCGCGCCGACTGAATTTCGTCTAGCGTCAGGCGGCGGAAGGAATTCACGGTTTCGCGGGCGTTGCGGTCGCTTTCGGTGGTCTTCTGCTTGGTCGCGAAAATGAAGCGGTAGACGTCGCTGCCAAAACGAAGCGCATAGACCTTGAACTGCCATTGGTCGCCATGGGCGGTGACGGAAGCCGCCGGAAAACCGCCGATGGTCAGATCCTCGGTCGAGGCCTTGTCGACATTTTCCATCCAGCCGGAATTGAGATAGTCGCCGAGTGTCTGTTCCGCCGGCACGCGCACGACGTCGAAGCGCATCGCCTGCGTGCCGCCCTCGCGCACGCCGATCACGGCCTGCGCCGTGTTGTCGAGCGTGAAGTTCTCGGGGGCGGTGAAGGTGAAGCCGAGCTTGGGATGCAGGAAGCGCCGGCCGCGCACGAAGCCCTCGCTCGGATCCTCGCCATAGACGATGTTGTCGATCGCGGCGAGATAGGTTTCGCGATCGCGTTCGCCGCCCTCCGGCGAGGAGTATTGCCGCGCGGTGTTCTGCGCGTTCTCGACGCGCTCGGGCGTGGCCGGATGTGACGACAGGAAGTCCTGCGCGCGCGGATCGACCGACGTCTTGCCTGCCTTCAGTTCGGCGTTGCGCTCCATCGCGGTCAGGAAGCGCGCGGCGCCGAACGGATCGAAATGCGCGCGCGCCGAGATGCCGACGCCGATGCCGTCGGCCTCGAATTCCTGGGCGCGGGAGAAGCTCGCCATCGTCAGTTTGGTCTTGGCCAGCGCCAGCGCGGTCAGATCAGGATCGCTGCCCATTTCGGTGACCACACGCGTGACGACGGCGGCCTGGCGTGCCTGGTCCTCGCGGATCGAGGCGTGCTTGGCCAGCACATGCGCCATTTCGTGGCTCAGCACCGAGGACAATTCCGACGTGTCGCACGCCAGCGCGATCAGGCCGCGCGTGACGTAAAGCTGGCCGGTCGGCAGCGCGAATGCATTCACCGCGCCCGAATTGAGGATCGTCACCTTGTAGGCCTGATCGGGACGGTCCGATGCCGCCACCAGGCGATCGACCGTCTTGCCGATCAGCGCTTCCAGCTTGGGATCGTCATAGGCGCCGCCATAGGAGGACAGGATGCGCTCATGCTCGCGTTCAGCGGCAGGGCTTTGCGCCGCCGCGACCGCGCGGTTGGGCTTGGCCGGAGTGGCCGCCATCGGGGTCGACGACGAGGTTGGGCTCTGAAACCGGCCGATGTCGCCGCAGGCGGCAAGGGTGAGGCCGGCGCACAGCACCACCGGCGCCGCCCAAAGGCCGCGGCTCATCCATGTCTCGTGCCGTCCCGCACCACCCGCCACTTCAGCTACTCGTAAATGTTCCGCGAACCAGATCGTGATCCGATCAGATGAATAAGATCAGACCCCATCTCTTTGTTTTGAGCATGATCTCCGCGCAAACGCGATGCGCTTGCCGCGAGGGAAACCGGTTCCCATTTTCCGGATCATGCCCTAATTTCAGTTTCCGCCAAGCAATTCAATTTGCCCCACCCGGAACACGTCAATTCGCGGTCCGCCCCTTGCCTCGACCCATCCGCGGACACGAATCCGTCGGTTTTCGAAGGACTTAAGCGCAATACCGGCCGCCTCGAAGGCCGGTAGCACGCGCCTTGAAATAGTCACAGCGAAGTCCTGTGTCCAGTTTCGTCCGAAATTCAGGTAAGTCGTCGCGCCAGCCTGCCGGACGGACAGGACCTTGCCCTCGACTACCGTAAACCGCCCAATCCCGGCCAAAATATCGCCCGGACTTTCCGCGTTTTTTATGGCGGCGGGGTCGGCCCAGATGCCACGTTTGGCCTCGCGCGCGGTCGCCTCGGCCGCCATCAGGACTGCGGCGCACGCCTTGTCGGTCACCATGGCCGAGACCAGCGCCTCGCCCTGCGCCAGCAATTCACCCTGCACCAGGGTTTCGGCGGGTGGAGCTTCGGCAGGCAGCGTTACGGAGGGCGGCGTTTTGGAAGAAACCAGAAACACGAAGGCGGTCTCGCGGCCATAGCGATCGGGCGTGTCGTCATCTGCGCGCAAGGTCACGTCGCGCCCGGTCAGGATCGCGGTCAGTGCCGATGCGCGATTCGTTGTTGCGTTGTTCTCCGAAACGACGGGCTCGAGGCCGGCGAGACGGATCTCGCGGCCATCCGCAAGGCGAAAGGTGCGCGCATCGATCACCCCGGCGACATGCCCGTCGCCCTGCGCTTCGAAGGCGCATCCCGCGGCGTCAGCGGGACCGGAAGCGGCCACGAATATGATCATGAACACACTGGCGCAGAGCGCGATCGTTGCCCGGTGTGTGCGTTGAAATTTGGTGGCGACGGTCATGCGCATGGCGCCATGTTCACATAAACTGTCCATTCCGCTTAGCGGAAAAACTGTGGCTCGGGCATGGCTTGGCGCGGCTTGCCGCTGTCCGGCGCTTGCGGCATGATTGCGGCAAGAGAATACAAGAGCCAAGAGACACAAGAATGGCGGCCGCGCGGCAATGCGGCCTGCCGACAGGGAGGCTTCGATGCAACGGGTTCTAACCGGCGTTCTCGCCGCTGTGCTCGCGGTTGCCGCTCCGGCGGCGATGGCGCAGAGCAAGCCTCCGCTCAAGCTCGGCGGCATCCTCGATATGTCCGGGCTCTACGCCGACATCACCGGGGTCGGGTCCGAGACGGCCGCCAAAATGGCGGCGGAAGATTTTGGCGGCGAGGTGCTGGGCCGCAAGATCGAGATCATCGCCGCCGATCATCTCAACAAGGCCGATCTTGCCGCCAACATCGCCCGCGACATGTTCGACAATCAGGGCGTCGAGATGATCTACGACGTCGCCGCTTCGGCCACCGCGCTGGCGGCCGGCGAGATCGCCAAGGCGCGCAACAAGATCATCATGTTCTCCGGGCCCGGATCGATCCGGCTCAGTAACGAAGCCTGCGGCCCCTATACCGTGCATTATGTTTTCGACACCTTCGCGCAGGCCAATGTCACGGGGTTGGCCGCCGTCAAGCAGGGCCTTGATACCTGGTTCTTTCTCACCGCGGACTATGCCTTTGGGCAGGACCTGGAAAAGGACACCACCAATGTGGTGCTGAAGTCCGGCGGCAAGGTGCTGGGCAGTGTCCGCCACCCGCTCAACACATCGGATTTCTCCTCCTATCTGCTGCAGGCGCAGGCCTCCAAGGCCAAGGTGATCGGGTTGGCCAATGCCGGCGGCGATACCATCAATGCGATCAAGCAGGCGGCCGAATTCGGGCTGATGAAGGGCGGCCAGAAGATGTCGCCGCTGCTCGCCTTCGTCACCGATATCGACAGCGTCGGTCTCGAGACCGCGCAGGGACTGTTGCTTGCCGAAGCGTTCTACTGGGACCTCAACGACGACACGCGCGCTTTTTCCAAGCGCTTCGCGGAGCGAATGAAGCGGCCGCCGACCTCGGCGCAGGCCGGCGTCTATTCGTCGGTGCTGCATTATCTCCAGGCGGTGAAGGCGGCCGGGACCACCGATGCCGCGCCGGTCATGAAGATCATGAAGGACACCCCGATCAACGACATGTTCGCCAAGAACGGCCGGATTCGCGAAGATGGCCGCATGGTGCACGACATGTATCTGTTCGAGGTCAAGAAGCCCTCGGAATCCAAGGGCCGCTGGGATGATTACAAGCTGCTCGCGACGGTCCCCGGCAACGAGGCCTTCCAGTCGCTCGAACTGTCGCGCTGTCCGTTGGTGAAGAAGTGACGCGCTTGGCGAATCGGCTTTGCCTCGTCGTTCCCGCGAACGCGGGGACCGATACGCCGAGGCCTATCGTTTCGGACGGAGTGAGAAAGCTCGGCAACAATTGACGTCCGGGATTATGGGTCCTGCGTTCGCAGGGACAACGACAACCAATAACAACGAAAGCGGCAATCCAATGAGCGCAAACGACATCGTCCTGCAAAAACTCAAATCCGGCCTGCTCACCATCACCATGAACCGTCCCGACCGGCGCAACGCGCTCAATCCGGAGATGACGCTAGGCTTGGTGGCGGCGGCGCGGCGGGCAGCGGAAGATCATGAGGTTCGCGCGGTGCTGCTCAAGGGGGCGGGCGGAACGTTCTGTGTCGGCGGCGACGTCAAGTCGATGGCGGAGGGGCGGGCGCCGCTGCCGTTCGAAGCCAAGATGACCAATCTGCGGCGCGGCATGGAAGTGTCGCGCATTCTGCACCAGATGCAGAAACCGGTGGTGGCGCAGGTCGACGGCGCGGCCGCCGGGGCCGGGCTTTCGATCGCGCTGGCCTGCGACCTTCGCGTCGCCTCGGCATCGGTCAAGATCACGACGGCTTTCGCCAAGGTCGGCCTGTCCGGCGACTATGGCGGCACTTATTTCCTGACCCATCTGCTCGGCAGCGCCAAGGCGCGCGAGCTCTATCTGCTGTCGCCGGTGCTGACGGCGCAAGAAGCGCTGGCGCTCGGCATGGTGACGCGCGTGGTGCCCGACGCCGAGGTCGAAGCCGCGGCGCATGAGCTGGCGATGTCGTTGGCGCAGGGACCGTCGGTGACGCTGGGTTACATCAAGCGCAACATCAACAACGCCGAGCAGCTGTCGCTGGAAGCCTGTTTCGACGCCGAGGCGATCCATCACACCCGCGCCGGCGAAACCGCCGACCACAAGGAAGCCGCCAAGGCCTTCGTCGAAAAGCGCAAGCCGGTATTCCAGGGACATTGAAGCGGATGGCCGGCTATATCAGGCTGCGGCAGATCTGCCTGGTGGCGCCGCAGCTTGAGCCCGTGATCGCTGATATTGCTAAGATCATGGGTCTCGACGTCTGCTACCGCGACGGTAACGTCGCCAAATATGGCCTGGAAAACGCGCTGCTGCCGGTCGATACGATTTTGCTGGAAGTCGTGGCGCCGACGCGGCCCGGCACCGCGGCGGGGCGCTTTCTCGACAAGACCGGCGGCCGCGGCGGCTACATGGCAATTTTTGGCTGCGATGATCCAGATGCGCGCGGCCGGCACGCTGCGAATATCGGCGTGCGGACCGCCAACGTCATCGATCACGCGCCCTATCATGGCGTGCAACTGCATCCGCGCGATTGCCGCGCGGCGTTCATCGAATTCAATCACACCGACGGCAGCGACGATGTCCTCGGTCCCTATCCGCCGGCCGGGCCAAACTGGCAGCGATCGATCCGCAAGGATGTGACAGAGGCCCTGATCGGTGTGGAGATGGCCAGCCCGCAGCCGCAGGCGCTGGCCGTGCACTGGGGTAGAATCATCGGGATATCCGTTACGGAAAGTGAAAACGGCGAACCCGAATTGAAACTTCCCAATTGCAGCTTCCGTTTTGTCGAGGGCGAAAGCGAGATCATGAGCGGTCTGCAGTTTCGCGTCAGCAATATCGCGGCGGTGCGTGATGCCGCGAGGAAGCAGGGCTGCGCGGTGTCAGGCGACTCGTTCTGGCTTGGGGGCGTTACGGTTCATCTGGTGGAGTGAAGTGGCTCTCTCAACGAGTTGTCTCGGCGAACGCCGGGACCCACAACCACAGGCCGTGGTGATGAAGGACGGTGTCTAACATCGCGTGTCAAACGCGACGGCACGGCGTATGGATCCCGGCTCGCGCTTCGCTTGGCCGGGACGACACCTTCAAAAAATTCGCATCCCTTTTTTCAGAAACTCACCGCCCCTTGAAATTCGCGGCGCGGCGCTCGGTGGTGGCTTTGACGCCTTCCTTGAAATCCTCGGTCGCGCGCAGCCGGGTTTGTTCGGCGAGTTCGTGATTGGTAGCGGCCAAGACGCGGTCGGCGAGGCCGGCGCGCATGGTGGCGCGGGTCGAGAGCAGGCCGAGCGGCGAGCATTCCGCGATCTCCTGCGCAAGTTTCATAGCGGCAGAGCGGACCTGATCCTGCGGAACGCACATATTGGCGAGGCCCATTCGAGTGGCGTCCTCGCCGGTGATGCGGCGGCTGGTATAGAAAATCAGCTCGGCGTTGTTCTTGCCGACCAGTTCAGGAAGCGTCACCGTCAGCCCGAAGCCGGGATGAAATCCGAGTTTGGTGAAATTGGCGGCGAAACGCGCCTCCGGGCAGGTGACGCGGAAATCCGCTGATACCGCAAGCCCCAGCCCGCCGCCGATGGCGGCGCCGTGGACGGCGGCGACGATCGGCTTCTTGTTGCGGAAGATGCGCACGGCCTGAATATACAGATGGCTGATCTGGCCTAGACCCGAGGCGGGATCGGATTTTTCGCGCGCCTCCTGCTCCTGCCGCGCCGGATCGTTGAAATTGGCGCCGGCGCAGAACGCCTTGCCTTGCGCCGCCAGCACCACCGCGCGCGCTTCCGGATCGTTGTCGATATCGGTCAGCGCATCCGCGATCTGGTTGATCAGCGAGATGTCGAAGAAATTCAGCGGCGGCCGCTGGATCTCGATCGTGGTGACGTGGCCGGTCTTCTCGACGCCGATGTCCGTGAATTTTGTCATGATGGTCCTCGACTGAATTGATTGCGTTGGCGCCTAGCGCAGTCCCAGTCCGCGCGCGATGATGCCCCGCAGCACCTCGGTGGTGCCGCCCTGGATCGTCAGCTTGGGCGCGGTCTTGATGGCGAATGCCAATTGCTCCTCCAGCGTCGCGTGGTTCGATGCGTCGGGATCGACGAAGGCGGCAAGATCGCGCACCCGGTGCGGCAATTGCTGCTCCCAGACCGTGCCAATGTCCTTGACGATCGAGGCTTCCACCACCGGCTCCTTGCCGGCCTGCAGCATACCCGCGACCGATACCGACATCCGCCGCATGGTATGGAGTTGCGCTACCAGGCGCCCGATGCCTTCGGCGCTGCGGGTATCCGGGTCTTTGCCGACCGCGCGAACCAGTTCGGTCAGCACGTAATAGGTTTCCAGAAACCGTTCCGGGCCGGAGCGCTCATAGGCGAGTTCGCTGGTGGCCTGCTTCCAGGCGCCGTCGATCTCACCCAGCACGTGATCGTCCGGCATGAAGGCGTCGGTGAACACCACCTCGTTGAATTCGAACTGCCCGGTGATCTGGCCGATCGGATTGACCTTGATGCCCGGCGTCTTCATGTCGACCAGGAATTGCGTCAGGCCGTGACGGCGGTTCTCCTTGGTGGACGGCGAGGTGCGGAAGATCGCGATCATGTAGTCGGCGATGTGCGCCGACGAGGTCCATATCTTGGTGCCGTTGATCAGCCAGCCGCCGTCGGTCTTGGTTGCCTTGGTGTTGGCCGCGAACAGGTCGGAGCCGGAATTCGGCTCGCTCATGCCGATCGCGAAACAGACTTCGCCACGGCAGATCCGTGGCAGGATATCCATCTTGATGTGCTCGGGCGCGTATTTCAAAAGTACCGGGCCGCTCTGGCGGTCGGCGACGAAGAAGCGCCGGGTCGGCGCGTTGGCGACGCGCATTTCTTCGGTCACCACATAGCGTTCGAGGAAGGTGCGCTCGTGACCGCCATATTTCTTCGGCCAGGTCATGCCGAGCCAGCCGCGTGCACCGACCCGGCGGGAAAATTCCGGCGCGTCGCTGTCTTCGCGATTGGGTTTGTGCGGATCGAACGTGCCCGCGGCGATCTCGTCGGCGAGGAAAGCGCGCACCTCCTTGCGCAGCTTCTCGCATTCGGGCGGCAGGCGGATCGGATCGAAACGAAGGGCTGCGGTCATGTTTTAGTTCCGGCTTTCGTGCAGGCGAATTTCGTGAAGGTCAGCGCGATGCCACCAGCGGCCATAATTCGTCGGCACCGCGCGCGGCGACCATGTTGCCGAGTTCCACGGCCCAATAGCTTTCGGAGCCGAAATCATCGCGCCAGGCCAGCGCGCGCAGGCTATAGCGATGCAGGATGTGCTCGACGGTGAAGCCGATCGCGCCATGCACCTGGTGGGCAATCGCGCTGCCCTTTTCGGCGGCTTCCGAACAGCGGATCTTTGCGGCGGCCGCTTCGAGGAACACCGCATCATCGAAAGTTTTGGCGTTGGCGATGGTATCCGCCGCCGAGGTCGCGGCGGCAAGTGCGGCGGCCGACTCGCCGGCGAGTTTCGCCAGATTGTGCTGCACTGCCTGGAATTTCGAAATCTTCTTCTCGAACGCGACGCGCTCGCCTGCGTAGCGCACGCTGATGTCGAGCATCGATTCCAGCGCGCCCGCAATCTGCAGGCTGCGGGCGGCACCGCCCATCAGCATCAGGGTGGTGTGATCGAAGCCGTTCGGCGCCGGCTTGATCGCGACCGGCCGCACATTGTTGAACGTCACGGTATCGCTGCCGTCGCCGCCGAGATTGAGACCGGCCTCGATCCGGCAGACGTGAGCTTCGACCAGCGCGATCGAAAGACCGCCGGAGCCGCTCGCCAGCACCGCGATATGTTTGGCTTCCCTGGCGAAGGGAACGCCGCGCGCGCGTCCGGCCAGCGTGCCGTCAGCGCCAAGTGTGATGCGATCTTTTGGGCCGGCCGGAGCCACCGTCATGGCGCCTTCGGGCGAGGTGATGTTCGCCTGCGCCAATAGCCATCCCGCCAGCATGGTTTCGGCGAGCGGTACGGCGAGTGCGAAACGGCCAGCGGCGCCCAGCACGCTGAAACCTTCGGCGAGGCTGGCACCGGAACCGCCGCATTCCTCAGGCACCCACGACAATGGTAGTCCGGCCTCGGTCAGGGCCTGCCAGAGCGGCGCTTTCCAGCCGCCATTCTTGTCGCTGTTGATGGTTTGCGCGTCGGCGAGATCGGCAAAAATCTTTTCCGCGGTCTCGACGACGATATTCTCAACTTCCGCCAAAGCGTTCCTCGTTTTCGGCCGGCACATTTCGGCGCGGCGATTTCGCCGGGCTTCGGGTGCGGATTTTCTTGGCGCGCATGATGAGGAAAAGCGACAGCCATGACAAGCGGCGATGTCCGCGGGGCCGCCTGCAAGGGCAGCATGAAGCCGTTGTTATGCCAGGATTAATTCCGCATAGCGGAGTTTCGCGGATTTGCAGGCATTTGCCGGCGCGATATGGTAGATCGCCGGTGCGTTGAAAAGCTCAAAGGCGGATTATAGGAAATGCTGATGTCGAAGGATGGTTTGTGCGTGATCGTAACGGGGTCTGCGTCCGGTCTGGGTGCGGCGACCGCAGCCATTCTGGCCAAAGACGGGGCGCGCATCGTGGTCAATTATGCCTCCAGCCAGAAGGAGGCCGAAGAGACCGCCGATCTGTGCCGCAGCATGGGTGGTGAAGTGGTCGTCGTTCAGGGCGACGTGTCGCGCGATGAGGATTGCCGCACGATCGCCGCGGCCGCCGCGCCCTGGGGCCGTCTCGATGTGCTGATCAACAATGCCGGCACCACCAAGCACGTGCCGCACGACAATATGGATGGCCTGTCGGCCGAGGATTTTCAACGCATCTTCGGCGTGAATACGATCGGGCCCTTCCAGATGGTGCGGGCCGCGCGCTCGCTGCTGGAAGCAGGCGCGAAGGCATCGGGCCGTGCCTCCACGGTCGTCAACGTATCGTCGGTCGCGGGCATCAGCGGCGTCGGCTCTTCGGTCGCCTACGCCGCGAGCAAGGGCGCCCTCAACACCATGACGCTTTCGCTGGCGCGGGCGTTGGCGCCATTGATCCGTATCAACACGGTCTGTCCCGGCTATATCGACACGCCCTGGTTCACCAAAGGCCGCGGCGTTGATGGCGCTGCCAAGGTCCGCGATTCCGTGATCGCCAAAGTGCCACTGAAGCGCGCTTCAACCGCGGAGGACGTCGCGGCTCTCGTGTGTTTCCTCGCCACGTCGCAATCCAGCAACATGACCGGCGAGATCGTCCGGATGGATGCGGGCGCGCATCTGATTGCGTGAGAGCAGGGTTGAACATTTCGTCGCCGTCACGGCCGGGCGTAGGCCTTTCAAGGACGGCGTCGCTTCCGCTTACACGTGGATGCGAAGCGTGGATGCCCGGGACAAGCCCGGGCATGACGACTTCGAAATAAGCTGGTCTACTTGCGGCCCGTGTCGGAAATGACCCCGCTCGCTACCAGCCTGTTCCAGATGAACAGCACCACCAGCGCGCCGATGGTCGCGGTGATGAAGCCGGCGCCCTGATTGGGGCCGTAATGGCCGATCGCCTGCCCGATCGCGGTCGCGAGAAAGGCACCGACGATGCCAAGCACGGTGGTCAGGATGAATCCGCTGGGATTGTTCGGGCCCGGCGACAACAGCCGCGCAATGATACCGGCGATGAAGCCGACGATGATGATCCAGAGAATGCCGCTCATGATTGTCGTCCTCTTTCTCAAAATACAGAGTCTTAAAATACCTGAGGCCGACCGGCCTCTCGCCGGTCAGTAGTCTCTCAGAGGCGCTCCGATACTTCGTCTCCGGTCGGCAGCCGTCCGTTCGGCGTCAAATGGTCGATCACGCCGGGCAGATGCTGGCTGAGGCCGTTGAGCAGTTCGTCGCGCGACAGGCCGCTTTGCGACATCAGACTGTTGATCTGATCGGCGCCGAGCGCATTGGCGAGATCGCCGGGCGCGATCTGCTTGTTGGGGCCGGGGCCCACCCAGGAATTGGCGGTGTCGCCATGGCCGCTCTGCTGGAATTGCTTGAGCAGGTCGCCGAGCCCGCCGCTGATCACGCTGCCAGCGGCGCCGCCCGCGAGCAGGCCGCCCAGCCCCCCCTTGAGGAGATCGCCAAGACCGCCACCGCCACCAAGACTTCCTCCACCAAGACTTCCACCCGTTCCGCCGCCAGCGGGCGAGGGGGCGGGCGCCGGCGTCGTGCCACTCTGGCCGCCGCTGATATGCTTGACCGCCTTGTAGGCCAGCAGGGCCAGGATCGCCATCGTCATCGGCGACATTCCGCCGCCGGCTTGCGGGGTCGGATTGCTGGACCCGCGCGGGCCGTTCTGCATGCCGTTGAGTATATCGAGTAAGCCCATCGTCATCTCCTCCGCGTGCCTGCCCAACCTTTTGAAACATACCGGCGCGTTATGACGGTTACAAGGCGACGGAAGGGTCGCGGCGCGCTCCCCGTCGACCAGCGCCGGTCGTCAAAGTCTGCTATCGAATCCCGGTCAGAGATGGGGATGCAGGATGATCTTGGACAGGCCGATCGGGGTGGCCGGAGCCGGCAGCATCGGCTGTTTTGTCGGCGGCATGCTGGCGGACGCCGGAGCGCGCGTGGCATTGCTGGCGCGTCCACGCGTGATCCAGGAAATTCGGGACCATGGGCTGAAACTGACCAGTTTCGAGGGTTTTGAACGCGACATCGCGCCGAGCCGGTTGACGCTGTCGGAAGATCCCAAAATCTTTGCCGATGCCGGCGTAGTGCTGGTCACCGTGAAAAGCGCTGACACCGCCGAGATCGCCGAGGCGATCGCGCGGCATGCTGCTTGCGATGCCATCGTCGTCAGTTTGCAGAACGGTATCGGTAACACGTCGGTGCTGCGTGAGCGATTGCCCGGACGGCGCGTGCTGGCGGGCATGGTGCCGTTCAACGTGGTCGCTTCCGGTGCGGGGCGATTTCATCGCGCCACATCGGGCGACATTGTTATCGAGCGGGACGACGCAGGCACCGCGGAGCGGCTTTCGGTGCCCGGGTTGAGAATGCGCGCGACCGCCGACATCGCCGGCGTGCAATGGGGCAAGTTGCTCGTCAATCTCAACAATGCGCTCAACGCCCTGGCCGATCTGCCGCTGCGCCAGCAACTCGCGCAACGCGACTGGCGCCGGCTGTTCGCCGACCAGATCGCCGAAGGACTGATGGTGCTCAAGGCGGAGGGCATCCGGCCGGTGTCGCCGACGCCGCTTCCGATGGACTGGCTGCCGCATCTGCTGCGGCTGCCCGACGCGGTATTCGCCAGCTGCTGGGGCGGATCATGAAGATTGATCCCGAGGCGCGCTCGTCGATGTGGGAAGACCTGCAGCGTGGCCGGCGCACCGAGATCGATTATCTGCAAGGCGTCATCGTTGAAATCGCCGAGCGACGGGGGCTATCGGTACCGCTGTCGCGCCGTATCGTGGCGCTGATCAAGCGCGCCGAGGCCGCGGGCCAAGAAGTCGTCAAAAGGCTCACCAAAAGGCTCGCCGAAGCTGACCCGGACCAGATCCGTTCGGACCTTGTGAAGTATTGATCCTCGGCCGCATTACAAATGCAGGGATTCGGGACGTCGCCACGGGCAGCGCCCTGTAGCAAGATGACCAAACGCGGCCTGATTGCCGGTCACTCAGGCAAAAGAGTTGCGTCAGAGGGTCGGACAGGCCGGCGGTGGCGTCGACAGCGGCATCGGCGGGTCGAGCAGGACACAAGTCGACTGCCGGGGGCGGGTATAGGCGAAGTCGCTCAGGGTGACGCCGGCATTGGACATGACATAGCCGACCGCCGGTTTGTAGAGGTAGCTGACCTGGCTGAAAATCACATAGCTGTTGGGGACGGCAAGATTGGCCGGAAGGTTGGAGAAGGTGGTTGCGGGAGTCAGCGGCGCCGACCCGTTGCTCCACTGCACGCGCGCTTGCCCGCTGGGATTGACCCAGATCTCGGTGATCGTCTGCGAGATTGACGCTGCCGAATATGGCGTCATGACGCCGGTGCTTGCCGCGAAAAAGTTGGGCAGGTCCGTCGTCGACCCAACCGATATCGATTGAGACGTCAGGTCAGACAGGGTATGGGCCATCAGGGTGACGTTGCGATAGACGGCTACACCGTTCGACATCTCGACGGTTCCAAAAAACAGCACGAGCATGATCGGCAGGATCATGGCGAACTCGACCGCCGCTAACCCGCTGGTGTTTTTTAGTAGAGCTGGAGCCGAGGCGCATGCTCGCAGCCATGCCGGTGTGATCGTCATCAACGTTCTCAGCCGATGGGTGCCGTAATGGCGCAAACTACCGTCTGGGCCTTAACAATCGATTTCACGCGACGGCTGAGGATGGCCCGGATTTACCGGCCCCGGAAAAGCCTTTGTTAACTGTTGCCAACCAGGGCGCCGGCAAAATCCCTGGAGACCACCCGACGCCGAAATTTAGAGCGTTTTCGAGCGAAGTGGACACCGGTTCGCGTGAAGAAAACGCGTCAAAACAAAAGATTAGAGCCCGGTTCTGATTCAATCAGAACCGATAAGGCTCTAGTTCGTGATATGCGCGGTCACCAGCGACTGCTTGAACATTTTTTGGAGGGCCGCGTCGATGTCTGCCGGCGTGCTGGCGGTAAAAAAGAAATTCGGCGACGCGCAGGTCGAAAGGCTGGGTGAAATATTCGGGATGTTGTTGTTGGCCGCGTCGTCTTCATCACCAGCGAAGCTCGCATTCACAGGCGAGATGGGCTGATAGGGAATATACAGCACGCCAATGATGATGCCGCGGCTCTTGAGCGTCTGGCAGGCGTTGGGGAAGGTGACCTGAGCAGCGTCGCTTAGCACGGTGGCGTGGTTGCTTCCGGACCAGCCGCCGTTGGGAACGCCTTTGGTTTGCGGATCTTGTGCGCCGTCGGTGACGAGGAAAACGAAAGGCTGCGTGTTGGTGGAGGCGCTGCCGTTGCCGACGGTGGTGATGGTCGTATTCATCGAATTAAGCGCGACGTCGATATGCGTACCGCCGGAGCCCAGATTTCCATCTGTATTGGTATCGAGCAGCGTGGCGAGGTTTGCGGCCGCGGTGTTGATCGGACTGGTGGTGGCAATGCTGCTGGTCAGGGGGAAATAGGGATAGAGTTTCTCAATGAATGGGTAGAGGCCGATCCGGAACTGGTCGGGGACGTTGGTTTGCGCTTCGGTAGCTTGGGCTTGTGTGATCAGGTGAGTGACGGCATAGCCGACAGCGTCGAGGCGCAACTGGATGCAGGCGTCGGTGCCGGGGGTGGGGCAGGATGTAACCGGCGTCAGGCTGTACGGCAGGCTCGCAGAGTTGCCGGCAATCAGCGAATTCGGCGTCGAGCCATCAAGCGACGTATTCAAGTTGGGAAGCATCGCATCCGGCAAGCCAGGAACCTGCTTTTTCCCATACGTTTTGGTATTCGTCGCACTGTTGATCATGGTAGTGAGCGCAGATTGACTGAGGCGCGAATACACATAGCCCATGCAATAACTGTTCGTACTGTATTGCTGGGTGTACGCGGTCGTCGTGGTTGGAGGATTGGCAGGGTAATTGGTAGGGGGAGTGACCTTGGAATCATCGACGCACGCGCTGCCCTGCGGCGCAAAATGGCAGGCCAGCGTACAGCCGGTTGGATATTGCACTTTATTGTCCGGGTTGATCGCGGAGAGACGCGTCATTTCGCTATTTGGGCCGGAGGTCGACGGCAACCCCATCGATCCCGAAACATCCAGCATCAGATAGAAATCAAGATACGTCGACATCGCGGCGCTCGATGACGAGGTGCTGGAAATCGGCAGGGTCTGGAATCCGATCACTTTCAGAAAGGTGGTCGGCACCTGGGCGGTGAACGTGACAACCGACGTCAGCGTCGAGCCGCTTTTTGTAACGGTGGGCGTAACCGTCAGATTGGAGTAGCCGGTCACGTTGCTACAGCCGCCAGGTCGCGGTCCGCACAGGTTGCCCATGAAGATATTGGTCGCATCGGTAACGCCAGCGGCAATCGAGCCATTGCCGGTCATCAATTGTGCCGCCGCGTAACCTGGAGAACTCTGGCCTATCGAGCCAACGCTGGCTGCGTCCGCCGCGGCCTGCATCTTTGATCTCATCCTGACCGCGAGCGAATAATCGACGGCACAGCCGACCGCGGTGAGAATGGGAATGCAGGCAAGGGCAAAAATGACTGCGACGTTAGCGTTGTTGCTGCGCCCGAAGTGCGAGATCAGTTTGGCCAAACGAGTTGCATATCGGCGCTTTAGCATCGTCGAATGATCCCTGTTACGCGGACTAATCTCGATTAGTTCGGGCGAATCAATCAGCCCTGTTGAAATTTTAACATAAACCGGCGGCGACCCGGCGACTGCTTTGGCCATCGATCCGACGCTCGCGGCATCGATCGCACCCTGCAAGCTTGGTCGAAGCCGGAGAAATCCTATTGTCCGGCGATTAACCGGGATTTACTGCGATCGCTGAAAAGCGATCCTATCCGGTTTAAAAACTACTTCGACAGAATGCTGCGCTCTCCGACAGCTTCTTCGGCCCCGGAAGTATTAACGCACCGTTAATCACAGGGCTTTGCAGCGGAGCAGCCGCTAAACATTTCTACAATCATTTTGGAGATAGTGCCGCGCTGGATCTCTTGTCTGTTGGGATGCCTATGTCTTCGCGTGCTGTTTCGATCTCAGCTAGAAACCTGTTCCGGCGGTTTGGCCGTAACCGGAAGGGATCGGCTGCCGTCGAATTCGCTCTGGTTGCGCCGGCGTTTATCGCGCTGCTGTTCGCGATTCTCGAGACCGGCATCATGTTCTTTGCCGGTCAATATCTGCAAACCATCACGCAGGATGGCGCGCGGATCATCATGACCGGTCAGGCGCAAAACGCCGGTGATACCCAGGCTGCATTCCATACGTATATCTGCAACCAGGTCGTGGCGTTGTTCAATTGCAACAATATTTACGTCGACGTAGAGAGCTATTCGTCGTTCCAAAACGTGGTCATCAACAGCCAGATCAGCGGCGGAGCGTTTGTCAACAATATGCAGTACAATCCCGGGGGGCCCGGCGACATCGTCGTCGTTCGCCTGTTCTATCAATGGCCGCAAATCGTTACCGGGCTTGGCTACAACATCACCAATTTGAACGGCAATTACCGACTGCTGTCGGCTACGGCGGCGTTCAGAAACGAACCCTATCCGCCCTAGTTTGTTACTCCGCCTCGTTGGGCGGATCGCACTCACGGCCAATACGGCCCGCGGATGTCACCACGGCCCTGACCGCCATTGTTCAATCAGGCGCTTCAGGTCGCCTACATTACGAATTGAGACTGTCTTGAACCGATGGTAACCAAAGGCGATCCATCGCGCTTTGGTTGCCATCGACATGCGCTTCCTCCAGACTTTTCAGCTCTATGACTTCCTCGACACGATTGTCAGCCTGCTGACGGCCTTCGTGCTGGGCACCGTGATCGGGGCTGAACGGCAGTACCGTCAGCGCAGCGCGGGGTTGCGGACCAACGTGCTGGTCGCCGTCGGCGCCTCGGCCTTTGTCGATCTTGCCAACGACCTGGCCGGTCCGGACGGCAGTGTCCGCGTGATCTCCTATGTCGTTTCGGGGATTGGCTTCCTCGGCGCCGGCGCAATCATGAAGGAGGGCATGAATGTCAGGGGCCTCAACACGGCCGCGACATTATGGGCCTCGGCCGCGGTTGGTTGCTGCGCCGGCGCCGATATGATCGCGCAGGCCGCGTTGCTGACGCTGTTCGTGCTCGGCGGCAACACCTTGCTTCGTCCCCTGGTCAAGGCGATCGACCGTATTCCGATCAACGAGCAATCTTCCGAGGCGCTCTATGACGTGCTGGTCACGGCGGACATAAACGCCGTTGGCCCGGTGCGGGAATTCCTGCTCGAAAAACTCGCGGCCGCAAATTACCCGGTGCGCGATACCGATGTGGTCTATCGGGCCGAAGAAGAGGCTGAAATCGTCGCAACGCTTGTCAGCCTGTCGATCGAACCGGACGAACTCGATGCGGTGGTTGCCAGTCTGGCCGGCTTGCCCGGCGTTCGCCACGCGACCTGGAACGTGCGTGCGCTCGAATAGCCTGGATCATTGCCGCGTCGCCGGTGGCCTGATGGTTCGCCCGGCGATGTGAAACATCGTCAGGAGACGCGCGCCGGACAGCGCAGGCGCAGCCGGGAGGACGTACTCTTCGCCACGAGGGATTGGGGACCTGATCCCGGATGAGCGCATCCGCGCTCACTCGGGAGCAGCATCGCCAACGGGTCGCGCGAATGCGCGCCCGATGACAGGCTCCGCGATGCGTCTCGAAGGATGAAGTCATCGAAGTGGAAGTTTGGGTTAGTGGGTCCTGAATCCAGCAGCCCTGGACCAGGCCTTAACCCCGCTTGTCCTTGTTCGACGTCGAGCCGAACAGCGCTTTCTTCAGATCGTTGATGCGTTCGGAAAGTCGCGGCCAATCGCAGGAGAACGAATGCTGCGTGCAATCGGTGGTGCTTAAGTCGGCGCCCCTTGTGCCCTTCGAATGCCTGACGTCACGAGCCGAGGCCTGGTGCTTGCCGATGCTGCCTGTCGCCGGCGGCGCCTTTTCGTTTTCGTTCTTCGGAGAAGTCTGCTTCAGCGATGCCTGCTTCAGCGAGGACGGCGTCAGGGAAGACTGCTCCAACTGCTGCTGCCTGGCCGCAAATGCCGCCGCGATGGTGCTGCGCCGCTGATTGTCGAGATAGACGGTGTATTGTTCGTCGATCTGTTTCTGCTCTTCCGGCGTCGGATTAGGGCCCGCAATATCGAAGTTCCAATTCTGCATGAAATCGAAGTAAGTATAGCCGCCGCCGGGTTTGCGCCGTCCGGCAAATTTCGCGTTGCATTTCGCCAATGCAGCGGTCCTGGCTTCCTTGGTCGCCGCTTTTTCGGCGCCATCGGCGCATTCCTCGAAATCCGCCGGCGCACGCGAACCCCACCACTGCGCGTGCGCGCGTGACGGTTGCAGCACGACGCCACCGGCGATCGCGGCTAACAGCAATGCGGAGGTACGTGATGCGATCACGAACAGGTTCCTCAGGGCGCGAAATTTGCACGACATGGATTTCGCAGATTGTCGCCATTATTGGCCGGCTTGTCACCCCGTGGAAATCGCGTTTTTTCCCCGATTTAAATTTTCTCATGCCATGGGGAAGACACATTTGTCATCGGTTAGCGCGCATTGAAAAAAATTCACTGGGGCGCGGTGACGATTTGTTGCGCAATGTCGGGAGCCCGACCAAGCGACGAGGTGCGCTGTTAGTTCTGTTCTGGATTAAAATCGCTGCGCGCTATCTGAAATCCAGTCAATTTCGGCCGTTAAAAAAGATTCAGAAAAATCCAACGCCTGAATTGTCATTCATTGTCCTTCGGGTCAGTTGCCGAAGACATTGCCGTTTTGCACGCGACAGCTCTCGCCGCTGGTTTTGATCGCATACAGATCCACCTCGCCGCCGGTCACCATGCTTTTCACGCGGGTGAACCCGGCCCCGCCCGCTCTTGCCGATATCACGCGGGCGCTGCAGCTCTGAAAGCCACTGTCAAAGGTGACCGATACCTGCATTGCTCCGGCGTTGCCGCGCGGCATGCTTGCGCCCATCGTGTCGCCGTGGAAACCGAACGACCTGGCTGACCCTTCGCCATGTCATGTTGCCCAGGATTCATCCTGTAACGGAAAGCTCCGCGAGGTGCTTCACGTTCATCGGCAAGCAATATTGCGAATAGCGCGGCATTTGGCGTCTGGTGGCCACGCAGCCATTCCGCTGGTGTAGCTGTTCAATATCTGGAGCTTTGCCGATCTCTGTGACGCCGTTTACCAGGGCGCGATCCGCGGGATCGCGATTACGCCGGCCGCGCTGGGAGCCGCGTATTTCTGCCGACCACCCCGGTGCCGCCGCTCCTCATCACGCACGGACTGATTCTCTGGCTGCTATCTCATTGACGCCAGCCGGCCTATCCGTAGCGCGGCGTTACCGGCCCCGACCGGTTCCGATGACGGGGCAGGGCCGATCCAGAGGCTGGCGATCCGGCGGCCGCTCTGGTATGGAGATTCCAGGCTCCCGCTTCCGCGGCGGGAGCTTCGGTCCCGTAGCTCAGCCGGATAGAGCGACGGTTTCCTAAACCGTAGGTCGCATGTTCGAGTCATGCCGGGATCGCCACTCGCGCCAATGCAAGAAGCCCAATAAATACGGGCCTTTCCCCGATGTACGCACTCCGTTCCCCGCGCCGATTCGGCGTCTCGGAGCCGATTCCGTATGCTCCGTATGGTACGTGGGATTACAAGGGGTTACGTGGGGTGACGTCTGCTCCATGCAACACGGATGCAACACGGACCTCGCCAGCATGTTCGCCGTTCGTCTTGCTTTCGTACGCAGGCAATCCGTTGCTCAGAGGAGCCTTGTATGAAGCTTAAGCGTCCCCGTTATCCTACCGTCGTTGGCACTGCGGGATACTTTTTCATCCAAGCTGGTCACAGGGAAACCGCTATCGAACATGCGATCCAGGTCATCGGCGAGCACGCTGCTCGAGCGCGGAAAAGTTTTGCCGGCGATCCCGTGATGGCGGAGCTGGAGGCTCCGATGGAGAGTTGGGTCACCGAGTTCTCTGATCCAGGGTGCCTGGCCGCGCGAATATCACGAGTGGGAGAAGGCCACGAAGGGCTACTTCGAAGGCCAACACGCGCGCAATGGCAGCCCGTTGCCCAACTGGAAAGCAAAGATCCGGAGTTCCCGGCGGTGCGGGCTCGCATGTCGATCGCGTGCGTGCGCAGTTGATGCTATTTGGCGCGTCGGTTTCCGAGGCAGTCTTCAGCAAGATCGATTCTCAACGCCTCCTGATCAATGCCGCCAAGCACGAAGACGAGTATTTCGCGACCGAGCAGGATTTTCGGACGCTGGTCGAAGCGATCGCCGAGTTCTGGAACGAGCTGGCCCGGCAGGAGGAGTTCACGGTCTGACGCGACCGCAGGTGCTTAGCGCGGCCTTGCAATCGCGCTGGTGCGCGGAGCACTTGACGATGCCATTTGCGTCGGGGAGCGAGCGTCCCGATCTAAGCGTTCCGGAATTTGCATGCCGTGGCGCACATATGTCAGGCGGGCCGTCGCACTGCCGTCCCTTGATTATTGTCGATTAGGTGCCGCCAGAGTCCATCCGCGCCGCGGCGCAGGATATCGCTTGCCGAGCCTCCAAGGTGCACGTGCTTGCCGTCGGGACCTGTGCCATCAATTGACCAGTCCAGCACGATCTGGGCGATATCGTCAGCAACGAACACATGGCGCGCCTTGGCCTCCAGCGGCAAGCCGAGCTTGAGATCGCGCTCGAGTTGGGCAGCGATCTCGGTGTGATCAGTGACGGTTCGCCCGTCTTTCGCGATGAACACGGCCTCCGGGGCGTACAAGCTCATCATCGCGCTGACCTTGCCGGAGTTAAATCGCTTAAGCAGCGTCGCGACCATGCCTTCGGGTTCAGTAGGGAGTGAATAGGACTTGGACTTCATTGATTTCCTGTTGTTGTTGGTTGAAACGGTTGCCCTAAGCGTTACTCTATGAAATCTGCGACAGTGGTAGCCATTGATCGCCGCGCGGGACGAAATCTTCCAATAGTCGGCACGTATAGTCTCGATGGCGGCGGCGAATAGCACTGCGACAATCCTCACTGCCATTCTTAAACGGAGCGCGCGTCGCGCTGGTAGAACGCGACCCCGTAAGGGGCCTGCAGCTCCCCCAGGAGCCACAGTATGCGCTGCGACCGCGACTCGGAGAGCTGCTCGCTCCCCGAGTCCTCACGGACGAACATCGGCGACGTCTCGACCCTCGACGCCGCCGTCGCCGCCTTCAACCCGCTATGCGCGTGTTCAAACCCGAACGCTTCACGACTGGTTGCTCGGGCGCGTTCAAGACTGACGTTGTGAGCAAGACAGCGGCGGCGAGGACCCAGTAGTACCAAGCGTCGAGCCCAGCGAATTTGAAGGCAAACGGTGCGATGACAAACACCACCCCGACGGCGCGATCGACCCAAAGGTGCAGCCAGTAGGGGATGATGCGGACGAGACCGGTGGGATGGTCGGTCAGAGCGGCCAAGAGCAGCGCGGCGACACCGGTAACAATCGAAAGCCATATTGCGACCGGTCCGCTCTGGCCGAGCTTTAGCACGAACGGCGCTGCGATCAGGACGATCACGACGGGATAATCGATCAGGTAGGCGTGGATAGACTTGGTGATGAAGCGGAACGTCATTGGTGACTCCTATGTGCTTGGTTATTCGAGTTGGTCCTTGCGACGGGGAGAGTGCATCCACCGAGAGGACGTTCACGCCGCCCTATGCTGGCAAGCACTCTGCGCGACCGTAACGGGTCAGCCCGGTTAGACGCACAGAAAGGCTATGCCGGCATGCCAACCATTAGAAATGCCAACTTGTTATGGTTTCCATTCCACTGGCCCGGCACCATGGAAGAGGGATTCGACCAAACTCGAGAACTCCGCATGCAACCTTCGCCGGCTGTTGAACGGACGCAGCCGGTCGAGCGGCCGATTCACTTCTGTTCATATGTAACCAACCGGTCGGCATCTGTGGTGTCGACCACGAAGATAGCAAGCAGACTTGCAGGTTCAGTGGCGCTCGCGTTCTCGCTGATGGAATGATGGGCCCCGGTCGGCTCGGTCCAGTATTCGCCCGCGTGGAATACCTGCGTCTTGCCATGATCGACCTGGCTTCGGATCGAGCCTGTGAGCACGTAGCCGTTAACGAAAGCGGAACGTGGATGGGAATGCGCCGGCGTTGCGCCGCCGGGTGGATAGGTGACGACAAGGCCGACAAGGCTCTTGCTGGGAATGTTGGGTATCGTCTCCTTAAAGGCGGGCGTGATGGTCTGACGATCAAGCGAAGGCGACTCGGCTGACAAGAGGGTCGGCCAAGCCGCAACTGCAGCGAGCGTCGCTCCGAATGCGATCAATCGGATATTCATGTTGGTTCTCCTGCGTTATGGCTTGGAAACGAAGGGCTTTGATCTTCTTTCGCAGCCGTTTGGCCGCTGCGAGCAGTGTCATCGGTTGCCAGGTTTTCATTGTAAGCGGCTGAGCCATTCGTCGAATCCGATGTGGCCAAGGCGCACCTCGCCCAACGGCACAAGCGTGCGCTCGTCAAGCTGGCCTCCAAAATATCGGGCCTCAGGGGCGCGCACGACGTCACGCGGATCGCCTCTCGCCCTCAAATAGCGGGCGACGATTTCGTTGAGTGGCGCTCGATCTCGGCCAGCGATCTCGACAGTGCCATTTCGAGGCGCCGCGAGCGCCACATCTTCAAGGATGGCTGCAACATCATCCGCCGCGATGGGCTGCAGCAGGCCAGGCGATAACCTGACTAGGTTTCCATCCGTACTTCTCGCGGCGATAGTTCCGAGGAATTCCATAAACTGGGTTGCCCGGACGATCGTGTAAGGAATGCCGGAAGCCTCGATCAGTCTCTCCTGAGCTACCTTGGCACGGTAGTAGCCGTTGTCGGGCATCCGATCGGCTCCGATGATGGAAAGCGCGACGTAGCGTTTGACGCCAACTGCGACCTCGGCCGCGAGAAGATTGCGGCCGGAGGTCACGAAGAACTCCATCACCGCCTTGTCTTCACGTGAGGGGGAATTGGTCAGGTCAATCGCCACGGTCGCGCCGACCATGGCTTCTTTTAGCCCTTCACCGGTGACGGAGTTGATGGCGCTTTGGGGCGAGGCGGCAACGACTTTGTGGCCGTCCTGGCGGAGAATGGCGACAGTCTTCGACCCGATTAGGCCGATGCCGCCCATCACGACGATCTTCATGCTCGACCCTTTCGTTCTCGATAAGTCAAGATTGATCCCAATCACAGGGAAGGAATTGCTGGCGGCCGTCGTCAAAAGGACACCGACTTAGCGTTGCTCCTGCGCCCGCCAACCGCGCGGCACTTGCCGCACTAGTGTTCAATCGCCCTCACACTCTTTGCTCGGTTCTGCCGTTATTAGACCTGATTGGATTAGCCGTGTCGAAGAGGACATGGCTGAGCACGGCTGCCGGCGCAAGCAGTCCAGTCATATCCCGCGCGAATAACTCAAAGTTACCAACGACGACTACTGCTCTCGACCAACCTGAGCCAAATGAACCGTCTAAATGCATCAGCGATAGACAAGATAGTCCAAGGTGCCTCTGGCATTCCAAGCAACAAGCGGTGGAGTCAGACGATGTGGCAGTCCAGCCCGCGCTCTTCGATGCGCTAGATCTCCTGCATGGTAGCGCGCGCTGATGTTCACGAGGCACTACGCATGCCGGGATCCGGTTCGTCTTGGGAGATCACCGTCCCGCGCAAGGAATTGAACATGCAGGTAGCGAACAACAGCAGCGGCCTGTTCACGAGGGATCGATGATGACGCGCAAACACGTGAACAGACGCACTTTATTTGCTGGAACGATTGCGACGCTTGCGGTCGCCGCGTTCGGAGCAAGGTTCGTCTATTCGAGTGACGCGGCGACGCCTCCGCCTGCTCCGTCGGTCCCGCACGTCGTGGTGAGCACTCCGCTGCAGCGCCAAGTTGATTCGAGATTGGGTTTCCTTGGCCAATTTTCCGCGATCGAGCAGGTCGAGCTCCGTGCCCAGGTTGGCGGCACGCTGACCGGCGTCTATTTCAAGGATGGAGATATCGTCCACAAAGGCGATCTTCTCTTCACCATCGACGCGCGACCGTACGAGATCAGGTTGGCACAGGGCAATGCTCAGCTCGAGACGGCTAACGCGCGGCTTGCACTCGCTGAGCGCGAGCTCACTCGTGCCCAGGTGCTGGCGACGAAGGCGTTCGGAACGGAACAGACAGTAGATCAGCGCACGGCCGACCAGCGCAGCGCGCAAGCTGCTGTGGACGACGCCAAGGCTCAGATCCGCGACGCAGAGTTTGATCTCGAACATTGCCGGATCACCGCGCCCTTCACGGGACGCATCGGCACCCATCTCGTCTCCGTCGGCAATCTGATTGCCGGCAGCCGCGCCGCGACAACGCCGACGACCTTGCTTGCGACAATGGTCTCGATTGATCCGATCTGGCTGGATTTTGATATGAGCGAGTTTGATTTTCTTCGGTATTCGCGCGATCGTGTACGGGCAAAAGACGGCGCCGCCGACAAGGTCGAAATCGCGCTAAGCGACGAGACGCGCTTCGTCCGGCAGGGTGCGCTTGATTTCGTCGACAACGCGCTAAATCGCTCGAGCGGCACGATTCATGCCCGCGCCACTGTCGCCAATCCCGATCATCTCCTGACGCCGGGTGAGTTCGCTCGCGTGGGGCTGATCGTTGGCGCGCCAGTGCAGGCGCTGCTGGTGCCGGACGCAGCCGTGCTCCCGGACCAGGCTCAGCACATCGTCTTGACCGTCGGGCCCGAAAGCACGGTCGTACCCAAGCAGGTCGAGGTCGGCGATGTCCAGGGCGGTTTACGTGTGATCCGGTCCGGGCTTTCGCCAAATGATCGGGTGATCATTGACGGTATTCCGCATGCGGCGCCTGGCGCCAAAGTCATGCCTCAGAACGGCATCATCCGTTACGCCGCGGCCGCCGGCGCGGGCTAGCAGGGAAGCCACGAGATGCGTCTATCTCATTTTTTCATCGACCGCCCACGCTTCGCAAGTGTGCTCAGCATCGCGGTGTTGGCGTTTGGCCTCGGCGCATATGCGATCCTGCCCGTGGCTCAATATCCGGAGATCGTTCCGCCGACAGTCCAGGTGACCGCGTCCTATCCCGGCGCATCGGCCGACACGCTCGCCCGCACGGTTGCAACGCCGCTCGAGCAAGAGATCAACGGCGTGGAAAACATGCTGTACATGAGCAGTCAGTCGACGGGCGACGGCAATCTCACGATCACGGTGACGTTCCGCATCGGCATTGATCTCAATGTCGCGCAAATGTTGACGCAGAACCGCGTACAGGACACGTTGTCACGTCTTCCTGAAGATGTGCAGCGTCTCGGTGTGCAGGTTCGCAAGTCGATCCCGAGCATCCTGCTGGGCATTCATCTCTACTCCCCCGACAAGTCGCGCGCCACGCTTTATCTGTCGAACTATGCGACGCTGCATATCAAGGACGTGCTGGCGCGCCTGCCGGGCGTCGGCGATGTGGAATTCCAGGGCGGCCGCGAGTACGCGATGCGCATCTGGATCGATCCGGACAAGGCCGCGGTCTACGATCTCAGCGCCAGCGAAGTGCTCGCGGCGTTGCGGGCGCAGAACCTGCAAGTCTCGGCCGGTGTTTTGAACCAGCCGCCGATCCCGAGCCGCGAGGCCTATCAGATCAACATCGAAGCGCTTGGCCGGCTGTCGACGCCCCAGCAATTCGCCGACATCATCGTCAAATCCGACAACCGAGGCCACGTCACCCGCGTCCGGGACATCGGTCGCGTCGAGGTCGGTGCCGCCGACTACGGCAGCACGGCCTATAAGGACCGCAGCAACGCGACGGTACTGCTGATCTATGCCGAGCCCGGCGCCAATTCGCTTGCCGTCGACCATGAGGTCCTCGGGTCGCTGAATGAGCTGAAGAAGCACTTTCCGCCCGGCGTCGAATCGACCGTCATCTACGACCCGACGGTCTTCATCGCGAAGTCCATCAAGGAAGTTCTCGTCACGATTTTCGTGGCCATCCTGCTGGTGGTCGGCGTCGTGTTCATCTTCCTGCAGAACTGGCGGGCGACAATCATTCCGGTCATCGCTATCCCGGTCTCACTGGTTGGGACCTTCACGATCCTGGCGGCAACGGGCATATCGCTAAACAACCTGTCCCTGTTCGGCCTTGTGCTGGCTATCGGCATCGTTGTCGACGACGCAATCGTCGTGGTCGAAAACGTCGAGCGCAACATGCGCGATGGCATGTCGCCCACCGAGGCGGCCCATCGGACGATGGACGAAGTCGGTGGCGCGCTGATCGCAATCGCGCTGACGCTCTGCGCCGTCTTCGTACCGTCGGCCTTCATCTCCGGCATCTCCGGACTGTTCTTCCGCCAGTTCGCGGTGACGATCTCCGCTTCGACGGTGATCTCCTGCTTCGTCTCCTTGACGCTCAGCCCGGCGCTGTGCGCCGCGCTGTTCAAGCCGCATATCGTCCACGACGACGCGCATGCCAACCGAGCGCAACAGGTGCTGCACGCCGTTTTCGACCGCTTCAATCGCGGCTTTGAGCGACTCTCCTTCGGCTACGGATCCTTGACGAGACGATTTGTGCGCGGTGGCGCCATCGTGCTGGTGGTCTATATCGGGTTAATCGCAGTTGCCGGCCTCGAATTCTACAAGACGCCGACCGGCTTCATCCCCGAACAGGACCAGGGCTATCTGATCACCGTCATGCAGCTGCCGCCCGGCGCGACACTGGATCGGACCGAGGACGTCGTCCGACGCGCTACCGATATCATTCTGGGAACGAAGGGCATCGAGCATGCCGCGCCTTTTGCCGGCCTCGATGGAACCACCTTCACGGTGGCATCGAACACTGCGACGATCTTCTCGGGGCTACCGTCGCTTTACAACCACGACAAGCGGGGTGTCACGGCGAACACGGTGCTAGCGGATTTGCGCAGGCGCCTCTCGGTCATCAAGGATGCTCATGTGTTGACGATCCCGCCACCGCCGGTGCAGGGCCTCGGCAACGCGGGCGGCTTCAAGCTAATGCTGGAAGATCGTGCCGGGCTCGGCTCCGATGCGCTGGTCAAGTCAGCAAAGGATCTCGTCGCTGCGGCCAGCAAGGATCCGACCTTTGCCGGGGTTTTCACGCTGTTCAACGCAGGCTCGCCGTCGGTCTACGCCGATATCGACCGGCTGAAAGCCGAGAAAGTAGGACTGACGCCGACTGACGTCTTTTCCACGCTGCAGGTTTATCTAGGTGGGCAGTATGTGAACGACTTCAACTATCTTGGTCGCGCCTATCAGGTCAGGGTGCAGGCCGATGGCGAGTTCAGGCGCACCGCGCAGGACATAGCCCGCCTCAAGGCTCGCAACTCATCAGGCGAAATGGTGCCGATCGGGACAGTGGCGCAGCTCAAGAGCAAGACGATTCCCTACCGCGTGCCACGCTACAACCTTTTTCCCGCGGCAGAGGTGCAGGGGGTGGCAGCGCCAGGCGTGGCCACCGGCACGGCCTTGCATCGCATGGAGGAGCTCGCGCACCAGGTGCTGCCGAAGGGCATTTCCTTTGAATGGACCGACCTCGCGTTCCAGCAACAGCAGCGCGGCACGCCGACGCTTCTCGTCTTCGGGGCCGCAGCGCTCTTCGTCTTTCTCGTACTTGTCGCGCAATACGAAAGCTGGAAGCTGCCGCTTGCCATCGTGCTGATCGTGCCGATGTGCCTGCTCGCGTCCGTCACCGGGCTGCTTGCGCGCGGCATGCCCATCGACATCCTGGCGCAGATCGGCTTCGTTGTTCTGGTCGGTCTTGCGGCCAAGAATGCCATCCTGATTGTCGAATTCGCCCGGCAAAGGGAAGAAGAAGGCGCCGCCTCGGGCGAGGCTGCGGTGCACGCTGCGCGGACGCGTCTTCGGCCGATCCTGATGACCTCATTCGCGTTCATCCTGGGTGTTGCCCCGCTTGCGGTCGCAACCGGAGCCGGCGCGGAGATGCGGCAATCGCTGGGGACAGCGGTCTTGTTCGGGATGCTCGGCGTGACTTGCTTCGGCCTCATCTTCACGCCGGCGTTCTACACTCTCGTCGGTGGGCTCGGGCGGAAGGAGCACAAACGAGGCGTTCCCAACCGTGGCGCTCACTCCACCTCGCGAGATCGAGAACCGGTGGTCTCCGCTTGAGTTCTCCTGCGGATGCCTATGGGGATCCAGGGCGCGTACTCATAACGATCCGCTTCTGAGGGCGAAGCGGAAGTTGCTTTGTTCGGCTGTTAACGACGACTTTTGTGCAGGGTTTCGGCGCAACCAAATGCAACTGCGGAGTGCGACGCGGCGTAACGTTCTTGTGGTGCTTCCCATTGAACGCCGACCAGCCCGGTATGACCTATTTTCATGGGAGTGGAGCATTCGAGCCATTTTCGATTTTTCTGCCGTCACGTCATGACGGTCGTCAAAGGCTTTCGGCCGCCGGAGTCTTCTTCCTCGGCTTTGCGACGGTCGCGCACCGGCCTTTGATGCAAGAGGGCTTCTGCCCCGGACTGGCCGGCATGCTCATTTGGTTCGGCGTGATACTCATTGGGACTGGGACTGCTTTTCAAAATCGCGAGAACGCCGAAACTGTATTCGAACGTCGAATCCGTGTTGGGTTCCATTCTTGACCTTCCTTTCTGGGTCGGCGTTGTTCTAATCCGCAAAAGGTGGCCTTATAGGAGCCTTCACAGGAGGAGCCGTTCTTTATTGTTGGCTGCTATTTCTTGTCCTGTTGTTTCGGCGAGAACTCAACTGCGAACCGACAACAACAGCCGGAGCGCGGCGCACCTGCGAACCTCCGGAGTGGCTACTCAACTCACATGTAGGAGGCCACTGCGACGCGTAAACCGTTCGCGATAGTCACCGATCTAGTGGGGTTTCTGATCGTACTCGTCGGCGACCTCCTGTTCGACCCCAAGCCCCCGACGGCAAGACGATAGTCCCGCGCGAACCGATTGATCTTCGCCTTTTGGCCCCAAGTCGACGTGCATTTGGATAGGCTTCTAAGTCGCCTGTTGAGGGCAAAGCGGACGCGGCTCTTGATGAGTACACACACGCCCTAGTGAGCCGCTCGACGGCCGGGGCTTTCTTAGCAGGCCCCTCCGAGCACGCGGCGGCAGATCAAACCGCGGCGCTTGGGACGAGCGGTGTCGAAGCGTCGCGCCGGTCGTAACGCACGGTCGGCGTCTGCATTGCGACGATCTCCTCGCCCATTGTCAGGTGCACAGCCATAGCCACCATGAAGTCTTTCATTGTGGCTCCGCTGGCGACGGCGATGGCGAGCACCCGGATCATCTCGCTGGCGTCTTCGGCGAAGATATGGATCCCGAGAATTCGGTCAGACGCGCAATCCACGACGACCTTCAGAAGGCTGGCCTCGCAATCGCCAGTCACAGCCGCCTTCAGCGGGCGGAAGCGGACTTTGTAGACGTCGTCTGAAGGTTTATTTGATGGGCGTGGTCAGAGGCTTGTCATTGGTGTCGAGGACGAAGACAGCGAGCAGCTTTGCCGGCTCGGTCTTGCTCGCGTTGCGGCTGATCGAATGGATAGCGCCCGGCAGTTCGGACCAGCTCTCGCCTGCCCGATAGATGCGCGTCTCGCCGTCATTCACCTTCAACTCGATCGCGCCCGAGATCACATAGGCGTAGATGAAAGCCGACTTCGCGTGGGTGTGGGGTACGGAGGCCGCGCCGGGCGCGTAATCGACTTCCACGGCGAGCAGCGACTTGCCAGGGATATTGGGAATGGCCGCCTCGAAGTTCTTCGTGACGGTTTGCGCTTCGCTATCATGGGCGTAGATGGGGCCGGCCATTGGGAAGGCGAGGGCGGCGCAGCTGGCAGCGATGATGGTTCGGATCTTCATGGGCTTTCTCCTTCTGCCTATAGGTTGGTCTTCGTTCTTCATTGTTTCGGCCGGCCTTGCCGGTCTGCTGATTACGGACACCGAACGGGTCGGTCTCGCGGAATGAAGTCGACGTGGGGCCCCGGCTCGATAATGAACACCGCGAGCGTGGCGAGAACACACGCGACCGCGGCGACGGCCATCGCCATGTGGAATCTTGAGAACAGCTGAGGACCACCATGCTGCAGGACGCCGCCAAGCAGGGCGATGGCGAAGAGGGACCCGGCGCGTGAGATCGCGCTGTTGACACCAGACGCGGTTCCGGCGCGATCGAGACTCGACGGAGGTGAGGACGAGGGTCGTCAACGGCGCGATAGCCAGGCTCATGCCCAACGACAGCAACAGGATGGGAGGGAAGATGTCCGCCCAATAGGTCGCGTTCGAACCGACACGGAGCGTCATAGCGCATCCCAAGGCGACGACGGCGCCGCCGGCGAACAATGGCAAGCGCCGGCCGAACCGGCGGCAGAGCATGCCGGCGAGCGGCGAGACGACCGTAATCAGCACTTGCAGGGGAGTGAAGGCCAAGCCCGCCACCAGCGTCGGTAGGTGCGCGCCCCGGATCATCACGAACGGGATCAAGGTCAGCATGACAGTAAACGGCCCGTAAAGGAGCGCCGTGAACAGGTTCGCGCCGACGACCGACCGGGAAGTGAAGAGGGACGGGGGCAGCATGGCGTTGTCGCCCAATCGCCGTTCGGTCGCGATGAGGCCGGCTACGCCGCCCAGACCGACGATCAGGGCGACGACCACCCAAAGGTTCAGACCGGAACCGTTGGTCAGGCTGGTCATGCCCGCGCCCAGCCCGCCGAGCGCGACTGTCGAAAGGACCGCGCCACGGACGTCGACCCGAACGTGGCTGGTCGGGCAGTCCTCGGGAATCCACACGGCGTTGACGGCCAGCGCGCCGGCGGCCACGGGCAGGAGCATCATAAAGGTCGTCCGCCAGGACCCGTGATCGAGGATCGCGCCGGCGATCGCGGGCGCGACGCCGCTGGCGACAGCCGCGGCGGCGGACCAGATGCCGACCGCACGGGCTTTCTTGTCGGCGGGAAAGGCCTGCCCGAGTACGGAAAGGCCGTTGGGCAGGATCAAGGCTTCGCCCAAGCCTTGCAGGAACCGGCCGACGATGAGCGGCGCGAAACTCGGCGCGCAACCAATCGCGGCCGCGCCCAGGCCGTAGAGAGCGATCCCCGCGAGGAAGATCCGCTTGTGTCCGAACCGGTCGCCCAGAGCGCCGGCGACCAAGGTCAAGGCCGCGAGCGGCAGGAGCTCGGCGTTCATCACCCACTGCAGGTCGAGCGGCGACGGACTCATATCCCGGCCAATCGCCGCGAGCGCGACCGTGACTACGGCGCTGCTGACGAACACGAGGCAACTGCCCATGCTCGACGCGGCGAGTACCTTTGTGCTGCCCTGCGCGCCGATGGCCTTAGGCTTGGAGAGCGCCAGGCTGCGGTCGGTCAGGATCAGGGACGCGCTGCTCACGATCTAATCTCTCAGGTTAGGTCAAGCAATTCGCGGCGCGCCAGCTCATTGGCCAGCAGCCTGAAGCCGCGCCGCCGTGTCCCTTTCGCGGATCACTCCTCGCAACGGATGATGGTCTTCCCGCAAATCCGCTTGGTCGGATTGAAAGCAGCGACGGCATTGTCGAGGGTCGCGATGTTGCCGATGTTCGTCCGCAGTCGTCCGTCCCGCACCCGCTGGACGATCTCACGCAGTTGGGCGCGATCGGGCACGAGAACAAAGTCGATCGCCAGGCCGTCGGCGGGCCGCGCTTCGGTCGGCCCGGCGATGGTCACCAGTGTTCCTCCGGGTCGGATCACGCCAGCGGACCGCGTCCCGATGTCGCCGCCGATGACATCGAACACCAGATCGACGCCGCCGACGTCTTCCAGCCCTTCGTTGTCGACGTCGACGAACTCTTGCGCGCCGAAGTCGAGCGCCTTCTGACGGTGAGCAGTGCGTCCGGTACCGATGACGTAGGCGCCGGACTCACGTGCGAGCTGCGTTACCATCGAACCGACTGCGCCGGCCGCGCCGTGCACGAGGACGCTCTGCCCTGCCTGAAGACGGCCGTGCTCGAACAGTCCCTGCCACGCAGTCAGGCCCGGCATCGCCACGCTCGCGCCCACCGTGAAGTCGACGTCGCCCGGCAGTGGCGCGAGGTCGCGTGCCTCGACTGCCACATACTCCGCCAGCGTGCCGCCGCGATACGAGTCCGTGAGGCCGAACACCCGCTGTCCCACCGATAGTCCTGTCGTGCCATAGCCGAGAGCGCTGACCACTCCGGCCAGCTCCTGCCCGGGAATCACCGGCGCCCGGTCACGGCCGAGGCGATCAGTCCAGGTCGAAGGCCACGTCAGCTCATCCCAGGTAAATCCCGACGCATGAACCTGAACGACGACGTCGTTGATCGCCGCCTGCGGCTCGGGCCGCTCCACGAGTCTCATTCCGGCGGTTCCCGCAGCCTGGTCCGTTACGACGATCGCCTTCATATGAATTGTCTCCTCGGCTACTTGGCTCTTCTGGGTATGTTCCAGCGATAAAAGTCCGTTCGACATCTCATGCCAGCAGCCTTGGGTCATGCATTGAGTAATATTCGTCCCAGGTTGCCCTGGGCGTTACTCGATGAAATCTGCGACTGTGATACCCATTGATCGCAAATCGCAGCGCAGGACGAAGTTTTCCAATAGCTGGCGTGAATAGTTTCCATGGCAGCGGGGAATACTGCTGCGACGGTCCTCCCTGCCATTCGTAAATCAAGCGCAGCTCGCGACGACATCACGCCGCGCGGCGAGACAATAACGATTGTCCATCAATTCCATGGCGAGAGGTGATTTCCATCGCCCGGGTTCGACCGCCACGGTGTGAAACGGTTGTCAGAAGAACCCACAATCCAAAACGAGACTGCAAATGACCACTCCAATAAACCCGAGACAGCGAGCTTTTCGGCACGAGGCGGAGCCGTTTTTGGAGCGGTGCAGCCGCGGCGTTATCGATGCAGAACCCTGCCTGGGCGAGCTCGGCCGGGAAGTGTCGCCTCGGCGCCGGCGCATGGTGCTCACGGCCTGTGTGCTCGCGTCCTCGATGGCGTTCATCGATGGGACAGCGCTGCCCGTTGCGTTACCAAGATTGCGCGCTGATTTCGGAGCGGACCTCGCCTCCGTTCAATGGGTTCTCAACGGGTATATGCTGGCGCTCGCCTCGCTGACATTGATCGGCGGCGCGCTCGCGGATGTTTATGGCAAGGCGCGCATGCTCGGGCTTGGTTGCGTCTTGTTCGGTCTGGCGTCCGTGGCTTGCGCGCTGGCGCCTTCGCCCGCCTGGCTGATCGCTGCCCGCGTCGCGCAGGGAGCGGCCGCAGCGATCGTCACCCCCGCCAGCCTCGCCCTGATCGGGGCCACCTATCCGCGCACGGAGCGGAACCGGGCGATCGGCGTATGGGCCGCGGCATCGGCTCTCACCACCGCCGGAGGTCCTGTCCTGGGTGGCTGGCTGACCGAGACCTTTGGCTGGCCATCCGTGTTCTGGATCAACCCGCCGCTCGCGCTCGTAGCAGTGGGAGTTCTGCTGGTCTTCGCGCCGAAAGATGGCCGCATCCAGCGCAGGTTCGACGTCATTGGCGCCGCAATTCTCGCTTCGGCGATCGGGGCGCTCGCCTGGGCGCTCAGCCAGATCGGCCCCAGTGAAGCTCAGGCTGCCGCGGACACTCCGCCCCAGCCAGGCACGGTGCTCACGATCGTTGCCGGGCTCGGCATTGTCGGGCTCGCCGTCTACGCGTTCTGGGAGCGCAGAAGCGAACACCCGATGACGCCACCTCGCCTAGTGGAGAACCGCGCCTTCCTCGGGCTGAACGTCGCGACCCTGATGGTCTATGCGGGGGTTTCGATCATGTTCTTTCTGCTACCCTTTGACCTCGTCGATCGCCGCGCCCTGTCGTCGACCGATGCCGGGCTGGCATTCCTGCCCTTCACGCTCGGCGTGGGGCTCTTGTCGAATCTCTTCGGCGGGTTGGCGGACAAGATTGGCGCGCGGGCCATGCTCATCGCGGGACCGGCAGGTGCGGCACTCGCCTATATCTTGATGGCGCTCGGCCGGGAAGAATCCCTGATGCTCGGCGTGATCGGACCCATGACCCTGCTGGGCCTGTCCTTCGCTGTGCTCGTGGCGCCGCTCACCGCGTCGGTCATGTCGAGTGTGGATCAGGCCGACGAAGGGCTCGCTTCCGGCATCAACAATGCGGCGAGCCGGATTGCACAGCTTGCCGGGGTGGCACTAGCCGCCGGCGTCGCGTCTTTCGCGTCCGGCTACGAAGTCGGCCTCGCCGTAGCCGCCGCGACCTCGATCGGCGGCGCCTTTACGGCCTCAGTGACCCTGACACCGACCGCAGCGAAAGCGGGCGGCTCGGGAGGAGCTTAGCAAGCGTGTAATCCAATCGGATTGGATATTGCCTAAGCCTGGCAGACACCCTCAGCTTCACTGAAGCTGCCGTGCCGGTGGAGTATCTCTGCTCACGCTAACTCGTGTGATACAGCGGCTCGAACAAGAGTTGGCCGGAACGTCGGTTTGTAGTGAAATGGAAGGCACCGCGCTTACTCACGAATAGTCACCGCCGCTCTGTTGAGTGAGGTTGCCTAGATAGTCGCGCTTCCCGATCTTCGCTCCGAGGTGCCTGAGGATCGCGTGCGCAATCGATATGTGGAAGAAGAAGTCGGGCAGCACCAGGTGCCGGATGTAGTCCTCGCCGCCGAACCACCCGCGCACGATGGGTGGCGACAGCTCGTACGTGTGTGACTGGGCGCGGGCAATCTCGTTCGGCTGCAGGTTTTGCAGGAAGCCGCGAGTTCTCAAGGAGCCGTCCATTCAATGACGGATACGTCATCGGTGTGTTGCGGGGCGCTGGCGGGTCGCGCTGCATCAGCTTCGCCATATGCGCGTCGACCTTGTTGCAACTTACGGAGAACTGTTCTCCGAAAGTCAGCATGTCCGGCGCGAGCCGCTCGCCAAGGATCCTCCTGGGCTCAAACCCCTTGATCCGCTCGAGCGCTTGGGCGTGGTCGAGATAGTTGTCCATCACGTTCAGTCCATGCACCATGACAGGGACTGTGATGTCATAGACCGAGAAGGACATGGCGACCTCCATGCGCTCGTTTGTATTCTGAACGTCGGTCGGACCCGAAAAAGAATGCTAACCGAAACGAATGCTCACCATTGGCTCTTCAATCTTTCCGGTTTGCCGCACCAGCTTGCCGGACTAGACATTGGCCTCCGCGAAACCGCGGCGAGAGAAGAGCTCCTACGCAAGCGGCCTCCTAGTGACGCAGGATGGGATATCCGTTCGTGTAAATCCAATCGGTGGCCTTGGCGGGCATGTGGCACCCCTGGCAATCTGAATGGTAGTCGGTCGAGGTGGTCTTGAGCGGCTTGTCCGCGTCGAACCACGACCATCCCCATCCGTCGCCCCACAACGGGTTGCCGGGGTGCGCTCCCTTGCTGTCTCTCACCATGACGAACCAGCCCCTGAGCTTGTCGGCGTGGCTTACTGTGCCGGTGGTCATCTCGTTCGTCGAGGTCGCGAAGACCTCTTTCACCAGAACGGCGCCGTCCGGGAAGTGCCCCGTCTTCCGGTAGGCGTCGATTGCGCCCGGGGAGGCGTAGACGGCGTGCATTTCCTTTGACCCTGCGCCGCTGTCGGCGGCAATCGCCCAGCTCCCTAGCGCTTGGTAGAGGGTTCGGTAGTCTGCCGGCACGCGCAGGTGCCCGTCGGAGTCCACCACATTCGCGGTCGGGTCGGCCGGAGCCGCTCCGCTGATCTTTGGTAGCGCCGCCACGGTGCTGGCGACCAGCGAGACGGCGACGGCCACGCCGACAGTTCTCGATAATTTCATGGGGGTCTCCTTTGCTGCTCGCGCGGCACGGCGCAATGGCTAATCGATGTCGAGGCGGCCGCGTGTTGGCCGGCCCAGTGGATCTCAGGATCCGATGAAGCGGGCGAAATTAGAAATTCTTTTTGGACATTCATTCGATAGTCATGGGTATCGTCGTCCAAAAGCGCTGTACGCGTCGGCGGCCCGTCCGTTTTCGATCAGCCGTCGCAGAGTGCGGTGTACTCGGGGTGTCGGGCGGCGTAGGAGGACATGAAAGAGCACTTCGCGATGACTCTTTTCCCATCGCGTCGCAACGCTTCGAAAACGCCATGCGCCAATCGCGATCCGTACCCCAGGCCGGACAACTCTTGCGGCACCTCCGTGTGGAGCAGGACGACCCGGCCGTCCTCGACCTTGTAGTAGGCGACTGCGAGCGCACCGTCGCCCAGGGGCATTTCAAACCGGCTCATGGCCGGATTGTCCCGGATGTCGCTTTCCAACTTCTGCCTCCTTCACTCGTCAGCTATTTCTGCAAATCACGAAGCCAATGCACCGATCCTGACACCGCACATTCCCGCGATGATCGCTGTCGCGATGATGGCGCTTATCGCGACGCAGACACCCCAAAGGCGATCCGCACTACGTTGATCGACTCCGTGCGCGATCAGCACCCTTCTCAGCCCTGAAGCAAGGTGGCTCAGAACAAAGAAGGCGCCGAGCGCGTAGTGAGGAAGCAGACGGATGTTCCAAGCGTCATGAATGAGCCCAGTCGGAGCTCCGATCGCGAAGTTCCAATCCGTCGGTATGCCGAGGAAGCTTCGCGCGTATATGAAGACCGAGTTCATGTGGCCGAGAATGAACATTGAGAGATAGGCTCCCGAAGCGACCTGATAGGTCCGCTGGAAGTCATGCACTGCGGCGCTCCAGCGCCATGCCAGAAAGAGGCCGGTGCCGATCTGGAAAAGCATGGCCGCCACCAACAACGGTTCACCTACGGCAGATCGGTAAACCACGCGTCCGATCTTCATAACTGCTGCATGCGCATCCGGCCCTATCAAGCCGAACAGATGATTAGTGAGATGAAACATCACATATAGGACCAGGACCGCGGCCGTTACCCCGTGGACAACCCGCCATCTCCCAACCTCAGGCACAGCTGCAGCGACTGGATCTCGAGCTGACTGCGACCATATCGCGATTGCGAGCCAAATCGCGCACCAGACGACCTCGTCAGCAATTGGGCTTTTGATCAAGGTCTGGACAACGCCGAGAAAGACATAGAGCGTTGGCGACGCCACGCTGGCATAGGCGAGGCGTCTTGCACCGGGATTGGACGCGGGACGACAAGCCAGAGCGATCCCAAGAAACGGCACGGCGAACGCAACCACCATGATGATGGCCGCGCTTGCGATTGCGAGCGGTGGCGGGCTTACGGGCTGCGTGCCGACGATGGCATGAAAAGCATTGAGCAGAAACGGATAACAAATCGCTGCCACTGCGGGAGCCAAAGCCAAATAGTCAAAGCGCTTCTCAAAAAGCGTTTTGCGATTCTGTGGGCGAAGGACTGCTTCCATCACAAACCTATAAAGCCACGACAAAGAAACCGGTGTACGAGACGACTTCCAAGACAGGTTTGAGCAACGGGCGAAGGTAGCTTCAGCCGAAGCTTCCGCAGAGGCTGGTCATCTTCGAGTGCCCTGGCGCGCAAAATGACCAATTTGTCCAAAGGGCGGTAGATCGTGAAGACGTATTTGAGTTATTCATGCGGATCATGAACGACCCACAGTGCCCTGCGCGCTGCTTGCCGTTCTCGTGCGCCATACGAGCTTCTCTCGGGGCTCACGACCGAAACTCGCGGCACCAGTTGTGCAAACTGCGACGGCAATGATCGCCGATACAGCGACTGAACGCGGCTAGACTTCTCTGTAGAACAAGGACATCGGTTTCGAGGTGCGACGTGGCTCGTCGCATTCCTCGCCGCAGGATCACGCCACGCAGCAAGCGGCACTAACAATCGTCTATCAACTCCATGGCGAGAGGTGATTTCCCTCGCCGGCGTTGCAAGGTCACTCTCCAAAACATCGTCGTACCGAAACTTTCGACGCGCGATAATTTCACGCGGTGAGGACTATCGCGACTGACTGTTGGACGATTTTGTCTTCCAGGCTGGTGCTTGACGCTGATATCCGGGGCTTCTATGGCCCACTCACGGATTATCCGTTTCCTCGAGTGCCGTATCGTCCTCGGCTGTCGTCGGGTCGATCATCGCGCGCACGCACGTTATTTTGTCAACCGGAAAGCCTCCCAGTTGTGCATGCACGCGCACTGCGGCTTCGTCTGGCGCGATATAGACGCAATAGATTTTGTCGTCGGTGACGAAACTCTGAAGCCACTGGATGTGCGGCCCCATGTTCTGCAGGACACCACAGGCCTTCTGCGATATCGCTTGCAGATCCTGCTTTGGCCACTTGCCAGCACCGGCGAACTCACGCTCGATCACGAACTTGGGCATCATCCTCTCCTCTTGCTCGTGAGGGCGCACGTTTGCGCCACTCGCGCCCCAAGCGCACTATAGTCCCATTGACACTGACGCGCATGTCAATTGGCCGCGAAGTTCCGGAAGCTTTGCTTGCTTCGCGTGCCCGGAACGGACCAAGCGGCAACACGTTCGAAGTCAATTTCGACCGATGCTGCGGGTTCCGTCAGCCGCTCGATGTCTGCTTTCGCCCAAAAGCGCCCCATTGCGCGGCACCCAAATGACGCAATGGGCCAGAAACAGACAATCGATTGGCGATGGCGGTGATTGGCGATGGCAGTGAGGATCGGGTAAGGCCCCATGGGCTCCGGACCGTCGCCCGTGCGCGCTGCGAGGCTCACGCTCTGGTGATGGCGCTCTCGCCGATGCTGTCGACCCTGGTGATGTAGGACCACGTCGCCGCGCGGTCGACATGCACGGTGCAGGCACCGCACAGCGGCTGGCCGCTGCCGAACTCGGTCCCGGTCATGCCGAGCACGTCGCGCAGCACCCACAGCGGCGGCGTGTCGCCGTCGACCTCGACCTCATGGTTCCGTCGTTGATCTTTAACGTAAAAGCCAGGCATGCCTCTCGGTGGCTGAGGCCGATAGGACGCAGCCTGCCGACCTGGACTGAAATCGTCCGGCGGCACGGATCAATGGGGGCGCGTCGCCCACGGACGAATGACAGTCTTCCCCTTGCGTCGCTCGGTCGGATTCAAGGCGGCGACCGCGTCGTCGAGAGTCGAGACGTCGCCGATGTTCGTCCGCAGTCGTCCGTCCCGCACCCGCTGGACGATCTCAGTCAGTTGGGCACGATCGGACTCGACGACGAAATCGACCGTGAGGCCGTCGGAGGGCCGCGCCTCGGCCGGCCCGACGATGGACACCAGTGTTCCTCCGGCTCGAATCAGGCCTGCGGACCGCTTCTGGATGTCGCCGCCGATGACATCGAACACCAGATCGACGCCGCCGACGTCTTCCAGCCCTTCGTTGTCGAGGTCGACGAATTCTTGCGCGCCGAAGTCGAACGCCTTCTGACGGTCGGGGGCGCGTCCGGTGCCGATGACGTAGGCGCCTGCCGATCGTGCGAGTTGTGTCACCATCGTCCCGACCGCGCCGGCCGCGCCATGCACAAGGACGCTCTGCCCCGCTTGAAGGCGGCCGTGCTGGAACAGTCCCTGCCACGCGGTGAGGCCCGAGATTGGCAGGCTCGCGCCCACCGTGAAGTCGACGTCGCCCGGAAGTGGCGCGAGGTTGCGTGCCTCCATGGCCACATACTCCGCCAGCGTGCCGTCGCGATACCAATCGGCGAGGCCGAACACTCGCTGTCCCACCGACAGGCCCGTCGTGCCGTAGCCGAGAGCGGTGACCACTCCGGCCAGCTCGTGGCCGGGGACCGACGGAGTTCGGTCACGGTCGTTGCGATCGGTCCAGGTCGATGGCCACGTCAGCTCAGTCGGGACGAATCCCGACGCATGAACCTGAACGACGACGTCGTTGATCGCTGCCTGCGGCTCGGGCCGCTCCACCAGCTTCATCCCGGCCGGTCCCGCAGCCTCGTCCGTTACCACGATTGCCTTCATTGGCTACCTCCCGATGTATGGGATGTCGTCATTCTTGGAATTCCTTCGCAGATGAACGAAAATAGAACGGCGAAAATCGATCAGTCCAATGACGTTCGGCTATGGAATCCATGCCACGAACTCGGTGTGGAACAGACATCTGCGTCTCACGCCTGGGTGCATCTGGGCTTTGACGTCGCCCACGCATCACGCGACGCCTCGAGCACTCTCGAAGGTTGCGGCCGGATAGAGTTCAGATTGAGCCAGCCGGCGTAACGGCGGGGAAAGTCCTTCTCGGGATCGAAGACGTTATTGAAAAAGTTCGTCAGGGAGTACATGGCCACCAGCGCGACGATCTCTATGACGTTCGCATCCATGTAGCCGGCATCGCGGACGGCTTTCAGATCGGCGTCACTGACCTTGCCGCGGGTCTCGATGACTTTGCGCGCAAACTGGACGGCGGCATCCCGCTTCGGGTCGCTGGCATGGCCCTTCCGAGCGAGAATGATTTCATCGGCCGGCAGCTTGGCCATATGCTCAGCCGTAAAGCTGTGAACCGTCAGACAATAGTTGCAGTCATTCACTTCGGAGACAGCGAGGCCGATGCTGTCACGCGTCTTCACGTCGAGCGCCTTGCTCAAGGAGCCGAGCAGGGCGGCCCACGCGTTGAACGCGATCGGGCTCTGCGCGAAGGTCGCCAACATATTTGGGGTGAATCCGATGTTCTTGGTGACCGCATCGAGTGTCGGTTTCGAATTGACCGGCACCTGCTCCGGTTTTAGAGCCGCACTTCTTGGCATCGTAGTCTCCGCAATTTCATAGCTCTGTTGAAAATCATACGAGTTCAAGCACTTCGCCCACCGGCAGGCGCGGCTTCTGCGCCCAGTTTCCCGGACGCTCCGGCCCCACAGACAACAACATGACCGGCACCTCGTCCTCGGCCAGTCCGAACTCGCGGTGCACTGCTTCGGCATCGAAACCGATCATCGGCGTCGAACCCAGGCCTAGTGAGCGGGCCGCATAGATCATCGCCGCCGCGCCGAAAGTGCCGGTGCGTACTGCTTCGTCGCGCTGACGCTGCGGGTACTCCATATACAGACCGCGTGCGGGAATTTCCCATTCCGGCACCATCTTCGCCGGCATGACGCCCGCTTCGACCAGCGGTGCCAGGCGCTGTGGTATTACGCTGGAATCGGCCAACACTCCGCAGACAATGAAGGTAACTGCTGCTTCAGTGACCGCAGGCTGATCCCAGGCGATCTGACGTAGCCGAGCCTTGGCCTCAGGCGTGCGTACGGCGATGAAGCGCCAGTTTTGCAAGTGGAAAGATGTCGGCGCGGTGGTGCCGATTTGCACCAGCTCGCGGATTTGGTCGTCGCTCAAGGTAGCGGCAGGGTTGAAATACTTGGCGCTGCTACGGCTCAGGATACATTCGATGACGGCGTTCGTCATGGTCATTCCGTTGGTCATGTTGATTCCTAGGAGTGAAGGGATAGATTGAGATACGAGAGTGCCGTGTGCTCGGCCGACCCAGTGGATCGCAGAATCGGACGCAGCCTGCGAAATTGGAAATTCCGTTTGGACATGCATTCGATAAGCGCGGGATATCGTTTGCCTAACAGCGCCGTGCGCGCCCTGTCGGTCTGCGTTCAACCGTCGACGACGCAATCGCTGCCGCGGCGGCAGGGGAGCAACCCCGGCCGTGCCGGCAGAAGGTTGCAACGCAGACCGCGCGGTAGGAGGTGGCCGCGCGTCACACGCGGTGACAGCACAACCGGCCTCTCATGCACCCGCGCGTCGTGATTGGTCCGTCACGAGTTCGAACTCTCCGATCGAGGCTCAAGGTTTCCTGTGGACGCGCGTCGGCACGCGTTCGCGTGAATTCATACCGTTTTGCCGATCGCTGAGACGCTCAACCGGATTATTCATGTTGCGGCTGAATTTATCTAATTCGGCTGTAACCGCTACTCGGTCAGCCGCAACCGAGTAATTGTCTAGCGTATTCAGTTGAAGGCAACGAAGACCGAACCGATCGCACGCCATCGGTCTCAGCCGCTCGGCTTTCATGGCGCGGTGGTTCGCCGCCTTCGGAGAGTCCCCGATGTCATTGCTCCGCCGGGTGAGGATGCGCCATGCAGCAGACCTGCTCACAGCCAACGATGTCTGTCGACCAGGTTGACTTGAACGCAAGTTAACGGAGAACAGCCCATGGAGCTTCATCAAGTTCGCTACTTTCTCGCCCTCGCGTCCACACTCAACTTCACCCGCGCAGCCGAGCAGTGCAATGTCACGCAGCCGGCCCTGACCAAGGGGGTGCAGAAGCTCGAGCAGGAACTCGGCGGCCAGTTGATCTACCGCGAGCGCCAACTGACGCAGCTCACCGACCTCGGCAAGGAAGTCCTTCCAATGCTGGAGCGCACACTGGCCTCGGCACAGACGGTGCGTCGCAGAGCCTTGGAGTTCCAACGCAAGGAGGTCGCGCCACTGAAGATTGGCCTCGCCCCCTCCATCTCGGCGTCGCTGGTCCTCGATCCGATCGCGGAGATCGCAAAGTTCGTCCCTGGACTTCACGTCGAGCTGCGCGAGGGCGCAGCGGAGAAGCTCATCGAGCTCTTGCTTGAGGGGGAGATCAACGCCGCAATGGTCGGGGACGTGCAGGACGTGCCCGCTCGCATCGACGAGTGGTCGCTGTTCGAGGAGCGCTACGTCGCGGTTCTCGCGCCGACACACCAGCTCGCAAACCGTCCCTCGATCGGCATCGAGGACCTCCGCGAAACCGTTTTGCTGGAGCGCGCCGGATGCGACGTCGCGTTGAAGATACAAAGGTCGTGTTTTCCCGAGGAACCGCTCCAGCTCGGCTACTGCAGCGGTCACGACTCGCACCTGCAGCACATGGCCGCGGCTGGCTTCGGCGTGATGCTCGCGCCCGAGCACATGCCGCGCCTCCCGACGCTCAAAACCATCCCGCTTGAAGGCGCCCCGGTTTCGCGGAAGGTGCGGCTGCTGGCTGTGCAGGGGCGCCGCTACTCGCCGGCGCTGGACGCTTTCGTCAAGGTCGCGCGGCTTCGCGACTGGTCGGTCAAAGTCCCCCACCGGGGCATGCCGCACGCAACGCTGCCGGAGATGGCGAGCGAGCCCGCAAATCACCACGACACGCACGCCGGTGGCCAACCGCTTGCGGCCAATCGATCCGCAGCTTGACGGATCACCGATGCTGACGAGCTTTTACACTCGACGACGTGACGGGGCACACCGGAATCATGGCGCATGGATGCCACTTGCAGGCGCACGTTGGAATGGCCCGGTCTATTGGTTTGAACGTGCGAACGCACTTTCTGGAGCCTCTGAAAGCGGGTTAGTGCGCGGCGAGGTGTGCGAGGACCGGGATCAGTTCGGAGGGGTCGCCGCGCCGCATATAGTCGACGCTGATGTCGGCGTACTCGATCATCCCGCCGGGTGCCACGACGTACCGGGCCGGCATGGTCAACGTCCAGCTCGGATCGCCGTTGAACGCCGTGAGATTCTAAGCCGCAGCTCTCTTCGGCGGTGCGCAGTTCGTCGGAGACCTTCCAGCGCAGGCCGAATGCGTGCGCGACCTTGCCTCGCGCGTCGACCAGGCTCGCGAACGAAAGCCCGTTGCGTCTCTGCGTCTCCCGGCTGTGGTCAGGCGTCTGCTGCGAGACGGCGACCAGCGAAGCGCCGAAGCTGCGTATGTCGTGCGAGGCGGCCTCGATCGCGCGAAGGTCGATGCTGCAATAGGAGCACCATCTCCCCCTGTAGAACACAAGGACGATCGGGCCGCGACGCAGCGCCTCGCGCGACGAAAAAGCCTCACCGTAGCCGTCGCGCAGCCGGAAAGCGGGGGCTTGGTCGCCGGCGTGCATGGCCCGCTCGGCCAATCCGGATGCGGCAAGCGCTTCCAGCGCCCGGTGTCGAACCAGCGTCACTTTCGGCGGAGTCCTGGCGAGACACTCGGCATTCAGGGCGTTCAGTTTGTCTTGCAGTAACATTTTCGTCTCGTCGCGCGCGGCCTGGTGTGCCCTTAGGATAGTCGCTCGCTCAGTGTGGCTCCGGTAGTCTTGCCGCGCGAGTTTGAGTTATTCTTGTCATGCATGAATGATCGCCCGCGCGTGAGGTGGCAACTTCTTCTTTTCGGCGCAAAATCTTTGGTGCAGCTCGAAGGCAGTCTAGCGCGAGGTGCTCTCCTTTGGAGAGCGAGGGCTGGAGAATCCAATGTCTCGACGGTCGAAGCAGCCTGGCGTTAAGCGCGTCTACGAGCCGGCCGAGGCTTCGGACGGCACGAGGGTGCTCGTCGACCGCATCTGGCCGCGCGGGCTTACGAAGCAGCATGCCAGCATCGACGTGTGGCTGAAGGACATCGCCCCGAGCACCAGCCTCAGGACCTGGTTTGGCCATGACCCGAACCGCTGGCGAGAGTTTCAGAAGCGATACTTCGAGGAGCTCAGCGCCAATCACGCCGCGGTCGATCACTTGAAGGATCTTGTATCGGCGGGCAAAGTGACGCTGCTCTTCGGCGCGCGCGACATCGAGCACAACAACGCCGTGGCGCTCGCGAACTACCTCGCGGCAAGCTAGTCGGGATCGATGTTCGGGATCGGAAGTTCGCTCAAGTCGTCGTCGTAGCTTGCCGTCTGCCCAACGCTGACGCTGTCGTTCGTGCGGATGTCGGCGCTGAGGCCGAGCGTCCGCCCGACGGGACACATGTTCGCGGCCTGCATCAGCTGGGCGCGCTCGTCATCGACAAGATTTCCTTCGAGCGTGATGGAGCGCGCGAAGGAGTCGCGGCCGCCATCCCCGCCATGGTGGTACGACACGGCGACCTCGACGTGGGAAAGCGGGATTTTCCGCCTTCGCGCCTGCAGCCGTATCGTCATCGCCGTGCACGCGGCGAGCGAAGCGCTCAGCAACTCGTAGGGGTTCGCCCCCGTCGCCGTGCCGCCCCTGCCGTCGGGGCCGCCGATTGAGAACACCGATGCGCCGGCACGGCCGTTGAGCGTGCCAGCGCCGTAAAGGTCGCCGGTCACCACAGCCTGTGGGTGGGGAGCGCCGTCGTCGTTCGAATTCGTCATCGTGCTTTCCTTTCGGATTTTGACAGGCCTCTCGTTGATAGGGTGTCGTCGGCTGCCGCCTCGCGAGAATGACCTTGGCTCCTCCACGGCTCGCGCATGGGCGAACGCAGAGTTGAAACTCGCAGCAGGCCGGCGCTTTCCGACGGAGCGGTGTTAGGCGTGGAGGGTCTCGCCGCCCTTGGCGTCTGCGTAGTACTGAGGCGCCTCGCGACGGTCGTATTTCCCGTAGTCGCGTACGATCCGCACTCTCCGAATCCTTGCCTTGTCATTCGGCGCGGAAGCGTCCTCGTAGGCATGCGCTGCAGCGGCGTCCTTCCAGGATATGAGCAGAATCAGGTCGCCCGGCGTAAGTACGGCGTCGAAGATGTCCCAGGACGTGGTGTCGGCGGCCCACGGGTTCAGGCCGAGCCACTCGGCGCAATCGTAAGGGTTGTTGGTCTGTTTCCACTCCGCGGGGCGAGTCGCGTTGATCAGCGTGACTGTTGTTCCTTCCCCAAATTGGGTCTCGTCGAGCCTCTGCTCCGTGAGGACGTACCCCGTTGGCACCTGATTGTCGGCAGTGATCTGGCCGACGCGCAGGTGATAGTCTGCAAGGATTTCGTCGCGGCCCTTCTGCTGAACCTCTTGATGGCGCCTGCGCGTGCGCCAGCGGACGAGCGACTTCTCGTCCCGCCAGTTCGAAAGGGAAAGGATCCAGCCCTCGCGGATCAGGCTCTTGTAGCGGATGTTGTCGACGAAGCCCTCGACTTGCTCCAGCTCGGGGCGCAGCATGTCGGCGTTGTCGAGGTAGTTATCCCAGTTATCCTTATTTGGGAAAACTTCGAAAATCACTGAGAACATGGCCCGTATCCCGCTCCTAGAGTGCTGCGATGCAGTCGATCTCGATGTCGAAGTGCCTCGGCCAGGCGCGGCGCCTTCACGGCAGAAGACCTTCAATCCGTCGACATCGATCGTCCTGGACAGCATCTGCGTAGCTCCCGTTTCCTTCACTGACACGTCTCCTTGCATCGGCGACCTTGCGGCGATTGAGCAAGGTGCCGACGGCGCGGCCGATCTTGTCGGCCCCGCGTGCGCTCTTCGGCGAGAGCGGGATTTTTGCAGACGACGAGGCGCGTTGGCGCAGCTCACCACTGCAGCGAAGCGCGGCTGGTCCCAAGCTGGGAGGCCGTTAGGCGCGCCTGGCCGGCGCGTGGAATCAATCATCTGGCGCGGTCGCGAGTGGCCGGCGCCCGGGCCCGCGCGGGCGCACAGTCACGAACGCCGCGCGCCGCGGTCCCCGCCCCTAGGGGAACGTCAGGCCGAAAGCGGCCGGATCGGGCTGCTCGCCTTTCCATGGGACCAAGAAGCGCTCCAGCCCACCCGGCACGAAGCTGAGCAGCAGGGTCGCCTGGTCGCCGACCACCTCGATCGTGTGCGGCACACCGCGGGGAAGAGCCGCGTAGGCGCCCGGCCCCACCTCGACACGGGCATCGCCGACCCGCGCGATTAGCTTCCCCTGCACCACGTAGACCAGCTCGTCCTCGCGCGAGTGGGTGTGCAGCGGCGGCTCCTCCCCGGCCCGCACCATCCACATGACAGCGCCATATTCGCGTCCGGACTGGCTGCTCTCCACTTTCATCTCGACGCTCGAGCCCCCGCTCGAAGTCACCGTCTCGCCGCCGTGGGCGGCGTGAGAACCGGCTGCTGAACTGACATTTGTAGCCTCCTGATTGTTGGACCCTTGTTCGACTTCGCAGTGGCGGCGAAAGGTTTGCCGCTCACAACGTACCGTGAAGCATGGAATTCCGCGCGGCGAATGGGAAATGACGTCACGCCATGAAATCGATAGCCGCGCGTTATGACGGCCGTCCGCTTCCGAATTGGATTTCGCGTGCGCGCGAGGCCGACTGCTGTTGCAGCTCGGTCAGCACCCTGCGGTCTCCGTTAGCTTCAGGACTTCGCGCTCGCGGAGTTGGTCGATCATCTCATGCAGCAACTCTATCTCGAGCTCCGCCTTCACGTTGATCCGGTAATCGTTCTCCGCGGCCTTGCGATCGATGTCCTGCTGCCGGTTCTGGCTCATCATGATGACTGGCGCGGCGTAGGCCGTCTGGAACGAAAGTGCGAGATTGAGAAGAATGAACGGGTAGGGGTCCCAGCCTGTCATCGCGCCGACCAGGTTGGCAGTTATCCAAACGAACAGGATCGCGCTCTGGACGATGATGAAGCTCCACGATCCTATGACGGCGGCGACCGCGTCCGCAATCCTTTGCCCCAGGGTCAGGTGCGCAATCGTCGGGGGCTCATCCATGCCCTGAAGCCGAAACGAGCGGCGCGCTCGCCGTAGATCGGCGAGCAGATCGTGCTCGGCCTGTTCCATGCCTCCAGGGTCTCTCGCCTTCTCTTCCACGCTGTTAGCACCCGTTCCGCTCGATTGTGCGGCCTGATCGCGCTGTTCAGTCGTGGCGCTACGCGGCGGCAGTCTCCGCAGTGACGCGCACATAGTACCGGGCTCACGCAAGCTTGTTCTCGCTCGGCTGCCGCTAAGGTCGGTGATCTCGTCAGCCTTCATCTGACCGGCGAACTCGTAGTCCGATCACCGTCATGCCGAAGTGAAGCAAGTTGGTGATGATGATGGTGAACAGCGTCGTCTCCTGGCCGCCGTTTTGCGTCGCCTACGACGCGAAGGCGCCGCCTACCTTGCCCCGCTGCACGGAGCTCCGTGAGAAGGAAGTCGGCAAATGCCCGTGCGGCAGGCTTGATGGTCTTTCCGCTAACAAAGAGAGCATTCACTTCCATCGAGCCGAAATCCCAGTCAGGCAGCACCCGCACGAGCTTCCCGACCTCAAACTCTGCCCGCGCACTGTTTTCGCTCGACGCAGCGATTCCCAACCCGGCGACGGCGCTTGCCGTAGCTCCTTCGTTGATGGTGATAGCGAGCTGGCCGTCAACGCGCACGGATGTGACGCGGCCGTCCTTGCGGAAGGAGAAGGTCGGCGAGGGGTGCATCGGCCCAATGATTACCGAGTGGTGCGCGAGGTCCGACGGCGTTGTGGGTGTGCCGCGCTCCCGTAGGTAGTGCGGGGAGGCCATTAGTATCCTCGGCAGATGGATGATTTTGCGCGCCGTCGCGCTCGAGTCGGGCAGGGCGCCGAACCGGAACGCCACGTCGATGCCCTCGGTCACAAGATCTTGGTAGCGGTCGTTCGCCACGAGTTCGATCTTTAGCGCCGGGTGCTGCTTCATGAACGCGGGGAGCCGCGGGATGATTTCCCTGAGGACGAAACTTGACGACGTGCCGACGCGGAGCGAGCCGCGCAACTCTCCCGTTCCGCGCGCCTCGTGGTCGGCGTCGTCGAGCGCCGCTAGGATCGCCTCGACGCGCATCAGGTACGTCGCGCCGGCCTCGGTCAGCTTCACCGCTCGCGTGGTGCGGCTGAAGAGCGTCGCGCCGACCTCCTCCTCGAGCGCGGCGATCAGCCGGGATGCAGACGGCTGCGACAGGCCGAGCTCGCGGCCAGCACGGGAGAAGTTGCCGACGCGCGCGGCGCGTGCAAACAGTTTGAGTGCTGAGAGTCGATCGTTCATCGTTGGCGCGCTCGCGGCGGGATGACCCCGCCTGCTTCGGCAGGGCTAATCCCCGCAAAGATGTTAGTGGCCCGTAATCTGGCGATTTGGAGTGCCGCGAGCTATTCCCCGCGGGTGGCGCGCAATGACAGATTTGGTTGCGTTGCCTAAACCTAGATTTACAAGCGGGGAGCCCATTTCAATCGGGTGGCAGACAAGTGCACAGCAGCCCGCTCTTCGTTTGCTCTGGCACTCAGTGCGGAGCATCGCAGCGGAACCGGGCTCGCGAGCCGGCAGTTGCAAGAAACTGCCGGCGGCATAACGCCCGCCGGTCTTTCCTGTTGGTTTTGGAGATTGCGCGACTGCCTAACTCATCCGGCCGCGCGAACAGCACATCGCGCAAAAACAGGTACCTTAAGAGCGTTGTGGCGTGTCGGACACCAGTTTGAGCTTGTCAGCCATCCGGCCGAGTTCTGGAAGCGAACCGGCCTGCATCTTCTGCATCGCCCTGCTGCGATGCACCTTCACGGTGGCTTCGGCGATGCCGATATCGTGGGCAATCTGTTTGCTCAGGCGGCCGCGCGCTACCTGAATTACGATCTCGCGCTCCCGGGGGCTTAGGGAGGCGAAACGCTGTCTAAGGGAGACTAAGTCCTTGTCATTCTCCCGCCGCGCACGATCGCGGGCTAAGCCAAGCTGAATGGCATCGAGAAGATCCTGGTCGCGGAACGGCTTGGTCAGGAACTCGATCGCTCCCCGCTTCATTGCCTGCACAGACATCGGTATGTCGCCGTGGCCCGTGACGAAGATGATCGGGATCTCCCTGTTTGCCGCAGCTAGCTCGCGCTGGAAATCGAGGCCACTTTGGCCGGGCAATCTGATATCGAGCACCAGGCAGGTGGGGCAATCCGGTAGATCGGATTTGAGGAAGTCGGAAATAGAGGCAAATAGCTGAACGCTAATGCCGAGCGATCGCAGCAGGCGCCCGACCGACGCGCGGAGATCCGGATCGTCGTCGATGACCAACACGGTGGAGGTTGCGCCAGACATCGCTGCCACTCGGAAGAGATCACCAAAATCAGCCTGCATCTTGGTTTGCAGGTCCGGCAGACCGCGTATTTTTAATCCCAAACCTGGAACCTGAACAGCCCCTTTTTTCTGAAGGATGCGCGCCGGGTACACCAAGGTTACGCGCGCTGACACAGCTCGCTCCCCTCCGACGCTCGAGTTCGACTTTCGGCTGAAGTTCGATCTCAGTCGGCCCGATAGCTGCTGAGGGAAGTTGCCCGTCAGCTCATGTATGCCACTCGTATTCAGCGCTCGGCGGATCGAGCCAATGCCTTGGCTGCATCGTCGAGCGAAGCCTTCTCGGCTCGCCGCTCGTAGTCGTCGGCAAGAGCCTTAAGCTGAGCCGCAATCGCTTGGTCAGTCATGGTTTTGGTAGTGCGAAGCAAAGTCTGCGCTGTCTTCAAGTATTCCTTGCCTCGTTGTGAGATCTGAAGCGTCATGACGCCCTCGCGCGGTTCCCGGGCGACTGGTCGAAAGCGATTTGGAACCAGCCCATCCAATTGTGGTCACTTTGGCGGCGCGCCTTGAAGCGATCGACGCACTTCCTGGAGCAAAGCGGCGTTCGCCACGAATAGTGCCGGACGAGACCAAACTTGCCCTCACAGACTGCGCATCGCATGGTCTTGTCAGACCCGTGACTTTCCAAGCGGTAAGCCATTGTCTTCTCCTTTTGGCCTGTGCGCATTTCGGATGCACTATGAGTAAGGGGACTGTCACCAACGGCTCAATTGAGCGCGGGTTGAGCTGGGGCATCCAAAGGGGCGGGACGATGATACGAAGGCTTAGGGCGCTCGGGCGAGTCCTAGAGTTCGCCCGCTGCGATCCCGTGACTGCTTTCGTCCGGCGGAAGCTTCGATCACAAGCCGTGCCTGGATTGGCTTCGCAATCATCGTCCAGATAAACCAAAGTTTACGGGGCACGGGCGGCACACTGGTGGATAATTGGCTGCCCACACGACGGGCCCAGCGAATGGCCATAGGCGGCATGATGAAAAAGGTGCTGGTTTCGATCGTTGAAGATGACCGGTCCTTTCGTGAGTTCGATGTGTAGGCTCTTGAGATCGCTGGGCTATACGGTCGAGATTTTTTCGTCTGCAACCGAATTTCTCGCGTCGCAGCGCGTCGCCGAAACAGGCTGTCTGATCGCCGACATCCACATGCCTGTCATGACGGGGCTCAAGCTCTATCGACACCTCGTCGACACGGGCCACGCGATTCCGACAATTCTCGTGACCGCTTTCCCGAATGACGTTGACCGGGCTCGCGCCCTTAACGACGGGGTGGTGTGCTACCTGCGCAAGCCGGTCGACGACGAGCATCTCACCCGATGCGTTTGCGCGGCTCTGAGGTCCGGTGGTCCATCTGAAGCGGACTCGTCGAGTTGGCCGTCGGTGCCCGGCAAGGCGAACTGAAATACGGCGCCACGAGGTTGATTCGCTTCCGCCCACAACTCGCCCCCATGAGCATGGATGATAGAGCGGCATATAGATAGCCCCATGCCCGTTCCACTGGACTTCGTGGTGTAGAAGGCGTCGAAGACTCGATCGAGATGCGCCGGATCAATGCCCGGCCCGGAATCGCGCACTGCCACGAGGACGCCTGCCTGGTCTTGTTCGGTGCTAATCAACAGCTCTCTTGGCCCCTCCTCAACTGAGTCCATTGCCTCAGCCGCGTTCAGAATCAGGTTCAGCAAGACTTGTTGTAGCTGAACGCGATCTCCCGGAACCGGAACCAATCGAGCCGACAGCTGGGTCTGGACCGAAATACCATTCCGGTTGGTCACGCTTCGCGCCAATATGATCACCTCATTGATTGCCGCATTAAGATCGAAACGCTCCTTTCGCGGTGGCGCGTTCTTGATTTGCTCTCGGATGCGATCAATGATTTGTCCGGCTCGATCAGCGTCGCCAACGACACAGGAGAGTGCTTCCCTGACCTCGCCGAGGTCCGGCGGCTGCATCTCCAGAAAATTCTGGGCCGCCCGCGCGTTATTGCGAGCGCTGGCAATCGGCTGCGTGATTTCGTGCGACAGCGAGGCTGCCAATTCTCCCATCATGCTTACTCGGTTCATGTGGGAAAAATCCGACTCCATCTGCTGCAAGCGCACCAGCGCTTGCGTGCGATCTTCGATGTCCGTCAGCAGACAGTACCAACGCGTGATACGACCGGAACTCGTCGCGAATTGGGGCGCCGCGATTTTCAAACCACCGATATTCGCCGTCAAAGCGTCTCAGGCGTAGTTCGTGATGGAAGGGAGTACCGGCGGCGAGTGACATCGCATACGCTTCTCGGACACTGGGAAGGTCTTCAGGATGTACTGCATCGCTTTTCCCCCAGTTCTTCAGCTCTTCGACAGTCCGGCCGAAATACTCCATGAGTGGGCTGTTGACGGATTCGAGTTCGCCGCTCGGAGCCATGATCGCAACGAGTTCCGGCTATCCCGTCAATGGCTGCCCGAAACTTCGCTTCGCTCGCCCGCAGCGTCTGTTCCGCCCGCTTACGCTCGGTCAGATCGAGAACGAACGCAAGGCGGTCGCCTCCTTCCTTGTACAGCGCGGCGCCCACAAGCACTGGAACGCGGCTGCCGTCTTTCCGAAAATACTCCTTCTCGAAGGGCTGAACTATCCCGGTTGAGTTCAGTTCTGCCTGAGTCAGTATGTCGCGCTCGCGCCATTCGAGCGGAGACAGCTCGGTCCAACGCACGCGGCTCGAAACCAAGTCCTCACGGTCATATCCTAAGATACGTAGAAACGCGTCATTGGCTTCAAGAATTCGACCTTCGGGGTCCGCAATGAAGATCCCAATGATGTTGGCGTCGACCAAACGCCGAATCTTTCCTTCGCGATCTGCGACGTCGCGATAAAGTTGCGAATTTTCGAGCGAGATCGCCGCCTGCGACGCAAGCACCCTCAATACAGCGACGCGATCGGGCGTAAAGGCTCCGGGTATCAGATTGTTCTCCAGGTAGAGAATGCCTATGAGCTTTCCCTGGTTGATTAACGGCAAACAGAGAATAGAACGGAGATACCTCTCAGCCATGTAGGGATCGGCAGAAAATGGATTGTGAGATGACGCATCGTCGAGAATCACGATTTCCTGAGTGCGTATTCCATAACGAACGAGCGCCTCCGGCAGTGCGGCTGCAGTCGGGCAACCTTCCCGCAGATGCACAGTTACGTTCTCTCGGTTAGCGGTCGCTTCCGCCTGTATCTGCAACTCATCGCCTCGGGGCGCAATCAGGAGACCTCGCGCGGCACCAGCGTGCTCGAGAGCCGCACGCATGAGTTTGTCGATGAGCTTATCCAGAACCATCTCGCCCGATAGCGCTTGCGATACTTTGATCATCGTCTCGAGATCGAGATATTCGAGTGGTGCTTCGATCGTGCCTGTCCGACCCGGATAAAGCCGCAACCTGACATTGCGCAGGCGGGGCATCCGCACACGCGGCTCCTGCCTCAGCCAAGGATTGAGTTGATCGAGTTGTCTTACCTTTCCTTCCGCGCCCCAGCGCAGGTAGCAGTCCCGGGCGTTTCGCAGATATAGGTGCGCGATTTGCTCGAAGCCGCACGCGGTGTAAAAGCGCGCCGCCAGCTCGTTGGCGAGCGCCTCGTTGTGGACAAAGCCGTTTGCCTGTGCTGAAAGGATGGCTTGTTCGTAAAGGTTCATGGCATCGAACGCTCGGCCATCAATCCGGGCAATCTCCGCACCAACCAACGCAGCGCGGTTCTCGAAGTTTTCCGCACAGTGTTCCGCCCATACTTCGAGTTGTTTGTGGTGGGCCACAAGAGCCTCAAAATGTCGCTGCCTCTCCTCGGGTGGGGCGCGATGGCATGACGCCGCATGAGCAAGCGCATCATAGAAGCTAAACTCCGCCGTTTCGAACATTGACGGTGATGTCCACAGCAGCCGTTGCGCCCTCGCTGAAGCCTCGAGGGCGCCCGAGTTGTCGCCAGCAAAGAAGCGTGCCTGCAGCTTGCGGATCCAGTACCAGCCCTCGGCCAGCGCCAAAGCTGGGTTATTTGCCAAACCGTGTTCGAAGAGATGCTCAACGAAGCCCTCTTCGTCAAATGAACCGAATGTCGGCGTCAAGCCGCGGAGAGTCCGAATCAATCCGAGTTGGGTTCGGATGCGGTCAATGGCGAGACGGAACCGCATCTTCAGCGCAAACGTAAGACCACGCTCGGCTTCACGTTGCACCTCATCGAGTGGATCGCCCGCCGCGAGAAGGTTTGTGTTCAGGTGGGCGTAGCAGGACGCCTCAAAATTGAGATCACCGCTTTGGTTTGCGGTTTCGAACGAGCGCCGCACCAGATCGCGGCCATGCCGGATATGTCTCCTCCAAGGAATCACCAAGCTCCCAAAGTTGAAAAAAATCCTGGTCTGGAAGCGCTTCAGCCCTCGCTTTTCGACCAAATCATAGCCGAGCCGCCCGAATCGAAATCCGGCCTGGTAGTCGCCGAAGCGTGGCCCAGCGACGAAGCCAAGCACTGAATAGGCCAAGCTCGATGCGTCACAGTTGCCACTCTCCAGGCTAAGGTTCACCGCCCGGCAGCTGACTAGGGAAAGCAGGTTCGCATCCGTGTACAAGGCAGGCAGCGCGAGCTTGTTCAGAACATCGAGCGTTGCGAGGGATGCCGGGTCGCTTAACAAAGGTAGCTCGACAAGCGCCTCGATCGGCCGCTCTCCGAGGGTTGACCAGATCCGCTCGTATTCGCGGCGCGCTTCCTCTGCCGTTGGATGCGGCGACCACTCGAGGCCTAGATGCCGGAGGAAATCAAGACCGACGGCGACCGCGCGGGCGCTCTGATCGAGGGTCACGTACAGATCCACGCGCAGACACGCGACGATCGCTCCCTCGACCGGATCTGTGGCGTGAGCCGAAAGCGCTTCCAAGCGCTGCTCCGCTTCCGCCAGCGCACCGGTCAGGAACTCGCATTCGGCCCGATGCAGTTCCAGCGCGAAGGAGAGCTCGCGCCGGCGCACCCAGCAATCCTCCGCCAACAACGCGGTACCGGCGGTGAGATAGTTCAACGCCGAGACGTACGCAGTTGAGGCTTTGGCGCGCTCGCCCGCGAGCAGATTGAGCGCGGCGAGCTGTTCGCGCTCCTGCATGGAGGTCATTAAGCTCGCCCCACGATTGAGCTGATTGACGATATCGAAGATCGCCTTCTCCGGTTTTTCCGGAGGCGTATGTACCGCGAGCAGTCTCCCTATTCGAAGGTGCGCCTCGCCGCGCAGTTCCTCCGGGACCAGCCCATAGGCTGCCTCCTGAACGCGATCGTGGACGAACCGGTAGGCGCCTGCCACACGTTCGACCAGCCCCTGATGGCGGGCCGGCCACAGAGTCGTATCGAGCTGCCCCTCCGAAATCCCGAGGACCATCGAAAGTGCCGTGATCTCGGCGATGTTTCCAAGACAAGCCAGCTGCTGCAATGCATTTTGCGTCTCGGTCGGCAGGCGGGTGATCTTCCCGACCATAAGATCAGCGACGTTGTCGATGTAGCCCTTTGCGTGAATGCGGTCGATATCCCAGGACCAGCGCGCGCCATCATGATCGAATGTGAGTAATTCTTCCTCGGCGAGCGAAGACAGGAACTGAATGGCGAAAAACGGATTGCCACCGGTCTTCACGAGCACCAGCTTCGCAAGCGGCGCAGCGCGCTCTAAATCGCAGCGAAGAGCGTCCGCAACCAACTGCCCAAGGTGCTCTTGGGCGAGCGGCGACAGCGTGATCTCCACGACCTTTCCGCCAGCGGCCTTGATGGCCTCGAGCTTTCTCATTAGCGGATGAGCGGCAGCGACTTCGTTGTCGCGATAGGCACCGATCAGCATGAGGTGCGTCAGACCTGGCCGCAACAGATCCTCCAGCAGATCAAGCGTCGGCGCGTCGAGCCACTGCAGGTCGTCGAGGAAGAGCGTCAGTGGATGGTTCGGTCGGGCAAATGCGCCAATGAAGCGCCGACATACGAGTTGAAAACGGCTTTGTGCTTGCTGTGGCGGCAACTCAGGAACCGGTGGCTGGTCTCCGATGATTGGCTTGAGTTCGGGAATGAGGTCGGTCATGAGCCGCCCGTTCGATCCCAGTGCCTCGAGAAGCGCGCGGCGCCAGCTTGCCAACTCGGTGTCGTTCTTGCTGAGGAGAGGCCGGATGAGACTTTGAAAAGCCTCCACCAGTGTCGCGTAAGGGATATCGCGCTTGTACTGGTCGAGCTTGCCAGACGCGAACAGGCCGCGCGGCTGCACCAGTACCTTGTGCAGTTCATCGACGACTGAGGACTTGCCGATGCCGGAAAATCCTGAGACCAGCACCAACTCTGGCACACCGGTCTTGATGATGCGATCGAAGCAGGAAAGCAACGTCGCGATCTCACGATCTCGTCCGTACAGCTTTTCGGGGATCAGCAGCTCATTCGGCGTGTCTTGCAGGCCGAGCGGGAAGTCATCGATGCGTTGGCGCGCTTCCCATTCCGCCAGGCAGCATCGCAGATCGCGCTCGACACCGCCCGCGGTCTGGTAACGATCCTCGGGTGTCTTCGCGAGCAGTTTCATGATGATCGCCGAGACGACCGCTGGGACACTCTCTAACCGCTCCCCTGGCGGCACCGGCATTCTGGCAATATGGCAGTGCACCCATTCCATCGGATCGGTCGCTGTTAAGGGCAGGACGCCCGTGAGCATCTGGTACAGCGTGACGCCGAGGGCGTAGAGATCGCTGCGGGCGTCGATCGAGCGGTTCATCCGCCCAGTTTGTTCGGGTGCCATGTAGGCAAGCGTACCGGCGATGGTCTCGGGCGGCTCGGGCGCCTGCCGCTCGCGGGACAGGCGCGATGCGATGCCAAATCCCGTGAGCCGCACCTGTCCATCTGCGCAGTCAACCACAATGTTGGCTGGCTTGATGTCTTTGTGGATGAATCCGCGCTGGTGAAGCTTGCCCAGAGCCCAGGTGACAGCGATAGCCAGGCGCAGGAAGCGTTCTACCTCCATGGGCCCACCTAGCAAACGGTCGAGCGGCTCGCCGCCCAGATCATCGAGCACCAGCACGGTCCCACCGGCATCGCGCATGAGGGCCAGCGGCCGCGCCGCCCATGCTCCGTCGAGCTCATCTTTCAGCTCGTATTCGTGCGTGAGGCGGTCGAACCTTGAGCGAGACGGGTGGTCGGCGGCAGGGGCAACAAGCAGCACGGCGAGCCGGTTGCCATTGTCGTCCAGCCGCCAGCCACGGCTGAACACGCGCTCGCCGTCCTCCCACAACACCTGAGAGCTATCGTCCGAGTACGCGACGTCCAGCGACTGCTGCACCATCTGTCAGACTCCGGCGTCGGGCTTAGGCTTGACGCTGGCAGCAGTCGAACGCACAATACCCGTCTTTGAGTTCTGTGTAAGCCTCGAGCGAACTTGCATCGCGGATGCTGCCGTGTTGAGAAGCAGAAAGTTCCGTTGGGTTCCCAAATGCATCTTGCGTTCGATGGAACTCCTACGCTGGCTGTCGGGTTCCCCAGATCACCTTAACCTAGTTAAGTTCGCCGACTAAGTGATGTGTACTTGGGGTGCACAGCGTTGCGGATGCGCGATGGGCCACACCGATCCGGACAAGTGTCCCGGCAATGTAGCCCGAGAGAGTGACAGAATGTTTTTTGTCTGGTGTGCGCCTCCGAGCCGTCACGGGTGATCATTTTTCACGGACAACGCCCGCAGAGATAAAACAGTCCGCCTATTCGAATGCGCATGCGGCATCCAGCGGCGAAACCGACTTGAGACGAGCTTCTTCGGATTAACGGGGAGCTTCGGCGCAGTCCGGCTGCATTCCGGGCCTTTCGTCTCCGTCACGGTAAAAGCGGCTACTAGCTAGAATTGCAAGCGACCGTGTCTGCTGTCGATTGGGCGTGGCCGTCAACTCGCTAGGCGACGGCCCCTTTGCTGGCATCTGAAACCGTCACTCGCCTTTTCTAAGTCAAGGTTTATGTGGCGCAACTACAGCCTTACCCTGAACAACCTACGTGCAATAGAAGGTAGACCGGCAGAAATGTAAGTCTCCTCATAGCAACTCGCTTTCTGGAGTCCGCCCATGAGGAGAATCACTGTTCTCATCGCTTCTGCTCTGATCAATGCATCAACAATTCCCGTGCTTGCTGTGGAGCCCACGTTAAACAAGGATGTTGCCCCCGCTCGAGTGGTCTCGGCGACTGTACATAGCAAACCCGTTAATGTCGCCGACAAGGAGAAGACTTGTCGCGCCTACACCGCCTCGTTCTATGAGTCCGTGATGCTGCGGCAACGCGCTGCTGGCCGCGTCGACGGCGCGTGGGTGTTAACTGCGCTCAATTCCGTGGTTGACGCTTTCAAAGACCTGTTGGCGACGAAATGCGGCAGCTGACCCTCAATATTCTCTGCCAATGAGAATCAGGAGGTCCGCAAATGATCATCTTCCCACTCGCCACCACCTGGATGTGGTTTGAGGCCGCTATGGCAGTTCAGTCACTCTCTAACGATTCATTCCGCAAGCTGGTCGCGGGGCCGACCGTCTTGATCTGTGATGAATGCGTCGAACCCTGCATGGACATCATCCGTGAGGAAAACAAGTCCTCGCTGGTGAAGTCGCGCGACGGCATCCCGACGCCGAAGGAAATCTGCAAGGTGCTGGGCGACTACGTGATCGGCCAGAGCCATGCCAAGAAGGTGCTCTCGGTCGCCGTCCACAACCACTACAAGCGGCTCAATCACCAGACCAAGCACAACGACGTCGAGCTTGCGAAGTCGAACATCCTGCTGATCGGTCCGACCGGTTCGGGCAAAGACGCTGCTCGCGCAGACGCTGGCGCGCATCCTGGACGTTCCGTTCACGATGGCCGACGCCACGACGCTGACCGAGGCCGGCTACGTCGGCGAGGACGTCGAGAACATCATCCTGAGGCTGTTGCAGTCGGACGACTACAACGTCGAGCGCGCCCAGCGCGGCATCGTCTACATCGACGAGATCGACAAGATCAGCCGCAAGTCGGACAATCCCTCGATCACCCGCGACGTCTCGGGCGAGGGCGTGCAGCAGGCGCTGCTCAAGATCATGGAAGGCACGGTGGCGTCGGTGCCCCCGCAGGGCGGCCGTAAGCATCCGCAGCAGGAATTCCTGCAGGTCGACACCACCAACATCCTGTTCGTCTGCGGCGGCGCATTCTCCGGTCTCGAAAAGATCATCTCCGCGCTTGGCCGTTCGACCTCGATCGGCTTTGCCGCGCAGGTGGTGGCGCCGGAAGACCGCCGCACCGGCGAGATCTTCCGTCACGTCGAGCCGGAAGATCTCCTGAAGTACGGCTTGATCCCGGAATTTGTCGGCCGCCTGCCGGTGGTGGCGACGCGGGAAGACCTGGACGAGGCTTCGCTGAAGAAGATCCTCACCGATCCGAAGAGCGCGCTGGTCAAGCAGTATCAGCGGTTGTTCGAGATGGAAAATATCGAACTGACCTTCGCCGACGAGGCGCTTGGCGCGGTTGCCCGCAAGGCGATCGAGCGCAAGACCGGCGCGCGGGGCCTGCGTTCGATCCTCGAGAGCATTCTGCTCGAGACCATGTTCGATCTTCCGGGCATCGAAGGCGTGGAAGAAGTCGTCATCTCGCGCGAAGTTGTGGAAGGAACGGCGCGTCCGCTCTACATCTACGCCGATCGTTCCGACCGCGCGGCGGAAAGCAGCGCCATGGCTTGCTAACTCGACCGAACTAAACGAACGCTGCCTTACAACATCCGACCCTGTAACGAGCGTTTATCCCCTCGTTACCAACTGCATGGGGCTTCGAAGTCGGGGCAACCGACCTGCATGAACATGTAGGATGATAAACGTAATATAAAAGGAGTTAAAACATGGGTGAGGTTATTCGATTTATCCCAAAGTGCGAGCGCGAGCGAGATCGTCTTATTCGAGAAGCTCGAGCAATATACGACAGCGTCTTTCCGTGGTCTGATCTCGTCCGCGAGCAGCGAGACAAGGCATCCGCAAGCCGTACGTGCATCCGCGCGAGCGTTTCGACTAAGTCTCGTCCATATCCTCGTCCCCGATAGTCGGGATGAGTACATACGGCGCTTATCTCCGTATATCCGACGGGGCTCAGCCGCTCTCCGGCCATTGCTAAAAGCCGGCCGCCCACTCGGATCCCGTAGTATTGGCCCAGTTCGTGCGTTCGATTACGAAAGGGGTCAGGCTTCGTGATTTTGACCAGGGCCAACATGTCGGCCACGTCGGCGGTGCCAAGTGGAACCACATGTTGTGCTGAAATTGGACGACCTAGAGATGATCTTACCATCTGTTTCAGTGTCATGCGCGCAAAAGCCTCAAGCCCGGCGGCCGGCGAGATTTCAGTCGGGCTGCCCAGGGCGATTTCCTCATCCGGCCGAAGCAGCGACGCAAGGGCCTCAAAGCTCGCATCGGATGCATCCCGGATCGCGCCGAGCGGCGAAACTCCAGTCGGATAACGACGAGCCCTTCCCGTTCCTTCGGCAATGTGAGAATGCCGCGTCGTGAGAGAGAACCATATCGCGTTGTCGAGAACGAAGTCTGCGGTTGCTAACGCCATCTGAGTAACTGTGGTTAAGATCGAAGGTGAATAAACAAAGGGCCGGCCCAGCGTTTTTGTCAGCTTCTCGGCGATTTCGTGGTGATTGAGTTCCACCGGACCGTACAGTGGGTATACTGCCGAGTGACCTTGTCGGCGATCGCTGGAAGGTCATTTTCAAATCGTTCATTCAAGGGAACCCCGATAACGACGCCGCCGGCCGGTGCGACAGCATCGACCAGTGCTTTATAGCCGGGCGTTGAATAGACGAACTCGCCACCCGGGCCACCTTGAGCCGCTAGGAAAAGACCGAGCGCATTGAGGATTTCGCCAAGCACAATTTGTTCAGCAGCAACACTTTCCCCCGCGGCGATGGTGCCGGTCAGCTCAGTGAGCTCATTGCGAGTATAACGGCTAAGACCATCAAGATGAGCTTTGATGGCCTGCTCCGCTCGCGGGGAGGGACCGAACGGGTTTTCGTTCAGAGAGAGGAAAATCCGATCGGGTTTCGCCGTGCTGGCTATCGCCGGATGCCTAAAGCTCCCAGCGGCGGCACCACTGATTAACAACCACTCGCGTCGACTGAACTTCGTCGATGTCATATTCCGCACAGTTGATGACTTCGGATGCATCAGAAGTTGGTTGTCAACGCGCAACGTTCAAGCAAGCATTGTGAACCCCACGCAAGCGTGATGATGAGCCGGAATATCCGGAACTCACTTCGGGAAAGCGCTCAACTCAGGTCCAGCTCTTAACGAGCAGGAAGGAGGATGCGGTACATGTGGTGGAGTTGGGAGACGGTTGCCCGCACCAAATGAGGTTACCTGCTCAGCCACGGCCGCCCGATGTCGAAGGTGCCCGCCCCGACCGGTAAGGATATCTCAGCTGAATTTCTCAGCGGCTTCGAGAGCATGACGGAAGAACCGGTCTCACGCGACGAATTGATCACCGCCTGCCAAGCTCTTGTCGCGTCGTACCCCTGACGTCGCCAGGCAAAGTGATGTCGAGAAGCCGACTTCCAGCGGACTACCTCTAGCCGCCGCCTGGCCAAGCAGCCATGGCCGCTGCAGCTATGCCCCTCAACTCGGCGCGGGTGGCGCCGTCCTGCGCCTGAATGACCATTCCCTGGAAGACGCTCAAATAGAACCGGCTCAGGCTATCGATGTCCGTCGAGACGGGCAGTTCCCCTTCGGCGACTGCAGTTTTTAGCCGTGAGCGTAACATCCGCAGCATTTCCAGTCGGCTCTTCTTGACGACACGGGTAATCGGCGCCGGCCATTCGTCGCCGACGGCCGCCAGTGTTGCCATGCAGCCTCCCGGCGTCGCCCGGGATTTGGGCAGGTTTTCGGCCCCCGCGATCAACAAGTTCTCGATGCCGGCGCGAGCAGTCGCTCCTTCCGCCAGCCCGTCCCAGACCCGGGTCCCGTGGGTCTGGACGTAATGCTCCATCGCCTCGAGGTAGAGTTGTTCCTTGCTGCCGAAGGCCGCGTAGAGGCTCGGTGAGCGCACGCCCATGGCGTCGCACAGGTCGTTCATCGAGGTTGCCGCAAAACCCTTGCGCCAAAACAGCAACATCGCCGCCTCGAGCGCCGCGTCGCGGTCGAATTCCCTTGGCCGCCCGATAACCGTCATCAGCGCGCCCTTTCTGTAATGAATAACACATAAGTCACTTGACGTCGCCGTTCAAGCCGCTAGATGCTTCTGTGTCGATCATTACAGAAGTGGAGAAGGCCATGACGCTAAGCGGAAAACGGGCTCTTGTGACCGGGGCAAGCCGGGTATTGGTGCGGCGATCGCCAGGGCGCTCGCGGCTGGAAGGCGCGGATGTCGCGATCACTTATGAGAAGTCCGCGGAGAGTGCCGCGGAGGTCGTCAGCGCTATAAAGGCGAAGGGGCGCAGAGCCGTGGCGATCCAGGCTGACAGCGCGAACGTCGCCGCTATTCAGGCTTCGGTCGACAAGACGGTCGTCGAACTGGGTGGGCTCGATATCCTCGTCAACAATGCCGGGATTCTTCGGGCGAGCGAACTCAAGGACATCTCGCTTGCCGACATCGACGCGCTTCTGAACGTCAACATGCGCGCGCCAATCGTCGCGAGCAAAGCCGCCTTGGCCCACCTTGGCAAAGGTGGCCGGATCATCAACATCGGAAGCTACTTCGCAGACCGCGTCCCTGCGCCCGTGCTTGGCGTATATGCGGCATCGAAGTCGGCGCTGACCGCGTTCACGAAAGGATTGGCACGGGAGCTCGGCCTAAAGGAGATCACGGTTAACCTCGTGCAGCCGGGCTCCATCGACACCGACATGAACCCGGCAAACGGCCCGTACGCGGAGACACTCAAGCAGTTCAGGGCATTGGGCCGGCACGGCGCGGCGGAGGACATCGCCAACGCGGTGGCGTTCCTGGCGAGCGCGAAGGCCCAGTACATCACCGGCTCGACGCTGACCGTCGACGGCGGCGCGAACGCCTAGCTGCCGTACATTTTTCAGGCTTTATGTTGCAACCCAAAGGAGATCGATATGTCGATCCGTAGCTTGCTTGTTGCCGCAGCATTCGCCCTGGCCTCTCTCGAGGGCGCCCACGCCGATGGCCTGCGTCCGATTGCTGCCAGGAGCATCGACCTCGGCGAGGTGTCCGGTGTCGCCTACTACACCGTCGAGCGCGATGGATTCCACGTTGTCACGACCCTCACGCAGGGCATGGCGGGAACGCCGGTTCGTGTCGTGTCTGTTCTTGCACCGGGCCAGAGCGTGGTTTTCTCCACACCGCACCAGGCAGATGAGCTCGAAATCAGCCGGGACGGCGACAGAGTGCTTGTCCACAAGGCGAAATCGATCTCGAACTAGATTTCGGGCCAATTGGCGCCTTCGAGTGGGAGCGAGGCGGATCGGCGAGACGAATTCTCAAACGCGAACTGCGCGCCGCCCAGGACGGCTTAAGAGGGCCGATTCGCGGAAGGTCCCGTTCTGGCGCGAAGCGGTCGTTCATGGTCCAAGCCGCCTATTGCGGCCATTCGTTTCATAGCAAGCTTGAGCGAGATCAATATCGGGGGCAGATCGCCGCTCTTAAGTAGATTTAGCGCGGATTGTATCCAAACGAGCGCCGCCGCCGGGCTTTGGACCATTGCATGAACCGATCTCGATCGCCTCGCGAAGGACTTGCCGTTCTTTCATATGGTTTCCGTCCGCTGTTCCCACTTGCCGGGATTTTCGCTGTGTTGAGCATCGGACTTTGGCTGCCGGAATATGAGGGGGAAATCAGCATTCCCACCACATTCTCCCCGATCGCCTGGCACACCCATGAAATGCTTTACGGGTACTTGGTCGCCGCGGTGAGCGGGTTTCTTTTGACTGCTATTCCCAACTGGACCGGTCGATTGCCCTTCAAGGGGCTGCCTTTAGCGTTACTGGCCGGTCTCTGGCTTGCGGGACGCGTGGCGATTTCGATGTCGGCGTATCTCGGCTGGATCGTCACAATGCTGGTCGATTGCAGTTTTTTGCTTGCCTTTGTTGCTGTGACCTCGCGCGAAGTTCTCGCGGGCAGAAATTTCAAGAATCTTAAAGTCGTCGCTCTCGTTTCGGTGCTGCTGATAGGCAACCTGACCTTTCACCTGGAGGCGCATTGGACCGGAAATGCCGACCATGGAATTCGGATCGGTATCGCTGGCATGCTGCTGCTGGTGATGGTTATCGGAGGCCGGATCATTCCAAGCTTCACGCGCAACTGGCTGGCTCGGCAGGCGGATGGCCGAATGCCCGTTGCGTTCAATCGCTTCGATGTCGTCGTTATCGCCATCTCGGCGCTTGCATTGCTGGGCTGGGTGGTATCGCCCGATGCGCCGGTGACGAGTATTCTTCTTGCCGCCGCGGGATTGGTTCAATTGGCCAGACTGGCGCGATGGGCGGGCGACCGGACTTGGCGCGATCGTCTGGTTCTGGTCCTGCATCTCGCCTATCTGTTTGTGCCCGTCGGCTTCTTGTTCCTGGCGGCGAGTGACAAATTCGGGATCGCGCCAAGTGCCGGGATCCATGCCTGGACGATCGGTGCGATGGCGACTTTGACGCTTGCCGTGATGACGCGCGCAACGCTCGGGCATACCGGCAGGTCGCTCAATGCCAACCGGGCCACTCAGTTTATTTACGGATCGATTGTTGCGGCCGCGCTATTGCGTATCGGCGCGGTTCTGGCCGTCGCCCAGAGCCAGGCCCTATTGCGCCTTTCGGCGCTGGCGTGGCTTCTGGCCTTTATCGTGTTCGCGACGACCTATGGCCCAATGCTTCTGCAGCGCAAGGCGGTCTGACGGAGCGCGAGCTTTTCAACCGCGGGTACGACGTTCACGACGTAGGATCGTCGATAAATCGCTGCGGCCGTGCAAACGCTTCCAGCAGTTCCTTGCGGTCGATTACGATCTCGCGTCCGCGGATGCGCACGCCATGTTCGGTCAGCGGCGCCAAGCTGCGAGAGAGATTTTCTCGTGTGGTGCCAATGTGTGATGCCAGCGTGCCGCGATCGAATGGAACGACTATATTCGGCTGATCTGGATCCCTTTGCGCCTCAGTTAATATCCAGTTGGCAAGACGCTCGACACTTGATCGCGCCATATAGCCCTTCAGCTTTTTCACTGATGATCGATACACGAGTGCAAGCTCCCGCGCCACGATGCGGGCGAAAGCGACATCTTGATCGAAAATAGCGCGCACTCGTTGCGCTGGAATCAGCAAAACACGAGAACTGGTCAGCGTGCGGGCGGAATTCAGATAGGGTTGGTCGCCGACCACGGCCGCGAGGATGAAGGTCAAGACTGGTTTGATGAGGGATATCCCCCAATCGTCGGCATTCTGTTCGGTAAATATCTCAACCAGGCCCGCGACCAGAACGTGCAGGAAGTCAGCGGGCTGGCCCTCATGAATCAAGACCACGCCGGTCGGAAATTGTTGCAGCAGCGCCGCGTCGAGCAGGTTTTCGAGGCTTTCAGCCTTTATTCCCGAAAACAGCTGGAAATAAGCGTCCAAGGGTGACTCCTTCACCGCTTGGCAGATCAATAGCTTAGCTCGCCGATCGGCGTCGGGACCCCAGGCCGATTAACACTGATCGGTTCGATCCGCAGGGAATGCCTCGACCACGTTGTTGTGTTCAGCGAGGGCCACCTCCGTCACCTGCTGCTCTGTTACATGAAATATTATAATGGGGCCCGCACGCATCTATCCCTGGACAAAGATGCACCGGTCTCGCGCGCCGTCGATCGCGCCGGGCACATTCTTTGTCGCCCAACCTTGGGCGGACTGCATCACCAATATGGCCGGATTTGATTTACGACAGGCACAACGGCCAGAACGAAACAGAGCAGCCCGATCATTCGGCCAGCTTAAGCGATTCCATCACGGCATCAACTCGAATAAGGTTTTCGGTACACACAGCATCGGGTCAACTCTTATTTAGCCTAACGCAGGCCGAAAACCGACTTTTCGATTTCACTGCGCGTCTTCCTGGATCGTTTCAAGAAAGCTGTAGATGGCGCCGATCGTTTTGGCGTCGAGCGCCTCGCCCCAGACCGGCATCCCCTTGTCCGGACGTCCATTTATGACGGTCGATGTGAATACGTTGTGCATGTCGGTGCCATATCGGGCTTTAAGGTGCCTGAGATTCCGCTCGGACAGCCCTGTTACGGCGTCAGGACCGTGGCAATGCGCGCATGTCTGG
>CAWETC010000007.1:0-47627 GCA_963811915.1 uncultured Alphaproteobacteria bacterium
TGCTGAGGGCGAAGTGATTCGAATTCCTGCGCGGCAGACTTCGCTGAAATTACGAATGATGTCGATCGAGTTGCTATTGACCATGTCTCGCAGCTCAAGGAAGGTCTTATCCGGCTCCAAATAGGTGTCGAGAATCTTCCGAACGATTCGTTCGGCACTGTCAATGACCTTTGGCGAGGATAGGACGCGCATCCGGCTGATCTTGGCGTAAAGCGTGACGAGCGATGGAATGTCGCCCTTATCGTGCTGAAGCGCGTCGATGTAACATTTCGAAGCCTCCTCGATGAATTCCTTGTAAAGCTCTTGTCGGTGGAGCCTCTCTTGTATGAGCCATTGCGTTCGCACCTGGATCCGTTGTGTCATCCACGACGCAAGAAACGATGCCGTTCCACCGATCGCGGCCCCCAGCAGAGCTGACAGGGCTGAAATGACAGAGTGCATTCATATGCGCTCTCGCTTGGTGATTGCGTTTCTGCTAGGATAAGTCGGCGTTGCACACGTCATCAGGGGTGAGTCATCTGCTGGCACCGATGCGGTGAAATTATCCGGGTAGTGCGGATCCGAGTACGCCGCCCGCTAAAGCAAGTGACGCTGCGGCGGAAAAGGCTGTACTGTAGGCATCCGTTGCCGCATTCTTGGCCGCCAGGAGCTGACGTTCAGCGAGGGTAACGTCGCAGATCGAGCCGCCGCCGTTGCGATATGCCGCGAGCGCTGCATTGAACGTGGTCTGTGCCGCGGAGGCCAACTCGGTGGCGGCGCTATAGGCGGAAAGGCTCGTTTTCAGGATATTCCTTGCCATAATAATTTGGCGGGCTGCCTCGTTCCTGATCTGAAACGAGGGTCGTGTCTGCCTTATCGACGTGTGTCGCGAGTCTGCTCCAGGCGTGCGGCGCGCGCGCCGCCGTCGTAGAGCGGAACGGTTGCTCCGATCAGAGCTGTGGCCGCCAAGCTGCGTTTGTCGAAACCCCGAGCGTATTGCCCGGCAGATTGACGATCGGCGCTTGCTGGTCGATTCCCGGAATGGCCGTGATGTTCAAATCGCCCTGTCAGCCGGGTGCCGTTGGCCGAAGCAAACACTTTTGGGATAGAAATTCCGCCTGTGCGGCGCGAAGGCTGGCGAGACTCGCCTTCTGCGCCGCGTAGCCGGTGAGGACGTCAGTTCGTCGCGCCAAGGCCGCGGAAGCAATACGCTCGACCGGGGCCGACCATGTCGTGGGCGACAATTTTCGCCGGGACACATCGGCGATCACCAGTCGGGTCATCGGCGAAATGCCCAAGGCCGAAATCAGAGCCAGATAGGTATTCTGCGCGGTCCCTTCAGCCTGCACGCGCTCAAGCCTCGCTTGGGCGCTGGCTTGCCGGGTTTGCGCGACTTCGACCACGGTCCCGACGCCGTTTTTGTACCGGCTCTTCAGCCGCGGCTTGGACATCCTCGGCATCACGCAGGGCTTCCACCCCTGTGGACGCAAGACGCGCGCGTGCGGCAGCGTTGGCGTAGAACGCCAAGCTCACATTGTAGATGACCTGCTGATGCGCGGCAGTGAACGCGATATTCGAAATGACCGACCCTTGCTTGGCGACGTCGGATAAGGCCGCACGCTCGCCGAAATCGAACAACAGCCATTGCACCGAGGAGCACGGCAATGTTGCCGTTGAGCCTTGATGTCGTCGTTATTTACTGGTGCCGAGCAACGGAGTCTTCACGCTGTGGATGGTCTGGTAGCCTTCCACGATGCCGGCCGATACCAACGGCAGAAAAGTACTTTCGAGGATGCCGGCGGCGAGCGCGGCATTGCGGGCATCGTTCCAGGCGTTACGGGTGACCGGATTGCTGGACTTCTGCGATGTCGATCAATTCGGGAAGCGTATAGGGGCGGTGGCGTTCAAGCTCTGACGCCGGCGGCGGGGACATCCTGGCGAGATTGCTGTTCGAAGGCAGAACGTAGTTCTCTTTATTAGGCGATTGCTCGGGCGCAGCCTGCTCGCCGGCAAGGATGTCGCCGTCTGGGGATCGGTCGCCGAGTTTCCACGGCGCATTGGGACGGTCGGGTGCCAATAGTGAGCGCCGAGGTCGCGCAGCCGGCGAGCTGCAGCGAAAGAAGCACTGGCGCGATCAACGCAGAGGCTGCGCCGATACTCCGCGGTTATTTCCTTTGGTCCCTTATCAGATGGACGCTGCGCTTCGAACCGCCGCAGACCTTAATTTATTATAGGGAAGAGCGGCGACGGACTCCACTTCGCTTGAGGCCCTTGGAGAGGAGCAGAGGTATGAGGGACTTCAGCGACCGCGAAGCGCTCAGCCAGAGCCTCAAGCCGCTTGGCAATTTGCGCGGACATCGCCGTGTTGTTCGTCGGCGCTCAACAACAGCGGACTCCTCAAGGGCACCGATCTCATTCGGCCGCTTTGCGCGGACCGCATGATAGCCACTGTAGTTGGGCGAACCCCGTGCTTGGCTCATAGGCCGCGAGATCGATGTCGGTTTCCGACCTCCTCAAGTTCCGATTTGCGCTTGCAAAGCCAATGCGCGTTGCGTCGCTATTTTATCCGCGGTTTTCATCAGGGCCGCGGAGCCGACGCAAGAAGTGCGGCAATTGCCGGATCGATGCGCTTGCCGACGCTGACCGGCCACAGATTGGTGAACAGCAGATAGACGACCACATTGCCGATCAGGATGCCTATAACACGATCGCGCGCTATCGTCAGGTCGAAGGCGGGTGACGAGCCCTGAACGACGCAGAGAAAGAATGCAAAGGCAATCTGAAAGCCGGCGTAGGAAATGCGCGGGCTGCCGGCAGCGACATAACCCGCAGCGAGAGCGCCAAGAAAGACGACGGCCATCAGGCTGGTCGATTGAAGTGAGATCGGGAAGAAGAAAAACGATCGCGCCAGTAGCCCGCCGCCGCGCCGACGAGACAACCGAGAATTCGCAAGGTGAGCTTTTCGACCGTCTCCGCCGTGGTGCCAAGCGAAACGATGTAACAGGTGATGAAACACGTGTGAATGCCCGGCCAATCGAGCAATGAATAGAGCAGGTAGCAGAACATCGCCGCAGCGGTCGTTTTCAACGCATAGTGAACGTGAGTCCGGATTGGAAAAGGCGTCAGCGTCGAAGAATCCGCCCAATTCCTTTGGCTTTTCGTCAATGCGCGGGGCTCAAGCTTCGGCGCCTCGGCGAAGCGGATGATCGCGTCCTTGATGTCGGCAAGAACGTCTGCCTCCAGCGGTGTGAGCGGACGATCCGTCTCCGGCGGCTGCCAGAGCGATAGCTCATCGGATAACCGCCGGCTGCTCAAAATGGCGGCCATCTCATGCAGCGTCCGCGCTAGATATTCGCGCAGCGGGATGGTGAGCCAAGCGTCCGGTTCGCGATCCGTCACGTCGACCGCGGCCATCAGAGCGTACCGTGGAGTTGGCGGCTTGGCGAAGCGCCGCAATGTCGCTGGGCCGCAGATGTTTTCTCGCGATCTGCCAAGCCAAGCAACTCTTGTATTTCTGCAGGCGTCCTGCACGCAGGCTTTCTCTGAATTCGCTCCGGATGCGTTCATCCGGCATCTGCAGCATGGCCGCCGATAGTTCGAGGCGCCGCGCGATGGCTCGCTCGGCCAGGCGTCGCGGCGCCGGCGCGAGCAGGAAGTTCACGATGATCGATACGCCTGCTGGAATGCCGACGAACAGCCAAGCATAGAGCTAAGCCCGGGTGGCGAGCTCGCCGACTTGCATGCTCGCCCAGCACGTCGAGCCCGTAACCGACGATGAGCGCAATGATGCCGCCGATTGGACGCAATTTGCTGGCCGATGCCACGAAGAGAATAGCTGAACGAGATCACTGCCATGCTGACGACGCGCCACATCGGATCATCGACTACAACCATGGCGACCAGAATGATAAAGCCGATGATCACGGTGATCAGCGCGACAAATACGACGTCTAGGATAAGGCTGATCGTCCGGTTGCCGCGATTGAGAAAGAACACAACGTAGGCCGTCAGTGCCGGCTCCGGCGTCTGATAGATCTCGGCGACCAGCACGGTCAGGGCGCAGATCAGCGCCAGTCGAGCCTGCAAGTTCGAGCCGGCCCGGCTGCGGCGCCAAAAGGCGGCCAATGTCTAAGACGGCATCGCGTAGCGCGCGTCTAGCGGCATGCGGCACCGTGCTTGATCTCGACCACCGCGCTCGCGCCGAGACGCATGAGCTGCTGGGGCGGATTCTCAAGCCGCACACGCACAGGAAATCGCTGCGCCACACGAACCCAATTCAGCGACCGCTCCACATAGGGAACCGAGCGCGGAATATTGATTCTGTCCTGATCCACGACGCCCCAGCCGATCCCCTGAACAACTCCCTTGATCGGGAGTCTGCCGATCGATCATCGAAAAAACCGTGGCGCAGTCGCCGATAGTGATCGCACTTAGATCGGTCTCGCGAAAATTGCCGACGGCGAACCACTCGTCGGTGTTGATCAATGTGAACAGAGATTGAGCAGGGATGACCATCTCGCCGGTCGAAACCGTCAGGCCGACAACAAGCCCATTGTGGCTCGCGCGCACTGTTGTATCGTCGAGTTGACGCTGGGCAATGGCGAGAGCCGCCGTTCTGGCTTGCACAGTCGCTTCGGCTGCGGCTTTCAATTCCTGCGCTTGAACAAGTTTTGTCGCGGCGTCCTTCTCCAAGACTTGCGCCTGGTCAAGCTGTTGCTGCGGCACGTAACCATTCGAAACCAGAGGGCGAAACCTTTCCAGCGTGCGCGCCGCCAAATCATGGTTTTCTTGTGCGCTCTTTGTCTGGTCGACCGCGACTGCCGCGTTCGACCGGGCGATACCCAGATCAGCTGCAGCTTGTTCAAGGGCTAGGCGATAGGGCAGCGGGTCGATCTGGAAAAGAAGGCCACCCTCAGCGACGCGCATATTCTCGACGACGGGAAGCTGAATAATACGGCCGCCGACGGCCGCTGCGACGTGAACGATGTCAGCATCGATTGAACTATCACTTGAGGTCGGATGTATGTTGCTCTCGTGCAGCGCATAAAGCGCGACGGCTATGGCCAAGACGACGATCGCGACCGAGATTAAGCGGGCGCGAGACGCACACGCGATTTGCCGCCGGCCTCCATCGTCAGCGCCCGAACCCGAATAGCCAAACCAGAACCGCGGCGGTCACGCCAATAGCCGTACACACGGCGAGCTGATAGGGCAGCGCGTTGGACAGTCCGGTGCTGACAAAGGCAGCCCTCGCGATACCGGCCCCGGCGACGCCGATCACGCCGCACAACAGCCAGGCTGGGAAGAAGGCGCCGAATAAATCAAACGACGGCGCACCGCCTGTGGAGCAGCCGCTAAGACCGCGGTTGCTGGGCAAAGGAGGGCGCTCCGTGACCGCATTCGCGAACGTGTCGTCATCCCGGAAGTTGAGGACACGCTCGGCATGTTAATTGGCACCCCTAATTGAAGCCAGACTTTTTGATACCTTACGGTATTCCCGCGAGAGGAGCCAATGGGCATGATGAATTAGCGCGGTTGTCAACCTTTTGCGGCGAGCTGGCAGTTATCGAAAATACGTGAAGCCCCTCCAACCGCAATTAAACTACCGCTTAGAAAACTGAACCCGAGTTTATAGCCGCCCTAGTTGCGCAGCCTGGCGTTGAGGCAGCAAGTCAACAGCAATGGTATGCTGTCGGTTCGTGTCGCGCTGCCAAAATGCGACGTGCTTCGCCGATCGTTCAGCACTGGCCAGACGAAAATCGCTCCCCTCAAGACTGCCTTGAGGAGAGCGACAACGTAGCGCCGTCGTCCTACTTGCCGGAATCCGGGGCGTAGTAGTCGCCTTCGCGGGCTTGATACTGTTCTTGTCGCGCCGGTTGCTCGACGACGGTTTTGCTGGAGGCGTAATAGTCGCCGTCTCCAACGCTCTTGAGTTCCTGAGGGGTCGCTTTTTGTACGACGGTCTGGCCGGGGCGTAGAAATCGCCCTCCTTCACATCTGCCGTCTGAGCAAGCAGGGGAGCAGGAATCGCCGCTGCAAACGCTGCGACGACAAGTATTCTCTTGACTGCTTTCATCTTCGGTTTCCTTTGTTGTCGCAGCAATGATCTGCGCTCGCAAAAACACCAAGTCGCGACGGGGTGTCGTGACGTTCTGAGAAATAGGTGACAGGCCAGCGAACGCAATTAAATCGTTGTGTAGAAAACTAGCTCCGAATTTATATTCGAACTCAGCGCGATTAGAGAACGGAGCGTAAGCAACATGGTTCGCTCCACTCGTACTTCTTTGCAAAGAGCGACCTAAATCAAAGATTTCCGATGTTCGCATATCCGGTGATTGTCTAGCGTCCGTCCGAATTCGACGCCGACGATGGCGGCACCACCAGCATGACAGGACTATGATGGTCGCTGGTCTCTTTATCAGCCCCGAAACGCGCTGGGGCTTTATCTTGGGCTTACTCGCACAGCGCGGGTGCCGATCGTCTTGAGGTTTGTTTCAACGATATCGCCGGACATCGGCAGGTTCTCGCGGGGCGCCTCACGCAGCCATCGGCAGCACTTTAAGACCTCAAAACGAAACTCGGCAGATATTCAGCCGTGGAATCCCAAAGTATCAGGGAACAACCGAAGTAGGGCGGAATAAGCCGCCGGTATAAATCGGCTCAACCACTGGGCTAGCCACATCGACCTCGGTGCAATTGAGAATTCGCACCGAGCGGTTGATGTTAGCGGGATAACAAACCGGCTCGGTGTCAACCCTCAATAGGACGCATCCACTCAAAAGGCGGTCGATGTAGGTGCGCAACACATCGCGAGGACAGCATGAGCTTAGATCCGGCAATACGAGATCAAGTGCTCGCCACCGTGCCGAGCCTGCGAGCGTACGCGATGTCGCTGTGCGGCAATGTCGACCGCGCCGAGGATCTAGTACAGGAGACACTGCTGCGCGCGCTCACCCACATCAACTCGTTTCGGGCTGGCACCAATATGGCGGCCTGGCTGACCACCATCTTGCGCAATGGATTCTGTGAGGAATACCGCAAACGGTGGCGCGAAGTGGAGGATGTCGAGGGCTGCTATGCCGACGCGCTCGTGTCGCACCCTGAGCAGACCAGTCGGGTCGAATTCGAAGAACTCCGCGCCGCACTGGCGAAGTTGCCTGCTGATCAGCGCCAGGCGCTGCTTCTTGTCGGCGCTTCGGACTACTCCTATGACGCCGCCGCGCTCATGTGCGGTTGCGCGGCCGGCACCATTAAGAGCCGCGTCCATCGGGCACGCACGCGGCTTGCCGACCTGCTTGCCATGGACAGTGTCGATTATTTCTGGCCTCGCCGCGCCAGAAGCGCAGGTCTTGCCGGCAACGGGACTGCTTGCTCAACGCCGATCAGCTTCGAAGGTGGCGCGCCGGATGTTTCGCGCGCCGTCGGTCAAATTCCTTGACCCAGCATTTGCATGCAACCGCGAACACGTAGAAGTCGATATGAATACCAACTCAACACACGTAAGCGGAGGTGGATTTTTACGCCGGATCAGGTTCGTTCTCGTCAACGACCGCGTTCCCCGTGAGGATGAAGACTGTGCGCTTTGTGGCAGCAAGATCGGCACGGGATACGTCCGCAAATCCCAGACGCGCCTATTTTACTGCGGTACGCAATGCCTCGCGGGACACGCAATCGCCATCGCACCCAGCGCGAGGAAAGTGTTATGAAATGCTCAAATCCAGATTGCAATCGCGGTATCGGACTCCTTGCGCACCGCCGTGGCTGGTTCGGCAGAAGACGCTACTGTTCGAAGCAATGCCGCAACACCTACTTCATCGAGCGGCCAAAACGGTCACAACAAGAACGATACGCCATGACTTACTTCGACTGGCTATTCTTGCAACCAATTGAGAACCAGCAACCGAAACTGATGCCAGATGTTGCGCGCGTGAGGGCTCGCTAAAGGCAACTCGGAGAATGCCGCGTTGCAGACATCCGTAGGTGGAAGAATGAGCGCCAAGCTGAAAGTGTCCGCCGTGATTGCCGCTGTACTTTGCGCCGCAGACGGGCTGAGCGCCCCCAGGGTACTCGCTGAAAGCCAAGAAGAACGACAAGCGTGCATCAGTGATGCATTTCAATTTTGTCTGAAGGCAATCCCCGACCACAACAGCGTGTTGATCTGCCTTCTTGAGCATAAGAGCCTAATCTCTGTGGCATGCCAAATGGCAATAGCGCGTCATGCGTCCGTGGATCAGACATCCGCGAAAGATGACCGCAGCCATCCGAGTTTATCAAGCAGATGATCTACGAGCGTGGCCGCAAGCGTCCAGTATCGCATTGGCTCTGATTGCTCACTTCTCCACGATTGTGGCGACGCTTGCAGTTCTGATGGCGTTGTTAAGAAGCCTCATCACCACATAATTTGCGGCTGCCGCATCAGATCGCGCCCACTGAGCCGACACCAAAGGTCACGCGCGGGACTCCGTACGAATTATTGGAAACCTAAACCTTGGCACAGCAGGCAGAAACCAAGGTGCAGGCAAATGCACGTCTGTCGGATTCGCACGCGACGCCTTTTCGAATATTTCTGCAACGTCAGCCCCGTTGTCGGAGAATGTGGTGAGAACCATGAAAACTGTTGCGGACCAGTTTGCTGAAGTTCTAGCCGCGGCGGGCGTCAAACGAATTTATGGCATCGTTGGCGACAGCCTCAACGGCCTGACCGACTCCGTTCGCCGTCAGGCGAAGATCGAGTGGGTGCATGTGCGCCACGAGGAGGTTGCTGCCTTTGCAGCCGGCGCCGAAGCGCATCTCACCGGCGAACTCGCCGTTTGCGCGGGTAGCTGCGGGCCCGGCAATCTGCATCTCATCAACGGCCTGTTCGATTGCCATCGCTCGCGTGTTCCCGTCCTCGCGATTGCGGCACAGATTCCTTCCGCCGAGATCGGCGCCGAACTACTTCCAGGAGACGCATCCCGAAAGCCTGTTCAAGGAGTGTAGCCATTACTGTGAGCTCGTCTCTGGCGCCAACCAGATGCCGCGCACCCTCGAAGTGGCCGTCCGCGAGGCGGTCGGCCGGCGCGGCGTTTCCGTCGTGGTCATTCCGGGCGACGTCGCGTTGCAGGCGGCGAGCGATGCTCCTTCGCCCAAGCCCGCGAGTTTGCTGCCACCTCAGCCGGTCATGGCCCCCGCGGCGGCGGATCTTGATCGAGTTGGCCGCAATGTTGAACGGCGACATCCGTGTGACGATCCTGTGCGGCTCCGGTTGCGCGGGCGCACATGAGGAACTGGTGGCGCTCGGGGAATGTCTGAAGGCGCCGATGGTGCACGCGATGCGCGGTAAGGAGCATGTCGAATGGGACAATCCTTACGACGTCGGCATGACGGGTCTGATCGGCTTCTCGTCCGGATATTACGCGATGCTCGACTGCGATGTGCTGCTGATGCTCGGCACAGATTTTCCCTATCGGCAGTTTTATCCGATTGGCAGCAATGTTCGCATCGCCCAAGTCGATATCCGGCCGGAGCATCTCGGACGACGGGCCGCAATTGATTTCGGGGTGGTGGGAGATGTCAAGGCAACGCTGCAGGGGCTGCTGCCGCTACTCAAGCAAAGCGTGACGACAAGCATTTGACGCAAGCGCAGCGGCACTATGCCAATGCTCGCCGGGAGCTCGATGATCTGGCTAAAGCCAATCCGCGTCGAGATTTCATCCATCCGCAGCAGATTGCCAAGGCAATCAGCGACCAGGCGGCGGCAGACGCAATCTTCACTTGCGATGTCGGCCTGCCAACGGTTTGGGCGGCGCGCTATCTCGCGATGAACGGCAAAAGGCGGCTATTGGGTTCGTTCTGGCACGGCTCGATGGCCAACGCCATGGCGCAGGCAATCGGCGCGCAGAAGGCGTTCCCGGGCCGGCAGGTCGTCTCGCTGTCTGGCGACGGCGGCTTCACCATGCTGATGGGCGACTTCCTCACGCTGGCGCAATACCGCCTGCCGTTAAAAGTGGTCGTGTTCAACAACGGCACTCTAGGCTTCATCGAGCTCGAGCAAAAATCCACGGGCTTCCTGAATTTTGGCACCGAGTTGAAGAACCCCAACTTCGCGGCGATGGCTGAAGCCGCCGGCATTCGCGGCATTCGCATCGAAAAGCCCGCTGACGTGGACGAGGGAATCGCCGCCGCCTTCGCGCATGACGGGCCCGTCCTCGTCGACGCCGTGGTCAACCGGACCGAATTGGCCATGCCGCCATCGATCACGGTCGAGATGGCGAAAGGCTTCACGCTTTACATGGTGAAGGCGGTGATGAGCGGCCGTGGCGACGAGATCATTGACCTCGCCAAAACAAATCTCTGGCGCTGAGGGTTAGACAAATGGAACTCACGGCTCTGCTTCTGTCGCGACTTCAGTTCGCTTTCACCGTTTCTTTTCATATCATCTTCCCCTCCTTCACGATTGGATTGGCGGCGTGGCTCACCGTCCTTGAGGCGCTATACCTAGCGACGGGAAGGCCCGCTTACCGTTTGCTCTTCGAATTCTGGCTTAAGATTTTTGGCATAGCGTTCGGTCTCGGCGTTGTCTCAGGGATCGTGATGGGGTTCCAGTTCGGTACCAACTGGAGCGAGCTCTCTCGGATGTCCGGTCCGATCCAAGGACCGCTTCTGTCCTACGAAAGCTTCACCGCGTTCGCGCTGGAAGCGAGTTTCTTCGGGATCCTCCTCTTGGGCCGCTCGCGAGTGCCTCCGTGGTTCTACCTGCTTTCAACCGCGATGGTCGCGCTCGGGACAACGTTCTCGGCATTTTGGATCATGATCAACAATAGCTGGATGCAAGCGCCGGTCGGCTATGCGTTCGAGAATGGTAGGTTTGTCCCCACAGACTGGTTCCAGATCATCTTCGATCGCGCCGTCTGGGTGCGGTTTCCGCACATGCTGCTTGCGTCCTATTTGACCGGCGCGTTCTGCGTTGCCGCGACCGGGGCCTGGTATCTGCTGCGGCGTGAATTCCGCGCCGAAGCGCAAATCATGCTGCGCATGGGGCTCTACCTTGCCGCCATTCTCGTGCCGGCTCAGATCTTTTTCGGTCACCTCACCGGCGACTGGGTGCATGATGATCAGCCGGCCAAGTTCGCGGCGATCGAGGGCCGTTGGCATGACGAGCAACCGGCAAGCGAAGTCTTGATCGCAATTCCCGACTCAAAATCGGAGACAAATCATTACGCGATAAGCGTTCCGGTTCTCGGCAGCTTGATAGGAAGCATGAGCTTTAATTCAAAGGAAGTCGGCATGACCGATTTCCCGACACAAGACCGGCCGCCCATGCTCATCCCATTCTTCGCGTTTCGTATCATGGTCGGCTGTGGCCTCGTTATGTTGGCGACCGCCTGGGCAGGCTCGTATTTGAGCCTCAAGAGGCCGCATTGAGAAAAGCCGGCCGCTGCTGTGGCTGAACTTTGTTGAGCTTTCGGTTTCCTTTCATCGCGATCTGTGACCGGTTGGTTCACTGCAGAGGTGGGGCCGTCAGCCTTGGAGCGGTTTACGGGGTGCTACGAACGGCTGACGCGCTTACGCCGTTCCTAACGACCGGTGCGGCAGCGATTTCGCTCATTGTCTATTGCGCTGTCTACAGCTTCATTTTCGCCTTAGGGATCGTGGTTCATTCTATCGGCTTCTACGCGCAGGGGCCCGTGGGTGCAGCTCATATTGCCATCGTCTGCGGCAACGCCCAAACGCCCGATGTCGGTCGTCGATGCACCAGTCACAGTTGGCCGTTCCGCAATTGATGGCGAGAATAGCCATGACCATGTTCTGGGTTTTCGTCCTGGCCGTCAGCATTCTGCTCTATGTTCTGCTTGGACGGTTTCGATCTAGGCGTCGGAATCCTCTATGGCGTGACGCGACGAAGCGCGACGCCGTACAATGATGAGCGCAATTGCGCCGATCTGGGACGGCAACGAGACCTGGCTTGTCAGCACGGGTGTGGTCCTCTGGGGCGCCTTCCCCATAGTTTATGCGACTTTGCTCTCCGCGTGCTATCTTCCTCTTCTTCTCATGTTGGCCGGTCTGATCTTGCGCGGCGTTGCCTTCGAGTTCCGATCCAACGCCAAGCAAATACCGGCTCTATGGGATGCAAGCTTTGCCGGCGGATCTCTTCTTGCTGCTTTCATGCAAGGCTTGATGGTGGGCGCTCTTGTGGAAGGCCTGCCGATTTCGAATGGCCAATATATTGGCGGCGTGTGGGGCTGGCTTAGTCCTTTTGCGGTGCTTTGCGGCGTCGGCCTGTGTGTCGGCTACGCGCTGCTCGGTGCCTGCTGGCTCGTCAAGAAGTGCGAGGGGACTTTGCGGGAAGCGGCCTACCGCCTGATTCCCATCTCGGCCGGACTCCTAGCCTTCCTCATCGTCGTGTTCATCTATGCGTTGGTGTACGACTTTCGGGTCATGGATCGGTGGCTGGAGCGGCCATACCTGTTCGTCTTCCCCGCGATCGGCGCCATTGCGGCGCTCACAATGGCCGCCGGCGTTCTTCGCCGTCAGGACCAAGTGCCTTTCCCTATGGTCATCGTCATTTTCGCGGCAGCCTTCGGCACGCTCGCAATTTCGTTCTGGCCATACATGATTCCGTTCACCATCAGCATCGAGGAAGCGGCGGCTCCGCACTCCAGCTTGGCCTTCATGTTTTGGGGAGCGGGCCTTTTCGTGTTTCCGCTCATGCTCGTCTACACTGCGATTAGCTTCAGCGTGTTCAGAGGCAAGGTCACGGCATCGTCGGATCATTATTAGAACGGACAGACTTGCGGTGAGCGATCTTCACCGCGTTTTAAGCGCTTGCAGAACGATCCTCCACCGAGCCGGTGCTGCCATAACTCTAAACAAGAGTTTAGGCAGGCATACACGCGGGCAATAGATCGATGCACTGCAATGTCGAAATATGTCTCAGCGTTTGGCCGCCCGCAGATTGTCCCGTCATCACGGAGTCCTAGATGGACGACGCGTTTCCGAACATTCGAGCGCCACGAATGATTAAGCGGTTCTTCATTGGCATCTTCGCACTCGGAGTTGTGGGCATACTCGGCTTCGGTGCATTGGCATGGCGGCCGGCTATCGCGCCGATCGACCCACCAGCGCCGGGAAGCTTTGCGCCGGCCCTGGTCGCGAAGGGAGAAGCACTCGCCGGCGCCGGCTTTTGTGTGGAATGCCACACCGCGAAAGGGGGCGAGATGTACGCGGGTGGCTACGCAATGGCCACTCCATTCGGCGTGATCTACTCGACCAACATCACACCCGATCGGGAGACCGGCATCGGGACGTGGTCGAAAGCAGCCTTTTTTCGGGCCATGCACGAAGGTGTCGCCCGAGATGGCTCTCATCTCTTTCCGGCATTTCCCTATGACCATTTCACCAAGGTATCGGACGACGACGTGGAGGCGCTGTATGCGTACTTTATGACGCGGCCTCCAGTTCACGCGACCGCGCCCGCCAACACGATCCCGTTTCCATTCAACATCCGCGCCTTCCAGGAGGGCTGGAAAATCCTATTTTTCCGGGACCGTCGCTTTGAGCCGGTCGCCGGCAAAAGCGTGGCGTGGAACCGTGGTGCTTATTTGGCGCTCGGCTTGAGCCATTGCGGCGCCTGCCACACGCCACGAAATCTGCTCGGCGCGGAAAAGGCGTCAGACGCCTATGCCGGTACGGTGATTGATCACTGGATCGCACCGCCACTCACGGCAGCTAATCCCGCGCCCGCGCCGTGGACGCAAGACGAACTCTACAGCTACCTTCGCAATGGGATGAGCCGTCTGCACGGAAATGCCGCCGGGCCGATGTCGCCGGTCGTGCGCAGCCTTTCCGCAGTGCCCGACGAGGACGTGAAAGCCATCGCAACCTATTTCGCCGATATCGACCGAGCGGCTGATCGCATGGCGGCCACCGATCAGGCGGTAACGCGCGCGATGTCCTACGCCCCACTTGGCACCGGGCAGGAATTCGATGTCGACGCGCGGCTCTACATGGCGGCATGCGCCTCGTGTCACTACAACGCGGGTAAACCGCTCGCGCTGCGCCCGGATCTCGCGCTCAACACAGCGGTGAACCTGGCTGATCCGAGCAACTTTATCCAGGTCGTGCTGCATGGCGTCGCCGCCAAAGACGGCATGCCGGGCGTTGTGATGCCAAGTTTCGCATCGGCGTTCAGCGACCGCGACATCGCGCGCATTGCCGCTTACCTGCGCCGCGCGCGCACAAATTTGCCGCCCTGGCCCGACCTCGACAGGAAAATCGCCGAACTGCGCGGGCTGATGAGCCCGTCGCAATGAAACAACGCCTACGGAGTTGCCGATCATGACCACGTTCCGCATCAATGGCCGCCCGGTTTCGGTCGATGTCGAGGGCGACACACCGCTGTTATGGGTTATCCGCGATACCATCGGGCTGACCGGCACCAAATTCGGCTGCGGCATCGGTATGTGCGGCGCCTGCACTGTGCATGTGGGCGGCCGGCCGACCCGCTCTTGCATCACGCCAGTGTCGTACGTCGCCGACGCTGAGGTCACGACGATCGAAGGGCTAGATCCGGACGGACAACATCCGCTGCAGAAGGCCTGGATCGATCTGCAGGTCCCGCAATGCGGCTATTGTCAATCCGGTCAAATCATGCAGGCCGCGGCGCTTTTGAAGGATTTCCCTGATCCGAGCGACCAGGACATCAACGCTGTAATGACGGGAAATCTCTGCCGTTGCATGACATATGTGCGCATCCGCAATGCGATCAAACAAGCCGGCGCCGAGTTACGGAAGGTTGCCACCAATGGCTAAGTATCAGCACCCTGCCTTGGTCGACGGCCATCCGTTGTCGCGCCGCGGCTTTCTCGTCGTGCTCGCGGGTGCCGGAGTTTCATTCGGCTTCGCCACGGCGGATGCGCTCCCGGCCATCGCTGCAGGTCTGGAGCCAAACTCCTTCGATCCGACCATCTGGTACAGCATCGACCGCGAGGGATTAATAACGGTCAATATCATCCGCGCCGAGATGGGCCAGCATATAGGTACGTCGCTTGCCCGCATCCTCGCCGACGAACTCGAGGCCGATTGGAACAAGGTGCGCATCGACGCCGTCGACACCGACCCGAAATGGGGTGTCATGATGACCGGCGGCAGCACCTCGGTGTTCGAGACCTTTCCCATTTTCAGCCGTGCGGGTGCTGCCGGTCGTATTGCACTCGTCGACGCTGGGGCGAACCTTCTCGGCGTTCCGTCAGACCAATGCGTCGCCCGCCGCGGCGCGGTGGAGGCCGCCGATCGATCCATTTCGTACGCGGAAATCATCAGGCGGGGGGATATAACGCGGACCTTCACAGCCGATGAATTAGCCAAGATGCCAATCAAGCCCGCCTCGCAACGGCGGCTGATCGGGCAAAAAGTGCAAGCAATCGATATTCCCGACAAGACCAACGGCACGGCGCGGTACGGCATCGATGCCGTTGTCGAAGGCATGATCTACGCGCGGCCCAAGATTCCGCCGACCCGTTACGGTGCAAGCGTGCGCTCGATCGACGATTCCGCTGCCAAGAAGGTCCGGGGCTATATCAGAAGCCTCGCCCTCGAGGACCCGTCCAATACCGTTCCGGGCTGGGTGATGGTGATCGCGGAGTCTTATCCGGCAGCGATTCGGGCGGCTGATCTCGTCAAAGTCGAGTGGACGCCGGGTAGCGCCGTCAACGTTTCCGAGCAGGATGTTCTCGATCACGGCGCTATGCAGATCGCGGATCCGAATGGCGGCGTACTTGTGGTTGCCGACAGTCTCGAAGCCGCCTTTCGGGGCGCCGCCTCGACGCTGGTGCAAACCTATACGACAAACAGCGTGCTCCACGTCCAACTCGAGCCGGTCAATGCGCTCGCCTTCGAAAAGGACGGCATCTTCGAGATCCATACCGGCAATCAATGGCAGAGCCTGATTCTGCCGGTGCTTGCTGACGCGCTCCGCGTGCCGCCGGAGCGAATCGTGATGCGCACCTATGAGCTCGGGGGCGGCTTTGGCCGTAGGCTCAATGGCGACTATGCCGTGCCCGCCGCGCTTGCGGCCAAGGCTCTCGGCAAGCCGGTGAAGCTCTTGCTAACGCGTCCCGACGACATGCGCTTCGATTCGTTTCGCTCGCCGAGCATTCAGACGCTCAGCATGGCATTCGATGCCGACGGGAAAGTGGTGGCAATGGATCATCAGGCGTCCGCCGGCTGGCCGACGGCTGTCATGGCGCCGAATGTCATGCCGAAAGGGCTCGACGGCCTTCCCTATGATCCGTTCGCCATTGCCGGCGCAGATCATTGGTACGACGTGGGGGCACAGCGCGTCCGTGCCTTGTCCAATGATGTCGCCAACAGCGCCTTTCGGCCAGGATGGTTGCGTTCGGTTGGGCCGGGCTGGACGAATTGGGCGGTCGAAACATTCATGGATGAGGCCGCGCATATGCGAGGTGCCGATACGCTCGCCTTTCGCCTTGGCCTCTTGGATGGCAAAGGCCGCAACGCCGGCTCCGCGCCCAGCGCCATAGGCGGCGCAAAGCGCCAGGCAGCGGTGCTGCGACGTGCCGCGGACAAGGCAGCGTGGGGTACGGTCATGCCCAAGGATACCGGGCTCGGCATTGCAACCACCTTCGGCCAGGACCGCAGCATGCCGACTTGGACCGCATGCGTCGCGCGCGTTCGTGTCGATCGCGGGAACGGTACGGTCATCGTCGAGAAACTGACGCTGGCGGTGGACGCCGGCACCATTGTTGATCCGGGCGGGGCGCTCGCTCAAGTCGAGGGCAGCGTTCTCTGGGGTCTCAGCATGGCACTGCACGAAGGGACCGAATTCGTCAAAGGCGAAGTGAAGGATACCAATCTCGACACGTATACGCCGCTGCGCATCGGCGATGTGCCTGAGCTTGAGATCGAACTGGTAGATAGCGTCGAGGTTCCGGTCGGTTTGGGCGAACCGGGTACAACCGTGGTTGCCCCAGCCATCGGCAATGCCATCTTCGCGGCCGTCGGCGTGCGCCTCCGACATTTGCCGATCAGGCCCAATGCCGTGCTTCAGTCTCTGACGCAAAAGAGCTGAGTGGTGTCGTCGCGCACAAGGTGTTTGAAGGGCGGAGGCAGTTGAGCCGGCGGATCGTCAACCACTTACCCAATCAACAAGCCGAATAGAGGTCCGTTCGCTTGCTTTGATTGTTCCGCTGCGAGCCATCGGCCTCGTTGGAATTTTGTTGTCTCCGCTGATTTACCCAAAGGTTTAGATTTTTGTCCGCTGACCTAATGGCGGACCGCCTCAATTTTCCAGTATCTCTGGAGAAGCCTTTGCGTGAGACATCGTCGTAACCCGATCCAAACTGAGAGGAACGTCATATGGCCACCCAAGCAGTCAGGAAACCCGCATCGGAGCAGCCTCTGACTTTCGACCAGAAGGTGCAGAAGATGCGCGAGATTTATGCGGATGCGACAGAGATTTCGAAGACGGCGTTGGAAAATGTGATCCGCGATGTGCAAACGAACGGCCCGGCCAAGGAATCTACACCGATGGAGAGCGCCGGCCGGATCGGTGCCCGTCAAGGAAAAGTTTCGGAGCTGACGACGCTCTTCCCCATCAAACCAGCTGCGGCGAAGCGGATGCGCGCGTTCCTTGAGCTGCTGCACCCCAGCGTCGGCAATCGAGGTGCGGACAAAGTCGGCACCCTCCACGACATGCGGTTCGTATTCCTGGACAACGACACCAAGCTGCTCTTCTGCACCGCCTACGACGGCGATTGGGACCCGTATATCGACGATTTCGCGACCAAGATCCCCGATGTACTGGACCTTCAGTTCGGTGAAGTCGAAGGCTGGCCGGGGGTTCGCAGCCCAAAGGTCAAGGACTTCATCGTAAAACACCAGATCCAGGCGTACTTCTGGTACGTCGGCAGTCCGGATTTGACAGTGGCGGAGACAAAACGGCTCGAGAAGGTCGGCAAGGCAGTCGACGAATTCCTCGACAAGGTCGGTTGAGCCACGAGTCCGGAACGCAAAGGGAGGAGGGCGTTGCTCCTCCCTTGCTGCAAGCGGTCGCATCGATTTTTGTTAATCCTCTTTTGCGGAGCGTGCGGTGTCTACGCTGGAAGATCGCAGTCGACCGAAACAGAGCGGCAGCCCCGCCACCGTCGATCTTCACGACATTCAGGCAACGGTGCTGCGTTATCGGCCGGAGCCGTATTACGGCACTCACCTCGTGATGCACATCGAGGATGCGCGGAGCGGGCGCGATTTTCTGCGAAGACTCGCGCCGCATGTCGCTTCCGCGGCCGATTGGTGGAACGCGAAAGACGCTTGGATTGCAGTGGCGCTCACCTATCCCGGCCTGTCGGCATTGGGTGTGCCGGAGGAATCGTTGCAAAGCTTTCCAGATACGTTTCGGGTTGGAATGGCGGCTCGTGCCGACATCCTTCTCGACCGTGGCGCGAACGCTCCAGAGAATTGGCAGCAGCCGTTCGGCAGTGGGCGGATTCACGTCGCCATCAGCATCTTCAGTGACAGCGAAGAAAAGTGGCGCCGGACCATGGAGTTGGCGCGGCAGAATTATGAGGGATTTTCCGGTGTTAGCGTGCTGGGATGGCAGGATTTCGGCGCCCAGCCGGGCGACCTTAATCCGCTCGGGTTCAAGGACAGCATCGGTCAGCCTGCCATCGAGGGCAGCGGTGTCGATCCCCTGCCTGGACAAGGACGCCCCATCAAAGCGGGTGAATTCATTCTCGGTTATCCGGGCGAGGCCGGTGTGCCGCTTGCGATGCCGGCGCCGGATGTGCTTGGGCGCAACGGCACATTCCTCGGACTGCGCAATTATCAAACGCGTGTTGGCGCGTTCAACCGATTTCTCCGCGACAATGCGCAAACCGATGAAGGACGTGAGCTACTGGCGGCGAAACTCTTCGGTCGTTGGCGCAGCGGCGCGCCGTTGATCCTCGCGCCGGCGAAGGACGATCCCGCGCTCGGTGAAGACGCGCAGCGGAACAATGACTTTGCATATGCCAACGATCCGGATGGCAAGCAGGTGCCGCTTGGCTGCCATATGCGCCGGATGAATCCACGCGATAGCAAGTTGCCGGTGCTCGCGGACGTTAACATCCATCGCATTATCCGGCGCAGCACGACCTACGGCGCGCCATATGACCCGAATGCGCTTTCGGACCACGATGATGAAGTCCCGCGCGGACTCCATTTCCTGTTCATCAGCGCCAAGGCCATGGCCACTTTGGAATTCCTGCAACGGGAGTGGATCAATGACGGAAACTTCACAGGACTTGGCGAGGAGCGGGATCCAATCGTGGGCCTCCAGCAGGACGGCGCGATCTTTACGATTCCGAGAGAGCCGGTCAGGCATCGCGTTCACGGCATTCAGACCTTCAACGTGCTGCGCGGTGGCGAGTATTTCTTCATGCCAAGCCTGTCTGCGCTGAGATGGTTGGCGGATCTCAAAAGCTAATGTGCGGCTTAGAACATCAACGGGATAATCCATAATGGACAAGCTCCTTTACGACCGCGGTCTCGCCAGGCGCCGGCACGTGCTTGGCGAAGCATATGTCAACCGCGCGCTTGCGAACGTCGACGACTTCAATCGCGAATTTCAGAGATTGACGACCGAGTATTGCTGGGGCGAGGTGTGGGGCGAGGGGACTTTGTCGCCTCGCGAGCGCAGCATCCTCACTCTCGGCATGGTCGCCGCGCTGGGCAAGATGGGCGAGTTTGCCAATCATGTGCGTGGCGCAGCCGTCAACGGCCTTACGCCAAAAGAATTGAGCGCGGTGCTCATCCAGATTGCAATTTATTGCGGGATTCCGGTCGGCGCCGACTGCTTTCAGGTGGCAGAAAGCGTTTTTAGCGAGAGCAAAGGGTAAAGACTCGTTCGTCCGCCGGACTATCCGTCAGCAAGAGCCAAACAAGCGCGCCGGAGATTTCAAACATGTCCGATCACATCTCCGGCCCTCGCGCGATCGCCGATCCTGTCATCGATATTACGGACGTCTATGCTTTTCCTTGTCCGGAAAGTCCGCGTCATCTGGTCGTGATCATGAATGTGTTTCCGTATGCCGGGCCGTCCGCTCGCTATTCCGATGCGGTCATTTACCGGTTGCGCCTGCGTTCAGTATCGATTGAGCCGGATGGACACGCGTTTTCTGTTTCAGCTGACGAATCCACGTTCGACTGCACCTTTAGCGGGACACAGGAGCAAGAGTGCCGATGCGTGTTGTCGAACGGCGAGGTCGTCACATTTCGTGTCAATGACGCAAGCGGCGGGAAAGGCAAAGGGCTACAAATATTCGCGGGGCAGAGGTCCGATCCGTTCTTTCTCGATGGACCAATGGCGGAAAAAACCATCATGACAGGGCAGATTGCCTTCAAGGAGGTAGGCTCCGACCGGCTCTATGGCAAGAATGTCCTGGGAATTGTTCTCAAGATCGAATGGACGACCCTGCTCAAGGGCGGCCCGATGTTCGCCGTGGTCGGCGAAACTCTGAGTGCTGGCAAGCGCCCGGTGCGGCTGGAACGGGTCGGGCGGCCGGAAATCAAGAATATCAGCCTCAGCGCGAAAAAGTACGATCAGGTCAATCGCGATCTCGAGATTCGCGATATCTACAACGAAGAGGATGCCTTCAATCTTTCCAAGCACTATGTCGGCGCGTATCGCGCGCGGTTGAATGCCAACCTCGCCTTCTATGATAACCTAGACGGCAAGATCGACTGGCCGCTCGACCAGCACGGCAATCATCCGCTGACCGAGCTCCTGCTCGCCGACTTCCTGGTCGTTGATGCGTCCAAGCCGTTCTCCGAGACCAGCTACTTTGCAATCGAGCACGCGATGCTCGAAGGGCGCCCGCACGCCAGCTGTGGAGGACGTTGGCTCAATGAGGACCTCGTCGACTTTCTTCTGACGCTGTACATCAACGCCGGAAAGGGGCCACGCATCCGCGACGGGGTCGATGCGCCGATTGCTTGGTCATCGAAGGTATTCCCCTATATGGCGCCGCCAAATCGTCCGGAGGCTGCCGCGTCATGATTGCCGAACGACCGCTCACCGACGGCGCGATTGCCCTGCAAAATCTCGGCGCACAGATCGACGCGCTGGAGCCGGAGATCGCGCTCGGTTGCGCCTCAGTCGAATCGCGAGCGGGTCTCGCCGAATTGATCGCGCTTCGCGGGCTGATTGTCGGTCGCATTGCCGATTACGGTAAGGCGGAGGAGATTGCCGAGCAGCTCGTGTACGATGCGCCTACCGAAGCAAGGGCTTTCCTTGCCCGCGCCCGAACACGCTGCATCTTCCATAAGTTTAACGATGCTTTGGCCGACGTCGATCGCGCCGAGCAGCTCTCGCTCGATGCCGAGACGGCCAATGGAGAGCGGGCGGCAATCTTCCAGGCCCTCGGCCGTTACGATGAAGCCCTTGCCTTGCGCGAGGAAGCCGCAGCCCGCCGGGTGAGTTTTGAAAACGTCGCGGCCTTTGTCGCCCTCCACGCGGAGCGCGGCGAAATCGAGGAAGCGGAACGGCGGTATGCCGAGAGCCACGGTCGCTACCGCGGCGTCTCACCTTTTCCACTCGCGCTTCTTGATTTTCAGCTGGGGCTCATGTGGATGGACGCGGGTAGCCTGGAGGATGCACGCAGCTCATTCGACGCTGCGCTTCGCCGTGTCCCCGCTTACGCGCCAGCCCGAGGCCACCTCGCCGAGGTCGAAGCGCAATTGAGTGAAATTGATTCTGCCGTTACCCGTCTGTATTCGGTCGCGTTGTCCTCGGACGATCCTGATTACGCCGCCCAGCTCGCACGCATTCTCGGGGACGCTGGCCGTGAGGCCGAGGCCCGACATTGGCGCCAGTTCGCCGCGGCGCGTTATGACGAGTTGATCGCGACTCGTCCGGAGGCCTTTGCCGACCATGCTGCCGAATTCTGGCTGGCTGCGGGCGGCGATCCTGACAAGGCGCTCAGGTTGGCAAAATTGAATGTAGAGGTTCGTAATACGCCGCGCGCCCGCGGCCTCTTGACTCACGCCATTGCCGCAATCGGTCCTGGCCGACGAGTTGCAACTCCGCCATTAGCAAACGGAGCGCAAAAAACAACGCGTGTAACGACCCGCCCCCCTCTCAGCGAAAGGACCGGCCTATGAGTCAACTTGCAAAAGCAGCCGCGCCCGCAAAGAGCGAAAAACTCGTATACACCGCCAAGACCCACACGACGGGAGGGCGTGAAGGCGGCACGTCGCACAGCTCCGACGGCCGGCTGGATATCAAACTCTCGATACCCGGTGCACCGGGCACTGGCACCAATCCGGAGCAGCTATTCGCAGCTGGATGGTCGGCCTGTTTCGAAGGTGCGATGGCGATTGTGGCTCACAAAAAGAAAATCAACCTTCCCGCTGATACCGCCATCGATGCCGAGGTGGATCTGAACCTGAAACTGGCAGCCGGTACCTACTTCCTCCGCGCCCGTCTCAACGTCAGCGTGCCGGGTGTAGACCGGCAATTGGCGCTGGCCATCGTAAACGAAGCGCACCAGATATGCCCGTACTCTCAGGCGACCCGCGGCAACATCGACGTGTCGATCAATCTTGTTTGAGCGGGCCTGGGATCGCATCGACGCCAAAAATGCCGTTTAAATCCGGCGCCTCCAAGTGAGCGCCCGGTCAAATTATTGCTCATACTTTCCATTGGCCGGCGCGGCTGATGTCTAGCCTCACCGTGACGCCGGGCACGGTGCGCGGAATTCCGCGCAAATTATTCGATGACCTAAACCTTGGTCTCAGCGGCCAATACCAAGGCGCACGCAAATGGTCGTCGGCTCGATTAGCGCGTCAGACCTTTTCGCATATTTTTGCACCGTCGGCGTTTCCTTGGAGAGTGCGGTGAGCGGAATGGCAAATCTCGTTCCCAGCGGGTCACAGCAAGATCAGCGAAATATCCGTTGCCGGCGCTTGTTGTTTCGGTGCTGGCATCGAGGAACACAAGAGAGCGATCTCATCCTTGGCAGATTTTCTGAGCTCCATCTCGCCAGCTTCGACAACGCGCAGCTCGACCGGCTCGAAGCTCTGCTCGATTGTACCGACCCCGATCTGTTCGACTGGATCATCGGTGGCTTCGCACCGCCGAAGGAATACGACCATGATGTAATGCGTTTGCTGCGCGACTTCGCCTGGCATCGCACCACACACTGATGACCGTGAACCACTCGCCGATCAAGGAGTAACGACCGATGGAACGCCCGCTGTCGCCGTTCATGTTTCCGGTCTGGTATCACTTTCAGATCACATCCGCCCTTTCGATCCTGCACCGGCTCACGGGCATCGGTCTGGCGGTGGGCTCGATCCTGCTTGCCTGGTGGCTCGTCGCCGTGGCGGCGGGCGGCGAATTGTTTGCGGCCACCCACGCCTTCATTGCTTCGCCGATCGGGATCTCGCTGCTGCTCCTCTGGTCGGTCGCATTCTTCTACCACCTGTGCAACGGCATCCGCCATCTCGTGTGGGATGCCGGTTACGGCTTTGAGATCCGGCAGGCTTATGGCAGCGGGTACGCTGTGCTCGCCGCGACCTCGCTGCTGACCGTACTCACTTGGCTTTATGTGTTTCTGGCCTAGGAGACTCCCATGGCAAAACCTCCTTCACTTGCAAACGCGACAGCGCTGCGCGATGAGACTGTACTCCGGCGGGTTCGGCATTTCGGCAGCGCCCGCAATGGATTGCAAGAATGGCGGCTGCAGCGCCTGACCGCGCTCGCCCTCATCCCACTCGCTCTCTATTTCGCTGCGTCCATTCTTCGGCTCGCAACCTCCGACCAGATGACCGCAGCCGCGTGGCTTGCCTCGCCGGTGCCGGCGTTGCTGGTGATCCTGTTTGTGCTTGCTGGATTGACGCATGCGTTCGTCGGATTGCGCTCGGTGCTGCTTGACTACGTGCATACGCGCGCCTGGCTGCTCGCGGCCGAGCTACTTGTCCGTGCAGGTGTGGTCGTCCTCGCAGCTGCCAGCGTGCTCGCCGTCCTCAAACTTTTCCTCGGGCGCTAAGGAGATCAGCTATGCCGAATAGCTACGACATTGTTGACCATAGCTACGACGTGATCGTCCTCGGCGCCGGTGGTGCCGGATTGCGGGCGACGCTCGGGATGGTCGCGGCAGGTTTGAGCACCGCCTGCATTACAAAGGTCTTTCCTACGCGCAGCCACACGGTTGCGGCGCAAGGCGGAATCAGTGCCGCGCTCGGCAATATCGAAAACGACGATTGGCGCTGGCACATGTTCGATACCGTGCGGGGCTCCGACTGGCTCGGCGATCAGGATGCAATCGCCTATATGTGCCGCGAGGCGATCAATGCGGTCGTGGAGCTTGAGCATCTGGGCGTGCCGTTCAGCCGAACGGATGCTGGCAAGATCTACCAGCGCCGGTTCGGTGGGCACACCACTGAATACGCGAAGGGCGATATGGCGTATCGTGCCTGCGCGGCGGCGGATCGTACCGGCCACGCCATCCTTCACACGCTGTATCAGCAGTGCCTGAAGCACAAGGCGCGTTTCTTCATCGAGTATTTCGCCATCGATTTGTTGATGGACGAAGACGGCGTCTGCCGCGGGTTGCTCGCGTGGTGCCTGGAGGACGGCACAATTCACCGGTTCCGCGCCAACATGACCGTCATCGCGACCGGTGGATGCGGCCGTGTCTATCAATCCTGTACTTCCGCGCACACCTGCACCGGCGACGGCAGCGCCATGGTGCTCCGTGCCGGACTGCCGTTGCAGGATATGGAATTCATCCAGTTCCACCCAACTGGCGTGTATGGCGCCGGCGTTTTGATCACGGAAGGCGCGCGCGGCGAGGGTGGTTATCTGACCAACAGTGAGGGCGAGCGGTTCATGCCGAAATATGCACCGCGCGAAAAAGATCTGTCTTCGCGCGACGTGGTTAGCCGCGCCGAGGCGGTCGAAATCCGCGAGGGCCGCGGGGTCGGCGAGAAGAAGGATCACATTTACCTTCATCTGGAGCATATCCCCGCAGATGTCCTCGATGAGCGCCTGCCGGGCATCGTCCAGACAGCGCGGACGTTCGCTGGCGTCGATGCGCACAAAGAGCCGATCCCGGTCATTCCGACTGTGCATTATGTCATGGGCGGCATTCCAACGAACATCAAATGCGAGGTCGTCTCTCCGAAGAAGGAAGACTCCGAAGCGGTCGTCCCGGGCCTGATGGCCATCGGCGAGGCGGCCTGCGTGTCGGTGCATGGCGCGAACCGCCTCGGTACTAACAGCCTCCTCGATCTCGTCGTCTTCGGACGCGCGGCAGCGCAGCGCGCCGCGGAACTCATCAAACCCGGATCGCGCGTGTCGGAGGCAAACGGTCACTCACTGGAGCGCGTGTTGGGCCGCTTCGATCGAATTCGCCACAGCAAAGGTGGAAACAAGCCTGGGGAGGTTAGGCCTCTGATGCAGGAGGTGATGCAAGCAGGCTTTAGCGTGTTTCGGCGCGGCGACATCTTGCAGGAGGGGCTGAACAAATTGGAAGCGCTGCGCGATCCGCTCGACCGCGTCACTGTCGACGACAGTTCCATGTTGTGGAATGTCGCACTGGTTTCGGCGCTTGAGTTGGCCAATCTCGCGGATCAGGCGGTGGTGATCGCGCATTCAGCCTGCAGCCGAACCGAATCGCGTGGCGCTCATGCACGCGAGGACTTCAAGGACCGCGACGACAAGAATTGGCTGAAGCACACCGTGACCTGGAAGGACGAGGACTGGAACGTCACTTTCGGCTATCGCCCGGTCCGTCTGGATACGTTGTCCAACGAGATCGCGAGCTTTCCGCCTGCCGTGCGCACCCACTAACGCGGATTCCCGAGCCAGACCAACAAGCGGCAGCCCGTCAAACAGCTCAACGTCGACGAAGGAGAATTCTTCATGTCCGAGTTCACGCTTCCCCCAAACTCCAAGGTCGGTGAGGGCAAGCAATGGCCACTCGCCAAAAAGGCCGATCACGTTAAGAGCTTCCGAGTCTATCGCTGGGATCCGGAGAAGAAGGCCAACCCGACATTGGATACATTCGAGATCGATCGCGATCACTGCGGGCCCATGGTGCTCGACGCCTTGGTCAAGATCAATGATCAGATTGATCCGACGCTGTCGTTCCGACGGTCATGCCGCGAAGGTGTCTGCGGCTCATGTGCGATGAACATCGATGGCCACAACACGCTCGCCTGTCTGACACCGATCGACAGCCTTAAGAAAGGAACAAGTCGGATTACGCCGCTGCCGCACCTGCCGGTATTGAAGGATCTCATTCCAGACCTGACGGGATTGTATGCGCAATATGAATTGATCGAACCTTGGATGCAGTCCGATCAGCCGCCGTCGGACCGCGAGCGCCTGCAGTCGCCAGATGAGCGAGCGAAACTTGATGGCTCGTGGGAATGCATTCTTTGCTTCTGCTGCTCGACCTCGTGCCCGAGCTATTGGTGGAATCAGGACAAATATCTTGGCCCATCGATCCTGCTGCAATCGTACCGCTGGCTTGCCGACAGCCGCGACCAGCAAACCGGCGAGCGTCTCGATCGGCTGGAAGATCCTTTCCGGCTGTACCGTTGCCATACCATCATGAACTGCACCAGGACCTGCCCAAAAGGGCTCAACCCGGCGCGCGCAATCGGGAAGACCAAAGAAATGATGGCGGAGCGCGGCTGACATTCAAATCCGTGGTCGATCCACGGACTTCGGTGGAAACCTAAGCAGCAGACTCCAAAGTTCGAGTTCATTCAAACAGCAAAGCCGATCGGAGTAAACAATATGACCGCACCGCTGAAGAAGGCCGCACTGTCGCCTGACCATCCCACCGGCTACGAGCTATTGCACAATCCGCGCCTCAACAAAGGGACCGCGTTTACGGAGGTGGAGCGCCGTGCCTGGGGCCTCGAAGGTTTGCTGCCGCCTGCCGTGACCACGATGGACGTGCAGGTGGCGCGCCGACATGCCGAGATCGCCGCTCTCGATAACGACCTGCAAAAATACCTCGTATTGTCGGATCTGCAGGCACGCAACGAGGCCTTGTTCTACGCGGTCCTGATGTCGGACCCGGCCACTTACATGCCGCTCGTCTATACGCCGACGGTGGGTGAGGCGTGTCAGAAGTTCGGCCACATCTTCCGCCAGCCGCGCGGCATCTATCTCCCGATCACGGCGCGCGGGCGGCTAAAGCAGCTGCTTTCCAATTGGCCGGAAAAGGACGTGCGCTTCATTGTCGTCACCGATGGAGAGCGTATCCTCGGCCTCGGCGACCTCGGCGCCGGCGGTATGGGCATCCCGCTCGGCAAGCTCGCGCTCTACACCGCTTGCGCCGGCGTGCCGCCGCAGCACTGCCTGCCGATCGTTCTCGACGTCGGTACGAACAATCAGAATCTACTCGACGACCCGCTTTACATCGGGCTGCGCCAGCACCGCGTGCGTTGCGAGGATTATACGGGCTTCATAGATGAGTTCGTGGCCGCAGTGCAGCAGCTCTATCCGAAATGCTGCATCCAATGGGAGGACTTCGCCAACATCAACGCTGTCCCGATCCTCGCGCGCTACCGTGACAAGACTTGCACGTTCAACGATGACATTCAGGGCACCGCCGGCATCGCGCTCGCCGGCATCTTCGCAGCCTTGCGGCTCACCAAACAGAAGCTCGCCGACCAGCGCTTCCTTTTTCTCGGCGCCGGCTCGGCGGCGACCGGCATCGCCGAGCTGATCAGCCTCGCGATGGCTCGGGACGGCGTGGACCTCGCGGAGGCGAGGCGTCGCAATGCACTGTTTGACGTCAATGGCTTGCTGGTGACCTCGCGAACCGACATCGCAGATTTCCAGAAGCCGTTCGTCCAGGACCTCACGCCTATGTCGACCTTCGTTGAGGCAGTTTGGGCGCTGCGGCCGACCGCCATCATCGGCGTCAGTACGGTGCCAAAACTGTTTACCCGAGAGGTGATCCAGGCAATGGCGAAAATCAACGAGCGCCCGATCATCTTCCCCTATTCGAACCCGACCTCGCGCTCGGAATGTACGGCCGAGGAGGCCTACCGCTGGTCCGATGGCCGGGCCGTTTTCGCCAGCGGCAGTCCGTTCCCGCCGCTCGAGGTCGGCGGTCGCCGTTTCGTGCCGGGCCAGGGCAACAATGTCTACATCTTCCCGGCTATGGGAATGGCGGTCTTCGCCACCGAAGCGACCCGAGTGACAGAGGAAATGTTCATCGTTGCCGCGCAGGCGGTCGCCGAGCAGGTCACCGAAGAGGACCTTTCGCTGGGACTGATCTATCCGCCACAGAGCCGCATCCTCGAGGCCTCGCTCCATGTCGCCGAACGGATCGCCGTCTACATGTTCGACAGGGGGCTGGCGCGTATCCCGCGACCCGATGACGTCCGCGCGCTCATCCGCGCCCGCGCCTATCATCCGGTCTACCCGGGGTGAAGTAAATGTCGGACGTACTGGATAACGCTGATAAAGAGATGACGGTCGCGAAAGCGCCGGAGACAGCGCTACAGCGAGAACACGTTGGCGAGGAGAAGCTGCACCGCGTCGTCGTGGTCGGCGGCGGCGCGGCGGGGCTGGAGCTCGTGACCCGCCTCGGCGATCGTCTCGGCCGGCGCGCGCGTGCGTCAGTCACCCTGGTCGAATGTGCCCGGACCCATTTGTGGAAGCCACTGTTGCATGCGGTCGCGGCGGGCAGCATCGATCCTGGCGAATATGAGGTGAATTACCTCGCTCAGGCGCATTGGCACGGATTCCGCTATCGCTTCGGCGAAATGATCGGGCTCGATCGCGCCAAAAAGGAGGTGCATCTCGCCGCGACTTTCGACGACGAAGGACGCCAGATCACTCCGCCCCGCTCCGTCGGCTACGATACGCTGGTGATTGCGATCGGCAGCGTGACTAACGATTTTGGCACACGTGGCGTTGCCGAGTATGCGGTGCCGCTCGAGACGCCAGCCCAGGCACAACGGTTCCATCGTCGTCTAATCAACGCCTGCTTGCGCGCACAAACCCAAGTCGAGCCGGTGTGTGCGGGACAGCTTCATGTCGCGATCGTCGGTGCCGGGGCGACCGGTGCGGAATTGGCCGCCCAGCTCGAACAGACTCTCCGCGAAGTGGTCGCCTTTGGGCTCGATCGGATCGACCCGCAGCATGACATCCATATCGTATTGATAGAGGCGGCGGAACGCATCTTGCCCGGTCTGCCGCCGCGCATTTCGCAGGCAACCAAACGGCTACTTGAAAAAAAAGGCATCGAGATGCGCACCGGCGCCAAGGTGAGCGAGGTGACTGTGGATGGGCTTAAGCTTGCCGACGGTTCCTTCATTGCCTCGGAGCTGGTGGTGTGGGCGGCGGGAGTCAAAGGCCCCAAGGTTTTGCAGCAACTCGACGGCCTGGAGGTCAATCGTATCAATCAGCTTGTCGTCGAGCCGACATTGCAGACGACGCGCGATCCCAACATTTTTGCGGTCGGCGATTGCGCCGCGTGCCCGCGCGTCGGCGCATCCGCGACGGTGCCACCGCGGGCACAGGCTGCGCACCAGGAAGCAAGCCACATGTTCAGCCAGATTCGGCGTCGGCTGCGCGGGCGACCGCTGTTGCCCTACACCTACCATGATCTTGGCTCGCTGGTTTCGCTCGGCAAATGGACTACGGTCGGAAATCTCATGGGGTTCCTATTCGGCCGCGGCTTTTTCATCGAAGGACTGTTCGCGCAAATGATGTACCGCTCGCTGCGCTTATTGCACGAGCGCGCGCTCAACGGTACCGCGCACGCTGTGCTGGGCCTCGTTGCCCGCGCTCTGCCAAATCGCACCGGCCCTCAGTTGAAGCTGCACTAAAGCACTTTGGAAAGGATTGAGCCCATGGAACGGGTCGAAAGTTGTGCGCCTGCCGCTGAAAATTCCGTCGAATGGGCGACGTCTCCGAGCCGCAACGCCGATGGTTGCAAAAGCCCACAATCAATGAACGGCGTCAGAATTGAAACCGACAGCATGGGACAAGTCCAGATTCCCTCGGACAAGCTGTGGGGAGCGCAAACCCAACGCTCGCTGGAGCATTTCAGCATCGGGCACGATTTGATTCCACGACAGATGATCACGGCCTATGCGATCCTCAAGCGCTGCGCCGCCGCCGCCAATCACGGCGGCGGCTGTTTGTCCGATCAAGCTCGCGACCTCATTACCCGGGTATGTGATGAGATCCTCGCGGGCGGGCTTCACGACATGTTTCCGCTGCACGTCTGGATGACCGGCAGCGGCACCCAGTTCAACATGAATATCAACGAGGTCATAGCTAACCGCTGCTGCCAGCTTGCGGGCACGGCGCTCGGCAACAAGGCCCCGGTGCATCCGAACGATCATGTTAACATGTCGCAGTCGTCGAATGACAGTTTTCCGTCGGCGATGCACGTCGCTACTGCGGTAAACACTAAGGTCGATCTCATTCCCGCTGTGACGGCGTTGCGCGACGCAATTGCGGCAAAGGCAGCGGAATGGAGTGACATCGTCAAGATAGGCCGCACCCATATGCAGGACGCAACGCCACTCACATTGGGTCAGGAGTGGTCTGGTTATGTGGGCATGCTGTCCGACGACCTCGCTCGGATTGAGGATGCGCTTAAGGGCGTTTATCGGCTTGCGCTGGGGGGTACCGCAGTCGGAACGGGGATCAACGCCGCGCCCGATTTTGCCGAAGCCGTGGCCGCCGAGATAGCCCGCTTCACCGGCCTGCCGTTCGTCACGGCGCCGAACAAATTCACTGTTCAGGGTGCGCATGACGCGCTGGTCCAGTTCTCAGGGACGCTGCGTACACTCGCGGTCTCGCTCTACAAGATCGCCAACGACATACGGCTTCTTTCATGTGGGCCGCGCGCGGGCTTTGCCGAGCTGTTGATTCCGGAAAACGAACCCGGTTCCTCAATAATGCCCGGCAAGGTCAACCCGACCCAGGCCGAGGCCCTGACGATGATTGCCGTGCAGGTTATGGCGAACGATGTCGCTGTGGGCTTCGGTGGGGCAGGCGGCTATCTCGAGATGAATGTATACAAACCGGTGATGATCGCCAATATCACGCAATCGATCACCATTCTGACTGACGGCTGCACAAATTTTCGGAAGTTCCTCATTGAGGGTACGCGACCCAATAGGAAGAAGATCGGCGAATATGTAAGCCGCTCGCTGATGCTGGTCACGGCACTAGCACCGGTGATCGGTTACGACAAAGCTTCAAAAATCACGCACCATGCCATGGAGCACGATCTCACTCTGAAGCAGGCGTCGCTGGATCTCGGATTTGTTGACGAGCGTACTTTCGATCGCATCGTGGACCCGGCCAAGATGGTGAAGCCTTACATCGCGGCCGCGAGCTGAACGAAGCCATGTTGGCTGCTCCGTATAAGTGCATACCACGGAGGTTTTGGTCCTAAACCTGTCGTAACGGGTCCTGAGATGGCGAAGGAATTGAGCAGAGTTGGATCCGCATCGGGATTGCGCTCGCGCGACATCTCATCGGCTCTTCATGCAGGCTCTCGCTGGAGCCTGAACACAGCCGCGGCCAAGCTTTTGCCCGTCGTGCTGAGTGTAATCGCCGGCAGCGTGGACGTGATCAGCTTCACTGGATTGGACGGCCTGTTCACTGCCCACATCACCGGCAACCTCGTCATCCTTGCGGCGAGATTCCTTGCGGGTAGCAGTTCGCCTCTGGCACATCTGATCTCTGTTCCAGTGTTTATAATGGCGCTGGCAATGACGCGAATGCTGGCTGATGGGCTGGACCGCATTGGTGTCGTTACTCTGCGGCCTTTGCTCTCCCTTCAATTCCTGCTGCTCTGCGCTTTTTTCGTCATCTGCATCGCCGCGGGCCCCAAAGTCCCTCCGGACGCGGCAATTATGATTTTCGCCGCCATGCTCGGCGTCTCCGCAATGGCGGTGCAAAATGCTCTCGTACAAATCTCGCTCGCAGATGCGCCTTCCACCGCCGTGATGACCACTAACGTCACGCGCTTCGCCCTGGATCTCGGTCAGGTGCTGCTTCACAAAGGTACAAGCGGCGCTGTCGAAGCGGTCGAGCGCGCGCGACGCACCGGTCTCGTCATTGTCGGCTTCCTCGTTGGCTGTGGCCTCGGCGCCTGGAGTTGGGCGCTCCTTGGACTGTGGTCGCTGGCGCTTCCCACGGGTCTCGCGCTGCTGGCTCTCGCTATGGCTTTTGCGGTGGGGCCGCCCGATGCGCCAGCGCGCCGCTTCGCACGCCGGCTCGCGGATCGGATGAGACCGTCGCGACCTGGATGTCGTCGCACCACCCTAGCTGGGGCGGCTGCACATGGCTGAGGTGTTCGCCGAGCCGGCTGGGATCGGAGTGCAAAGACTGCCGATGCGGTTAGGCACGGCTCTCATCGGAGCGGGCAGGGCTGCCGGTCCGCCACTGCTCTTTGGTGTTCGCCTGTGGGCTTCGGTCTGTCTCGCCCTTTATATCGCTTACTGGCTTGAACTCGACAATGCTTATTGGGCCGGAACCTCGGCAGCGTTGGTTTGCCAACCGCGACTTGGCGCGTCGCTTCGCAAGGCCTGGTTCCGCATGATTGGCACGTTGATCGGCGCGATCGCAATCGTGATCCTAACAGCATGCTTCCCGCAAAACCGCTTCGGTTTTCTGCTCGGTCTGGCCCTATGGGGCGGAGCCTGTGCGCTGATCGCCACACTGCTGCGGAACTTCGCGGCCTATGCCGCCGCGCTGGCCGGCTACACGGCCGCCATCATCGCCAGTGATCAGCTCGGCGCGACTGGTGGGCCCAACGGCGAAGCTTTCATGCTCGCGATTACCCGAGTCAGCGAGATCTGGATCGGCATTATGTGTGCCGGTATCGTCCTCGCCGGGACAGATTTCGGCGGCGCCCCGCGGCGGCTCGCAGCACAATTCGCAGGGCTGTCAGCCGAAATCGCCAATGAGTTTATGTCAACATTGGCGCTCACCGGGTTGGCGCCGCACGATACCGAGCAGCCGGTTCGGCGCGAACTCATTCGGCGGGTCATTGCGCTCGACGCCGTAATTGACGAGTTGGTCGGAGAGTTGTCGCGACTTCGCTATCATTCACCGGTGTTGGAGGCCGCCATCGACGGGTTGTTTGGCGTGCTCGCTGCTTGGCAGAGCGTCGTTGCGCGGCTCACGCGAATGTCTGCAGAGGCCGCTCAACGCGACGCGGCTGCGGTGCTGCGCGTGATTCCGCAGGACCTCCGGTCCGCCGCGCAGCTCGACGACCCGAAAGGCTGGGTGGCTAAGCCGAGCAGAATGCGCGCGGTTTGTGACGCGGCGGTTCGGACGCTCGAAGCGACGCCAGCCGGCACACCGTCGCTGCGGCTACTTGCCGACCAGACCGCTCACCTGCTCGCGGGCTTCGCGGCGCTCCTCAATGGTTTGGCGTTGCTCGTGGCCGACCCGCACCGGCCTCTATCTCGCAACCACCGCGTAAGACTCTACGTGGCCGATTGGTTACCTGCTTTCGTCAATGCTGTCCGTGCGTTCGTGACTATCGGCGCTGTCGAAGTTTTCTGGATCGTCACCCAGTGGCCAAACGGAGCGTCGGCCATTGTCTTTGCAGCCATTACAGTGATCGTTTTGGTCGCCAGAGCAGATGAAGCCTACGCCTACGCGATGAGATTCATGATCGGAGTCGGCATTGCTACAGTTTGCGCCGCGATTATCCTGTTTGCAGGTTTGCCGAACGTAGAAACCTTTGCGGGCTTTAGCCTGGTGACAGGGCTCTTCTTTGTGCCGGCGGGCGCCCTGATGGCCCAATCTTGGAACGCGGCGACCTTTGGCCCCATGGTCGCCAATTTCGTGCCGCTGCTCGCTCCCACGAACCATATGAACTACAACACCGTGCAATTCTATAACAGCGCGCTGGCGATCGTTGCAGGCTGCGGCGCCGCAGCGCTTGCATTTCGCCTGCTGCCGCCGCTCTCCCAGACATTCCGAACGCAACGGCTGCTGCAACTGACTTTGCGCGATCTGCGCCGCCTCGCGACCCATGCCGTCCAGTGGCTGCCGGACGACTGGGAAGCCCGCATCTATTGCCGGCTCGCGGCATTGCCGGACGCAGCCGAGCCGTTGCAGCGCACACAGCTCGTGACAGCGCTGTCGGTCGGAACCGAGATCATCGAGCTCCGTCGCGTCGCGCCACAGTTTGGTTTTGAAGCCGAGCTCGACTCGGCGCTCGAGCCGTTGGCCCAAGGGAACACCGCCGTCGCAATCGCGCGGCTCGATCGGCTAGATCAGCGTCTCGCCTCCGCTTCAGAATCGGAGGCGCAAATCTCGGTTACTTTGCGGGAACGTGGCCGGGTCCTTCTCATCAGCGACGCGCTCGCTCGTCATCGCACCTACTTCGCCGCAGGAGCGCTTGCATGAAGTTTTTCGAGATCGATCTGCTCGGCGTCTACGTTGCGCCGATCTCCCTGCTGATGGTGGCGGCGTGGTTCGCGACGATCGCACTGCGCCGAGTGGCCGGCCGTTTCGGGCTGCTGCGCTGCGTTTGGCACCCAGCCCTATTCGTGTTCGCCGTGTACATCATCGTGCTGTCGTCCACGGTTCTTGTTATAGCACACTGAGATCGAATGCCATGTCAGATGCCGAAACAAAATCGGATCCCGGCAAGAGTGCGGATGCTCGTGTCGTGCAACTGACCCAGCCGGTGGCCCACGCCGTTCCCAAAACACGGCTTCGAATTGCTCCTCTGCTGATCACGCTAGCCACAAGCGTGTTGGCCGTCGTGCTCTGCTGGGCGATGTGGGACGCATATATGGGCGCGCCATGGACGCGCGACGGCACAGTGCGCACCTATGTCGTCGCCATGGCGCCGGAAGTGTCAGGACGTATCGTCGAGCTGCCGGTCGTCGACAATCAGTTCGTACACAAGGGCGATTCGCTGCTGGCGATCGATCCGACCGATTATAAGATATCTGTCACCCTGGCCGAGGCGGCCGTCGACCAGGCGGGAGCCAACGCCGACAATGCACAACGAGAGGCAGAACGCCGGCGCAAGTTGACAAATGTGGCGGTGACTTTGGAGGAACAGCAGACCTATGATGCGAACGCGCTGGCGTCTCACGCGCAATATCAAAAGGCTGTCGCCAACCGTGAACAGGCCAAAGTCAATCTCGAGCGTACCCAAATTCGCTCACCCGTGGATGGGTGGGTTACAAATCTTCTGGCGCAGGTTGGTGATTACGCCACCGTGGGCCGGAACGTGATCTCAATCGTCGATGCCAATTCCTTTTGGGTGGATGCCTATTTCGAGGAAACACAACTCGCCTCGATCCATGAAGGCGATTCAGCTGAGATCAAATTGATGGGCTATAGCCAGATTGTTTGGGGTGAGGTCGCCGGCGTCACACGAGGCATCAACGTCCCCAACGCACAACCTAACGATCAAGGACTCGCCAGCGTGAACCCGATCTTTACGTGGGTACGGCTTGCCCAGCGCGTACCGGTGCGCATCCGGATCGATGACGTACCAGGCGGACTGCGCCTGGTTGCCGGTATGACAGCCACAGTCCAGATCGACTCTCGGTCCGGGCGCCGCTCAAGGTAAGCAACATGTATCCTACCACGCACTGGCGCCCGCTCGGGGAGCGGTTCGCGTGCGTACAACCTTGCTTATCAAGTTGCGGTGCGCTGAATGCAGAGCTGCAGCAGAGAGCACGGACGGCTTCGGTGACTAAACTAAAGTTTAGGTTGGATGCTTCCGTCGTGATGCAGAACCAGCTGAAACTATTGCCCGGTCGAAACGCGAAAATTCGCACCGATTTGGGGTTCATATGGGGAATCCCGGCTGATAGCATTTACCGCCGCGCCTGATGGTCGCGCCGCTTTTAGGAACCGGTGTTGCCGCGAATGCAGAGGCTTGTTTGCCTTGTGCCTTTAAGGGGGGTCGCATGGCTGACGACAGTTTACCAATGTTCTTACCAATGTTTATTCGGCGGTTTGCCGACAAGCATCCGTATGCTTTCAGCTATGCGTCTGCTGTCCTGATCTCCCTTGCTGCGCTGGTAATCGTTCTGATCCTTCCGTATAGCCGCCAACAGCCTGTTCTTCTTTTCTTCGAAGCTGGGGTAGCGCTGGCTACATGGGTAGGAGGTTGGAGGGCCGGAGTCGTAGCACTGATCGGCGGGACTATCGCTTCGGCATATTTTGCCCAAAAGAACATCGGCGCGCCGATCGTGTTCCGAATGGTTCTGAATTCTGATTTATACGATCGGAATCATCTGGGTAGTTGCGAAACTGCGTTCCTCGCAGAAGGCGCTGCGGCAAAGCGAGGAAAGGTTCAGCCGGCTGAATGCAGAGTTGGAGCGGCGCGTGGCCGAGCGCACGGCGCAACTCCAGATCGCCAATCGCGATCTCGCAGAACGCGAGGCGAAGATCCGACGCCTGGTCGATGCCAACGTCATCGGGATATTCATATCAGATGCCGAAGGCCGGATTAGTGAAGCCAATGATGCGTTTCTCCAGATCGTGGGATACGAGCGTGAGGATCTTCTTTCAGGAGGCCTACACTGGGCGAACCTGACGCCCAGGGAATGGCGAGACCGCGGCGCACGCGCCCTCGAAGAGCTGGCGATGACCGGGACCGCGCTTCCCTACGAAAAGGAGTTTTTCCGGAAGGACGGCAGCCGGGTGCCCGTGCTGATCGGTATTGCGAGCCTCGAAGAAGGCGGAAACAAAGGCGTCGCTTTCGTGCTCGATCTAACCGAGCGCAAACTCATTGAGAAAACACTTCGCCAGCGCGAGAAAGAGCTGCGCGAAATTGTCGAGACCATTCCGGCGATGACGGTCACGATTACGGCGGATGGACGGGACGCATTTATTGGCAAGCGGTTTTCCGAATATTCCGGTCTGTCCCGGGAGGATGCCCGGGGCTCAGGTTGGAAGGTTACCGTTCATCCGGCCGATCTTGATCTATACTTGCGCAGTTGGCGTCCATCATTAATCAGCGGCGACCCGGTCGAGTTCGAAACGCGTGTTCGCCGCGCAGATGGGGAATATCGCTGGTTCCTCGCTCGCGCCGTGGCGCAAAAGGACGAACATGGCAACATCCTGAAATGGTACGAGGTTCTGACCGATATTGAGGACCGCAAGCGGGCGGAGGCGGTTCTTCGTGAACGGGAATTGCGGATTCGTCGACTGTTCGACGCCAACATCATCGGTATCCTCATCTCGGAGTTCGAAGGACGCGTCGTCGAGGCCAATGACGCATTTCTGGGCATTGTCGGCTATGGCCGGGATGATCTCATCGCAGGACGCATAAACCTTGGAGATATGACGCCGCCGGAATGGCGCGAACTTCAGGAGCGGTCGGTCGAAGAGATAAATTCAAGCGGAACGATGTCATCGCGCGAAAAGGAGTATTTCCGGAAAGACGGTAGTCGCGTGCCCGTTCTCGTCGGCGGGGCGGGTCTGGAAGAAGGCGGAAAGCAAAGTATCGGTTTCGTCCTCGATTTGACCGAGCGAAAGCGGGCGGAGGCGGTCCTTCGTGAAAGTGAAGCGCGCGTCCGCCATCTGATCGATGCCAACATCATTGGGATATTCATCGGTGATTTCGACGGGAACATTGTCGACGCCAACGATACCTACCTCCGGCTACTTGGGTACGACCGTGAGGACCTGCTGGCAGGTCGCCTTAACTGGGCAAACATTACGCCTCCTGAATTGCTCTATCGCAGCGAACGGGCACTTCAAGAGATGAAGTCTGTCGGAAAAGCGCAATTGTATGAGAAGGAATATATCCGGAAGGACGGCAGCCGTGTGCCCGCGCTGGTAGGCGCAACGATCTTCGGCGAAGGGCGAGGATTGGGTTTTGTGGTCGATTTGACCGAGCAGAAGCGGGCGGAGGCGGCTCTTCGTCAACGCGATGCAACGGTCCGGAGCCTGGTCGACTCCAACATCATCGGCACCTTCACTTGGCGCCTCGATAAGGCGGGGGGCACCGGCTTTCGGCCCGTCTTTCAAGATGTCAATGACGCGTTCCTTCGGATCGTAGGATATGACCGCGAGGATCTTGCCACAGGTACTTCCACTTGGATTCTCACGCCGCCGGATTGGGTAGACCGCACCCAGCGTGCGGCGAACGAGATGCAGCTGAACGGTGCCTTCCAGCCATACGAAAAGGTATTCATCCGCAAGGACGGAAGCCGCGTGCCGGTGATGGTTGGTGCAGTGCAGACCGGCGATACCGGCATCGCTTTCGTGCTCGATCTAACAGATCAGAAGCGGGTGGAAGCAGCACTGCGCGAGAGTGAGGAGCAATGGAAGGCGGTCTTCGAGAACAACCCCGTCATGCATTTCATGGTGGGTGAGACTGGGACCATCCTCTCCGTGAACCCCTTCGGCGCCGAGCAACTCGGGTACAGAGTTGATGAATTGGTCGGCCGTCCTGTGACTATCGTCTTTTACGAACCTGACCGCGAGGTGGTGCAGAAGAACGCGGCTGCCTGCTTCGACCGACCCGGCCAGGCGATGAGCTGGGAGCTGCGCAAGGTCCGAAAAAATGGCGAGATGATCTGGGTTCGCGAGACGGCCAGAGCGACTTTAATTAACGGCCGTCCCGTGCTCTTGATCGTATGCGAGGATATCACCGAGGGTAAACGCGCTGCGGAGGCCTTGACAGAGGTGCAAACGGAGTTGGCGCACGCCAACCGCGTTACGGCGCTGGGGCAGCTGGCGGCCTCTATTGCACATGAGGTTAATCAGCCAATCGCTGCTGCGCACAACAATGCTGGTGCTGCCCTGAACTTTTTGGACAAAACGCCCCCGCATGTGGAAGATGTGCGCGAAGCGCTGCTGTGCGTTCTGAACGACACTCAGCGGGCCGGCGACGTCATGAGCGGACTCCGCGCCATCGTCAAGAAGGGGCCGCCTCAGACGATAAGCTTCGATATCAACGAGGCGATCCGTGAAGTGATCGTCATCACCCGTGGCGAAGCGGCGAAGAACGTCATTTCGGTTAAGACGCAACTCGCCGTCGGCTTGCCGCTCGTTCAGGGAATTCGAGTTCGGATACAGCAAGTGGCGCTGAACTTGATCATTAACGCAATTGAGGCAATGAGCGCGGTTGACGACGAAGCACGCGAGTTGCTGATTAGCACCGAACAAAACCAAGGGGGTGGCGTGCTGATTACAATGCGCGATTGGGGGCCAGGAATTGATGCGGACAATCTTGAGCGCGTTTTCGAATTGTTCTTTACCACAAAATCCGATGGGATTGGGATAGGGTTGTCAATTTGCCGTTCGATTGTGGAGTTGCATGGTGGACGTTTGTGGGCCAGCGCGAACGTGCCGCGCGGCGCGGTATTTCAGTTCACGCTACCTAGCTCGTAGAGCTGTCTCCGGGTTTGGCGTTCGCTGTAGCGCGCGCTCCATATGCAGCAATTCTCCTTGACAGGATGGATGGCTCCTGAGACTAGGGCGCGGACTGATTAACACGAAGCTACAGCCGTATTGATGCGGGCTGAACAAAGGCCAGATAGTTGGTGGCGAGTTTGTCGTAGCGCGTCGCGACCCGCCGGCACTGTTTGATCCTATTGAAGAACCGTTCGACTAAGTTGCGCGCACGATAGAGGTACGGGCTGAAGCAGATGGGCTCGCTGCGATTGCATGTCGGCGGAATGTTGGCCCAAGCTCGCTTTTTGGAAGCGCGTGCTCTGATCCAATCGGCATCATAGCCACGGTTGGCAAGCAGCATTGTTCCGGACTTCAGGAGGGATAAAAGTCTGCTTGCAAGCCGATTGTCGTGCGCTTCACCGGCTGTGAGCGCGAGCCTTACCGAAAGCCCATTTGTATCGACAACCGCATGGATCTTGCTGGTCAACGCCTCTTGACCGGCCCATCGACTGACTTCTGTTCCGAGTGATGCAGGCACTGCTATGCACGCGCACGATGGACGTGTCGATCATCTGCACGGCCGCGTCATGCGCGCCAGCCAGCGCATTTATAATCTTGCCCCAGACGCCCACCCGCCGCCAGCGAACAAAGCGATTGCAACAGGTGGAGTACGGACCAAAAATGTCTGGCAGGTGCCGGCACGGCGCCCCAGATTTCAACACCCAAAAGATGCCGTTGAGGATACGACGGTCGTTTACCGGCCGGACCATCCCATTAGCGGATTAGCGGCCAATGTGCTGGCGCGCGTTCTGGGCTGCGTGCTATTATCCGCCAGGCCCCGTCACCGGCTGTGACGGTCAGTATTGGGGCTTCTTGGGCGATGGACACGACCTTGTCTCGCAAAGGGACGAAGAGCCGAACGCGAGGTCGCAAGCTTCACTTGATTGAAGCGAAGGCGCGGGTTGGTCGAACTCGCAAGACCCGCGCCGATCTCGAACGACAGCTTAAAGCATGCAAACGGGAGATCGCCAACGCGCGGGAGCGCCTGATCGAGGCTACGAAGCAGCAAACTGCCACCTCCGAGATGCTGCGCATCATCTCGGATTTGCCGCTTCAGTCGGTGCTGGACGCGGTGGCCGAACATTCCGCACGCCTGTGCGACTCGAACCATGCGGAGATCTACCGCTTGGAGAACAACCTTATTCGCTTGGTAGCTGCATACGGGGACTTTCCGGTGCATATTCAAGCCCGTGAGGGATTTCCCGTAAATCGCGACAGGGTGATAGGACGATCCATATGTGATCGGCGGTCGGTTCATGTCCACGATCTCGCCGCAGAGGATAGCGAGTACCCGTCGGGCAGCAGTGACGCAAAACGCCTAGGCCATCGCACCACGCTCGGAACACCGTTGCTGCGCGAGCGGACCCCCATTGGAGGAATTCTGTTCCGTCGATTTGAGGTCCGACCATTCTCCGACGACCAGATCGCGCTTCTCGAGACCTTCGCCGACCAGGCGGCGATCGCGATCGAAAACGTGCGCCTGTTCGAAGCCGAGAAGCAACGCACCTTGGCGCTTGCGCAGGCGAACCGCGATCTCGCAGAACGTGAAGCTCGGATTTGGCGTTTGGTCGACGCCAACATCATCGGTATCGTCATCTGGAATCTGGATGGCCAGATCAATGACGCAAATGATGCGTTTCTCCGCATGATTGGGTACGATCGTGAGGACCTCCTCGAGGGCCGCATCCGCTGGACGGACCTGACCCCGCCGGAATTGCGCGAGCGAAACGAACAGACTCTTGAAGAGTTGAATAGGTCCGGAACAACACAGCCATTCGAGAAGGAGTATTTCCGTAAAGACGGTAGCCGTGTGCCCGTTCTGATTGGCCGGGCGATCTTCGAAGAAGGCGGAAACCAAGGCGTTGCTTTCGTCCTTGATTTGACCGAGCAGAAGCGGGCGGAGACTGCGCTGCGCGAGAGCGAAGAGCAATGGAAGGCAGTCTTTGAGAACAATCCGATTATGTATTTCATGGTGGACGAGGCCGGAACCATCATGTCCGTGAACCCCTTCGGCGCCGAGCAGCTCGGCTACACGGTCGACGATTTGATTGGCCGCCCCGTGCAAATTGTCTTTCACGAGGCCGATCGCGAGGCTGTACAGAAGAACGCCGCTATTTGCTTCGAACGACCTGGCCACGCTTTGAGCTGGGAGCTGCGCAAGGTTCGCCAGAGTGGCGAGGTGATCTGGGTTCGCGAGACGGCCAGGGCGAGTTTGATCAAAGATCGCCTCGTCCTCTTGATCGTGTGCGAGGATATCACCGAAGGTAAAAGCGCTGCGGAGGCCTTGAGTGAGATGCAAACGGAGCTGGCGCACGCCAACCGCGTTACGGCGCTGGGGCAACTGGCGGCCTCTATTGCACATGAGGTTAATCAGCCAATCGCTGCTGCGTACAACAATGCTGGTGCTGCCCTGAACTTTTTGGATAAAACGCCCCTGCATGTGGAAGATGTGCGCGAAGCGCTGCTGTGCGTTCTGAACGACACTCAGCGGGCCGGCGACGTCATCAGCGGACTCCGCGCCATCGTCAAGAAGGTGCCGCCGCGGACGACAAACTTCGATATCAACGAGGCGATCCGTGAGGTGATTGTCATCATCCGTGGCGAAGCGGCGAAGAGCGTCATTTCGGTTATGACGCAACTCGCGGAGGACTTGCCTCTCGTTCAGGGAGATCGAGTTCGAGTACAGCAAGTGACACTGAACTTGATCATTAACGCAATTGAGGCAATGAGCGCGGTTGACGACGGAACAGGCGAGTTGCTGATTAGCACCGAACAAAACCAAGGGGGTGGCGTGCTGATTGCAGTGCGCGATAGGGGACCGGGAATTGATGCGGACAATATTGAGCGTGTTTTCGAGTCATTCTTTACCACAAAATCCGATGGGATTGGGATAGGGTTGTCAATTTGCCGTTCGATTGTCGAGGCGCATGGTGGACGCCTGTGGGCCAGCGCGAACGTGCCGCGCGGCGCGACATTTCAGTTCACGCTACCTAGCTCGTAGGTGAGGCTGGTCTGGACCGAGACTTGGTTCTTCTCTACACGACGAAATCCCACGGAAAGGGAATAGGGCTGTCGATCCGTCGCTCAATCATCAACGCGGTTGTGGGCCGACGCAAAGGTGTGAGGAGGCGCCGCGTTTTAGTTCAGCTTGCCAATGGGAAAGGGATGTCGTGCCACTCAATGCGGCCGCGCTTGATCTAGTGCCAAACGAACACAATTAACGAGATCCTTCTCGCGATACGGCTTAGTGAGGTAACAAATAACGCCGTCGTTTAAGGCTTGCTCCCGCACGTTATCGTCGGGATAGGCCGTGATGAGGATCGTCGGAATCGCGTAGCCCGCCCCCCTCATCCGTCCGTAGAGCTCGACACCGGTCATGCCGGGCATGTGGATGTCAGCAATCAAGCAAGCGGTGTTCCCAAGAGTCGGTGATTCCAAGAACTCGGCCGCGGACGGGAAGTCCCACACCGTGTATCCCAGGACTTCATGAGCCGTTTTAAAGATTTGCGGACGAACCGATCATCGTCGACGATTGAAATCATTCGCTCTTTGGGCAACACAGCTTCCGGCACTCCCTTGAGCTCACTACCATCGCCGGCCCAACCCGGGACGCGCCTGCAAGAGTGTCCGCAAAGTGAGCCAAATACTAGGGGGAAGCAAAGGCGCAGGCTCTAAACCTTGGTTTATTTTGCCGGCCTCGGGCGGAAAGCAACTGTTCATGACCAGAGATTTGCAGTACAATTAAAATGGTTGTTAGCAATTGCGAAAAGGGAGAATGGCTCATGTCCGTGACCCTTTCATCGCCACCAAAGGCGAACTCTGAAGCAATCCCTACGGTCATGATTATCGACGATGATCTGAACCTTAGAGATTTGGTGGGTGTCTGCTGCGATCGGTTGGCTTAGATACTCAGCTGTTTGAATCCGTTCCGACTTTCTCAAGTCCAAGCGTCCGAACGGCCCCACCTGCCTGGTGTTGGACGTGAGATTGCCGGGTCAAAGCGGCCTTGATTTTCAGCGCGAGCTCGCAACGGCGGAGATCCAACTCCCAATCGTCTTTATTACCGGGCACGGCGATATTCCGATGTCGGTACAAGCAATGAAGGGTGGGGCCATAGAATTCCTGCCAAAGCCGTTCCGTGAGCAGGACCTTCTCGATGCTATACGGCTGGGGCTCCATCGCGATCGCGTGCGACGCGAGGCTGAGGAGAGCCTGCGTGCTCTGAAGCAGCGTTTCGAAATGTTAAGCCCCCGGGAGCGGGAGATCATGGTCGAGATCGTTGGTGGCCGCCTCAGCAAACAGATTGCCGGAGATATCGGTGTCAGCGAATTGACGGTGAAGGTCCATCGCAGCAACTTGATGCGGAAGATGGGAGTCCGTTCGCTCGCCGAACTCACTCGAATCGCGGATAAACTCAAACTGGTACGAGAACAGGCGTAATCCTCGTAAGCCAACATGGCAGTCCCTGGCGCTGGACTTTTTCCCCGCCGTGCGACCAATTCAATTGGATACCGGTCGAAATTCCCCCGATGTTTTTGCGCGTCACCATTCTACGCGCGTTGATTGCCGCACGATTTCAGCACCAGGTACGAATGGTGCAGCTCAATCTCACTAAAGCGTTGCCGCCGATCCAAGGTCTATTTGCTCCATGGACGCGGCATATTGCGGGCGGTCCGACGCCGTTATCTCCATTGCCCATGTCAGTGACAGAATTGCAAGCATGAAGGCAAAAACGATCGCCGCCCAATGCGTGGCCTCGAGCGCCAGCCTTGCGCGCGATAAGGGCTTGTTAGGACGAGGGCTCATGTAATCGTCAGGTGTCACGTTCCACCTCTTCCGTTCGCGTCTCTTCGGTTTGATGTGACTGTCCTGGCCCGGTGCATCGGATCCCGTTGACTGCTTCGTCCAGAATGCGACGGATTGCTCGCTCACAACGGCCGCATTGCATGCTGCAGCCAAGGCAATCGTAGATGAGCAGCGCATTCAACGGCCGCGTTCGAAAAGTAGCCACGGCCACACCGCGGATATCGCGGTCGGATAATGCGTTGCATGAGCAGATGATCATGGGACTAAGGCGTTCATTGCTGGACCACCTCATGTTGCGTGACACGGGGACTTGTCGCAAACAAGTCGCTCCGCCGCGACCCAACTCCGAAGGCAGTGGGCGATCAAATTAGGCAGTTTTGCTCGCTCCGATCCTATCGCATTCCTTTAGGAGTGCTTGAGCGACATCGCTGAAAGTAAGAAAAAAGAACGCTTCGGTGAATTAGACTGGGGTTCATTTGGCTACGCCATCGACGAAACGCTCTAAGCCGAACGTTTAGTCGCTTTTTGGGGATAGGCTTACAAAGGCGCGCATGCGTCAGCTAAACCTACGTGTCGGGCCGTCGTACCAAGGCGCAGTGGTCCCAAAGGCGCAATACAGGCTAATGTTACTTCCACTTAATGGCGGCCGTTGAAGCCTCCAAGAGAGGAGTTGCTCGTCTCGGTCGGTGCAGTCATTTATCGAAGCTATGGGATTAGGAGCACATCATGACCGCATGGGATCTCCAGCCGCCGCTCCTAGAACAACAGCTGTTGCTGCACGAACTGAACCACAGAGTTAACAACGAGTTTGCCTTTGCGATCAATGCGGTCTCGGTAGCTGCTGCACGCTCCGGCAACGAGGAGGTCAAGCTGGTGATGGCCGGCGTCGTGGACCTCCTTCATCGTTATGCGGACGTACATCGAGCGCTCCAGGCGCCGGAGATTAATACTTTAATCGACGCTGCGACCTATATTCGGCGACTGTGCTTCTCGATCAGCCGATCCAAGCTGGATCACAAAAAAATAGGCCTTGTGTTCGCGGCCTCTCCAATGCAGCTGCAATCGGACCGCTGCTGGCGGATGGGCACGATCGTGACGAACTTATAACCAATGAGCGCGCCATGCGTTTGCCGGCGAAAAAGGGGAAATTCAAGTAGAGCTATTGCGAGTGGGATCGGTTATCGCGTGCAAAGTGCAGGACGACGCATCGCTCGTCGGCAGGTCCGTCACGGGCGGGGGCTAAAAATCATTGAAATGCTTGCTAAAACTCTCGATGGCCGGTTCGAGCAAAAATTTGGAAGCCTCGGATCCACATCAATGGTGGCGTTTCGCGACCATGAGGGCGAAGCGCAAAAGAAAGGTCATAGGGGTTGTGTCGAACGAAAGGGCCAAAGCATGGAGTTCCCCCAGGTCGATGCGGGTCCGCCGGTAAATCGCCAAGCCGTAATCGGCCCCGTCATAAGCGGCAGCGAGTGAACGGGCGAATTCGGCAATTGATTAGCCTAAAGGTGGATTGCCATGGCCATGAAGATGAAGCTTCAAGCCTGAATGGCCCAATTCGCTTGGCTGTAAAGCACATAGACTACGATGGATTTTTCGCTTCCGCGTTGAACGAACTTCGTGACGAGCAGAGATATCGCGTCTTTGTCGATCTGGAACGCGTGGCCGGACGGTTTCCCGACGCGATCTGGCATTCGCCGAACGGTCCGCGCGAGGTCGCGATCTGGTGCTCAATGACTATCTCGGATGGGCCAACACCCAAGGTGGTCGGCGCGATGATCGAGGCAGCCGCGCGCACGGGCACAGGAGCGGGGGGCACCCGAAACATTGCGGGCACCAATCATCCCCTGATTGAACTGGAATGCGAGCTCGCGAGCTTGCATGGAAAGGAGGCGGCGCTGGTCTTCACCTCCGGCTATGTTTCCAACCAGACCGGTATCGCGACGATCGCAAGACTGTTGCTGATTGCCTGCTGCTCTCCGACGCCTCGAACCATAATTCGATGATCGAGGGTGTGCGCCAATCGGGTGCGAAAAGTATATATGGCGTCACAACGACGTCGGCCATCTCGAGCAGTTGCTACGCGCAGCCGATCCTGAAAGGCCGAAGCTGATACTGTGCGAAAGCCTCTATTCAATGGACGGCGAGTCGCGCCGCTGCCTCGCACCGCGATCTTGCCGAGCGCTATGGCGTGCTCACTTATGTCGACGAGGTTCATGCGGTCGGGATGTATGGGCCTCATGGCGGCGGCATTGCCGAGCGCGATGGCGCGATGGACCGTGTCGATATTATCGAAGGCACTCTTGCCAAGGCCTTCGGTTGTCTCGGCGGTTATATTACTGCCAGCGCTAGCCTGATCGATGCTGTACGCTCGTATGCGCCAGGTTTCATCTTCACGACGGCGTTGCCGCCGCCGATCTGTGCAGCAGCGACCGCTGCGATAAGGCATTTGAAATCGTCGCATTGGGAGCGTGAACGGCATCAGGAGCGCGCCAGGCGATTGAAATCGGTGCTCAATGCGGCACGGCTGCCGGTTATGCCGAGCGGAACCCATATTGTGCCCGTGCATGTCGGTGATTTCGAAAAATGCAAGCTGGTCTGCGATCGTCTGCTGTCCGAACACCGGATCGTTATTCAGCCGATCAACTATCCGACCGTGCCGAGCAGGTCGGGAGCGGCTCCGCATCACGCCGGCGCCTTGTCATAGCGATGAGCTCATGAACAATCTCGCCAGAGCGCTAGTACACGCGTGGGACCAGTTCGAACTGCCCCGGCACTAACAGCAAATGTTTGTGACACTCCCCGAAAGCTGCTGGACCGCCTGAGCTGCCGGCGAGGGTGGGCGCGCTGGCGTCATCTAGCACTGGCTGTCCTATTGATCGTGCTACTTCATCCCACACGGCCCACGGACCAAGCGACTAATGATTCCTTAAACTGCCTCGGTCACGTCAGAGCCGAACGAATGCAATCTACAAGATCGTTTTTATTAAATGGCTTGCGGAGGTCACAAATCACCCTGTCCTCGAGAGCCCGAGCCTGCACATCGTCTTCAGGATAAGCCGTAATGAGGATCGTGGGGATCGCGTGGCCCAAGGCGACGAGACGACGATGCAGTTCGTCGCCGTTCATTCCCGGCATGTGGACGTCAGCGATCAAGCAGGCGGTTTCGGCGAGACGGGGCGACGCGAGGAAATCGGCAGCCGACGAGAAGGCCTGAACTGTATGGCCGAGCGTCCGTTCCGGTGATACCAAGGCAGTGGTGAACGAGGAGCGGCAGCCCGAAAGTCGCGAATCACTGGGACGGCGCTGCGCCTGCCTGCAGACGTTTTCGTTGTGGGCACATTTGTGGGTAGGAGATGGCCCCCAATGCAAACTATTGAGAGACAACGGCAAAAAATCACTTTAGGCGGAC
>CAWETC010000008.1:0-379144 GCA_963811915.1 uncultured Alphaproteobacteria bacterium
TTCACTCGTTTGCACAACGCACGCTTCATCCATTCCAGCTCCCGGCGTAAAACTGGTGAAGCTTACGATGAGGATCTGGTTTGGGTCTTTCTCAGGATCGGTTAAGACGACCCACGTGTGTCGGTCAGCGACACCAACAAGCCTGAAGGCGTCCCCGCCCTTCAACTTCAGGCTCCCGTCTCGACCTAGCTCTCGGTCGGCAAACCGAAGGATCGAATCGATGACCTCCTGTTCGGCGAGCTTCTCCTCGAAAGCTGGCGATCTTGCCTTCGTTTCCCGTGCCTGCGAGAGCATCAGTCCAAGGAATCGGCCGAGACATGTCCGGCTCGAAGTTCTTTGCCCACTCCAAGAATTCGTGAGTGAAGAGCACAAAGCCCGCTCGTCGAAATGTCGCTGAACCGACTGCTGACCTCTTCGAGTTTGTCGATCTCCCTTTTGGAGAGTTCGCCCCGTCCCGGATCTCCCATCAGGACGACTTCTTGCTAACCGAGCGAATGTATCTGTTCCAGTCGTCCGGCGACTGTTCCTTGCCCTTGACCAAGCTGTAGATGTGACTCAGGACGGGTCCGTAGTTCATCGCGACCGCCCGGTCACCCGTGAGGCGTACGACCTTTTGGCTAGAAGTTCTCTATCTACGATGTAGAGTAGTTGAGCAATCGCATGCGGTCCATCACTCTTCCCTCTAGGGTGAGGAGGTGCTGCTGCCTGCGTTGTCTGAGCGGCTCGAACCTGAACTTCATACCGGCCTCAATAGGAGATGAAGCTTGAATCAGCCTTAACTAATCCCTATAGTTTATTGTAACGGGCTCCTTCGGTCAATCTCAATTGAAAACTGAACAAAAAACCAGATGCTGGCGTGCCCAAAACACACATGCCCGGGTAAGCCGTATCACATCCCGCTTTTCTTCCGACCCCAATCGTGCCTCATGCCGGCCACGGAAAGGCTCGCGATGCCTAGCAATAGCAGCGTTGAGAGCTCCGGTCGCCGTATCCAGGGTGAAACCCCTGTGCAAGCCGGTGACGCTCACCCCTGTCGGAGTCGCCACGCCCGTCGTCGTGTCGACCGTGTAGATCGGGATGCCCAGTTCCGATCCACTCACTGAGGCGGTGTCAATGCCGTAGATCTGGCCACCTGCCGCGACCAGGGTCAGCGGATCGTTATTGAGCGTGTTTTCGCCAGTTCCGATCGCGGTCACGCGATCACGCTGCATTGAGGAATCGACGTTGGAACAGAAAACCAAGATACCCCGCCAGCGAGCCTGGGCAGGGCATCTTGCGAAATTCCCGGGCGATCGGTTCGGAATCGGGAACCGGCCGGCTTAACCTGCGATGGCCCGTCGTCCCACGGTTTTGAAGCGACGAAGCATCAGCACCATTCCAGCGGAAACGCTCAGCCCCATCATGACGACGGATGAAGGCTCGGGGACGGAGAGGGCATTGACGCCCCCTACGATGGTTGTCACGCCGTTATTGTCGGTTGGCGGGGACAAGAATACCGCACGAGCGTGCCACCGTCGGCCGACTTGATCCCAAAGCTGATCGGGCCGATGTTTTGCGGCAAGGGGCCGCTAAACTGAAGGGTCGCGCTGCTACTGTTTAGTCCCAGATCGCCGGAAAACGTGCCGTTGAAGACCAAACTCGTACCGGGATTCGGACCGTTTGTTTCGGTGACGGTGAGTAGGAAACTCGAGGTGATCGCGACTACAGTAGTGCTGGTCGTGGCCAACGTGTCGAACGTTCCGACGCTCACGTGCGTCGCCGGCGGAACAGTAACCGTGTTATTGAGCGAGCCGTCGAACAAGATGTCGATCCCCTTAGCGGCATCGAGATACTCGTTGGTGCCAGCCAAGTCGCCCCCGGTAAAAATGGCCGTGGTAATAAACGAGATCGTTTGTCCGGCCTGTGCCGCGCCGATAGGAGCATCGTTCCGAACACCAAGGTTGATGCCCCGTCCCCGGACCCCGGCATTCACTTGTGCGGCGCGGGAACCTTGAGGTTGAACGTGGCGTTGCCTCCGGCTTCCCCGTTCCGGTCGCCGTCGAGCAAGCGTCCGCTGGCATCATCGAGTCCGTGCGGGCCGTCCCCCTCGATCGTCGCCTGGAGTTTCTGCCCCTTCAAAAGGCGAGTCGCAACGCGGAACGTGGCGGTTCGCGTCGCCGCGTCGTACGATGTCGCGCAACTTCAGCGGCCTGGCTTTTCCTTTCTTTCCGCGCTTCGGGATGGCCAGGATATACGCGGATGGTGTCAAGAGTTCGCCGGGGTCCATGTTCTCGCTGAAAGTAACAACGAGTGAGTCGGGAGCAGCTCGTCGCTGAGATCGTGACCGAATCCACTACTGCCGAAGCAGGAGATGTCGGCCCGGTCAGCGTGCCGCCGCCTCCGCCGCCCGGACCGGTATCCTGCCCGGAACTTGCATTGATATAAACCATGGTCCGTACAAGATCCCCGAGAGGCCGCCGCTGTCGGTGACGATCGCCGTCGCGACGTAGTCAGCCAGGCGGTACATTTGTGGTCGAGCGAAAAAGTCTTGCTGGTGGTGAGGGAAAGTGGCTGGGGCCCGGTGCCGTCCCCGTAATCAATCGTCGCCGTCCACGTCTCGGCGCCGGGGTCTGTAAAAGATCCTCGCGCGGTGAAATTGCCGAGTGATGAGACTGCCACGGCGCTCAACGATGGGCTCGGCGGCACGTCTGAAACGGTTACATGAAAGCTGGCGGTTGCGACTTGTGGAGGTGAAGCATCACTCGTCGCTTGAACGGTGATCTCAGCCGATGCTGGTCCAGCCGGTGGCGTCCACGTGAAGACACCGGTCGTGGGGTCGATCGTGGCCGGTGGGGGAATCCGGACCCAGGCTGTGCAGGTCGGGCTCGCGCCCGCGCCAGAACCCGCCGCCATGACGGCATACGTCAATGGTTGCCCTTCGTCGATCGTCTGGTCCTGGATCGGGCTGATGACCGGGTCGTCGCCGGAAACGAACTGGTAGCCGAGGATGCCGCCCGACACCCAGTGGAGGAACTGCCTCGCCGGGATCGACCGCGAGATAGACCAGGTTGCCCGCGGTTGTTCCGTTACTTTCCCAGGCAAAATTGATCTTCACGCCGGTCAAATTGACGAGGAGGAGTGTACGGAAGTCCCCCACTTGATTGTTGTCCCCGACCAGCCTCGTGATGAATAGCTGCTCCCTGGTTGGTGGTGGAAGTTACGGTGGATGGTCGGCCTATCGTAAAAAGTCAACGCATAGGAGCTCTCCGGGTCGAACTCCGCCGGGTCGAAAACGGGACCTTCGTCGGCGGTCAGATACCTGGAGTCGATGTCGTTGCCTTCGTTGTAGTAATAACTCAAAGAGTCGGGCGGTTGAAAACCGGGCGTGCAGACGGATCTCCGTCGGGTAGTACAAGCACCCGTGCACGCGCCCCCGGGCCATTGCGCCGGCCTGAAATCGATGAGCGGAAAGTTGACCTGGAGCACCGCGGGAGGCGACGTCTATGGCTCGACGATCGGATCCGGGATGGCCTGCCTCGGTGTCGGCGTCAGTTGCGAGCGGCTGGCGGCGAGGACGGTATAGGATCCTGGGGTTTGAACTCCTGGCTGCCGTCAAGATCCTGGAAGGCGATGACGGACCCATCCGGAAGCGAGTCGATGTAGGCTCCGGCATGTAATAGGTCCCTCCCGCAAAAGGCTTGCTAAAGATTGAGTAATATGCCTGAGGGATCGTCGCCCTGGTAAGGAATAAAGTCGCTCGGCAGGACATAGGTCTGTGCCCAGTTGAAGTGGTCCACGCCGCAGATCGCGGCGGCTTGGGCCATGTTCAGCAAGCCGCCGGCCGGCATGAACACCGCAGTAATCGTATCATCCGCCCCCGTCGTCACTGTGATTGAATTATCCAGCACATCGTGGCTTGTAGCATTCAGGGGTTGCACGTTGTTTTCTTCGTCCGACTCGTGGATCAGTCCGAGCGGCAGCGATGCGCTGGTCGGGTCAGCCACGGCGAGCAGATCTTGCGTGCCGTCGGGTGGTATGCCGAGTTCCGAGGCCGGGACGTGCAGGGTGTATTCACCGTCTGTGTTCGCGACTGTCAATGGGGTCAGATCATCGCCGAGGGCGATGGGCGGCGATGACGCGAACTCCGTGTCAATCGTGGTACCACTTGCCCATGCCAGGTTAAAGGGCGTGCCGCCGGCAAGAACGGCACCCTGAACCGTGTAGCGAAAATCCACGCCGCCGGCGGCATGCGGGTCGGTCTCACGCCACTTCGCCGCGAGGTCGTGGTGCCACTGCACCGACTCGACCGCGATGTCGGCATAGAGCGGCGGCGCGAGTTGTTCGTTTCGTCCGACTCAATGATCTGGCCCGACGGATCACTGGCGTGGGAGGGTCGACGATCGCGAGCAGGTTCGTGGCTCCCGCCGGCGGCTTGCCAAATTGGGCGGGAGATACATGCGGGAGAGCGATGTTAAGAGCCGACGGCCGACTGGGCCGGAAACGAAGCGATCGGCCCGCCCAGGACGTCCCCGATATCCGGCCCATCGGCCCAGTACAGGCCCACAGTCGTGGCCTTGGTAAGCGGCGAATTGCGGACGTCATACGAGAAATCCACACCGCCGTCGGCCGCCCACGTCACCGAGGTTGGCACAAGGTCGGGCCTTGACCCGTTCGGAAAGAGGTCCATCACCAGGTGAACATTGCCTTGGATCTCGGTTGCTGCCGGCTGATCGAGAATCGAGATCTCGAAGATGTCCCCGATGCTGGCGTTGAAGGTGATGTCGTTAAAGTATCCGGGCGTCGCCCGGTCCAGGAGAACCGATTGGTGGCCGTTTACTTCATAATCGACCGTGGCCGTCGCTGAGCTTGCCTCCAGTTCGACATAAACCGGATCGCCAACCTCCTCATCGAGTGAAGTCGCCTGGATCTGGATCGGAATGTTCTCACCGTAGTCGCCCCCGGCGACGATCGTGCCGCCGATGGCCGGGCCGCTCGCAATCAAATCGATCACCCGCTCACTCTCGGCCGAGGGGTCGAACTGGCCGCCCGGAAGATTGAGCGGATAGTCATCCCGCAGGATCCCGCCGTTGTGGCCCGAGATGAAGGCGGCCCCATTTCCGTTGTTGAGGTCCGTCAACTGGATCGTCTGACCGAACGCGGCGAGGCCCAAACCGCTCGGCGATAGATATTCAAGCCTCGCCAGCAGCGCCGCGATTCGAGGCGTTCGACAAAAGGGAACCACTTCCTGCGGCTGTACTGCCCCCGAAATTCTCGTACGCGTCCGGACATGTCGCCCTCCAATCCTCAAGGCAGCTCGGCTAGCACTTCTTGCGCGACAGCTCGCGAGGATGTGTTCGCTCATGCTCAAGAGTCGAACGCACTCGGCCGAGAGGCCGGATAAAATAAGGATAAGGATTGTACACGGTCCGGCGTCTCCTCGCCCACCGCTGAAATAGAAAGGACACGCATCACATTCGTGACCCAACACAGCGGTTTATGCGACCTGCGTCAATCACCTGAGGAAACGGCCGGCATTCAAGGAAAGCCCTCGTTCCGACGCTCCCCGTCGGTACGTCCTCCCGCTCCGCCGGCGCGAGGTTCAGCGTGAATCGGCGGAAGTCCTCTTCCCGGCCCGTTCCTTAACCGGTTGCCTGGATTGCCATAAACGGACCTGCCCCGGATTCCCCTGGGTGGTCAACCACCCAGAGCCACCCAGCGAATCCCAGTCTCTCGACAAGTCGATGCGTGTCTGACTCCCAATGGGTGTCCGAATCCCAATCTCTAGATGTAACGCCACTGATCTGGAACATCGCACTCGGAATCAGATCGGCGTCTATCAGCAGCTCTCCACACGCAACGGTGGTGACGTTGTCAGCTCCGATCAGTATTGACCACCCCCCGCGGACCTCACGGCCACCGGACGCATGAACCAGCGTTCGGGGGACACCATCTTTGTTCCATCAAAGATGATTCAGGAAGTCACTGACGTTGCGGATCAGCAGTCGGGCTCACTCCGTGCGGGCCTTCGTAGTAATAGACGTGCTCGCCCGGGAAATCCTGATTGAAATACATGGTGCTCGGCCCGGCAACGACGTTGTGATCCGCGATCCGAACGCATCGATCTCATAAGCACTGTATTCCCCGGGCCGCTCAGCAGGCGAATGATGGCTCGGATTCAAACGGGCGTGCCCCGTCACATAACGGTAATCGCGATCGCCATGGTGAAAAGCCAGATAATCTCTCAAGTCCGGCGGCCCGTAGAAAGCCGCGGCGGTCTTGACGTTCAACCCCGGAATCCCAACCAGGCGCAACGCCAGTGTGCCCCGGCGCGTGAAGCCGATTAACCCGATCGGCTGACCCTTGCTCAGCGACGAACCTCGCGCACAACCTGGTAGAACGGGCCTGGCCCATTCATCGCAGGCATCGTCAACTGGATGCGCGGTCGCCGTGTGCGGCGAGCAGCGCGGCCGTGCTTTGCGTCAACTGATTCGGCGTGGCCTCAGCAAAGCCGTTGCCGTTGAAAACGAAGACGAGCGTGCACAAGCTTCGAGCTTCCAGTTGCTCGATCGATACTGGGCGGCGTCGTTTCATGGTGGGTCCGGATCAGGCGAGCAGGCCGGCGATCGGCCGGCCCGGCTGGGGAACGACCGTCAAGGGGCGCTGGAACTGGTCGTGGAGCTCGAGGTCGGCGGGGATCCCGAGGCAACGGTAGATGGTTGCGACGATCTCGGCCGGGGTGACAGGGTCGGAGAGCGGTGTGGCACCGATCTTGTCGCTGGCGCCGTGGACGTGTCCGGCCTTGATCCCGCCCCGGCGAGGAAGAGGCTGTAGCCGTAGTTCCAGTGGTCGCGGCCGCGCGGCGGCGTTGACCTTCGGGCTGCGGCCGAACTCGCCCATGACCACGACGAGCGTCCGCTGGAGCATCCCCCTCGCCGACGAGATCCTCGAGCAAGGCGGGGACAGGCGGCGTCGAGCTGCGGCAGGAGCGTATTCTTGAGCGTGGTGAAGTTGTTGCCGTGCGTGTCCCAGGTGGCGTTGGCGTCGGGAGCCCACGAGATGCAGGCGAGTCGCGTGCCCGCCTCGATCAGCCTTCGGGCCAGCAGCACGCTCTGGCCGTAGATGTTCCTCCCGTAGCGGTCCCTCGTGCGAGGGTCTTCCTGGTCGATCCGAAAGGCTCGCTGGGCGGCGGAGGAGGTCAGGATGTCGAACGCCCTGGACTGGAACCGGTCGAGGTCCCCGATCGCGGCGGTCGCGCTCCATCCCCCGTGAGGCGACCCCGAGTTCCGCCCCCAGTCGCTGGCGATCCGCCAGCCGGCCCGCACCGACCCCCTTCGGCAGCGACAGTTCCGGCATCGCGAAGTCGGCGGCGTTCGGATCCGTCAGGACGAACATTGGGTCGTGTGATCGTCCCAGCCATCCCCCGAAGAATCCCGGCTGAGGCGGGTTGCCCGCCCCTTCCGCCGTGATGTACGGCATCGACACGAACGCGGGCACCGCGGCCTTGGGCGGCCGGCAGAGGCCGACGACCGCGCCGATCGCCGGGTGGTCGGTCGGCTGAAAGATCCCCCCAACCTCACCGCGGTCAAGTCCGGTCAGGGAGGTGTACACCGCCGCCCCGTGCGAGTTGTTCACGCTGTGGTGGGCCGAGCGGATCAGCGTGCCCAAATGGAGCACCGTCGAGAGCCTGGGCAAATGCTCGCTGACCGAGATCCCGGGCAAACGGGTCGCGATCGGCCGGAACTCCCCTCGGATCTCGGCGGCGGCATCGGGCTTCATGTCCCACATATCGAGGTGGCTCGGCCCGCCGTCGAGGAAGACCAGAATGCACGCGTCGGCCGTCGCCGTCAGCCGAAGGCCCGCGGCCGGTGCCTGTCCCTCGGCCCGAAGAATCGCCGGCAGGCTGAGCCCGAGCGCCGCGCTCGCCCCGATCTCGATCATCTTCCGGCGGGAGACCCCCCGAGGTCCCTGGCAGCGAACCGGCAGATTGAGCATCTCCGCACTCCAAGTTCAGGCAGTTTAACAATTCTTTGACAATAAGCTCGATCGCGAGGAAATGCCAGAACATTTTGCCATGACCGTGAACAACGCGCTGCAAAGCGCACAAGCTCCAGATCGCCTGTTTGAACTCGACTGGGCGCTAGATTATGCTCGGACCTTCGCGATGTAGCAAATTGGGACACGATTTCCGGAGCCCATGTCAACGGGAAGCATTTGCCAAGGTCCGAACTGTGGCGAGTCGCTCCTCGGTCCACTTCGCAAGGCTTGACGATCTGTGTTAGCCGAGGGGGCTGCATCGATGCGTAAGTCGATCCTTCAATTCCGACTCAGGTCACTTGTAATTGCGGTTCTAGCGACTGGTGTGGCTTTCGGGGGATTTGGGCCTCGGAAGGCAGTCGGGCTTTTTCAAAGAGAAAGCCCGATATCACTCTGAATTGGAGAATGCAGCGAAGTCGCCGCCGATTGAAGGACGTGCCCTCATGAGTAATGGAGTCTGTAAACCGTTGTATAGGGTGGAGTCTCCACAAGAGACAAGCGACCGTCTTGCTCGACTCGCACACCACGCGAGGATGAAAGAGTGGTTCGCCTGGCTCGATCAGCACCCGTGAGCGCTTGGAAACGGACCGTTCGGAACTCGCACGATCTGCGCACTCCCCTCCACTTACGGGGATGGCAACCAGCGTGCATGCTTACCGCGTCGTTCGAGTGGGTTGGAGCGTCCCCTCCCTGCCATCAGTCCTGTCACAGCATTGGTAATTGCACTGTGAGCCGGATTTGACTCATTCGCCGAAACGAGGGATAGTTTAAAAATCGGGAATACTTGCCGACTTGGCACATTATTGATGATTGTCAGGTTCGGAGGAGCATCGGGAAAATGGCATCCAGAATCGCCAAAAAACTGGCGGAAACGAACGGTGCACCCGACAAGCGAAAGACCACCCGTTCCGAAGGCTCGCAAGGTATCCGAGCGCATCTTTAACGCCGAGCCTACACAGGCCCTCCGCGATGCGGAACAGGGAAAGAATCTGACAACCGACGTCGATGAAGACGATTTGTTTAAGAAGCTCGGGATAAAACCGATTGGGAAAGCGCAAGGGTGAGGCCGAACCTGCAGGGCCGCCGCCGCCCCTCTTCTTGGTCACGACGACGAAGTTCGATCGCGATGTGAAACTCCAAGAGAAGCGCGGCAAATCGATGGAAAAGCTCCATTGGATCGTGCACCCGACGCATGAAAAAACCCAGACTCCTGCGAGAAATCCGGCGTTTTCGTGGGTTTCTGACTGATTGACCGGGGAGGCACTCGAACCCTCGATCAATGGATTCTCGGACTTTTAGGCCCGTCATGCCGATAGAGATTGTGCACAATGTTAAGCGAGCAGTAGGCTATAGCGATGGGTGAACGGAAATCGTCTCGACTTTCATTAAGGCGGTATTAGCGTGCCCCTAGAACATCAACAACGAAAGTCGATCGCGATACCGATCGAGTATCACGCCGTCATCTACAGTCACGCGGGTTGCGAACCAGTTCGCAATTCAGAGCGATCAGACCGGGTGCTACTTATCGTTTTATGAGGCGATTCCTCCATTCGTACTTGGCACCGATGACGAGATCAGAGGCCAGCTTGAAAAGGTGCCATGCGTTAGAGCCGAATGCGTTGCGCGCGTGTTCTATCTTGTCGTCCACCAGATGGTGCAGCTTGAGCATGTAGATGTATCCAACTGTCACCTTGCGATCGAAAGTATCGCCGGTGCGGCCGTCAAAAACGGTCGACTGGCCTGACGCGTCGAGACCTGCAAGCTTCAGCATCTCCTCGATGTCGGCTTCCTTGGCGCCGTCGAACACCGGCGTCGCGATCGGCACGCCGTGGCTGAGATTGCGGCCAAGCTCCATCAACTCGCTGTCGTTGAGCGACTTGATGGTCTCGTCGTCACCGTAGATCTTCTTCAAGGTCTCCTTCAGCGGCTTGGTGTCCTGCTTGGCGGTCGCCAGATAAGCGTCGACCGCCTGCCCGATGCGCTTGCCGAGGCCCGCGCATGCCCAGCCCAGATGGGTTTCGAGAATCTGACCGACGTTCATCCGGCTCGGCACGCCCAGCGGGTTGAGCACGATGTCGGCATGCGTCCCGTCTTCAAGGAACGGCATGTCCTCGATCGGAACGATCTTGGAGACCACGCCCTTGTTGCCGTGACGGCCCGCCATCTTGTCGCCGGGCTGAATCTTGCGCTTCACCGCGACGAAGACCTTGACCATCTTCATCACGCCGGGCGGCAATTCGTCGCCACGCTGCAGCTTCTCGACCTTGTCGAGGAAGCGCTGTTCAAGGCCCTTCTTCGATTCGTCGTACTGCTTCCGCATCGCCTCGATTTCGGCCATCAGCTTGTCGTTGGGCGAGGCGAACATCCACCATTGCGAACGCGGATATTCGTCGAGCACCGCGCGCGTGATCTTGGTGTCCTTCTTGAAGCCCTTCGGACCGGCGATGCCCTGGCGGTTTTCCAAAAGCTCCGCCAGACGGCCGTAGACGTTACGGTCGAGAATCGCCTGCTCGTCGTCGCGGTCCTTGGCCAGACGCTCGATCTCTTCCCGCTCGATCGCCAGCGCGCGCTCGTCCTTGTCGACGCCGTGCCGGTTGAAGACCCGCACTTCGACGATGGTGCCCTGCACGCCCGGAGGCACGCGGAGCGAGGTGTCGCGCACGTCGGAAGCCTTTTCGCCGAAGATGGCGCGCAGCAGCTTTTCTTCCGGCGTCATCGGGCTTTCGCCCTTCGGCGTGATCTTGCCGACCAGGATGTCGCCGGCGCGCACTTCTGCGCCGATATAGACGATGCCGGCTTCGTCGAGGTTCTTCAGCGCTTCTTCCGAAACATTCGGAATGTCGCGGGTGATTTCCTCGGGACCGAGCTTGGTGTCGCGGGCCATCACCTCGAATTCCTCGATGTGGATCGAGGTGAAGACGTCGTCCTTCACGATCCGCTCGGAGAGCAGGATCGAATCTTCGAAGTTGTAGCCATTCCACGGCATGAACGCGACCAGCACGTTACGGCCGAGCGCGAGTTCGCCGAGATCGGTCGAGGGACCGTCGGCAATGATGTCGCCCTTGCTCACGAGGTCGCCGACCTTCACCAGCGGACGCTGGTTGATGCAGGTCGACTGGTTGGAGCGCTGGTACTTCATCAGCCGGTAGATATCGACGCCCGACTTGGTCGGGTCTAGATCGTCGGTGGCGCGGATGACGATACGGGTCGCGTCAATCTGGTCGATCACGCCGGTCCGGCGCGCCGCGATCGCGGCACCCGAGTCGCGCGCAACCACGCCTTCCATGCCGGTGCCGACAAACGGCGCCTCGGCGCGCACCAGCGGCACGGCCTGACGCTGCATGTTCGAGCCCATCAGCGCCCGGTTGGCGTCGTCGTTCTCGAGGAACGGAATCAGCGCCGCGGCCACCGAAACCAGCTGCTTCGGCGACACGTCCATATAGTCGACCTTGTCCGGCGTGATCGGCAGCACTTCGCCGGCGTGACGGCAGACGATCAGGTCTTCGGTAAAGCGGCCGCGGTTGTCGAGCGGCACGTTCGCCTGCGCGACGCGGTAGCGGCCCTCTTCCATCGCCGAGAGATAGACCACCTCGTCGGTGACCCGGCCGTCCTTGACCTTGCGATAGGGCGTTTCGACGAAGCCGTATTTGTTGACGCGCGCGAAGGTCGCGAGCGAATTGATCAGGCCGATGTTCGGGCCTTCCGGCGTCTCGATCGGGCAGATGCGGCCGTAATGCGTCGGATGGACGTCGCGCACCTCGAAGCCGGCGCGCTCGCGGGTCAGACCGCCCGGGCCAAGCGCCGAGAGACGACGCTTGTGGGTGATTTCCGACAGCGGATTGGTCTGGTCCATGAACTGCGACAATTGCGACGAGCCGAAGAACTCGCGCACCGCGGCAGCCGCCGGCTTGGCGTTGATCAGGTCCTGCGGCATCACGGTGTCGATATCGACACTGGACATCCGCTCCTTGATCGCGCGCTCCATGCGCAGCAGACCGATGCGATACTGGTTTTCCATCAACTCGCCGACCGAGCGCACACGCCGGTTGCCGAGGTGATCGATGTCGTCGATCTCGCCCTTGCCGTCGCGCAGGTCGACCAGCGTCTTGATGACGGCGAGAATGTCTTCCTTGCGCAGCGTGCGATGGGTGTCGGGCGCATCGAGTTCGAGGCGCATGTTCATCTTGACGCGGCCGACCGCGGACAGGTCGTAGCGCTCGCTGTCGAAGAACAGCGACTGGAACATGGTCTGCGCCGAGTTCGATGGTCGGCGGCTCGCCGGGACGCATCACGCGATAGATGTCGAACAGCGCGTCTTCCCGCGTCATGTTCTTGTCGGCGTGCAGGGTGTTGCGGATGTAGGCGCCGACATTGACGTGGTCGATGTCGAGCAGCGGCAATTCCTTGTAGCCCTGCTCGTTGAGCGCCTTCAGCGACTTCTCGGTGATTTCCTCGCCGGCCTCGGCGTAGATTTCGCCGGTCTTCGGATTGACCAGATCTTCGGCCAGATAGTTGCCGACCAGTTCCTCGTCGGACAGCCGCAGCGCCTTGAGGCCCTTTTCCTGAAGCTGGCGCGCGGCACGCACGGTCAGCTTCTTGCCGGCCTCGAGCACGACCTTGCCGGTGTCGGCATCGATCAGGTCGTTGATGGTGCTGTAGCCGCGGAAACGGGTGGCGTCGAACGGCACGCGCCAGCCATCCTTGGTCCGCTTGTAGCTGATCTTCTTGTAGAACGTGCTCAGGATGGTTTCGCCATCGAGACCGAGCGCGAACATCAGCGAGGTCACCGGAATCTTGCGGCGGCGGTCGATGCGCGCGAACACGATGTCCTTGGCGTCGAATTCGATGTCGAGCCAGGAACCGCGATAGGGAATCACGCGCGCGGCAAACAGCAGCTTGCCCGACGAATGGGTCTTGCCCTTGTCGTGATCGAAGAACACGCCGGGCGAACGGTGCATCTGCGAGACGATGACGCGCTCGGTGCCGTTGACGACGAAGGTGCCGTTCATGGTCATGAGCGGGATATCGCCCATGTAGACGTCCTGCTCCTTGATGTCCTTGACCGACTTGGCGCCGGTTTCCTCGTCGATATCGAACACGATCAGGCGCAGCGTCACCTTCAGCGGCGCCGCATAGGTCATGCCGCGCTGGCGGCACTCGTCGACGTCATATTTCGGCGGCTCGAACTCGTAGCGGACGAATTCCAGCATCGAGGTGCCCGAGAAATCCGAGATCGGAAATACCGAGCGGAACACCGCCTGCAAGCCTTCGTCCAGCCGGCCGCCCGGCGGGCTCATCGACCATCAGGAACTGGTCATAGGACGCCTTCTGAACCTCGATGAGGTTCGGCATCTCGGCGACTTCCTTGATGTGTCCGAAGAACTTGCGAACGCGTTTGCGACCGGTGAATGTCTGCTGCGCCATCGTGGCCTCTCATTTCGTCGCCCGTCAGGGGCGAACCTTCCGAAGCGCGATTGGCATCGCCCCCGGGTTGAATTTCGATTCGTTCCTGAAACCTGGAAGCTCCATGTCAGGATTTAAATCCTGAATTGAGCGCCAGACTTTCAGAACGCAAAACGACGCGCGGGGCGCTTGACCGCACCCGCCCGTCTAAACCTGTCTTCTTCACGGACTGAAAAAGCCCGAAATTGCCTATCTCCCAACGGCTTGCGCAGAAACGCCGCCGTTCCCGCCGCCAACCGTGCTTTCGTGCTGCCGTCCCGATATGGGATGACAATCGTGGAGATTCGAGGGGTAAGCCCGCCAATCCCCACACATTCTTGTGTACAACGTGCGGCGGGTTGTCCCAGCCGCACGCTTCTTGTTGTCGTCGTAGCCAGGCTTGTCCCGGCTATCCACGTATTGGTTGCCATATCCCCGGATCGCGCCGCGCTTGTCCCGGGATTTCGCTGAAGCAAGCTTCGCTTACTTCAGCTCGACCTTGGCGCCAGCCTTCTCGAGCTGGGCCTTGATCTTCTCGGCTTCGTCCTTGTTGACGCCTTCCTTGACAGGCTTCGGCGCGCCCTCGACGAGGTCCTTGGCTTCCTTGAGGCCGAGGCCCGTGATGGCACGGACTTCCTTGATGACTTCGATCTTCTTCTCGCCGGCGGCGGCGAGAACGACCGTGAACTCGGTCTTTTCTTCAGCCGGAGCGGCGGCAGCACGCGCCGGCCGGACCGGCCACCGCAACGGCGGCAGCGGCGGACACGCCCCACTTTTCTTCGAGGAGCTTCGCGAGCTCGGCAGCTTCGAGCACGGTGAGGCTCGAGAGGTCGTCAACAATCTTCTGTAAGTCAGCCATTGATCTGTTTCCTTAAGCGTATCGGTTCGAACCAGGTTTGATTTGCGAAGGGCGTCAGGCCGCTTCGCTCTTTGAGGCATAGGCCTGAACCACGCGCGCAAGCTTGGCCGCGGGCGCAGTCGAGAGCTGAGCGATCTTGGTCGCCGGCGCCACCAGGAGGCCGAGGATCTTCGCGCGCAACTCATCGAGCGACGGCAGGGCGGCAAGCGCCTTCACGCCATTCGACATCCAGGACGGTTTTACCCATCGATCCGCCGAGAATGACGAACTGTTCGTTCGTCTTGGCGAATTCGATGGCAACCTTCGGCGCCGCTACCGGATCGTTTGAAGTCGCGATCACGGTCGGCCCCTTCAACAGGGAGCCGATGGCAACGACGTCCGTGCCTTCAAGAGCAATTTTGGCGAGACGGTTCTTCGAGACCTTCACCGACGCACCCGCCTGCTTCATCTGCATGCGCAGCTTCTGCATCTGGGCCACGGTGAGGCCGGAATAGTGGGCGACGACTGCCACGCTGGTGGTCTTGAACAGACCGTTCAGCGCCTCAACCGCGTCCTTTTTTGCCGCTCTTTCCACAGCAAGCTCTCTCCGGTTGGCGGCCTGTGCCTCAAGGGCAGGACCGCCGGGTTACACCCATCGTCCCGCCTGAACCTGACCTCGAGACATTCCAGTCTCAGGACACGTCGGGCAAGACGACATTTGAAAAGCCTGCCCTCCCGAACCTGATGGCGCGGGGTGTCGAGGTTCGAACCATATCCGCTGCCCGTCGCGAATGCGCGACGCAAAGCGAAATCCGGTCTTCACCCGTCTATGCAGGCCATGCGATTAAGCCGTTGAAGAAACTTGCGTTTCGCCGCGGGCGCCTGCAGTCTTGGACAGGATCGAGGCCATCCGGCAAGCCGGAAGACCCCTGCCCGCATTCCTCCAAAGCGACGGCTTTCCTTCCTTTCGAGCAATCCATAGCGGATGTCCTGAAAGGAATGGTCTCCTATCGTATCGGGTTTTCGGAATGCGAGCACAGACGTGCCAGCAACGGCCAGCACGCCCGGAAGCGGCTCTTTAACGAGTTTTTTCCGGCTTGCCAAGCGCTAATTTCCGGCAATTCGGGCATTCCGCAGAACTTGGACAAATTCGGGCCGAAATCACCGGTTTCAGGCGCCGCGAACCGCATAGGGCAGCGGCTTTCCGGCAAAAAACGCCTCGAGATTGGCGATCACGCAATCCTGCATCGCGATATGCGATTCGACCGTATGGCCGCCGATATGCGGGGTCAGCACGACATTCGGGAAACGCCGTCAGCGCATCCGGCGCGTGCGGCTCCTTCTCGTACACGTCGAGACCGGCGCCGGCGATGGTCTTGTCAGTAAGGGCTGCGACCAGCGCCGCCTGGTCGATCACCGAGCCGCGGGAGATATTGACGACATAGCCGTCCTTGCCGAGCTTTTGCAGGATATTGGCATTGACGGCGTGGTGGGTGTCGGCGCCGGCGCGAACCGCGATCATCAGCACGCTGCACCATTCCGCCAGCGCCTCCAGGCTCGGCAAATACTGATAGGGCACGTCGTGCCGGCTGCGGCTGAAATAGCCGACCTCGGTCTCGAACGCCGCGACCCGGCTGGCGATCTTGCGGCCGATCTCGCCCATGCCGTAGACGCCGACGCGGCGGCCGGGATTGCCGGGCTGCGGGCTCATCAGCGGCGAAGGTTTTGCCGCGGCCCAGCTGCCGCTGCGCACATAATTCGTCCGCCGGCAGCAGGCGCCGCGTCACCGCCAGCATCAGCGTCACCGCCAGATCGGCGACCGACGCACGCGTTCGCCGCCGGACTGTGGCCGACCGCGATTCTGCGCTCGGCGGCGGCTTCAAGATCGACGCCGTCATAGCCGGTGCCGTAGCAGACGATGGCGCGCAGAGCCGGCAGCATATCCATGACGGCCGCCGGCAGCGGCGTACCGCCGGCCGTGATCATTGCGCGAACGTCGGAAAGCTGTGTCGGCGCGTAAAGACCTCGGCGGGCGGTTTGCCCGCGGCGTCCATCAGTTCAAAGCGCTCACCGATGCGCACCATCATCGCCTTGGGGAAGCGTGAATAGATCAAGACTTTGTCGGGCATGCGGCTCGATTTCCTGATGTCAAAAACAAAGAGCGGAATCGGTTGCCCAATTCCGCCCTGATTCGTTTTAGCCGTTCGCTGGAAACCTAGCCGAGCAGGGTGCCCGGCTCAACCTTGACGCCCGGGCCCATGGTGGAGGAAACCGCCACGCGCTGGATGTAGGTGCCCTTGGAGCCGGCGGGCTTTGCCTTGGCGACCGCGTCCGCCAGCGCCTTGACGTTCTGTACCAGCTTCTCTTCCGAGAACGACGCCTTGCCGATGCCGGCCTGCACGATGCCAGCCTTCTCGACCCGGAACTCGACCGAACCGCCCTTGGCGCCCTTTACGGCCGTGGTGACATCCATCGTCACCGTACCGATCTTCGGGTTCGGCATCATGCCGCGCGGTCCCAGCACCTTACCGAGCCGGCCGACCAGCGGCATCATGTCCGGGGTTGCGATACATCGGTCGAAATCGATCGGTGCCGCCCTGCACTTTTTCCACCAGGTCTTCGGCACCGACGACATCGGCACCTGCTGCTTTGGCCTCCTCGGCTTTGGCGCCACGCGCGAACACGCCGACGCGCAAGGTGCGGCCGGTGCCGTTCGGCAGCGTCACCACGCCGCGAACCATCTGGTCGGCGTGACGCGGATCGACGCCGAGATTGATCGCGATCTCGACCGTCTCGTCGAACTTCGACTTGGCGCGTTCCTTGACCATCTTGATGGCATCCGCGAGCGGATAAAGCTTTTCGCGGTCAACGCCCTCGCGGGCCTTCTTCAAACGTTTTCCGATTGCCATGACCCGTTACCCCGCAACTTCAAGACCCATCGAACGGGCGGAGCCCTCGACCATCTTCATGGCCGACTTCGATGGAGTCGCAATTCAGATCTTTCATCTTCTTTTCGGCGATCTCGCGCACCTGCGCCTTGGTCACCGCGCCGGCCTTGTCGCGGCCCGGAGCTTTCGACCCGGACTGGATTTTGGCGGCCTGCTTGAGAAAGAACGACATCGGGGGAGTCTTCATCTCGAAGGTGAAGGAACGATCGGCATAGATCGTGATCACCACCGGGATTGGGGTATTCTTCTCTTCCTTCTGCGTCTGGGCGTTGAACGCCTTGCAGAATTCCATGATGTTGAGGCCGCGCTGACCAAGCGCGGGACCGATCGGGGGCGAAGGATTCGCCGCACCGGCCGGCACCTGCAATTTCAGGTATCCGGTCACTTTCTTTGCCATCTGTCACTCCTCATGTTGCTCCGGACCAGCCCGGAAGCTTCACAGGACCGTGGTGCGGTTCAGTGGATGACTGGCGATCATCCCTCTCCTCCCACGGCTCTTCTCCCACGCCCCGCTCTTGCGGGCGAGAGGCAAGCCGAACGATCAGACCTTCTCGACCTGACCGAATTCCAGTTCGACCGGCGTGGCGCGTCCGAAGATCGACACCGCGACCTTCACGCGCGAGCGCGCCTCGTCGATTTCCTCAACCACGCCGGAGAACGACGCGAACGGGCCATCGGCCACGCGCACATTCTCGCCGATCTCGAACGACACCGACGCCTTCGGGCGTTCCACGCCTTCCTGCACCTGGTGCAGGATCCGCATGGCCTCGGCTTCCGAGATCGGCATCGGCTTGTTTTCCGCGCCGAGGAAGCCCGTCACCTTCGGAGTATTCTTGATCAGATGAAAGGCTTCGTCGGTCAGTTTCATCTTGACCAGGACATAGCCCGGGAAAAACTTGCGTTCGGCGTCGATCTTGCGGCCGCGGCGCACTTCGGTGACTTTTTCGGTCGGCACCAGCACCTGCTCGAACAGTTCTTCAAGCCCGCGCTGCTTGGACTGCTCGCGGATCGACTCCGCGACCTTCTTTTCGAAATTCGAATAGGCGTGGACGATATACCAGCGCTTATCCATCATTTGTGTTCCGGCGGTTGCCATCAGTGAATGCCGAGCAAAAAGGTGACGAGGTAGCGGATAATCTGATCCGCGGCGAAAAAGAAAATCGAAGCCAACGCCACCATCACAAACACCATGATGGTGGTGATCGTCGTCTCACGGCGGGTCGGCCAGGTGACCTTGTTGGTCTCCGAGCGCACTTCCTGCAGAAATTTGAACGGGCTGAAAGCCATCGTGTGTGATCCGCGTCCGTCGTTGCGACGATTGTAGGTTTAAGGAATCCGAACAGCCCTCTAGCGCCCAGCCCTCTCTTGAAGGATGAGCCGGCAAGCGGGCTCGATTGTTCGGGGGATTTCAAAGCCGCGCCGGATATCCGTCAAAGCGGGCCGGCAGCAGGTGGCGCGTATGTACTGCGGGTACGGCCAAAGGTCAAGGTGGCGGGAACTGCCGCCTCGTTTGAGAAGCGGCCCCGGCGCAGGAGCACTGAGGCCGCCGACTCGCGTTAGCGATGGCCTCGGCCACCGCCTGGGTGCCCGCCACCTCGATGGCCTCCGGGATGTCCTCCCCCAAGTCTTCCGCCACCAGGTCTTCTGCCACCCGGTCTTCCACCACCGGGTCGGCCGGTCCCGGGACGTCCACCCGGACGCCCGCCGATCCCCTACCCGGCCGGGCCCACCGCGCTGCCAACCATGCCATCCAGCGCCACCACCCCAGCCCGAGCCACGACGGAATGCGTATCCGCGCCAATAGAAGCCAGGACCACGCCAGCCATCGTCGTACCAGCAGTAATTTCGTCCGCCGAAGAAGAATTGCGCCTGTTCCAGATCACTGGGGATGGCCGTCGCCATGAAGCGGTCGACCGGCATGGCGTTGGCTTGACCAACGACGCCCGGCAAGGCCCGTTTGGGATGGATAACGCAGGCGGGCGATTTTGCGATTGATTATGCCGATCTGGAATCGGACTGGTCAAAATCAAGGATTTGGCTGGCAGGGGCGGCAGGGCTCGAACCTGCGACAACCGGTTTTGGAGACCGGTACTCTACCAACTGAGCTACACCCCTGTAGGAACCAAAGCGTCGCCGCTTATCCGCGCCGTTTCAAGCATAGGCGACGGCCGGATTGCAAGCCGGATTGCACGGGCCAAGCGGTTAACGCCCTGTTCAATCCCAATGTTCTGCGCCAAACTTGGCGATATCCCGACGATATCTGCTGGCCAAGAACAAAAGCAAAGGGAGAGACCATGACCGCGCAAAGCGCCCCAAATCTCATCGCCGCCCTGCGGACGCCGCCGCTGCCGCAGGCAAAACCGGAATCGCTCGGGCTTTCCTCCATCCGGTTGCAGCGCATGTCGGACGCGTTCAGGCGCGATATCGACAAGGGAACCATCCCCGGCGTGATCATCATGGTGGCGCGCCGCGGCCAGATCGGCTGGTTCGACGCGCTGGGCCGGCAAAATCCGGCCGGCGGCACGCCGATGGCGCACGACACCCTCTTTCGCATCTTCTCGATGACCAAGCCGATCGTCTCCATCGGTATCATGACGCTGCTCGAAGAGGGTCATCTCCTGTTGACCGACCCGGTCGCCAAATACATTCCGGAATTTTCCAGCCAGAAGGTCGGCGTCGAACACAACGGCAGGCTCGATCTGGTGCCGCTGGCGCGGCCGATCACCATTCAGGACCTGCTGCGGCACACCTCTGGAATCACCTACGAACACACCGGCAACGGCCCGGTGCATCAGATGTATCAGCAGTCGAAGGTGCGAAGCCGCAAGATCAGCAATGCCGAACACGCTGCACTGGTCGCGAGTATGCCGCTGATGTGCCAGCCGGGCACCGAATGGAATTACAGCCGTTCCACCGACATCCTCGGCCGCCTCATCGAAGTCGTTTCCGGCAAAACGCTTGGCGCGTTCCTGACTGAGCGGATCCTTTCGCCCCTGCAGATGACCGAGACCGGGTTTCATACCGGCAACGAGAACGCGCAGCGTCTCGCCGAGCCGTTTCCGGTCGATCCCTGGACCGGCGAGAAGGTCCAGCTGTTCAATATGCTTGAGAAGCCGGCGATGGAATCGGGCGGCGGCGGTCTGGTTTCGACCACGATGGACTATGCGCGGTTCTGCCAGATGCTGCTCAACGGTGGAACGCTCGATGGCGTCACGATCGTCGGGCGCAAGACGCTGGAGTTGATGGCGTCGAATCATCTCAGCCCTGACGTCAAAATTGACTTTCCGCTGCTGTCGGCCGGCCACGGCTTCGGTCTCGGCTTTGCGGTGCGCACCCATCAGGGCATGGCGCCGTTCGCGGGCTCGGTCGGCCAGTTCTTCTGGAGCGGCATCGCCGGGACCTTCTTCTGGATCGATCCGAAGGAAGAACTGTTCGCCGTGTTCATGTCGCAGGGCCCGGGCCAGCGCGAATATTTCCGCACGCTGGTGCGCAGCCTGGTGTACGCCGCGGTGGAGTGAGGCTGACTCCTTTCACATCTTGTCATGCTCCTCGAAAGCGGGGCATCCAGTATGCCGCGGCGCCCGTCGGAATCGAGACGGCACAACTGCGTTTACCGGATCACCCGCCGTTGCGGGTGATGACAATAAATTTCGCTGAAGCGATTTCCGCCGATTTGATCTCAACTAATCGTCGCGCCACCATCGATCACGATGGTCTGCCCGGTCATGAACGTGCCCGCCGCGGCGGCGAGGAACACCGCGGCGCCGGCGATCTCATCAGGCTCGCCGATGCGCAACAGGGGCGAACGCGCGGTGGAGGCTTTCAGCGTCTCCGGATTATCCCACAACGCCTTGGCAAAGTCGGTCTTGATCAGGCCCGGCGCGATGCAGTTCACGCGGACATTGTGCTTGCCGTATTCACAGGCGAGGTTGCGCGCGAGCTGCATGTCGGCGGCCTTCGAAATCGAATAGGCGCCGAGCACCGTCGACCCCTTGAGGCCGCCGATCGACGAGATGATGGTGATCGAGCCATCCCTGCGCTCGATCATTTGCGGCACCACCAGCGAGATCAGCCAGTGATTGGCGACGATGTTGTTGTCGAGGATCTTGCGGAACTGATCGTCGGAAATGCCGGCTTGCGGTCCGTAATAGGGATTTGATGCGGCGTTGCAGACCAGCGTGTCGATCTTGCCGAATACGCGGTTGGTTTCCTCAACCAGATGCTTGAGATCTTCCTTGGTCGAGATATTGGCGGCCACCGCGAGCGCGACCTCTTTGCCAGCTTTGTCGTTGATCGCCTTCGCGACCTCGTCGCAGACCTGCTGCTTGCGCGAGGAGATCACGACCTTGGCCCCATGCTCGGCCATCCGCTCGGCGATGGCGCGGCCGATGCCGCGCGAGGAGCCGGTGATGACGGCGACTTTTCCCGACATGTCAAACAGGGTCATGTGGCGCTCTCCCAAATGTTGATCCGGCGGCGGATGCGCCGGTTGGTATTACGCTCAGCTAAGCAGCGTTGGCGCGGTCCGGCAACCGGATGCAGGCGCGCCGTCAGGCCAGTTTGCTGGCGGTTGCGATTTCCGGTCCCGCCGGCTGATGCATCGCATTATGCGACGCATCCGCGATCCAGGGCTGCTGGTTGACCATCGGAATGCGCCAGCCGCTATGATCAGCGCTGGCCAGATGATCGAGCCGCGTCACCGAGCAATTGTCGATGGTGAAGGCGAGCCCCCTCTCCGGCTGATGGCCGAGCGCCAGGCCGATCGCCGCCTTGATCGTGCCGCCATGCGCCACCGCGATAACGTCCTCGCCGGCGTGCTCGATGTTGATCCGCTCGATCGCGCCGCGCACGCGATTATAAAGATCCATGAAGCTCTCGCCGCCCGGTGCGGGATCGTCGATCGGCGCGAACCAATAGCTGCCGACCTCGATCGGGCGGCTGGCGAAAAATGCAGCACGGTTCAGCCCCTGCCATTCGCCGAGATGCTGCTCGGCAAATGCCGCCTCATGCGGCATCGAGTCGGGTTTTGGAAATCCCGCCGACCAGATCGCGTCGGCGGTTTGATGCGTCCGCTTCAGGCTGCTCGCATACCAGACCGCGTTGCGCGGCAGGATTTTTCCGACCGCTGCGAATACCTCGCGGTCGCTGGTATCGCAGCCGATGTCTTTCTGCCCATAGATGCAACCGCCATCCTCGCGAACCGGCGCGTGCCGCACCCACCACCATCTCGTCGCGACAACGCCGGTGGGAACGGAATGCTGCGCGACGAATGGGGCGGCTTCATTGGACATCGCGAGAACCCTTCAATAATGTTGCGTGTCCTACGTCAGAGCACAGGTTTCCTCAAGTCACTTGTCTTCAAGCAGCTTGCCTCCAGTCCTCAAGCAGCTTGGTCTCAAGCAAATTGGCTTCAAGTGAATCGGATTCAAGTAACTTCGGCGTTTAAAATCTTGTTTGAAATTCCGCTAGCCGGCAAGCGTAGTTTTTATGCGCATTTTCCAGCGCGAACTGGTAATCACTCCGCTTGAAAGTGCTACGGAACAATAAAGTGACACAGGAGAAACGCATGGGCCGTCTTGAAGGCAAATCCGTCATCATCACTGGCGCGGGAAGCGGCATCGGACGCGCCGCCTCATTGTTGTTCACAAAAGAAGGCGCCCGGCTGATCGCCGTCGACCGCAGCGACAGCGTGAAGGAAACCGCCAAACTCGTCGGCGACGCCGGTGGAACCGTCGAAGCCGTGATGGCGGACGCCGGTTCGGAAAATGACGTGAAGGCTTTCATCGACAAGGCGGTGTCGAAATACGGCAAGCTCGATGTGATCTGGGCCAATGCCGGCATCAGCGGCGGGTTGGTGCCGCTGGCCGACCAGACCGTCGATCATTGGCAGGAAATCCTGCGTGTCAATCTGATCGGCCCGTTCCTCGCGATCAAATATGCCATGCCGCACATGATTGCGCAGAAACACGGCGCGATCGTCTGCACGGCCTCGGTGGCGGGCCTGAAATCCGGCGCCAGCGGACATCCCTATGCGGCGAGCAAGGCCGGCGTCATCAGTCTGGTGCAGACCACGGCCTATTCGCTGTCCGGAACCGGCGTGCGGATCAATGCGGTATGCCCCGGACTGATCGAGACCGGCATGACCAAGCCGATCTTCGACAACGCGCGGGAACGCGGCACCGATGGCAAGATCGGCCAGCTCAATCCGTTGAAGCGCGCCGGCCAGCCGCATGAATTGGCCGCGATGGGATTGTTCTTGGCGAGCGATGAAGCCTCCTACGTCAACGGCCAGGCCTTCCCGGTCGATGGCGGCCTCACCGCATCGATGCCGTATGCGGGGAAGCCGATTTAGGAGTTCTCAGTTCCAGCCGTCATCGTCGTCCCTGCGCACGGCGCGCGATAAGGATACAAAGGATATCCGACAGCCTTAGCTTCTGGCGTTGAGAATTGAAGCGCGGCCTGGAACGCTACAGGTGGCGCCCGCGAAGCCGCACCGCAGAAGAAACGGCGCACTTTCAACACAACGTTCGGGCGCGGCTACGATCGACAAATTTGACGCCGCATGTATTCCCGTCGCTCCACACTACATGGCAGTGTTTTGCCGTTTTGAAACCATCGAATGACAGATCAAATTCGCCGGCGACAGCGTGAAACGTGGATGAATGAAGCCTGGCTCCCCGATCGTGGAAATTCACCACCATGCAGGGGTAGACGCCGCGAACACCGTCAAGATGAAGCATTGCGAGTTGATTAATTTCAATGCGCTCCAGGGCTCGGCACTCAATCATCAGACATCTCCCCAAAAATTTTGATAAAAACTTCCGAGGCAGCAAACAGGCTGAGATTAACGCCTGTCGAACTTCATTAAAAGTCAGCTCCGCTAACTCTTTAAAATTGTGTGGGACTGGAACCGGGCCGCTCCCAGCCGTCGACAGCGTACCGTTCAGCGCTCGCAGCATCCCGATCCGCGCGCGCTCAGGAAACCTACCTGTTTCTTTTTCAGAGCACCCTCGCCCGAAGTGGCTCGAAGCGTTCTTTCGATTGATGACGAGGTACAGAAAACCCGTCATATACACGATATAAATGTGTCCGGGCGAGAACACATTCACTTACGCGCGTGGGAGACAATCTGAACATTGCCAATCGAATGAAACACGATGGACTGCCAGGACACATTCAGTTGACGGAAGACTTTTCAGTTGACGGAAGCCTTGGGCACTATTGCGCTTAGCCCGTCGCATTCTCTCGAGTACTAATCTAGTATTCCTCGCCTGATACATCCGCGTTCGAACCGGTCCGAGCTTTGCGCTCCTGACCTGTCTTCTGCAGGTAAGCGATGATGTCGTGGCGAGACGGAGCGTCGAGCACGCGAACCGGCATGCGTGCGCCGGGAACGAATTTCCGAGGGTCGGCGAGCCACTGATCAAGACTATCCGTGGACCAGGTGAGGCCGGCGCTCGTTAGTGCCGGCGAATAGTGGTATCCGGGAGCCGAGCCGGCCCTGCGACCGACGACCCCCTTGAGCATGGGTCCGGTCTTGTTGCTGTCCATCGCGTGACATGCAGTGCACTGTTCGGTGAAGAGTTGCTGGCCATGGACGGGATCTGGCGCAGCATTGGCCAGGAAGCGCGAAAGATTCTTGCTTTGTGTCGGATTCGCCGAGCGAAGAAACGTATAGCTGAGCGTGATCGTATCGACGTGAAGGTTGTCCAAATCCTTCGCAAAGGCCGGATCGACGAAAAAAACAACGGGCATGTCGACCTTCTGATGTGGATCGAGGCGCTCTTCGTTGAAGCAGAAGCATTGAATTTTATTGAAATAGAGGCCGCTCGTTTCCGGCGTGACGTTGAACGTCGCGTGCGCGACGATCGATTCGTTGCTGAGATTCTCGGCGGTGAAAAATACCAGCTTTTGTTCGCCGAGGTGAACAGTCACGGAGCGCTGCTCCGGTTCGAACCGCCACGGCAAGTCCGGCGCGACGTTGCTGTCGAAAGCGACCGTCACAGTCTTGTCCGAGGTTGCGGCCGGGTCGGAATACGCCCGTTGCGTCGTCCCTCCGTATCCGGTTGCGCCACAGAATGCGCGGTACAGTTCTGGCGCATAGGCCACTAGACCGAACATGATGCCGAGCACGACGAAGCATGGCAGGAGAACGTTCAGGTTTTTCCGGTAGCGCGGCTCCACGTCCACTCCTTGACACACTGGGCGCCCCCCGGCGCTTTCTGTGATGTAGACCTATGCAGCGCAGGCGTCTATTTGGAAATGAGAGCGAGTTTGCGAAACGGGATATCAACGGCCTTTATGGTTTGTTTTGACGAATTTGTGATCTCGTTCTGATTAAAGGCGCTACACGCGTCGGTTACACCACAACGTCCTCGCGATCGCGCTTGCCAGCAAGCTCGCCGCGATTGGACCAATTCCCCGATGTCAAAGCTCGGAAGGCCCACTAGGCACAGATGGCGAAGAGTTCATTCGCTTAAGGTGGGCTCTCAAACATGAGTTCCGTGCAAATGATGACGAGGAGCCATATGAATAATATGTTCTGGTGGCAACGCGGCACAGTTTCGTCGCACTCGCGCTTTAGCTAACGGGAACCGTCGCACAGCTTTTGATTGGAACCGGTCGTCGACGGTAGGTGGGACTTCAACGCGGACGACTGCTTTCGTAAATCGGCGATTGGCGCTCGCAGCCAAGCAATGGAACCGCGCAGTAAAACGACAATGAAAGCCAGGAACATCGCGCCAGGTGATGACGCCTCCGCCGATGCCCAACCCGGACCATTCGTGCATAGCGTGAGAGTTTGGTCGGGTGGAGAACGGCCCATCTTGTCCGACGAGCAAGGTGCACGTAACCGCTGCCGCGCGAGCTACGAGATCAGAGGCGGAGGAGGCGTTGTGATGCGACAACGTCTTTTGCGCGGACGCCAGCTACAATTTGGATCGACAAGGCATCGGGGCTTCTCATCTCGGAGAGGTCAGAGATACTGGAGCGAAACGACCCACAAGGTCGGTGAATAACCAGCGGAGCAGCTTAACACGCTGTGTCCCAGCGCGCGGAGAGTTTATGGCCGACTTAACCCGAGCCATGATCGAAAATTCGTTGAGGAAAGCGTTCGTTCCGTTCGATGCGGACGTGCGCGCACGAGGGTACTACGGCAATGCGTAAAGCCGCTCCACCAAATGTCGAGCCCGGCGATGGGGGAGATATCCCTTACCCGATCGATCAAGATCCGGCCGAAGTCCGTGGCTGGAACTGGAGCGGCGGCCCGCTGCGCCCATTACTCGTCGCCTTTCTCGCACTGGTGCTCGTCGGCATGGTGCTTTTGGGCATAGAAAGAGAAGCCGCTGAAATCGACTTTCAATTGCTGGTTACTGCGCTGCGGGCCACACCTGCAGCGAGCCTTGCCGCGGCACTTGGTACGACCGCGCTCAGCTATCTCGCCCTTATCGGTTACGACGTCTCCGCATTACGCTATGCACGCGCGCATCCGCCGTTGAGGACAATTCTGCTCGCCTCCTTCAGCGGCTTCGCCATTGGAAACGCCGTTGGCTTGGGTGCCTTCTCAGGCGGGGCCGTACGTTATCGGCTCTATACAGCTGCAGGGCTCTCGCCGGGCCAAATTGCGCGCGTGGTCTTGTTTCTTTCAATCGCCTTTGGAGTAGGGCTCGGTACCATCGCTGCTCTAAGTATGATCCTGCAGGCCGGCGAGGTGAGCCGCCTGCTCGGCGTCTCACCCCAGCCAGTGCGTGTGACCGCGGCAATCATTCTGACCATAGCCAGCGTATTTCTGATCTTTTGTGCACAGCGCCGAACGCCCTGGCGACGGGGCGCGATCGAGATCGATGCGCCGGGCCCAATACTGGTGCCGATCCAGGTTCTGCTCACGGCGATCGACGTGCTCGCCGCCGCGGCCACGCTTTGGGTGCTGCTGCCCTCAGTTGGAATTAGCTTTTTCGCATTCGCCGCTATTTATTGCGTAGCACTTGCGCTGGGCGTGCTGAGTCACATTCCCGGTGGGCTTGGTGTATTCGAAATCGCAATCCTTTACGCGGTTGGAAGCAGCGCGCCAGTGGACGCCGTGGCGGCAGCCTTGGTGACCTATCGCGGCATATACTTCGTGCTCCCGCTGCTACTCTCGACCCTCCTCCTGACCAACTTCGAACTGCGGCGCTCGCTGGGCACAGCAACGGGCCAGCGGATCGGTCGTGCGGCAAGCGACCTTGCACCTCTCTTTCTCGCCGCGACCACCTTTACCGTCGGCACGATCCTGGTGGTTTCCGGCGCCATGCCGGCCTTCGTCGATCGGCTTCAAATCCTCCACATTGCCATTCCGCTCTGGGCGGTCGAGATATCTCATTTCCTTACCAGCGTCGCCGGTCTCTTTCTGTTATTCGCCGCGCATGGCCTATATCGCCGGCTCGATGGCGCCTGGTGGCTCGCTCTGTCAATGACGCTGCTCGGCATCCCCTTTTCCTTGATCAAAGGCCTGGCTGTCGTCGCGCCCAGCGTATTGGCCATCCTTCTAATCGGGCTGGTCACTGCGCGCGGCCAATTCTCGCGCCGGACATCGCTGCTTTCGCAACCGATGTCTTTGGGCTGGCTTATCGCCACCGGCTGCGTCATTGCCGCCATGGTCTGGATTCTTTTCTTTGCATTCCGAAATGTCGAATATGCTCGTGAGCTATGGTGGCAATTCGAATTCGATGCCGCAGGGCCGCGTGCGTTGCGTGCGGTACTTGGCGTCGCGTTGCTCGGCTTGGGGGTCGGCGTCTGGCAGCTGCTCCGCCCCGCTGGTGCGCGCCCCGGCCCGCCGAACGCCGAGGAAATCGACCGCGCGAGGCGCATCGCTGTCCGACAGCCGCGCCCCGACGCCCTGCTCGCGCTCATGGGCGACAAGAGCTTCCTCTTCTCGGATTCGGGCCTCGGCTTTCTGATGTTTGCGACGCGCGGACGAACCTGGGCGGCCTTGGGCGACCCAGTCGGCCCTCCGGCGGAATGGCCGGACCTCATGTGGCGCTTCATCGAACTTGCCGACAGTCATGGTGGCCGAGCCGCCTTCTATCAGATACCGGCATCGAGCTTGCCGCTCTATCTCGACGCCGGCCTCAAAATCCTGAAGCTCGGCGAAGAAGCGCGTGTTTCCCTGCCGTCCTTCACCCTCGAAGGGTCCGCCCGGGCCGTTCTCCGTTATGCCTTGAAGCGCGGTGAACGGGACCAGCTTCAATTCGAGATGATCCCGCCCGAGCGGGTGGCCTCCGTCATGAACGAGATCGAGGAGGTCTCGAATGCTTGGCTGAGCCAGCATGCCTCGGGAGGCGAGAAGCGCTTCTCGGTCGCCGCCTTCCAGCGCGAGTACCTGCTCGCGCAGCCGGTCGCGTTGCTGCGGCAGAACGGCGAAGCGATAGCATTCGCCACTGTGATGACCACTGATCTCAGAGACGAGGTGACCCTCGGCTTGATGCGACTTAAACCCGGCCCGACATCCCGCTTCGCGATGGAGTATCTCTTTGTTCGTCTCATCCAGCATTTTCGCGAACAAGGCTACCGCACATTCAGCCTCGGCACGTTGCCGCTCTCTGGCTTTTCTGCGCATCGCCTGGCGCCGAGCTGGCATCGTTTGGCTCGTGTGATCCGGTCGCTCGGACGCCGTTACTACAATTTTCAAGGCCTGCGCACTTTCAAGGCAAAATTCGACCCGGCGTGGGAACCACGCTATCTCGCCGCCTCGGGATGGTTCGGCCCCTATCTTGCGCTCATCGATATTGCTGCGCTGATCGGAGGGGGGGTGCGGGCTACCATCCGTCGCCCGACCGTGAACAGGCAGCGTATTCGCAATATCGCCGCTGCCCTCCTTGCGATCACTGCCACCGCGACATTGATACCTTGCCGACCGGCGTGGGCAATTGAAGCTGGAAACCTCGGCGATGTGCGTCAGATCAATCCTGTCGGCGCGATGCGCGGCCTTGTCGTGTTGTTCTCAGATGCTCGCGGCTGGAGCTCGGTATCGGATGATACTGCGGCAGCACTCGCGCGCGATGGTGCATTGGTAGTGGGCGTGGATCTGCCGACATATCTCCAACGGCTGGACACCCATACGGGCGAAACCTGTCACGGCTTGGTGGGCGACGTCGAAGCGATCAGTCGACAGCTCCAGCGCGAGCGCGGCAACACTTCCTATCGAACGCCGATCGTCGCCGGCATCGGCGAGGGCGGTGCACTGGCGGCAATCATTCTCGCACAAGCGCCCGCCGCGACGATCGCCGGCGCGGTGAGCTACGACCCGACCGTCTCGGTACGCTCCCGCATACCTTTATGCTCGGCCTCGGCTACTTCGCCGGAGCCGGAGGGTGGCTTTGCGTATGGACCCTGGCCCTCGCTCCCCGGCTTCTGGATGGTCGGGTTTCCGGCCGGTCACGATACTCCCGGGCGTCAGCGCATCACCGCGTTGAAGGCAGCTGGGACGCCAATCAACATTTCGAACTCCGCCGGCAACGCTGCAGAAACGCTCGCGGCGCTGTTGCGCCCGCTCCTCGCGCCGGGCGCGACCGCGCCCACGGCGGGCATCGCCAACATTCCTCTTGTCGAGCTGCCTGCGAAGCCCCACGGACCTCTCCTGGCGATCGTTCTCTCCGGCGATGGCGGTTGGCGTGATGTCGACAAAGCCATTGCGCAGAAACTGCAGTCAGACGGCGTATCTGTCGTCGGCTGGGACAGCCTGCGCTACTTCTGGAGCAAGAAATCCCCGGAGCAGACGGCTCGCGACCTCGGTGCCGTGATCGATACGTACGCATCACGTTGGGGTGCGTCCAAGATTGCGCTCATCGGCTATTCCTTCGGTGCCGACGTTCTACCCTTCGCCTATGATCATTTGTCGCCTGAGGCAAAAGTTCGCGTCGTTCAGCTGTCACTCCTGGGATTCGCCCCGGCGGCCAATTTCGAAATCACTGTCTCCGGTTGGCTTGGCGCGGCCCCTGACAAGGACGCGCTGCCAACCGAACCAGCCCTCGTGCCGATCGACCCGGCGATGGTTCAATGCTTCTACGGCGCCAACGAAGACGACAGCGCATGCCCGCTCCTCACGGGAAAGGCAGAAGTCATTCGCGTACCTGGCGGCCACCATTTCGACAATGATTATGGCGCGCTGGCCAGACGCATTCTCGACGGATTTCGTCAGCGCGGCGGCTAGGCCGCACAGAGTTGGTCAGGTGAAACCTGCATCGCTCCAGATCTGAAAAGTGCCGATTGTGCTGCAAGATTCTTTTTGCATCACTGACCGCGAAACTGCGGCCCACCAGCGTCGAAGAAGACCGAACTCGGGGGATGCCGGTCGACCTTCCTGCCCGCTCATTTGCTTTGGAACTTCAGTATTGCCGAGTCAAATTTGCGCAATTGAAGCAAAATCCCAGACCACGTCAGGCGGGTTCTCTCCGATCCGGATGGTCGTATCGTTGACAAGACGGTAAGGCGGCACGGGCAGATTGTAAGGCGCCGGTACGCCGTTGAAGACGCGACCGGCCAGATCGTACTTTGAGCCGTGGCAAGGACAGAAGTAACCCCCTAACCAATTTGCCGCAGGAAGATTATCGCTTGGATCAGGATAGAACATCGGAATGCATCCGAGATGGGTGCAGATGCCCACCAGCACGCTGTATTCCGGTTTTATCGAACGATGCCAGTTATCGGCATAAGGCGGCTGCTGGGGCGCGCTTGAACTTGCGTCAGAGAGCTTCGCCAGCAATTTCGGATCCTGAAGCGTTTTGACTGCCGCAGGCGGGCGATTGACAATGAATATCGGACGCGAGCGCCAGCGCACCACCGCCTGCTGCCCGGGCTGAAGCTTGCTAAGATCAAAATCAACCGGGCCGCCGGCAGCCAGTGTCGATGCGTCCGGCTCCATCTGATCGATCATCGGGGACACCACCGCCACCGTCCCAACGGCGGCGAACGCGCCGGTCACAATGTATAGAAAGTCTCGCCTCGTTTCCTTATGGGGTTCAGTCCCAAATTCAATCGTCATCGTTTAGTCTTTCTCAAAATCGCGTCACGTCCTCCCGGATCTTTCCGCCGCGACGCGGCGACCGGCCCCTGACGTTCACGAAATTCCCGGGCCCACGATTTAGAGACGCGGGAGGCGCAAAATTCGATCCAAACGCCCGGTTCATACCTTCGTGAAACATCACTTCGTCCTGCCCAACTCTCCGACGGAACCAAGCACGCCGAAATACCTTCCACGCGCCGCGCGGTGACGGGCGTGGCCCCCCTCCCCGTGCTGCTTGACTGGCGTCGGACGAACCGGGCGCTTTTCATAATTCCGCCGTGGCATTATCCGGACGGCATCAAGGCAAGGGTCATCGCCTTGCGCGACGAATACGAGAAGATCTTCATCGGCTTGTGCGCGCCATTTCCCAGGTTCTGCGTGAGCGGTGGTCAATAGGATCGAACTGCCGGACATCCAACTACTGGCGAAAGAGCAAGGCGATTACGCCCGCTCCCGCTGGCCCTGCCGGAGTGCGCGCCCTACATTGCGCGCAAATGAGCAACGCCCTACACGTTCCCTTCGACGCCGCGACTGCGCGAGCAGACAAATGCACGTGTTCGCCTGCCTACCCTCGCCTCGTTATCGCGACAACGATCCTGGCATCGAGCTTGGCGTTCATTGATGGTTCGGTCGTCAATGTTGGGCTACCGGCGATCGGTCGGAGCTTTCATGCGGACGCCATCGGCCTGCAGTGGGTCGTCAATGCCTATTTGCTTCCCTTGAGCGCGCTCCTTTTGCTGGGAGGAGCAGCAGGAGACCGGTACGGCCGCCGTCGTCTCTTGATTGCGGGCGTTCTGCTATTCTGCATCGCTTCTATAGCCTGCGCGGTGGCGCCGTCCGTTAGCTTGTTGCTGCTCGCTCGCTTCGTGCAAGGTGCGAGCGCTGCCATGCTGATGCCAAATAGTCTCGCGATCTTGGGCCAGAGTTTCTCTGGAGAGGCGAAAGGCCGCGCGATCGGCATATGGGCGGCAACCGGAGCCGCTGCCGGCGCGATCGGGCCTGTTCTTGGCGGGTGGCTCATCGATGCCGGCAGTTGGCGCCTTATCTTTCTGATCAACATTCCGCTGTCTGTCGCTGCGATTGTGCTGGCGTCCCGCTACGTCGACAGGGACGTCGAAGACACCGCCGGCAGTCTTGACTGGTTGGGTGGAGCGCTGGTCACAGCTGCTTTGGGTCTTGCGACCTGGGCGCTAACCGAGGGATCCGGTCAGGCCTGGTCGTCTTCCACCTTCGTCATCCTCGGAACGGGCCTGATCTTCTTGCTCCTGTTCCTGTCTGCGGAGCGACGGCTTGGCGACAGCGCCATGATGCCACTCTCGTTATTCGGGTCGCCGAATTTCGTTGGCGTCACGCTTTTGACCCTGCTGCTGTACGGTGCGCTCGGCGGATTGTTCGTATTGGTGCCCTATGTGTTGATTTAAGCGGGCGGGTACACTGCGACGCAGGCTGGCGCTGCACTCCTGCCCCTGCCGTTGGTAATCGCCGTGGCATCGCCTGCCGCCGGTGCGTTGGCGGCCAAGATGGATCCACGATGGTTCTTGGTCACAGGACCGGTCATTGTCGCGGCCGGCCTTCTCCTAACGCTGCGGATTGGCTCGGCCACAAGCTATTGGCTTGGGGTGTTTCCGGCGATGGCCGTAATTGCTCTGGGAATGGCCGCAGCGGTCGCCCCGCTCACGACAGCTGTGTTGATGTCCGTCGACAGCGGACATACGGGTGCAGCATCCGGGCTGAACAGCGCTGTAGCGCGCACTGGCGGATTGATTGCTACAGCCCTTATCGGACCTGTGATAGCGTCATCGGGACCTGCTTTGCTTTCAGCTTTTGGTGTCGCTGCAGCGATTGGCGCGGTCATCTGCTTAGTGGCGGCGGCGAGCGCTGCTACGCTGATCCCTGCGGCGGGAAAACTCGGTCATCCGTAGAACGATGATGACCGTTCTTCCCCTCGCAGCTTTATCCCGGTCTCAGAGTAGGCGCAGCGGCGCGGACGCGACAAGCGTGCGCGCGTCCGGCGACCAGCTTGCGACTGTCGCCTCAGTACGCGGGCGAGGATAATGATCCCCGAGCGAGTAGAACACGCACAGCGCAAGACTGGCCCACACCGCCATGCTGAAATAAAGCGACATCCAGGCGATCTCGTCTTTCCACTCGGCGAGGTCGTGCGTCACGACCCAGCGCGTGCTCACGTCATGCAGCCCCTCAAGAGGTCCCAGAAGCTTGCTGCCACCGGCAAGGTCGGCGCGCCACCGGCTCAGATACATCGGGACGTCGACGGTCATGAGAAACGCCAGATAGCCGGCGATTCCGACGATCGCGATGACGAGAACGACGCGAACCGAACCGTCGAACTGCGGCAGCAGCCGGCAAAGGCCAATCCCGACGATGAAGAAGGCAACGGCCCATATCGAATTTTCGATGGCATTGCCCAGATAGTTGGTGGTCAGCACCGCGTACCATGAAAAGCATTCGGCGATCAGGATCAGCGGCACGATCACCCACGCGGCGTTCAAGGTGGTGTCCGCGCCGGTCATCGTGCCCAGTTGGTGCAGGATCAGCGCCCACTGTGCCGCAAAGGCGACCTCGGCCACGGTTGCGACCGACCGGCCGACGGCAACGCTCGACAACCAGGTGTCGAACAGGCAGATCCGCTGCACATCTGCGCGCGGAAGCAACGACCTGAATGCGCAGCCAAAGACATAGGCCGCACAAAGCAGCAGCATGGACTCGATGCCGGATGTTCCGCCGAGACCACCCGTTGGCTGTTCGTGAAGCTGGCGGTACAGCACGAACCAGACCGCGATGTTCAGGCCGCTGACCAAGGTCAACAGACTCCACCACCACGCCAGGGGATTCGACCAGGCCAGAGAACTTGACCGCGCCCGCCATTCCAAACTCATCGACCGCTCCATTTTTAACCGAACTGACACTCGGTCGTATTAATTCTGTCACAGATCGTCACAAGCCACGACAAAAATATTGCAGGATGATGGCGGGTGCCTCGGGCGCGGCGGCCGACGAGGCGCGAAGCTGCCTTCACATGACAAGGCGCGCGTGGGTTTAGTGCGGGCTTCGACAGGAGCGAAACGCCCTACCCGCAGGACTGACTGTCGGAGATTCATGATTTCGGGGTTGCTCGTTGCAACGAGCCGAACCACCAGCGCGCGGCCGCGCGCAGCGATCTCAATTATGTGAACGGCTCTACGGAAGAAACCCGCTATCGCGGTGTAAACTTGTTATCTCGCGCAAAGTCAGCCGAATGATGGAACGGATAAATGAAATTCAGGATTCGCGGCGCTTCCTTGGCCCTTGTCGTGGCAGCAACGCCCGCAATGGCGAGGCCCGTCAACTCAAGCCAAGGTCACTACGCACAGAGCATCTATTGTGCGACCCGGGAAGCCGGGAATCCCTACAGCAGATATTGCGATTACCTGCCCTGGAGCCAATGGCGATCCCGGGGCGGTTGGGACAGCCAACTCGACGATGCCTGCTTGCGTAATCCTGGGTACGTACCCCCGGGATGCGCCTGGCGTTAGACTTCACGAGCAACGGCAAATGGCTTCGAAAGGCAGCTGCCTGCCTACACCGGCTTCGCATGCGGCTTGAACAGCCGGCCCTTTTCCACCACCAGAACGACCGCCAGGGAAGCCAGCGTGCAGAGGAAAAACCCTGTCGCAAACGGCAACAGGGTGCCGTCGTAGTCTTGGCCGATCGTGGTGCCGATGCCGATGCCGAGCAGCGTCGTGATCGACCCGTACAACGATGAAGCTGTGCCGGCGATATGGCCCTGCGGCTCCATCGCCAGCGACGTGAAATTGGCGAACATCAGCCCGAACGCGAACATCATCAACGCCGCCAGGACCACGAAAAGCGCCAGCGGCAGCATTTGCATCTTCACCGCCAGCAGCAGAATCCCCGCCACCACGACGAAGCCGACCAGCGCGCCATGCGAAATCACCCGCATGCCAAGCCGGCCGACGAAACGGGCATTGAGAAAGCCGGCAACGGCCACACCGATTGCGATGGCGGCGAATGCCAGCGGAAAGTAACGCCCGAGCCCGTAGATTTCGGTGAACACCTGCTGCGACGAAAACACGAACGCGAACAGCGACCCCTGCACGCCGCCGGCCGCCAGTGCATAGCCCAGGGTCTGCCGGTTGGTCACGGTCTGGCGAAAGGCGCCGAGCACGTCGCGGATAGCCAGCGACTTGCGCTCGGACTCCGGCAAGGTTTCCGGCATCCGCACTGCGCTCCAGATCAGCGCCAACACGCCGTACAGCATCAGCATGATGAAGATACCGTGCCACTGTGTCAGCAGCATCACCGCCTGACCGAGTGACGGCGCGATCACGGGCACGGCGATGAAGATCATCATCGCCAGCGACATTACGCTGGCCATGCGGCGCCCCGCATAGCAGTCGCGAACGATCGAGGTCGCAATCACGCGGGTGGCGGAGGTGCCAAGCCCCTGCAATACGCGCGCCAGCAGCAAGGTCTCGAAGGACGACGCCGTAATCGCAAGCACGCTGGCGATGCAATAAAGCGCCATGCCGTCGACCAGCACCGGCCGCCGGCCGAAGCGGTCTGAAAGCGGTCCCATGATGAACTGGCCGATTCCGAAGCCGATCAGGAATGCCGAAAGCACCTCCTGCGGCCGGTTGGCAATCGTGACGTGGAATGTCGCGGCGATGTTCGGCAACGCTGGCAGCATCATGTCCATCGCCAGCGGGTTCAGGGCCATGATCGAAGCGATCACGAGGACAAATTCTCGGAATCCCATCGGCCGATGGCTCGATGAAACCCCATCGGCATTAATATCAGTCACTGCGTACCTCACGGGAAACGCAGTTGTATCGGTTATGCTGCGCTGCACAACCCATTTTCCGGGATGGCTGCTACGCGACTTGCGGGTCTGATCGTTAGACCCGGCGAAAGACCCGATGGTGGCGACGGCCCCACCACGAGTTCCCCTCTCTAACGCGTGTCAAACAACACGTCGCGGACATCGGCGTGACAGCGTCCAAGTCCGAAATGAGTCATTTGCGAAAGCTGCAGGACGCCCGGCGAAACCAGCGGCCACTGGATGGCGTGAGGTGCAGACGCCGCAGCACAGTAGGAATGCATGCGAACCACATGCTCGAAACTGGCGTCTGGTCTGCTCTAGACCAACCAGTTCGGTGGCGTTCACTCGTACAAGGCGCAGGCGCCTCCCCGCCATCGCACACACCTGCGGACGGCACGGCGGGTCTGGCGGATGGTGGTTCTTGCTACGCACACACCATTAACAAGTGTCCTACGCGGCCGCACCCGACGGCGACTTGCGTAATCATGCAGCCTTTCAGGGCGGCTCCTGAGCCGCCCCTGTCATATCGTTTGTGCTTCTACTGGCAGCGATACATCGAGCCGTTGTCGGCTTTGACCAGGGTACCGGGGGCAAGGCTGTTGCGCGCCGCGTAGTCACTCCATCCGCTATAGGGGCCACCCGCGTAGTAGCTGACCACTTCCAAACGCAAAGCCCTCGTTTCACCAGCCCCCGCCGCCATAGTAGCGCGGAAACAGCGTTGGCCGTCCGGTGACGTAACTGCGGTTGGTGTAGCCGCCGTAATAGCCGCCAGCGGCATAAGTGCCGCCGTAGTAGCGCGGAACCAGCGTTGGCCGTCCGGTGACGTGGCTGCGGTTGGCGTAGCCGCCGTAATAGCCGCCAGGGTAGCCGTAACTGCGGTAATAATTGCCAGGGTACCCGCCATAGTAGCCAGTGCCTACATAGGGGCCGCCAGCGCCGACCACACCGGCACCGTAGCCGTACGCAGCCCGCCGGTGGTGGCGACGCGCAACGCCGGCAACGCTTAGCGGGGTCAATGGGCGACCGATCCGCGCCTGCGCGCTCTCAACTGACAGCGAGACGCCGCGCCGTTCAGACCAGCTGAACGACAGCAACGTAGCGCACGCGAAGGCGGAGGTTGCAATCGCAAATGTCCTCAAACTCATCTGCTTCATGGACGTTCTCCACTTATGCCTGCCCCTTCATAAAATGCGCGTCGCTGTTGGAGGGGCATTGCGCCAGATCAAGGGGCTTCAGCGGATCTGACCGCTTTAGATGAGACAGAAACGCTGACGCATTGAAGACACTCTTGCTGGTCAGCGCCCTACTACCGGTCCAATCCGGACATCCCCTAGCTTGGCCCCCATCCGATCAGTTCAGGGTGAATAGACCAAGCGCGGCGCGAACATCGTGCAAAGTGGAATTTGTGATCTCGCGCGCCCGCGCGGTGCCGCGCTTGACGACTTGCAGTGCATAGCCGGGATCACGAGCGAGTGCGCGGCGACGGTCCCGGATAGGCGCGAGAAGCGCCTGCAGCACCTCGTCGAGACGTTTTTTCACAATGCTGTCGCCCAAACCGCCGCGAATATAGCGCGCCTTCAAATCCTCAACCGCGACGTGATCTTCGTCGAACGCATCCAGATACGTAAAGACCACATTGCCTTCGACGCGACCTGGGTCGGATACTTTTATGTGATTTGGATCAGTGAACATACGCCGGACGGCCTCCCGTATTTCGTCAGGCGTGGCTGATAGCGGAATAGCATTGCCCTGCGACTTGCTCATTTTGGCCTTGCCGTCGATACCGGGAAGGCGTCCGACGCGAGACATAAACGCGCGGGCTTCGGGCAATACCTCAAAACCAGCCTGGCGATTGATGCGGCGAACAACCTCATTGGTTTGCTCGATCAATGGAGCTTGATCTTCCCCAACCGGGACAATCGTCGCTTTGAAACCGGTGATGTCGGCGGCCTGTGCGACGGGATAACAGAGAAAGCCCGCGGGAATATCTCTGCCAAAACCTCGCGCCTGGATTTCGTCCTTGATCGTCGGGTTGCGCTCGAGCCGCGCCACCGTGACAAAGTTCAGGTACAGCAGGGTCAAATCGGCAAGTGCCGGGAGATGCGATTGCAGACAGATCGTGGTCAGGTCCGGGTCGATCCCCACAGCCAGATAGTCGGTCGCGATCTCAAGGATATTGTCACGCACCCGGCCGGGATTGTGCGCGTTGTCCGTGAGTGCCTGGCTATCCGCCAGTAGTAGATACTGCTGGTGCGTCGTCTGCAGGGTGACGCGGTTCTTCAACGAACCGGCGTAGTGCCCGATGTGTAGCGGGCCGGTGGTTCTGTCGCCGGTCAGGACAACAGGGACGGTGCATGACGAAAGTTGCATCGCGGTTCTCCGGATAGGAGCCGCCGTTCAATCGGACTGTTGATGCAGGTGATACAGGCAACCTCGCAAGCCGATGAACGGCGGCGACGGTTGAGTGAATGACAAAGCCGTGCCGCTCCTAAGTGGAGCGCCACCACAAGTTCGCGAGCGTGATCACGACGATAGTCATGTCGCCGATATTGACGAAACGTCCGGGGAAAGCAAGCCGACTTGACGTGTCGCTATGACAAAAGGCCACCGCGGTTCTCGTCGCCATCTCGCTGTAATATGGAACCGATCATGAGACGGATTGCGCCTGTTGGTTGATTGACGGAGCACAGCAAACGTAACCTAATCGACGGACCAAGCTATTCCTCGTTGCGGGAGGCCCTCGTGAACGAGCTCTCGGGCTACGTGTTCTCGCCGCTGCGGGAGGGAGACATCGCTCTCTACCGGGGTTGCGGCAACGGCCTGGCGCCGGTCCTGCTTGTCGCCGCGGAAGGAACGTCCCCCGGTTGTATCAAGCGGCTTCAGCACGAATATGCGCTCAAAGGTGAACTTGATGCTGACTGGGCGGCGCGACCGGTCGCGCTGACGCACCACAACGGCCGCATGACGCTGGTGCTGGACGATCCCGGCGGTACACCGCTCGATCGGCTGCTCGGCCGGCCATTGGAGGTACCGCAGTTCCTGCGCATCGCCATCCCGCTGGCGGGAGCGCTCCGCCAGATACATGAGCGAGGCCTGATCCACAAGGACATCAAGCCGGCAAATATCCTGGTGCACGCGGCAAGCGGCCGCGTATGGCTGACGGGGTTCGGCATCGCCTCGCGTCTAATGCGCGAGCATCAGGCCCCCGCGCCACCGGAGGTAATTGCCGGCACGCTCGCCTACATGGCGCCGGAACAGACTGGCAGAATGAACCGCTCGGTCGACGCCCGCAGCGATCTCTATGCGCTGGGTGTCACCTTCTACGAGATGTTGACGAGCGCCCTGCCCTTCACCGCCGCCGATCCGATGGAGTGGGTGCACTGCCATATCGCGCGCCAACCGGTGCCGCCCCACGAGCGAATCGCAGGCGTCCCCGCGCCGCTCTCGGCACTTGTGATGAAGCTGCTCGCCAAGACCGCCGAGGAGCGCTACCAAACCGCCGCAGGCGTTGAGGCTGATCTGCGGCGGGGTCTGGCGGAATGGGAGTCGCGTGGCCGTATCGAGCCATTCCCGTTGGGTGCCGAAGACGCGCCAGACCGTCTGCTCATCCCCGAAAATCTGTATGGGCGAAAGCGCGAGATCGACACGTTGCTCGCCTGCTTCGACAGGGTCGTGGCAAGCGGCGCCTTTGAGCTCGTGCTCGTCTCCGGCTATTCGGGGATCGGCAAATCCTCGGTCGTACACGAGCTGCACCGCGGGCTCGTTCCGCCGCGCGGGCTGTTCGCGTCCGGCAAGTTCGACCAGTACAAGCGCGATATCCCGTATGCGACGGTGGGCCAGGCCCTCCAAAGCCTTATCCGCTCGCTGCTGAGCCAGAACGAAGCGGAGCTTGGCCGCTGGCGAATAGCTTTCAACGAGGCGCTGGGCCCGAACGGTCAGCTGATGGTCAATCTCGTTCCCGAGCTTGAGCTCGTGATCGGCAAACAGCCAGCGGTTGCGGACCTGCAACCGCAAGACGCGCAGAACCGGTTCCAGATGATTTTCCGGCGGTTCCTCGCGGTGTTCGCGCGCAAGGAGCATCCGCTCGCCCTTTTTCTGGACGATCTGCAATGGCTGGACGCGGCCACGCTTGACCTGCTTGAGGATTTGGCCACCCGGGCGGAAGTCCGGCACCTCATGCTGGTCGGCGCCTACAGGGACAACGAGGTCAGCGCCTCCCACCCGCTGCTGCGGACTCTGGAGGCGATCCGCAAAGCTGGAACGCGGGTCCAGGAGATCGTGCTGGCGCCTCTTGGACTCGACGATATTGGACGGCTTATCGCCGATGCTCTGCAGTGCGAACCGGACCGCGCGCGACCATTGGCGGAGCTAGTCCATGAGAAGACCGGAGGCAATCCGTTCTTCGCGATCCAGTTCTTCTCGACGCTGGCCGAGGAGGGTCTGATCGCGTTCGACCCGTTCACGCGGGCTTGGCAATGGAACATGGATCGCATCTGCGCCAAGAGCTTCACCGATAACGTGGTGGACCTTATGGCGGGCAAGCTGAAGCGGTTGTCCGCCACCACCCAGGAAGCCTTGAAACAGCTCGCCTGTCTAGGAAACGCCGGCGAGATCGCTCCACTCGCCACGGTTTACGGGACAACAGAGGAGGTGATGCGCGCGGCCCTTTGGGAAGCCGTCCATGCCGGGCTCGTTTTCCGCGACGACAGCGGCTACAGGTTCCTGCACGACCGGATCCAGCAGGCGGCGTATTCTCTGATTCCCGACGATCACCGTGCCGATATCCACCTACACATCGGCCGTGTGCTGCTGGCGAGCATGGCAGCGGACCAACTCACCGAACGCCTGTTCGATGTTGCGAACCAACTCAATCGAGGCGCCGCAAGGCTGATTGAGCGGCACGAGAAAGCACAGGTAGCGACGATCGATTTGCGTGCGGGACGAAAAGCTAAGGAATCGGCGGCCTATACGTCGGCGTCTGTCTATCTTGCGGCCGGCATGTCCCTGCTCGACGATCAAGACTGGGACAGCCAGTACGAGTTGACTTTCGCCATCTGGCGTGAACGCGCAAAGTGCGAGCTTCTGAGCGGCAATTTCGAAAAAGCCGAGCAATTGATTTTGGAGTTGCTGCAGCGTAGTGCATCGAAATTCGACCAGGCGGCCGTTTACCGCCTCAAGGTCCTGCTCCATACCGTCAAATCGGAAAACGCCCAGGCCGTAGCCACCGCGCTCTCGTGCCTGCGCTTGTTCGGCATTGATATCCCTGCGCATCCGACCCGGGAACAGGTCGAGGCCGAATACGAGACGGTCTGCCAGAATATCAACTGGCACCAGATCGAGGGTTTGATCGATCTACCGCTGATGGGAAGTCCGGAACAGCAGGCCGCCATGCGGGTGCTATCGACCCTGTTAGGACCCGCCTATTTTACTGACTTTCACTTATTTTGCTTGCTTGTATGCCGCATGGTGATCGTCAGCACGCAGCACGGGATGTGCGGCGCCTCCGCGCTCGGCTGCGCCCATTTCGGGACCATCCTCGGTCCGGTCTTTCACCATTACAGCGAAGGGTATCGTTTCGCCAAGCTCGCGTGCGATTTGGTCGATAAAGAGCATTTTGTCGCCCGTCAGGGAGTCCACTTCGCGATGGGAATAGTCGCCGTCTGGACCCAGCCAATCTCGACCGCAATCGATTTCATGCGGACGACCTTTCGCAACGCCGTTGAGAGGGGTGATTTGATCTTTGCTTGCTACGGCATGTTCCAAGCTGTTTATGGTCTTCTCCTGCGTAACGATCCACTCGACGCGGTGTGGCAGGAGTCGGAGAGCGCATTGGCCTTCGCCCGCGAAGCCAAGTACCGCGATGCGGTGGATATCATTCGCAGCCAGCAACACTTCATCGCCACGATGCAGGGCCGCACCACCAGCTTCTCGACATTCAAAGACCATCAGTTCGACGAGGCAACGTTCGAGGCACAGCTGACGGACGGTCGGATGAGCTTTACGATCGTCTGGTACTGGATCCTCAAACTGAAGGCTCGGTTCCTGTCAGGCGATTACGCCGAGGCGCTGGCGGCAGCCGATACGATGAAGCCTCTCGTTTCGGCGGCGGGCGCTCAGATCCAGCTACTCGACTATTTCTATTACACAGCGCTTACGGTGGCAGCGCTCTACGATAACGCTACTGCTGACGAGCAGAACAAATGGCGCGAGCTCCTGACGGCCCACCGGGAGCAACTGCACGAATGGGCCGACAACTATCCACCGACGTTCGGCGACAAATACGCGCTGATCTCGGCCGAGATCGGCCGCCTCGAAGGGCGAGACACCGACGCCATGCGTCTCTATGAGCAGGCCGCTCAATTGGCCCGCGAGAATGGCTTCGTGCAGAACGAGGGCCTTGTCCATGAAGTAGCCGCCCGTTTCTACGCGGCGCGCGGTGTCAAGACCATTGCGCATGCCTGTCTGCGGGAGGCGCGGCGCTGCTATCTTCGCTGGGGCGCATTCGGCAAGGTGCGACAGCTCGAACAGCTTCATCCGCATCTGCGCGACGCACCTGTCCCCGCATCTCCCACCGCTACCATTGGCGCGCCGGTCGGGCAGTTCGATGTCGAGTCGGTGCTCAAGGCCGCACAAGCCGTGTCGAGCGAGATCGTCCTCGACAAGCTCATCGGGAAGCTCATGAGGATCGCGGTCGAGCATGCCGGCGCCGGGCGTGGCCTGCTGATCCTGTTTCCGGGCGACGAGCCACGGATCGTGGCGGAAGCGACCACCGGCCGCGGCCAGATCGAGGTCACGCTGCGCGAGATGATTGTTTCACCGGCCGAGCTTCCCGAATCCCTGCTCCATTACGTGATCCGGACCAGGGAAAGCGTGCTCATTGATGACGCCCAGGTTCAGAATGATTTCTCGGCGGACGAATACATTTTCCGGAAACACGCCCGTTCGGTCTTGTGCCTGCCGCTGGTGAAGCAGTCCAACCTGATCGGGGTGCTCTACCTCGAGAACAACCTGGCCTCACACGTGTTCACGCCAACCCGGATCTCGGTCCTGCAACTGCTCGAGTCGCAGGCGGCGATCTCGCTGGAGAACGCCCGCCTCTACGGCGATTTGCGGGAACGCGAGGCGCGGATCAGTCGCCTGTTCGAGTCGAACATCATCGGAATCATGATTTTTGATCTTCAGGGCCGCATCATCGAAGCCAACCAGGCCTTTCTTGATCTGTTGGGGTACAGCCGTGAAGACCTGATCTCGGATCGGCTGCGATGGACCGAACTGACGCCAGCCCAATGGCGCGACACCGACGAACGGGCCAGCGCAAAGCTGAGGGCGCACGGAACCGTAAACCCCCGCGAGAAGGAGTACTTTCGCAAAGACGGCAGCCGCGTGCCGGTTCTGGTCGGTGCTACCATGTTCGCCGACAAGCCAGACGAGGGCGTTGCCTTCGTGCTCGACTTGACCGAACGCAAACGCGCTGACCTCGAGCGCCGCCTCCTGGCGTCGTTGGTCGAGCAGGCTTCCGATTTAATGGCGATTGCCGACCTCGAAGGAGGGACGCCGATCTACCTGAACAAGGCCGGGCTGGAAATGGTCGGATTTGACAACGTGGAAGAAGCGAGGACGAGGCGCGGAATTCACTACATATTCCCCGAGGACCGCGAGTTCGTGAATACCGTCCTCTGGCCCTCAGTGCTGGAGAAGGGTTTCTGGTCGGGCGAGATGCGTCTGCGCCATTTCAAGACCGGAGAGCCGATCCCGATCCACTATTCGGCCTACCGGATCGACGATCCCGAGACCGGGCAGCCTGTGAACGTCGGGAATGTGTGCAGCGATGTCTCCGAGCGCAAGCGCGCGGAAGAGAAGCTGCGCGCCAGCGAACAGCGCCTCATCGATGCCCAACTGGAACTCGCTCACGTCACGCGCGTGACCACGTTGGGCGAGCTGACAGCCTCGATCGCCCACGAAGTGAACCAGCCGCTCGCCGGCGTGATAGCCAACGCGGAGGCCTGTCTTCGGTGGCTCGACCGCGGAACGCCGAATTTGGACGCGGTGCGGCGCTCGGTGGAATGGGTAATAGAAGACGGCAACCGGGCGAGCGAGGTGATACGCCGCGTCCGGGCGCTGGCGAACAAGACCGAGATTGAAAGGGTGCCGCTCGACGTCAATGAAATCGTAAGGGAGGTCATCACGCTGGTGCAGCGTGAGCTGATCAGCCACCAGGTGTCCTTGCAAATGGAATTGGCGCCGGCCCTTCCCATGATCCTGGGTGACCGCGTTCAATTGCAGCAGGTCATTATCAACCTGGTGATGAATGGCATCGAAGCCATGCAACCGGTCACGGATCGGCCACGTCAGTTGGTGATCCGATCCTGCCAGGATGAGCCGCACCAGATGCTCACAAGTTTGACCGATTGCGGCGTCGGAATTTCCTCCGAGAATGCCTGACCGGCTGTTCAACGCCTTTTTCACCACCAAAGCCGGCGGCATGGGGATGGGACTCTCGATCTGCCGTTCAATCGTGGAAGCCCATGGTGGCCGGCTGTGGGCCACCGCAAATGTACCCTGGGGGGCCACGTTCCAGTTCACGCTGCCGGTGAATGCACACACTGCGGCGTGAGGGCGACCGCATCAGCTCGTCCTCTGCGCCTCAGCGGACGTCTGAGCGCCCTCCCCACGCGACGATGGTGCCCAGCTAGGTCCACCTCAGCCGACTCGAGGATGGATTTGCCCATCACCCAGTCCTTGTCCTGTTCGGACAGGAACGGCAATTCCTCGGTGAAATGTGTGATGCGCTGCGAGTAAGTCGCCTTGTCGTAGCCGTTGGTCATGTCCGAGCCCCAATAGCATCGCTTCGGACCATAGGCATCGAACAGCCGTTTGATATGCGGGGTGAAATCGCGAAACGGATAGGCTTCCGACGAATAATTCGGCGCCGCCGACAGCTTGACCGAGACGTTTGGATATTTGGCCAGCGAAGCGGTCTGGCTAACCGCGTCCGCGATCCGGCCTTCCCTTGGAGTATTGCCGCCGATGCCCATGTGATCGGCGATCAGTTGCAGGCGCGGATAACGCTCCGCGACCCGCGCAAGCTGGGCATTCTGGCCGTCGGTCAGAAACATCACGGGAAGCCCGGCCTTCTCGGCTTCCGGCCAGAACCAGTCAGCCGTGCCGTCGGCCAGCCAGCCCTGGGTCGCCCCCAGAAACGTCAGCCGGACGCCGAGCATGCCCGGCTGCTCCCGCCACTTCGGCAGCAGCGCGGCGGCTTGCGGATTCTTCAGGGGAACGCGCCCCATCACCGCGAGACGATCGGGATAACGCCTGGCCGCTTCGAGGGCGTAATCGTTGCGGTCACCAGGCCATGACGGCGGCACGACCACGACGCGATTGACGCCGGCCTGATCCATCAGCGGAACGAGCTTCTCGACGGTGAACGGCTCCGGCATCTGCGGCTTCATGCCGGGGACCCATTTCCAGTCCTCGGATTCTGGCTTCCACAGATGCACCTGCGCATCGACGATGATCCGCCTCGATGGCTGGGCCCTGGTCGCTTGCGAGGCCATCGCCACACCCGTGGCGATCACGGAAGTGCCGAATTGCCGGCGCGATATCATCCCCAACATCCTCCCGATAAAGCGCTTTTGTTAAACGAACTGTGTTCGTGCGCGGCAACGACTGTCAAGCCGCGATAAGTCCGCTCGGCTATGTCGGAGTAACGAGGCACGCCCGACCCCGGACCCTTGCTCTCTTGCCGCGCGCCACTCAAGATGCGCGCAATACGGCAAGCATCGTTTTTCGGTGCTCGCTCGCAAATTGCAATCGGGGGGAGGATCTATGACCAGCAATATCGGCATCCGTCGGCGCACGTTTCTCGGCGGCGTGGCAGCGCTCGGCGCGATGCGCGGCTTCGGGATGCAGGCGCAGGCGGCGATCTCACCATCGGTTGCCAACCTGCCGGCGCGCGGTCATGTCGTGATCCGCAACGCCTATGTCATCACCATGGAGCCCGGCCAGGCCGACCTGCCGAGAGGCGACGTGCATGTCGACAACGGCGCGATCGTCGATATCGGCACCGAACTCGCCGCGCCTGGTGCGGAGGTGATCGACGGACGCGGCTTCATCGTGATGCCCGGCCTGATCGACACCCATTGGCACATGTGGACCACGCTGTTGCGCAACATGTCGGGCGACGATCGCGCCCATGGCTATTTCCCGGTGACGACCGCGCTCGGCAAGTTCTACACGCCGCGAGACATGTATTACGGCTCGCTGCTCTCTTCGGCCGAAGCGCTGCATTCGGGCACCACGACGGTGCACGATTGGTGCCACAACGTCATGAGTTACGAGCACGCGGCCGAGGACCTCAGGGCATTGCAGGAAACCGGACTGCGCGGCCGTTTCTCCTATGGTCCGGCGCGTTCGACGCCCCTCACCCAGCCGATCAATGTTGCCGACCTCGCGCGCATGCGTGGCGATTGGGCCAGCCTGTCGAACGGGGGCCTGTCTGACGCTCGGCCTAGCCTGGCGCGGCGTGCAGGCGGCGGTACCGAACGCGGAAGGCAAGATGGAGCTGCGGCCGCTGTCGCCGGACATGTATCGCGTGGAGTATGAAGCCGCGCGCAAGCTCGACCTGCCGGTCACGGTCCATCTCAATTCCAACAAATTCGACTCAGGGCACATCCTCGCGCTGCAAAAGCTCGGCTACGTCTTCAACGGACTTCAGGTGGTCCACGCCCTCAATACCTCGCCGGAGGAAATGGACCTCCTGGCCGCAGCCGGCGCCTCCGTCAGTGTTTCGCCGGCGTCGGAACTGCGCATCGGTTTTGGCCTGACCAAGATCGGCGAGTATCTTGACCACAAGGTAAACCTTGCGCTGTCGGTCGACACCACGCCGCTGACGGGCAATGCCGACATGTTCGGGATCATGAAGCTCGCGCAAAATCTCGAGAACGGCCGCAGCGAAAGCGAATTCAAATTGCCGGCGCGCCGCGTGCTCGAGCTCGCGACCATCGAGGGCGCCAAGGCGCTGGGCCTCGCCGACCGCACCGGATCGCTGAAGAAAGGCAAACGGGCCGACATCATCATGGTGGATACCCGCGCGATCAATATCGGACCGTTCACCGAGCCGGCCTACATGCTGGTCGATTCGGCGCAGGCCTCGAATGTTGACACCGTGCTGGTCGACGGCCGCATCCTCAAGCGCAACGGCAAGCTGACCGCGATCGATCCAGGCAAGCTGATCGAGGAAGCGTCGGCGGCGAGCTTGGGAATTCGTCAGCGCGCCAACTGGAAGTGAGTTTAATAGCGACACCGAAACGCAACCGGCAATTTCTCAAAGGCCATGCTTCACGGATTGTCCGCTTGTGGCGCAAGCGGACATTCGTCAAAAATCGCGGCAAAAATCGCCGCTGACCTCACTTGATGACAGACATGCTCGTTCAGCGCTCCCGCGTCACTGCGGCGCTCCGCAGAGCCGAACGAAAAACATCAATCGGTCCAACTTCGCCTGACGATTGGCCGCCACGCTCCGCTGAATGCATCGCATTTTATGCCACGCAAATACGACAAAAGCCTGACGGGCAGACGACAGCCGCCGGCGCGATCGCCGCGAGGGCAAGGGCTTCGATCATTAAACGAGATGTCACAATATTTTTTAATTCTTTCGGAGTGTGCCCCCGCGTATTGTCTCCTTCAAATTCGTCGATGGAGAAAACGGCGTGGAAGCATGATCTCAACATGAGCCCCGTCAGGGCCCAGGCGGCAAAAATTTTTTGTGTTGAAATCATTTGAATGTTTCGCAGTCTATTCCACGACGCCTGCATTCCGCGGCATCCAAAAAAGCTTTCGCCGTCGTGACTTACAAATGATTTGTCCGACCCGCGATCAGCAATTCAACGGCCATTGTGCCGGAGCGGCATTGCGCGGCTGCAGTGGAAGACCGCGACCCAGACCGAGTTGAAATCAAACCGACACACGTCCGTCATTGACGCTGCTTACTCGTTCTGCGCTCTGCAACTCCTTTTTCTTTGGGGAAAAAAATGAAGAATCGAAAATTGAAGACGACTTTGCTATCCACCGTAGCGCTGCTTGCTGTTGCGGTTGCAGCGACTTCGATTGGCCCGGTCATCGCTGGCCAGAACGACAACGCGAAGGCGGACAAGGACGCCGCCGTCGATCCGAATACGCTGAAGACCAAATATCCAATCAAGCACCTCGTGGTCATCTTCAACGAAAACCGCTCGTTCGATCATTACTTCGGCACCTACCCGAATGCGATGAATCCCGAAGGTGAGCCCGTTTTCGAACCCGCCAAGAATACGCAGCGGGACATCAACAATCTTTTGGCGAATCCGGCGTTGCTCGACAGCAATCCCAACCTGAATTCGGCCAACGGCACGGCCGCTTCCAATCCGTTCCGTCTCGACCGCACGCAGGCCAACACCGCCGACCAGAACCATGCTTATACGTCCGAGCAGCAAGCCTATGACGCGCGGCAAGAACGACCTCTTCCCGCTGGATACGGGCAAGGGCACGTCGGGCGGCGCCGGCGCCTTCGGCACCAAGGCCCAGGTGATGGGCTATTTCGACGGCAACACGGTCACCGCCCTTTGGAACTACGCTCAGAATTACGCGATGAGCGACAATGCCTGGAGCGATGACTATGGTCCGTCGACGCCCGGAGCGCTCAATATGTTCGCCGGCCAGACCAACGGCGCGGTAGTTCCGCCGGGCCTTTCCGCAAGCACGATCGCGGACGGTCAGGGCGGCCTTACGCTAATCAACGATACCGATCCCGCCGGCGACACGTGCTCGAGCAAGACGTCGCAGGTCCAGATGACGGGCAAGAACATCGGCGACCTGCTCAACGCCGCCAATATCCCCTGGGGTTCGTTCGTCGGTGGCTTCAACCTGCAGACCATCAACAACAATGGCACCACCGGTTGCTCACGCAGCACCGTTAGCCAGGTCGTCGGCGGCGCCGTCGGCGACTATGTCCCGCATCACATTTGGTTCCAGTACTTCACGTCGACGGCCAATCCGAACCATCTCCGTCCGACCTCGACCAAAGCGATCGGCTACACCACGGTGCCGGGCAAGAAGACCGTCGACCCGGCCAACCATGCCTACGACCTGGAAGACTTCACCACGGCGGTCGGGTCCGGCAACTACCCGGCGGTTTCCTTCGTCAAGATGGCGTCCTACCAGGACGCTCACCCGGGCAACTCCGATCCGCTCGATGAGCAGACCGGACTGGTTACGCTGATCAACTTCCTGCAGCAGCAGCCTGACTGGGAATCTACCGCCGTGATCATCGCCTATGACGACTTCGGACGGCTGGTATGACCACGCCTTCGCCAAGCCGACGCAAACGTCGTTCTCGCCGTCCGATACGTTGAACGGCGCGGGCATCTGCGGCGTCATCGGCGTGACCGAACCCACCGGTATCCATGGTATGCCCGTCCATGGCCGCTGTGGTCCGGGTACGCGTCAGCCGTTCTTGGTGATCTCGCCCTATGCCAAGAAGAACTACGTCAGCCACGTGCTCATCTCGCAGGCCTCGATCCCGCAATTCATCGAGGACAACTGGCTGAGCGGTCAGCGTCTCGGTGGCGGTTCCTTCGATGCCACGACCGGTTCGATCGCGGACATGTTCAACTTCAACAAGGCCAACAGCACGGCGCTTATGCTCGATCCGACCTTCGGCACCGTGGATACCAAGAGCAAGTCCAAGAACTAAGTCCAAGAACTAAGTCCGAGAACTGATGAGCTGAGTTTGATGCTACATCGCACGATCGTGTGGTTCCTCGGCGCCGGCCTCATGGCCGGCGCCGTCTTCGCTGCCGAGCCGCAACCGTCGCCCGGCGAAAACCCGAATCCGATCCATCTGATCCGTCGTCCGGTCCAGCCGCTCTCCGCGATGGCCAGGCTTGGCCGGGACATATTTTTCGACACCAGCCTGTCGTCGTCGGGCAAGATGGCTTGCGCCTCTTGTCACAGCCCGGAACACGCCTACGGTCCCCCGACCGACGGCCCGGTCATGCTCGGTGGCCCCGCGCTGACGCTTCCCGGTGCGCGTGCTGTCCCCTCGCTGACTTACCTGGAGCGGCAGCCTGACTTCAGCATCGGCCCCGACGACCGGGAAAACGAGACCGTGACGCTAGCGCAGATGGCCGAGGTCGGTCAGACCGCCGATCGCGTACAAAAGACCGCGACGCAGGCCGCGCAAACCGCGAAGAACATCGTGCCGCAGGGCGGCCTGTTCTGGGATGGCCGCGCCGACACCCTTCAGATGCAGGCGTCAGGTCCGCTGCTCGACCCGCGAGAGATGGACGGCGGCAGCATCGAGATCATTGCCGAAAAACTGCGTCACGCGCCCTATACCAGGAAATTTGCGGCATTGTTCGGCGACAATATTTTCAAGAATGCGAACTTGCTGGTTGCCGAGGCGACGTTCGCAGTCGGCCGATATCAGGTCGAGGAGCCGAGCTTCCACCCTTATACCAGCAAGTTCGATTATTGGCTCGAAGGCAAGGCACGTTTCAGCGACAGCGAAATGCGGGGCTATCGCTTGTTCAACGATCAGGAAAAAGCCAACTGCGCCGGCTGCCATAGTTCGCAGCCCTCGCGCGATGGTTCTCCCCGCTCTTCAGCGACACCCAGTATGAAGCCCTGGCTGCGCCGCGCAATCTGGCGCTCGCCGACACCAAGGATCCCAACTATTTCGATCTCGGAGTTTGCGGGCCCATTCGCAAGGACGTTGCCGACCAAACGCAATTTTGCGGCATGTTCAAAACGCCTACCTTGCGCAATACCGCGCTGCGCCGCACGTACTTCCACAATGGCGTATTCCGGACGTTGCAGCAGGTGCTGGACTTCTACAATTTCCGCGACACCAATCCCGAGAAGGTTTATCCGCTCGGCGTCGACGGCAAGGCCCAGAAGTACAACGACATTCCGCTGCAGTATCACGCCAATGTCGATGTCAGCGATCCCCCCTTCAACCGCCACCTTGGCGAAACGCCGGCCATGACCGCACAGGACGAATCCGACATCATCGCATTTCTGAAAACCCTGAACGATGGATACAAGCCGCAGGAGTGAGGCTGACGCGTTACGCGTAACAGGCGAGGAAGGCGACCGTTCGACTTGCCCGATTATTATCGCTTCGGAACGTGGAAGAAGCCGGATTCGAACCGGCGCAATCCCCATCAGGCAGAGTGATTTTCTCACCGGCTACGGCTTTCGCCGCCGCGCCGATGCTACGCATGAAACACCTGCGCGCCGCCGTCCGAAAAATGCCCACGGGAAAAAAACAGGCCAAGCCCGAAGACAGGGCTGCTCCCTCCTGACAGCCAGGTACACCTTTTTGCTTGCCATCGCCGCACCACGATCCATGATCGGTCGGATACGCCGGAAGTTTTCCCTTCACTCGAGGCATACCTCATGGCAATTGCAGCACTGTCAGGCTGGACCCGCGAGCAGAAACACGTCGTCGTGGCAAGCTTTCTCGGATGGTCCCTCGACGCGTTCGATTTTTTCCTGCTGGTGTTCGTGCTGAAAGATATCGCTGCGGAATTCCAGACCGATATCTCGGACGTCACGCTTGCCATTCTCCTGACGCTGGCGATGCGCCCGATCGGCGCCTTCATTTTCGGCCGCGCCGCCGACCGGTGGGGCCGCCGGCCGACCCTGATGATCAATATCCTTTTGTATTCGATCCTCGAATTCGCTTCGGGCTTTGCGCCGAGCCTCACGATATTCATCATTTTGCGCGCACTGTATGGCGTCGCGATGGGCGGCGAGTGGGGTGTCGGGGCCTCGCTGACGATGGAAACCGTTCCGCCCCACGCCCGCGGATTCGTCTCGGGCCTGCTGCAATCGGGCTACCCCGCCGGCTACTTCATGGCGTCGATCGTCTACGGTGCGCTTTTCCCTTATATCGGGTGGCGCGGCATGTTCATGGTGGGCGTGATCCCGGCGTTGCTCGTGCTCTACATTCGCCGCAACGTGCCGGAATCGCCAAGCTGGAGCAAAGAGACGGCTGTTGAGCGTGGCAGCACCCTCGCGGTCCTGCAATCGCACTGGCGGCTCGGCATCTACGCCGTCGTTCTCATGACGGCGTTCAATTTCTTCAGCCATGGCACCCAGGATCTCTACCCGACGTTTCTGCAGGTAGAACACAAGTTGTCGCCGCACGCGGTCGGCATCATCGCGGTGATCTATAATATCGGCGCCATCTGCGGCGGCATCCTGTTCGGCAGCTTGTCGGAGCGTTTCGGCAGGCGGCGATGCATCATCATTGCAGCCCTGCTCTCTTTGCCGGTGATCCCGCTATGGGCCTTCTCGGACAGCCCGGCCCTGCTGGCGGTCGGTGCATTCCTGATGCAATTCACCGTACAGGGCGCATGGGGTGTGGTGCCCGTCCACTTGAACGAGCTGTCGCCGGACACCGCACGAGGGACGTTTCCCGGTTTCGTCTATCAGCTCGGCAACCTCTTGGCCTCCGTGAACGCAACGCTCCAGGCAGGCATCGCCACGCATTTCGGCGGAAACTACGGACTGGCGCTCGCGATCGTCGCGGGTTCGGTTGCGGTCATCATCGCGGTACTGACCGCATTCGGTACCGAAGCCAAGGGGGTCGTCTTTGCGAAGGCGAAAGCTGCCGTCGCGTAACGCAATCCCGGAGCATCAGGAACCGATCGGCTTCAATCCGCTCTCGCGGGGCGATGTTGTGCGTCAACCGACACGACTTGAAGCGCCAATTCGCGCCACCTCTGACGACAAGATCGTGGTAGGTCCCCGCCACTGCGATGATGACGGGACCCGTGCTAGTCTCACGCACCATCCCAGTCCGCTCGCCAGATAAGCCACCAGCACAGAGCCGCGTCATGCGCGGCTAGTTCAACAACTAAGCTGCGGCAAGCGGTCTGCCATTAGTCTCCGGCAGTAGCGCGGCGGCAACGATGATCAATCCGTAAGCGGCGACCGTAAAGGTACCAATCGCCTGCCCCAACGGCATGGACGCGCTAAGCAGACCGACAAGCGTCGGAAACAAGGCGCCAATGGCGCGGCCGATGTTGAAGCAGAAGCCGATGCCGGAGCCGCGGATCCGTGTTGGATAGAGCTCGCTGAAGAACGCGCCAATCCCACTGTAGATTCCGGAGGCGAAAAATCCCAGCGGTGCGCCAAGGACGAGTAGAACCGAGTCGCTGACCGGGATGAACATGTAGGCCAATACCGTCAGCGTGGAGCAGATTGCGAACAGGAAGAAGCTCTTCCGACGTCCAAGGATATCGGTGAGATACGCGCCGACGACATAGCCGAAAAACGAGGCGACGATGATTACGGCGAGGTATCCACCGGTGCCAAGGATGGACAGGCCGCGGACCGTCTTCAGGTATGTCGGAAGCCAGATCATAATGGCGTAATAGCCGCCTTGGGTTCCGATCGTAAGCAGTGACGCCAGAATGGTCGTTCGCAACATCGGCCGCGAAAATATTTCCAGAAAGCTCGGCCGTTCAATTTCGCCGCTGTTGTACTGCTTCTTGCTGGCGAGGAAGACGGCCGGCTCATCGACAAAGCGCCGCACGAAAAATACGGCGATTGCCGGCAACACGCCGACACCGAACAAGATGCGCCACGCAACCGTCTCCGGCACCAAACTGAACAATACCGTGTAAAGGATCGCCGCGGCTCCCCATCCGACCGCCCAGCCACTGTGAACGATACCATTGGCTTTGCCACGATGCTTGTCGCGGATGATCTCCCCTATCAGCACTGCACCGGCGGCCCACTCCCCGCCGAAACCGAACCCCTGCAGGGAGCGGAAGACCAGGAGTTGCGGGAACGATTGCGCAAAGGCGCAGAGGAAAGTGAACACCGAGAACCAGAGGATACTGACCTGGAGCATCCTGACGCGGCCGTAACGATCGGAGAGCACCCCGATCAGCCATCCACCGACCGCCGACGCCATCAATGTCGCTGTCGCGGCCAGGCCTGCATCGGCACGGCTGATGCTCCACAGCGCCGTCAGGGTCGCGATCACAAAGCTATAGAGCTGGACGTCCATTGCATCGAGCGCCCAGCCGGTGAAGCAGGCCCAAAAGGTCCGCCGCTCCTTACCGGTGAGTTCCGCATACCAGCCGATAATTGCCCCTTGATCGGCTTCCGTTTCCGGACGCACCGGTGCCGTCGATATGCTCATGCGATCCTCCCCCGTCGCGGACGTTGCCGCAATTCTTGTCGTTAGGCGCGCCAGAAAAACGCCGCGTATCCTCAAGCCCGGTTCTGATTAAATCAGAACCGGCCTCTCATCTTTTGTTTTGACGCGTTTTCTTTACGCGAACCGGTGGCTACTTCGCTCGAAAACGCTCTAGGGATGCGCGGCGTCAGACCATCAGGCCTTTTCCAAAGCCTTGGACCATTTGAGACCCCAATCATCGCCGATCAGATCGAAGGCATTGCCACTCTTGTCGTAGAATTTGTTCGGGATCAGGAACATCGCGATCATGAGGCCGCCCTCGGGGGTATAGGCGGAGTGGCGGCTGCCCGGCGGACGCCAGACGAATTCGCCGGGTCCGCAGGACAGGCCGGCATCGGGGCCTTCTCTGTCGACGAGACGCCCTTCGAGCATAAAGGTCTGCTCAAGCATGACGTGCTCATGGTCCGGCAATTCGGCGCCCGGGTCCATCTTGAGCAGGACGGTGAGAAGTCCCGTGGTCTTGTCGAGGACGAGCGTCTTGACATAGCAGCCGGGGTAACGGATCGGCTCCCACGGCATGTCGTTCACCTGAACCAGACGCGATGCCATGGGACCGAGACCCTGGTGATTTTTGGCATTTGGGGTGAATGCAGTCGTTGCCATCGCGTTTCTCTCCTTGTTATTTTATTCGCTGCTTACATGGCGTGAACCGATTTCGCCATGTTGCGGACTTGACATGAAGTTGGCATGTGCCTGATGGCTGCGTCAAGCGGCGCCAAACGACGGCCGATTGATCGCGCAAGTCGCATCCAGAACGCCAGTGCCGCAGAGGTGATGGAAGGTTCGCCTTGTGATCGAACCGCAGGCGACAGAATTGACCGCCATTCGCGCCAATGGAGCCGAGATCGATGCAATGATGAAATGCCTCAAGAGCATCGCATGGCGGCACTTCGTGCGTCGATCAAATCGTGCCAGCGCCGCTTGAGTTCGCTGCGGGTCGAGACCTTGATGACCGGCGTGGCGGCGAGGCCGTAGGGTGCGCCGCGGCCAGTGGTGAACACGTGCAATGTCATGCCCGATGCAAGCTGAAGCGTGCCGCAGATAAAGTCGCTGGCGGGCGTGGCCGCGAAGATCAGCCCCTTCTCACGCGCCCGTTCGCCCGGCGACAAGCACGCCCGCGATCGGACTGGTGCCTGACTTGATCACCGAGCCCATGGCCTTTTCGACGATGTTCGAAAGGCCGCCCGCGCCCGGATGAAGTCCGTCCTGGTTGGCGACGATGGCCACATTGTCCTCGTCGCGCATCCGTATGTAGGGCGGCGCGCGCATTTGGGTTTTTTCCTGCATCCGCCTGGAAATTCCTCTGCCGCGAGGGCGCCTACACCGCCCCCGCCTTTTGCGCGTAGTCCCACGACGCCTTTGACAGCGGCACGGTGCGCTTGGCCGACTCCATGGCCTTGGCGCTGGCCGCGGTGCCGTCACGAATACGCCCGGCGATACCCTGGGTGATGCCGGCAAGCCGGAACAGATTGTAGGAGAAATACCAGTTCAGGTCGGGCACCGCGCTGCCGGTGACATTGCAATAGATCTGCGCGGCTTCTTCCATGCTCGGAATGTTGAGCGCCTTGAGGTCGGCAGTGGCCAGACCCGGCATGGTCCATTGCATCAAGAGATAGGTGAAATCCGCCATGGGATCGCCGAGTGTCGAGAGTTCCCAGTCCAGCACCGCGATCACCCGGGGCTCGGTGGCGTGAAAGATCATGTTGTCGAGGCGATAGTCGCCGTGCACGATCGAGACGCGCTCCTGCTGCGGCACGGTGCGCGGCAGCCACTCGATCAGCTTCTCCATTTCCGGAATGTGTTGGGTCTCGGAGGCGCGGTACTGCTTGGTCCAGCGATCGACCTGACGCGCAAAATAATTTCCGGGCTTGCCGAATTCGCCGAGCCCGATCGCCTGCGGATCATAGGTGTGCAGTTTCGCAAGCGTCTCGATCTTGCTGGTGAAGATCGCGTGCCGAGCCACTGGCGTCTGGCTGGGAAGCGACGGATCCCAGAACACGCGGCCCTCCTCCATCGACATGATGTAGAACGCCGCCCCGATCACCGCTTCGTCGGTACAGAGCGCATAGGCCTTGGCGACCGGAAACCCCTGCTTGCCCAAGGCTGCAATCACGCGGAACTCGCGATCGACGGCATGCGCCGAAGGCAATAACTTGCCGAATGGCTTGCGGCGCATCACGTAGGAGCGGTCGGGCGTATCGAGCCGGTAGGTCGGATTCGACTGACCGCCCTTGAATTGCAGGACGGTCAGCGGTCCCTGGTAACCTTCGACGTGTTCGCGCATCCAGCCATCGAGGCGCACCTCATCGATGCGATGCCGCTCCTCGACGGGTTTGGTGCCGGAAAATTCCTCGTCGGTCCTGACGCCTTCGGCCACGATGACGCTCCCCTTGATTTCTGGGGAGCGTCACCGGGACGTTCCCCTTAGTGAGAGGTTGGAGCGTTGGCATACTTCCGAAGTTCAAGTCTGGCAATGGCGCGGTTGTGGACCTCGTCCGGGCCGTCGGCGAGGCGCATCGTGCGCATCGAGGCATAGTCGCGCGCGAGGCCTGCGTCGTCGGAAACTCCGGCGGCGCCGAACGCCTGAATGGCGTTGTCGATGATCTTCAGCGCCATGTTGGGTGCTGCCACCTTGATCATGGCGATCTCAAGCTGCGCGGTCTTGTTGCCGACCTTGTCCATCATGTCGGCGGCCTTGAGACACAGCAGCCGGTTCATCTCGATGTCGGTACGGGCCTCGGCAATGCGCTGCTCCCAGATCGAATACTCGATGATCTTCTTGCCGAACGCGGTGCGCGACGACAGCCGCTTCACCATTTTCTCCAGCGCTTCCTCGGCCTTGCCGATGGTGCGCATGCAGTGATGGATGCGGCCGGGACCGAGACGCCCCTGCGCGATCTCGAACCCCCTGCCCTCGCCGAGCAGGATGTTGCTGGCGGGAACCCGCACGTTTTCCAGCAGCACCTGCGCATGGCCGTGCGGCGCATCGTCGAAGCCGAACACCGGCAGTAATTTCTCTACCGTGATGCCTTTGCTGTCGAGCGGCACCAGGATCTGCGACTGCTGCTGGTGGCGCGGCGCCTTCGGATCGGTTTTGCCCATCACGATGGCGATCTTGCAGCGCGGATCGCCGACACCCGACGACCACCATTTGCGGCCGTTTATGACGTAGTGATCGCCGTCGCGCTCGATGCGGGTCTCGATATTGGTGGCGTCGGAGGAAGCCACCGCGGGTTCGGTCATCAGAAAGGCGGAGCGGATTTCGCCGTTCATCAACGGGCGCAGCCACTGCCGCTTGTGCTCCTTGGTGCCGTAGCGCATCAGCACCTCCATGTTGCCGGTGTCGGGCGCCGAACAGTTGAACACCTCGGATGCCCAGCCGATATGGCCCATCGCCTCGGCGAGCGGCGCATATTCCAGGTTGGTCAATCCCGCGCCGTGGAATTCTTCGTCCTCATGCGCCGAGGGCGGCATGAACATGTTCCACAATCCTTCGGCATGCGCCTTCTTCTTCAGTTCCTCGACGATCGGAATCACCTTCCAGCGTTCGCCGGCTTCGTCCTGCTGCCGGTAGATCGGCACGGCGGGACGGACATGCTTGTGCATGAACGACTGCACACGGTTGAGCCATTCGCGCTGACGGTCAGACATGTTGAAGTCCATTGGGCGTTCCTCGCATTTTTGGACGAAAATCGTTGGCGGCACTGTCTCTCCGCCGCCGGTTCACCGCAAGATCATTTTCTTGCGCGGCGGGGCGTTTCACCGGAGCGGCGATGCGTCATGCGCATTGACATTCCAGCCTTCAAACCATAGTTTCATACAAGCGTTTGAATTGCAATCCCTCCTCTTCGCCGGGTTATGAATGCCGTCAGACCTGACCCGCCACGCAATCCTCGAGGCCGCCGAGCGGCTGTATGCCGATCGCGGCTTCGCCGACGTCACGCTGCGCGATATCGTCGCCGCCGCGAACGTCAATCTCGCGGCGGTGAATTATCATTTCGGTTCCAAGGACGAACTGATCGCCGAACTGTTCGTCACCCGCAGCCTCGCGACCAACCGCGAGCGGCTCAACCAATTGAAGGCGGCCGAAGCCGGCGGCGGCGGACGCGCCGAAATCGATGCCATCCTGCGCGCGCTGGTGGGGCCGACGCTGCGCGGCTGTCTCGGCCCGGACAACGAGCGATCAGCCGCGGCACGCTTCATGATCCGCGCCTCGATTGAATCGGTGCCGCCGATCCGCCGCATCAAGAATCGCGAGATCGATCATTTGCGGAAATTCGCCGCCGCGATGCGGCGTTCACTGCCCGGGCGCGACGAAGTCGAGCTTTATTGGGGCCTGCACTTCGCGCTGGCGATGGCGCACCAGACCATCCGCGACAGCGAACGATTGACCAAACTGTCGGAGGGATCGTGCGATCTCAATGACGTCCAGGGCATCATCGAGCGCATCGTCGCGGTATCAGTGACGGCGCTGACGGGGAATGAGGCGGTTAACAAGATACCCGCCAGACTTGTGGCGCGAGAGGCGCGCTGATCAAGGTTTTTGAGCATGATCCGGAAAAGTGGGAACCGGTTTTCCCTCGCGACAAACGCCAGAGGCTTTTGCGCGGAGATCATGCTCAAACAAGAAAATGGACGACGAGCATCATTCAACCCAGTTGAAGCACGCTATATCAATATTAGCCGCCGCGCCGTTGTACCGACAAGCGTTACAACAACCCGAGATGCGCCCTCGCCTCGCTCGCCGAGGCAATGGTGGCGCCGAGGCTTTTCAGGATATCGGCGGCGTGGGTGACGAGTTCGGCATTGGTCTTGGCCAGGACGCCCTTGGAAATATAGAGATTGTCTTCCATGCCGACCCGGACATGGCCACCGAGCAGGAAAGCCTGCGCGACCATCGGAAATTCCGAGCGGCCGATGCCGAAGCCGGACCAGATCGCGCCTGGCGGCAGCAGGCTGCGGCCATAGAGCATGGTTTCCGGCGACGCGTTGAAACCGTATTTGACGCCGAGCACGAGCGAGAACAGCCCCGGTCCCTCCAGCACGCCCTCCGTCATCAGGTCGCGGGCCAGATGGCAATCACCGGTGTCGAACAGCTCCAGTTCCGGCATGACTTTCGCGGCCCGGATCCGCGCGGCCATCTTGCGCACATTGACCGGTGTGTTGATCACGACCTGGCCACCCGAATTCATGGTGTTGAGATCGAGCGTGCAGATATCCGGACGCAGGATTTCGACGTGCTCGACCCGCTTTTCCGGCGCCATCAAGGTCGTCCCCGGACCGGCCACCTTGGGATCTTCCTCCGACGGAACAAACCGTCCGCCCGGCCCGGTGGTCAGGTTGATGATCAGGCTGGAATTACGGGCGCGAATACGATCCATCACGTCGCGGTAGAGATCGATCGACATCGAGGGACGGCCGGTCTCGGGATCGCGCACATGGATATGCGCGATCGCGGCCCCCGCCTCGGCCGCCTCGAGCGCGCTGTCGGCGATCTGCTGCGGCGTGATCGGCAGATAGGGCGACTGCTCGGGCCGCGTCAGATTGCCCGTGATCGCGCAGGTGATGATGACCTTCTGGAAAGGTTGGTTCGCCATTGCTGATGCCTCCCGCCGCCGCCTTGAATGATCCGACACGTGCCTTAGCGTAACGCGGGCGCGCAGGCGAGCGCCGTCCGCATCACGTCCGGGATCAGACCTTTTTCTTTTTGGCAGCCTTCTTTGCTGAACCAGCCTTCTTGGCCGGCTTCTTTGCTGCCTTCTTGGCGAGCTTGGCCTCCGTTGCTGCCGCGGCCTGCTTGACGTCTTCGGCGGCTTTCTTGACGGCGCGCGCATAGCTGTCGGCGGCATTCTCCGCCGTGATCTGCATTCGCCGTGCCGCAGCACCGGCCAGCTGCAGCGTATCCCTGGCGATTTGCTTGTATTGCGCCTTCGCTTCCTTGTCCTTGGCCTTGGCGGCCATATCCATCAACCGGCCATGACGCTTTTTAGCCGCATCCATCAAAGCTTTGTGCTGCGTCTTCGCGATGGACCTGATGACACCATCAAGGTCGGCTTCGGCCATTTTTTATTTCCCGGGATTTGATATGGACGGAACAGGGTGTGAGAGTGCTTGGAGCGGGTGAAGGGAATCGAACCCTCGTATTCAGCTTGGAAGGCTGCTGCTCTACCATTGAGCTACACCCGCGCACGACCGATCACCTAACATGCCACGCCAGCCGCCTCAACCACCCATCCACAGGCCGGGCCTTAACAGGCGGCGGTTTCCTGCCTATATTCGGGTTTCCATCAACAGCGAAAGGAGGTGATCCAGTGTCTTATACCAAGCGCTGTCACCTCGCTGGGATCGCCCGCTAAGTCTTACGGGCTTGGCAACGGGGCGTTCTCAGCCCTGGACCAGCGAGTGCAAAAATCGGGGCGCGACGGGAGCCATCCCGCCGCGCCTTTTTGTTTGGGATATTCGTTCGTCGCGTTTTTGTTTTTGCTAGGACCGGGCCGGCGCTTTGCGAAAGACAAAATTGTTGCAGTAATCCTTGCTCTTCCAGAACCATTCGCCGTCCTGGCGCTGATGCACCGTGGCGTCGAATTCGGCGATCGGGAAAAGCTGGTTGCGGCACACGAAGCTGCCCTCATAGCCGAGGGTTTTGAGATAGGAAAACACATCGCCGACAGTGCCGGGCGCGAGATGGCGGTTTTCGCATTCGAACACCAGGAGCGGCGCGTGCTGGCGCAGAATCCGCTCCGCGCCTTGCAGCAGGCCCAGCTCGGCGCCTTCGACATCGATCTTGAGCAGCGTGATCTTGTCGTTCGCATCGAAATAATCGTCGAGCGCGACCACTGGCACCGACAAGGTCGTGAAGCTCGTTGCCTCCGCCGCCTTGTGTGTGAGCGAGGCGCCGGGCGAATGGCCGGCGGGAACGAACAGCTCCTGATCGCCGGAATGCGAATAAACCGCCTTGGCTTCGACCCGCACATTGTCGAGCCCCATCGTCCGGCACACCTCAGCAAGACGGCGGGCGAATTCCGGCTGAGGCTCAAACGCGACAACCCGGCCGCCGGCGCACCAGCGCGACAGCCAGAGAATAAAACTGCCCTTGTTGGCGCCGATGTCGCAGACGATATCGCCGGAGCGGATATGGCGCCGGATCACATCGAACTCAGCAGTTTGGTCGCGAAACCTCGCCTTCAGCGCCCGAACCCGAAATCGGATGCTTTCGTTGGTCAACCAGCTCTGGAAAAGGGACACGGATCAGCTTTCCGCTTTTGCAGGCTGCAGTCCTGCGAAGCGCATGGCGCGAAGCAGGATGGTGGGGGAAGAAGGACTCGAACCTTCGAAGTCATAAGACGGCTGATTTACAGTCAGCTCCCTTTGCCACTCGGGACACTCCCCCGTTCAACAGCATCGTAATCCACCCGCGGAAATGGCGGCAGATAGGCTACCGATGACGTTAATACCAGGGGCCGATGGCGAGCTCCCGGTCGGGCGCGTTTATGGCGGAAGGGAGGTGGCAAAGTCAACCAATAGGAGCCCCCCAATCCGCGGTCAATTCGAGGCTTCGGGCCCCAAATTGCCATTATTCGGAACCCGTGACACAAGCTTGGCCGATGAGCGATCATGATCGAAAGCCCAGGTTCCGGCGTAGCGGCGGCAAAGGATCCGACCGTATCGGTGAATCCGGCCGCCGGCCGGCCCGGCACGGCCGTGACGCTAGCCCGGACGGCCCGGTGATTCTGTATGGCTGGCACACCGTCGCGGCGGCGCTGGCCAATCCGCAGCGCCAGATCCGCAAGCTGTGGCTCACCGAAAACGCCGCGCGGCGGCTGGCCGACGACAATATCAAGCTGCCCGTGACGCCGGAAATCGTGCGGCCGAACCTGATCGACCACCGCCTTGGACCCGATGCCGTGCATCAGGGCCTGCTGGCCGAGGCCGATCCCCTGCCCTCGCCGGATATCGATACGCTGGACCAGCAAGGCATCGTGCTGGTGCTCGACCAGATCACCGACCCGCATAATGTGGGCGCGATCATGCGCTCGGCGGCGGCCTTTGCCGTCAAGGCCATCATCACCACCGCACGTCACAGCCCCGAGGCGACCGGCGTATTGGCGAAATCCGCCTCCGGCGCGCTGGAGCTGGTGCCGCTGATCATGGTGCAAAACCTGGCGCGCGCGCTCACGGAGATGAACGACCAGGGCTTCATGACCGTCGGGCTCGACAGTGGTGGTGACGAAAATCTCGGCGCGATCAACTTGCAGCAACCGCTGGCGCTGGTGCTCGGCGCCGAGGGCAAGGGCCTGCGGCAATTGACGCGCGAGACCTGCAGCGTGGTGGCGCGGCTCGACATGCCCGGCGAAATCAAAAGCCTGAACGTGTCCAACGCCGCGGTGCTGGCGCTCTATATCGGGGCGAGCAAGCTTGGCCTGATGGGCTGAACGCTCTCGAAAGAAGACGCCCGATCGCCAGAGCGTTTTCGAGCGAAGGCCTGCCGCGGACTCGATGCGGGATGATTGCCGGTTCGCGTCAAGAAGGCGCGTCGAAACAAAAGACCAGAGCGTCGGTTCTGATTCAATCAGAACCGACGCTCCGCGGGCGAACGGGCGCGGATTTTTTTAATTATATTTCTTCGCCTAAAACACGGCGATCAGTAGTAGCGGCGCAGCACGTGCTCGCGGTAGCCGTAAGTGTGGTGCATCGCGTGGTAGTGGTGGCCGTAGCCATAACGATAGCCCGTATGCCAAGCGTGATAGTGGTGGTGATGGGCGCGATAGCCGTAATAGGGCGGCTCCGACACGCCACCTTCGCGATAGACCGGGTAAGGTGCGAAATTGCCGGGACCGCTATAGGTTGGGCCCTGATCGGCGTAATAATACTGCTGCGGCGCCGTAGTGACATGATACTGCTCGACCGGATCGGCCAGCCGCTCATAGGCCCACCCGCAGCTATTGCAGCCGTAGTAAGTCGGCTGAACCGGAGCCACGTAGACCTGCGGCGCGCACGGGCTGACATAGGCCTGCCCGCACGGCGAGCAGCCGCCCTGAAACAGGCCACCGCATGCCATCGCGGGCACAGCGCTCGCGGCCACCACGGCCAACGCCGCTACCAATCCTGAAATCGTCTGACGCATTACTCTCTCCTGTGGGTAAGTTTTTTTTGTTGGCTGGGTTACCGCGGACGCTTGCGGGGTTTTCGATATTGAAAATCCTGAGGCGGGTGCTCGAGATTTTGCGGGCCGGCCTCATGGTTTTGCGGAGCGGCCATCATCGCTGGTGGATAAAACGGAACGGCAGGTTGCGACGGCTGCGGGCTGGATTGCGCCGACCACGATTGATGGTAGCTCTCCGCCTGCTGCGGCCTGCCATTCGACGGCGGTTCGATTTCCAGCCGTCCGTATCCCGGCAGGTGGCCGGAACTCGGATAGTAGTGACCGACATTCGGCTCGTCATCCGCGAGGCGACCGCCATAGACCATCGGCTGTACGCGCCGCCTTTTGCCGAAACCCCGGTCGCCGACGGTATGGGAGGCGTCAACGCCGCTACTCATGACGAGCACGCCGGGCCGGCCGGGAATGACGGGATCGCCGTAGACCGTAGGTTGTACACGCTGGCCCTTGGCGAGACCCCAATCGCCGCCGACGACGGCATAGGAGGCGTCAACGCCGTTAATCATGACGGGCACACCGGGCCGGCCGGGAATAACAATGACGGGACCGGTTTGCGCCACAGCCGTCGCCGTGGTTGCGATTAAAAATGCCAGTACAAATGCCGCGCGCATTATTTCGGGTCCCAATGACGGGCGTAACCCTAATCGAACGCAACAATCCAAGGGTTAAAGCCGCCGGCCTAACTGCCGGTAAGCCTAACGCCCAAGCATTCACGCTTCGTCAACTACCGGCAATCGCGGTATCAGAATGTTAACGCAGGCGCGGCCGCCGCACCGCGCGCGGGATCAGCGGCCGGCGCAGCCTTTCAAATGCTGCGTGCGTGCATCTCTTTCCGTGCCCGCGGCGCCGAGGGAAGCGCCAAGACACCACTCGTAATGAACCGCGAAGTCCGTCGACCAGCGGGCGCCTTGCAGGCCGCCCGCACAGGCAGGATTGGTCAACCCGTCGCGGACCTGAGTGAGAGCGGCCTTGGCATATTGTCTGCAAAATCCGGGATCCACCGCATGCGCCGCGGTCAGGCCCGGAAGAACCACCGACAACACGGACGCAACAGCCAAAGCCGATCTGTCAAGCATGTCGCTTCTCCCCCGCCGTCCCGATTCCGCGGATCGAATATAACGCCGCAAACACGGACGGTCAGGTTCGTGGAGTGGCGACCGGCGTGTGTCCGAATCATGCTCAGCCATTGTATGCTGCCATAACCCGGGCCGGCGGGTTGGCTGAGACAACATCAACCCGTTCGCCATTGGAAATGTCGCCGGAGGCTACGCGCGTGCGGTCAGCCCTTGCTTTATTGATCCTGGTTTCATGCGCCGGTTGCGCTGACTTTCAGAAGTCGATCGCGCAGGCGCCCGCGCCCCAGCCGGACGCGGCGCCAGCCAGCCCGCCACCGGTCGCCGAGGCTGCTGCACCTTCCAAATTCGAATGCAGCGACGGAACTATTTCAAGTTCGCAGGACGCCTGCCTGATCGCCATGGCCAAGGCGCGGCTTCCCCCCTCCCAGAGCGTAGAGCGAACGGGGACGACGCGGTAACGGAATGGTGAACCGCGACGCCCCAGCGAAATGAAACCGATCTCACTTTTTGGAAGAGCCACCTGTCGGCCCGCTGGCCGCTCAAAGAGCATCAATTCTGGAAACCGATCGAGATGCTAACAAGCAATTTAATGGCAGGGCGGATCCGTCGTGCTTATGTATTCCACGGCAAAGTTATCTCCGCGCTTGCCTTGGGCGCCTGTCAGACAGCCGCAAGGGCTGGCGACGACTATGTTTCGCGATCCAATGAAAGGTGGCGTCCCGCTAATTAACGCGAAACCCGCGGCATCGCAGGACGTTGACACGATGGTACCAGTCTCGGCCAAACGTACAGCTTCGGCAGTGGTGGATCCGAGGACCGCGAACAAATTCGCGGTAGTTGAGGATCTGAAAATGGCAAAACTGCTTCTGATCGAGGACGACAAGGAAACAGCCGAAGAGATTACCGCCGAACTGGCCGATTGCGGCTTCACGGTGGAATGGGCATCCAACGAAATCGAGGGCCTCGACAAGGCGCGTTCACTGCGGCCCGATGCCATGATTGTCGATCGGTTGCTGCCGGGAATGGATGGCCTCACGGTTATCGAAGCACTCCGGAAAGATCAGGTGCGCACCCCGGTGCTGGTTTTGAGCGCGCTCGGCGCGGTCGACGACCGCGTGCGCGGATTGCGGATGGGCGGCGACGACTATCTCACCAAACCCTTTGCGTTCGTGGAACTCATTGCACGGGTAGAAGCGCTGCTGCGGCGTCCGGCGGAATCGCGCGACAGGATGCTGCGCGCAGGACCACTTGAGATCGATCTGATCGAGCGTACCGTCAAACGCGGAAACCGCGAGATCGACCTGCTGCCCCGCGAGTTTCGTCTGCTCGAGTACATGATGCAGCGCAGCGACCAGTTGCTGACCCGGGCTATGCTGCTCGAGGAAGTCTGGAACTACAAATTTGTGCCGGCAACCAACCTTGTCGACGTGCATATGGGCCGCCTCCGGCATAAGATAGACGGGCCCGGGGATATCCCTATGATCCATAGCGTCCGCGGGACAGGATTCATTCTTCGCACCGGCCTTGGACAATAAATAAAGGCCGGGCCATAAAGTTGAGGCGGATGCGTTCACCGCAGTTCATATACTCGACGACCTTCCATTGGGCCCTCACCGTTGCCGCCGTGTTGGCCATTTTTATCACGCTGCTGTTCGGCTTTATTTATTGGAATACCGACAAATACCTTGTCGCGCGGTCCGACAGCATGATCACCGGCATACTGAACATCATAGCGGAGTTGCCCGAAGGACGTCGACTGCCCGCGATCAATCAACATCTGAAGGAAGATCCCCGCAGCGTTCAGTATGCCGGACTGTTCGATGCGGACGGCCACAGGCTTGGGGGCAATCTGGAGCAGGTGCCCCCTAAGCTCAAACTCAATAATTCAGCTCAGAGCGTTCCGGTGCTCAGGATGCTTCCGAACGGACATGAGCAGGATCGCGTCATCCGCGCCATCGCAAAGCGTATGCCGGATGGCAATTTGCTGGTGATGGGACGCCAAGTCGACGAAGCCAACAAGATTTCCCATATCGTCGGCCTGGCGGTGACGCTGGGCCTGTTGCCGGGTTTTTGCCTTTGCCTGCTTGCCGGCGCGTGGCTGAGCGTGCGGGCGCAGAGGCGCGTCGAAGAGGTCAACCAGCGGGTTCAGCGCATCGTCGCCGGCGATCTGCGCGAGCGGCTGCCGTATCGCTCCGTCGATGAGCCGTTTTCGAAACTCGCGATCATCGTCAACGGCATGCTCGACAAGATGGAAGCGATGATCCATGCGCTCGCCGGTGTCGGCAACGATATCGCTCACGACGTGCGAACGCCGCTCACGCGCGCGCGGCTCACGCTTGAGCGCGGGCGTACCAACGCCACCACTCTGGAGCAGCTTCAAACGGTCGTCGATAGATCGATTACGGGCATCGATCAGGCTCTGACGATTGTCACGGCGTTGCTGAGGCTCGCAGAAATCGAAAACAGCCGGCGGTCCGCGGGCTTCGGCGAAGTCGCACTCGACGAGTTGCTGGACGAAGTGCGCGATATCTACGAGCCGATCGCTGAAAACAAGAAGATCACGTTACATCTCGAAGCGCCACAGCGCCTGACGGTGCGCGGCGACCGCGATTTGCTGGTTGAGGCGGTCGCCAACCTCGTCGATAACGCCATCAAATTCACGCCCGAAGGTGGCAAGGTGGGAATCGAATTGCTGCGCGGCGAAGGCGCGGCCATCGTACGCGTGACCGACACCGGCTGTGGCATCAGCGCCCAGGAGCGCGACGCCGTGCAGCGGCGTTTTTACCGCTCCGACAAGATAAGAAACACACCAGGCGTGGGTCTTGGCCTCAACCTCGTGGCTGCGATCGTCAAATTGCATGGCTTTAAATTAACGATCTTCTCTGGCCCCGGTTGCCGGGTGGAAATTGTTTGCCCGGACGGTCCGGAATGGACCCAAGTGGTGCAGACAAGCACGCGGCGCGGTAGCACGCCAGAGCCGCTCGGTACCGTCGTTGCCAGTTCCTAGAACTGATGCTGCCGCGGTCAGCGGCTGACCAGCCGGCGGGTTCAATGTGTTCTATGCCATCGACAAATTTATCAACGCGCGAAAATCATAGTAAGACCGCCGGCCAATCCTCCCTTTCCCAAGACACTCCTTGCACCGCTCCGGATAGATTCTAACGCCGAGTGCGTCGGCTGCTTTATGGGAGCGCGAAAACCCCGTTCATCTTGACACACACAGCACCAGCGCCGCGTCCAAACCTTGTCCGAGATTTACCGGAAAATGAGCTTCTCCCGCGTATTTCCATTAGAGGGCAGACAGCTCTGGGGCGCGGAGAATATCGCCATGCTCCAGCGCCCAGATCGCCACCTGCGTGCGGTTGGAGCAAGCAACCTTACGCAGGATCGCTTTCATGTGGACCTTGACAGTCGCCTCGGCGATTCCGAATCCGCGTGCGATGAGCTTGTTGGACTGACCTTTGACGAGCCCATCAATGATCTGTCTTTCGCGTCCGGAAAGCGCCAGAACAGCTGCCGCGCTTAGCAAGTCACCGGTGTCTGACTGGTTCTGTAGCGAAGGCCCGCGCCCGTTCCCGGAGCCAGCCTTCTGCCCGTCCTCGGGTGGCGAAATGTTCAGGCATGGCTCATCGGCCAGAACGATGATCCGCGCTCCCGCTATAACGAGGTCGAGTGTCCAGCTCAAGACGTCCTGGGAATTGCCAACGGCAACGCATCCATCTATCGCCGAGTGCGCCAACTTCTGGAAATCTTCGTTCTGAAGATTTTCCAAAACGGCGACAATCTTGCAATTCTGGCACCTTCGTCTGACGTGGGCGCTCTCGGCCACCGTGTGATCCACTGTGCCTCCGGTAAGGACAACCATGCGTGCACCTTCCTCCTCGGGTGACACTGGCATGTCGGCGACGGTCTGACAGCTGTCGGTTACCCGATAAGAGTAGCCGCCGAGGAGCGCGGCGAGACTGTCGCGCAATATACCTTTAGGGCCGATGATGGTAGTGGGAACAATGCGGGAAGACATGATACGCAACCCCCACCAAAGAAAAGAAGAAAAAAAGAGAGAGCGAAATCGAGTTGGAAATTTACAATGGAATGCTGAAGATCGCGTTGATCTACATCAAAAGCAATCGCGGTCTTGTTTTTGGTAAGGTGTGAAATGACTTATCGCAGTGTTGAGTATTCAGTCGTTCAGACCGCCAATCCCACTGGATGGAGATGGACCGCAGAGATCACCCCTGCGCGGACCAAATCCGGCACATCCCGCTCGAAGGAAAGTGCCATGTTCAACGTGGTCTACGCCATCGACAAATTTATCAAGGTGCATAGGAAGGCCGGCCTCAGCTGAAGCCCCCTTGGCCGATATCGTGGCGCTTGTGCTCGGCGACAATTGTGGTGTCGATCCCGGTGCAAGCTCACTTCACCTTCTCGATGCGAAAGTCCGCCCCTTCCCCCACGCTTAGGCCCGCGGATTCGCGACTTTGAAAGTGAATCGTGAACTGCCGCGCACAATATGAAAACGTGCACTTCTCGCGACGATTTCGTCGATGGAGAAAGCTCCTGAGACCGGCTTGCCTCGCTCTATGAATATGCCCCGTCCCGGCTTTCAAGTCCTGTACTTCAAATCCAGGGGTACCGAACTGGTAGGAAGGCAAGAACAGAATTCGAAGGACATGCGGTTAAGGTAGGCGTTGGCGAGGGGGCAATTTTGCAGCTCAGCGCTGGCTGCTCGCTTCTAAGAACGCGAGAACCGATTCCGGCACATCGTCGAACTGCACGTAGCGTCGGCGCGCTTCGTCGGCGATGTCGACCGTCACGTCACGGGACCAGCCTTCGGCAGTGTTGAAGGCGATGATGCGGTCCGGATTGTCGTACTCGCCCGCGAGAAGATCGCGGATCAGGGGCTCGCGGTTAGCGTCATCTTCGTCGGTCTCGCGCTACGCTCGCCCGATCCGGCCAAAATCATCCAGATTTGCGCGGCTGATGACTTGAAACGGCGAGGCCCGGATGAGGGTTATCCGGGCCTCTGGCAAGAACCTGAACAGCACCCCTCCGCGCCGCTCGGCAGATGCTATATCAACATTAGGGCCTTGATCGTTCGCGGCCTTTGATCCAAGGCAATGTCTGCTGGCCGACCGATGATGAATGAGTGATCCCGCCGAAAGCAAACTAGGCGAGCGTCTGACCGAGTGGCGGCTTCTTTTCCTTCGCAACTTCCTCGGCAAGCAAGGTCAACAACATTGCATGCCGCCCCTCATCCCGCGACGGATCAGACTCACTCTGGGCAATCAGCTTTTTAAAAAGCGCGATGTTTTGGTTATGCACAAAATCCTGCATTGCAACCTCCATCGGTCCGGCAGCAAAAGCGGCGCGCTGGGATGAACATTAGCGTCCGGTTCCCGATCCGACGCAATGGTTATATGAGGCACCGCGCGTTAAATGCGAGGCAGGGCCACTGTCTGATCGCGTCCGCGCCCAGCGGCCTGCTCGACGGCGAGGTGTGTTGCCTTGGCTGCGCGACGACGGCGCGCAACTCGCAACGGCCCTCACCGGATCGGCAGGTTGTCAAACCAGTCAAAGCCCGGACCGAGACGTCGGGATCAGTCCGCGGATCGTTACCCCAGCCGTTAGCCCGAGGCGTTTTTACCGTTGTTTTTCGAAGGCGAATGGGTCGTAACTAGTTGATTTTGCTGGTGCCGGTTGAGAGGATTGAACTCCCGACCTTCGGTTTACAAAACCGCTGCTCTACCGCTGAGCTAAACCGGCAAACCAACTTCAATCGACGCCGGAAAACTTCCAGGTCGCCTGCCGCCATCGGTGCCGAACGGGAGCAGGCGGCTGTCAAATATCAGAGTTGTTCAGCCACCGCTACAGTCGGAAACCCGCCGGCCGACGAATTGGCCTTCCGCTGTCTAAGACGTCGGATATGGGACGTCCGTTCACGGTCTGTGACGGGAGGAGCCTCGTCATTGCTGGGGTGCCGACAACGCCAAGGAACGGCTCCGGCGTTCAGCAAAAAAATCCCCGCCTGCTTTGCGGACGGGGCGAGTTACTTGGGGTTGGAGTGGCGACGTAAAGGAACGTTGCCCACTACCAGCACACAGCATGCACGGCTGGGGAGCTTGTTGTCAGCTCGGCAACCGACACTGGAACCCATGATCTTGCTGGCGGCGGACAACCGGCTGGGTGTTTGCGTTGTTTGATATGGCGGGCGACCGCGCCGGGAAAAGCAGGGTCATCACCCCAGCCGGAGCGGCCTTTGGTCGGAACGATTTCCGGTTTGATCGATTGGGCTGCCATAGGCCAGGAGATTAGCCATGAGCGAAGACAGCCCAGTGCCCGCGTTCATTTACGATGGCCTGGACCCTCCCGCGGAGCCGAAGTCCACCGTTGCTGAAATTTCGGACGCGGTAAAAGACGCCATCCATCGGATCGGTGATGCGATAGATGCCGGAAAAAAGCCGGGTCGGCCACTGAGCATCCTGAGCAACATTGCGCGCGAAGCACCGCTGGGTTCGCTGTTGATTGCGTTTCTGTTGGGCGTTGCCGTCGCTCGGCGCCGATAAAGGCTGCGGGCGCCCTTCTTTGATCACGTCGTCCCGACCGAGCAGATTTATGTCGGCGTTTTCCGCTGAATCGGTTCGATCCGCTGCCTCATATTCCTGGCCGAATCCAACAGGTGCATTTGTCTAAAGGTCTGCGCTCCAGGCCAGCCCCATGCCGCATGGGCCGCGTTAAAATCGCCAGTCATTATTCGCTGATTAGCCGAAAATGAGAGAGAAAGATTATATAATTTTTTCAATAGCTTAATCAGATTGCCGAATTAACCGCCTTAAATTCCCCCCGGGTTCCAGCATGGCTCCATGCGCGGAAGTTCCAGTCCTTGCGCGTTGTTCCCGGGAGGGAGCGCCATGCCGCATTACCGCATCTATCGGATCGACAAAAACGACCGCGTGATTTCACGCGAAGAAATAGTGGCGCCAACCGACCAAGCCGCGCTGGAAGCCGCCAAACAATATCTCGATGACGTCGACGTTGAGGTTTGGGACCACGCCCGCAAAGTGGGAAGGCTCAGCAAAAAATAAACGTCGTCCGTAAAACCTGTTCAACCGTCAAGCGCGTCGCCCGTCATGACCATCAAAATCCGATCGCGTCGGCCGGAGCGGGATTCAAGAACGCGAGGCGATCATTGGTCGCGTGCAAACAGCGAGCAGGAACAAAATTCATAAGGTCTCGTTGCTCTCCATGTCCATGAGCGCTTTGGAAACAACGACGCCCGGTTTTGATTTGCTCGTTTTGATTTTTCATGAGGAGGAAGAAATGCAAGGCCTGAAAAACAAGGGCCAGAGCGATCGCTCGAAGATCAACATGCATGAACCCCAGGAGGTTCAGTATTGGACCAAGCATTTGAAGGTATCGAAGGAAGAACTTCAGAAGGCGGTTGAGAAGGTCGGCAACGGCGCCGCCGCCGTGCGCAAAGAGCTCACGGCCTAGGGCGAATTGAAAACAAAGAGCCCCGCTGATGAGCTCCGGCGCGCCGGGGCTTATTTGCGCGTCCCAACGCATTGCAGCGGGCCGATCGACTCAGTTCTGTTAAAGGTTGCGCCGTGAGTAACCTTGATCGGCAAGGTTAAAGCTCAACTCAGATTGCGCGGCGACGTGCAACCTGCATGGCTTTAGCATGTCCTCGTCATTCCATACCGCCGACAAAAGCACTCACCGTCGGATCATGCTGGTGGGGCTGACTTTTTGTGCCCTGTTTGTGGCCTTCAGCTTTTTTGCGCGAGAGCAGCCGGAGAACACCTACGTGCTGCAGAAGGCGGACCGGCTGGTTCGCACCGCGGGCACGCCGCGGCCCGTCAATTAATACGTTTCCCGGAAAGCTCGAGGGAACCGGCAGGCTCCTCCGCGATTGATCCGTTAACGGACAGGAGGCGATCATGTCGCAGTGGCACGACAATATGGTGGACCAGCCGGGCGACGACGACTCGGCCTACATGACGGGCTGGACGATTTCCGGCCTGGCGGTGTTGGGCGCGATCATCACGGTCTGGGTGTTCGGTATTTAAGGTCAATGCCCTTCAAGACCCCTGCCCGACGGCGCTTTGCGCTGGCGAAGCCTTGAGGAAGTTGACGAATCCCCGAAGCGGCGCGGGTACGAAATGCCGTCGAGGATAATAGAGAAACCGCCCCGAGAAACGCGGCCACCACGGCTTGAAGATGGGTTCAAGGGCGCCGCTGTCCCAGATGCGGGTGCAGCCAGTCCTCGAAACGGCCGATCGAGCGAAGCCAGCATCCGCTAATATGGAACCATCGATGCAAAGGCTGACCTGCAGCGTTCGATGCCGAGCTTGGTCAGTGCCGGCATTGACATCATCGCCGGCTGAGCGGCCTGGTCCTTAAAGGTAAGCGCAAACCAGCATCAGATTGGCCACGCAGGCGGCCAACAAGGCCACCGTCAGCGTGAGGTGCACGCGCTCGCAGGAAGTTTGCAGGATCGTTCCCATGGCGCAGGGAACATCGGGCGATTCTAGCCAGAGAGTCTCGTGGCATATTTTTCGCCGGATTCAGGACTCGTTTACAACTTAGGGATTCCTGTCAAAGCGGCCCCGCCGATGCCCTATTCTGCTGACAAGAGCCGCTATCGCCCGGCTGCAACCCGGGATCGCCTGAGACGTTAAGGTGTTTTAGCGGAGCCAAAGAATGCCCTACGCGCTGTTTTGCAACGAGGCCAAGCTGAGCAAGGCCTATCCGACCGAAGCTGACGTCTGGAAACTGGCCCAGCAAAGCGGGCTCGTGGTCGACGCGGCGACCGAATCGGACAAACCGGCACCCCGGCCTTTGCTGGACAACGACTACGAGATCAGGCCCTGCCGGCCCGACCCGCAGGAAGATCCGGCCAAGAATCAGGCGGACGCCGAGCGCGAAGCCGAGCGGCAGTTGCAGTTGAGTTCGAATTCGAGTTCGTGAAAATCCGTTGGGAGAACCGGAAAATCCGACCAAGTTTCCTTGGTCCCAGGTTTCCTTGTGGTCCCAAGTTTCCTTGGCCCCAGGTTCTTTTGATCCCAGGTTCTTTTGATCCCAGGTTCTTTGATCCCAGGTTCTTTGATCCCAAGCTCTTTTGGTAACAAGCAAGCCCTACGGCGTCGCCTCAACCAGCGACGCCTGCTCGCCGGACAGGGCCACGCAAACTTTCCTGCGATGCAAGCCCCGGATCGCGCCCGTGATCTTGAGCACCCTGCCGGCCGGACATGACGCGTCCTGCACGAACGCGATTTCGTAGGGCGCGAGCAAAAGCGGTTCGGATTTCAGGACGGTCTGGGCGAGGCAAGGCGCGGTAATCGCGGAAAAACCCAACGCTAAAGTCAAAACACGCATCTTTACTGTCCACCAGCGACGCGATCACAATAGCCGATCGGAGCAAAGGTTTCGTGACCGGAGAGAATTATTTTTTTCGCCAAACCGCCCCGCTGACAAACCGCCCTGCTGACAATCGCCTTGCTGGAATGTCCTGCCGAAACACGCCATCGCTCCGAACGTCAACAGATATGCGCTCAGTTGGGCCCGAACAATTTTCCTTCAATCGCCTTGACGAGGAATTTTGAGCCGGCGTCCGATAAATGCACGATGTCAGTCGTGACCACGTCCTTGGCCATCGGGCCGACGCGCGTCAGACATCCTTTCAGGTCGCACAACGCGCGCCACGCCGAGATATATTCGACACCGGCCGCCCGGCTGAGCGCTTCCATTTTTGCGTCGCCATCCGCCCCGGACACGCCTGATGAGATTCGGTCGGCAATTTTATGCCGAAAGCGGTAATAATTGACGAGCGAATGCGGGAGCGTGCGCTTCCATAGCGGCGGCGCTCCCAGGATGACAATTCGCGGGATGTTGATGGCCTTTAATTGCCTGATGGTTTCCTGAAGCTTGTCGAGATCGTCGCTCCGGTCCCACAGCGCGTGCAACAGGACGATGCTGGGATGCGACAATTTCAGCCATCCAAACACGAGATTGTTCACCGCATCGCAACTGACCCTGCCCGCCAAAATCGGTGCGCATCCCGGAGCGGTAAAACGCGCCAGCCGGAATGGGATGGTCTGCTCGGCTTCTTTCAACCCGGGATAAAGCGCCGCGGCGGTGGAATCGCCCCATACGAACAAAAGCGGCTTATCGCCCTGCTCGATGCAATTCGCATCAAGCCGGGCGCCGGGCGCCTCCAAAAAGCACTTGTCGCGAAAACCCGCATTGTCCTGCTGCGGAAGCAGCGCGATATCGCGAATTTCAGCCGGAAACCGAAAACCGAAGCCCGAGCCAACAGCGGTTGCGATGCCGGCGACGCCGACCGTCAGCAACGCGAAAGAAAGTCTGGGTACGACCTCCGGCTTCCGGCGAAGCGGGATTTCTACAAAGCGAAATGTCAGCCAGGACAGACCGGCCGCGACAATGAGCGCCGCCCAAATCTCCAGCAGATTCGGATTGCCGTTTCGCACGATCGAGAGATAGACCAAGAGCGGCCAATGCCAGAGATAAAGCGGATAGCTGATCGAGCCGATCAGAACCATCGGCCGGCTCGACAGTAAAATCCGGTTCACGGCCGACCCCGGTGAGACGATAATCAGCACCGCGCCAAGTACCGGCAGCAATGCGTAGACGCCGGGAAACAGGCTGGCCGTGTTGAGCGTAATGGCGGCAGCGGCGATCGCCGCGAGACCGATCGACGCCAGCAGGTTGGCACGGTGCAAGAATGACCGCGCGGGGGCCTGCGGATGTTCGATGCCGCGGCCGGCAACAATGCCGCCGGCCAATAATTCCCACGCGCGCGATATCGGCGAGTAGAATGACCACTCCTTGTAGCCGAAGAAGATCATCAGGCTGACGCCAAACGAAGCTACCGCGACGGCCGCCATCCAGGAGCCCCGGCGTCTCGATCCGAACAACAGCAAGAGAAGCGGCGGCCAGAAAATGTAAAATTGCTCCTCGATACCCAGCGACCAAAGGTGGAGGAGCGGATTTTCGGCCGCATTCGGTGCAAAATAGCCGGCCTGTCCGAGTTGAAACAGGTTCGATACAAATGCCACGCTGGCTGCCGTGCTGCGGCCAAGTAAGGCAAAGTCATCCGGCAGCAGCACAAACCATCCGATCAGATAGCTGACGGCCAGCACGACGATAAGTGCGGGAAATATTCGTCTGACCCGGCGAGAGTAAAACTCCGGAAATGAGAAGGTGCCGGCACCAAGCTGCCCGAGGATGATGCGGGTAATCAGGAAGCCGGAAATGACGAAGAAGACATCGACCCCGATGAATCCGCCGGAAATCAGTTGGAACTGCGCGTGATATCCCACCACCAGCAGGACGGACACCGCGCGCAGACCATCGATATCAGCGCGATAGAGGCTATCGTTTTTGTGTCCGGGCCAAGTGGACGGCAATATCGCGCTCTCCGGAGCTTGTTCCGGCACGAATTATTGTGCTCGCGCTGCCGGTGCCTGGTAGGACACGGCGCTCGGCTTCTGTTTGCACCAGATTTCGGGCTGGCAAAAGCCCTCAGGCTGCGTGCTCAACCGCACGAACGGAGGTCGAACCTCGGGAGTGAAACAAAAAAGGCCGGCGTGCAGCCGGCCTTTTCCGTCATCATGCTGATGGGTCTCAGTAATGCGCCGCCACCGGGCCGCCCCAGCCGAAGCGATAGTTCACGCCCAGCTTGAAGGTATGCTCGTCTTCCCGGAACCGGGCGCCGATGACGTCGGCGGGTCCACCGGTGAATGTGGTGTTGCCGAAATTATAATACATGTATTCGGCCTTGGCGGACCAGTTCGGTGCGAACATGTATTCGAGACCGCCACCGACGGTGTAGCCATCGCGATGCGTTCCATCGACCGTAAAGGCCACCGGTACGCCACCAACACTGGCGCCGACACCCACGCCATCGCGCCAGGCGTAACCGCCCTTGGCGTAGAGCAGCGCCGGCCCCCAGGTGTAGCCAAGCCGCCCGGTCACCGAGCCAAGTTCGTTGGTATTCCCGGTTACGGTGGTTCCAGACAGCGGGAACGTGGTGCCACCGCCGTTGTTGCCCGTGAGCCAGCTATATTGGGCTTCAGCGCCGATCACCCAGTTCGGCGCGAACTGGTAGTCGGCACCACCCTGCACACCGCCCAGAAACTGGCCGCCGCTTCCCTCAAGGCTGTTGTTGCCTCCAAACGCGCCGCCGATATGGCCGCCGATATAGAAGCCGGTCCAGTTGTAGACCGCTTGCGGCGCCGTATAGGCCGGAGCCTTCGTATAGGTTCGCGCCGGCAGATCGGCCGCGAATGCGGGAGCAGCGAACACGATACACGCAGCTGCACCGAGCAGAAGTTTCTTCATGAGTAATTCCCCTTTAAGTGGCCATCGACATCAATCAAACATCGTGGCGACAATTTGGTTGCTGCGTGGCGGGGTCGGATCAGATTTGCTTCTGAACTGTTACCGTGTGGCAACAACGCCATTTTGTTCCGGGGGATCTGCATTTTTTTGGCCGACAAAATGGCCATTTCGCAGCAGCAGTTAGTCGGCTGCAACGTTGAGAATTCAAAAACTCGCCAAAAAGTGATCAAAGTTCCCGGCGCGTTTGCGGTGCCAAAAAACGAAAATGTGAACCCCGCTGGGGTTGGCGAGACACCATCGGCCTAACGCAATGAAACGCTAGCGTGTCATCTTTTCCAGATCGGGGAATGCCGCATAGACGGCACCGGCGCAAAGCTCGCCGGCGTTCTCGGCGATGCGGTCGAGCCGGCCATCGACGAAAAGTATCGCACGCTCGCGTGGCTCGCGATAACTGCCGTCGGCTTCCCGCGGGGCAAACCGCAGGCAACTGACATAGCGCATGTGCCCGCTGACAGCCCGCTCCACCGGCTCGGCAATCATGGCATCATGCACACCAACCGGATTGTTGAGATAGGTTTTCATGAACGCCAGCATTTCGGCGCGGTAATTGTTGGGGTACGGCTGGTTGGTGCCGTTGCGATCGGCGGTATACGACATGCTCTTGCCCTCGTCGCCGCCCAGGAAGCCGCCCGCGCAAGCCGCAAGGGCGATCGGCAGCAGCAGGACCGCCGCGCACTTTATCGATATCCCCACAGTCGATACCCTCAAGTGCAACCCGTCTTTCAAATAGCTGTCTGCCCGGCGGTTCTAGACTTTCCGCAGACCAAAGGAAATCCGCCTTTATAGGCAATGTCGGCGCCAATATATCCGCGCCATTCGACATGACAACATGGCGCCGGCCCGGCGCCATGGAGAAGCCAAGGCGCCGTGCCGTATCCTTTAGCAAACAACCGGCGCGGCGGATCCGCTCCCGCTGACGGCGTCAGCCACGCTTGGCGGCGTGCGTCACGTGCTTGCCCGCGACCTTCGAGAACTTGTGCATCTTGAGCGCGCCCATCCGCTTGTGGAAATGATGATGGCGGTGATGGCTGACATGGTGGCCGCCCATCTCGGCATTGGCGTTCAGCACGCCAGGCTTCATACGCTCGGTCTTGATAACGGGCGCCTTGGTCGCGTTGCCGGGAGTGGCCGCAAGCACCGGAGCCGCGAGAACGGAAACTGCAAGCAGCGCGGCGGAAATGGTCTTCAACATAGAAGTCTCCTCTTTCGAAAGGGATCATGGAGTGGCCGGTCGGATGGCCGGGCTCGTGGATCATGCTGCAACATTAGGAGTCGCGCGTTGAACCCATCCTGAAGCGCGGCGACAGACTTCGTTCATCTGCATGACATCTTCGCCATGTTCGAGCTGCGCCCGACCATGCAGTTGACGAAAAAATTCCCGGAAAAGTGAAAAAAATGCCTCCGGAATGTCCGGTCGCAGCGGGTGTTCAAAACAGCGGACTTCAGTATAGGATGGACCCAACCGATCTCAGGAGAGACGCATGACCAAATTTGCGATCCGGCTTTTGACACTGGCAATGTACGTGACCGCGCTGGTCTCGGTGCCTTTGGTTGCATCGGCCTATGCCGCAGGTGGCGACACCCCATCACCGCCGCCAGCCGACTCGGGCAAGGATACCAAGAAAAAGAACCACAGGAGTTCGAGCATCGATGATCCCAAATTCATCGAAGGCTATCGCGCTGCCTATGCCACGATTTATGATCGCAACGATTATGGTTCAGCCATCGAGCAGTTGAAGGCGCTCGGCCACGACGACAGCGCCGATGTCGCCAATCTCATTGGCTACTCCTATCGCAAGCTCGGCGACTACAAGGTCTCCCAGATCTGGTACGAGCGCGCGTTGCAGGCCGATCCCAATCATGTGCGGACCTGGCAGTATTACGGACTGTGGCAGCTCGAACAGGGCAACCGCGATCAGGCGCAGTATCACCTCAACAAGATCGGCCAGATTTGCGGCACCGATTGCGCGGAATACCGCTCGCTCGCCGCAGCGCTGGAACAACCGACCGGTACCGGTCTGGTTTACTGAGTTAATTCGAAAACACGGACTGACCGGCGCAGACCCCAAGGTTTGCGCCGGTTCTATTCTGGACTTGATGTTGTTCCACGCCGCGTTGGTTGATCCGGCGTCACTTCATCAGCGCCTCGGCCTCGGCCCGGAACGCCTGACGTGCAGCGTCGCGGGAATAGAACATGTGACCGCCCGGATAGACAACGAGCTTCACCCTCTCTCGTGAGGCATAGGCCGGCAGCTGGTCGAGCAGGATCTTGGAGCCGAAATAGGGCGTGGCGAGATCGAACAGCCCATGCCCTATCAGCAGCTTCAGGTTCGGATCGAGCGCGAGAATCTGCCGCAGGTCGGAGAGCGATTGCGGGGGATTGAGACCGCGGCCGAAATCCCAGGACCGCTCGACCGAACCATTGAGCAGCCTGTAGGACCCGTCCGGCCGCCAATTGAGCTTGCGCATGGTGAGATCGACCGCCGCACTCGTCAGCGGCGCGATCAGGGGATCGCCCGACGGATCGCTGAAATGAGACGAGCTTGAATCCGGGTCGGGATCGATGCCCTTAACGGACGCGTCGTAGCGTCCGGTCACCTTGCCGTCGCGCCGGTCAAACTCGCGGCGAAATTCGGAGACGCCGAAACGCCCGGCCAGCCTGCGGCTCACGGTTGGATCGATTCCCGTCAATGCCGCGACCCGGTCGGAGAGGCGCGTCGTGGCCTCGGCGTCGGCCTCGCCCTTGACGAGGTCGTCCAGGAAATCGCCACGGGCATAGGTTTCGACATCGGCCATGTCGGCACGGGTCACCGGCCCCTTCGCCTGGCGCGCGACGGCAGCCATGGTGGGCAGGCTCGCCACATATTGCAGAAGGCTGGAGCCGCCATATTCGCGGAAGTCGAGCACCGGCGAAATCAGGATCAGGCCCCTCACCCCGACGCCCTGCTGGGTCTGCAACTCGTGAACCATCTTCGGTCCGCGAATACCGTTATAGCTTTCGCCGGCGATGAATTTGGGGGACGCTAGACGGTCGGACTTTTCCAGCCAGCGGCGGATCACGACCGCGAGCGCATTAACATCGCCGTCGATCGAATAAAATCGCTTGTGCACGTCCTCATCGGCCGAGACGAAGCGGCTATACCCGGTCCCGACGGGATCGACGAAGACGAGATCAGTGAAGTCGAGCCAGGTCTCGTCATTAGGCACAAGGTCAGGCGACGCCGAGGACGTTGCCGCTTCCCCGCCGATCGGCAACCGCCAGGGTCCGGTAGCGCCGAGTTGCAGATAGGCGGAAGCCGCACCCGGTCCGCCGTTGAAGAAGAAGGTCACGGGACGGCTGTGCGGGTCGGCGCCATCCAGTTGATAGGCGGTATAGGCAATGTCGGCTTGGGGATCGCCGCGCTCATTGAACAGATGGATCGAACCGGCGGTCGCGGTGAAGGCGAGCGTGCGCCCGGGAAGCGTTATGGTCTGCTTGGTGGTGGAATCCGCCGGCAGCCGGTGAGCATCGGCGGCGGCTGGCGCATTTGCCTGACTGCCATGCCCGCCCGGCGTTCCCGATTTCTGGCCCGATGGCGCCGTGGCCGGTTGCGGTTGATGTGGCGACGGCCCATCTTCGGCCCGCGCGGCAGCGACCACCGAGAACGCCAGAAATGCCAGAACCAGCCGCACATGGCGCGACGTAACAAAATCGACGGCCATGCCCGTGTTCTCCCTGTTTACCGCGATCACCCATTATCGCACGAAAGCGGGCATTTTCCGGCAAGAAGCATCTTCTGGATCAAGATTGCGACAAATCGGATGCGCTGCTCGCGCCGGACAGCTATCTCGACAAGGATAGCCAAGCTCGTATAGACGACCCCGGGGTCGTATGGACGATCCCCGGTGTCGCAGAGACGCCTCCGGCATAACCCTTCCGCGCCAAGATGAGCCCGCGAACCCATGACCACCAGCCCTCAGCGACGTGACCGGATCGCCTTCGTTGCGAGCGCAGGCGCAGAGTCTCAGGAAGCGTTGGGGCAGCTGGTCGAGCTTTATGGCAATCACGATCCCGCCGATGCCGATGTCGTCGTGGCGCTGGGCGGCGATGGGTTGATGCTGCAGACGCTCCATCAGAACATGCGCTCGGGCAAGCCGATCTACGGCATGCATCGCGGCACCGTCGGCTTCCTGATGAATGAATTCACCACCCATGACCTGCACGCCCGTCTGGCGGCGGCCAAGGAATCGGTGATCCATCCCCTATTGATGCGCGCCACCGACGTGCACGGCGTTGTGCATCTTCACCATGCCATCAACGAGGTCTATCTCTACCGCCAGACCTACCAGGCGGCGCGCCTGAGAATATTGATCGACGAACGCGAGCGCATGCCCGAGCTGATCGCCGACGGCATCCTGGTGGCGACGCCAGCGGGATCGACCGCCTATAATCTTTCGGCACAGGGGCCGATCCTGCCCATCAACGCTCCGCTATTGGCGCTGACGCCGATCAGCGCGTTCCGGCCGCGGCGCTGGCGTGGCGCCCTGCTGCCCAATACCGCCTTCGTCGTGATCGAAGTGCTCGAGGGCGACAAACGCCCGGTGGCGGCGGTGGCCGACCATGACGAGGCGCGCGATGTCCGCCGTGTCGAGGTGCTCTCCGACAAGACCATCTCGATGCGGATGCTGTTCGACCCCGGCCACAGCCTGGAAGAGCGTATCCTGAGCGAGCAATTCGGCTATTAGCTCCGGCCTCCCGGCATTTGCAGGAACCGCACCGGCGGGCCCCTTAGGCAGCCCTTCGCAACCCTTCGTTAACCGGCCACGGCCTATGGTTAACGTCGGGTATACCGTCTTCGCCGGCATGCCCATGGGGCCGGGCCATGTTTCGCATCGATTTCAACAAGCTGCGATTTCTTGTCTGCGACGACAATCCGCACATGCGCCGCATTCTGCGGACGCTGCTGCATTCGTTCGGCGCACGCGAGGTCTATGAGTCCGAGGACGGCGCAACCGCGCTCGAGATGTACAGCCATTACGTTCCGGATATCGTCATCACCGACTGGTCGATGCCGATCTTCGACGGGCTCGAACTGGCGCAGATGATCCGGCAGCCGGAATCGAAGGGCAATCCCTTCGCCCCCATCATCATGTTGACCGGCCATTCGGAGAAGCGGCGCGTGACGGTGGCGCGCGACGCCGGCGTCACTGAATTTCTCGCCAAGCCGATTTCGGCTAAGGGGCTTTATCAACGGATTCTCAACGTCGTCGCCAATCCCCGCCCCTTCATCAAGACCAAAACCTATTTCGGTCCGGACCGCCGGCGCAATACTGCCAATGCTTATATCGGTCCTGAACGCCGCATCGGCGGCGAGGTGGAAGTCCTTCAGCAACCCTCGTTGCTGGACAAGGCCCGGACCCCCGTCTAGCGCGCGAGGCCCAAGCGAGCCGTCAAGGAAACCATCATGGCGAAAGACAAGTCGACGGTGCAGATCCAGACCTACGCCGACCATCACGTGATTACGCAACCCAATCCCCTGCGCAAGGTATTGCGACGCGTTGCCGAAAAGGACCTCGACGATCCCGTTGCGCGCGCCGAAAAGGCCCTCGCCGGCCTGTCAGGCGAATTCAAGAACTGGATGGAAGTCGAGACCGGCCGGCTGGCGGCCGCTCACGCCGTCATTCTCAGGAACGGCTTTACCAAAGCCACGCGCGAGGAATTGTTTCGCGCCGCCCATGACATCAAGGGCGACGCCGCCACGTTCGGTTTCCCGTCCGCCGCCGCCACCGCCGAGAGCCTGTGCAGAATCATCGAGCACGCGCCCGATCTCGACAAGGTGCCATCCGATCTGATCGCGCATCACATCAACGCCATTCAGGCCATCGTGCATGAGCGCACCAAACTCGACACCGCCAGCATGGCGAGCGAACTGAGCCGCAAACTGCGCGGTGTCGCGGACGAGTTCCTGGCTCACGTCAATCGCGACCGGCCCGATCATCTCGAAGCTATCCTCGCCCCCAGCATCGCCCCAGCGGATTAAACGGCGCCGCATTTTTCTCTAACGTCGTCCCCGCGAACGCAGGCACCCATAACCCCAGGCGCTCGTTGTTTTGACGCAGCGGCTCAACCATTTCCCCGATTGTTAACGGCACGGCGTATGGGTCGCTGCGTTCGCAGGGACGACACCGGATTGTTGATAGAACGCCGCTTACGCCGCGATCAGCCCGTGCTCGATCGGCGCGATCGCTTCGTCGGCCACCAGCTCGTCGCAGAACATGCGCGCTTCTTCCCGCGCCAACTCGGTCGCAAAGCGCCGCAGCAGGATCAAGAGCGGTTCGGCGGCTTGCCGGTCGGTTTCGCAATGCGTCAGCACGCGCTCGACCATGCGTCGCCGCAATCGGGTGGCGCTTCCGGCCGTGTCTGCGAATCCGGTCTCGTGGCTGGCTTCAAGCGCGATCTGGAACGCCGCGAAGGTCAATTCCGGCAAGCCCGCGCGCCGCAGCAGCGCATGCAGGCTGGCGCTGCCGTGATCCCCGAGCAGCGCGGAGACCCGCGCCCGCGGCAGACCGGACAATTCCGCCAGCGCGGAATCGAACAGTTCGAGATTGCCCGACAACAGCGCGCGCAGGATCAATCCGGCGGTGAGCTGGCCGCTAGCGCGCAGATGCCGCACCAGGCCGCGCATGTCGTCGCCGCGCGATATCGCCGCGATGTTCACCGTCGAGCGATCACGCGCCTCGCTCGCGACCCTTCCCGCACGGTCGGCACTCAGCCAATTGCGGGCGACAACGAACTGCGCCAGCGTGTCCGACAATTTAGCGACCAGCGCCGCCCGTGTGGCGGCGGGCAAGCCGTCCAGCACCAGCATCGATTCCCGGATCGCGGCGAGATGGCCGTGACGCTCGACGATGCGGTCCCACGAAAACGGCGCGAGCGCGGCATAGGCATTTTCGATCAGCTCCAGCGCCGCCGCCGGCGTGCCGACTTCGGCGATCGCGGCGCAGACCGAGGCTGGCAGATGAACGCGGCGGGCGATGGCGCATTGCGTTTCGCAATTGCCTGTGGCGACGATGTCAACGAGATCGGCGTCGATCAGAAGCGGCGAATGTTCGAGCACCGGAAGCGCGACGGAGGGCTGGTCGAGCGATAGCGCCTGCACGATCGCGGCGGGCGCCTGCGCGCTGCGCGCAAAAACTTCGGCCATGGCTTGGCGCACCAGCGGCGAGGCATCGTCGAGCATCATCAGGAGCGCGCCTTCAGCCGCGGCGCGGTCCTCTCCGGTGAGATCTGAAACCAGCCAGGCGCGCGCGAGGGATCGCGTCGCCTCTGCGCGCTCGCCTGCCGGAGCGGTACGTATCCAACTAATGAACTGCCGAACGATCATGATCCTGCCGGCCTACGCAACCCAACGACACCGTAACGCGATGCCACTGTTATAAAAAATAAACCACGACGCTTAACAAAGGGTTCACCATAAACGTCTGGTTTTATTGACGTTTTGTTAAGGATGCGAACCTCACACCGGGCAGCGCGAGCGCGCCGCGGGCCGAGCGCTTCCTGCGCATACTGAATTAGCTGTTGAAGCAACCGATCAAGGCCGGCGAACGATGCGCGCTTGCATCAGCTTTTTTCCTTCTTCGCCTTTGATTTCTTCCCGGCAGAGTTTTTCCTGACCGATTTTTTCGCAGCCGTTTTTCTCACCTTTGTTGGCCGCTTCTTGACGGCCTTCTTTTTCCTCGCTGCCGATGTCTTCATCGGCTTCTTCTTTCGCGCCGCCGCGATCTTGCCGGCGTGCGGTTTTTTCCGACTGTGTGTGCTGCGCTTCGGCGCGGAGCCCGCGGCGAGCGGCGTATGTTCAGGCACGTGTTCGGATTGCGGCGTCGCAGCTGCAGCCGCCTTGGCCGGCTGATACGCTCCCATCCAGAACGTGAGTTCGGCCAGTTCATCGCCGACGAGATAATCGTTCTGCCAGTTGTCCCGATTGACGAGGCCATGCCAGACTTTCGGGTCTTGCCGATGCGCCTCGACGTAGGCGTTCCAGCGATACGACTGATAGATCGCGATGATGTTGGCGGCGTAGGCGGCGGCCAGCCGCCGGTTGCCCTCGATGATCATCAGATTGTCGTCGTTCTTGGTCGACGCCTTGAACCCCAGATTATGCGACCCGGTCATGACAACGGGATTGTCGCCGAAGGGATCGAGCACGATGACCTTGCTGTGAATATGAACGCCTTGCCCGAGGATTTCGGTCGCCCAGTTATGAAAGGTGTCCTTGATGTTCTTGGGCACCATCAACTCGTAGCCGAGGTGCTGAGGCGGCTGCTTGCCGCCGTTGAACAACGTGACGGGTGTGGCCGCCGACGGATCGAGGGCGGCGCGGGCGGACGGTTTGGCCGGTTTTTTGTCGGTGGACTCCGTGGTGAGTCCCGCGATCTCCTGATTCACCACGCCGCGGATATAGAGGTCGCCATCGTAATTCGGCGCGCCGGCGTGATGCCGGAACAGGATGTTCTGCAACAGTGTCCATTTATCCACCGGCTCGCCGTCGGGGACGAAAACACCGGGATTGAAGAACAGGAAAAGGATGCCCTGCTTGGCCGCGTTGATCAGTTGGCGCGCATAATCCAGATCCTGTCCGGCACTGGTCGGCGCGAACCACTGGGTAATGGTGCCGCCGTCGACAGTGTAGCTGTTGGCCTTTGAATTGGCCTTGGCCAACGTCAGCGGATAGCTGTTCTTGGCCTGCTTCAACAGATTCCACTCGTCGAGGAAATCCTGCGCGAGCTTCCGGTCGTTGACGATGATGCCGTTATTGGCCTGCGTGCAGAGCCCGGTCATCGTCCAATTCGTGCTTCCGGAGAGAACCCGCTGGGGTTCGCCGGTGGAATCGCAGCAGACCAGGAACTTATTGTGCGCGAAGTGTCCCTCGGGAACCAGGCGATCGTAGAGATCGACGACACTTTTCATTTCCGCACGCACCGCCTTGTTCTCGTCGTTATCGTTTTTCTTGCTGAAGGCGCCATTGGCCAGGATCAAGTGACACTTCTTGCCCAAAGCCTTGAGAGCGGCCTTGAGCTCCGGATCGTTAAGCTCGTACAGCGCCGCGTAAACCTCGCCGTGGTTGTTCTTCACGTCGGCGAGCAACTCCAGAATCTGTGGCCGCAACAGGCCGCTCAATTCATTCCTCAGCGCATTCTCGGGTGGCTTGGTCGCCGCGATCAAATCGGCCATCTTCGGTGGCGGGTTGCCGAGGCTGGCCAGCACGCGCGACACCCACTGCGCGGCGACGATGCCCTTGTTGAAATAGGCCGAGACATTCGGCGACATCTGGCCCGAGATCGTGATCGGCGCCGTCAGCGGGCTGGCACTGGCGGTCGCAAGCTGCAGATTGTTCGCATCGCCTGTCACCGGCACGACCGAATATTGCACGGCCTGACCCGGCTTCACGCCATAGTCCCACCACATGAAGCGCTGAACCGGATGCTTCCAGGGCGCGTTGGGATCGAGCTTGTCGGCGTCGGAGAAGCCGGTAAATCCGTGCAGATAGGTATCGGGGCTGCCCTGGATCACCCGACGAACCGTGAAGCCAAGACACCCGGGAATTGGCTTGACGTCACTCGGCAGCCATACCAGCGCTGTATGATCGCCGTTGTCATAGACCTTTACGTTGATGGACATGGGTCGCCTCCGTCACGTGGGACATAGCGCTCGCGCGGCAAGCCTACCGATCTATCTAAAATTGTACAAGACTTGAGATGCACCCAGATGACATCTGGGCACGACGGTGCCATCGGCCGCGACGCCGCGTGAAATTCGACATGCGCTTTTGGTTAGCCGCTGAACGTGCCGCTGCGGTCGCTGAAGAGATCAAGCCCTTGCGGCCCGCTCACCGTCGGCGTGGCCGATGGCGACGCGGTAGCCACCGGCGCGGCCGGAACTGCCGACGCAACAGAGGCTGCTGGCGCAACAGAGGTTGCTGACGCAACAGACATCAGCGACGAGGAGTTGCCCCACAATTCGCGGACCGCCGACGACACCGGCTGGGTTCGTTCGCCGAATTGAAACAGCGAACGGAAGTTCGGATCCGCGGGTGCAGAGTTTGCCGTGCCCGATGCGGAGGCCGTCGTGACCGGCGTAGCCGAGCGGACATCCGGGAAGCTCGACAGGAAGGTTGCGTTGTCCATCGATGGCGCCGCCTGCGACGCACTGGCGAGTGCGGTGTCTGAAGGCAAATCGCCTACCGCCGCTATCGCGCCGCGCGTGGCCTGTGAATTGGCAGCAGCGGCGTAGCGCGAGGTCAATACCGAATAGACATCGGAAACGCTGCGCGCGCGTCCGCTGCTGTCATAGAAGATCGAACGGTTGGCCGCGGCGGCGTTGGGAAACAACTGCGCACCGGAGGCCTGCGGGTTATCCTCGGCGTTCGAGATCAGCTTGGCGGCGCCACCGACACCCATGAAGTGCGCCATATAGAGCTCGGCATCGGTCGGCCGCCGGCCGATCTTGCCGGTGAGATTGAAGCTGTTGGACTGGGTCAGAATGCCCGCCATCGCGGAAGCGACGACGGGATCGTCGCGCAGCTTCATGATCGCAGCTCGCGCGGTGGGATCGCTGACGGAATAGGAGCCGGAGGAAGATTTGCTGATGGCGTCGGCGTATTGGCCATAGCCGAGTTGGGCACCGGCTTCCTTCACGGTGCCAAGCCAGGTCTGGTCGATGAATTGAAAGAGCCCGTGCGCCGACGAGGTTGAGGCGCCTGCGGACGGATTGAAATCCAATTCCATCTTCGCGGTCGCCAGCAAATACTGGAAGTTGGCGCCGGTCGCGCCGGCAGCCTGCTTGATCGCGCCGGCAATCCTGACGCGCGACGGGTCGACACCTGCCGTTGCCGTGGCGTTTGAAGTATCGGCCGACATGCTTGGTCTCCGCCCCCCGCGAAATGACCCACCTGGCCTGAATCGAGGGCTCCCACCGACGCCCAGGCCACAATTACTGTGTGCGCAATTATGGTTAATGACGGGTTAAATTCATCCGGCGTCATTCAGGGATGGTCCGCAGGACCAGACTTCAGATGTGCAATGCACATCGGGGAAATCTCGAAATTCTCCGATGTGCGATTGCACATCGTAGTTCGATGCTACGCATCGCTCCGGAACAACGGTGTTACTTCCGATAAACCGCCGTCGGATCAAACACCCGATCCGCGTCGACGAACGAGAGGCGCGCGCCGCCCTCGCCTGCGTCGACCTTGCGGTAGAAGCAGGAGCGCCGGCCGGTGTGACAGGCGGCGCCGGACTGCTCGACCCGGATCCAGACCGCATCCTGATCGCAATCCAGGCGCATCTCGACCACGCGCTGGACATGACCGGAAGTTTCGCCCTTTCGCCACAACGATTTTCGGGAGCGGCTGTAGTACCAGGCTTCGCCGCTGGCGATGGTCTTGCGCAGCGCCTCGTCGTTCATATGAGCGACCATCAGCACATCGCCGGTGCCGGCGTCGGTGGCGACGCAGGTCACAAGGCCTGATGGGTCGAATTTCGGCTGGAACGTCAGCCCTTCCTCGATGTCGTGATTGTTCGCCGATGTGGACACGGGCCGTCCTCGCAAATTCAGCCGAGGACTAGCGCTGCGGTCCTCGCACCATGGACAGGAAACGCGACTGCTCCGCCGGATTGTCGCGGAACATGCCGGTGAAGCGGCTGGTGAACGTCATCGCGCCATGCTTGGCGACGCCACGCACTGACATGCAGGTATGCTCCGCCTCGATCATCACTGCAACGCCGCGGGGCTTGAGAATCTCGTCGATCGCAGCAGCGATCTGGGCGGTCAGATGCTCCTGGGTTTGCAGGCGGCGCGCGAAAATGTCGGTGAGGCGCGCCAGCTTTGACAATCCCACGACCCGCTCCACCGGCGTATAGGCGATATGCGCCTTGCCATAGAACGGCATCATGTGATGCTCGCATTGCGAGGTGAACTCGATATCGCGCATCAGCACGAAGTCGTCATAACCCGCCGTCTCGCCAAAGGTGCGGTTGAGCACCTCTGCCGGACATTGATGGTAGCCTTGGTACAATTCGTCGAAAGCCTCGACCACCCGGCGCGGCGTATCCAGAAGACCCTCGCGGTCCGGGTTCTCGCCGATGTAGCCAAGCAAGATCTGCACCGCCGCTTCGGCTTCGGCGCGCGATGGACGCGGCTGATCGGCGCGGACTGCAGCGGCTAGAAATTCGGAAGGATCGAGCTCAGCCGGCCGGGTTTCCGGGGCTTTGGCGTCTGGGCGGAGGGCTTTAATCAATGCGTCCATGTCAACTCCGTTCGACCGGTCAGAAGTGAGACCGGAGTGTCACCGGCAGACGGGGCGGCATGCCACCAGACGCCTGAGTCCGACAATTTTAACACCATGGCCCGCCAAATTGGTTTCTATTTCAGCGCGCCGACAAAATGGCCGGGCTGTATTTCCGCCATTGCCGACCATATATAGGGCTGCCGAGGGTGGCCGCCAAGGGCGACCGGCCCGTTAAGCCCGAGACCTCAATCATATGCTGAACGATATTTACAACAAGCGGATCATCGAACTGGCCGGCAACATACCCCGGCTCGGACGGTTGGACTCGCCGGACGCCAGCGCCACGGCGCATTCCAAGTTGTGCGGCTCGACCGTCAAGATCGACCTCAAAATGGACGGTCCCGTGGTCACCGACTTCGCCCATGACGTGAAGGCCTGCGCGCTCGGCCAGGCTTCGTCCTCGATTATGGCAAGCCATGTCGTGGGCTCCACGGCCAGCGAATTGCGCGAATTGCGCGAAACCGTCCGCAAGATGCTTAAGGAAAACGGCAGCCCGCCGCAGGGCAAATGGGCCGATATCGCCCTGCTTGAGCCGGTGCGCGACTACAAGGCGCGGCATGCCTCGACGATGCTGACCTTCGACGCCGTGGTTGACGCGATCGGCCAGATCGAGGCGAAGAGTCAACAGCCGGCTTCGGCGATGTCCTCATCCCCTGCGTGAGCGCTATCGCATCGCTGGAGGAACGGGCCTCGGCCACGCCTCGAAGGATGAGGAGGAACGCGTGTTCTCATGATTCGAGACGCGCACCGGACACCGCAGCGCGGCCGGGAGTGCGCCTCGTCACTATGAGGAGCAATCTCAGCCCTCGCAGTTTTGCCGCGGCTACTTCGCCGGCATCGCCGTCGTGACGCCGCCTGTCGGAACCACTGCCTCGGCGGTCTTGGTCGATTTCACGGGCGGCACGACCGGTTCGTTGTCCGCCGTGCTGCTGACAAAGCGATCCTGCACTGCCTTTGGTTGCAACGTGGCGACCGGCACTGAGCTGGCAACGCCATCGTTACGCGGCAGCACCTCGGCGACCGCATCGGTGGTCACGAGGTTAGTCAGCCGCAATTCGGCCGGCGACAGTTCGTGCAGATCTTCCCATGGCGGCACGTTCAGTGCCAGCAACAACAGGTCACCCGCGCCGCCCATGTCGAACGTGTATTTGGCGAGCCGGCCGATATCGCGTTCCACGATCATCATATCCTGCGCGGTGTAGCTGGCGGCCTTGGGATCGTCGGCACGGTCCCCCATCCAGATCTGATGCACCCGGACATGCGCGGACACCGGCACGTAACGGGTCTTGCCCGACAGCAGCAGGAACACGCACATCAACTTGCAATAGGCCTCGGGCAACACGCGGGGTCGCTCGCCCTGCGCGGTGTGATCCTGCACGCTGATGCCGACGGAGGTCAGCGCTCCCAGCGCACGCCAGCGCCGTCCGAGCGCGATCGAATCGTTGACCGAACCGCCGCTGGAATCCAGCACGATGGTGGTGCCTTTGAGTTCGCGCCCGCGCGCGAATTCGTCAAATTCCTTCGGGCTATCCGCGGTCACGATTCCGACTGCGCTGACCCAGCCCCGGCAATTCGGCTGGCACGCGATCCAGTTGAAGTGCATCGGCAGCTTGCGCTCTTCGAGGCTGGCAGCAGCATGTGCCGAACTGCCGAGCGTCGCCACGGCGCCGCTCAGAGCAATAAAAATGGCTGCGGCGCCAAGCAGCGCCCAGCCGCGAAGATCAAGCGACCTCACGAGCCTCAATTTGGTTCCTTCCCCAAGCCCCCAGATACGAGCACTGGCAACGGTTCCATCTCAACGCCATATGATTCCGTCATACGGGCGTTATGAAAAAGGTAACTCCGCCTGACCCATGCGTCCATTAACATTTGCTGCAGTGCTCCGACATGAAGGCGATATTTTGGGGACGTGACACCAAAATGCATCGCTGAACCGGTTCCATGCATCGGAACCTTGCAAATGACGGCCCAATAATGAGCTTCGCTCCCATGAAATATTCGTACTGTCCCAACTGCGCCGGTGCGGTGCGACGCCTGCCGCGCAATGCAGGGCGCGCGATGATCTGGATTTATCGCCACACGCTGTCGCCGCTGGTCGGTTACAATTGCCGGCATCTGCCGACCTGCTCGGTCTATGGCGACGAGGCGATCGAGCGTTTCGGATTATGGGGCGGCGGCTGGATGACACTGGCGCGACTGTTGCGCTGCCAGCCCTGGGGCACTTCCGGAATCGACAATGTGCCGCTGACCAAGCCAGCGGGCGCGCAGTGGTATCTGCCGTGGCGGTTCGGGCGCTGGCGCGGCGTCAACGGCCCTTGAGACTTTGCTCTGCCGCACCCGCTTTGATACGAAATGCGCATTGCCGCCACGTGGAACCGAAATCGCGCGACCCTATTGGTTTGATGTCTTCCAGGGAGGGCATCAACGATGCGCTGGAAAAACAGCCACGGGGGTCACGATCCCAGGCAGATCGATTTATTCGCCGCACTGGCCCTTGTTATTTTCATCATCGCGGCTTGGCACTTTTTCAGTGAACGTCCTTCAGCACCGCGGATCACAAGCTTTATCGTGCCAAGCCAAAGCGTTCGATGGTAGACAATGAGGCGGGCTCAAGCCTGCTGCCGACACGCCGTGATTATGGAGAACGCCCGGAATCCACCCCATCTTGCGGTCGCTTGGCGCGCGTGGCGGTCGGCGAAGACGGTTCGACCGGCGTCGCATCAACACTCCCCGCACCTTCGGCGGGAATCTTGACCGATAATAGCAGGTTGGATTCATACGACCGCCATCGGTAGCCTATGCCGAAATCCATCGGCTGGCTGCGCCTGAAAAGCTCGGCATAGGCCGGCTGGTATCTGCCGGGGAATTCCGCGATCGGACCGGCATAGCGGCCGAACGGAAAGAACCGCCATTTCCTGGGATTGTAATCCTCGAGCGGAATGCCGGAATCGTCCTGGATAATGGTGGCGCTGTTAGCGAGGATGAAATCGCGCACCGTGGAGAAATTTTCGGCGTACAGCAGATAGGATGCGCTCTTGAGCAGGCTGTTGCCGGGCGCCAGCGTTTCGCAAAACTTCAGGAAGCCCGAGCTTTTGACGCCGCTGTTGGAAAGATCGGTCGAGAAATAATACAGCGTTTTCTGCTCGCCATCGCCGCCGGCGAACACGATCCGCACCCCATGCGTTGCATTCCGGCCGGCATTTTCGTTAGCGAAATACGCCGCGCCCTTGCCGTCAAGCGCGACCGGACTGACGTTGCGAATGGTCTTTCCCGAGCGCGCCAGGAATACATACAGGATCGGCAAGGTGCCGTTGAGCTGCCCGGCCCGCAGGTCGAGCTTCATCAGTTTGGTGATGAAGAAGCTGAAATTCAGGATCGAACCCATCGAATGTTCGACATTATTGAGCGCCGCGCCGAGGCCGCCGGGCGGCAACTTCGTCAGATCGGGGACCGATCCCGGCGGCTCGAGCGCGCTCAGCACATAGGTCGTGGCCTTGGAATAGAACGCGTTGGCGTAGAGGAAGTCCGGACCGCTGAACATGTAGAACATGGTCGGCTGCGGCGCCGCCAGATTGGCGTCGGCCCAGCTCCGGATTTTCGAAAGCTGGCGCTGCTCGAGCTGCGCGAACGCGCTATCGAGGAATTTGGCGTGGTGCTGCCACGCCGGATCTTTGGTCAGCGGCGTCAGCGGCGATTCCGCCGACGGCGGCATTCCCGCCAGGAAACGCGCCGTGTCATTGGCGGTCACGGTTTCGGCGGCGCGTCCGGGCAGCGCGAGCGCAAACAGCATGGCGGCGGCGAGTGCTGCAATTTTCAACGGTTGACGCATCTCTATTCGCAACCTGATTGGCGGCCCAGGGATACGGTCGCAGAATCCGCATCGGTCCGCTTGCGGAAAATGGCGTAAATCAAAAGCCCTGAAAACATAATCAAAACACCCAGAGACGACTGCAATGGCCGTTCCGTCACGAGATAATACATCATGAACAGCGTCACGAGCAGGAAAATGACCGGGGTGAGCGGGTATCCCCAGGCGCGGTAGGAACGCGGCAAATCGGGCTTCGTGATCCGCAGCTTGATGACGCCAAGTACCGTGAAGAAGGAGCAGAACAGCAGCGCGAACTGGATGAAATCCAGCACCGCTTCGAAACTGCGGGTGAACAGCATCAGGCTGGCGACCGCGAGCTGAAAAAGAATGGCGTAGGCCGGCGCCCCCTGTGCTGACTTTCGGGAGAACACCGCCAAGGCCGGGATATCCTCGCCCATGGTCATCATCACACGCGGGCCGATCCACATCATCGCGCTGATCGAAGATACAAGCCCGACGCAGATCATCGCACCGACGATGCGTCCACCGATTTCACCGAAGATGGTGCTGCCGGCGATGCGCGCGACATCGAGTTGCCCTGACAGCTTGCCGATCGGCGTGGTGTGGAGAAACACCGCGTTCAGTGCGACATACAGCAAAAGCACGATCAGCGTCCCCGCCAGCATCGCGCGCGGCAGGTTCTGCTGCGGCATGTGCATCTCGCCAATGATGTAGGTCGCGGCATTCCACCCCGAAAACGAATACATCACGAAGACCAGCCCGATCGCGAATGGTGCACTGGTAACATAGCCGAAGTCGGAAACGTGCGGCGCAAACGAAACAGGTTGCGGCGTGCCCACGACAAACCCCGCAATCAGGAATGCCACGATCAGCACGACCTTCAAAATGGTCGATACCAGTTGAAAAGTGCTGGAGTGCCGCACGCCGGTCAGTTGCACGATCGACACCAGCCAGACCGCGCCGACCGCGAGCGCCAGCGGCGGAGCGCCAGGCAGTACCGATTTGCCGTATTCGCCGAAGGCCATCGCGGCCAACGCCACCGGCGCGGCGAAGCCGACCGTCGCCGACACCCAGCCCGCCAGAAATCCGAAAGCCGGATGAAAGGCCCGGCTCAGGAAATTGTATTCGCCGCTGGAACGCGGAAACATCGCGCCGAGTTCGCCGTAGGAGAACACGCCACATAGCGCGACGATGCCGCCGACCGTCCATAGCAGCAGGATCGCAAAGCCCGAGGGGATATCCTTGACCTGAAAGCCGAGGCTGGTGAAGACGCCGACGCCCACCATGTCGGCGACGACGATAGAGGCCGCCACGACCACCGACACCGTGGGGCCGCCGCTGGGCAGCCGGCCGGGCCATGCCGCGCTTTCCGTTTCCAGTGCCGCCATGTCAGCCCACGCTTCGGGGCGTCATGCCCCTGATTTTTTCATCGTGCAGATTGCCCCAGCCAATTCAAGCAATGTTAACAATGATTTAAATCCTGAAGCAATTTGGTATCATGATACTATTCGAGCGGACCGGCAGCCTCAGATGGCTTTGTCACTGCGAAAAGAAAGGTCACGGCCCACAATCAGGACACGATTTTGTGTTGTCTGGCTCATTCCCGGGAGTGGGAAGATTTCCCGGAGAGTTAACGTCGTCGCAACACTAGCGAACTGACATACGCCGGTTGACGGCGGATATTGGGGCAGTGGGGGATGGTCGGAGCTACTCCGAAAGCTGGAACATGTGAGCGTGCGGGCCGGGCGAGATTGCCAGGCGCAGCGCAGCGTGTCCGACCCCAGGCCACGCGCTGGATCGCCATTCTGTCTGTGTTCGTACCGCTCTCATTCATCCTCGTCCAATGCGGACAGGCACCCGGCGCCGGCACGCTTGCGGCCAATGCTCAGGGGTCGGCGGGCGACAATTTCGACGATCGCTTCCCAAAACCTCAATTCAGGGATCGCTTCCCGACCGCCAGTGAAAGTCTGGAACAGCGTCAGCTCAACAACGACGTGTCCGTGACACGCACGGCGCAGGCAGCTCCCGCCCCCGCGTCCTACCGGGTGGCGTCACTGGCACCGACGGTCCCCTATCAGCGGCCACCGCGTGAAGATCAGACCACCCTGGTCAGCCTGAAATCCTCGGCCTTCCCCTATTTCGGCAACAATCCCCGCACCGACCAGCCGTTCCTGAACGTTTCGAACGGCGAACGTCGCGGCCACCGCAGCTACAGCGGCCGGGTGCTCTGGCAGGACGAGACCTTCAACGACAACCGCGTCCTGATGCATGTCCCGGAGAATTTCGACATCCGCAAGCCGGGCGTGATCGTGGTGTTCTTCCACGGCAACGGCGCAACGCTGGCGCGCGACGTGCGCGACCGGCAGCTGGTGCCGCAACAGATTTCGGACTCCGGCGTCAATGCCGTGCTGCTGGCTCCGCAGCTTGCGGTCGATGCCGCCGATTCCAGCGCCGGCAAATTCTGGCAGCCGGGCGGCCTCAAGCGCTTCATCGACGAGTTCGGCCGATCACCTCGCTGATCTCTACGGCGATCCCACTGCGGCCAAGGCCTTCGCCAATTTGCCTGTTGTCATCGTCGGCTACAGCGGCGGCTTTGTGCCGACGGCCTGGAGCCTCGAAGTCGGCGGCCTCGGCGATCGCGTGCGCGGCGTCTTCCTGCTCGATGCGGTGTACGGCGAGCTGGACAAATTTGCGTCATGGATCGAGAAAAACCGCACCGGCTTCTTCGTCAGTTCCTATACGCATTACACCGCGCGGCACGACCACGAGCTGATGCAGATGCTGCGGGAAAAAGGCATCGCGATATCCCAGAATATGGACGAGCCCCTGCGGCCCGGCAGCGTGGTGTTCGTCGAGACGCCGGAAGGCGTAAGACATCGCGATTACGTCACCCACGCCTGGACCCGCAATCCCGTCAAGGAAGTGCTGGTCAAGATGGCATCGACGCCGGCGCTGACCCGGGTCGCCGCAAGCGCGGGCTCCCCCTCCAGCCGATAGCGTTTCGCTCCAACGCGCTTGGCTTCTATTGGTTGTGCGTTTTGGAGAAACCGCGCGTGGTGATCAGTGTCACCAGTGCCAGGGCGATAAAGGCCACCGCGACGTATCCCGCATCATGAAGCAGATCGCGTGCATACAGCACGCCGCCGATCGCCGAACCCACGGCCTGCCCGACATAGAGCACCGCGGTGTTGAGCGACACCGATGCCGACGCCAGCGCCGGCGCCGCGGCGACCAGCCGCACCTGCTGCATCGAATTGGTCGAGGCAAATCCCAGGCCCCAGATTGCCACCGAGCAGGCCATCAGCGCATAGTTGCCGGCGCTCAGGGCCCATCCGCCGACGCCGATCAGCATCAGGATCGTGAACGTCAAGGAGGTCTTGTAGGCGCCCCAGGAATCGACGATGCGGGTGGCAATCGTGATTCCGATCAGGCCGAACCCGCCATAGAGCGCGAATACCAGCCCCACCGCGTCCGGGCCGGCATGCGTCAGTTTCGTCAGCAGCGGCCCCATGAAGGTGAACACGACGAACTGTCCCGACATCTGCAGCGTCGTGATCGACAGCAGCACAGGGATCATCCGGTTACGCCCGACATCGATCCAGGTCTTGAGATCCACCCGGGCACCCAGCAGTCCCCCTGGCAGCCGCCACGCCAGAAGCACGAAACAGAATGCGCCGAGCCCGCCGATGCCGCCATAGGCCGCACGCCAGCCGTACCGGCTCGCGACAAACGTAATCAGCGGCAGGCCGATCGCCGCAGCCAGCGACCATCCGAGGAATACATAGGCGATGGTGCTGCCGCGCTTTTCCGGTGACACGATGAGAGCGGCGGTGCCGGCCGCCTGCGGCGTGTAGAGCGCGCCGATCGCCAGCATGATCAGGCGAATGACCAGCAGCGTCGTGTAGTCAGGCGCCAGCGCCGATGCGGCGTTGGTCAGCGCCAGCACCGCAAGTGTCGCCGTCAGCAAGGTACGGCGCTCGATCCGGCTGGTCAGCCATGCCGTCAGCGGCGAGCCGATGCACAGCACCGCGGCGCCGAAGGTGATCAGCAGTCCGGCGGTGCGGACGGTGACGCCGAGGTCCGATGACAGTTCGATCAACATGCCCGCCGGCGCCAGCACGGAACAGCCGGTGACGATATTCCCGAACATCAGCGCGGTGGGAGCGAAACGGCGTCCGGCGCGGGAACCTTCGGGCAGGTTTTTCATGCAATCGCATGTAGAACACACCGGCACGGAATGAAAGAGCCGGGGCAACGCTAATTCGAGAAGCGCGCTGTTTCAAAAAAGCGCGGCGCGGCTGCCGTGCCGCGCCAATTTTTCTCGCGGGGCCGGATTGCACCGCGCGAATCCCCTGCTATACCGCTGTTTCCCGCTTACCTGCGCTCGTTCGCAGGAGTGAGCCACAGGAGACCGCCATGCCTGACGACAAGACCAAGCCCGCGTCCGGATTCCAATACAGCCTCAGCAATCTGAAGCCGGTCGAATCCAACAAGATCGCCCTCACCTTCCCCGACGGCGCCAAGCGCGAATTCACAAAACACATCACCGGCCTCGATATCGCCAAGGGCATTTCGCCGTCGCTGGCCAAGCGCACGGTGGCGATGGCGCTCGACGGCGTGGTCGTCGATCTCGCCGATCCCATCGAGCATGACGCGAAAATCGAATTCATCGCTCGCGACGACGCCCGCGCGCTGGAGCTGATCCGGCACGACGCCGCGCATGTGCTCGCGGAAGCCGTGCAGACGCTATGGCCAGGTACGCAGGTCACCATCGGCCCGGTGATCGAGAACGGCTTCTATTACGACTTCTTCCGCAACGAGCCGTTCACGCCGGAAGATTTTGCGGCGATCGAAAAGAAGATGCGCGAGATCATCGCGCGCGACAGGCCCTTCACCAAGGATGTGTGGGATCGAGAAAAGACCAAGCAGGTGTTTCGCGACAAGGGCGAGAGTTTCAAGGTCGAACTGGTCGACGCCATTCCCGGCGACGAGCCGATCAAGATCTACTACCAGGGCGACTGGTTCGATCTGTGCCGCGGGCCGCACATGACGTCGACCGGCAAGATCGGCAACGCCTTCAAATTGATGAAGGTCGCGGGCGCCTATTGGCGCGGCGACAGCAACAATCCAATGCTGACGCGCATCTACGGCACGGCGTTCGCCAAACAGGAAGAGCTCGACGCGTATCTGAAACAGATCGAGGAAGCTGAGAAGCGCGACCACCGCAAGCTCGGCCGCGAGCTCGACCTGTTTCACTTCCAGGAGGAAGGTCCCGGCGTGGTGTTCTGGCACGCCAAGGGCTGGACCATCTTCCAGGCGCTGGTCGCCTATATGCGCCGCCGGCTCGCCGGCGATTACGACGAGGTCAACGCGCCGCAGATCCTCGACAAGGTGCTGTGGGAAACCTCCGGCCATTGGGACTGGTATCGCGAGAACATGTTCGCCGCGCAATCCGCCGGCGACGAGGCCGAAGACAAGCGCTGGTTCGCGTTGAAGCCGATGAACTGTCCCGGCCATGTGCAGATCTTCAAGCATGGTCTGAAAAGCTACCGCGACCTGCCCCTGCGGCTGGCGGAATTCGGCGTCGTGCACCGCTATGAACCGTCAGGCGCGATGCATGGGCTGATGCGGGTGCGCGGCTTTACGCAGGACGACGCGCATGTGTTCTGCACCGAGGCACAACTTGCCGACGAATGCCTCAAGATCAACGACCTGATCCTGTCGACCTATTCGGATTTCGGCTTCGAGGGCGATCTTACGGTCAAACTTTCGACCCGACCGGAAAAGCGCGTCGGCACCGACGAGATGTGGGATCACGCCGAGCGCGTGATGGCGACGGTGCTTTCGCAGATCGAGGCGCAAGGCCACAACCATCGCATCAAGACTGCGATCAATCCCGGCGAAGGCGCGTTCTACGGCCCGAAATTCGAATATGTGCTGCGCGACGCCATCGGTCGCGACTGGCAATGCGGCACCACGCAGGTCGACTTCAACCTGCCGGAACGCTTTGGTGCGTTCTACATCGATGCCGACGGCTCGAAGAAAACCCCCGTCATGGTGCATCGCGCGATCTGCGGTTCGATGGAGCGCTTCATCGGCATCCTGATCGAGCACTTTGCCGGCAATTTCCCGCTCTGGCTGGCGCCGGTGCAAGTGGTCGTCACCACCATCACATCGGAAGGCGACGAATACGCCAAGGTGGTCGCGGCGGCGGCGCGGCGCGCCGGCTTGCGCGTCGAGATCGATCTGCGCAACGAGAAGATCAACTACAAGGTCCGCGAGCATTCGCTGGCGAAAATCCCGGCATTGCTGGTGGTCGGCAAGAAGGAAGCCGAAACGCATTCGGTTTCGATCCGGAGATTAGGAAGCGACGGGCAAAAAGTGTTGCCGACGGACGAAGCGATCGCGGCACTGGTCGAGGAAGCCACGCCGCCGGACGTGAAACGGGCGAACGCGGCCGCGTAGCGGCTTCAACCCGCCAGCGCGGCCGAGGGCGTGATGGCCTCGCGCGCGCGCAGACCATCCTCGGCACATTGCGCCAGGAAGAGGAACATCGTCGCAAACAGCATTTCAAGACCTTCGCGGGCGCGCGGCAGCAGGGTGATCTCGTCCTTCACCGGACCTCCACGCGCCAGCAGGCCTTGCGCTTCGGCATCACGCAACAATGTCAGAACATGCTTGCGCGACACCGAAAACATCGTCGCCAGCGCATTGATCGAAAGCGGCACCGGCGCCGTGGGAGGAAATGGACCGTCCGCCGGGCCGGCCAACGCCAGGCTGAACAAAATCACGACACCGGCGTTGCGTTCGGCGAACATTTCAAGCGCGGGCGCGTGGTCGAGCACGCGAAAGCCGGCGATGAATTTCTCGACCAGCGATATGACAAAGGCTCCGACGAAAATCTCGTCGCCAAGCGCGCCACAGTACCGTTCCGCCTTCGGCATGACGAGACGCATCGCCTCGAGATGGGCGGCCCAGCGCTCGCGCTGCAAGGCGATCAATTTTTCGGTCGGGACCAATAGCCGCCGCCGCCTGTCCGCGTGCGGCGCGGTGCGGAAGAAACCGGCAGTGCGCATCAGCGTCAGCATGGCCTCGCAACGCCCCGGACTGCAGAGCCTGAGCTGGACGCAGAGCTCTTTCATGGCGCCCACGGTCAGTCCCGGCGCGCCTCGAAAATGCAGATAGAGCGCAACCTGGCCAAACAGCGCCCGGGCGCGGTCATTCATCAATGAATTGAGCACGCGGTTGCCGCGATAGAGCGCAACGGTGCCGTGCGCCGCCGTCCGCACCGCGGCCTGAAAACCGCTACGGCCGCGCAAGCCAGAGATCACATCGGAATGCAGTTCCGCTTCAGACATTCCGACCGCAAATACCCGTTGTAGCGCCGATTCTGACTCGCTCACGTTATTACCGATCCACCCAAATTTCCACAATTGCCCACCCTGCCAAAACCGCGGAAATGCCGAGGATTGGAAGTGGAATTTGGGGACGTACGATGGCGGTGGGCCTGAGGGCGGGCGCAGGCGGAGCGGAAGGTATCCGTCCCGCCTGGATCTCGGGCCGCGCCGTCGCCGCTGCCGCGATGCTCGGGGCCGTGCTGGCGCTCGGCTTTGCGCCCCGCCCGGCGCAGGCGCAATTCGTCTGCGCAAACACCAGCGCAGGCGCCGATGGCGCGACCGCGACCGGCGCCTCCGCGGTGGCCTGCGGCAGCGGCGCAACGGCCAGCGGCGATTCCAGCGTGGCCTTCGGCTTCGGCGCCATAAGTTCCGGCGTTGCCAGCGTGGCGATCGGCGCGGACGCCCAAGGCACCCAAGCTGACAACATCGCTCTTGGCTACAATGCCAGCGCGACCGGTCTCAACAGCGCGGCCTTCGGAGCAAACGCGGCGGCAACCGGCGACGGCGCCATCGCCTTCGGCATTCAATCCGTCGCCAGCCAATCCCAGGCGCTCGCGTTCGGCACCCTCGCTAATGCGAGCGCCGCCGATGCCATGGCGTTCGGCTACAACAGCGCCGCAAGTGCGACGGGCGCAGCCGCCTTCGGCATGTCGGCCGTTGCAAGCGGTGCCTATAGCGTCTCGTCCGGCATGAATGCGCAGGCTAACGGCGCCAATTCCATCGCCATCGGCGGCAACCTCAACACCGGCAATGGCTTCGCGGCCTACGTCGATCCGGCGGCGGCGAACGGCATTGCCATCGGCAACGGCGCACATGTCGACACCCTCTCCGGCGCCACCAACAGTGCCACGGCCCTCGGCGCCAATGCCTATGCGAGCGGAAATTATGCAACCGCACTCGGTGCCGGTGCCAATGCGACTGCGAAAAACAGCGTTGCCGTCGGTCCGTTCAGCGCTGCGCTTGCCTCGAATAGTTCGGCTTTGGGCAACGACGCATCCGCATCTGGTACCTCAAGTTCTGCTCTGGGCACCGGAAGCAGCGCCAGTGCGGCCAATTCGGTCGCGCTCGGTGCCAACTCGGTCGCCACCGTCGCCAATACCGTGTCGGTCGGCTCGGTGGGCAACGAACGCAAGATCGTCAATGTTGCCGCCGGCACGATTTCTGCGGCCAGCACCGACGCCGTCAACGGCAGTCAGCTCTATGCGCTGAGCACCGGGCTCAGCTCCAGCAGTGCCGACATCTCGACCATGAACCAGCGGCTTGCCGCGACGTTTGGCGGCGGCTCGACGCTCGACGCCGGCGGCGTGTTCACGGCGCCGAGCTACACGATCAGCGGCAGCGCCTACAACAACATCGGCGCGGCTTTCGCAGCCGTCGATGCCAGCCTTTCCGGCTACGGCACCAGCCTCGCCAATCTGCAGGCAACGGTCGCGGGCCTTGGCGGCGGCAGTTCGCCCTATTTCAAGACCAACTCCAGCGCGCCCGCGGCCAATGCCACGGGAACCGATTCGGTCGCGGTCGGCGCCAATGCGCAGGCCAGCGCCGCCAACGCCCTCGCGATCGGCACCAATTCCCAGGCAACGCAATCCGGCGCCATCGCACTCGGCTTCAACTCGTCATCGACAGGCACCAACGCCATCGCGATCGGCACCAACGCTTCGGCCACCGGGTCGGTCGCGGTCGGCAACGGCGCCTCCGCCGGCAATGGCGGCGCGGCGTTCGGGGACGGTGCGGTTGCGACCGGCGCCAATTCCGCAGCCCTCGGCACCAACGCCTCGGCAACGGCGGCTAACTCGGTCGCGATCGGCTCCGGCTCGACCAACACCGCCGCCAATACCGTTTCGTTCGGCTCGGCGGGCAACGAGCGACGGCTGACCAACGTTGCCGCCGGCATCAATCCGACCGACGCGGTGAATGTCGGGCAACTGCAGTCGACGGTGGCGAGCTTCCAGTCGCAGGTCGGCGGACTGCAGAACGAAATCACCGCCAATCAGCAGGAAGCGCGGCGCGGCATTGTCGCTGCGGTCGCGGTAGCGCCGGTGCTGATGCCTTCGGCGCCGGGCAAAACCACTTTCGCTCTCAATACGGGCTTTTATCACGGAGAGACCGGCATCGGCGTCGGCGTTTCGCACCGCTTGAACTTCGCGCTCCCGACGGTTGTATACGGCAGTTATTCCAATGGCGGCGGCAGCGAACATATCGGCCGCGCCGGTATGGCGGTTGAATTCTGAGTGGGCTAGAAACTTGCGCATGCTCCACACCGCCCGCACCCTGGCGCGCGCCTTTCCAGGTACCCTCACCTGCGCCGCGTTTGCGGCGCTGATCGTGATCGCGCCGGCCCGTGACGCACGCGCGCAACAACAACCCGCACAACCGGCGCCGCCGTCGTTCCAGCCGTCAGACCAATGGACCAAGCTTCCCAAGATGGTGCTCGAGCGGCAATTCGCCGGTCCCTTGCAGGATACCGTCATCCAGCGCCTGCGCGATCCCGTTGACGGCACCATCTGCTATATCTATCTGCCGATCACAGCGCCTCACTCGCCGACGACAGTGACGGGCTTCGTCCAGTACGGGCCGAACATGATCGGCAGCATCAATTGCATAGCTGGCATGGCGGCGGCGAAGCCGACAGCACGCAGGCCCTGATCACAATCGGTCTAAACACGGCTTTACGGCCTCGTGGGCTGCCGCGTCGCGTGCTATGCGATGCCAAATTCAATCCCGTGAAAGAGACTGTCCCTTGCCTGATGCTATCGACCTTTTGAAGATCCGCCGCTCGGTGAAGCCGCGCGAGATGAGCGGTCCTGGCCCCTCGCCTGCGGAGCTCGAAACCATCCTGACCATCGGCGCACGGGTCCCCGATCATGGCAAGCTGACGCCGTGGCGCTTTATCGTGTTCGAAGGCGATGCGCGTGCGCGCGCCGGCGAGGTGATCGCGCAGGTGTTCGCCAGGAAAAATCTTGCGGCGTCGTCAGCCGAGATCGAGATCGAAAAGCGCCGGTTGATGGATGCGCCGCTGGTGATTGCGGTGGTCAGTTTTACCAGGCCGCATCCCAAGGTGCCGTCGTGGGAACAGGAATTGTCCGCCGGCGCCAGCGCGATGAACATCGTCACCGCGGCGACCGCGCTCGGTTACGGCGCGAACTGGCTGACCGGCTGGTTCGCGTTCGATCGCGATGTGCTCAGCGGGCTTGGAGTGAAGGCGGACGAAAAGCTCGCCGGCTTCATCCATATCGGTACGCCCTCGAAGCCCGGCGAAGACCGTCCGCGTCCGGCGCTCGCTGACATCGTGACGCGGTTTTGAGGTCGTCGCGCAAGCGTCGTCATTGCCGGGCATAGTGGTCTGCCTTGCGCAGACCACGGATCAAGTCCGGGCATGACGAGTGAGTATTCACGCCGCCTGCGAGGCGCGCTGGCCAAACCTGGACAGCAATGCCTGAACCTCGGCCGCAGGTTTTGCCGCGCTGAAGAGGAATCCCTGCACCTCATTGCAGCCTTCGGCACGCAGCCAGTCGAGTTGGCCGATGGTTTCCACGCCCTCCGCCGTCGTCGTGATGTTCAGGCTGCGGCCAAGGCCGGAAATCGCTCGCACGATCGCAACGCAATCGGAGCGCTCCGCAATGTCCTTGATGAAGGAGCGATCGATCTTGATCTTGTCGAACGGAAAGCTCCTGAGATAGCTGAGGCTGGAATACCCGGTGCCGAAATCATCCATCGAGATGCTTACGCCAAGCTCTCGCAACTGATGCAGGATCGCCAGATTGGCTTCGGTTTCCGCCAGGAACAGCAATTCGGTAATTTCAAGCTCGAGCCGCAAGGGCGACAATCCGGAATGCGCCAGCGCCGAGATCACCACCTGGACCAGGTTGCGGCTGCGAAACTGCACCGGAGATAGATTGACCGCGACCTTGACGTTGTCAGGCCATTTCGCTGCCTCGGTGCAGGCTTCGCGCAGGACCCACTCGCCCAGCGCGACGATCAATCCGATATCTTCGGCGACCGGAATGAAATCCGCCGGCGAGATCATGCCCTTTTCGGGATGCCGCCAGCGCAACAGCAATTCAAAGCCGCTGATCCGGTCGGCGGCGATGTCCACCAGCGGCTGATAATGAAGTTCAAACTCGCCACTGGCGAAAGCGTGCCGCAGATCCATTTCCATGTCGCGGCGCTTTTGCGCCAGCCGGTCCATCTCCCGTTCGAAAAACCGGTGAACGCCGCCTCCGTCGGATTTCGCCCGGTACAGCGCCATATCGGCGTTGCGCATCAGTTCCTCGGACGTCGTGCCGTCGCCGGGCGAAAGCGCGATGCCGATGCTGGCGCCGATCACAACTTCGATACCGTCGATGTCATAACTGGCGCTCAATATCTGGATCAGCCGGGCCGCGTGGTCGCTGACCTCGTTCGGCGAGACATCGGAGGCCAGGATCACCGCAAACTCGTCGCCGCCAAGCCGGGCGGCCAGATTGTTGCCGCGAACCTCCGACCTCAAGCGGTCAGCCACCGCCTTCAGCAGGCGATCCCCCATCGGATGACCGAACGAATCGTTGACGTTCTTGAACAGGTCGAGATCGACGCACAGGACCGCCACACGCTTGTTTCCGGACTGCCCCTCTTCAAGGGCTTGCCCGAGACGATCCTGGTAACGTTCCCGGTTCGGCAGATTTGTCAGGCCGTCATGATGGGCCATATGGGCGATCCGGGCCTCGGCCTTGTGCCGCTCGGTGATGTCGACAACGGCGACGAGGTAGCCGTCGCGTCCTTCGAACATCACCCGCCGTCCAAATGTCAGCACATGGATCTCGCTGCCATCGGCCTTGATATGCCGCCAGTTGCGGCTGGAGTGATAGGCATCGCCGATCTGCTGCAATGCCTCGGAGTGGCTCACCCATTCGTCTCTGGGCCAGATCTCCGGAAGCTTCATGCGCAGGAACGTCGCGCGGCTGTATCCGTAGTGCTGCACGGCTGCGTCGTTGACGCTGAGAAAACCCATCGTCTCGGCGTCGAACACCCACATCGGCATCGGGTTGTTGTCGAACAGCAGCCGGAACGACGCTTCACGCCGCTTGAGCGTGGTGACATCGGAAACGGTCAACGAGAGAATGTCGCCAAATGCCGTTGCGCCCAGCTTCAGGTTACGATCGTCGCTGTCGATCTCGAACTGATCGCGGTTGCCGCTCTTGATGACGCTGAACAGACGTTCGAGTACCTCCGGCGAACACAGCAGATTTCCTCCCGCGCTGAGCCGACGCCACTGCAGGTCGATCGATGGCACCTTGAGCAGCCGTGACGCTCCCTGATTGTGGTGCACGATCTGGAAGTCGAACGGCTGCCCACCGGAATCTCGTATCGCCGCCAGCGACAGCACACCTTCGTCGGTCGTCGAGAAAATCGCGTCCAGCAGATTGTATTGCGGCGCTCGCTCGTTGACATAGGCGCCGATCAGCATGCCGCCCCAGCGCGACGACGTCGGCAGCGCCAGAACATCGTAGGTCTGGACCAGGCCATCGCGCACGGAATGCGCGACGGAGAGATGCGGACGGCCGTTCGCAACCGCGTTGGCCGCGGCTTCGCCGAGTGCGGTGGCGCAATCGGGCGATAGCGCACTGAGGGGAATGTCCCAGCGGTCGTCGCCCAGCCATTTCTGAACGTATCGGCCGGTACGCGATATTTCGAGTGTCTGATGGTTTTCCTTGATCAGGGCGATATGATCGGCAAGCCGGCCGAGGCTTCCCAGCATCACATCTTCATATCGGGGCAGTGTTTCGCCCGGCCGCAGCGCGGCTTGCCACTTGCGCTGCAGAACCGGGACATCGTCGAACATTTCAGCATTGAATTTCCCCGACGATCTTTTGGCGGCAACCATGATATTCCCCACAACGCATAACAAATCCCGAAGTATCCAACGCAACCGGACTTAATGTGGTGTAAAAATTTACCGGTGGGGCCCGCCGAACCAGCGATTATGACGGTTTTAAGTCATCTGATGGTTAGTGCGCATTAGTGACTGTGACAGTTGTTCAGTCGTTGCCGGGCCTGCCTTGCGCGCACGATGCAGACCTGCCTGCACCCGCGGCAAAAAGTTATTTCTCAAAAATGCTTCTTATGAAGATCGATGGATGCCCGGCCAAGTCCGCGCATTGAAGCATGCGATCAGCGCGCGACGACCTCGACTTCGCCGTCGACGCCATTGACGACGTTGAAGGGCCGTTCGTAGACCTTGCCCTCGTTCTTGGCGATGGCGCGATATTCGCCTTCGGACAGCACGACCTTGGGGAATGCGCCAATCAATTCCTTGATGACGTCACCGCCCGGCGTGATCACCGACCATGCGGTATTCGCCAGCGCTTCGCCGCCCTTGTCGCTGACCAGTTTCAGGGTGATGACCGCGGCGCGATGGGTGATGATCACATCGGTCAGCTTGCCGGCCTGAACGCGGATATCCGACCGCACCACGGAATTGGCATCGCCGTAGTTGGAAACGATGTAGTAGATCCCTTCCGGCAGCAGCGCGACGTCGCCGGCGGCGACGTTCGGCACCAGCGGAGCACGCTCGCCGACTTCAAACTGGCTGCCCTTGTAGATTGCGAACGATATCTGGTTCTGCGGAATTCTCGACGTGCCGACGCGGCCTTCGATGCGCAGGCCGCCCGCCGGAAGCAGGAAGGATTCGCGGTCGGTCTCGGCCTTCAACGTCACCGGCCGCACCGCGCTGACCAGCCCAAGCGCGACGTGGACGACGTAGTTGCCGGGCGGCAGCACGATGTTCGGCGTCGCGCCGTGATCCTCGCGGACCAGTTTGAAGGTGCCGGACTCGTCGGGCCGGTCCGAGAACACCCGCCACACCAGTCCGTTGTTGATGATTGGCATATCCTTGCCGTAACGCGCCGTCAGCGCCAGCACCGCCTGGCCAGGTGCCGCGGCGCCGAGGGGCGCGACCACCGGCGGCACCGCCGCGGCGGACGGTTGCGTCAGCGGCGCCGGCAGGTTGGGCAGCGAAGCCGGACCTGATGGCGGCGCCAGATTCATTGCCGGCCCTGCCGGGACTTCCGGAACCGATGCCGGCGGCACCGGCGGCGGCCGATCGGTAAACATTTGTGCCGAAACCGAGACAGGAATCACAAGAACGGGCAACACCAGGACGAGCACTGCCGCGAGTACAATCGCCGCGCGCGGGCGTCCACCGCACCCCGATCCGTTGTGACAGTTACTTCCGATCGTCATGATGGATGCTTTTCACTGAAAACGCGGCAAATTCAAGCCTCCAAGACTGCGGTTGGAGGTTCGCGGGAACCTGCAGGGAGCCCGGAGGTTGCTCTTGGGAATCGTTTGCCCGCCACAATCCCTCCCTCATCCGCAGCATAAACCATGCTTGTGGTACATTCTGGCGGGATCGAGCCGCAACGGATAGCCTTGTGCGTCCAGGAGATTTCCTTCGGTGTTGGATAATTTGATCGGACGCGGCCAAAACGGCTCCAACGGCAGCAGCAAGGTGGGGCTCGACAGCGTCCGCCGGCCGGTGATCGGGTTGGCGCTGGGTGGCGGCGCCGCCCGCGGTTTTGCCCATATCGGTATCGTCAGGGCGCTGATCGCCCATGGCATCGTTCCCAACGTCGTGGTCGGTACCTCGATCGGCGCGGTGGTCGGGGGCGCCTACGCCGCCGGGCAACTCGATGCGCTCGAGGAATGGGCGCGCAGCCTCCAGCCGCGCAATATCCTGGGCTATCTGGACATCCGCCTCAACGGCTCGGGCCTGATCGGCGGCGACAAGCTCGCCACGCAGCTTGAGGGCGCGCTCGGCCAGACCCTGATCGAGGACCTGCCGCTGAAGTTTGCGACCGTGGCGACCGAAGTGCGGACCGGCCACGAGATCTGGCTGACCCATGGCCGCATCGTCGACGCGATGCGCGCCTCCTATGCGCTACCCGGGATATTCGCGCCGGTGCTGGTAGGTGACCGCTGGCTGGTCGATGGCGCGCTGGTCAATCCGGTGCCAGTGTCGGCGGCACGGGCGCTGGGGGCGGAAATCGTGATCGCCGCCAACCTCTCGAGCGACGTGTTTACGCACAGCACTACGATCTACTCCCACGGCGCATCGTCCCCGGTGCCGGAGACCGTGATCGAGGTTGCGCCGCCGAAACGCGGCCTGGGCAGATTGTTCTCCGCGGAACGCACCGTGAAGCGCGAATTTTTCGGTGGCGGCGGACGGCCGGGCATCTCGACCGTCATGGTCGATGCCTTCAACATCATGCAGGACCGCATCACCCGCGCACGCCTCGCCGGCGATCCGCCCGATCTGTTGATTTCGCCCCGGGTCGGTCAAATCGGCTGGTTTGATTTCCACCGCGCCGACGATTTGATCGCGTATGGCGCGCGCGCCGCCGAGCGCGCCATCGTCTCGATCCAGGAAGCGATCCACATTCTCGCCCCGGGGTCGGTCGAGCCGCCTCCGGAACTCGACAAGGCGCCCTGATCGCCCGGGAGCTTGCCTGCGCCGGAACCGCCGGGTCAGGCGGTCTTGATATACTCGCGCAGCGCTTCCTGCTCGTGCTCGTATTCCCGCACGCGCCATTTGACGATGTCGCCGATCGAAATCAGGCCGACCACCATGTCGCCTTCAAGCACCGGCAGATGCCTGAACTTTCCGAGCGTCATCATCTCCATGATCGCGGCGACGGTGTCGGATGGCTTGCAGCTGATGACCTTGCGCGTCATGACAGCGCTGACGGGCTCATCGAGCACCGCCGCACCGCGCTCGTCGAGCACCCGCACGATATCGCGCTCCGACAGGATGCCCTCGATGCCGCCTTTGCTCATCGCCAACACGGCGCCGATCTTGCGTTCCGCTAAAACCTTGATGGCGGTGGAAAGTTTCGCGTCCGGCTCGACGCTCTGGATCTGATGACCTTTGGAATCGAGAATCGCACGTACCGTCATTGTCGTCTCCCTGAAGTCGATCGCGCCCTTGAACGAGCGCAGTCTTTGTTCACTTGAGTCTTCAATCAACAGTTCAGCGCCGGTTTCATTGCAAGCGCATTCGGCGAGCACGGCTTGCTCGAGCATGGTTCAACAGGGTTGAATCATGCTCGTCGTCCATTCTCTTGTTTGAGCATGATCTTTTCGGAAAACCGGTTCTGACCTTTCCGGATCATGCTCCAAAGCACATCGGCGAGTTCTAGCCGTGCCGCATCGGCAAGATGATGGATTAAATCGCGTTGCGCCGCAAGCCAAGGATCAGCCGCGGTTCGACACGTCGGAGGACGACGCATCCGCAGCATAGGCGGCGGTGCGCGGCACCGGGTCGAACAGCGAAAACAACAACAAACCGGCGAGAAAACCGCCGATATGCGCCTGCCAGGCGACGCTGGCGCCTTCGGCGCCGATGGCAATCGATCCGACACCGAAGATGATATTGACGGCGAACCAGATGCCGAGAAAACCCAGCACCCGGCCGTTGCGCAGGGCACGCAGCAGCGATAGCGCGGGGACTTTGGCCGCGGCATCGGCGTCGCCGCGGCTGAACGACAGGAAGCTGCCTTTCACAAAGGCAAAGCGGATCGCGGCGGCCATCGCACCGGAGACCGACGCCGACGCGCCGATCATCGGCGCCACCGCATGCTCATGGGTGACAAGATGCGCCAGCGCACCGGCCGCGGCCGTCACCGCCATGAACAGGAAGAATCTGATCGCGCCAAAACGCCGCGCCAGCGCGCTGCCGAACGGCAACAACCACAACACGTTGAACCCGATATGGCTGAGATTGGCGTGCAGCAGCGAATAGGTCACAAAGGTCCAGACCTTGGCCCCTTCGCCGCCGGGAAAGTCGATCGCCAACAGCGTCGAATCGTAGCGCTTTGGAATGAAGCCGAAGACGTCGATGGTCCAGTTTTCCAGCTCCGGCGGTAGCAGCACACGCAGATGGATGACCGCCAGCAACAAGACATAGGCCGTGAGCGCGCCGGGCAGCGTCAGGATCGGTTCGCGCGGGGGCGGCGGAAGCAACTCCGGCGGCACTTCAGGTGGAGATTCCGGTGCGAATTCCAAGGGGTGGAAGACCTCAAACGACGGCTCACGCGAGCGATGGCGCCCAATTAGGCGGCTTAGCGGCCCGGCGCAAGGGAACAAACAAGGGTGCGAGCCACCCTCCCGGACCTGCTGCGTTCCGGGATGTTGCGCCGCTGGATCATCTGCCGCCCGCCGCCGCGGCAATGGCCCCGAGCCGGGGTGTGCTGGGAGTTGAGCGCACCGCGCTATTGCGCGTCCGATGCCGCGGAGCGGTACGGCAGCGGCGGAAATGAAGATCGCTGCTTGATAGGGCCTTGGCAGCCGTTTTCCCAATTAAATCTGGTTTTTCAAAATTAAATGAACTGCCCCGGAAGCGACTGGATTTTGTTTCAATCTGATTTTCCCGCGCCCGGCCGCAGGATATCATCAATCTTGGGTTCGCTAAAACGCGCAATAAACAAACCCTTGTCGCGGTTCAACCACGTCGTCATTCACGAAGCCCATGTCGGAAACATGGAACGCGTCGTTTCGATGCTCAAGAAGAACAATCTGTCGCCGCGAACCGTCATTGACGTGGCGTGGCCTACGGAACGCTCTGGCTTTACGAAGGATTTCCACGACGCGCACTTCCACCTCGTGGACCCCCACGCGCGAGTCACTCCCCCACATGAAGGAGTTGGCAAAGGCGATGAACGCAACAATTCACAACGTGGCGCTAGGCGAAAATAGCGGCACGATGGAAATCGCGATGCGAGATACGATCATTCACGCGACTTTTTTGAAAGACGTCGGGGATCCAAACCTTCTCAACCGGTACCAGGTCGAAGTGAAAAGATTTCGACGAGCTTTTTCCCGAGATAGCGAGCCCGGCGGTATGCAAGATTGATGTTGAGGGAGCCGAAATGATGGCCCTCAAGGGCATGGGGACCGCGATCAATTCCCTTGACGCTATCGTCATAGAAACCTCGTTCACGTCGTTATACGAGGGCGGCCCGGAGTTCGGAGAAGTGGTTCAGTTCATGTCGCAGAACGGCTTTGTGTTCTACGACTATGGCGGCGTCAACCGACGCCCCTATGATGACGCACTTCACCAGATCGACGCGGTTTTCGTTCCAAAAGCGTCCCCGCTGAGAGCTCGAAGGTGGAGCTGAAACGGGTTATGCCGATAAAATAAGGATTTTTCCATTTAGGGTGCCGCGAGCACGGCTTGAGCCAGACTACACGGGCTTTCAAAAGACCACCGAAGAACGCGCCGCGCGGCTTGGGTGATGTAGCCATCAGCCAAAAGTCGTACCTGCCCTGCAGGGCCTGAACGAACTTTAACGAAACCATTCTCCGGCTGGATGATTTCTAGCGTGGGGGCGGCTCTATCAGGAGAACCGCCATGAAACTTCGCCTCACCGCCGTCGCAACCGCTGCGCTACTCGCATCTGGAATGGGAATGGCGTCCGCAGCCAGCAATCAAGCCATGTCGAACACGTCGACGTCGTCGGCTATGCAGCCCATGGCAAAGGACAGTCTCTCCCTCACCCGTTCGCAACAGCGAACCGCCTGGAACGACATCAGGAAACTCGATACCAGCCAAGCGGCGCCTGCCGGATTTGCGGCCTCGGTCGGGACGACGGTTCCGAATGATATCTCGTTGAAATCAATGCCGACCAATCTGGCATCGCGCGTATCCGCGCTGAAACCCTACGACTATGCACTTGTGAAGGGCAAATTGCTGATCGTGAATCCCGGCGACAAGAAGGTCGTGGAAGTCATTCATCGACGCGCTTGAATGAATTGATCGACTCTGGCGGGAAAATAACCCGTCAGGGTCGCAAGCAAAGTTAAAATGCAGAGCCGCCCGCCGAACGGCGGCACGGGAGATCACCGAGGGAGATTACCATGAAATGGCGTCGCGAATCCGTTCTTGACCTCTACAATCTGGTGTTCGGGCTTGTTCTGCTCTTCTCACCCTGGCTGTTTGCGTATGCGAGCAAAGATGCGCGGGTTGACCTGTGGACCAGCGGCGCCGTCATCGCGGCAACGTCGATTATTGCCGTCGTCGCATTTGCCAATTGGGAGGAATGGCTGAATTTGCTGTTGGGAGTTCTGGTTGATGGTGTCCCCTTGGGCGCTGGGCTTTGCGCACACCAGGGCGATGCATATCAGTATCGGTCTGGGCGCGATGGTCGCGTTCATCGCCGCGCTTGACCTGTGGCTGATGAATTACGAGCCCCGATTCGGTTCGCACTCCCACCCGTCATAGAAATTCGAGTCATGACCGGCGTGGCGCGCGCCGAACGCAGCCAAAGAAGCCAAACCGCCAAAGAAAAAGGAGGGCTCTGAGAAAGCCCTCCTTCATCTGTGCTGACCTTTCGCGCAAGGGCCCCGGGTGACATCCCCACCCCTCCCTGCGCGACGACCAAATCTGTTTGACGCCACCTGTGTAACCATCTCGCCGGGCCTGGAGAAACCCGCGATCGAATGCGCGGACCATAGCAGCCTCGCGCTGATCCGAAACCGCATAGTTAATTTAACGTTAACGACGCAAAACTGCCGCCGGCGACGGCAAAACGCGCCCGCGGCATAGACGCTGCAAAGACAGTCTTGCAAAACAATTCAGGGGAATGCGCGTGCACGAAAGCGGGACAGATGTGTCCCTGCCCGCCGCGCCCTGGGGCAAGGCTGAATTATGAAACATCCGTCAAGCCGTGATTTTTTCGCATATTGGGACGAGAAGCGCGGCGATGCGCGTGCGCCGGACCGCAGCGAGATCGAACCCGGCGCGGTTCGCGAACTGCTCGGCGATATCTTCGTGCTGGCTTACGACAGTGCCGCCGGTTATCCGTTTCGCGTCGCCGGCACCCGGGTCTGCGCCCTGCTGGGCCACGATCTGAAGGATCGCAGCTTCTCGGCATTGTTCATGCCGGACTGCCGCCGTGAGATCGAGGAGATCGTCGGCGTGGTCGCCGAAGAAATGCTGGCTGCCGTCGCCGGCATCACCGCAACCGCGCAGGACGGCTCGCCGGCCCATCTGGAACTGCTGCTGCTGCCATTCAACACCCGCGCGCACACGCCGCTAAGCCTGACCGGATCGCTGGCCCCGTTCGAAAACGATCCCAGCCAGTTGCGGGACTTCAGGCTGACATCGTGGCGCTATCTCGGCCACCCCCCGCAGCGTCTGGTTCCGCGAGCGTTGCGCAAACTGGCGATCGCCCGCGGCTTCATGGTCTATGAGGGTTTGCGATAGGCGCCGACCTTGAACCTCGGTCCTAAAATACCTGTGTGCCTTACGTCTCGAAATTGAACAGCTTCGCCGCGGTGCGGCCGATGATATCGGCCTTTTCGTCGTCGCTGAGCGATGTCGACGCGAAAATATGGTCTACCGGGTGAGGCTGCCAGGGATAGGGATAATCGCTGCCCAACAAGACCTGGCCGGCGCCGACCTGGGCCACCAGATGCCGAATCGCCTCCGGTGTGAAGATCAGGGAATTGAAATAGATCTGCTTGAGATATTCGGTCGGCTGCTTCTTGAGCTTGATATCCGGGTTGCAGTTCTTGGGGCCAACCAGGCAGGGATGATCCGAACGATCGGCGTAGGACGCGAGATACCCGCCACCATGCGCCGCGATCACTTTCAGCCCCGGAAAGCGATCAAATGTGCCCTCGAAAATAAGATGCGAGAGCGCAATCGTCGTTTCCAGCGGATTGCCGATCGCATTCGAGAGCCAGCCGTTACCGGACAGTCGCTTCTTGAGCTCGGGTATGGCTCCCGGATGGATGAACAGGGGCACGCCGAGCTCTTCGGCCTTCGCCCATACCGGATGGAATTTCGGATCGGAGAATTCTACGCCGTCCACCACGCCGCCGATCGCAGCACCTTTCAACCCCTGCTTCTTCACCGCGGTCTCGAGTTCAACGACGGCAAGATCCGGCGCCTGCAGCGTCAGCGAGGCAAAGGCAGCGAAGCGGTCGGGCTTTGAAGCGCACAGTTCCGCCAGCTTTTCGTTCTGGACCTTCACGATCGCGGCGGCCAGATCGCGATCGCGTCCGTACCAGAAGGGGTTGATCGACAATACCTCCATGTCGACGGCCTGCGCATCCATGACGGCGAGCCGCTCGTCCATGTTGATGAAAGCCTTGTCCGCGCCGTTGACCGCCCGCTGCATGATGCTATCGGCGTCGGGGCCGAGCAGCGCGGCAGCTTCATGGAAGTGACAATGAGCGTGAACGTCGATCGACTTGATCCGCTTTCCGCCGACCATCACGGGCAATTTCTGGCGTGCCGGCTCCTCGCCGTGCACACTTTGCAGGAGGCCGCAGCTACAGAAGACGGCGCCGGCGGCGACGGCCGCAGTACCGGTTTTTAGAAAATGACGGCGTGTGGTCATCGGATTTCCTCGGTGGCTGTTGTTTGGCCGGCATGGTCTGCCACCACCACCACACCGCGCTCATTTCTTGTTGGATTTCCGCCGCGAAGGGCACCCGGACGGCCAGATTGGAGAGCGAGATGGTAGGACAGCCCATAGGCCGCTAGCAAGACGGCCGCTGTTCAATTCCGCATCAAGCGGCGCCGATAAAGTCTTTCCTGAATATGGAGCCGGCCTCGACCTGCACCCCCGGCTGGCGTGAATGCCTACCCTTCATGCAACCATTGCTAACGGCTCATTAACCCTGTCGGCCGTAGGGTCACGCGACACCGAAAGACCGGTTGTCGGGTGGCGAAGATGGCGTTAGCGCATAAAAAATCGATCCTTCCAGCCACCGAAGAGCGGCGGCGTTTTCAACGCGTCAAGGTTCATCTGCTCGGTCGCTATATGCTGCCGGACCGGCGTGAATTTCCCTGCCAGATTATCAATATGTCGCCGGGTGGCCTGGCCCTGCTGGCGCCCGGCATCGGCAATGTCGGCGATCGCGTGATTGCCTATCTCGACCATATCGGCCGGGTCGAAGGCAAGATCACCCGCATCATCGACAACGGCTTTGCGATGACCGTCGGCGCGACCGCGCGCAAGCGCGACAAACTTGCGGCGCAACTGACCTGGCTTGCCAACCGCGACATTCTCAATTTGCCGGAAGACCGCCGTCACGACCGTATCGTGCCGCGCAATCCGATCGCGCTGCTCACGCTTGAGGACGGCACCAAGATGACCTGCCGGATCATCGATATGTCGCTGTCCGGCGCGGCCATCGCCGCGGAAAACCGTCCGCCACTGAAATCCCTGGTGATGCTCGGCAAAGTCCAGGCCCGGGTGGTGCGAAAACTCGAGGAAGGCTTTGCGCTCGAGTTCGTTCATCCGCAGCTGGCCGAGACGCTCGAAGACAGCGTTACCGCGCGGTAAACCGCACGCGCAGGGGATCATTCGCCGCGCGGCGCGGGTTTCGACAGATATTCCTGCGATTGCGCCTCGCTTTTGAGAGGCGTCACTTTGTCAGGATCGATCCGCACCATCAGATAGTCGATGTGATCCTCGATCCGGGTAAACCAATGCCCGGTGCCGGCCGGGATCACGACGACATCGCCAGTCTTGATTTCATAGGCGATGCCATCGCGCACCTCGGAGCCGTTGTTGCCGGGACCGTTGAACTCGACGACCGTGCGCATGGTCGCCGGACGCCGCTGCCGGTTGACGATGTCGGGGCCGAGCACCAGCGTCGCTGAACCGGAAAGCACATGATAGACTTCGCTGATCTGATCGTGTTCGGCGACGGAATCCGGGGCTGGCTTGTCAAGTTTGCCGCGATGGACCCTGCCGATACCGATATGCGCCTTGCCGATGTCGATATCCCGCACTTGCTGGTCGAGCAGCTTTTCCGCCAGCGCCTTGTTGGCGTAGGCATCGATCTCGCTTGAGGGAATGTAAGTCCCCGGGCACATGGTGCAGGTCGGCTGCGGATCGGTCGGATTGATGCGCGCCTGATCGGCGGCCAGCGCCGGGATGTCCGCCAAAAGGCACAGAACTGCCGGAACGCTCCAGATAATAGATCGCATGATCACCTCGCTGTCGGGCCGGCATGCATGCACGGGACGTCTCGTTTTGCCAAGTTTTCCGTGCCTCCCGCGGACAGCGTTAGCGCGCCGTAAACCGCCGGTGTCAGCGAATCCTGATTTTCCTGACGCCTGAAGGCGGTACCGGCGCCGCCATGCGCGACCTTGAGCCGTTTGCAACGGAGTTGGTTGCGTTAACGCGGCCTGCTTTGGCTGCCGTAACGGCCGCAATGACGGGCTGTAATGCGTTAATGCGTAAAATTTGAATCAATTGCAGTTGTTTAAAATTCTAATCGAATTCTATTCAAGTATAGATCGAAATAGCCGCATCTTTTACCTGTATTCGCTTCAATTGTACTTGTCTTACTTAGCGGCGGCGCAAAACCTTTGTGCGAAACGTGGTCCCAACAAGAAACGGGGACCACAATGGTTGGGATCAAGGGACAGGGGAAGGGATTGGCTGTTATCGCCATCCTGCTCGGATTGAGCGCGTCGGCGCAGGCAGCCGACGAACGCGTGCTCTATGCAAGCCTGGGCGAGAGCACCCGCGCGCCGATCGGCTGGGTTGAGTTCTGTACGGAGAATCCCGGCGAGTGCCGCGGCAGCCCGTCGGAACCACGCGACATCGTGCTGACGCAACCCGCCTGGCGGGATCTGCTGCGGGTCAACCGCTGGGTCAACGACACCGTCAAGCCGATGACCGACATGGATCATTGGGGTGTGATCGAGAAATGGTCGTTGCCGACGGACGGCTACGGCGACTGCGAGGATTACGTGCTGATGAAGCGCAAGCTGCTGATCGATGCCGGATGGCCGCGCGAGGCGCTCCTGATCACCGTGGTTCGCGACAAGCAGGGCGAAGGTCACGCGGTGCTGACCGTCAAGACCGACAAGGGCGAGTTCATTCTCGACAACCAGAACGAAAGCGTCGTGGCCTGGACCGAGACCGGATACCGCTTCGTCAAGCGCCAGTCGCAGCGCGATCAGAATGTGTGGGTTTCATTGGGTGACAACCGGCCCGCGCCCGCCACCGCCAGCGCTCGCTGACGCAACGAGATAACGGAGACACGCGACCCGGTCACATCCCCACCCCTCCCCGTCCCAGACCGGATCGCGCGCGGCCAGCTCTCCCCCAAGGGCTGGCCGCAACTTTTTTGGGGCCGCGGAACTCGCCCGAAACTTTTGCGACGCCGGACCGCCGGCCGAAGCGCGCGCGGCATGCCCTCCTCCGTTGACACCTTCATAGCCACACTCGGCCAAAACAGAAACAGCCGTGCAGCTGCTGATCTCGATAGCGGCGAAGTTTGGCGACTGGCTGGGTTGCGTCGTCGAGAGCGGCCGCGTGCTTTTATTGTCCTGCAAAGAACCGGAGCCGAATATCCGCGACCGGATCGAACGCATCTGTAAGCATCGCGGCATCGATCCGCACGCGATCGAAGATCTTTCACATACTTTGTCCGGACTCGGAGGGTACATGGCTGGCGACCGCGGATCGGTTCGGCAGAGTTGCGAAGACCAAACTACTTGAACAGGTGGAAGCTTGGATCGCAGCCCACAAGCCAGCCTTGGTGGTGATGGACTCCATCGCGGCGGTTTTTGATGGAGAGGCTATAGCTCGCCGGCAGGTCCGGAGTTTTCTTGCGATGCTGCGAAAGACTGCCCCCGAGAACGGGACCGCAGTTATCCGGTTTTCTGCGTTGATGGAGCAACTATTCAACTGTTGCAGTTCACGCGGCGATTGCATATGCCGACACCTCGTCCAGCCTCCTTCGGGAGACACCGGATATCCTTTCCGGTCGTGCCGTTGCGCTTTCCACGAAAGACACATGATGAAAAAGTACATTCTTGCCATGGCCGCTTGCCTTGCAGCCGTGGCCACGCCCGTCCTCGCCACCGAGTTTAGGATTGAGGAGGCGACGATTCCGGAGATCGAGCAGGCGTTCCGCGATCACCGCCTGACCTGCCACCAACTCGTCCAGACTTACCTCGACCGCATCGCGGCCTATGACAAACAGGGACCGAGGCTCAATGCCATCCTGACCCTGAACGGAAGTGCGCTGGCCGCGGCCGACCTCCTGGATACCAGCTTCGCCCATGGCGGAAAGCTCGGCGCCCTGCACTGCGTGCCCGTCGTTCTCAAGGACAACTACAATACCGCCGACCTGCCGACCACCGGCGGCTCCCTGTCGCTGGAGGGCGCGCAGCCTGGCAAGGATGCCTTCGTCGTCGCCCAACTGCGCTCGGCTGGCGCCATCATCCTGGCCAAAACCAACATGCACGAGTTCGCGCTGGCGGGCACCACGGTGAGTTCGCTCGGCGGCCAGACGCTGAACGCCTACGACCTGACGCGCACCCCGGGCGGCTCGAGCGGCGGCACCGCCGTGGCTGTGACCAGCAACCTGGCGATGGCCGGGACCGGCTCCGACACGGTCAACTCCATCCGCTCGCCCGCCTCGGCCAGTGCGCTGGTCGGCATGCGGCCAACCCACGGGCTCCTCAGCCTCAACGGCATCATGCCGGTTTCCAGCACGCAAGACGCCATCGGGCCTCTTGCCCGCCACGTCGTCGATGCCGCCGCCATGTTGCAGGCGATGGCGGCAGCCGATCCCGCCGATCCGCAGACCGCGGACCACCCGCACCAGGACTACCTTGCCGCGCTGGATGCTGACGCGCTCAAAGGCAAGCGGATCGGGGTGCTGCGCGTGTTGTTCGGATCGAAGCCTGAGCACAGTGAAGTCAACGAGGTGATGGATCGGGCCATCTCGGCCATGAGGCAGGCTGGCGCCGTCCTCATCGACATTGACGCGCCGGAGCTGGGCGCGGACCAGCTCATCGCCCAGAACGACGTGCAGAAGTACGAGTTCAAAGCGGTGATGGACCGCTATCTGGCCACCATCCCCAACGCGCCTGCCAAGACCGTTGACGCCATCTATGCGGGCGGACGCTACAACCACCCGACCCTCGAAGGCTTCCTTAAATCCGCCGTCTCCTTCAAGGACGGCCTGTCCGAGGCCGACTACCAGGTCCGGCTCGATCGCGACGCCAAAACCCGCGCCCTTCTCGACAAGGTGATGGACGACAACCACCTCGATGCCATGGTCTATCCCTTGCAGAAGCGGCTTGTGGTACCTGTGACCGAACTCAACCAGGCGGACCGGAACGGCATCCTGGCATCGGTGACCGGCTTCCCGGCGATCACGGTCCCGGCCGGGTTCTCCACGCCGACCAAGACCGCCCCGCTTGGCGTCCCCGTCGGCATGGACATCCTCGGCAAACCATGGAGCGAGGCAAAATTGCTGGCGCTCGCCTATTCGTTCGAGCAGGCAACCCATTTCCGCCGCTCGCCGGAGAGCGCACCGCCGCTGCCCTCGGAGAAATAAGGGGTTGAAAGACAAAGGGGGCAGCGAGACGAACTTGCTGTCCCCTGGATGGATGCACGATCCGCTCAGTGGTTAGTCGTACGCCGGCATAGGGACAGGAGCCTGGCTGGCCGCGACGACGCCGGCAAGCTCTCGCAACTTTTTTACGCCGTTTGTGAACTAGATCACATCCGTGCGTTGTTTCCCGGGACATGATGTAGCTTACCGGGCGGCGCGAGCCGATTTCAATGTCCGGGGCTAGGCAAGGCCGTTAGCGGTATACTGCGCTGACGGCCTTGTTCTTTGATGGCCTCGTCTTCCTTGTCCCGGCTGCCGGATTTATCCGAAGCCGTACCCACCCATTGGCGGTGGAGGCCGGGTTGTCGCAGGCTGGTGATTTGCGTTCGGTGAGAATTTGCCGGCTCTATGCGCACCCCAACCACGAGGAAATCCATCATGAGTGCCGAACCCATGCTGACATCAGATGTCATTGGATTGACAAAAGTCGCGCCGTTTTCACGCCGCGGCTTCATGACTGCTTCCGCCGCCGTAACAGCGGGCTACACGCTGGCCGCGGGACCGGTGCGCGCCGACGTCATCACAACCAACACTGATGGCCTCACCGCGGGCGACGTGAAGATCAAGGTTGCGGACGGCGAAATGCCCGGCTATTTCGCGCGCCCGAAAGGCGTCACCAATCCGCCGGTCGTTCTGGTCGCGATGGAAATTTTCGGCCTGCACGAATACATCAAGGACGTGACGCGGCGTCTCGCCAAGCTCGGCGCGTTCGCCATCGCGCCGGATTATTATTTCCGCAAGGGCGTCGACCTCACCAAGATCACCGACATTCCGGCGCTGCTGCCGATCGTGAATTCCAAGCCGGATACAGAATTACTGTCCGATCTCGACAGCACCGTCGCCTGGGCCAAATCGCAAGGAGGTGACACCGGCCGGCTCGGCATTATCGGATTTTGCCGTGGCGGACGGACGGTCTGGGAATATTCCGCCCACAGCAGCGCGCTCAAAGCGGGCGTCGCGTTTTACGGCCCGCCGGTCGATCCGCCGAATCCGGTTTGGCCGAAGAGCCCGATGAAGCTTGCCCCCGAGATGAAGGCGCCGGTGCTAGGCCTCTACGGCGAAGCCGATACCGGCATTGCCGTGGCGGACGTCGAGGCGCTGAAGGCCGCGCTAGCCAAGGCCAACAAGACCGCCGAGTTCAAGATCTATCCGGGCGCGCCGCACGGCTTTCACGCCGACTACCGCGCCAGCTACCGCAAGGAAGCCGCCGAGGATGGGTGGAATCAGATGCAGGCGTGGTTCAAGAAATACAAAGTGCTGGGCTGACCCCGCGCTACTTCGCGGGTAGCAGCGCCCTGGCCGGTAAAATGAGCGACCGCGAGTTTGCGGGTGGCATCAAAAACGCGGCCTCGGTACGCAAGCACCGAGGCCTTTTGTTCCTGTGTTCTGCGCTTGACCCGGGACTGCCTGATCTGGCTCAAGCACAGACTTTCTCAACCACAGACTTTCTCAACCACAGACTTGGGTCGGCTGAACACGCCAACCGTGCCTGGTGTGCACCCGTCGCTGGATGACGTAACAGCCGCCGCCATCGTCATAGTAGTAGGAATTGTCCGCGTAATACGGATAGTCGTATCCGTAATAGGGATAATCGAAGTAGTCATCGCCGTAAAAGGCGTACGGTCCGTAGACCCCGAATCCTCCGAAGAATCCTCGCCTATGGAAGCCACGGCCGAAACCGTGACCGCGGCCATTGAAACCGTTCGCTGCCACTCGTCCGCCGAATCCGTTGCCATGGAAACTGTTAGCGGCTGCCGCTCCGGCGGCGAAACCACCAGCGCCGACCGCAGCCGAGCGAGCGAAGCTGTTGCCAAAACTGCCACCACGAAATCCGCGGCCAGCAAAGCCGCCGCCGTGGAAGCCGCCGCCGCCAAAGCCGCCGCCATGGAAGCCGCCACCGCCGAAGCCGCCGTGGCCGCCGCCAAAGCCGCCTCCACCGCCAAAGCCGCCGCCGTGGCCACCGCCAAAGCCGCCTCCACCGCCATGGCCGCCCCCGCCCCCGCCCCCGCCCCCGCGGGCCAAGGCGACAGCCGGCGTCAGCGCGGCGATCGAGGCAGCCGCCATCAAGGCGATCATTGTTTTACGCACCATGATTTTCTCCTTTGCGAAGTAAAAATGGTTCCGGAGGGGAAGACTCTCGCAGCACATTCCCGTTCCAGGATGTGGAGACATCTTGAATATTATCCGCAGGACGAATTGCCGCAGCCCTTGGACAAGCCGAGCCAGGTGACGGTGGTAAACAGGTTGTGATCGCAAGAGGCAGATATTGCATGCGCAAATTGATCGCGTTCGACGACGACACGTTCGATAAACTGAAACAGCTCGCGCGCGACAGGATGGCGACTATTCAGGAACTGGCGGATGAAGCCTTTGCCGATCTGCTCCGCAAGCACGGTATTCCCGTCGATTTGAAGGACGCACTGCGCAAGAGCGCATCGCTGACGAAGTCGCAGAAGTCGAGTCCACCAGGAAAGCGCAAAACATGACCCCCGACCCAGATCCGTTCGAGCAAGGCCAGCGCGCGGCGCGCGAAAACATTCCCGCTGGAGGAAATCCGTATCAGGACGGCAGCGAACAACACGCTCTCTGGGCCGCCGGCCACGAAGAGGTCGCCGGCTCGGCCGAGGCCGGCAAATCCGAGGACACCTGGAAGCGGCCGTTTCAGCCGATCTTCTTGAGGCCTTTTTTGAAGCGCGGTCCGTTGCCGACGTAGAATTTCGCGGCACTTCCCATCGCCACGACCTGTGCCGGATCGAGCGTGCGCATGACACGCGCCGGCGCGCCGATGATCAGCGAATGCTCGGGAAACTGCTTGCCTTCGGTGATCACCGACCCTGCGCCGACGATGCTGCCGCGGCCAATCCGGGCACCGTTCATTACGATCGAACCCATCCCGACCAGCGCGCCGTCCTCCAGCGTACATCCATGCAGGATGACATTGTGGCCGACCGTGCAATTCTTGCCGATCGTCAACGGAAAGCCGCGGTCGGTGTGGCAGGTCGAGTTGTCCTGCACATTGGAATTTTCGCCGATCTCGATCCACTCGTTATCGCCGCGCAACACCGCGCCGAACCAGACGCTCGCGCCCGGCAGCAAGCGGATCTTGCCGATCACCGTGGCGGTGTCGGCGATGAAGTAGTTTCCATCCGCGGGGAGTTCGGGCGCCTGCCCGTCGAGTTCGTAGATCGCCATACCCTGTTGGTCTCCTTTGCGCGAAGAACTCTGGCACAGCCGTCAAAGCGTTTACAAGCGAAGGCTGCCCCGCGCCTGACGCGGGGCGGAAGTCGGCGATGTCAGGAGAACGGCTAAAACCGAAAGCTTCAGGCCAGCACGCCGGCGGCGCGCAGCGTCATCAGGAAAAACGTACCGGACATCAGGCTCCAGAATCCTGCCAGCACCGTCGCCATCATCACGAATTCGAAGCGACGGCGTTCGATCTTCGCGCCGCGCAAAGTGTTGCGCATGATGATGAAGGGGGCGGCAAACACCAGGAACGGCACTGCCGCGAACGTCTTTGGCGCCACGCCCTCCTGCAACAATCCGAAACCCGCCGGCCGCTGCACCAATGCCTGATATCCGCTGGCGAGCGCGCCGGCCAGGGCGAAGCCTATGCAAAGGGAGAAAAACGAATTCAACGCATCCGGCGACATGAGGACATCCGCTACACAAGGAACCTGTCCTGCATCGCAAAATTGGTCGCCTGGCGCCACACTATCCTTAAGGAAAGGTTAATGTCAGAAGCCGGAACCGCGGCTGGCACATGGCTCGCTGCCAACTCGCACGGCTGCCGCAATGCGAAGGCGTGCGGAAATTAGATACCACGTGGCATATTTGCGGTGATTCGGGGCTAGCCCCGCCCCTCACCATGCCGGTTCATGACCATCCTTTCGACGGCCCGACACTTCGCCCGCAATACGCGCAGGAACCCCCGTAGCCACATGATCCCGATCATGGCGGGCTGCGCGGTCACCGCAGGCGCGATGACCTTGATCGCCTATCTGCTGTGGCCGACCTGGGGAGCAGACGTTTCAAGCGGCCCGGCGCGGCTGCCGGTGAGCATCGGGGCGACCATCTTCAACGTCCCACCCGCGGCGGTGCGCATGAAGATTCAGCGTCACTCCGGACCGCAGGAGCGCGTCGATCTCAGCTTCTCATTTCCTTCGCTGGAGGCGCCCGAGGCACCCAGGCACGTCAGCGCGGAAAGCGTGGAAGACGCCCTCCAGCCGATCGACCGGATCTTCCTGTCGATAGCGGCGCATCACGACGCGCTGGCGCCCGAGACCCGCGTGCGCACCATCTATCCGCGCTACCTCGAGCAGACCTCAACATCCACGGAGGATGGATTGACGGTGCGTGCGTTTCGTGACGGCTCACCCTACAGCAATGAAGATCTGTTCTCTGCCAGCGTGCCTGCTCTCGACGCGCGCTGCACCCGCGATGCCGCAACCCCGGGCATGTGCCTGAGTGAACGCCGCGTCGAGGGGGCCGATCTGACGTTTCGCTTTCCGCGCAGCTGGCTCGCGCACTGGCACGCCGTCGCTGATGCGATGGACCGCTTGACAGCGCAATTGCACGGGCCGAGGGGGAATGCCTCATCCTGAGAACGGCGCTTTCCCGGCGGCGCAGTTGCGCCGTCCGGTCGCGGCGTCTCGAAGGATGAGCCGCAATGGCTTTCGTAGTTCGAGACGCGCTCCTCAACATGAGGAAATCAAACTGTCGCCATGCTTAGCCGCTGAACCATAAAAGTCTGCCGAGGCAATTGCGCCTCAGCCCTGCTCGACCAGATCGTCCTCGAGGATAGCCATCTGGAATTGAAACGAGCGGTCATCATCTTCATCATCGACGAACAGCACGCCGATGAATTCCTCACCGATATAGACCTCGGCGGAATCGTCCTTCTTCGGCCGCGGCACCACGCGAATCTTGGGATTGCCGAAAAGGCGCTTGAGGTAGGCGTCGAGCTTCCTGACTTCCTGAACGTCCACGGCAGTCTCCAATACGATGTCTGGGTTTCCCGGAGTTTCTAGGACGAGACGAAGCGAACCGCCAGCCATATCCTTGGAAATCTTACAAGCAATTCAACCCGATTATAACTTGTGCGCGGCCCGATCGCAAAAACCATATTCCACCGGATCAAGTCCAGAGGGCGGCGAGCACACTTCAAATCAGAGCCCGATCGCGTTGATCATCTGATCCATCGTGCGCGACGGTTCGGCGCAGCCGGCCTCGCCGACGATCTTGGCGGGAACGCCGGCCACGGTCACATTATGCGGCACGGGCTTGACCACCACCGATCCCGCAGCGATGCGGGCACAATGGCCGACCTCGATATTGCCGAGAATTTTCGCGCCCGCTCCGATCAACACGCCATGACGGATTTTGGGATGACGGTCTTCGTTTTCCTTGCCGGTCCCGCCAAGAGTAACGCCGTGCAGGATCGAGACGTCGTCTTCGATGACGGCGGTCTCGCCGCAGACGAAACCTGTAGCGTGATCGAGAAAGATGCCGCGGCCGATCCTGGCCGCTGGATTGATATCGGTCTGGAAGACCGCCGACGACCGGCTCTGCAGATAATAGGCAAAATCCTTGCGGCCTTTATGATAGAGCCAATACGCCAGACGGTGGGTCTGCAAGGCATGGAAGCCCTTGAAGTACAGCAGGGGATCGATGAACCGCGCGGTCGCGGGATCGCGGTCGTACACCGCCACGAGGTCAGCGCGGAAGGCGTTGCCGAGATCGGGATCGTCGCGCAGCGCCTCATCGTAGGTCTGGCGGATCAAATCGCCTGACAGCGCCGAATGGTCGAGCCGCTCGGCGATCCGATGCACTACCGAATCTTCCAGCCGATCATGATGCAGCACGGTCGAATAGATGAAGGATGCCAATTCGGGTTCACGGCGGACGATGTCTTCCGCCTCGCTGCGCACGCGATCCCAGATCGGATCGAGTGCCGCCAGTTTCGCACTCTGCGGGTTGATCTGATGCATTGCCATGACTGCTCTCGACTGCTCTTGCCAACTCGATTTCCCGGCAGGCACCATAGCACGACGGGCGGACTTATGTCCCAGTACACTAACGCAAACGCCGGCCCTGGCTTCGAACAGGCGTTAAAACATTGAAGTCGCAAATTTTCTGCGCGCGGGCCGAAATCCCGCCTCTAGAGCTGAAGCGTGGGCTCAAGGTGGTTGGGAACTCCCGGAAATCAAGCGGCGGCAAAGCATATTCCCGCCACTGAAATCCCGTAAACGAGGACGAAACGCACCCGCAATCCGACTATTTGCGTATTTCGGCCGTCCGATTCATCCGGGCATGGTGGCCGGGCAACCGGAGAGAAGCCGCATCACTACCCAGACCTTGCGCACGCGCGCCGCAGACCCGGTGTGGGTCTGGATTCAGCCGTCGCGATTCCCCTGATGTTGATCGCACCTGCACTCTGGAACGGCTATCCGCTGCTCCAGTGGGATACCGGTGGCTATCTGGCGCGATGGTACGAAGGCTATCTGGTCCCCAGCCGCTCCACCGTGTTCGGTCTTTATCTGCATTTCGGCGAGCATTCGGACTTCTGGATCAACCTCGGAATTCAGGCGCTGTCGACGTTGTGGCTCCTGCAACTGACGCTGCGCGTGCTCGGCCTGTTCAGGCCGTTGCGGCTCGCCATGGTGGGCGCTGTCCTGGTCCTGACCACGGCGCTGCCCTGGCTCGCAAGCATGCTGCTGACCGACATCTTTGCCGGACTGTCCGTGCTGTCACTGTTCATCCTGGTCGTGCATGGCGACAAGACTTCTGCGATCGAAAAAATCGCGCTGTTTGTTTTTACATCCTTCGCCGCCGCCACCCACAGTGCCACGCTCGGGGTGCTACTGGGGTTATGCTGCGTCGGCTGGATCGCGCGACCTTGGTTGCGTGCCTCCATTGCCGTCTCGGGATTGGTGCAGGGCAGCCTGACAATCATCGTCGGTGCTGCGATGCTGGTGTCGGCCAATTTCGCGCTTTCCGGCGAACTGGCGTGGACGCCCGGCGGCTACGGCGTTGCATTCAGCCGGATGATGCAGGATGGCATCGTCGCACGTTATTTGCGGGATCACTGTCCGCAAATAAGTTTCAAGCTTTGTCCCTATCGCGACCAATTGCCGCCCACCGCCGATGATTTCCTGTGGGGCCACAGCATGTTCGACACACTCGGCCGCTTCACGGGCCTGAACGACGAGATGGGTTTCATCACGCTGCATTCACTCGCCGAATATCCGCGCTGGCAGGCCGAGGCCGCGCTCGCCGCCACCGCACAGCAACTGGTCCATGTGGCGACCGGCGAAGGCACCACCAGCGGGATTCCCCATACCTATGGGATTATCGAACGCTACATTCCGGCGCAGACAAAACCGATGCGAGCGGCGCATCAGCAGCACTGCGGATATCAATTTCGCCGCGGTCAACTGGCTTCATATTCCGGTGGCGCTGATCTCGATGGCGCTGGTCTTCGCCATGTTCGGGCTCGCCATCTGGCGGCGAGAATTCGATGACCTCACGTTGCTTTCCGGAACGGTTTCCCTGGCGCTGCTCGGCAACGCCTTTATTTGCGGCGTGATCTCGGGGCCGCATGACCGCTACGGCGCGCGTATGGTATGGATCGCAACTTTGGTGGTGCTGATCGCGGCGGTCAGACGCTTCAACCGTCACGACACCGCGCGCGAAGATTTATTTTCGCCGTGAGAGAAAATCCAGCACGCCTGTCTTGTACACCTTGTCCCCGACCGCCCGCATGTGATCGCGATTGGGAATGTCGAGCACTTGCGCGCCCGGGATGATCCTTCCAAGCGCTGACGCCGACCCCGCAATTTCGTCCGCAGTGCCGACTGCGATCAGCACGGGCACCTTGATGGCGGCGGCTTCTTCCCTCGTCATCAGGCCCCGCGAACCGCGCAGGCAGGCCGCCAGCGCGCGGCGATCGGAACGGGTCTGCTCCGCGAAGGCGCGGAACGTCCGCCCTACCGGATCGGTGACATCATCGAGCGAAGGCGTCTCCAGCGCCTGCGCGACATTCTCGCCGGGGCCTCCACCCTCGATCAGGCCGATCCCGATGCCACCCAATATGGCCGAGCGCAGCCGCTGCGGCTCACGTAGCGCCAATACCGCCGCCATCCGCGATCCCAGCGAATAGCCCATGACATCGGCGCGCTCGATGTTCAGGTGATCCATCAGCGCGCTGATATCACCGGCCATGGTGCCCATCTCGTAAGCGGCGGAATCATAGAGTTTGCTGGAATTGCCATGACCGCGATTGTCGAACGCAATAACGCGGCGGCCGTTTTTCTTCAGCTCCGAAACCCAGGTCGGATACACCCAGTTGACGTTTTTCGACGACGCAAAACCATGCACCAGCAGGATCGGATCGCCCTCGCCTTCGTCGAGATAGGCAATTTCAACATCGCCGTTATGAAAACTCGGCATCATTCGTTCCATATTTTGGTGAAAGGATTGGGGATCGACGGCTGGCGGCAGAAATTAGCCGGTTACACCAACCGCCGCCACGGCCGGTTGGGCCGCGGCAGTCATCTGTTTTCGCAACCGCCGCGCTTTCTTGCGGGCGAGCCACGACAGCGTCAGGCGTTCGGTAGTGGCCTTGATGGACGACAGCAGGCCGAACAGCGCCAACAGTGCGCCGAACACCCACAGCGACAGATCGAAGGCGCCCGCCGCCAGCAGCAAGGCGCCGCGACCAAGTATTTTGAGGAAAGCGCGGGTCTGGCCGCCCTTGGATTCCGCCAGCCGTGCGGCGCGCGCGACGTCCTCCGGACCCTCGGCAATTCTCAGCGTATCGAGCGCCCCGCGCGCACCAGCCTTCTCGCTGACGCGTCCGACGTCCTTGGCCAAGCCGCACCAGCGCGCCGGCCTTCTCGGCATGGAAAGCAGCCCTGATCGCTCTCACGGTCTGTCCGGGATACATCACCGAACCGGATGCGACCGCTTCTTGCAGCATCGGCGTATCGACGAAATCGCGGGCCGAGCGTCCGGCCCATTCGGTCAGCCCCTCGCCGAGCCGCCCGACCTTGCGGGCGTCCTTGACCAGCGTGAGACCGGCGCGCACCGGCGCCACGCCGCCGATCGAGACATAGGTCGCCGCGGTCACCGCCAGGCCAACGGTGGCGAGGCCCAGCACCAGCCGATCGGTGTCCTCGCCCATCGCTAAATGCTTGCCCTCGCGCACTACGTCCCGGATGTCACCGAACACAAACAGATCGCCGGCGACGGTGCCCGACAGGACTCCCGACATCGTCGGCATTTCCGGTCACGAGCCCGCTGGCAAACCGTTTTGCAAAATGCGACGACGAGCCTTCCTCAGCGACCGCATCGCTCACCCGTCGCAACAATTCATCCGGCAGGGAGATGTTTTTCTCGCGGGCGAGATCGACAAGGCTGCTGGCCAAACCCGCGTCATGGGCGGTGAGCGCGGCCTCGATATTATCAGCGATAACAGTCTGGCTATTCCGCAAAGCAGAATTGAGCTGAATCTCGGAAAGTACCGCCGGATCGTCCTGCGCCGCCAGGATGCTGCCGGCTTCGCGGGCATGCGGCCACAGCAACATGCACGCCACCGCGCATGCCGCCAATCCCGTCAAAGCCGGATCGATCCGCGACCGATTTATTCCGAAAAACCTAAAGGTTTGACTTGGTATTGACCTGCCTTCAAATGGTGTGCCGCTTTTAAGACACAACGTCCCCGACGAAAGAAGGGCTTCTCTGGAACGACAAGATTGTGTCGAATTTGCATGAGCAATTACACAATTGGGGCGCTGTCCAGTGGTTCGGAACTTCAGGTTCCGGACATACTAGGAATCAACTGCAGCCACCAGTATGGTTATGCCGCATTCCGGCGATGCGGCTCGTGTTGATTGCGTCCGTCTCTGTCGCTATCCAAGGTGAATTCGATGTCCGATCATGTCGTTCCGCATTTCCATAACGATGCCGGTGTTGCCGTCATTGAGATCGGCTCGCAGGAGTTCATGTGCGTGGGCGCCAATCCGCCCTTCGACCATCCGCATGTGTTCCTCGATCTCGGCAACGACAACGAGATCATCTGCCCCTATTGCTCGACGCTCTATCGCTACGCCGCCGACCTCAAGGCCGGCGAGGCGCGGCCGCCCGAATGCGTGCTGAAAGACAAGGTCGCCTGATCGGCCGGTGGCGGTTTCGCGCACCATCATCGTCGCTGGTGCCGGTATCGGAGGGTTGACGGCATCGCTTGCCCTGGCGCGACAAGGTTTTCGCGTCGTCGTGCTCGAGAAGGCCGAACGGCTCGAGGAAGCCGGTGCCGGTCTGCAGCTCTCGCCCAACGCGAGCCGCGTGCTGATTGACCTCGGCTTGCAGCCGCGGTTGGGTCCCCGCGCCATCACCCCTGAAGCCATCAGCCTGATCAGCGCGCGAAGCGGTGGCGAAATCGTCCGCCTGCCGCTTGGCGACGCCGCGACGTTGCAGGCCGGCGCGCCCTATTGGGTGGTGCATCGCGCCGATCTGCAAGCGGCGCTACAGGCGGAAATCAACGACAACCCCGATATCGAATTGCGGCTCGGTTGCCAGTTCGAGGATGTCGGCACCCATGCCAAGGGACTGACCGTGGTCCAGCGCAGCGGCATAACGCGTCAGCAGGAGCTGGCGCTGGCGCTGGTCGGCGCTGACGGCATCTGGTCGGCAGTGCGGCAGCATTTGTTTCCGGAAGTGCAGCCGCGGTTCTCCGGTCTGATTGCCTGGCGCGGAACGCTCGAAGCCACCCAACTGCCGCGCGAATATACTTCGCGCCGGGTCCAGCTCTGGATGGGACCGAACGCGCATCTGGTTGCCTATCCGATCGCGGGCGCGCGCCAGATCAATGTCGTCGCGGTTGTACCGGGGACGTGGAACACGCCGGGCTGGAGCGCGCCCGGCGACGCCAATGAAATCAAGAACGCGTTCGCAATGGCGCGATGGCCCTCCGGTGCGCGGATGATGATCGGCGCCGTCGATCAGTGGCGGAAATGGGCGTTGTTCACGGTCCCCGAGGGCGGCGAATGGAGCAAAGGCGCGGTAGCCTTGCTGGGGGATGCGGCCCACGCCATGCTGCCGTTCGCCGCGCAAGGCGCGGGCATGGCGATCGAGGACGCAGCGGTGCTGGCCAAATGCCTCGGTGAAACCCAAAAGGACGGCGGCCCGACCATGGCCGCCGCGATGCAACGTTATGCGCACGGCCCGCCGCTCGCGCGTCAGCCGCGTCCAGCGTGCCGCGCGGCAGGCGGGACGCATCTATCACCTCACTGGACCGATGGCTTCCGCGCGGGACCTCGTGATCAAGGCGTTGGGCCCACGACACATGCTAGCGCGGCAGGACTGGATCTACGACTGGCGGGCGTGACGCGTTTCTTGACGCGAACCGGTACCCAGCCCGGATCAGTCCGGCGCAGACTGTCGCTCGATAACGCTCTAATTGACCACATTGCCGGATTTGGCATGTGAATGCGCCGGTTTGCCTTTGGCCGGCGGTGCAGCTGGCACGGCCGGCGGCGTCGGGGCCGGTGGCGTTTCATGGCATTTACCGCGCTGCCAGGCTTCCTCGGCCAATTTGGCTTGCGCACGTGCCGAGATGTAGTCATTGCGATAGGCGAGTTCGCCCACGACAGCACCGCCGGTGCCGGTCTCCGCCTTCGCCATCAGCCCCTGCAGTTCCGCCGAGCGGGTGTCGAGACTTTTGCGCTCGGCCTCCAGCTGCTTGCAGTCGAAATATTCATATTTGGCCGGATCGGCAAACGCCGAGAGCATAGTATTGCCCACGTCGGCGCAGCCGCCCAGCCCAACGCCAAGCACGAGCAATACCATCGCGGCGATGGCACGCAGCGATGACCGGGAATGGGCAGGCAAAGTCATACGCCCCTGATAAACCGACAATCTTGAGATTGCCTAAAGCAGGCACAGGTGTCCGCATTGAGGCTTTGCCTTGTCGCCCGCGCTCGCTTAAGGAGGGGACGCGTTCTCTAGCCCGGGCGAATTCCATCGGGCCGGAAAACGCGTTAAGTATCTGATCTGACGACTAAAGCGGACGTGGCGGAACTGGTAGACGCAAGGGACTTAAAATCCCTCGATGGCAACGTCGTGTGGGTTCGAGTCCCACCGCCCGCACCATCAAATAATTCCAATTTAAAATCATAGCGTTATGACAGGAATGACATCTAATTTTGTAGCATCCTTTGTGATCATCGCTTTATAGCAACCAAGAGCACGCCGGTCGCGAAACCTTTAGACGTATCGATCTTATGGAATTTCCTCTGAATGTTCTCGCTTGCACCTCGCGATTTGCATGAAGCCCTGCCATCCGGCCTTAATGGAGTGAAAGCTCCCGCAAAGCATTTTTGATTTCCTTCAAATCATTTAACGCTTTGCAGTTCCTGAGAAGTGGACCCACTTCTTTTTCGCCTTGCACCTTCATGGCACGCAACATCAGTGCCACTGATTTTCGAGCGGCTTCTTCAATTTCAAGTCTCTTTTCCGATTGCAATGGCTTGGCAATCGTTAATTCAACTTCCATGGTTGCCACCTGGGCTTGAACGTAATCTTTTTTAAACTCAGCATTGGAAGCCAGCGTTGAAAGACCCCCATACATAAGTGAGCATTCCGAAAAGCGGTGCACTACCTTTTCGCGCAATTCGACGCCCTGCTTGCTTTCTTCTATTGCGCCATTTATTGCCGCGGTTACGTCAAGTACGGTCCACATGCTGTCTCTGCCAGTGGATTGTGCGTGAGCAAAACGCGGCGAGATCGGCAAGGCTGATATTACGCCAAAGGCCAGCAGTAAGATCACCTTGGGACTGTCGGACATCACTAATTCCCCATTTTACTTTAGCGCGCTGCTAAAGGCGTTCAGAGGGTTCGTCAACACGGGAGGCGACCCCATGCGCGTTGCCAATAACGGAAATTGCCGGCCGCCCACCCCTCGCCATAACACAGGCGCGGAACAGGGTCCCGTAGAGTGCGACCAATATCGTGCTCCTGCACGCTCACCAAGTCGTTTTCTCTCCGAAGACAGCCTTGGGGAGCCGAAGACAGCCTTGGGAGCCGAAGGTCCGCTTTGGGTCCAGAATCGGCGGTGGAGAGCCATTAGCGGAGAGTTCGTTCTACCCCCGATGAATGGACATCGTCAGACCGGGCGACTTATCCGTTTCGTTTCATTGGCAGACATGCAAGTGACCCTACTTAGCCCGAGGTTGCACCATCACCTCTTGCGGTTTCCTTTTTGGGGCTCGAGTGGATTTCCCCGGCCCTGTGTATGCAGGTGAGGAGATCGAGATAGCTCGTCGTATGCCAACTGGTGAGTCCGCGATCTGCACGCTGGCCGGTGCGCTGGATCGTCGTTAGCAAACGGGCCGCGCTTTACTGTCATGACGCCAGCGCGGGCGGTGCGATGGGAAGGTCAATCGAGGTTATCCGGGCTCAGGTCCGCGCCCTTCGATCGCCCTTCCCGAGACTCTGGGAAAGCCGCCGGTGAATCCGGCACAGGAAAATTGTTCGAACCTCTGGCGCCGATCGCCTCACCGACTCGAACTTCGCTTGGAGTTCGGCCCTGTGCCCATCCAAATTGTTTTGGTGTTCTGCAACAACACTGCTGATGACGGCAGAACTTATTGTAACAAGCGCTGCGGTGATCGCCGCTACTGTCACTGGATTTGCAAGCGCGTGGCACAAATCGCCAGGTCTGTTTCGTAAATCCAGCCGTTTGGCCTCCTTGGCCGATTCAGCTCGCACCGGTACACTCCGCCCTTGGCCAAGTTAAACATCGGTTTGAACATCGGTTCCCGGCGCAGCGTGTCCGTCCGGCATTGCGGCTCCGCAAAGGATCCCTGCAGGAATTGCGGTGTCGGGTTCGCCCGCTAATCTTGCCCTGAAGGCAGCCAATTGATTGATGCCGCGCGTTGCGGTTTCGCTGCGACGCAGCACTTAAAATGAGACTAGCGGTCAAATTACCTTGCATCCTAGCGCGCGGGCGATGCGCAGTATTCGCTTTCCGCGGAAGAGCGGGGTTGCGTTCAATTCTGGACAAGTCTCCACGAAATCAACGTCGCCAAAAATGCGAATGGGAGGAGTTCTATGCTGAAGACCAGTTTCTGTCTTGCCGCGCTGGCAAGCCTGTTTATGTCGGGCGCCGCTTTCGCTCAAGAGAAGATCAAGGTTGGTGTAACGGCGACCTTGGAGGGAACCTATACCGTCCTCGGCGAGGACGGCATGCGCGGCTTTCAGACCGCGCTAAACAAATATGGCAAGAAGATTGGCAACAAGGAACTGGAATTCGTCGTTGCCTCTACCGATGCGACGCCCGATTCCGCGGTGCGCGCCGTTCGCAAACTGATCGAACAGGACAAGGTACAAATCCTGCTTTCGCCGCTGTCAGGCGACGAAGGTATCGCGGTGAAGAATTTCGCCAAGACGCACCCGGAACTGACATTCATCAACGCCGCGTCGGGGGCGCAGGAAACCACCTACGTCGATCCGGCGCCGAATTTCTTCCGTTACAACATGGACGGCGCCCAGTGGCAGGTCGGCCTGGGCAAATATGCCTATGAGAATAAAGGCTACCGGAAAATCGCCACCGTGGGCGAGGATTACTCGTTCATTTACACCCAGGTTTTCGGACTCGTGCTCGAATTTTGCGGTGCCGGCGGCCAGATCACCAGCCGGCAATGGGTCCCGCTCGGAACCAAGGATTTCGCGTCGGTCATCGCCGCGCTGCCTGATGACGTCGATGCGATTTACCTCGGGCTTGGCGGTGCGGATGCCGTCAATTTCCTCAATCAATACCAGCAGGCGGGCGGCAAGGCGCATTTGCTTGGCGGTTCGATCATGGTCGATCAGACCATCCTTTCGGCCAAGGGCAACGCCAAGAATGCGTTGATCGGCACGGTCGCTGCCAGCGGCCAAGCCGACACCTGGGAAGATCCGGGCTGGCAGGCCTTCGTGAAAGACTATCAGGCCGCTTTCCCGCCGGAGAAACGCTTCCCGAGCCCCTCCCTGCTCGCGACCAATTACTACGGCTCGACGATGGCGCTGATCCTCGCGCTGAGGCAGGTAAACGGCGATCTCTCTGACAATCAGTCCAAGCTGAAGGCTGCGCTCAGAGCCATTGAAATCGATGCACCCAACGGAAAAATCAAACTCGACGCCAATCGCCAGGCGATCGGCACCAATTTCGTCACCGAAGTCGTCGACGATGGCAAGGGCGCCTTGTTCAGCAAGGTCGTGAAGGTCATACCGAACGTGAACCAGACGCTCGGCTACGACCCGGCTGTATTCGCCAAGATCGGACTGCCGAGCCGCACGGTTCCCGAGTGCAAGAAGTACTGAAACACCGGGCGGCTGACGCCTTCGGCGTCGGCCGCCTGTTTGCCAAACCCAGAGGTTCGAACGGCGCGCTCGAAGGCGCACTTGCATTCTCCCTGCGGATGATCAACCTTACAAAAAAAGCCTTATAAAAAAATAAGACACAATCCGCGGGAGGAATGCATGAGCCGGGCTCTTGCTGTCTTTCACGGTCATTTTGGCCGCGCGACAGTTTATCAGCTCAACCGTCCCTTCAACGTGCACGCGCATCGCGAAGGACATTTGATTTTCCATATTGGCGGCACGCCTGGCTGCGTGGAAGTGCTCGATCAGCCGCAGTCGGCTAGCGAAGATACCGTCGTCGCGGTCAATCCCTGGGAGCCGCACAATTTCCTGCCCAACGATTTGGCAGGCGGGGCGATCTTCCTGGTCCTCTACGTCAACGCCGAGTGGTTCGCCGGTGTCCGTGGCTTGCGCTTCGGGTGCACGACCTTCCATCGCACCGCGACACTGGACCGCAATGTCCGGCAGGCAGCGGCGATGATTTGCGGTGCTCCTTCGCTCAAAAGTCTCGACGGAGAGTTGCGTAACCTGATCGACGCTTGTCACGAGGAGAGCTGGCGCCAGGCGGACGCCGCGCCGGAAGGTCGTGCTGGCGCCGAAGTCACCGATTTTCGCGTGCGCAAGTCGATCAAGCTCCTGGCCGAAAGCGCGGGTGCCGAGATCGAACTAGATGCGATCGCACGCGAGTCGGGGCTTTCGCGGCCCCACTTCTACAAACTTTTCCGCACCCAGACCGGCGTCACGCCGCACCTCTATGTCAACACGCTCTTGATGGAACGAGCGCTGGATTCGCTGGTGGCCACCGAGGCATCGATGGCCGACATCGGCTTCGATCTCGGCTTTTCGTCGCAGAGCGCGTTCACGCACTTCTTCGCAAACAATGTCGGCATGGCGCCAACGGACTATCGGCGCGCCGCCAAGGTCCTCAGAGCCTGACCGGCAGCCCGGCGCGCGAAAGGATACTGGCGATCAAGTCGCGGTCGCACAGACCGATAGGATGATGGCAGACGCAGACGGCGAACGACCGTCGCGCTAGGGAGGACAAGGGCCGGTATGGCGTCGAGAGTTCTATCCCATCGTCGCGCACCATCCAGCACAGGCTGGCCGTTAGCCTGTGCTTCGGCACCGTTGCGACGGGGATGGCGCGTATGACAAAATTTGTTGAGCGCCATCCAATCCGGGCCTTCGTCATCCTGGTCGCGGTCGCGGCGGTACTGTGGCTGGTTTTTGCGACCTGGCCGCAAGGGCTGGAGGACACCTTCGGCAGAAAGAAGGTGTTCCTCAGCGCGGTGTTCAACGGCATCACGCTCGGCGGGCTATACTTTTTGGTGGCGAGCGGCTTCACCCTGATCTTCGGGCTGATGCGCAACGTCAATCTCGCGCACGGCTCGCTTTATTTATTCGGCGGCTACATCGGTTACGCGGTGAGCGTTGCGACCGGCTCCTGGCTGCTGAGCTTCTTCGCCGCTTTCATCATCGTCGCGCTGGTCGGCGTCGCCATGCAGGTCCTCGTCTTCCGCCGCATCGAGGGGCAGGACCTGCGCCAGACCATGGTGACGATCGGGCTGTCGATCGTGTTTGCGGATCTGATGCTGTGGGCCTTCGGCGGCGACTTCTATCAGATCCAGACTCCGCACGCGCTGGTCGGCCCGATCGAATTGCCATTCGTCACGGCCGTGAAATCGTCGGGCGAGGCCGTCTATCTGCAATACCCGATGGTGCGCATGGTGATCTTCGCAGCCTCCGTATTTATCGGCGTCGTCATGTGGCTCGCGCTCAATCGCACGCGCATCGGAATGATCGTGCGCGCCGGGGTCGACGATCGCGACATCCTGGCGGCGATGGGCGTGCCCATTCAACTGGTATTCGTCCTGGTGTTCGCGCTCGGTGCCGGTCTCGCCGGCATGGCGGGTGTGGTCGGCGCCACGTTTCAGTCGATCTCTCCCGGCGAAGACCTGCGTTTCCTGCTTGCGTCCCTCGTTGTCGTGATCATCGGTGGCATGGGATCGATTCCCGGGGCTGCCCTTGGCGCGGTTATCGTCGGCCTCTCCGAGCAACTCGGCTCGGTCTACATCCCGACCTACGCCATCGTGGTGACGTTCCTGATCATGGTGCTCGTGCTGGCCGTTCGGCCGCAGGGCCTGCTGGCGGGCCGCTAGCCATGTCGATCACGCAGGAGGCGCCGCGACTTACGCCCGAACCGGCCACGACGGCGCCTTTGAGCGGCTTTGCCCTGGCGGATTTCGGCCATCCCACCGCCTGGGTCATAGCCTTCCTCCTGGTCATCATGCCGCTGATCGCCAACGGCTTTTTCCTGATCGAGATTTTCGGCACCACCCTCATACTCGGCATTGTGGCGTTGAGCCTGATGTTCCTGGCCGGCTATGGCGGCATGGTCAGCCTGATGCAACTAACGATCGCGGGCCTTGCCGGCTACATGACGGCGGTGCTCGGCGCCAGCGGCAACGCCAATATCAGCCTCGGATGGCCGTGGTGGCTCGCAACTCCCATGGCGATCGCTCTGGCGACGCTGTTCGGCACCATCGGCGGCGCGCTCGCGGTACGCACCGAGGGCATCTATACTATCATGATCACGCTGGCGATCGCCTCGGCGTTCTACTACTTCACCAACCAGAACTGGGTCATCTTCAACGGCCACACTGGCATCAACAGCATCGTCACGCCGCATTTCTGGGGCGTCGATTGGCGCGCGGATATCCCTTTTTATTATGTGATCCTCGCGGTGGCGGCGCTCTGCTACGGCGCGGTCAGCTATCTGTCACGAGCGCCCTTCGGTTTGGCCCTGCAAGGGGTGCGCGACAATCCGCGCCGCATGGCTGCGCTCGGCTTCAACGTCAATGCGCACCGTATCGCCGCCTATGCATTCGCCTCGTTCTTGGCGGCGATCGGCGGCGTTTTGCAGGTCTGGAACTATCGGCAAATCTCGCCGGGTTCGGTCGGAGTCGAGCGGGCGATCGACATTCTCATTATCGCCGTCGTCGGCGGCATCACCCGTCCGATCGGTCCGTTCATCGGCGCTTTGATCTTTGTCCTGCTGCGCACCTTCACGCTGGATTTCCTGGTTGCGGTCGGGCTCGACGGCAATCGCTTCCGTCTGTTGATCGGCCTGGGCTTCCTGGTCATCGTGCTGTTCTCCCCGGACGGCATCGTCGGCCTCTGGGAACGCTGGCGCAGCCGGAATGAAACGGCACCGGCGCGGCCCGGCGGAGACCGCGGCCATGGATAGCGTCGCGCAGCGTCTTTCAACGGTCGGCGTCGGCGCCGCGCTTGAATTGCGCGGCGTGACGCGGCTGTTCGGCGCGCTGGCGGCATTGACGGACGTGACGATGACGGTGCGCCCTGGCGAACGTCGCGCGGTGCTCGGCTCCAACGGCGCCGGTAAAACCACGCTGTTCAACTGCATCACCGGTGATTTTCCGCCGACCTCCGGCACCATCCGCTTCTTCGGCGAAGACGTAACCAGCTTTCCGCCATATGAGCGGATCCGCCGCGGTCTTCGCCGCACCTATCAGATTTCCGCGCTGTTTCCGGGGCTGACCGTCTACGACAACGTCTATCTGGCCTGCTGTGGCGTTTCGCGTAACCGCTTTTCGCCATTTCGGCCGCGCGGCAACGACGTACTGCTGCAATCGGCCGACGATCTGGTCCAGGCGGTCCATTTGACCGCGGTGAAGGAGCGACGGGTCGCCGAACTCGCCTATGGTCAGCAGCGCCAGCTTGAAATCGCCCTCGCGCTTGCCGGCGCGCCGCGCTTCATCCTGTTCGACGAACCGGCCGCCGGCCTGTCGCCGACCGAGCGCAGCGAACTGGTACAGATCCTGACCTCGCTACCCGCTCATATCGGCTACATCATCATCGAGCACGACATGGACGTCGCGCTACGCGTCGTCGAGAGCGTGACGATGATGCACAACGGCCGCATCTTCAAGGAAGGTCCGCCGCAGGCAATCGAGTCCGACCCCGAGGTTCAGGAGCTTTATCTGGGGGGCGGCCATGGTTGATGTGCGCCGCGCCACACCGATCCTCGAGGTCAGGGGCCTCAACGTCTATTACGGCCGCTCCCATGCGCTGCAGGGCGTCGACCTGACGCTCAATTCCGGCGTGCTGTCCGTGGTCGGCCGTAACGGCATGGGCAAGACCACGCTTTGCAAGACTCTCATGGGGCTGGTGCGCGCGACCGGCGGCTCCGCTCGCATAGCCGGCGAGGATTTACTGTCGCTGCAACCGGCGCAGATCGCAAGGCTCGGCGTCGGCTACGTGCCGCAGGGCCGGCGGCTGTGGCGCTCCCTTACCGTCGACGAGCATCTGCGCATGATTGCGGGGCTGCGGCGCGGCGCCTGGACCGTCGAGCGCATCTACGACACTTTCCCGCGGCTGGCCGAGCGCAAGAACAATGGCGGCGGCCAGCTTTCCGGCGGCGAGCAACAGATGCTGGCGATCGCGCGCGCGCTGGTAACCAACCCGCGTCTCCTCATCATGGACGAGCCGACCGAAGGACTTGCGCCCGTCATCGTTGCCCAGGTCGAAGACATGCTGGTGCGGCTCGGCGAGGAAGGCGACATCTCCGTGCTGGTGATCGAACAGAACATAGGGGTGGCGACAGCAGTATCCAGGAACGTCGCGATCATGGTCAACGGCCGCGTCAATCGCCTGATCGAATCCTCGCGACTTGCCTCCGACCGTGATCTGCAACAGCGCCTGCTCGGCGTCGGACGCCATGCCGACGCCGAACCCGACATCAACGCGGAGACGAACGACAGCGCCGCGGCCCGTCCGGCCTCCCCACGGCCACCGAGCCTGGCGCCGCAGCGGGTCTATATTTCCAATCCGACGCCACCGACCCGGTGGTCGCAGCCGACGCCGATCGCAAGTATCGAGGCCGGCGCGCGAACGCTTTCGGCCGGGGTGCTCAGATTCGAGGAGGCCGCGCGACCGCGACGCGACACAGCGGCAGCGCGAAGTTCCGGACCGCCGACCGTACTCGTGGCCGGCACGCTGGATACCAAGGGCGAGGAACTCCGATTCATCCGCGACATCATTGCCGGCAGCGGCTTGCGCGTGCGCCTCGTCGATGTCTCGACCAGCGGCAAGCTCTCGTCCTGCGACGTCTCAGCCCAGGAAATTGCACTCAATCACGCGCGCGGTGGCGGCGCCGTGTTCGGTTCGGATCGCGGCGCCTCGGTGACCGCGATGGCAGAGGCCTTCGCCAACTGGCTGCGCCGCCAGGCCGACATTACCGGCGTTATCTCCGCCGGCGGGTCGGGCGGCGCTTCGCTGGTCGCGCCCGCGATGCGTGCGCTGCCGATTGGTGTGCCCAAGCTCATCATCTCGTCGGTCGCCTCGGGCGATGTCGCGCCCTATGTCGGACCTGCTGACATCACCATGATGTACTCGGTCACCGACGTACAGGGGCTGAACTCGATCTCGCGCCAGGTACTCGCCAACGGCGCCAATGCGCTGGTCGGCATGGTGAAAGCCCGGCTCGACGCTGCCCGCACCGGGAGCACGCGCGAAGCGAGTGCCAACCTGCCATCGATCGGCCTGACCATGTTCGGCGTCACGACACCAGCCGTACAGCAGATCGCGGCCGCGCTGCGTGGCGAGTTTGAATGTCTCGTCTTCCATGCCACCGGCATCGGCGGCCGCTCGATGGAGAAGCTGGTCGATTCCGGTCTGCTGGCGGGGGTGATCGATCTCACCACCACTGAAGTCTGCGATCTCTTGATGGGCGGCGTATTCCCGGCCACCGAGGACCGGTTTGGCTCCATAATTCGTACCCGCCTCCCCTATGTCGGCTCGGTCGGCGCGCTGGATATGGTCAATTTCGGAGCACCGGAGACCATTCCCGAACGTTACCAAACCCGCAAGTTGCACGTTCACAATCCGCAGGTCACGCTGATGCGCACCAGCGCCGAGGAGAACGAGCGCGTGGGGCGCTGGATCGGCGAACGCCTCAACGCAATGGATGGACCGGTGCGGTTTTTTCTGCCCGAAGGCGGCGTCTCCGCACTCGACGCGCCGGGAAATCCCTTCTGGGATCCCGAAGCCGACGCCGCACTATTCCGCGCGCTTGACCGGACCGTGCGCCAGACCAGCAACCGGCAACTGATCCGGCTCAAGCGCAACGTCAACGAGCCCGAATTTACCGCAGCGATCGTGACGGCCTTCCGCTCGCTGATCGGACGGCCGGGCGCGCGCCGGCGCGTGACGAGGTGATCGATGCCCGGATTTGAACGCGCTGAAATCCTCCGGAAATTCCGTGCCATGGTCGCGCGCGGCGAACCGATCGTCGGCGGCGGAGCCGGAACCGGGCTTTCCGCCAAATGCGAGGAAGCCGGCGGCATCGATCTGATCGTGATCTACAATTCGGGCCGCTACCGGATGGCCGGGCGCGGCTCGCTCGCGGGACTGATGCCTTACGGCGACGCCAATGCGATTGTGGTCGAAATGGCGGCCGAAGTGCTGCCCGTCGTCAGGAATACGCCGGTGCTGGCGGGCGTCAACGGCACCGACCCGTTTCGCGACATGGATATTTTCCTCGATCAATTGAAGGCGCTGGGCTTTGCGGGCGTCCAGAATTTCCCGACGGTGGGCCTGATCGACGGCGTGTTCCGCGCCAACCTCGAAGAGACCGGCATGTCCTACGCGCTGGAGGTCGACATGATCGCCAAGGCGCGCGCCAAGGATATGCTGACCACCCCCTATGTGTTCAACGCCGCCGACGCCAGGGCGATGGCGCAGGCCGGCGCAGATATGGTGGTGTGCCATCTCGGCCTGACGACAGGCGGCGCGATCGGCGCGCAGACCGCGCTGAAACTTCAGGATTGCCCGGCGCGCATCGACCAATGGGCGGCGGCTGCACTCGACGTCAATCCGGAAATTCTGGTGCTGGCGCATGGCGGGCCGGTGGCCGAGCCGGCCGACGCCGCGTTCATCATGAAACACGCCCGCAAGTGTCACGGCTTCTACGGAGCCTCCTCGATGGAGCGGCTTCCGGTGGAGCGGGCGCTGACGGAACAGGTTCGAAAATTCAAGGCGATCGGCGAGCATTGAACGCCGGTTACGGGGAGGTTGGCATCATGTCTGGAATTCTTGTTGGCGAATTGATCCTATGGCTGATCGTCGCGCTGATCGTGATCGTCGTGGCGGTCTATGTCGTGAACTGGCTCTATCACCGCTCCTCCAAGGAAGTGTCGTTCGTACGCACCGGCTTCCTCGGCGAACAGGTGGTCATCAATGGTGGCGCCTTCGTGCTGCCCTTCATTCACGACTTCACGCCGGTCAATATGAACGTGCTGCCAATGCCGATCATTCGGTCGAAGCAGGACGCCGTCATCACCCGCGATCGCATGCGCATCGACATCGAGGCCGATTTCTATGTCCGCGTGCAGCCGACGCGCGAAGCGGTCTCGATCGCCGCGGCGACGCTCGGCCGGCGCACCCTGGAACCCGAAAAGCTGCATGCGCTGCTTTCCGGTAAATTCGTGTCCGCGATGCGTGCGGTCGCCTCCGAAATGACCATGGAGCAGATGCACGAGAAGCGCGGCGAATATGTCGCGCGCGTCAAGGCGGAAGCGGCCGAGGCGCTGGCTCAGAACGGGCTTGAGCTGGAATCGGTGGCGATCACCGACCTCGACCAGACTGATCTCGAATTCTTCAACCCGTCGAACCGCTTCGACGCGGAAGGCCTGACGCAACTGATGGAGGACATCGAGGCCAAGCGCAAGCTGCGCAACGACATCGAACAGGATTCGATGATCAAGATCCGCACTCGCAACCTCGAAGCCGAGCGCCAGGCGCTCGACATCGAGCGCGAAAGCGAGACGGCGCGCCTCGAGCAGGAGCGCGACATCGAGGTCCGCCGCGCCCTGCAACGAACCGAGGTGGCGCGCGAACGAGCGTTGCGCGAAACCGAAGCCGAAGAGGCGCAGATCGCGGCGCGTCAGACCATCGAAAAGGCGCGTATCGCGAATGAGCAGACGATTGCGGAAGCGCGCATCGCCTCGGAACGCGAAACCCGGCAGAAGGAGATCGAACGCACCCAGGCGGTCGAAGCCAAGGAGATCCTGGCGCGCGAGGAAATCGAAAAAGCGCGCATCTCCAACCAGCGCTCGGTAGACACCGCCCGCATCGCCTCGGAACGCGAGGTGCGGCAGAAGGAAATCGAGCGCGGCCGCACAGTAGAGGAGGCCGAGATCCAGGCACGCGAATACATCGAGAAGGCCCGCATTCAGCAGGACCGCGTCGTCACCGATGCCCGCATTGCCAATGAGGAGGAGACGCGCCGTCGCGAGATCGAACGCACCCGCGCGGTGGAGGCCGCCGAGATTTCCGCCAAGGAAGCCACCGAAAAGGCGCGTATCGCCCAGACGACCATCGTCAACGCCGAACGGATCGCCTCGGACGAGCAGACCCGTTCGCTCGAAATCCAGCAGGTCCGCGCGATTCAGGAAGCCGAGATCGCCGCGCAGCAGGCGGTGGAAGCCGCCCGGATCGCGCGCGAGCGCGTGCTGGCCTCGAGCCGGATCGCCGCCGAGCAGAGCACCCGGAAACTGGAGATCGACCGCAATCAGGCGCTCGAAGTCGCCGGCATCGCCGCGCGCGAAGCGACCGAAGCCAGCCGTATCGCCCAGGAGGAACGCGTCCGAGCGCTCGAAATCGCGCGCAACCGCGCCGTCGAGGAAGCCGACATCGCTTCGCGCGAGGCCATCGAAGCGGCGCGGATCGCCCAGGAAAAGAAAGTCGCCCTCGCCCGCATCCTGAGCGATCAGGAGACAAAAGAGCAGGACATCGAGCGCGCGGAATTGATCGAGTCCGCCGAACTGCGGCGACGTGACTCGATCGAACGTCAGCGCATCAGCGTCGAGCTTTCGCTCGAAGCCGAGCGCATCGCCTCCAGCAAGACGCGCGAAGTCCTCAACATCGACCAGAAGCGGGCGATCGAACTCGCCGACGAGGAGCGGGTCATCGCGCTGTCGGCGAAACGCTCCGAGCGCATCGACGCCGACCGCCAGGTCAAGCAGGCCGAGATTATCGCCCGGCGCGATGTCGAAACGGTCGAAGTATCGCGGGAACAGGCCCTCGAAGCAGCCCGGCTGGAGCGTCGCCGCGTGATCGAGCAGCTCGAGGTCGCGCGCGTGCAGTCCTTGCAGGAAGCGGAGATCGCCGCGAACGAGGAAGTCCAGCGCGCCCGCATCGCGTCGGATCGCGGCCTTGACGAGGCCCGCATCGGTCGCGAGCGGGATCTGCGCAAGCTGGAGGTCAACCGCGAGAAGGAGGTCGAGACGGTCCTGATGGAAAAGGCGATCGCTCTCTATCAGAAGTCGCTCGAACAATCGGCTGCGCAGGCCGACGCCGAGAACGCCAAGGCGCGGGCAACCGAGGCGGCCGAGCGCGTCATCACCGTGCGCGACAGCGAGATCGCCAAGCGACGCAAGACCATCGAGGTCCTCATTGCCGAGAAGGAAGCCGAAGAGACACGCATCGGCGCAGAGGCCGAACGGGTGCGCGCGGCGGTCGAAGCCGAGGCGCAAAAACTGCTCAACGAAGCCGAGAACGTGCTCACCGATCAGGCGCGCTACTCGCTGTTCCGCCGCAAGCTGCTTGACCGCATCGAGGGCATCGTGCGCGAGAGCGTCAAGCCGATGGAGAAGATCGAGGGCATCCGCATCCTGCATGTCGACGGACTTGCCGGCGGCAACGGCGGCAATGGCAATGGCAGCGCGCGCAGCGCAACCGACGAGGTGATCGATTCGGCGCTGCGCTACCGCGTCCAGGCGCCGCTGATCGATTCAATCCTCGCCGACATCGGCGTCGAGGGCGGCAGCCTGTCGAAGATGCCGGGCCTGATCCGCGAAGCCCGCGACATGCAGGGCATCCGCAAGGACACCGCGACGAAAAAGGAGAGTGAAGCGAAGCCGGCCGCTGCGCCGACCGCCGATGCCCCCGATGGTCCTCCGGGCGAGCCACGGCCTTCCCGCCCTGGCAAGAAGAGCTGAGGACGCGTCATGGCTCGGGTCTATGTTTCGACCGTCGTCAATGTCCGCAACGATCGGGTCTGGGCACGCCTGCGCGATTTCAACGGCCTGCCCAACTGGCACCCGGCGATCGCCGAGAGCCGCATCGAGGGCGGCGAGCCCTCGGACAGGATCGGCTGCGTGCGCGATTTCACCTTGCGTAACGGCGACCGCATTCGGGAAAAGCTGCTCGGCCTGTCCGATTACGACATGTACTGCACCTATTCTATTCTGGAATTGCCGATGGGGGTGGAGAACTACGTCGCGACCTTGCGCCTGACCCCGGTCACCGACGGCGACAAGACCTTTCTGGAATGGTCGGCCGAATTCGACTGCGCGCCCGAGCGCGAAGCCGAACTCGTCAACTCGATCGGAACCGGCGTATTTCAGGGCGGCTTCGATGCGCTCAAGCGCGTGTTCGGAGGCTGACGCCGTGCCGCACATCCTCAAGAGCACGATCCTCGACGCGCCGACCGGCGCGGTCTGGAACGTGCTGCGCGATTTCAACGGCCACGACCGCTGGCATCCCGCGGTCGCAACCAGCACGATCGAACGCGCCCAGGCCTCCGATCGCGTCGGCTGCGTACGCCGGTTCAAGCTCAAGGACGGCTCCGAACTGCGCGAGCAATTGCTCGCGCTCTCCGATCTTGAACAGACTTTCAGCTACTGTCTGCTCGATACGCCGATTCCGATGTTCAATTACGTGGCCCATGTCCGCCTGCTGCCGGTCACCGACGGTGACCGGACGTTCTGGCATTGGGAGTCACGTTTCAACACCAGGCCTGCTGAAGCTGCGGAGATCACAAAGATGGTCAGCGAACAGATCTATCAGGCCGGATTTGACGCGATCCGGCAGCATCTTGCGGAGCCAATATGACAACGGAGGCGCCATCATGCCAGTCACGGTGAAGACCTTCGCGACATCCGGAGAAGCCGCGGCCGCGCTGTCGTCGGAACGTGATGCACGCTATCTCGGCGGCGGCACGCTGGTGATGCGCGCGCTCAACGAGGGCGATGTCTCGGTTTCGACGATCGTGCGGGCGACCGATCGCGCCCTGACACAGCTCGACATCGCCGGCCCCCGCATCACGGTCGGCGCCGGCGTCACCTTCGCGCGCGTGCTCGCCGAGCAAGAACTCGCGTTTCTGCATCCTGTCGCCGGCTCGATCGGTGGCCCGGCCGTGCGCAACATGGGCACGATCGGCGGCAATCTGTTTGCGCCCAATCCGTTCGGCGATTTCACCGTCGCCCTGCTGGCACTTGATGCGATCGTTGCGGTGCAGAGCGGCTATGGCGCGCGCGACGTGCCGATCGAGGAGTTCCTTGCCGGGCGGGCCCGGCTGCAGGGCGGACTCGTGCTTGCGGTCTCCTTGCGGCGCCCGTCGGACGCCGAAGCGTTCCGGTATCGCAAGATTGCGCGCATCAGGCCAAAGGGCGGCTCGGTAGTGACCCTCGCCGCGCACCTTCCGATCAGCGGGGGCCGAGCCGTCGGCGCGCGCATCGCGCTGGGTGCGATGGCGGCAACGCCGGTGCGCGCCAAGGCCGCCGAGCGCGCGATCGAAGGACGCGCGCTGGATGCCGCGGGCATCGCCGCCGCGGTCTCGGCCATAACCGAAGGGACTTCGCCGGTCGACGATTTACTCGCCAGCGCCTGGTATCGGCGCGAGGTAATCGGCGTCCATCTGCGCCGCCTGCTCAGCGGCCAGCAGTAAGGAAAGCGCAAGGAAACATCGATGGCCAAGACCGCCCTGCAATTTCGCCACAACGGCCGCGACGTCGCCGTCTTCGTCGATGGCGCCGTCAATCTGCTGACTACGTTGCGCGAACTGATCGGCGACATGACTCCCAAATTCGGGTGCGGCCAAGGCGGCTGCGGCGCCTGCACGGTGCTGATCGACGGTGAAGCGCATCTATCCTGCCTGACGCTGGCGGAGACCGTTGAAGGCCGCTCGGTACAGACGCTCGATGGCCTCAAGGATGGACCGAATCTCCATCCGCTGCAGCGCGCCTTCATGGAACATTTCGCCGCGCAGTGCGGCTATTGCACGCCGGGCATGCTGATGGCGGCAAAAGCCCTGCTCGACCACAACCCTTCCCCCACCCGCGAGGAGGTCGTCAACGCGATCTCTGGCAATATCTGCCGCTGTACCGGATACGAACCCATCATCAACGCCGTGCTCGCCGCCGCCTCGGGCGGCCGCGCCCGCGCCTGAGGAACTGCCATGCTGGAACTGCGCAAGGACATTTTCGCCGACGAGCGTGACGACAATCTCAAGGAGATCGGCAAGGGCACGCAGCGCCAGGACATGCTCGGTCATGTCACCGGCACCTCCACCTATTTCAACGATCACAAACTGCAGGGCATGCTGCATCTGAAGATCCTGCGCAGCCCACATCCGCACGCGCGCATCCGCCGTATCGATACGGTCGAGGCCGAGCGGTCTCCCGGTGTACGCCGGATCATCCGCGGTGCCGACGTGCCGCATAATCTCAATACCCTGCTCAGCCTGATCAATTTCGGCAAGGACGACGAGCCGACGCTCGCAGTCGACAAGGTGCGCTACAAGGGCGAGCCGGTGGTCGCTGTTGTGGCCGACAGCGAGCGCGAGGCTTCCGAGGCCGTCGCAAAAATCCATGTCGACTATGAGCCGCTGCCCGCGGTGTTCGACGTCGAGGAAGCGCTCAAGACCGGCGCGCCGATCGTCAACGAAACCTACCCGAAGAACACGTTCACCTATCACGACGTCTATGATCATCAAAAACTGCGGTTCGGCGACGTCGAGCGCGGCTTCGCGAGCGCCGACCATGTCATCGAGCAGCGCTACCAGATGTCGCCGATCGAGCACGCACCGACCGAGACCAACGGCTCGATCGCAGCCCCCGATACCAACGGACGTTATGTCGTCTACACCTCGACGCAGGCATTGTTCTTCTCGCTCGACACCTGCGCGAAAATCCTGGATTTACCCTCCAACACCTTTCATTTCATCGGCGGCACCGTGGGCGGTGGTTTCGGCGGCAAGGTCGATACCCTGACCGAGCCGCTTTCCATTCTAGGTGCGATTCTGACCGGCCGCCCGGTGCGTTATCTCTTCGGCCGCGAGGAGGAAATGCAATATGGCCCGCCGCGCGGCGCAGAGCGCATTTACCTGAAGGACGGCGTCACGCGTGACGGCCGCATCGTTGCGCGCAAGGTACGCGCCTATTTCGACAGCGGCGCCTACACGCGATTGTCGAGCTACGCGGTGGTCAAATGCGCGGCGCATCTGCCTGGGCCCTATACAATCCCGAACGTTTACGGCGACATTTATTGCGTCTTCACCAATCGCACACCGGCAACCGCAATGCGCGGTTTCGGCGTCACCGCGATGGATTTCGCCATCGAGTGCCAGATGGACAAGCTCGCCCATCTCGTCGGCATGGACCCAATGGAGTTCCGCATCCTCAACGCTTATCGCGACGGTGACATGAAGGCGCATCGCCGCGAAGCCAAGAATACGGCGCTGATCGAATGCGTGCAGGTCGCCGCCGAAAAATCGAAATGGCCGCTGCGCGAGGAATTCAAACGGATGTCGTCGCGCAAGGATGGCGGCGGCGCCCGTGCCGCGGTTCCGGCGACGGCACCCGATCCGCTCGCGCCGGCACGCACCGCCGCGCAGCAACGCACGCCGTACGATCGCGGGCTGCAGCCGGCCCAGCCACCGCACCCTCCGGCCCCGCCCCCGGCTCCGCCGCCCCCGCGCGCCGCAGCAGCCCTCGCACGGCGCAATTCGATTTTCTTCCGTGTTCGGCTCGAGGAGGCGCTGATCATGACCCGGCATCGCGGACGCGGCATCGCGTCGATCAATTATCCCATCGGCATGAATCTCGGCGGCGATCCCAGTCAGGCACTGGTGCATTCCAATCCGAGCGGCAAGTTCACGGTTTCGCTTTCCTCGATCGATCTCGGTCAGGGTATGAAATCGGTGACCCGCCAGATTTGCGCCGAGACGCTCGGCGTGCCGGTCGAGGACGTCTATGTCGACACCGCCAATTCCGACACCGGGCCGCATTGCATGGGCAGTTTCGCCTCGCGCGGCACCCATCGCGTCGGCAACGCGGTGATGTCGGCCGCAAAGGAAGCGCGCGGCGTGATGATGGAGGCGGCCGCCGAGGAACTCGAGGTCAATGCCGCCGACCTCGAAACCGACGGCCGTGGCAACATTCACGTCAAGGGCGCGCCACATCGATCGATCTCGACCAAGGACGTCGCGATCGCCGCGCAGTTCAAGCAAGGCAAGACCATCTCCGGGCGCGGCATCTTTCTGGTACCGCTCTCCGCCGTCGATCCCGAGACCGGCGAAATGTCGCCGGCGACCTGCTACGCGCACGCCTGCCTGGTCGCCGAGGTCGAGGTTGACGACGAGACCGGCGAAGTGGCGATGGTACGAATGGACAGCGCCTATGAACTAGGCCGCGCGCTCAACCCGCGCCTTGTCGAACAGCAACTCGTCGGCGGCGCCTGGATGGGCGTCAGTCACGCGCTGTATGAGACCACAGAACCCTATTATCCCGATGCGCGTCACGGCCCGCGCGACTTTGTCGAATATCTGATGCCGGGCCCCGGAGATATCTGCCCGCACGACATCGCGGTCCTGGAGCGTCCCGCGGCGGACGGTCCGTTCGGCGCCAAGGGTCCGGGCGAGATGTGCGCCAATCCCGTTATGCCGGCCGTGGCCAATGCGATCTTCAATGCGGTCGGTGTGCGCGTCGACGAATTGCCGATCACGCCGGAAAAAGTACTGCGAGCGATCAAGGCGCAGGGCGGCGCGCGGCCGCAGGCACGGCGCTGATGGCCGTTCGCGGAACCATTGGCGGCATCGATAGCCCTGAGGCGCTGGAGAAGGCGTTGCGCGCGGCCTACTACCTCGCCGACGAAGGCATCGCTACGGCGGCCTATCTGGCGCTCGCGCTGGGCAAGCCGCTGCTGCTCGAAGGTGCACCCGGTGTCGGCAAGACCGAAGCGGCCAAAGCGATCGCCGCAATCCTGGGGCGTCGGTTAATACGTCTGCAGTGCTACGAAGGCATCGACGCCTCCGCCGCACTCTATGAGTGGAACTACCCGCGCCAGATGCTGGCGATCCGCCAGGCCGGCGACGAGACCATCGACGTTTACGGCGAGGCTTTCCTGATCGAGCGTCCGATGCTCGCGGCGCTGCGTGCGCCGGATTCGACGGTGCTACTGATCGATGAGATCGACCGCTCGGATCAGGAGTTCGAAGCCTTCCTGCTCGAATTTCTCTCCGATTTCCAGATTTCGATCCCCGAACGGGGCACGGTGCGCGCCGCCGAGCGGCCGGTGGTGGTGCTCACCTCCAACCGCACCCGCGACCTGCACGAGGCGCTGCGCCGGCGCTGCGTCTATCACTGGATCGACTACCCGACGGCGGAGCGCGAGGCGAAAATCATCATGATGCGCGCCTCCAGCGTTGCCGAGGCGACCGCGCGCGCGGTTGTCGCCGCCATCGGCAAGCTCCGGCGCGAACCCTTGAGCAAGGCTCCCGGTGTCGCCGAGGCGGTCGACTGGGCCGAAGCCGCGACGCTGCTTCACAAAGGCGGTGCGCGCTGGCCGGATGCGTTCAAGCGCTCGATCGGCGTCGCGCTCAAGGACGAGGAGGATCTCGCCTTTATCTCGCCCCGGCTCGACGCGCTGATCGCGGAGGCGGCCGCGTGAACGAAATGCCGCAACTGCCCCGCGCCGCGCGCGCCTTTGTTTCGTTCGTGGCGCTTTTGCGCGCCAATGGTTTTGCCATCGCGCCCGAACAAACCACCGCGTTCCTGGAAGCCATCACCCTGCTGGGGCCGCGCGCCCCCGAGGACATCCGGCAGGCGGGGCTGGCTACTCTGGCGCCTCCGCCCGAGCGGCGCGCCGCCTATGACCTGCTGTTCCGAATCCATTTCCTCGGCGGGGAGGAAATCCCCGGCGCCGGGAGTGAAGAGGAGGACGTCGTACGGCTGCAGGAAGAGGGGCACGGCGAGGAGGAGCCGCTGCTCGCCGACGATGTCAACGAGTCCGGCGAACAGGCGGTGCGCGCCGAAGCACTGGCGGAGCGCCGCTTCGGTGCCAGCGGGTTAGGCGACGCGCTGCGCCGTCTGGCGCGCGAGGCCCCTGCCCGCCTGCCGCGCCGGCGCGGTCATCGGCGCATGCGAGCGCGGCGCGGGCCGTGGGCCGATCTGCGGCGGACCTTGCGCGAATCCACGCGCAATGACGGCGAAGTGATGCGGCTCGGGCGGCTGAAGCGGCGGGCGCGGCCGCGCAAGATGTTGCTGCTGATAGACGTCTCGGGCTCGATGAAAGCACGCTCCGAGGACAACCTCCGCCTCGCGCATACGCTGCTCCAGGCGGCGCCGAACGTTGAAGTCTTCACCTTCGGCACACGGCTGACCAGGGTGACGCGTGCGCTGCGGCTCAAACGCCGCGAGCAGGCGCTCGCGGCCGCCGCGCATCTGGTGAGCGACTGGGACGGCGGCACCCGCATCGGTGATGCGCTGCAGGCATTTCTCGCGGTACCGCGGTTTGGCGGCTATGCACGCGGCGCCGCCGTCGTCATCCTGTCCGACGGGCTGGAGCGCGGCGATCTCTCCGCCTTGCGTGACGCGGTCGCCAAGCTGGCGCGACGCGCCTGGCGACTGAGTTGGTTGACGCCGCTCGCGGTCGGGCCTCGCTTCGTGCCGCAGACCGAGGCGCTGATTGCCATTCGCCAATACGTTGACGACATGGCCGACGGGGGATCGAGCGCCGCCGTGGTTACCCATGTGCTTTCGCTTCAGCAAAGGAGAGCCGCGTGACCGGCATCGTCGATGCACATCATCACATCTGGCGGCAAGCCGATCTTCCCTGGCTGGTCGGGCCGATGCAACCCCGCATCTTCGGTCCCTACGAGCCGATCCGGCGCGACTATCCGATCGGCGAATATCTGCAAGACCTCGCCGGAACCGACGTCATCAAGTCAGTCTATGTCCAGACCAACTGGCCGAAACAGCAGTTCGAGGACGAGACGGCCTGGGTGCAGCGCACTTCCGAGGAAACCGGCTGGCCGCACGCGATTGTCGCCTACGCGGACTTCAACGTGGACGACGTTCGCCCGCAGTTCGACCGGCTAACACGCTACAAGCTGGTGCGTGGCGTGCGCATGCAGTTGCACTGGCACGAGAATCCGCTGTACCGCTTCGCCGCGCGCCCAGACCTCTGCGCCGATCCGACCATCCGCCGCAACGTCGCGCGGCTGGCCGACTACGGCTGGAGTTTCGATCTACAGGTGTTTACGCCGCAGATGCCGGATGCCGCCGGGCTCGCCGAAGCCTGCCCTGAAGTCACCTTTGTGCTGCAGCACGCCGGAATGCTGGAAGACCTGTCTCCTGCCGGACGCGCGGCCTGGCTCGCCGGCATGACGCGGTTGGCGGCGTGTCCAAATATTGTCTCAAAACTCTCCGGGCTTGGGACCTTCATTCATCGCAACGACCCTGGGCACATCGCCGCTATTGTCGCCGATACCATAGAGGTCTTCGGACCCGATCGCTGCATGTTCGGCTCGAATTTTCCGATCGAGAAACTTTGGACCAGCTACCACGATCTGGTCGGCGCCTATCTCGACGCCATCAAGTCCAACCCGCGTCACCGCGACGCGATCATGCGCGACACGGCGATGCGGATCTATCGTCTCGCGCCGTAGCCTGCGCGGGGGAACAACAAACAAAGGCAATGGGAGGCAACATATGGCACTCGAAATCAAAATTCTCGACTATGGGGATATCGAGCTGGAATCGAGTTTCCTCGTGCTTGGCCGCGACTGTGGGCGCACCCGCCGCGTGCTGACGCTGGGTTTTCTGATTACCGGAGGTACCTATCCGATCGTGGTCGACACCGGCTACCGCTCCAATCAGATCATGGAAACCCTCGGCATGCGTGGCCTGCAATTTCACGAGAACATGATCGAGAACCAGCTCGCGCGTCACGGCGTGCGCATGGGTGACGTCCGCTTCGTCTGCCACACCCATCTGCACATCGACCACGCCGGCAAGGACGACCTGTTTCCGATGAACACGACGGTCGTCGTCAACCGCAAGGAGCTCGAATATTCCGTCTCGGGCCTGATGCACCCGCAATACCCGGCTCCCGACATCAAGCATTTGATCGATCGCCTGCATACCAAAAGCGCGCTGCGCTTCCTCGACCTTGAGGTTACGGGTCCGGTCGAGCTGATACCGGGCGTGTATTGCGAGGCCGCAAATGCCCACACGGAGGGGTCGATGAATTTGCATGTTCATACCGCCGAGGGTATCGCGACCATCTGCGGTGACGTGCTCTATGATATCAATGACCAGCTCGTGGAACCCTTTCGCGAGATCCACGATGCCGAGCCACGCACAACCGGCAACCACGGCACATCGAAGCGCGCCGAGAAAGCGGCCATCAAGAAACTCGTCAACAGCTCGCGTTTTCTGCTGCCGGTGCATGACCGGCCATGCAAGATCGAAGGCGGCAATGTGGTCGGACGACTGCAAGACCAGGTGCCCGGACCGATTGTGCAGTCGCTGCCCAAACGCAGCTGGTTCCCGGCTTAGGCCGAGCAAAGGGACGGTCCATGACTCACGCCACGCTGCGCTCCGATTTCGAAAACCTGATCGATCCCTATGCGCCGGTTAGCCAGCTCGGGACCGGATTCACCTTCACCGAGGGGCCGATCTGGCATCCGGCCGGTCAGTATCTGCTGTTTTCCGATATGCCCGCCGACGTTCGCCGTCGCTGGGACAAAACGCGCGGCGTCGTCGACGTCAAGCGTCCTGCCAACAAATGCAACGGCATGACCTATGACGCCGACCTCAATTTGATCGTCTGCGAGCACGCCACGTCGTCGCTGATCCGCGAGTACCCTGACGGCCGTCGCGACGTCGTCGCCTCCCACTTCGAGAGACAGGAACTCAACAGCCCGAATGACGTCTGCGTGCATTCGAGCGGTGCGATCTATTTCTCCGATCCCTGGTATGGCCGCATGCCGGTCTACGGCGTCGAGCGGCCGCGCCAGCTCGGCTTTCAGGGCGTCTATCGCGTGCCTCCCGGTGGCGGCGCGCCGCAATTGGTGGTCGACCGCACTTTGTTCGACCAGCCGAACGGCCTCTGCTTCTCGCCCGACGAAAAACGGCTCTATGTCAACGATACCGTGCAAGCGCTGATCCGCGTCTTCGACGTCGCCCCCGATGGTTCCCTGGCCAACGCACGCGTGTTCGCGAGCGACATCCGCTCGGAACTCGAGCCCGGCGTTCCCGATGGAATGAAATGCGATCAGATCGGAAATATCTGGGTGACGGCGCCGGGCGGCGTATGGGTCTACGCGGCCAATGGCGATCTGCTGGGCAAGGTCCGCGTGCCCGAACTGGTCTCCAACCTCGCCTGGGGCGGCGCCGATTTTCGCACGCTGTTCATGACCGCGACGCATTCGGTTTACACCGTCACAACCAAGGTCGGGCCGCGCAACGAGCCGTACATGACGGCGAAGGGAGGCGCCACGGCATCTTCCGCGCCCGCGACGCAACTGAAAGCCGAGGGACTACAGCTCGATCCCAGGCGTTGCGCGCTGATTATTCAGGATCTTCAAAACGACGTCATTACGGAAGGCGGCGCCTTTGCAGAGTCGGGCGCGCCGGCTCATGCGCGAGCACAGCGCATCGTCGACAATGTACGCCGGCTCGCCGATGCGGCGCGCGCGCGTGGCATCATCGTGATTCACGTCTGGTTCATCGTCGAACCCGGCGCACCGGGCCTGACGTTGAACGCACCGCTGTTCGAGGGTCTCGTCGATTCGAAAGCGCTGGTTCGCGGCTCCTGGGGCGCCGCGCCGGTAGCGGGGCTGGAGCCCCGCCCGGGCGACTTCATCGTCGAGAAAATGCGCATGAGCGCCTGGGAAGGCTCCAGGCTGGAAACCATCCTGAAGGCGACCGGGCGCGACATGCTGATCGATACCGGCGCCTGGACCAATATGTCGATCGAACACACCGCGCGCACCGGCGCCGACAAGGGCTATTTCATGATTGTGCCCGAGGACTGCTGTTCGACCATGAACGCGGAGTGGCACAATGCCTCGATCAATTTCGCGATGCAAAACGTCGCCGTCGTCACGGATGCGGACACGGTGATCAAGGCGATCGGTTGAGCGTCAGGAGCGGCGTGAAGAAAGGCCGGAAGCCGTGCCAAAACTCTTCCACTTGCGTTGTTCGCCGCGCGCGGCCTCCGAATCTTCAGCCGGCGCCGAGGTATTCGTCACCCGGTTCCAGCAGGCGCGGCCAAGCTGGGACATCGACGTGATGGACATCTGGCGCGAAACGATGCCGGAGTTCGAGGGCGACGCACTGGAAGCGAAATACGCGCGCCAGAACGGGCGCGAATTCGGCGGCGCCGAGCGGGATGCTTTCGCCGTGCTCGAACGCATGGCAATGCGGTTCGCGCTTGCCGATCGGGTGCTGATTTCCACACCCATGTGGAACTTCGGCATTCCCTATAAGCTAAAGCAATGGTTCGATCTGATCGTCCAGCCCGGTCTCACCTTCCGCTTCGATGCGGCTCGGGGCTACTTTCCGTTACTGAAAGACAGGCCGACGATCGTGATCATCGCCAGCGGCAGCGATTTTGTCACCGGCATGAATCGAGGACGTATCGATATGGCGACGCCCTATTTGCGCGAGGCGTTGCGTTTCATCGGCGTCAGCAACGTTCGTTTCGCGCTGATCGGTCCGACCACCGGTCCCGCCGAGCCGGCGCGGTTCGCCCGTGAGACCGCGCACCGACAGTTGATCGAAATGGCGGCAAGCTTCTGACGGAACGCCGGCCGTTCCTGCGCCATCAAGGCGCAATGCACGACGGGCAACGCTGTCGGCAAGCGCCTCGAATGAGACACGCCAAGATCGTGCGCGACTGGAATTCTATTTTTGTGCGCACTAAAAAGCGACATGGACCCGAAACATCAATTTGCGCCGAATAAAGTACTGGTTCTATACTGCTGACACGAGGCGGCTACCAAGCCGCTTCATCAAGCCGTAGAATCCTCTATGCTGGCGATGTTTCGGAGCACACCGATATGCGGTTGCGTCGAGTCATTCTTGCTGTGGTAGCTGCGGGAGTTCTTGTTGCTGTTGGCGGCCTGGCCTGGGCTTGGCGTCCTTCCATCGCGCCGACTTCTGCGAACCAGACGATCACTGACCGGAAAACGATCGATCGGGGCGCTGAACTCGCGGCCATTGGCAACTGCAGCGATTGCCATACAAAAGATGTCGGCGTGCCCTATGCAGGTGGCCGGGCGCTGCCGACGCCATTCGGAATAATCTACGCCAGCAATCTGACGCCTGACCGTGAAACGGGGATCGGGACCTGGTCTGAAGAGGCGTTCCGACGCGCCATGCACGAGGGCGTCGATCGCGAAGGAAGGCAACTTTACCCGGCATTTCCCTATGATCATTTCACCAAGGCGACCGATGAAGATATCCACGCCCTGTATTCGTTCTTGATGAGCATACCTGCGACCCACAACGTTATCCCTGCAAATCAGCTTTCATTTCCATTCAGCTTCCGCCCGATCATCGCCGGATGGAAAGTTCTGTTTTTTAGCCAGGCCAGCTTGGAAAACGACACCAGCAAGAGCGCGGAATGGAATCGCGGCCGCTATCTGGTCGAGGGACTGGGACATTGCGGATCCTGCCACACGCCGCGCAATGCGCTTGGTGGCGAAGAGAAGGGCAGTCTCTACGCCGGCGGTACCGCCGAAGGCTGGAATGCGCCCCCGCTCAATGCGTCGCTTGTCACTGCGCATCATTGGAGCGTTGATCAGCTTGCCGAATATCTGTCGACGGGCTGGCACAAGCTTCATGGTGCCGCTGCCGGCCCGATGGCCGACGTCGCCAAAAATCTGGGTCGAGCGCCGAAGGACGAGGTTCATGCCATCGCCATCTACGTCGCAAGTCTATCGCCGCAGCAAGACAACAGGACGGCCGTCATAACCGACAACGTTGGGAAAAATCAGCCTGCCGATGTCGTCGCGATTTATGCGGGCGCCTGCGCGAAATGCCACAACGACCGAAACGATGTCGGCCCATCAAAAGCGCTTTCGCTATCGCTGAGCACGGCTCTACACCAGGGAGATCCGGCAAACACCGTCCGCGTCATCCTTTATGGCATTCAATCTTACCGAACCGGCGGCGGGCCTTACATGCCGGCCTTTGACGCTATCCTGACCGACACGCAAATTGCGGACATCACGCAGTATATCCGCGCGCGCTACACCAACCAGCCGCAATGGGCGGACATCAAGACCGAAGTTATGAAAGCAAGACAGGAGGCTCAGCCATGACGATCTCACTGAAGGTCAATGGCAAGTCGCAAGAGGTTGATGTCGACCCTTCGACCCCGCTGCTTTATGTTCTGCGCAACGATGTCGGATTGCACGGTCCGAGATTCGGCTGCGGCTTGGGGCAATGCGGTGCTTGCACCGTTCATATCAACGGGCGCCCGACCTTCTCGTGCATCCTGCCGATCGCCGCAGTGGGTGACCGCGAGGTCACGACGCTTGAAGGGCTGCTTGAGGATGGCAAGCCGAACAAACTCCAGCAGGCGTTTATCGACGAGGAAGCCGCGCAATGTGGCTATTGCATTTCCGGAATGGTGATGCGCGCGCAGGCACTGCTGCGCACAAAGCCAAATCCGACGGACGATGAAATCCGCAATTACATGCGGCCCAATCTTTGCCGTTGCGGCACGCATACCGCCATCATGCGCGCGATCAAACGCGCCGCCATCGCCTAGGAGGTTCGCCATGAATGCTCCGCTCCAACTCTCACGTCGCGACCTTTTGAAAGGCTCGAGCGTTCTGGTTGTTGCCTTTTCACTCGCACCGCGCCTCGAAGCGCTTGCGCAGGACGCCGAGACAAAGCCTGTAAGTCTCGATCAGGTCGATACGTTCCTTGCCATCGACGACAAGGGTATGGTGACGCTCTACGCCGGGAAGGTTGACCTCGGAACAGGCGTCAACATTGGGCTCGCTCAGATTGTCGCAGAAGAGCTCGATGTGCCGCTTGCGAATGTCGGGCTGGTGTCCGGCGATACGGCGCTCACGCCCGATCAGGGGCCTACCTATGGAAGCCAATCCATCCAGAGTGGGGGGATGCAAATTCGTCAAGCGGCTGCCACTGCGCGAAACGCACTACTGGATCAAGCCGTTCAGCGCCTCAACGTGGCAAAGGACGATCTTGCGATCAACGAAGGCGTTATCGCGCCGAAAGCGGGCGGCCCCGGGGTCGCCTATCAGGATCTGATCGGCGGCAAGCATTTTATGCTGAAGGTCGATCCGGCGGCGCCGATGAAAAGCCCCGCCGACTACAAAATCGTGGGCAAACCAATCGCGCGTCGCGACGTTCCGGAAAAATTGACCGGAAAATTCACCTATGTGCATGACTTCCGCGTGCCGGGCATGCTGCATGGCAGCGTAATCCGTCCGCCGGCGCTCGGTGCAACGCTCCAGACTGTCGATGAGTTGTCGATCAAGGACGTTCCGGGCGTTGTCAAACTGGTTCGCGATGGCAATTTCCTTGGGGTCGTGACAAAGGCCGAGTGGGCCGCCGTACGCGCCGCCCGGGAACTGAAGACAACCTGGTCGGATTCCGAAACTCTCCCGGAACAGAAAAAGCTCTGGGAGCATGTCCGCACGACCAAGATTCTGAAGGACGATGTCACCAGCAATATTGGCAACGCTTCAGCCGCCCTGACTGCAAGCGGCAAGAAGCTAAGCGCGAGCTATGATTTCACCATCCATACGCATGGGTCGATCGGGCCCTCCTGCGCAATTGCGGAATTCAAGGACGGAAAATTGACGTGCTGGACGGCGTCGCAGGCAACCCACAATCTACGCAAGCAACTCGCCAAGATGTTTTCGATGGCGCTTGGCGATGTCCGCTGCATTTATGTGGACGGCGCGGGCTGCTATGGCCGCAATGGTCACGAGGACGCAGCGGCCGATGCCGCATTGCTGGCAAAAGCCGTCGATAAGCCGGTGCGCGTGCAATGGTCGCGAGCAGATGAACATGGTTGGGACCCGAAAGGGCCGCCGACATTGATCGATCTGCGCGCCAACCTCGATGCATCGGGAAACGTTACGGCGTGGGAATCCGAATTCTTTATTCCGCAAGGGGCGGCAGGCACCGTCGATCTCGTGGCCGCAACGCTGAGTGACAAGCCCGTCGACGGTCTCTTGTCACCGGGTGGCATCATTGGCGATTCCGCGATCGGCTACAAATTTCCGAATATCAAAACGGTTTGCCATCGCCTTGAGACGACACCGCTACGCCCCTCCTGGATCAGAACACCAGGGCGGATGCAGAACACATTCGCCAATGAATGCTTCCTCGACGAGATTGCAGCCGCCGCGAGCGCAGATCCACTCGAAATTCGAGTCAAATATACCGATCCTGCCGATAAGCGCGGACTCGATCTGTTGGATCATCTCGCAAAACTGTCGAACTGGCAGAAGCGCCCATCGCCACAGAGGAACATCTCCGGCAATATCGTGAAGGGACGCGGGATCAGTTACGTGAAATACGAACTTGTGCGCACCTATGTTGGCGCCGTCGCCGAAGTAGAAGTGGATCGGACGGTTGGCAATGTCCGGGTGACAAAAGTATATGTCGTTCATGATTGTGGACAGATCATCAACCCGAAAGGAGTTCAGGCCCAAATCGAAGGAAATGTCATCCAAACCGTCAGCCGTACTTTGAAGGAAGAGGTCACATTTGATCGAAGCATGGTGACCAGCCTTGACTGGGCAAGCTACCCGATCCTGACGTTTCCGGAACTTCCGGAAATCGTCATCGAGTTGATCGATCGTCCAACCGAGAAGCCGTGGGGCGCCGGCGAACCGACGGCAGCTGTGGTGCCTTCCGCGATCTCGAATGCGATCTTTGATGCGACCGGCGCGAGGATTCGCTCAGTGCCCTTCAAAGCGGCAAAACTACAGCCGATCTTAAGATCGATAATGTGACAGGCAGGCAGCGTTTTTCTGCAACCCGAAAGAGATGTGACCAAGATAGCGATGTCATCGGCGAAGTCCGCTTCGTACAATTTGTCTTCATTCAGCGCGCCCGTTCTGAATTGAACGACCGCTTTGCGCCAGGAGTAATCGTTCCATAAATATTGTGCCATCGTGCCCGGCATTGGATTGGACTGGAGCGCCTGACCACCGCGAGTTAGATCCATTACAACTCGAAGGCAACGGACGCCCGAAGACAACGCGACAATGCCCCGGCCAATTCTGCGGACGACAGCGGGTGATGGACAACTTCAGAAACGCCCGATGCTGCGAGCCTTGGAGCGTCCAGGTCCCGAGCCGAGGGTGTCGCCAGGATGATCGGCAGGTCAGGCGCAATATCATGCAACGCCGTCGCGAAATCGAGTGCGGAAGCGACCCCGCGTTGGTGGCTCACAAGCGCCGCGTCGAAGCGGGCTTGCACGGCATAGGCTTGAACAGCCTCAGCAACCTCGGTGAAGCCAACCGGCTCATAGCCCAGGGCCGCCAGAATTTCCTCATGCCGCAGCAAGCGCTCGCGTTCCGCTTCAAGTACCAGCACCGTTTCGCCGGCGCCACGACCGGCCACGCCCGACAAATGTCGAGCGTACGTCGGTTCATTGGACGGGACGCATGGAAGCCAGATATCGAAACGCGTTCCAACCCCGGGGGTGCTCTGGACCGCGACGGTCCCGTCGTGTTCCTCAACGATTTCACGAACCGTCGCGAGCCCGAGACCGTTGCCGTCGGGACGTGTCGTAAAGAACGGCTCGAAAATCCGCTCCAACGTCGCTTCGTCCATACCGCGCCCGGTATCCGAGATCGATATGATCGCAAAGCGACCGGGACCGATGTCGACACGACCGACGCGCAGCACCTCTGTTACTTCCCGCACTTCGATTCGAATCTCGATGACACCCGGCCCGTCCATTGCTTGTGCAGCATTGTTGCAGACATTGAGGATGACCTGCTGCAATTGTGCAGGTTCCGCCGATACGACAGCCGCTTCGGACGTGTCGTCCAGGCTGATCCTAACATGGGAAGGTAGCGACGCCGCGAGCAACCTGTTGGTTTCCGCGACCAAAGCGCTGATTCCGACCCGCTCTCGCCTGCCCTCGCCGCGGCGCCCAAACGTAAGAATTTGATCAATGAGTTCGCGTGCCCGCTCGCCGGCACGCCGAATTCCGGCGAGGTTAGCCGCCGGTTGCGCACCCGACCGGACCGGAGTATCGGCCATTTCCGTATAACCCAGGATTGCCCCAACGATATTGTTGAAATTATGGGCTATCCCACTTGAGAAGGTACCAATGGTCTCCATACGCCGGGCCTGTTGCAGGTTCGCTTCCAGACGTTCCTTCTCCCGCTCGAGAACGACCCTGCCGACCGCCTGGCCGATCGCATCGAACCCCATGCGAAACAAAGTCACTTCAGCTGATGGGATGAGCGCTCCCCCACGCAGGGCATCGAAGCCCAGAATCGCGTGCGCTCTGCTCTGAGATATGCTTGGGATGCACAACCAGCCTTGAAGGCCGGCGTCGACAAGCAGGTTCATGGCGTCGTCAGGATGCGCCGGCCTGACCTTTGGAACATGAATGATGCCGCCCTCGCCTCCTTCAAAGCGCAAAGCGATATCCATCGCGCGCTCGGGCCAGCCTGGCGGAAATTCCGCTCCTTGACGCGACCAACGATAGATTTGCTTCGACTTACCGGCCACAACGAAATAAGCCCGATCCGCGCCGACGCATCCGGCCAGTTTCTCGAGCGCGCTCACGACATGTTCGGCTATCTCGTGGCGTTGTGAATTGATGAATCGCGTCGAGATACCGGCGATCACGTGCTCAAAAGCGGCACGCCGACGCAAGGCGACTGCCCGCGCCCGCAATTGCAGTCCGAGATAAACCAGGGCGGCGAGCAACATCAGCGAGGCAGCATAAAGCAGAAGCCGGTATTGGCGGGCTTTGGCCCGTTCGGCAAGCTGACGTTTTACGATCAACGAATGAACGACGTCCTGCTCGCGGGTGGTTGCCCCGGCGATCAACGCCTTCAGCACGGCATCTGTCCCCGGCAGCAGGTCATGCAGTATTCCCCCGTGCGCGAGCGCCGCCTGAATCGAATTGGCGTCGTCAGGGGGACTTTGCAGGCGCGCAAGCTGCTCGAGTCGATCCTTGACCTCGCGGGCGGCCGCCGGCGAAGTGTCGAGCGCAAGGTGCAGCATCGCGGCTGAGAGTGTGGTGGCAACCGCGACGACCGCCCTGTTGTCGGAGGCAGCAAGGCGGGCGCTGAAAGATTCCAAAATAGGCAAAGGAATTCCGCAGCAAAGCGTTCCTGCTCTTGAATTTCTCAATCAGATCTTGCTGCCGACGGGCAGGCGTGGCCAGAACTTCGATCGCAGCTGTTTCTTCGGAGTCCGAACCCGCCGCTTCTTGCAATCGATCAAGTGACTCGGCGTAGGCGTCCGTCATCCGCGCCAGCGCATCGTAGTTTCTTGACAAGCCCGCGCGCGCGGTCAGCACTTCTCGATTCAACCCGCGCTCCAATCGAGAAAACTCGTCAAGCGCCCGCAGTTCACGGTCATAGCGAGCGGAATTCAAATTCAATCCGTTCATGAGTAGCCAGGTAAGCAGCAACAGACCGGATAACACGATGATTGTTACGGACGCTATCCTCATGGCGGCGTCTCAACGAGCGCGCCACGGTACTTTCCAGTCAAAGTCCGCAGATACGCGACAATTGCGTTCACCTGCTGGTCTGTCAGCGTTGAATTCAACTGAGCAAGGCCCATCTTCCGAACGGCGTCGTCGAGGGTTCGAGCGCTGCCGTCGTGAAAATAGGGCGCGGTGGTCGCGACATTCCGCAGACTTGGCACGCGCAGAATTTCAGGCTGCGGCGAGGCCAGCGGATGGAATATGCCATGTCGCTCGAAAAGATTGCCGCCGATATTTACGCCCTGATGACAGGAGACGCACCCTAAGGATTTGAACAGCCGATATCCGTCCAGTTCGTCCGCCGACAACGCGGCTGCATCTCCTGCCAACCATCGGTCGAATCTGCTGTCTGGTGTTAGCAAAGTTCGCTCGAAGCTTGCGATGGCATCCATGACGTTGCCGGCGTCCGGGCCGCTACCATAGACGGCGGCGAATTCCCGGCGCATATCGGGGTCCGCGTCAAGTTTTTCGACGACTTCTGGAATGCTTGTGCCCATGATCTGGGGACTGTCCAACAAAGCCTTGGTATCGGACTCAACCGTGTGGAATTTTCCTTCCCAGCCAAGGCGGAAATTCAGCGCGGCGTTAAATACAGTCAGGGTGTTGAGCGACAGGCTCGAGCCGTCAAGGCCGAGGTCGTGGCTCTTTGCGGTTGCGCCATTCGTGCGGAGATCGTGGCACGACGAGCAGCTGCGAGAATTGTCGTGAGACAGGCGCAGGTCGCCGAATAGCCGCCCCCCGAGTTTAATCTTCAGCGAGTCAATAGCCGGAGGCGCGGGAATGGGAGTAATGGGTTCATCGGCAGCAGTACCATTCGCTTCAAGCGGTACGTCGATCGGTTGCGACGGCGCTGGATAAAGTAGCAAGCAGCCGTAAATCAGGACGAAAATCGTGATTGCCCGACGTTGATAACGGGCGGTTCGCACGATCTCAGCAGCCGCGAGCAAGTCGTCCGTGAAGAAGCCTGATTTCAGACGGGATTGATCAGGGGTTCGGCGAGGAGAGCGCTGAGGATTTGGCGCAACAAAAGCCTGAGCCAATGGATGAGGCGACGGAAGTTGTAACCGACGGCGGCGAGGATGGCGTTGTTGGCGTCGCCGTGGCGGAACCAGAGATAGTTGCGGCCCATGCGGTGCTCGGCTTTGAGATGGCCGATGACGGGCTCGACGGCGGACCTGCGGCGCAATTCGCGCTTGATCTGCGGTATCACCCCTCGCTTTTGCCCCGAGATGAAGACCCTGAACTTGTAATCGGGCGGCGCATTGTGGCCGCGGTAGCCCTTGTCGGCGAGGATGCGCGCGATGGTGTTGCCGACCAGCGCCTCCATATCCGGAATCACCGTTGCCAGCGTGTGACCGTCATATGGATTGCCGGGCAGCGCCTTTACGTGGGTGACGAACTGGCCGCCCTTGCAGTGCTTGAGGGTGGTGGCAACGCTGACCTTGACGCCGAACTCGTAAGGCCGATGGGCCTTGCCCTTGCCGATGCACTCGACTTCCGGCGCATGCAGGGAATAGACCTTCGGCCCGCGCTGACGTTGCTGCTGCTCGCGCACGCGCCGCGCCAGCGGTAGCAGTTTTGCGAACACCACTTGGAGCCCGCTGTCACCGTCGATCTTGCGGGCGATGTCGCGGATGACGCGGCCGAGATAGGTGCGCAGCTTCTTCAGCATCCGGTTGGCCCGTTTGAACTGCTTGGCATGAGCGTAACGCTGATGCTGGATCAGGGCGAACTTGCCCACCCGCGCATAGGACTGGCGCAACGGCAATGCGTGTATGTTCGCCAGCCGCACCAGTTTCTCGCGCGCCCGGTTCAGAAGCTTGGCATCGGTGGGGAATGTCACGTTCTTGGGCTGAACCGTGGTATCGACGATCACCCGTGACAGCTCGGACGGCTTGATTGCCTTGGTCCGGGTGGCGACTGACAGGCTCTCCTGCAGCAAGGCCTGCAGCCGTTCCTCGCCCATGCGGTTGCGCCAGCGCGTCAGCGACGAGCGATCGAACACCAGCCGGTGCTGGAAGAACTCCTCGCCGCAGAAGAACTGATAATAGGGGTTCTCGACCCAGCGCTCGCACAGCACCTCATCGGAGAGGTCGTAGGTGTGCTTGAGGATCGCCAGCCCCGCCATCAATCGCGTCGGCAGTGGCGGGCGGCCCGGATCATCCGTGTAGACTGCTCCAAACTCCCGTTCCAGGAACTCCCAATCCACCGTGCGCCCCAGCGCCACCAGCGGATGCTTCATGTCGATGATCTGGTCGAGCCGGGAGCGGAACAAGTCCTGCTCGCCCGTCTCCCGCCGTTCCCGTGGCTGCATCTGGTCCCTCGCCAAAGCATTCAAAGGCGAGTGAATCACAAATCAAATTTGCAAGGAATCCCCTTCCGCAAACCCGATTCCCGGCAAATTCGATTGCCTCGGCCTCCCGTTTCCAGATTCTGAAATCAAGGACTTGAGAGTTCTTCACGGACGACGAGCAACTGAGATGACAATCCGATCAGCAAGGTCTTCATCGAACTTTGGTGAGAGCGGAGGTATTCGGCCTTGATATTGATCATGCCGTCTAGCCCGCTTTTGCGTCATAAAGGTGTTCGTGCAGGCCGCGAGGCCCTTGCAGACGAATAACCGGCCCAATGCATGGATGAAGCCGATACCAGCGATTGCATGATTTATCATATCAGCAGTCACGGCAGTACCTCACGATCTGCTTGATCTGCGATCGGTTAGGAATGCCTATATCCCGCAATGTCTGGTCATCGAGTTTCATCAGGGCCGCGACAGCCCGGTTAACCTCTCGCTCATTGCGCCAGTGCCTCCAAAAGGTGACGATCATCTCCCAGCATGAAGTGAGCCAGTTCCAGCGAAACCATCGACCGGTGCGTAGCGGCGTGGTGTGATCAAAATCACTCAAATCGTCAGCCACAGTGGCGATCCCTGATCGTTCACGCCAGGGGTTGGCGGTTTCGGGGCCGGCCTCGGATGTCGCGCGCTGGCTTACTGGCGCCGAAACCAGTGAAACAAAACTGCGCCGCTCGCGCACCGCCATCTCATTTGACGGTGGAATTTCTCCATCGGGATGGGGCTCAACAGCGCAGACCCTCACTGAGTGCAGAGATGCGGCATATAAAGCAAAACCTTCCAGGATAAAGCTCATCACCGATGGCCAGAGCCCAGGCTGCGGATCATCCGTCACCATCCGCGCCACTGCCGGAAATGACTTCATATCTGCAGGATCAGGTTGAGGGGCTCGCGTCGAGCGTTCATCTGAGATGCCGCTCACTTCGCGCCGCAGGTGTTCGCGGCTCAAGACGTTATAGCGTTTGGCGACTCCGCTCACCAATCCAGAAGGCTGCCTTGCCAACATAAGATGCTCCACAAGTTGATTGCGGAGGAATTCTGGACGCTACCGGCTACGAGAGTGTCGCTGAAACTGACATTTTAGTTACGACTGCAACGTCGCATCGCCACATTTCACCATTGTTACGCAGCTGTTTAGGAACTGCCGGCGCGTTGAACCGGAAACTTCGCGCTACAGGATCGTCACCGCAGAGGCTAATAGATTACGGACGTAACCGGCGCGCCGCATTTTGATCACTTTCTAGAATGGTTCGACCGGCAGCGCGAAAATATAACCTACGCCCCGCTCGGTCCGGATCACGCGTGGCGCACTGGGATCGATCTCCAGCTTCCGCCGCAGCCGCAAAACCTGGACATCGATGCTTCGATCAAAAATATCTTCGTGAACCCGCGTGGATTGCAACAATTGCTCCCGTGAGAGCGGCCGTTGAGGGGATTCGAGAAATGCGAGCAACAGCGCGTATTCTCCTTTGCTCAGCGCGACCGGGGTCCCGGTCGGGTCAACCAGTCTTCGGCTACGTCGATCAAGCTGCCAGCCATCGAATCGATACCCGCCGCGCTCCGGGTCCCGGACACGAGCGGCGCGACCGATCTCCTGACGGCGCAACACGGCACGGACGCGAGCCAGTAATTCTCGAAGGCTAAAAGGCTTAATGATATAATCGTCCGCGCCAAGTTCGAGGCCGACGATGCGATCGATTTCGTCGGGACGATGACCGGTCGTTATGATAACTGGAATATCTGAATGCGAACGAATTTCCCTCAGGAGGTCCAACCCGTCGTCCCGACCGAGCCTCAGGTCCAGAATGATCAGGCTGGGATGCGTCCCTTCGAAGTGGCGGTTCAACTCAACTCTGTTTGTCGCCGACCTCGCTGGTACATTGTGGTCTTCCAGGTATTTGATCACCATTTGCCGTAGCGATGAGTCGTCATCAACGACAACGATATGGCCGCAATCCGCGAGCATGGATTAATCTCTCAATTTTTTTCTTAACTAAGCGGTGTTGTTGTAATTCGTCATTAAGTCATTAAGTCGTCTTGTCTCGACTTGAAAAATCGACAGTCATTTTGGTTATTCCGGCCTCGATGTCCGACCTGAACTATCGCCGGGGAGCATCATGTCAAAGACACCGTAACTTGAATGTCATGTGCCAACGACGCACTTTCGACTGTACCGGCACGCACTATTCCGGCGCTTTGACGATATCCGGCTTGCGCACCGGTGGATGGCCAAACCGATTGCGGAATCTTCGCGCGAAATGCGGACAATTGCGAAAGCCGCAGGCATAGCGATTTCGCTAAGAGGCCGGCCCGAACCCTGCAGGGCGCGACGGCGTAGAAGATGTCCGGCATGATCCAGGCGAAGTGAATAGATGAATTCGCTGCAGGTGGTTCCGCGCGCAGTAAACAGCTTCTGGTGTCTCGTGCTGCGGGTCTCCACTGGATCTTTACCACAGCTGCCGAGATTCCGCATGCGCTGAGCGGACGCACCCAGCCGGCAAGCGTCCCGGGCGCGGTTACTTTCACCTCGCCCCCACAATTTGAACGGAGCAAAGCTCGCCACGCCTCGAAATCCAGTTGCGGCGAGCCCGCGCCACCGTCGCTCTGAAGCATCATCATCTCCGCTTTGGAGCACTGCAATCTGCAGATACAACAAGGCATCCGAACTCGGTCTTTTCTACGGGTCGAACCGGTTAAATCTCAGGGATGTGATGAATTGTGAACAGAGTGCCGATGGGGCATCGCAAAGCCTCTGCTGGCTCGAACGATGTGGCCATCGTCAGTGGCAACGGGTTGCGGCGGAATGCCTCAAGCGATCGGACTTTCGCAGCTCGCGACTGTTCGGCAGCCAATGGCGGGATGATTTACTCCGGCATGTGCGTCAAATATTCATAGACAGCCTGGAGATCTTCATCGGCCATTCTCCCGACGGGCTGCCACGGCATTTGCTTGCCGAGTTCATGGCCATTGGGATCGACGCCGGTGCGCATGGTGACCACGAATTCCTCAAATTTCCATCCCTTTACAAGATTGAGGTCGGGCCCGAGCGGCGCCAGCTGACCGGGAACACCGCCGGTCAATTTGCGTGCAGGCGAACACCACGACGGGCTTACGCCCGTATCGATTCGAACGCTGGCCCATAGAAAAGTGGCGCTACGGCGAAACCGAGCATGAAGAGGCTCATCATCAAGCCAGCCTGCGCGGGAGCGACGCCGAGTGCGGCACCCGTGGCAATGAGGGCTGGCAGGCTCATGTCGATGCCAAAAGACGGGAGGGCGACGAGAAAGCCCAACAGAACCGTGAGAGCCATGGAGGCAGGCGGAACGCCCACGCATCGAATATTCCTTGGTTGAGCGATCGATCCCGGGGTCGGCTGAATCCGTGACTATTTGCCGACTACCTCAGCAGCCGCGGCAAATTTTGAGCTTGCGATCAACCGCCGCGTCCTCCTCACCGACATGCTCGAGATCGCTGGCGTTCTGCAATGGAATGTCGGACGCATGCGGTTGGCGGTGGCCGACCGGCGCGTCGCCGATCAACCCCGCGTATTCTGCATCAGCGATGAGGCCGCCCAGCACTTGCGGGCCCCGCCGACGATGCCGCGCTTCCGATGGTCTGAGCAATTGTCGTGCGACTGCCGAGCAGAGCCAGCAATGACACGATCCTGATCAGGTTTCGCATGATTGAATCCCCTGAGATGAGCGCGCCCTTCTCAGCGGCGGTCGGTGCGCCTCTACGCCGACAGCCGCTGTTTTCTGTTCGCACGCAATCTTGTCTGGAAGGGTCTATCCGATCCGAACGACACGGCGGGCCGGCCGCTCGAACTCGCTGTCCTGACTGTGAAGGCACAGCTGGAACCAGCGGACAGGGAGCCTCGCTAGTCTTGGCTGCCATGGCCTGTAGCCTGTTGCGATCGACCTTGCTCAACGCGTTGCGGGGCAATTTATCGAGTATCTCAAGACCCTCAGGGATCTTGTAGGAGGCAAGCCGCGTCGCGACGTTGCGCAGGATCTCGGAAACGACAGTATCCTTTGTCCCGTTCGCGAGTTTTAGAAAACCGAAAACACGTTGGCCGAGCACGGCATCCGGTACGCCCACCACGGCGGCTTCCTCAACCGCGGGATGTGAGGCGACCAGCGCCTCCTCCACTTCGACAGGAGAAATGTTGGTGCCGCCGCGAATGATGATGTCTTTTTTACGGGATACGAACCAGAGCTCATCGCCCTCGCCGCGCCGCATCAGATCGCCAGTATGATACCAGCCGGCCCTCAGGCTTTCCTGTGTCGCTCGAGGGTCGTTCCAGTAACCGTCGAAGACGTTTGCCCCGCGGATCAGGAGTTCGCCGACCTCGCCGTCGGAGACTTCGGCGCCATGTTCGTCGATCAGCCGAATGCGCGCCCCCTTCGCGATCCGGACGACTGGTCCGCGTTGCAGACCGAACGTCATAGATCCGACGACTTCCGTTGCGCCCCAAAGGTTATAGAGGGGCGCACCAAACGTCGAAGTGACCTGCTCCTGCAGATCGATCGGACAGACATCCGCCCCGGTCAGGCAGATTCGCAAGGATTCGAGGTTACGCGGCCGGGCTCGCTGGCACTCCAGCATCGCCGCATACTGGGCCGGGAAACCGACACACCAGGTACAACGATGGCGTTCGATGTTATCGAGCACAGCGTCCGCGTCAAAGACCTCGAGCAAGACAAAGGGTGCGCCGAACTGAATATAGGCCAGAAAGCTGATGAGCCCGCTCATGTGTGCCATGGGCAAGGGCATGATCATGATATCACCGTCCGAAAATCCCCAATCCCTAACAATCAGGTCTACGGTTTCAGACAGCGTGGCCGGCGTATGAACGACGAATTTGGGCTGGCCGGTCGTCCCGGATGTGTTGATCAGTACCGCAGGTTTGTATGAAGCTGGCGGGATCGACAAACTTTCGTTACTGGCGACGTCGAACAGCACTTCCCACGGCTGGACACCATGGTCTTCGAAGGATCCGTTGATGAGAAAGCGTTTGGCCGGCGCGAGGATCGTAGCGTCGACCGGGGCGACATTGTCGTAGAGGCTGATTTCGCCAATGTAGAGCGCGGGTTTCAGCCGCTGCAGAATCGGAGCGAGTTCAGCGAATTTGAATGCGGTTCGCAAGGGTGCCGCGATAGCCCCCAATTGAAAGCAGGCATAATAGGCGACGATCATTTCCGGTCTGTTCGTCATGTGAAGGGCAACGCGATCACCCGGTCCAACGCCGCACGTCGCCAGGCCGCGCGCCAGGCTTTCGGCCGCGACCGCTAGCCGCTCGTAAGTCCACACCTCTTCGTGAAAAACAAATGCCGCGCTTTTTGGCCGGGTTTGCACCTGGTGCATCAAAGCACTTGCTGGAGTCATTTTCATTGATCGGTCTCCCGTTGCTGATGTGCGACCCAGATTGAAGGGGCTGGGCTACCGCGCTATTTCAGTCTCGGGAGAATGGTTGCGATTGTAGGCGGACGAACAAACATAGGGCGAAAGCAAGGCACCCAGCGCGACACGAAAATGCGAGGCCTCGGTGATTCCTCCGTCGCAAAGGAGTTTGCTCACGCCAACCGATAGTGGTTTGGCGAAATAAAACCTTTGCGCGATTTGGCCGCCCCAAGATTTCAGCAGATCGAGCTGCAGCGGTGTCGACACACTCGACAACTACTTCGATCTCAATGCCTCGAATAGAATATTCATTGCTCGGAGGCATGGCCGCCGTTCGGGATTTAGGCTGGCGGCTTTTGAGCGGCGTTCCGACCGCTATACAGCCTTGGTCAGCGCGCCGTCGATGATGAGGTTGGTGCCGGAAATGCGGCTCGCCACCGGGCTTGCCAGGAACACGACGCCGGCTGCGACCTCTTGCGGCGTCCCCATCCGCCCGGTCGGATTGAGTGACATCGCCGTCTTGAACAAATCGGGCATTCCTTGCTCAATATTCTGCCATATCCCACCCTCGAAATAGGTGTTACCTGGCGACACCGCGTTGACGCGGATGCCTTTTGCGATGAGCTGGCTGCTCAGCCCCTTGGCGTAGTGAATCAACGCCGCCTTGAAGGCGCCGTAGGATCCGGCGGCGAAATCGACCTCGAAGCCGGACACGCTGGAGACGATGGTGATCGATGCCGATTTGGATTTTTCCAGATAGGGAACGGCGGCAGCCACCGAATTGACGGTGTGCATCATATCGATCCGGAACGATTTCTCCCAGGTTTCGGCGGTGTCGCCGACCGCCAGCGCGCTGACATTGCAAACGATGCTGTCGATACCGCCGAACTCGCGGGCCGCGCCTTCGATCCAGCCTTTCAGCGCCGCCGGGTCGGCAACATCGATCGCCTTGCCCCATGACTTGACGCCTTTTGCTGCCAGGCCCTTCACCGCCTTGTTGACCTGATCGGCATTGCGGGCGCAGATCGCCACATTGGCGCCCTCGGCCGCGAACAGTTCGGCGATCGCAAGGCCAATTCCCTTGCTCGCGCCAGTGACGAGTGCACTCTTTCCCTTTAGTCCGAGATCCATCGTCGCCTCCATGGTTGATGTCGCGGGCCGCCTTTGTCGGAAGGCGGCCCTGTCGGGTTACATCTTGGTCCAGTCGCCGGCGCCTTCGAACGCTGCGGCGGCCCGGTAAATGGTCGGCTCGTCGAAATACTTGCCGGTCAGCATCAATCCGATCGGCAGGCCATCGCTCATTCCGCAGGGAAGGCTCATCGACGGATGTCCCGTTGCATTGAACGGCGCGGTATTGGGGACCATTTCAAACGCCCGCTGGATATAGAGTTCGCGCGGCGCATCAGGCGGCGGCAGCGGCGTCGCCTTCATCGGCAATGTCGGCATCAGCAGCAGGTCGTATTTGGCGAGCGCCGCATCGTACGCGGCGCGCAGTTTGCGGTTCAGGTTCTGCGCCTTGGCGTAAAAATGGCCGCGGTAATGCTTGGTGAAGTATTGACCGAGCAGCATCGTGATCTTGAGGCTGTCGGACAGTTCGTCGGCCCGATAACGCCAGGCGGAATGGGCGTCGAGCAGGCTAGTATTGTAAAGACCGCGCCAATTGGTCCCCATGCCGTTGCCCTTCATCATGAACTCGGTGGCGCCTTCGGCCGCAATCGGCAGCCATATCGCGGGCGCCAACAGATGCATCGGCACCGAAATCTCGTCGACAGTGGCGCCGAGCTTCCTGAAGAGGTCGGCACCGGCCTTGACCTTGCTGTCGACATCGGCTTCGGAACTCGGATGCCCGAAGCCCTCCCTGACGACGCCGATGCGCAAACCCTTGGCGCCGCCGCCAAGCGCTTCGGTGTAGTTCGAGACCTTTGGCGTACCCTGCCGGGGATCCAACCCGTCCGCTCCGGCCAGCACCTCAAGCAGAAGTGCGTTATCGCGGACGTTGCGGGTCATCGGTCCGGTATGGTCGATGGTCACCTCGATCGGCATCACGCCTGTGTAGGGAACAAGGCCATGCGTGCCCTTCATCCCGTAAATGCCGCTGAAGGAAGCGGGGATGCGGATCGATCCGCCCTGGTCGCCGCCGATCGCCATGTCGGCTTCACCGGTCGCCACCACGACAGCGCTTCCCGATGACGAGCCTCCGGAGGAATAGCCCATCTTGTGCGGATTGTGGACGGCACCGGCCGCGCAGGTGTGGCTGCCGCCGGAGAAGCAGAAATACTCGCAATGGGTCTTGCCGACGATGGTGCCTCCCGCGTCGAGGATGCGTGTCACGATGGTGGCGTCGATATCGGGCGTGTAACCTTCCAGCGTCGAGGCACCGTTCATCATCGGAACGCCGGCCAGGCTGACATTGTCCTTGAGCGCGATCTTCCTGCCGGCGAGCTTGCCGCTTGAGGCTCCCTTGATCTCCGTCTTCACGTACCAGGCGTTGTATTTGTTCTCCTCGCCTTCGGGACGATAGCCGGGCGTTCGCGGGTATTTCACGGCGGGGACGTAGTCCGGCATGGCGTCTACCGCGTCATAGGCGGCATAGTTCGCCTGCATCAGCGCGTCGTAGGATTTGAGCTCCTCGTCGCCCATATGCATGCCGAGGTCCTCGGCTACACTACGCAATTGCTCGAGAGTGGGTCTCCTGACGGCCATGGCTTGGTCTCCCTGTGATCACCCGTGAGATCGGGTTTTACGTTGCGATTCCGACAAATTCTCCAACAAGGCTTGCATCGCCGAGAGCCCCAGGCTGAACTTCCCGGGTGATCGCTCCCTTTTGGATAATGAGAATCCGCTGCGAGAGCGCCGCGATGAAATCAAGGTTTTGCTCGACCAGGATCATGGTGAGCGCGCTGTTGGCGCGCAGCCGCTGCAGGGTTTCGATGATCTCGTCGATGATTGAAGGCTGGATGCCTTCGGTCGGCTCATCGAGCAGGACGAGGCGCGGCTGACCGCAAAGGCATCGCGCGATCGCCAGCAATTGCTGTTCGCCGCCCGACAGCGCGCCGCCGGCCCGATCGAGCAGGCTCTTGAGGCGGGGAAACTCCTTCAGCACGGCGGCGATGGTGTCCTGTTCCCGGCCCCCCTGCTTGCTGCAACCCATGCGCAGATTGTCGTAGACCGTCAGCCCAGGGAAAATCTCTCGTCCCTGCGGCACATAACCGAGCCCGAGGCGCGAGCGGCGATAGGGTTCGGCCGTCGTGATATCCTCTTGATCGAACAGCACGCGCCCGGCGGTAGCCGGCAGAAATCCCATCAAGGCCTTGAGCAGGGTCGTCTTGCCCATGCCGTTGTGGCCGAGAATGCCGATGAATTCACCCTCGCTTACGCTGAAACTGACCCCGTTGAGGATCGGAATGCGGCCGTAACTGGTTCGCAGTCCCTGCACATCGAGCATCATGCGGCCGCCTGTTTGCCAAGGTAGATGTCGCGCACCAGCGGATTGCGCAGGATATTCTCCACGGTGTCCTCGACCAGCACGCTGCCCTGGTTGAACACGGTGACCTGTTTGGCGATCATGCGGATGAACTGCATGTCGTGCTCGACCACGATGAGGGCCTTGCTGCGGTTGATCTCGCGCACCAGCTCGGCCGTCTTGAAGACTTCGTCATGCGTCATGCCGGCGGCCGGCTCATCCAGCAGGATGAGCGCGGGATCGGTCGACAGAACAAGACCGAGTTCGACCCATTGCCGCTGACCATGCGCGAGCTGGCCGACCAGCCGTTGCGCCAGGCCGGTGAGTCCGATCCGCTCCAGCATCTCGTCGACCGCGCTCCTGGCGCGTTCCCCGGAATGCAGTCGGCTCGCCGCAAGCCAGATATTCTCGCGCACCGTGAGACCGTCGAACACGCTCGGCACCTGGGTCTTGATGCCGATGCCGAGGCGCGCGATCTGGTGGGCGTAAGCGTGGGAGATGTCGTTGCCGCGGAACAGGACCTGGCCCTGACTCGGCTCAAGCTGCCCGGTCAGCATCTTGAAGAATGTGCTTTTGCCGGCACCGTTTGGACCGATCAGACAGCGTAGTTCGCCCTCGGCCAGCGTGAAGTTGACGTTGCGGACGGCGTGGACGCCGCCGAAGTGCATACTGAGGTCGCGTGTCTGGAGCAGCGGTTCGGCCATCAGCCTTCCTCCGCTCGTTTGGGCTCCATAGCCGTCTTGATGGTGCGCCTGGTGCGCGAACGCAGCAGCGATTGGCCCCAATCGCCGAGCGTTGGCACGAGGCCCTTCGGCACCAGCAGCACGAATGCGACCAGAATGGTTCCGAGCACCAGTGGCGCGTTGGCAAATATTTTCAGCCACCAATCCGAATTCCCGCTGGGCTGGTTCGCCCCCAGCGCGGTGCTGAGCCACTGGATACCGATGCAGCCGACGATCGGGCCGATCAGCGTGCCGCGCCCGCCGACAATGACCCAGATGATGATCTGCGCCGATTGTGCCAGCCCGAAGATCGTGGGACTGACAAAGCTTCCCCAATTGGCGAACAGACAACCCGCAAAACCGGCCAGCGCGCCTCCGATGGTGAAGGTGGCGAGCTTGTAGGCGCGGGGATCGTAGCCCAGCAGCTCGGCACGGCGTTCGTTTTCCCGGATGCCGACGATGATGCGACCGAAACGGCTGGCCAGAAGCAGCCGCAATCCGAAATATGTCGCGAGCAACGACGCCGTTGCCAGATAGAACATGCCCTCGAGATCGATCGGTAAGTCCGCCCTGCCGGGGACATTCAGCGACGGGATTCCGGGAATGCCATTGAAGCCGCCGAGCCGTGCCACGCCGATATGAAACTCGGGGCCCGCGGTGGAATTGACCGAATTGAACAGGATCAGCGTCACCGTCAGCGTGATCACGCCAAGATAGACGTCGCTGATACGGCCATAGAACATGAAATACCCGAGCAGCGCGGCGATGGCCGCCGGCAGAATGATGGCGAGCAAGAGCGGAATTGTGCTCTCGCCGATGTTGAACATGGCGATCGCATAGGTATAGGCGCCGAGCCCGAAGAAGGCCGATTGGCCGAAACAGAGAATGCCGCCATAACCCCAGACCAGCGCGAGGCTGAGCGCCAGGATCGCCATGATTATGTAAACCGTGAGCTCGAGAACGGTGTCGAGTTCGGCAAATCGCGGCGTCAGCACCAGAAAGGCGATGCCGACGATGCCGACCAGCGCAAGGCCTGCGACATTGAGCGCGCGTCCGTTCACAGGCCTCTCCGGAAAAAGCGGCCGGTAATGCCTTGCGGCAACAGGCGGATCAGGACGATGGCGGCGCCAAGCAGGGCCACTTCGCCAAACACCGGCGTGGTGGCGAACGTGGCGATCTGATTGATGGTGCCGAACAAGGCAGCTGCGGATATCGTGCCGCTGAGAATGGCGGCGCCGCCGCCGATCACTGTAATGAACGATTTGGCGACATAGGCGACGCCGATGGTGGGGAAGACGCCGGAAACCGGCGCCAGCACCGCGCCGGCCAGACCTGACAGGGCGGCGCCGATACCGAAGGTGACGGCGTAAACGCGCGGCGGGTTGACGCCGAGCGCCGCTGCCATGTTGGCATTCTGCATCGTACCGCGGGCAATCAGGCCGAGCCGCGTCCAGCGCATCGTCACGAAGATCGCCGCCAGAACCACGAACGCCACCGCGATCACGAACAGCGTATAAGTGCTGATCCGATAGGCGCCGATCTCGAAGCTGCCGAGCGGGGCGGAGATGCCAACCGTGGTATTGCCGAAGATTGCGGTGGTCAGTCCGACCAGCAGCAGGCTCAAGCCCCAGGTCGCCAGCATGGTGTCGATCATGCGGCCGTAGAGGAAGCGGATGATCGTGCGCTCGATGATCACGCCGATGATGCCGACCACGACCGGTGCGACCACCAGCATCGACAGCCAGATGTTGACGCCGTGGGCGGTGGCAACGATCGCGGCATAGCCGCCAAGCATCAGGAATTCGCCATGAGCGAGATTGATGACCCGCATCATGCCGAAGATAATGGCCAGCCCGATGCTGATCAGCGCCAGGCTGGCTATCGCGTAAAGGACCTGAATTGCCAGGAGAGCAACGAGATCCACGTTCACCCTTCCCAAGCAGAGTCTGACAGCCGGCGGGCCATCAGATCTTGATCACATATTGCTGGTTGTCGTTCGGGTTCTTGATCAGGTTGCATACCGCGGCGGTGTCGGCAGGCTTCTGCTGGGCGAAATCCTCCAGCACCTTGAGTTTCTTGTTGCTGACTTCGGCGATATGAACGTCGAGGATGCAATGATGCGTCGGCGGATCGATCGTGACCTTGCCGGAGGGGGCATCGATGCTGATTCCGGTTTCCAGCGCCTCGATGACCTTCATGCGGTCGATGCTGCCTGCCTTCTTGACCCCTTCCGCCCACAGGCGGAAGCCCTGGTAGGTTCCCATCGCGAGCTCGGTGATGTTGGGATAGTCGGCGCCGAAGCGCTTGTGGAAGTTGGCGACGAATGCCTCGTTGACCGGGTTCTTCAGATCCTGGAAGTAATTGTAGCAGATCAGCATGCCATCGCATTCTTCCGGCGACAACACGATGTGCTCGTTGCCCACGGCAAACGTCGTCGATGCCATCGGGATGCTTTTGTGCATGCCGGCCGCGGCCCATTGGCGATAGAAGGAAATATGGGCTCCGCCGACCAGCGCCGACCATACGAAGTCCGGCTTTGCCGCCTGGATCTTGGAAATCGTCGGACCGAAATTGGTGACGTCGAGCGGGAAAAAGTCGATCGACGAAACCTCGCCGCCGTTTTCGGTGACGTATTTCTTCACCCATTGCGAGGTAATCTGGCCGTAATTGTAGTCGGCCGCGACAACATAGACCTTCTTGCCCCACTTTTTCATCGCGTAGGGCACGAGTTTTTCCACCGTCTGCGCCGGCGTGACGCCGGTGTCGAACTGATCGCGGTCGCAGACGCCGCCCTCATATTGAGTGTTGTAGAAATAAAGCGTCTTGAAGCGGTCGAGCACCGGCCGGATGACCTCGCGCGAGGCCGAGGTGATGCCGCCGTGAACGACTGCGACCTTGTCCTTCAGTGCCGCCTGCTGCGCGAACTGGGTATAAAGCTGCATGTTCGACTGGGTGTCGTAATTGATCAGCTTGATCTGCCGCCCGAGCAGGCCGCCGGCCGCGTTGGCTTCCTCGACTGCAAGCGTGATCGCATCGACCATCGGCTTGCCGTAGATGTCGAGGCCGCCCGAGAGATCATGCAGGCTCGCCACGCCGATCGGATCGTCCGCCCAGGCCGTCGATGCGAACATGCCGGCGGTAGCGGTAGCGGCCGTACCCTGTAAGAACCTTCTGCGATTGACCTTCATTGCCCTACCCTCCTCGTTGTTGTCGAACCATCATGCGACCAGATATTTCTTCAGGATCGACGCGCCCATCGTGTATTTTGGATCAACCATGTTGCCGAGCCGGATCCGTCCGGCCTGGCTGAGCAGCATGTAGGCGTCGATCTCGTCGAAGCCGTAATCGGCGCTCATCCAGCGCACCAGTTCGCGATAGGCGATGCGGGCGGCGTCTTCCAGCGGCCGGGCGCTGCCGATAGTCATCAGGAAATTCTCGGTCTCAAGTCGTGGCCATGCGAAGCTCCAGCCCTTGATGACGTCGATCTGCAGTGTGACGGTCGCACGCTGCTCGATGGCGACGCCGGATAACTCGCCGTCGCCCTGCGCCGCGTGGCAATCGCCGACATAGAGCAGCCCGCCTTTGACATGGACCGGAAAGTAGAGGATCGAGCCCGGAGCGACGTCCGGCAAATCCATGTTGCCGCCGTGGTAATCCGGTTGCAGCGACGAGATCGCCTCGATCTCGGGTGAAATGCCGATCGTACCGATGAATGGCTGATAGGGCAGCGTGATCTTGTCGCTCCAGCGCACGCCGTCCTTGTCGACGTGCATTTTCCTCACCCGCTCCGGCAATGGCGGGTTGAGCATCGCGGTCGACGCCGTTCCGACGAGGCCACCGAATTCCGGAATGATGCAGGTCGTGCCGGCGGGCTGCGCGCCGCGTGTTTCCACGGCATGGATATGCACCGCCAGACAATCGCCCTTCTCGATGCCGTTCACGGCGATCGGGCCGCACTGCGGGTTGAGAAAGGGAAACCGCAGCTTCGCGGTCGGGCTGTCCTGCTCGCTGGTGATGACGCCGCCAAATGCGTCCTCGGTCTCCACCGCGACGACATCGCCAGGATCGATCGTGAGAACGGGTTTTGCGTAGGGTCCATAGACATAGTGGTAATCGCCCTGCGCAGCGATGGAGAGGGCGTGGCGTTTTCCGGCTTCGGCCATTGGCCACGCCGCGCTTGGCCATGATCGAGGTCTTGAGCCAGGGATCGTCGGTCATCGCGATATCCTCAAAACAGGGCGCCAATGCAAATCCCGCGCCAATATTAGATCATTGCCTCGTCAGTCCTAGTTCAGTGTCCAGTCTCCGCCGGCTTCGATCGCGGATGCCAGCCTGATTAATGTTGTTTCCTCGAAATGGCGTCCGACCAGCATCAGGCCGACCGGCAAACCATTGACGCGGCCACATGGCACTGTGAAGGCAGGATGGCCGGAAACGTCGAACGAACAGGTATTGGCCTGCATATTGAGGGCGGTATCTATCGCGAGGCCGAGCGGCGCGTCGGCCGGCGGAATCGGCGTTGCCGTGAATGGAATGGTCGGCATCGCCAGCACATCGAATTTCTCCAGCGCCTCGTCATAGGCGCGGCGCAGCAGCACGCGCAGGTTTTGTGCCTTCGAATGATAGCGCCCATGGTAGTTGCGGTGCATGTATTCGCCGAGCATCAGCACCAGCTTCACGGTCGGCGACACGTCATTGATCCGCGTCCCCATGCCGCGTGCAAAGGCCTCCTGCATCGACAGCGGATAATAGCCATGGATGTTGTTGCCGACGCCATATCCCTTCAGCATCATCTCGGCGGCACCTTCCAGAATGATGCCGCTCCAGACATGCGGCCCGTCGAGATGCCAGGGGATCGAGATCGGCTCGCTTTCGACCCCGGCTTTCCCGAGCGCTTCGATGGCTTGCCGCACCTTGTCATTGACCGCAGGGTCGCTTTCCGGATGGCCAAATCCTTCGCGCAGGATACCGACGCGCAATCCCTTTGCGGGCTTGCCGAGTGCCGCCATATAGTCGCCGGGGCGCGCGGCGATCGTTCGTGTGTCCCATCCGTCATGCCCGGCGATGACGGTCAGCAGGCGCGCCACGTCTTCGACCGACGCGCACATCGGCCCACAATGATCGACGGAATAACTGATCGGCATCGAACCCGTGGTCGGCACCAGTCCCCAGGTCGGCTTCAGGCCATAGACACCGCACCAGCTTGACGGCGTGCGGATCGATCCGCCCTGGTCACCGCCGAGCGCCATCGGCACCTCGCCGGCCGCAACCAGCGCCGCGCTGCCACCCGAGGAACCGCCGGCGCTATGGGCCGGATTGTGCGGATTTCGTATCACGCCCCCGGCACAGGTGTGGCTTGCGCCCGAGAAGCAGAGGTCTTCGCACGCTGCCTTGCCCGCGATGGTGCCGCCGGCTTCGAGGATCCGCGTCACCACGGTGGCGTCGAGTTCGGGAACGTAACCTTCGAGCAATGCCGAGCCGTTCATCATCGGCACGCCGGCCACGCAGATGTTGTCCTTGATCGCGACCTTCTTGCCGCTCAACAATCCCTCGCTGCCGGTCTTGATATTCGTCTTCCAGTACCAGGCGCCATAGGGATTTTCAGACGCGGAAGGCCTGTATCCGGGTGAGCGTGGCGCGACAGGCGCCAGGGCTGGCGGCACCAGTTCTTCAAGCCGGCCGTATGAGGCGAGAGGTCCCTTGAAGGCCTGCTGAAAGGCCGCAATTTCGTCGGCCGAGAGAACGAGACCGAAATCCGATCCCAGATCACCAATCTGCTCCAGCGTCGGAAGGCGCACTACCATGCTTCACCCGCTTTTCGTCTCGGCTGACAAACGCGAAAAACCACCCGTGGCCCGAGAAGGCCCCGAATGGCATCAATGCCGTTCCTATCGATGGTCGCGTAGGGTTTACGTTGCAGAACAAAACTTCGAAGTTGTCGCCCAGACGTCATCGGCCGCGCGAGAACTCTTTCGCCCTGCACGTATTCACGTACGAAGGAAAAGGATTGTGTCTTAGCGCCGACAGACTTGTCAATCAGAGGTCGGAACTTTTTTATGCCCGGCTGCCCAAACGACACGCAATTCCGGTCGGCGATAACAGGTGACAGCTCAACCTTATTGCGGTGAGATGAGCCGATCTCGCAACACCCGAGCTCTGCTGATGACCAAGCCGTCGATCTCCACTCGGTCTCGTCTTTTCCCGAACGGGCCCCTACGCCATGATGTCGGGCGAGATGCAGAAAAGTGCGTTGATGGCGGTCGATGAGGTCAATCAAAGCGAGGAGTTCGATTTCAGCTTTGCTCCGCATTGGCGCGATCCCGGCGGCGTTGTCGCCGCCTACCACACGGCATGCGACGACCTCATTCGCGAAGAACAGGTCGAGCATATCGTGGGCTGCTACACCTCGGCGTCGCGCAAGCAGGTCATTCCCATCGTCGAACGTACCGAACGGTTACTCTGGCATCCGGCACGATATGAGGGGTTCGAAAGCAGCGACAACGTCATCTATGTCGGCGCTGCGCCCAATCACACCGTTGTGCCGCTGGCGCGGCACATGCTCGAGCACATTTCCAGCGACGTGTTCTGCATCGGCTCCAACTATGTCTGGACCTGGGAGACGAATCGGGTCATCCGGGAAATCGTCACCAGCGCCGGCGGCCGCGTCCTCGCCGAGCGCCTGCTGGAGCTTGGCGAGACCTCGGTGGATCACATCGTCAAGGAAATCATCGAACGAAAGCCTCCCGTGGTATTCAATACGCTGGTCGGACGGTCCAGTTATGTTTTCATGCGCGCGCTTCACCGGGCCACGGCGCGTGCCGGGACTGGTGATCCCGGTGTTGAGCTGCAGCCTGTGCGAGCCCGAACTCAAGTTGATCGGGGAAGCCTCCGCCGGATGCATCACTTCGTCCGCCTATTTCGAGGCCATCGCCCGACCCGAAAATCGCGCGTTCGTCGCCCGCTGGAAGGCTCGCTACGGCCAGGACAGCCATCCTTCCGTCGACGGGCAATCGACCTATGTCTGCGTCATGCTGCTGGCCCGCGCCATCCGTCGCGCCGGCACCGCCGACGTCAATGCCGTCCGTCGTGCTGCGGCAAATCATCGCTACGATTCTCCGCAAGGCCCGGTCTGGGTGGATCCGGACAATAATCACTGCTTCCTGACCCCGCGTCTGGCATGTGCGGCGCGCGATGGTCAGTTCCGGATCTTCTGGGAAGCGGATGCCCCGGAGCGGCCCGACCCCTATCTTTCGAACCTCGATCTGGCGGCGATTGGCGCGAGGATCGAGATGAGCAATGGTACGAGACGCTCAAACCACCTGCGTGTCGTGAAATGACAAAGTCATCGCCCTTCTCCGTCCGCGGCCGTCGCGCTCTCCTGCTGATGAGGGACGAGCGCGAGATCGGGATGCTGCGTCGTCAGTTCGGTCGGCTCGGCATGACGGTCCTGGAAACCGATCCGGATCAGGTCACATTTCCGGAGGGGTCCATCGACGTGATCATTCTGGACGCCGACAGCATTCCGATCAAAAGCGGCACGGCGGCGATGTGGAAGGATCATGCACCGATCGTCGCGCTGATCGGAACCGAGACGCCGAGCCGTCTGAAATGGCTGCTAGACCTGCAGCCCGCTTCATTTCTTGTCAAGCCGTTGCGCTCGTCTGGAATTTACACGGCGCTGGTCGTCGCCTTCGATGCGGCGCAGCGGCGCAGCGATGAAGCCGCCCATATCGAGCGGCTCGAGGACCGGATTCGTTCCCGACGCGTCGTCTTCGCCGCGGTTCTCCATATCATGCGCAGTCACGCACTTTGCGAAGAGGAAGCATTTGCGCTGATCCGGCAAACCGCGATGCGCTATCGCACGACGATCGAACAGTTGAGCGCGGAAATCATGGCCCTCGGCGGTATGCCGAACCGCACTTCGCGGACCGCGTGATCCAGGCCAGAGCCACTTCCGATGTTCCACGGTAAGCGGACATCGTCAGAGCGTCCTGACAGATATCTGGTTTGTACCTTAACCGCACACCTAACCCACTCAACTGAAGTGCAGCATCGTTGCCAATCCCGAACCTGATTGCTGACTGAACAAGGTAGTCGGAGGAGCTTATCGGGCTGGCCGCCCGGTCAGCCAGTGATCCGCAGAGGTGCCGCCAGTCCGACTGTCAGCAGGTATTTGAGATCGAAGTCGTAGAAAAAACGGAAGCCATGTCCCAGTGCGTTCTGGTGTTCGACTCTGTTAAATCGAACTTCGATCACCTCGCTTCGGTTTAGAAGCCTTCAAAGCTCACGTGATTATAGATTGGGGAATACCACCGCCTTGGTGTTGTTCGTTCGCGCATGGGGATGCGCGAACAACAAACGCAGCAGTTTCTAATTAGTCTAGTTCTCAAATATCGGTAGCTCAGTGAATAGCGAATATCGTGTAGATGGCGGCGTCGCAAGCAGCGGCGCAACCGAAGACGGAATTGGCAAGCCGGAATCGGCGCGGCAATATGAAACCGGCATCCGCTTCTCGTTTCTCAACGAGAGGGTTGTGCCGAGCACTGCGGCCTTCAACGTCTCGCGCGACAACGTCGCTACGGTGGTCAGCGGGTTGCTCCCCAATGGCCAGGAACTGGTGGTGTTCGATAGCCAGCTCACCAACGGCGTCGAAGCCTCGCTGCAGGCCAAGATCACCGATCAATGGCAGATTCTCGCCAACGCCACCCATCAGGAGGCCGTTATCACCGGCGCCCCGCAGCAGGGCGCCGGCGAACATGGCCAACGATCTGGAGCACCTACAAATTCGCGATCAACGGCATCTCGGAATTCCAGGTCGGCCTCGGCGCCAATTATCGCGACAAGACCTTTAGCGATACGACCAACGTCAACTCGGTTCCGGCCTATGTGACCGGCAACGCCATGATCGGCTGGGAAAATGCCAATTGGGGCGTCGCGCTGAACGTGAAGAACTTCACCGACCAGCTCTACTTCGTTGCCGCGAACGGCGCCGGCGGATTCGTCGGAGACGGACTCGCCGCCTACCTCACCGTCCGTTACCGCGAGTGAGCGAGCTGGTGACTACGCCCCTTTGGCCAACGCCGACACCCGCTCCCAGGTGGTGGCCTTCATGCTCGGGCGCGATTCCATTCGTGCCAGCCATGCGACGAGGTTCGCATGCGGCGCGCCGAGTTCGGCCCATTCCGGCGTTGCCGTGAAGAAGGACATGCCCGGAGCGACCAATATATCCGCAAGCGACAAGTTGTCGCCGGCGAAGAAAGGCTGCTCGCCCAGAAGCCGCGCCAGTTCGGTAAATACCGTGCGCGCCTTTGGCATAGCGGCTTCGATTGCCGCCTCATCGGGTGCAAGCCCCATGACTTGCGGTCCCACCACGCGGTGAAAGATGATGACATTGCCGACGCCATGGAAAAAGTACCAGTCGTTGATGTTCATCACCTGGTCCATGCGCGCCGCACGCCGGTTATCGGACGGCGTCAGTGGAGGCGTCGGCAAAATCCGATCGACATAGCGCAGGATGGCCTGGGTTTCGTAAAGGCTGAAATCATCATGCTTGAACACCGGCACCCGGCCAAAGGCATGACGGGAAAGATGTTCAGGTGAGCGGACAGTGCCCGGCTCGACCGGTGAAAGCCGCCAGGATACGCCCTTCTCTTCCAGGGCAGCCATGACCGTGCGCCCGAATGGACTGCCCGGAACGGTATGCACGACGAATTCCGACATGATGATCTCCTCAATTACAAACTACAGTTTCTCGTCCTGACTTTGACGCTCGGCTTCCTTCGCAAAGCGCTCGATCAGGCCGGGCCAGCCGCCGTCGACATCCCTGCGCAACGACGCGCCGGCTTCCGCGCCCATGGTCTCGAACTTGTGGTGCATGAGTTCGACCCGCGTCACGTCGGGCGCCTCCGCGCTAAAGCTTATGTCGACTTCTGATTTCATCGCGAGGTCAGGTTTCCACTGCGCGTTGACCTGCCAGAGCATCACCAGACGATGCGGCGGCTCCCAGACCGTAATGGTCGCAACGCTGGTTTCAGTGCCGTCTTCTGAAATTTCGAGCCAGCGACCGCCAAGCCGCGGCTCCATCAGAACCTTCTGAATCGGTTTCTTGCCGACGCCGTAATCGTACGGCCACCAGCGCGTCAGCCCGCCGGTGAAGACCTCAAAGGCATGCGCGATCGGTGCCTTGACGCGAACGATCTTGCGCACGGGCGCGATGACGGCCGTTTCATTCATTCACTTGCTTCCTTTTGCCTTGTGGGATTTCTCGGCCTCGAGCCTGAACGCTTCCAACGCATCGCCCCAAAAACTGTCCAGCCACTCGCGCAATTCCATCAGACCCTCGCGCCGCAGCGAATAGATCCGGCGCACCCCTTCGCTGCGTTCCTCGACGAGACCGGCATCCTTCAATGCCTTGAGATGTTGCGACACTGCCGGGCGTGACACCGGCAAGCCCGCGGCGAGAACGTTGACCGCACGCGGCCCTTGCCTCAGGCGTTCGAACACCTTCCGTCGCGTCGGATCCGCAAGTACTTCAAGCGCACTTCCGTAAGCCATGACTAACGGTAAGTTATAACTTACATGTTTGTCAAGGCCGCTCAAACGCAAAGGCGCATGCGCCGAGGCAAAGCACTTCCTGTTTACGCTCCGACAGGCGTCAGCTAGGTTTCGACCAAAACGGCCCATGCCCCGCCAAAGCATGGCTGGAGATACCCAATGCAGTCGAACGACCTCTCTTTCGAAGCAGCGCTGGACGAACGCGTTGGGGACATGCTCGATGCCTGTACACGGTGCGGCAAGTGCGTTGAGGCCTGCCCCAGCGTGAAGCCCTCCGGGATCGCGGATGCGAAGCCCGAAGCTGTCATCGGCGGCATCATCGAACTTCTGCGCACCGGCAGCGGCCCGGAGGCGTCACGCCAATGGGCGGTGTCCTGCATGCTCAGTGGCGAATGCATCAGCGCATGCGACGAAGGCGTCAATCCACGGTTCCTGCTGGCGATGGCACGCGTCTCGCTCGCGAAAGCCAAACACGAATTGCCGGAGCGGCGCCGCCAAGGCATGCAAAAATATCGCGAGATCAGCCGGGATGTATCCATGCTCTCGCAGATGCAACTCGATAGCGAAGTGCTGGAGCGGCTCGGCCAGAAATCGGCCTCGGTAGCGACGCCTGCCGAAGCGCCGGATTTCGTGTTCTACACCGGCTGCAATGTGCTCAAAACGCCCCATATCGCGCTGCTCGCCCTCGATATCATGGATACGCTCGGCATCTCCTATCAGGTGATGGGCGGTTCGAGCCATTGCTGCGGCATCATGCAGCTGCGTCCGGGCGACGTCGAAATGTCCGGCCGCATGGGCGCGGCCTCAGCGGAAAAACTGTCGCACTCGAAGTCCGGTCAGGTGATCTCGTGGTGCCCGAGCTGCTATGTCCAGTTTACCGAAACGACCGCTGCCCGCGATCGAGCGGCAGCACGGGGCGCGTCCCTTCGAGATGACGCCGTTCATGCGTTTCCTCGACGGCCGGCTCGCCGAATTGAAGCCGCATCTGCGCAAGCCGGTTCCAATGAGGGTCGCCCTGCACCGGCATGCCGGTCTTTCCGGCGCCGTGCAGGCCGCCATCGATGTCCTCCAGGCGATCCCCGGCATCGAACTGATCGACCTGCAGCAACCGGCGGTCGGCTTGCAAAGCACCAGCCTCAGCGCGCTGCCCGGCTTCAAGCGCGAGTTGCAGCTCAACGAGCTTCAGGCCGCCAGCGACGCCGGCGTCGATGCGCTGGTGACGGTCTATCATTCCGAACATCGCGAACTGTGCGCGCACGAACGCGACTGGCCGTTCCGGATCGTCAACATTCTCGAACTGGTCGGCGAAAGCATGGAGTTGCATCAGGAAGACCGCTTCAAGCAGCTCAAGATCCTGCAGGATGCCGACCTGATCATTTCAGAATGCAGCGACCTGATCGCCCGGCACGCGCTCAACTCTGGCAAAGCCCGTGAAGCCGTGGTCGCGATGCTCGCCGACCAACCCGCTCCGCTAAAACCACGTTCGGCTGAACTGGCCCCAAATCCATAAGGGAACATCAGATAACGGAATTATAAAGCCGCGGAACTTCGCAGCGCAAAAAATGTTGTCCTGCAGCAAATGGAGCACGACGACATGGCCAGTGAAAATCATGGCGACCAGCGCGCCTCAACCAAGCGCGAGACCATCAAGGATTTGCGTTCTTCCACCAAGCCTTCCGTCCCCAGTGGTCCCCCGATCCTCAACGACGGGCCCGAATTGCCACGCAGCAGCGACTGCTGAGCCGGTCTGACGCATTCTGCGGTCATAAGCCGCGTTTCCACGTCCAAAGCTGGTGGCGTTTCCACATCAATGGCTTCATCCTTCGAGACGCATCGCTTCGCGATGCTCCTTCAGGATGATGTCAGGGATTCCTTCTAATCTGATGTCCTCATGGAGATGAGGCTCACTTGCGCCGTCTCGAACCATGAGTTCACGGGGGCAGCCGAACGAACCGGAAACGCCCTAAGTGTGTGTCGGCCAGCGCCGCTCGCGGAACCAGGTGCGATATTCGGACGACATCTTCGCGCGCTGCGCCTGTGGCGCGTGCCGCTTGCAGGTCGAGGCCTCCTCGCTGTTGTCAGGCGCGCCCCACCGCAACTCGACGCAATCGTTCGGATTGTAGGCCATCTCGAAATCGGCGGCCCGATCCAGCACGTCCTTCAGCGACAGCGTCCACTGCGAGCCGTCGCTGCGCGTATAGGATATTTTGCGCGAGGCAAGTTCAGAGGCAAGCACGCCCTGCAACTCGCTTTTCACGTCCGCACCGCTCTTTCCGTTCGGCATTGCATAGCGTGCCGCCCGCCTGACGACGCGGTCGGGAAATCCCCGCACCACATCGATCGCGACCAGCAGACGGAAATCGCGTGCCGGCGTGGAGTAGTCTTCCCAGGCTCCTGAAGTCTCGAAGATCGAGGGGCCGTTCGGCATCGCGGTCTCGCCGGCCTGCTTTTGCTGATATTTTCGACCGTTTTCGATCGAGGTGACCCGCGTCTTCACCTGCTCGTCAAGGCTCGCGATGGCGTCTGTCATCGCTTTCACGGGATCGAGCGGCTCGGGCGACATCACGTCATCCATGCGGTCGTAAAAATCTTCGGCGCTCATCTGTGACTGATCGAGCGAAAAGTCGCCATAGCTTGGATTTTTGGCGATTTCCGCGTTCGCCAACCGCCGCAACGGGCCGTTCTTGCTCTCGCGCACGATCGGGCGGAAATGCTTGAAGCCGGGGCTCCCGAGCGCGGGATCGTGCACGAACAGGAAATTGCCGCGCCAGAAACGTTTTCGCGTGATCGATCCGTCGGGCTCGGCATCGACAGCGAGGAAGACGCCGGGCGTGCCGTTCGATTCCGGCACGAGATGCACCAGCATCAGCACGTGGCCGTAGGGATCGGCGTACACGGTGCCCGGGCGCAGCGATTGTCGCGTCAGCGCAACGGTGTAAAAATCGGTGCTGTCGTCGCTGCCAGCGACGCGCACGGTGCCGCTATGCACGACGTCACCGACGTCCCGCAGATATTCGCCGAACGTGGTCGGGCGCTTCGGCTTCGGCTTCGGCGCCGGCGGAGTGGCAGACGGCGGTGCATCAGAGGGCTCCGGCCGGCCGGCAAACAATCCCAACAGCGTCGGCGTTGGCGCAACCGGCGTGGCCGCGGCGGGGGTAGCCGATGCGACTTCCTGTTCGGGTGGCGGCGGCGGACGCGTGAACTCCGGATGCTCCATGTCGAACCATTGGTAGCATTTGGGCGGCCTGCCACCGATGCCGCGCGAGCAATTCGAATAGCCGAACGGCAGCCCCATCTTGTAGGCAAAATAGGCGCGCAGGAAATAAACGAAGTCGGCGCAGTCGGGCTTGAGGCCTGTCTTCGCGTTGTCTTCGCCGCGACCTAAATAATTGAACAGGAAATTGCGCGATTGGTCGCGCAGCACTTCGTGCCACGCCTTCCAGGACAGATCCTGGTCGGGCGGCGCGTCGAACAGTTTCTCGATCCACGCCGAAAACAGCGCCTCGGTCGTGCTGTTCCAGCTATTGCGCACCTGCCAGAAGGCTCCTGACGGCGTCGGCAACGGGGCAGGTTTGCCGGCGCTCACGGTGATGTCCCGGGTAATCCCGCTGCATTCCGCCGTCGCGTGGTCAAGCGCCAGCGTCGCGTGCCAGGTGCCCGCGGCAGGCTCGGCGACCTCGGCGAACCAGGAATACGGCGCGGCGCCGTGCCGGTCAGCCGATCTGGCCGCAATCCGTCCATCGGGCGCGATCAGCGAGAGCGCGCCCTGTAGCGGCTTCTCGGTGACAACCATGACGCGCAGCGGCGCGCCCTTCCACGGCGATACCGGCGAGGGCAAAACCGTGAGTTCAGCCGCGTCGCCGCAGCCATCCGACGCCGCTTTGGCCGGAGACTCAATTGCTACGAAGACGAACAAGACCGTCGCGGCAGCAGCAAACCGGCTTGCGAGAAGCATCTTAGCAACCTTCCTGGAGAGGGGCCCCGGAACCGCACTCGGCCCTGCCAACGAGGGCCGGGTCGCAGGATAGCTGAATTGGCCGACATCAGTCAGCAAATTTGAAGGCGATTTTGCGGCCCGCCTCGTTGTTCCCCATGGGGTTCGCTGCAGCGGCGCTATTCCTGCCCTTCAAATCAGGAATAGGTGCAGCGCGATATGACCCCCGTCCCTACTCCGACTTGTCGATGTTCCAGAAGATCGGCGTCGCCGGGCCATCGAGCACACCTGTCAGCGATTTGCGCCAAACGCTGGGAATGAGGTACTGGCCGAGCGGGATGTAGATCACCTGGTCGTAGTTTTCCTTCTGAATTTCGACCGCGATCTTCTTCTGTTCTTCGAGCGAGGACGAGCGGGCGAAGGCATCGCGCAGCGCTTCCACCTTGGCGTCTTCGGGCCATCCGAACCAGCCGCCATTCTTGCCGCGGCCGCCGACCGATACGTTGGCGACGGGATTGACCACGTCGGCGCCGACCCAATTGGTGAAAAAGATGTTCCAGCCCCCCTCCTTCGGCGGTTTCTGGCTGGCGCGTCGGGTGACCACGGTCTGCCAATCGGTGGCCTGCACATCGACCTTGAAGCCGGCGTCGCGCAGCAATTGCGCCGCGACGATCGGCTGCGCTTTCAGCGTCAAGACATCGCCGGGCGCCAGCAGTACGACCGGGGTGCCGTCATAACCGGATTCGGCAAGCAGCTTTTTCGCCTCCGCCATGCCGTTGCCCTTCACCAGGGATTCCGCGCCGACATCCGACGCCAGCGGCGTGCCGCAGACGAAGATCGCGCCGCATATCCGGTAATATTCGGGATTGCCGACCAGCGCGTCCATGACGTCCTTCTGGTTCATCGCCAGCAAGGCGGCGCGACGAACTTTCACGTTGTCGAAAGGCGGATAAAGGAAGTTCATTCGCCCGAGCGTCTGGTAGCCGAGCTTGTTCAGGATTTCGAGTTTCAGGTCGGGATTGGCTGACAGCACCGGCAGAATATCCCACGACGGATTTTCCATGAAATCGATGTCGCCGGATTGCAGCGCGTTCACCGCGGTCTGCGCGTCCGGCATCGTGATCCATTCCACGCGATCGACCTTCACCACCTTGCCGCCGGCGGTCCAGCTTGGCGGTTCCTTGCGCGGCACATAATCCTTGTTCTTCTCATAGACCGCCTTTACGCCGGGCTGGAATTCGGCCTGCACGAATTTGAAGGGACCCGATCCGATCTGTTCCTTGATCTGCTGGCCGGGCGGCGTTTCGGCCAGCCGCTTCGGCATCATGAACGGCACCAGCGACGACGGCTTTCCAATGGATTCCAGCACCAGTCCGTAGGGCTCTTTCAGTTTCAGCGTGATGGTCCTGGCATCAGTGGCCTCGATGCTGGCGGTAAAGTCCATCAGCTTCTGGCCCATGCCGTCATTGCGGCCCCAGCGCTTGAGCGACGCCACGCAATCTTCCGCGGTGACCGGCGTGCCGTCATGCCATTTCAGGCCGTCGCGCAACGTGAAAGTATAAGTGAGTTTGTCGTCGGAGACTTTCCAGTCGGCCATCTGCGGCTGGATCTTGAAATTGGCGTCCTCAGCCAACAGTGTGTCATACACCATGTAACCGTGATCGCGGGTGATATAGGCGGTGGTGATACCGGGATCGATCACGCGCAGATCGGAATGCATCACCGCGGTGATCGTCTTGGCATCGGTCGGCGAGGACATCGCCAACGCCGTCGAAAGCGCAAGCGCCGTCAGACCGGTATTCGACGCCAATCTGGATACGATCGTCGAAAATTGCCGACGCGAGATGCGGAACATGGATCTCTCCTGACGTGAAACCAGTCAAAGACCGGTCATTCGTTATGCACACGGTCTGTTATTTAGGCGAACTAACACGCTGTAACTCCTGAAATATTCAAGACTTGCACTGCGCGCCTTGCGCGTCAATCGGGTAGTCGGTTGGCGCGGACGCGCTGTGCGCTCGCACATGTTTCACTTTACAAATTCGCCGCCGATCTTTCTCGTAAGTGCGTCGCCAAAAACAAGACTGATGAGGGCCATCAAATGAACCCCGGCAACCTTCCCTTCGATACCGAGGCCATGCTTGCGGGTTTGCGCGGCTGGGTGGAATGCGAAAGCCCGACCTGGGACGCCAATGCCGTCAATCGCATGCTTGATATCGCCGCGCGTGAGATGGCGATCATGGGTGCCTCGATCGAACGCATCGCCGGACGGCAGGGTTTTGCCGGTTGCGTCCGCGCCCGCTTTCCGCATCCCAAGCAAGGCGAGCCCGGCATTCTGATCGCGGGACACCTCGACACCGTGCACCCTGTCGGCACGCTCGAGAAATTGAAGTGGCGGCGCGAGGGCAACAAATGCTTCGGGCCAGGAATCTTCGACATGAAGGGCGGCAATTACCTGACGCTGGAAGCGATCCGGCAACTGGCGCGCGCCGCTTTCACAACACCGCTGCCGATCACGGTGTTGTTCACGCCGGACGAGGAAGTCGGTACCCCCTCGACGCGGGACATCATCGAAGCCGAAGCCGCGCGCAACAAATATGTGCTGGTGCCGGAACCGGGCCGACCGAATAACGGCGTCGTCACCGGGCGTTATGCGATCGCGCGCTTCAACCTGGAGGCCGTGGGCAAACCGAGCCATGCCGGCGCCACGCTGTCTTCGGGACGCTCCGCCATTCGCGAGATGGCGCGCCAAATTCTCGCCATCGACGCCCTGACGAGCGAGGACTGCACTTTCAGCGTCGGCATCGTGCATGGCGGCCAATGGGTTAATTGCGTCGCCACCACCTGCACCGGCGAAGCGCTGAGCATGGCCAAGCGCCAGGCCGATCTCGATCGCGGCGTCGAGCGCATGCTGGCGCTGTCCGGTACTGCCAACGATGTAACTTTCAACGTCACGCGCGGCGTGACGCGGCCGGTGTGGGAACCCGATGCGGGAACCGTGGCGTTGTATGAAAAAGCACGCAATGTCGCGAAAGCGATGGGGTTTGAGCTTCCTCACGGCAGCGCCGGCGGCGGCTCCGACGGCAATTTCACCGGCGCAATGGGAATCCCGACCCTCGATGGGCTCGGCGTGCGCGGCGCCGACGCGCATACGCTCAACGAGCACATTGAAGTCGACAGCCTCGCCGAACGCGGCCGCCTGATGGCGGGATTGCTCGCGACGCTGGTGTGAGTGATGGCACGGGATTTGCTGAAATCTGCATTGGGACGGCCGAGTGCACGAGTAGGATCATGAAGTCTATCTGTAGCATGCAGCAACCTCGATCCGTCGTCCCTGCGAAAGCCGGGACCGATAAACTCAGGCGTCCATTGTCGTTCCAGAATCCCGCAACGGCGTGTCACCGAGATGCCACGGCGTATGGGTCCCTGCTTTCGCAGGGACGACAGAGTGGGTGTGCTTGATGCTCGGATACCTGCTTCGCCGCGTGCTGGCCGCCATTCCCGTGATGGGCGTGGTGGCGCTGTTCGTGTTTTTGCTGCTGCGGCTGACGCCGGGCGATCCCGCCGCGATCCTGGCCGGCGACAATGCGACGCCCGAGCAGCTTGATCGCATCCGGGTTTCACTGGGCCTCAACCAGCCACTCTACAGCCAGTTCCTCACCTGGATCGGCAAGCTCTTGCATGGCGATCTCGGCGTGTCGCTGATTTCGAACGTGCCGGTGCTGCAAATGATCGGCCAGCGCGTTGAACCCTCGCTCAGCATCGCGCTATCGACCATCATCCTCTCCATTGCGGTCGCGGTGCCGCTCGGCGTAATCGCGGCATGGCAACACGGCAGCTGGATCGACCGCTTCGTGATGGGATTGTCGGTGGTCGGATTCTCTGTCCCGGTATTCGTGATCGGCTATGTGCTGATCCAGATCTTTGCCATCGACCTGCGCTGGCTGCCGGTGCAGGGCTTCCGCAGCGTCACGGCCGGTTTCGGGCCGTTTTTCGACCGCATCATCCTGCCGACCTGTACGCTGTCGTTCATCTATATCGCGTTGATCGCGCGCATGACCCGCGCGGCGATGCTGGACGTGCTCGGCGAGGATTATGTCCGTACGGCGCGCGCCAAGGGCATCGGCGAGACCGGCGTGCTGCTGCGCCACGCGCTGCGCAACGCCGCCGTGCCCGTCATCACCGTGATCGGTACCGGCTTTGCGCTGCTGATCTCGGGCGTCGTGGTCACCGAGAGCGTGTTCAACCTGCCGGGCATCGGCCGCCTCACCGTCGATGCCGTGCTGGCGCGCGACTATCCGGTGATCCAGGCGATGATTCTCCTGACGTCCGGCATCTACGTCGCGGTCAATCTCTTGATCGATGTCGCCTACACGTTGCTCGATCCCAGAATTCGCTATTGAGGGCAGATACTGATGGCGATCGAAACCCTCCCCGACCCATCGGTTACGATTACCGCGCCGCGGCGGCCGGGACTCGGATTTCTGACGGCGACACCGATCATCACGGCTGCCACGATCTGCCTCGCGCTGGTGATCGCCTCCGCGATCCTGGCGCCCTGGCTAGCACCGCACGATCCCTTGCTGCTCGCGCCGGCGCAGCGGCTCAAACCGGCCAGCGCGCAGTTCCTGCTCGGCACCGACGGCTACGGCCGTGACGTGCTGTCGCGGATTTCTACGGCGGGCGGATATCGCTCTTGATTGGGCTCGGCGCCGCCGTCGTCAGCATCAGCATCGGGCTTGTGATCGGCCTCGTTTCGGGTTTCTTCAAATGGATCGACGCGATCATGATGCGCGTGATGGACGGGCTGATGGCAATCCCGAGCATCCTGCTCGCGATCGCCGTGGTGTCGCTGTCCGGGGCCAGCCTGACCACGGTGCTGGTGGCGATCACAATCCCCGAAGTGCCGCGCGTTGCCCGCCTGGTGCGCTCGGTGGTGTTGTCGGCGCGCGAAGAGCCCTATGTCGAAGCCGCGATCTCCGTCGGCTCCAGCCTGCCGAAGATCATGTGGCGGCATTTGATGCCCAACACCATCGCGCCGCTGATCGTGCAAGGGACTTACGTTTGCGCGTCGGCGATTCTCACCGAGGCAATCCTGTCGTTTCTCGGCGCCGGCATCAGCCCGGAGACACCGACCTGGGGCAACATCATGGCCGAGGGTCGCGCTTTTTTTCAGATCAAGCCGTCACTGATCTTCTGGCCGGGCCTGCTGCTGTCGGTCGCGATCCTGAGCGTCAACCTGATCGGCGACGCGGCCCGCGACGCGCTCGATCCCCGCATGAAGCAGCGCGAGGGTGGGAAGTGAAGGTTTTACCACGTCATTGCCCGCGACAAACGCGAAGCGTTTGTGCGAGGGAGCGAGGGACGAAGCAATCCACACTTGCGAATGTCGCAACAATGGATTGCTTCGCTTCGTTCGCCATGACGACAGAGCAGGATGACATGACCGACATCGTCCTCGACATCAACCATCTCATGGTCGGCCTCGGCAAAAACTCGCGAGCCGACCGGATCATCGACGACGCCTCCCTCCAAGTCCACGCGGGCGAAACGCTGTGTCTGGTCGGCGAAAGCGGATCGGGGAAATCCGTCACCTCGCTGACGGTCATGGGCCTCTTGCAAAAGGGTTCGCTGGCGCCGACGGGCGGCAGCATCAAACTCGTTGGCGAGGAACTTCTCGCCGCCAGTGACCGGCGGCTGCGGCAACTGCGCGCCACCACCATGGCGATGATCTTCCAGGAGCCGATGACCGCGCTCAATCCGGTGGTGCCGGTCGGCCGCCAGATCGACGAGGTGCTGCGCGCCCATACCGGTCTCGATGCGCGCGCCCGGCGCCAGCGCATCCTGGGCATGATGGAACAGGTGCGCTTGCCCGAGGTCGAACGGATCTTTGCATCCTTTCCCCACCGGCTGTCCGGCGGTCAGCGCCAGCGCATCATGATCGCGATGGCGCTGGTGCTCGAGCCTAAACTATTGATCGCCGACGAGCCGACCACGGCGCTCGACGTCACCACCCAGAAGCAGATTCTGGCGCTCATTCGTGACCTGCAACGCGATCACGGCACGGCCGTCTTGTTCATCACCCATGACATGGGCGTAGTTGCCGAAATTGCCGATCGCGTCGCGGTCATGCGGCAAGGGCGGTTGGTGGAAACCGGAGCACTCGACACCATCCTGCGCACGCCCGCCATGGACTATACCCGCAACCTGCTCTCGGCGGTGCCGAGCCTGGTGCCGCGGGCGCCGCGCCTGGCATCATCAGAACCGGTGGCGCTGGAGACCAACGAACTCGGCAAGGTCTATCGCGAGCGCGCGTGGTTCGGCCGCAGTCGCGAAGTGGTGGCCGCCGAAAATGTCACGCTGACGCTGCGCAAGGGCCGCACGCTCGGCATTGTCGGCGAAAGCGGCTCCGGCAAATCGACGGTCGCGCGCTGCATCGTCCGCCTGATCGATCCGACCTCCGGCGGCATTCGTCTGGCGGGCCGAGAAATCTCCGATCTGTCGCGCCGGCTGCTGCGACCGCACCGCAAGCGCATCCAGATCATTTTTCAGGATCCTTATCGCTCGCTCAATCCGCGCATCTCGGTCGGCGAAACCATTGCCGAGGGTCCGATCAATTACGGCATGCCGCGAGCGCAGGCACTGGCAAAAGCCCGCGAACTGCTTGAACTGGTCGATCTGCCTGCCGACGCTGTCACGCGCCATCCACACCAATTCTCGGGCGGTCAACGACAACGTATCGCCATCGCGCGGGCGCTGGCGCTCGACCCCGACGTGCTGGTGGCGGATGAGGCGGTCTCGGCACTCGATGTTTCCGTGCAGGCGCAGGTGCTGGAACTGCTCGACGAAATCCAGACCCGGCTCGGCATTGCGCTGGTATTCATCACCCACGATCTGCGCGTCGCGGCGCAAATCTGCGACGATGTCGCGGTGATGCAGAACGGCCGCGTCGTCGAACAGGGGCCGGCGGCGCGAATCCTGACAAATCCGCAAGTAGCCTATACCCGCGCCCTGCTTGACGCCGCCCCCGGACGGGAGTGGGATTTCGCGAACTTCCGGCCGGTGGTCGCGGCTGCCGCCGCGACATCGTGAGTAACCGTCATTGCGAGCGCAGCGAAGCAATCCAGACTGACTTTACGACCAACAAAGCTGGATTGCTTCGTCGCTTGCGCTCCTAGCAATGACAAGCCTAACGTCACGCGCACCGACAATGGATTGAGATCGAATCGATGACCCGTATCGCCGTTGGCGGCTTCCTGCATGAAACCAACACCTTCGCACCGACGAAGGCCGCCTATGCCGATTTCGTGCATGGCGGCGGCTGGCCGGCGATGGTACTGGGGCCTGATGTGCTGGCCACCATCCGCGACATCAATGTCGGGTTGGCCGGCTTTATCGGACAGGCCGAAACCAATGGCTGGGAATTGGTGCCGACCATCTTTGCCGCGGCCAGTCCTTCGGCCCACGTGACCGAGGACGCATTCGAGCGCATCGTCAAAGTGCTGGTCGACGGCATCCGGAATGCCGGATCGGTCCATGCGGTCTATCTCGATCTGCATGGCGCCATGGTGAGCGAGCATTTCGACGACGGCGAAGGCGAAGTTTTAAGGCGCGTGCGCGATATGATCGGCAAGGACCTGCCGCTGGTGGTCAGCCTCGATCTGCATGCCAATGTCACGCCGGCAATGGTCGAACACGCCGATGCGCTGATCGCCTACCGTACCTATCCTCACGTCGATATGGCCGATACCGGCCGCGCCGCCGCGCGTCATCTCGCGCTATTACTGCATAGCGGGCAGCGCTTCGCCAAGGCGTTCCGCCAATTGCCGTTCCTGATTCCGATCAGCTGGCAATGCACCAATGACCAGCCGACCAAAAGCATCTACCAGAAGCTGGCGACGCTGGAGAGCGAGACCATACCGACGCTGTCGTTTGCGCCGGGCTTTCCCGCGGCGGATTTCGTCGATTGCGGGCCCAGCGTATTCGCCTATGGCAAGACGCAAGCCGACGCCGACAGGGCCGCCGACAAAATCACTGATATCATTGCCGGCCACGAAAATGATTTCGACGGCCGCATCTACACGCCCGACGAGGGCGTGCGTTACGCGATGGAACTTGCGGCCCGCGCCCACAAACCGATCGTCATTGCCGATACCCAGGACAATCCCGGCGCCGGCGGCGATTCCGACACCACAGGCATGTTGCGCGCGCTGGTCCGCAACAACGCCACCAAAGCCGCAATTGGCGTGATCTATGATCCCGCTTCTGCAAAAGCTGCGCACGCCGCGGGCGTGGGCGCCGCCGTCACGTTGGCGCTTGGTGGCAAATCAGGCATCCCGGGCGATGCGCCGTATAAGGAAACGTTCATCGTCGAGGCATTATCCGATGGGCAATTCGTCGCACCTGGCCCGTATTTCGGCGGCCGCGACATGGACATGGGGCCGTCGGTCTGTCTGCGGATCGGCGACGTGCGCGTGGTCGTGAGTTCGCACAAGGCGCAGCTCGCGGACCAGTCGATGTATCGCTATGTCGGCATCGAACCGACGCAGCAATCCATTCTGGTCAACAAAAGCTCGGTGCATTTCCGTGCCGATTTCGAGCCGATCGCCGAAAGGTTGATCATATGCGCCGCGCCGGGCGCCATGCCCGCCGACACCGCCGCACTGCCGTGGACGCGGTTGCGTCCGGGCATTCGCACCAAGCCGAACGGTCCGGCCTTCGTAACGCCACTCAAGTCACATTACCTTTCGCCTGCCCCCTCTCCCGCCATCGGATAACAGACATGCCCAATATCGACCGTATCGAAGGCTTTGCCGACGAACTCACCGCGATCCGCCGGGATTTGCACGCCCATCCCGAGATCGGCTTCGAGGAAGTCCGCACCTCCGGCATCGTCGCCGACAAGCTGACGCAATGGGGCATTGAGGTTCATCGCGGGGTCGGTGGCACCGGCGTGGTCGGCGTGCTCAAGGGCAACGGTAATGGCAGCAAGCGCATCGGGCTTCGCGCCGATATGGACGCGCTGCCGATGGAAGAGAACACCAATCTGAAATGGCGCTCGACCATTCCGGGGCGCTTCCACGGCTGCGGCCATGACGGCCACACCACCATGCTGCTCGGCACCGCGCGCTACCTCGCCGAGACCCGCAATTTCGACGGCACCGTGCATTTCATCTTCCAGCCCGCCGAAGAAGGCCTCGGGGGCGCCCGTGCCATGATCAAGGACGGGCTGTTCGAAAAATTTCCCTGCGACGAAGTCTATGGGCTGCACAACGCGCCCGACCTGAATCATGGCGAGGTCGCGATCCTGCCCGGCCCCGCGATGGCCGGTGCCGATTTTTTCGACATCACCATCCATGGCTACGGCGCGCATGGTGCGATGCCCGAACGGTCGAAAGACCCGGTCGTGATCGCGATGGCGCTCGGACAGGCGTTGCAGACCATCGTCAGCCGCAATGTCGATCCGCTGCAATCGGCGGTGCTGTCGATCACGCAGATTTATGCCGGCTCCGCCTACAATGTGATTCCCGGCGAAGCCAAGCTGGCCGGCACCGTCCGCGCGTTCTCCGACGAGACCCGCGCGCTGATCCGCGAGCGCATGCGCGCGATCTGCGCCGGCATCGCCAGCGCCTTCCAGGTCGAGATCAAAGCCGATATCCGCGACACCTTCAGCGTGCTGGTGAACCAGGAAGAACAATCCAACGCAGTCGCGGCAGTGGCCCGCACCGTGGTCGATTCCGCCAAGGTCTTCACCCGGTCGCGGCCGAAGATGGGCAGCGAGGATTTCGCCGACATGCTGCATGCCGCGCCCGGCGCCTATTTCTGGGTCGGCCATGACGGCTCGGTGCCGCTGCATAATCCCGGCTACATCCTCGACGACAAGATCTTGCCCGTCGGCGCCAGCCTGTTCGCGCGTATCATCGAAACCCGTTTGCCCAAGGCCGCCCATGCATAAATCGACATCTCAGGACACCGTGTCGGCGCTGCATGATCTCAGCGCCGTCGACCTGATGGCAGGCTTTCGCGCCCGGCAATTCTCGCCGTCTGAAGTGCTGGAGGATCTGCTGGCGCATATCGCGGTGTGGGAGCCGCGCATCAAGGCGCTGTACGCGTTCGATCCGGAGGGCGCGCGCGCCACCGCAAAGGCCTCGACCGAGCGCTGGCACAAGGGCGAGCCGGTCGGCCTGCTCGACGGCGTTCCCGTCACGATCAAGGACAACATTGCGACCAAGGGCGTGCCGGTGCCGCTCGGCACCGCTACGACCACGCTGGTGCCCGCGCCGGCCGATTCGCCGCCGGCGGCGCGCCTGCGCGAAGCGGGCGCGGTGATCTTTTCCAAAACCACCATGCCGGATTACGGCATGCTGTCGTCGGGCCTCTCGAGCTTCCATCCCCTCACTCGCAATCCCTGGGACCTCAGCAAGAATCCCGGCGGCTCCAGCGCCGGCGCCGGTGCGGCCGGCGCTGCGGGTTATGGCCCGCTGCATCTCGGCACCGACATCGGCGGCTCGGTACGGCTGCCGGGCTGCTGGTGCGGCCTGGTCGCGCTCAAGCCCAGCCTGGGGCGAATTCCGATCGATCCGCCCTATGTCGGTCGCGTCGCCGGCCCGATGACCCGCACCGTCGATGACGCCGCGCTGATGATGAGCGTGCTGTCCCGGCCGGATCGCCGCGACGGCATGAGCCTGCCGCCCGACAACATCAACTGGAAGGCGCTGGAGAAATCGCCGCGCAAATTGCGCCTCGGCCTGATGCTCGATCTCGGCGTCGGCCAGGCGCTTGAAAAAGAAGTCCGCGAGGTCGCCGTGAACGCCGCGAGGGCCTTCGAATCCGCCGGCGCCGCGGTGACGGAAATCAAGGGCGTGCTGACGCGCGAGATGCTCGACGGCCTCGACAATTTCTGGCGCGCCCGGCTGTGGGACGATCTTTCGAAGCTCACGCCCGCCGAGCGCGCCAGGGCGCTGCCCTATATTGTCAACTGGGCGGAAGCCGGCGCCAAGCTCTCGGGCGTCGACGCGATCAGGGGTTTCAATGCCACCATGGCGATCCGGGCCGCCGCGGCAAAATTGTTCGGCGATATCGATTACGTGATCTCGCCGGTCTCGCCGGTGGTGAATTTCGCCGCCGAACTGGCCTCGCCGCTGAACGATCCCGACAGGCCGTTCGAGCATATCGGCTACACCGTGCCATGGAACATGGCGGAAAACCCCGCGATCTCGATCAATGGCGGCTATGACAAGAACGGCTTCCCGATCGGCGTACAGATCGTCGGCCGCCGTTTCGACGATATCGGCGTGCTCGGTATGGCCAAGGCGTTCGAGAGCCTGCGCGGCGCGCAAAGGCCGTGGCCAGTGGCACCGAAATAAAGTTAGAGCGGTGTCGCATATTGGATCGTCATGCGCGGGCAAAAGCGCGAAGCGCGTCTTGGCGCTAGATGGCACGCGCATCCATCTTCTTCATAAGGGATGGATTGCCGGGGCAAGCCGGTAATGACGAAGTGAGAATCAAAACAACCGCGGAGGAAACCCCGATGACCTACGAAACCATCACATACGAGGTCGCCGAGCAGATTCTCACCATCACGCTCAATCGCCCCGACAAGCTGAACGCCTTCAACGCCGTCATGCAGAAGGAATTGATCGACGCCTTCGACGCGGCCGACAGCGACGACAATGTCAGGGCGATCATCGTCACCGGCGCCGGGCGCGGCTTCTGCGCCGGGGCGGACCTGTCCTCCGGCGCCGACACCTTCGACCGCGATGCGCGGCGCGGGCCGGTCAAGCGATTGGCCGATGGCCGCGTCGATTACAGCGATCCCAATGCGCGCGACGGCGGCGGCCAGGTAACGCTGCGCATCTTCAAATGCCTGAAACCCGTGATCGCGGCCGTCAACGGACCGGCCGTCGGCATTGGCGTCACCATGCAGCTGGCGATGGATATCCGCATCGCTTCGGAAGACGCGCGCTTCGGTTTCGTGTTTTCCCAGCGCGGCATTGTGCCCGAAGCCGCGTCGAGCTGGTTCCTGCCGCGCATCGTCGGCATCTCGCAGGCGCTGGAGTGGTGCTACACCGGCCGGGTGTTTCCGGCGCAGGAAGCGCTGGCCGGCCGCCTCGTCAGCAAGGTGGTGCCGGCAGGCGAGTTGATCCCGGCCGCGCGCGCCCTCGCCCGCGAAATCGCCGCCAAGACCGCGCCGGTATCCATCGCGCTGATCCGGCAGATGATGTGGCGCATGCTGGGCGCCGACGATCCGATGGAAGCCCACAAGATCGACAGCCGCGGCATCTACACCCGCGGCCGCTCGGAGGATGTGAAAGAAGGCGTGGTGTCGTTTCTGGAAAAGCGTCCGGCGCAGTTCAAGAACAAGGTGTCGGCGGATATGCCGGATTATTTTCCGTGGTGGGAAGAGCGCGGGTATGAGTGAGGCGGCTACCTCACTTACGTCGTCCCTGCGAACGCAGGGCCCCATAACCACCGGCTTTAGTTTTGCGAAGACTTCCGCCACCGCGCCTTCTCGATCGATCACGCAGTATGGGTCCCTGCGTTCGCAGGGAATAGCAGGTTGTCATTCGCGCGATCACCGCATCATCAACGCCACCCTTCCGATCGCCTTGCGATCGAGCAGCAGCCGCATCGCTTGCGCGTAATGTTCCAGCGGCAATCGATGCGAGATGTGGGGCCTGATGCGGCCGGCTTCCGCCCACGCCGTCAGCGCCTTCAGCCGCACCTCGCCCAGCGCCGGATTTTTCCGTACCGCTTCGCCGGCGCGAACGCCGAGCACGCTGGCGCCCTTGATCATCAGTAAATTCGTGCGCGCAAGCCCGATGCCGCCGGTGAACCCAATCACCAGGATGCGCGCGCCCCAGGCGATACAGCGCAAACTATTCTCGAAGATCTCGCCACCAACAGGATCAAACACCACATCGGTGCCGCGCCCATCGGTGAGGCGCTTGACGGCATCGCGAAACGGTTCGCGCCCGTAAAGCACGAGATGATCGGCGCCCTTGGCCTGCGCTACGCCAAGCTTTTCTTCCGAAGACGCCGCGGCAATCACGGTGGCGCCGAGCAGCTTGCCGATTTCGACCGCGGCCAATCCCACGCCACCGCCGGCGCCATGCACCAGCAGCACCTCGCCAGGCTGAATCCGGCCGCGATCGATCAACGCGTGATAGGCGGTGCCATGCGCGGCCAGAAATGTCGCGCCCTCGGCATAATCGAACGCCTGCGGCAGCGGCGTCAGTTGCGCCGGCGTGACCACGGCCTCATCGGCATAGGCGCCGTGCCGCAATTTGAGAATGACATTGTCGCCGACCGCGACACCAGCCGCACCATTCGCCTCGGTCACCTCGCCCGCCGCCTCCACGCCGGGCGTAAATGGCAGATCGGGCTTGAGCTGGTATTCACCCGCCACCATCAGGATATCAGGAAAGTTGATCCCGGCGGCGTGAACGGCGACCCGCACCTGCCCTTCCGCCAGCGGCGCCGAGGCAAACGTCTGCAAAAGCAAGCGCTCGGGCGACCCCAGTTCGCGGCAGACGACGCCTTTTGGCATCAGGCCGCGCTCGCCTTGCGCCGTTGCAGCGCTTCGCGAATCAGCGGCAGCCGGTCGTTTCCGAAATACATGTCGGTCTTGTCGACGAAGATCGTCGGCGAGCCGAAACCACCGCGCGCCATTGCTTCATCGGTATTGGCCTTGAGCTGGTCCTTGATCGCCTGATCGCCGATCCCGGCGAAGAACTTTTGCGGATCGACACCGACGCGCTTGCAGACTTCCGTCAGTACCTCGTCTTTTGAAATGTCCTTATCCTCGCCCCAATAAATCTCGAATACGGCCCGCGCGAATGGCACCATCTCCTTGCCGACAAAAATGCAGCCGCGCATCGCCTTGACACTGTTCACGGGAAACACCGTCGGCCGCATCTTGATCGTAAGCCCGGCGGAGCGCGCCCAGTCGGCCATATCCTTCTTCATGTAATTGACCTTGGCCTCAACCGGCTGTTCCCGCGAGGCATAGACGCTTGGATTGATGGTGTTGAAGATGCCCCCGACCAAAATCGGCCGCCACGAAATCTCGACGCCGAATTCCTTGGCCAGAGGCTGGATGTTGTGGAACGCGAGATAGGTCCACGGACTGGAGCAGTCGAAGAAGAATTCGATCATGGCGTTTCCTTTTTTGAATTGGCACACGTTGCGCCATTTATTGTCAGAGTATGCTGTCGGGCCGTCATTGCGAACCTAGCGAAGCAATCCATCGGCTACCTAAAGAAAGAATGGATTGCTTCGTCGCTTCGCTCCTCGCAATGACGATCTTTCAAAAATCACTATTTCCCCGCCATCTCCTTCGCCCTTTGTCCGAACATATTCCGGCGTGCCTCCTCGTCAAAAGGTTCCTTGACGAATTTTCCGATCGCCAATCCCGCCTGCACCTGTGGCCGTGCGCGCACCAGCGCGTACCAGCGCTTGACGTTGGGATAATCGTCGAGGGTAAAGCCCTGCGCCTTGTGCGTCATGGTCCATGGAAAGCACGCGATGTCGGCGATCGAATAATCGCCTGCGACATAGGCGCCGGTCTTGCCCAGTTGGGTATCGAGCACGCGATAGAGCCGCGCCGCCTCGTCGTGGTAACGTTCGATGGCGTAGGGGATTTTCTCCTGCGCGTAGAGCGCGAAATGGCCATGCTGGCCCAGCATCGGCCCGAGCCCGCTCATCTGCCACATCAGCCATTGCAGGACCTTGGAGCGCGCGCGGGTTTCCTGCGACAGAAAACGCCCGGTCTTGTCAGCCAGATAGATCAGGATCGCGCCGGTCTCGAACACCGAAAACGGTTCGCCGCCCTCGGCCGGCGCATGATCGACGATCGCCGGAATGCGATTGTTGGGACTGATCGTCAGGAATTCCGGCTTGAACTGGTCTCCGGCCCGGATGTTGACGGGAATGACGGTATAGGGAAGGCCGAGTTCCTCCAGCATGATCGAGATTTTCCAGCCGTTCGGCGTCGGTGCGTAATGGAGGTCGATCATGGCGGCATCCGCAAGAGGTCCGCGGCAATGCTACCCCCTGCTTTCGTCGCGTTCCAGCCCGCCCGAAGGCCATGTACGCCGCGCCCAGAACATGGCAAATAGACCACCAAACAAACCGGAAACCTGAGGACACGCGCAAGATGCTGTTTCCAACCACGATCGCCGGCTCCTTGCCGAAACCGGAATGGCTGGCCGAACCCAATACACTGTGGGCGCCCTGGAAATCCAAGGGCGACGAGCTGGCGCGCGCCAAGCGCGACGCCACCTTGCTGGCGGTGAAGCTTCAGGAAGACGCCGGCATCGACATCGTTACCGAGGGCGAACAGGCCCGCCAGCATTTCGTCCACGGCTTCCTGGAGAAGGTCGAGGGCATCGATTTCGCCCACAAGGTCGAAATGGGAATCCGCAACGACCGCTACAAGGCGATGGTGCCGCAGGTGGTGGCGCCGTTGCGGCTGAAGGGTCGCGTCCATGCCGACGAGGCCCGCGTCGCGCGTGCCCACACCGCGCGCAAGCTGAAATTCACCCTGCCCGGCCCGATGACTATCATCGACACCATCGCCGACCAGTATTATGGCGACCGCGTCAAGATGGCGTTCGCCTTTGCCGAACTGCTCAACGAGGAAGCCAGAGCCTTGCAGGCCGACGGCGTCGACGTGATCCAGTTCGACGAGCCCGCCTTCAACGTCTACATGGACGAAGTGTCCGACTGGGGCATCAAGGCGCTGGAGCGAGCCGCGCAAGGGCTGACCTGCGCCACCGCGGTGCACATCTGTTACGGCTACGGCATCAAGGCCAACACCGACTGGAAAGAAACGCTCGGCAGCGAGTGGCGGCAGTATGAGGATATCTTTCCGGCGATCGCCAAAAGCCCCATCCAGCAGGTCGCGATCGAATGCCGCAACTCGCGGGTGCCGCTGGAACTGCTGGGCCTGCTGACCGGCAAGATCGTGCAGGCCGGCGTGATCGACGTCGCCAGCGACACCGTCGAGACCGCCGAAGACGTCGTCAAGGTGATCGAAGCCGTCTCCAAATTCGTGCCGAAGAGCAACATCGTCGCGACCACCAATTGCGGCATGGCGCCGATGCATCGCGATATCGCCGAAGCGAAGCTGACGGCGCTTGGTGCGGGTGCGAAGCTGGCAAGGGAGAAGTTGGGGTGAACGCGCTACTCCCACCGTCATGGCCGGGCTTGTCCCGGCCATGAGGAACGTTGATGCTCACGCCATCAATTCCATCGCGCTCGGATGCAGCACCGGCCGATAACCCGCCGAGAACGCCTGTAACGTCGAGGGCGGTGTCAACAGCATCGCTTCTTCGATCTCGCTTAGCGTTTCTCGATAGCCGGCGGGCGACCACGACAACGCGCGGCCTTGCGCGATCAGATAGGTCTCCGCCCCCGCCTGCACCATCGCGCCGTCAGGCAATTCTTTCCATCGCATCGGCAGCGGATGCAGTCGTTTCTTCCCGGCCGCGAGCCGCTCACGATGCAGCACAGCGTCGATGTCGCGCGCGAGTACATGCGTGGTGCCGTTGCCCGCATCCCACGCGGCACGAAACCGGTTGGCGTCATCGCGGCGGCAGAAAAAGCACGGGCGATGCCCGGCCGCAAACGCGGTGGCTTCGTCAAGGAAAAACAATTCGGTCCAGCTTCGCCCGCCCATCACCTGGCGCCGCCGGCCCCTGAATTCGCACACGCAAGTAAGCCATGCCTTGCTTGCCCAGCGCCGCGTCAGGGTCTTGGTGGCGGGATCATGGATGATGCCGCGATTGCCGATGAACAATCCGCGATGCGGCGTCGCGATGATGTCGCCGGATGGTGTGACGCGGTTTTGCAGGGGCATGCTTCAAACCTGCGCGCCGTTAGCAATGGAAGGCAAAGCGTAGCGAGGTGTAGCTCCCTCGCCCCGCGCGCGCCTGCAAGCGGGGCGAGGTAAGAAAGATCACGCCGCGCCGTCGCGGATCGGCGGCTGGAACGAGAGCGCGGTATCCCACGGAAAGAAAATCCAGGTGTCCTGCGACACCTCGGTGATGAAGGTATCGACAAGCGGCCGTCCCTTCGGCTTGGCATAGACGGTGGCGAAATGCGCGTCCGGCATCATCTCGCGCACCAGGCGGCCAGTTTTACCGGTATCGACGAGATCGTCGACGATCAGCAATCCCTTGCCGGTGCCGTCGCCGAGTTTCGCGGTGTCGGCCGAAATGCCCTTCAGCACCTGCAATTCGGCCTGCTTGGTATGGTCGTAGCTGGCGATGCAGACGGTATCGATGATGCGCACGCCGAGTTCGCGCGCCACGATCGCCGCCGGCACCAGCCCGCCGCGGGTGATCGCGATCACGGCATGGAACGGACCAACTTCGTTGAGCCGCCAGGTCAGCGCCCGGCAATCCCTGTGAAACTGGTCCCAGGACACCGGAAAGGCCTTGCCCGCGCGCTCCTGCGCACTCAGTTCCGGATTTTGTGCCATCATGATTCCCTCTGGATTTTACGAATGACGAATGTGCCGGTAGCGGTCGCAACGATCTTGTCGTTCTGCCAGAGTTCAGCACTGCCGTGACAGGTTTCCCGGCCCCGCATCACGACGCGGCCAAGGCCCTTGAGCGGACCCAGCCGTGCCGGGCGGTGAAACTGCACGTTGAGATTTACGGTCGGCGCGAATTGCCCGAGGTCGAGCGTCGCCGACAGCGCCGTGCCCATGGTGTCGTCGAGCATCGCCGCGAGGAATTCCGCCTTGCACATTGCCGACCGGGTTGAGAAACATCTCGATTGCTTCAAAGCGGGTCTCGATGGTGCCGCGCTCGCCATCGATCTCGACAAAGCCAAGACCCAGCGTTTTCGCACACGGCGGCGCCGGCAACGTGCCTTCGACCATTTTCCAGAAAAACGAATTCTTGTCCACGATGTCGCTCTCGCTCTGCCGGCGTTGATCGTCCCGCTATCGCACCACGTTCAAGCCCGCCAACATCTCCTTCACCGCGGCCATCGCCGCGCTGAGTTTTTCCGGGTCGCGCGAGCGCACCACGAGATTAGTGTTGGGCTTTTTGTCTTCATCCTGAAACGGATAGCTGCCGATGATGGTGTCGGGATGGGCATTGGCGATGACGCGCAATGGGCCGCCGATGTCGCCTTCGCGCGCATTGGCGCGCACACTCTCCGACAGCATCCGCACCCCGGATTTCAGCTTCGGCGCGACGATGTCCATCATCGCCTGCATGATCGAGGGCACGCCGGCCATCACGATGACATTGCCGATCTTGAAGCCCGGCGCAAGGATGGTCGCGCTCTGGATCAGTTCGGCGCCGTCGGGAATCCGCGCCATGCGCAGCCGCGCCTCGTTCAAATCCGTCTCCCCCCAGCGTTCGCGAAACCGCGCCACCACTTCGGGGTGATGATCGATGCCGACGCCGAATGCCCTGGCGACGCTGTCGGCGGTGATGTCGTCATGGGTCGGCCCGATCCCGCCGGTGGTAAAGACGTAGGTATAGCGGTGGCGCAGCGCATCCAGTGCCGCGATGATGTCGCTCTCATCGTCGGCGACGACGCGGACCTCCTTGAGGTCGATCCCGATATTGGTCAGGTATTCGGCGATAAAGCCGATGTTCTTGTCCTTGGTCCGGCCGGACAGGATCTCGTCGCCAATCACCAGAATTCCCGCGGTAACAATCTCGCTCATGACCTCTCCTCGCCGCCTCGCGACGGATTTCGCTTCGCCCTGCCAACGCGGCCGAAAGGCGCGGGCGCGCCCCTGCCGCTGAAATAAGCAGCCGCCAGCCGCTTTTTCGGGCAACATCGCCCGCATTGCCGGCAAATGGCTCTTGGCCAATGCATATCGTGCTGGCCCGGGCCTTGCTACCATCCCTTTCAGTCATGCACTGTCCTGCATGGCCTCGAAAGCAGTCAGGATATATGGCAGTCGCGTTCGATGAAATGAATGGGCCCAATGGCGAGCTCCGCTCGGCCTATCTTGAACTCTCCCGCTGGCTCAAGGAGACGCCGCCGGACGCCCTGGAATATCGCCGGCAGGAAGCGGAATTGCTGTTCCGCCGGATCGGCATCACCTTTGCCGTCTATGGCGACGCCGAGGCCCAGGAGCGGCTGATCCCCTTCGATGTCATCCCGCGGATCATGTCGGCGAAGGAATGGAGCGTCCTCGAACGGGGCCTCAAGCAGCGGGTCCGCGCGCTCAACATGTTCCTGCGCGACATCTATCACGGCCGCGATATCCTGCGCGCCAACATCATTCCCGACGACCTGATCTTCCAGAACCCGGTGTTCCGGCCGGAGATGAACGGCCAGGACGTGCCGCACGACGTCTATGTCCACATTGCCGGCATCGACATCGTCCGTGTCGATGCGGAAAATTTCTACGTGCTGGAGGACAATGCGCGCACCCCTTCCGGCGTGTCCTACATGCTGGAAAACCGCGAGATCATGATGCGGCTGTTCCCGGACCTGTTCGCGCGCCACCGGGTCTCGCCGGTGGAAAAATATCCGGACGAATTGCTCTCCGCGCTGCGATCGGTAGCGCCGTTCAGCGCCTCGGGTGAGCCGACGGTGGCGCTGATGACCCCCGGCGTCTACAATTCCGCCTATTACGAACATTCCTTCCTGGCTGACAAGCTCGGCATCGAACTGGTCGAAGGGCGCGACCTCATCGTCAAGAACGATGAGGTGTTCATGCGCACCACCGAGGGCCTCAAACGCGTCGACGTGATCTACCGCCGGGTCGACGATGACTTCCTCGATCCCCTCACCTTCCGCCCGGATTCCGCGCTCGGCGTGCCCGGGCTGATGTCGGCCTATGCGGCGGGCAATATCACGCTGGCCAATGCGGTCGGGACCGGGATCGCCGATGACAAGGCGGTCTACTCCTACATGCCCGACATCGTGAAATTTTATCTGGGCGAAGAACCAATCCTCAAGAATGTCCCGACCTGGCGCTGCCGCGAGCCAAAGGATCTATCCTACGTGCTCGACAACCTCGGCGACCTCGTGGTGAAGGAAGTCCACGGCTCCGGCGGCTATGGCATGCTGATCGGCCCGGCGGCCACGAAAGCTACCATTGAGGCGTTTCGCGACAAACTCAAGCGCGAGCCTGAGGGTTTCATCGCCCAGCCGACGCTCGCGCTGTCGACCTGCCCGACCTGCACCGACGCCGGCCTCGCGCCACGCCATGTCGATCTGCGCCCGTTCGTGCTGACCGGCAGCAACCATGTCACCGTCATTCCCGGCGGCCTGACGCGCGTGGCGCTGAAGGAAGGCTCGCTGGTAGTCAATTCAAGCCAGGGCGGCGGAACGAAAGACACCTGGATTCTCGATGAATAAATCAGGCCTCAAGAGAGCAAATTCGTCGCATGCTGTCGCGCACCGCTGAAAACCTGTACTGGCTGGCCCGCTACGTCGAACGCGCGGAATATCTGGCGCGCACCATCGAAGCGACGCTGCGCGTCACCGCGCTCCCCAACGCCTATGTTGGCAAGACCAATGAATGGGATTCGGCACTGTTGACCGCGGGCGTCAGCGTCAGCTTCTACGAGATTTACAAGGAAGCCAACGAGCACAACGTCGTCGAATACCTGTCGTTCGCGCCGGACAATCCGTCCTCGATCCGCAACTGCATCGAGAACGCGCGGCTCAATTCGCGCTCGGTGCGGACCGCGCTGACCTCCGAGATGTGGGATACCATCAACTCGGCCTGGATCGATCTTCAGGAAGTCTGGGGCAAGGGCACCAAGACCCGCGAGGAACTGACGAAGTTTTTGCGCTTCGTGCAGGAAACTTCGTTGCGCTTCGACGGCTCGGCCTACCGCACCATGCTGCGCAACGACGCCTACTGGTTCTCGCGGCTCGGCCTGCATCTGGAGCGCGCCGACAACACCGCGCGCATCCTCGACGTCAAATATCATGTGCTGCTGCCCGAGGAAGAACATGTCGGCGGCCCGCTCGATTATTACCAATGGACCTCGATCCTGCGCTCGGTGTCGGCGCTGACGGCCTATCATTGGGTCTACCGCGAAACGCTGAAACCCTGGCTGATCGCGGATTTGCTGATCCTCAACGATTCGCTGCCTCGCTCGCTGGCGAGCTGCTACGGCAATCTGGTGCGCAATCTCGACCAGATCGGCGTCGCCTATGGCCGCCAGGGCGCCTCGCAGCGCCACGCCCGCGGGGTCCGCAATCGCCTCGAACACAGCCACATGGACGACATCTTCCAGCATGGCGTGCATGAATTCATTCAGGAATTCATCGCCGATAACGCAAGGCTTGGCGAAATCATCACCAGGCAATATCTGATCTAAATATCGTGACCGCCGGTCGTACTCGGCTGTGATAACAACACCAGCGATCGCAACATCAACAACGTCATTGCGAGCGCAGCGAAGCAATCCACCCTTATCTCGTTGCCCGATGGATTGCTTCGTCGCTTCGGTCCCCTGCACAAACGCTTGCGTTTGTTGCAGGCAATGACGACGATCTGACTATCGAACATCAACTCCGTCCCGGTACCGATCATGCGCCTGCGAATTGCTCATTCCACCCGCTATCGCTACGAACCGCCGGCCACCGGTGTCATTCAAATCCTGCGGATGACGCCGGGCAGCCATGACGGGCAATATGTCGCCGACTGGCAGATCGATGTTTCCACCGATTCAAGGCTCGATGTGCATCAGGACGCGTTCGGCAATGTCACGCATGTGCTGACGTACGGGCCGATCGCCGACCTCACCGTCCATGTCGAGGGCCTGATCGAAACCCACGATACCGGCGGCGTGCTCAAGGGCACCGACGAGCGGTTTCCGCCGAGCCTGTTTCTGCGCTCGACGCCGCTGACCGCGGTCAATCCGGCGATGGCGAGCTTTGCGCGCGAGTTGCGCTCGGAATCCGAGAACGACGTGCTCGGATTCCTGCATGCGCTGATGGTGCAGATCAACGAGCACATGACCTTCGACGAAGACCCCACCAACAGCGGCACCGCGGCGATCGAAGCCTTCGGTCTCAAGCGCGGCGTGTGCCAGGACTACGCGCATATCTTCATCGCCTGCGCGCGCTCCGGCGGCGTACCCGCGCGCTTCGTTTCCGGGCATTTTTTCCGCTCCGACGGCATGGTCAATCAGCAGGCCGGCCACGCCTGGGCCGAAGCGTTCGTGCCCGATCTCGGCTGGGTCGGGTTCGATCCGGCCAACGCGATCTGCACCACAGACGCCCACGCCCGCATCGCGATCGGCCTCGATTATCTCGGCGCTGCCCCGGTGCGGGGCACCCGCTATGGCGGCGGCATGGAAACACTGACCGTGGCGGTCAAAGTCGATCAGGCCGGACGTCCCGGGCAATCGCAGAGCCAGAGCCAGTCGTAGCTGCCGCGAAACAGCGCTCGCCTCCAAAATCGCATCGCCGCCTTTTTGACGTTCTTTGACCCAAAAATAAGATTGGAACGTCAGCAACTGTCCGATATGTCAGGGCAGTTCTCAATCGGCGAAGGGGCGACGGCGTGCAGCTATCATCGAAGTTCATGGCGCAGCGAAAGCTGCGGCGGGGTTGGCTTGTGCTTGGCGCGATGGTTGCGCTGATCGGCACTCTTCTCGACGCGGACGGGGCAAAAGCCCAGAATCTCGACGAAGGCAAATCGGCACCGCGGCTGTTTGCCGACAGTTGCGCGACGTGCCATCGCAACCCACGCGGCCTTGCCAAGGGCCGCGCCCGCCCCGCGCTGTTTGCGTTCCTGAAGGAACATTACTCGACCAGTTCAGACACGGCCTCGGAACTCGCCAATTATCTGGCGTCGGTCGACACGCCACAAAGCAACCGGTCGCGCGCTGCCGCGGGAAAACCGTCGCGTCCCGCAAAACCCCGGCGCCCGGACCGTCCGCCCGCCGGCGCCTCCACGCAAGCGAATTGAGACGGGCGAATTGAGACGGGCTGGGAATTGATGGGCCCGCGAGGCATCCGCAGTCGTCCTGCGCAATCGTCTTTGCTGGCAGCCTGATTCGCACGGCGTGTCGCGCCTGCGCGCCATCCAGCCGTGCTGTGGGCACCGGCTGCGGCCGCTCCGCCAAACCACTTATTTATCCTCGCCGCAAAACGCATTGAATTCCTATAGCCGATCGGTTGATAAGCCCGCCAACGCGTCGAGGGCTCAAATGAAACACGAGTTGGCGGGCATCCCTGCTTGGGCGTACGTCACGGGCATGCCCGCGGTTTTGGTCGCGGTGCTAACCCCTGCACTGCTCGCCGTGGCTTCGCTGCTTCCTCCCAATCTGATCTGGCTCTGCTATCTGCTGCCTGTCGTTTTCGCCTCGGTGCGATGGGGATTCGCGAGCGCTGTCGCCACGGCGGTTGCGGCCGGGCTTGCCGGCGATTTCTTCTTCACCCAGCCCTACCACAGCCTGTGGATGGACGACCGCAGCGACGTCGCCGCGCTGCTGTTGTTCCTGATTGCCGCGTTTGGGGTCGCCCTGGTGATCACAAATAAGAGGCAACCGAACCATGACGGATTGAAGTCTCGCTCGGCTGTCCACAAGCTTTTCCGTGAGCTTGCCGAATGCCGGACAAGCCGCGATGTCATCGTTCATTTTAACCGATGGATATCGGTTGAGGCGCGAGGGCGCGCGGCCCTGGTCCACGCGCAGCCCCTTGATGCCCAGGCCGTCATCCTTCCCGACGAAATCCAGCACGTCGCTACAGGCATGTGCGGGACATCGTCGGACGAAGTGCGCATCATTGCAGGCGCTGCGAATAGGCGCTGGTTCCTGAAGCCATTTCGATCAGACGGCATCGTCAGGGGAATATTTGCCGTTGAGACCGAAATTGAGGGCTGCGATCGCAATTTCGTGGAAGTCGCCATCGCCAGCGCCGCGGTCAGGTTTTGCGAACTTGCCCATCAGGAAGCGCTTGCTGCCGCAGCCGAGCACGTCTCGGACCTCAAATTCTCCTATCAGTGGCGCACATCGCTGACGACAATCCTGGGCGCTGCGGGCGTCCTTTTGATGCGCGGCAAATTCGGCGCCTGTCGTCTCGATCGAACCTTGCTTGCCGATATCAGCGATGAAGCGGCGCAGCTCAGTCGGTTATTGACCGACGCATTTCCCGCCTCGCACGCGACCGCACATGATAACAGCTATCGCGAGGACTGGGGCGACGCGTTTCAACCGCTGCGTCAAATCGGACTGGGCGCACCGGCCACGATCAATCCCGGCAAGAAGTCTCCTTGAGACAGCCTCAGTCGCCGTCAGGCCAACCATACGCTCAAGTTCAAATCATATTCCCGTTTCGGGTCCATCAATCGTGACCGACATGAAATCGCGCGAAGGCCAAAATGAATGGCACACCTGGATGATAAGGGCGTGGCACCTCGCCATCCTGCGCTTTGCGGTAACGCTGGACCATGCCGATAAGACTCGGCGTGTTCGCTATTGCCGCCGAAATCGACAGGCTTGGCGGCAATTGCGACGAAAAACGACAATTCGGTTTCTTTCGCAAAACCAGCGCCGAGCTCTGCGCCTCCATGCTGCGGCAAAACCAGACGGCCGATACGACCTTTCGGCGATATCTCGCTGGCATCAACGACAGCAGGCTGAAACGCGCGCTTGCCGCGGCCATCGCGATGGAGCAGCCGGACTTGGCGCCGGTTAAACCGGCTGCTAAACGGCGTCCCAGGCCGGATAACAATTTATGGCGAGGGCTGCCTTCGCGAAGCAGTATTCGACATTGAGCGCCGCGATTTGGGTCGAAGTTACCCGGGATCACTTGCCGAAGAATCGTTCCTCGAGCGATATCCATTCCGGGTCGGACGTGATCTTCACAAGCGCCTCGTCGATCGGCCGCTTGAACGGACTGTTCTCGGGGAGCGCGATCGCCATATAGGCCGGTGCAAGCAGCCCTTGCGGCATTTCCTCAGAACTCCCGTAACGTTTTGAAATCAGATATTGCAAGGCGCCCACGCTGTTGACCACTGCGTCGAATTTGCCGGCAGCCAGCGAGTTGAGTGCGTCCGGCAGGTTGTTGAATTTCATGTATTGAAGCGCGTGTGCCTCAAGGTATTCCGCGCCGGAGGACTGCGCCACCGCCGCCAGCCTTTTCCTGGTCAGATCCACACTGGCGACGAAGTCGCGTAACTCGACGCGATCGGCGGTCAATCGCGAAACCAGGCTCGTCGACAAAAGCGAAACCCACACCAGGCTGGCGAACATCCAGGAGACCGCGATGACACGGCCGACGGTCGATTTCGGCGTCTTGTCGCCGTATCCCACGGTCGTCATCGTCACGATGGCCCAGTAGAGCCCGTCGCGCAGCGTCACGACCGAGGATTCCGAACCCCGCGCCGAGGGATGGCCACTTTCGATCAGCCACATCACGATGCCGATCAGAACGAGCATCGCCAGGCTGCTCAAAATCAGGGGGCTCAGCTCCGTTATCGCCGACGCGTAGGACTTGAGCGCGGAAAGCGGTCCCGTTTCCCTGCGCAGCGCGACCGCGACGCCCGACCGGTGAGCGGGATAGGAAAAATCGACGCGTTTCTCTCGTTCCGTTGTGATCGTGATCGCGCCGATCGCGGCATCGAAATGACCTTGCTCGAGACCGCTCAGAATCGTCTCCATTTCCGAAACCGGGATCAGCTTGAATTGCCGCTCCAGTCTTTCGGCAACCCGGCGCCACAGGTCCACGCTGATGCCGGAAAGCGAACCGTCCGGATTGGCGTATCCGTAGGGCGGCACGTCATAGACCGCGACACGAAGCGGCGCGGCTTGAGGCGTCTGGGCGCCGGCAGCACACGCCACCGACGACGCCAGCCAGGCGCCGAGAACGAGTTGGACGACGAAAATTCGAAAAAGCAATCGGAGGGAATGCATCGGGGAATTGGCAATCCGGAATGCACCGCGGACAATCATGAGCAACTCGTGAAATTGGCTGTTTCGGCAAAAGTCCGGGTAAAGTCGCCGCCTATCGTGAACGTGTCATGTCATCGCGGTTTCGGCGCGATTTTCGCGGCCTGAAGAAATTGAATTGCCGTCAGAAGCCGATTATGGGACCCGTCAACAAAAGATTTGGGGTCCGGAGGAAACAAATGGTCCGACTGTTCGCGTCGGTTGGCGTGTTGCTGCCCCTGCTCGCATCCGCGGCGATGGCGCAGACCTATCCCGACCGCCCCGTCCACGTACTCGTCGGCTATGCCGCCGGCAGCGGTCCCGACATCCAGACGCGCACGGTATCGAACGCCCTTAGTGCTGCGCTCGGTCAGCCCTTTGTGGTCGAAAACCGTCCCGGGGCCAATGGCACCATCGCCGCACGGGCCGTGGTGCAGGCCGAACCGGACGGCTACACGTTGCTGTTCTCGTCGTCCTCGATCGCGCCGACGCCCTACATCTACAGGAATCTCGGCTACGATCTGCTCACCGATCTCAAGCCGATCGCCACGATCGGGGAGCTCGACGGCGTCTTCATGCTGGTCGGTGCGAAGTCGCCAATCAAATCCGTGCCGGAATTGATCGAATATGCAAAAAGGAATCGCGTGCTCTATGGCTCACCAGGCGTCGGCAACGAACTGCATCTGAAAGCGGAACTCTTCAACCAGCAGGCCGGCGTCAAGATGGAGCATGTGCCCTATAAGGGCGCTTCCGAGGTGATGACCGGCCTCCTGAGCGGCGCGGTACAGGTCATGTTCGTAACTCCGCCGTCGGTAATGGGTCTGATCAAGGAAGGAAGCGTCAGGGCGCTTGCTTTCACCGGCTCGAAACCGTTCGCGGCATTACCCGACGTGCCGCTGATGAAGCAGTATCTGCCTGAATATGTCGAGGGCTCCTGGGGCATGTTTTTCGCGCCCGCCAAGGCGCCCGACGCCGTCGTGAACAAGCTCAACGGCGCGATCCACGCCGCCCTCCTCGAGCCCGCGGTGGCCAATAGCATGCAGCGCGACGGCTACATGCCAGACACCCGCGACGCCGTCGAGACCGCAGCCTTCTTCCGCAAAAAAGTCGAAGAGACGGCGCAGATGGTGAAAGCCGCCGGCATCGAGCCGAATTAAAGCGTGCCTGGCGCAATACCTCAAGGCTTCATCCTTCGAGACGCATCGCTTCGCGATGCTCCTCAGGATGAGGTCTCAGGCCCTCATGGAGAGGAGCGAGTCTTCCGGCAGCGCTTGCGCTGTCCGGCGCGCGTCTCGAACCATGAGGCCACAGGACTTTCGGCAATGATTCGACCGAACGGAAGCCGCCCTGGCCTGCAATTCTCCCTATCCTTCAGCACGCAACACCGTGTCCGTCGCCGTCACCGGTTTGGCGCTGATCAGCACAAAGGCGATCGTGCAGGCCTCCGGGCCGTGGTTCACCCAGTTGTGGATGGTGCCGCGCTGGACCAGCAAATCGCCGGCCTTGAGTTTCACCGTCACGCCGTCGTCGAGCTCCATCTCTATCGCGCCCGACATCACCACCGCGCAATCGATCGAATCGGTGCGATGGTTGCGCGGCGACACGCCGGGTTCGTAGTGCACGACACGGAAGACGGTACCGTTGTCGACCGTGGTCTTGAACGCGGTCTTGGTCGGATCGTTAAAACCGTCATTGTCGACCGGAAAACCCTTGGTCGACCACACCACGCAGGACGAGGCGCCGGGCCGGTTTGAGATGACGTTGCTGGCGATCTCGTCGATCTCCACCTTGGCGCGGCCATCGGCGGTGTGGCCGGTGACAACGCGGCGTATCTGCAGGCTCATGGCAGTTTCCTTCCCGATCTGAATGCAGAAGAGAATGTTTTATTTTGACGCGTTTTCTACCGCAGATAAGTCTACGCAATCTGCGTAAACTTGATTGCTATGCGAACCGGTATCCACTTCGCTTGAAAACGTTCTAACGCCGTTCAGCGCGGGCGAGGAAGGCCGCAAAGATCGCGGCCATGCGCGGCTCGGCGTCGCGCCATTCCTTGCGGTCCCAATCCTTCAGCAGCTTGTCGTCGGGAAGTTTCTCGACCACGTCCTCATGCAATTCAGTGTTGGGAATGAGCCGCGCCGCCTTGCGCGCGGTGGCCGGCGTGTGGATCACGTCATTACCCGCGATCAGGCAAGCCGGCGCCTTGATCGCGTTCAGATCGGCTTCGCTGGCGCCGACGATCGGCAACATCGCGGACTCCAGGAACTTCTCGCGCCAGACCGTCATCACCTTGATGAAGTGTTCGATATCAGTCGAAAGCAGCCGCTCCTTGTTCGCCGCGCGTGCCCTGATGCATTCGGCGAAATGCTCGCTGTCGGCCACCGCCGGCATGCCGCCCTGGCGCACGAGCTTGATATATTGGCCGTAGTAGCTCTCCGAAAGCTTGTCGACGGCCTCCTGTCCGCCGGTGACCCGCCACAGCAGCAGCCCGCGCAAGCCATCCGGATGCCGTATCGCGTAGAGGATCGCAAGCCGGGCGCCCGCCGAGGATCCGCCGACATACATCGGCAGCGCGCCGAGTTGGTTTCCGAGCTCGTACAGATCGTCGGCCCACACGTCGTGCTCCGATCCCGAGCCGTCGAAGGCGACGTCCGAGGCGCCGCAATTGCGCCGGTCGTGCAACAGGACACGATAACCGTTTGCCGCGATCGCTTTCGACAGATTGACCAGTTCGGCATAGGCCCGGCGACTGCCGGGCGTCAGGGCGACAAAGGGACCCGAGTTGCCGATGACTTCGTAATTGATGTGGACGCCGCGAACCAGTGCTTCAGGCATTTCCATTCCCACCCGTTTCTTATTATCGGCGGAGTACTGCAATAAAGTGGAGTCGGACGCAAGCCGTCCGTATGTGAGGCGCGGTGTGTTCGTTTGACAATTCTGAGACATGCGGATTGACCCTAACGCACCGCGCCTTTGCCCTCTGGACACGAACCGGCTGCAATGTCCAAACTCGCCTCGCCATAGAGAAACTGCCCGAGGAACTGCCAATGCCCATTATCAATTCCCAGGTTCATGCCTATGAGGCGAATACGCCAAAACGACCCTGGCACAGCGTGCCGAACTGGCCCGATCACGTCACGGGAGACGAGATGGTGGCGGCGATGGACAAGGTCGGTGTCGACGGCGCGATCTTCATCTCCTCGTTTTCCATGTACCGCTACGACGGCAGCTACGCCGTGGAAGTGCAGCGGGCCCATCCCGGCCGGTTCGGCATCGTCAAGCCGGTCGATCCGGATAATCCTGATGTCGCCGATGTCGTCGCCGACTGGAAGAAGACGCCGGGTACGGTCGGGATTCGCATCATGCTGACGCAGGAGGCCAAGCGCGATCCTGATGACCCGGGCCTCGACCGGATCGCACGCGCGGCCGTTCGCTACGACTTTCCGGTCAATGTCCTGTGCTGGGGCAATCTTGACGCGGGCATTGCGTTGATCGATCGCCATCCCGACACGCAATTCATCCTCGACCATCTGGGTATCTTGCAGCCGCGCGTGCCGCCCGCACCGCCGCGGCCCTGGCTCGAACTTTCGAAGGTGCTGGAACTGGCCAGGCGGCCGAACGTCGTGATCAAGGTCAGCGGCGCCTGCACGCTGTCCCGGGAGCCGTATCCTTTCCCGGATATTTGGGAGCCGCTGGCCCGCGTGTTTGACGCCTGGGGTTTCGATCGCTGCCTGTGGGGTACGGACTGGACGCGTGCGTTCGCTGTCGTCAACTACGAGCAGGCCGTCGAGCCTTTCCTCAAGACGAGCCGCCTGAGCGACACCGAACGGGCGATGCTGATGGGCGGCGCTTGCGCCAAGGCCTATGGCTGGTCACCGAAGAAAGCTTAGCGCCCGCGTCAGGCACCCTCCGGCAGAGCCGTGAGGCTCTCCGGATGGTTCTGTCGTTCGCTGAATGTGAGGCAAGGTCCCCGACGGTCAGTTGTGCCAGTCAGATCCCCGATACTGGATGCGTGCCGACGGAGGCGGACGCTGCGGCCAGGTTCCAGTGAGGGTAAGCCCGGATGGACCCGCCGCCAGCGAAGCGGCGGGTTTGTTTCCTGGTTCTCAGCTCGCTCGTCTGGAGATCAGCGGAGCTTCGCTCGTCTGCCGTTCCCTAGCTTTTGTAACGGACGTAGCCTTCTTCGTGCGCATATCGCGCAGTGTGCTTAATGTTCCATTCCAAAGCTCGATCCGGGCTTTGATGCTGTCACACGCGGCGCTCAAAGCCCGTTCATCCCTCTGCGGCGAGCCGGCAACCAGGCCTTCGAGCAGTTCCCGCCCCATTGGGCCGTGACTATCCCCATCGAGTTCGATGTGCCGATCGATGTAGTAGACGAAATGACGCAAGGGATCGTTGTCGTGCTGCGCGCCCGGGAGCGTCTTTTGTAGCCTGCTGAACATCTCCGGTATGATGTCCTCGCGGCCGTAAAAGAATGCCGCCAAGACCTCTTCCGTCGATCCCGACCGGGCCAGCGTCATCGTATGCGCAACGAAGGCCTGTACATGAGACGGCACACCGGTCCGCACCATAGCTGCTTCGACAGAAACACCGCCCTGCCCCATTGAACGGAATGCGTCGAATTGTCGGGTACTGGCGCCGACATCGATCATGGCGCGGAGGTAGAGATCGAGGTGACTGACATAGGAACCGTCCGGATCGATGTCCGTCTCCTCGCCTATCACGATGTCGTTGATAAGGCGTGCAGCCCGTGCGTTGTCCGCGGGGAACCACGGCACTTTCGTGCATGTCAGATCCTGCTGCAGCCGCTTCAGGAGCGACATGAAATCCCAGACAGCGAAGACATGGTCTTCCATAAATCGCCTTAGATCCTCGACAGACGCGACCTCTGCGTAGACAGGGTGGTCGAGCAACTGGGTGCGAAGGGCAGCGAGGCAGTAACGGTCCTGTTTCGGCATGTTTGACCTCTGTTTTATTTCAGCATGTTTGCTTAGCTCTGGGTTGAAGTGTGAACCCGGCTTCGGCGACCTATTCCGTCTGCCTGGCGATACAAGTGTTAGTGCGCGCCAGTACCACTCAAGGGGCGTCACCAGCACACGACGCACCAAACTCCAGCGATCCAAACTCATCAACGACATGCGGGGTTGTCGCGCACGACCTTGCTATTGAAGGCGCATTCAAAACGGTCTCCAGATCTTTCGAGGCGAAAAAGGCTCGGTACTCAATGGACCCGCAGAGCGTCGCGGGTTGTGATCGAGAGGGCATCGAGTTCGGATCATCAATTGATAAGACGTGATCGTCGGAGACCTAATTTTGTCTTATCTGCCTTCGACGTTCGCTAACGTCACCAGAGGCAATTGCCTTGCATCTCGTGCAGCCACTTCGATCGGAAGCCACGAACGAGTGTGTCGTTTGAGAAATGGAAGTTGCAATGCTAAGAGAATCGAGCGGCAATATCCTTGGCCCACCACATTTGGATTTCGAGACGTGGAAAGAGCTGGTCCGCACGATTGGCGGGCGGTTCAACCCGGAAGGTATCGAACCCACGGCCTTTACCGGCTCGGTGCGCCCCATCAGCGTCTGCGGGCTCACCGCAGCCGTGGTTGGTTCCAATGCTCATCGGGTCGAACGGACGCTCCGCGATGTTCGCCTCGATGGCGCGAACCACTATTTCGCGCTCTTTCACGTCGCCGGCCGGTCAGCGATGACCCACAACGACGAAGCCGTGCGCTTCGATGTGGGTGACGTTGTGCTCGTCGATGCGGCCCGGCCTGTGACATTCTTCAATAGCAATGCGAGCAAGTCCTGGAAGTCCGTGGCACTTCTTTTGCCGCGCCAATCACTGGTTTCGCATCTCGGATTCGAGCCACCAGGTGGTCGTTACCGGCACAGCGGAACGACTGCCGGGCGCCTCCTCCTTGATCTCATCCTCAATTCCGCAAACGCTGCAGGGTCAATGCCCTCGCCGGCCAATTCTTACATGCGGCTTGCAGTCTATGATCTTGTCGGCGCGTTGTTTGCACCCGATGATTCGGCGCCGTCACGTCACGCGGACAAGCTGTTCATGCGTGTCCGTAGCGTCATCAAGGACGGTTTCGCCGATCCGGATTTTGGTCCTTGCGAGGCCGCAGCGAGAGCAGGGATTTCACTGCGTTATCTCCAGAAATTGTTTACGCAACGGGGCTCGACTTGCAAAGAATTCATCTATTCGTTTCGCCTGGATCACGCCGCGCGTCTTCTGCAGCGCCGGGCGAGCCTGGGCGCAAGCCAGGCTCTCGGTGAGATTGCATATGCTTGCGGTTTTCGCGACTATCGACATTTCGCGAGAAAGTATCGTCACCGGTTCGGTCACGCCCCGGGCGCGCGCGCCGCAGAAGACCGTCGCGCCCGCGAGAGTACAGTGAACTATTCTGGCGGGGAACATCTGTCATAGCCCCCCACGTTCAACATCCCCCGGGCGCTCGCTGGCATGCGTTCGCGCACGCCGCGGGGTCGGTACTGCGCGGGTGGAGGTGTCTATCCAGCGTGTTATGGGATTACCCGGTTCAGACGAACGAACTCGCCTCGACCGACCCGCCCACTTCAAACAGCGTCTTTGGCAACCTTCAGGGGCGACGCCTTTACCGATTTGCTGGCTGGCTTGGCCGCGAACTCCATGGGCTCTTTCGTGAAAGGATTTACACCGCTGCGGGCTTCAGTAGCCGGCTTGTTCACAACCGACATCTTGACGAATCCGGGAACGACGAACTCGCCGGATTCATTCAACTCCTTATAGCCTACGGTCGCCATCTGCTCGATGACGGCCTTTACGTCTCCCTTGGAAACCTGCGTTCCCTCTGCAATTGCATCAATCAACTGATTCTTGGTCATCTTGGCCATCATGGATTCCTTTATGGAGGCTCAGAACGATTTAAAGCGCAAGAGCTACGCCCGGTGCGTCATTCTGTTTAAAACGCGGCAAAGCCACGGAGCTCGCTTCTCGTTCATGACTATCGTCATGAATTCACCGGGCTTAAAACCTATCGAGGCCCAAAACGCAAGAAGTAGCTGAGCGTGTGTTCCATATCTGGCTGGCTCCGTTGGCCAAAGAGTTAGCGCGCCGTCAGCGCGAAGCTCGCGCACTCCCCGTCCCAGGCGTTGCCGCAGGAGTGTTCGTAACGTTGCGCCGTCGACGTAGCCGACCTCGGCTGCGATGGCGTCGACATCGAGGCCGCTGTCGTGAAGAAGAGATCACGCGCGATCGACACGCAAGTCCTGGAAGTAGGCAAGCGGCGATTTTCCGAGCACCGCCTCGCACCGGCGCTGCAACGTGCGCGCGCTCTTCGCCAGCGCTTTGGCAGCTTCCTGTAACGAGAACCCTGTCTTGAGATTTTTTCGTGCCCATTGTTCGAAGCGCAGAATGAGCGGGTCTGCCTGCGCCAGATGATTGGGAATGACGTAGGCCGCTTGTGAGGAGCGTATGTCGGCCCCGCTTGGCCTGCTGATCCAGGGCAAGTGACCGGCGCGTCGGCCGCCATTACTTCCTGCTCAGATTTAGTCAACACTCATGACCTTATCTTCTGCACTCCTCCTGCATTTCCGACGAAATCGCATCGATCCAAAGTTGTGATCATCTCACATTGGATGCAGACTAATCCCGATTGCCGTCGCGCTGCCGAATTCGGCCCTTGCGGACGAAGAGATCAAAGCCGCGACCAGGTGATTGAGTGAGGCCAACACTATAATCCGAAGGCCCACATCCGCTGAGGAGGACGAATATGATCAACCGTCGTGCTCTGCTCTCGAGTTTGGCGCTCCTTCCGACCCTGTTGCCGCGGACAGCCATCGCCCAGCAAACAGACGTTGGCGGCCGATCCTTTTCGTTCGCCGTCTATGGTGATTCACGGTCGATGATGTACCTCCCGTACAAGTCTGATCAGAGAGAAGAAGCCATCAAGCTGATGGTCGACATCTTTGCGCTTGTCCTTCCCGGGAAGGTCGCGGAAGAGGTCGTCAGGAAGGACGTCAAACTCACCTACGACCCGGCAACCGACGAGCTGGTTCAGATCGTCATGCCTTTCGAGAGCAAAAGCGAGGTGACAACGTTGACGGTCGATAAGGGATGGATCACCGAGGCATCCGTCGAAGATGTAAAACTGCTCCCTGGCGTGCGGCGCACGATGTTTCGGCTGCAAGGTGGCGAGTGGGTCGCCCACGAAATCGTGCACGACGTCCAGGGCGGACGGGCCAAGTTCGTTCTTAATACCGGAGACATGGTTTGGTGGGGCAAGCAGGGAGCCACGCCTTCCGAAAACCCCTACTGGAAGCTGGTCTACGAAGATGTGTTGAAGCGGTTGCCACCCCCGGACAATGAGATGCGCGCCGCCGACCTGCCGGGTCGCGTTTTCCCCGCTGTGGGCAATCACGAAGTGTGGGCCGATTCCGACGTGCAAGGCCTTTTGCAGGCCTTTCCATACCTGAAGCAGTTCGGGGTTTCTGACAAAAAACTCATCTACAAGTTCGATTTCAACGGCGCTCGCTTCATTTTCCTGTGGACCGGCAAATACGATTATCGTTCGCCATCATCGTGGGATGCTGATCGGCCCCAGTACGAGGCGCAGATGAAGGAGTTGAAGACATGGCTGGATGACGCCAAGGCTGCCGGCACGCGTAAGGTCTTCATCAGCTTCCACGCTCCGGCCTTCTGCCGCTCCGGCATGGGCCCCATCCCCGAGCCGCAAAACCCTCACAAGGTAATCGCATCATACGCGAGGGACCTCGAGATCGTTGTGTTCAACGGTCACGTTCACACGACCGAGCTGTACGAGGTGGACGGCGTGAAGTACCTGCTGCTGGGTGGCGGCGGCGCGGAACAAGACCCAATTCTCCCGGGCCGCACGGCCATCAAGGTGCCTGCGGACTATCCGACTGACCTCTATTGGAAAGGCCAGCCGCCAACGGAGGAGTACAACTACCTCCTTGTTGACGTCCAACCCGGACAAAATACGAAGTTCACATTGAACCGTTTCCGACCGTGGTCGGCTGAACCGTTCGCAACAGTGGAATTGTTCACGTAAAATCCGGCGTTGCATATTGGCGATGTGGGCTCCTGGGTACGTTTGGGACATACGGCACCGAGCGATGTCCGCTTTCAGGGGTAACCCGGAAGACGCGTGCTCATGTTGAGTTCTTCTCGGTTTGACCCAACCCAGACATGAGGTGAAGGCCCGCCAATGCGCCGAGGCTCGACGCTTCGCTTCACTTCGCCGCGTTTTCTCGCTTCGGCCACGGCATACGAGGCAACGCTCTGTTTTCAACGGGCCAAACGCTTTGAATAAGCCCGTACATAAGGGCTGTGGTCAGTCCAATTAACATTACACCGTTAAGAGCCTCCAGCGCGCCCATAAGCCGAAGGATCAGTCAGAAAGAGGTTGCGAGTGACCGTAGGTTGTGATGGCGCTTAGCGAATACAGCATCGCTGGCTCGCCGCCAGGCAATGCTCCGAGAAGTCGATAGGCCACTGCCCATATTCCTGCCTCGATAGCGTGCAGGCAAGTCGTCGGCTACAACGTGCAGGTCGCCGTCGATACCGAGACCCGGCTGATTTGCGCGTCCAGGCCGTTTCGCGATTTCGCTGTCCATAGCTATCCGCAAAGATATTTCCGTTTCGCGGTTTGGTAGAAACAGCTTTATCGATAACCCATCCCGTCCTCCACAAGAGGGGCGTATCGCGATCGTCACGGACGTTGGGCGCGGGATGCGGTTGACGTAATGGCGGCGCGAGACGAGCGGCGCCGACGCGGACGGCGAAGTCGTGCGGTCCTGACGTCCCGATGCTGGTGTCAAGTCGATGGAGCAATCCACCGGGGACGGTGGCAATCAAGCCCGGTCACCGGGAGATCACGTATAATTGCGCAGGGAATGCTGGGTGCTCCGGCGAACCTGGGGTGACTACTCGTGTGCTTTCTAGCTTTGCACACGTGCGGGCGCAGCAGGCAACCGGCTTTCCCTGCGTCCTCTGTTTTGGGCGCTGTTTCCTGGACGACCCGGGCACATCGCGCCGTGGGACTGCCGCGGTTTGCCTGGCCGTCACCGCCCACCGGCCGGCCCAGGCTTTGGCCGCACCTTCGCGAAACCCCATACAAAAGGATGCGTCGACCACGCGTTGCGCCGCAAGTCACGCGTGCTAAAACCCTTTGGGGCAACAAACAAACAGGGGACAAAATGGCTATAACTGCGGGAGCTTCGGCTCAATCCAGGGCATCGACGCGCTGGCTTCAACTTGTACTTGCGCTGATTGCAATGATGTCGATATCGAGCCCGCAATATGTCTGGACGCTCTTCACCAAACCCCTGCAGGAAGCCTTGGGCGCCACGCTACCGGCCATCCAGGTCACCTTCACCATTCTCATTGTGCTGCAGACCTGGTTTTCGCCGGTGCAGGGTTATCTGGTCGACAGGTTCGGCGCGCGCACGCTGATTGCCGCCGGCTGCCTGTTATCGGGTCTGGGCTGGATCACCGCAGCCTATGCGACAAACCTCACCGAGCTTTATCTGACCTACGGGCTGTTCTGCGGCCTCGGAACCGGGATCGTCTACGTCGGAATCATCGGCCTCATGGTCCGCTGGTTTCCCGATCGGCGGGGTCTCGCGACCGGTATTGTCGCCGCCGGCTACGGCTTCGGCGCCATTCTGACCACCTTCCCGATCGACACCATGATGAAACAGGCCGGCTATCAACACACGCTGATCGTGTTCGGCATCATTCTTGGCGTTATCGGAGCGCTCGCGGCGCTAGCGATCCGCATGCCGACATCCGAAGACGTGCTGCCCCCGCCACCGGCGATGGCGTCGCAAATGGGGGTACAGCCGCGAGAGATGCTGCGCAGCAAGGTGTTCTGGCTGATGTTCTTCATGATGACGATGATGTCTACCGGCGGCCTGATGATCATCTCGCAGTTCGCGGCATTTTCGCGCGACTTCGGCGTTGCCAACGTCGTAGTGTTCGGATTGGCGGCATTGCCGCTGGCGCTTACCATCGATCGCCTGACCAACGGCTTGACGCGGCCGTTTTTCGGCTTTGTCTCGGATAAGATCGGGCGCGAAAACACCATGGCGATCGCCTTTCTGATGGAAGCCGCGGCGGTAACACTCATGGTCCTGCTGCGCGAAAATGCGCTCGTCTTCGTGATCCTGTCCGGCGTGGTTTTCTTCGGCTGGGGCGAAATCTTCTCGCTGTTTCCTTCGACCCTGACCGACACATTCGGCGCGAAATATGCGACCACGAATTATGGATGGCTTTACATCGCGCAGGGCGTCGGATCGATCCTCGGGGGCCCACTCGCGGCCCTGCTGCGTGTTCAGACAGGCAGCTGGCTCCCGGTTTTCGCGATCATCATCGCGATGGACGCGCTCACGGGCATTTTGGCACTGGCCGTGCTCAAACCGATGCGGCGCGCGTACGCCGCTGGATAGGATGGAAGTTCGCGGATAACAGTCGCGATCGAGATGGTCTGACAATGATTTGTCCGCTTTAGAGCGGACATGGTGATTTGTCCGCTTTTGCTCTGAAGTGCGGCAGGAATGCGCGAACGGGGTTGGAGGCTCTGCCAAAATTGGCTAGTAATTGCGCGCCGTGTGATGCATTCGGGGATCGGGAATGACCTATTGCTGCGGAGTGCTGGTGCGGGACGGGCTGGTCATGATCGCGGATACCCGCACCAATGCGGGTCTCGACAACGTCTCGACCTTTCGCAAGCTCCATATCTTCTCAAAGCCGGGCGAGCGCATCATGGCGGTTGCGAGCGCCGGCAATCTCGCGATCAGCCAGTCGGTGCTGTCGACCCTGACCGAGGGTCTTGAAGACCCGCACAGCGGCGACCTCGAGACGCTGCTGAACGCGCCGACCATGTTCCAGGCGGCCCAGCGCATCGGCAAGGCGATCCGCTCGGTCCACGCCACCGAAGGCACCGCGCTGCAATCCGAGGATATCAATTTCGACGTGTCGTTTCTTTTCGGGGGCCAGATCAAGGGCTCGCGGATGCGGCTGTTCATGGTCTACCCGGCCGGCAATTTCATCGAATGCACCACCGACACGCCCTACTTGCAGATCGGCGAGCACAAATACGGCAAGCCGGTGCTCGACCGCGCCATGCATTATGACGTTGAATTGTACGAGGCGCTCAAGACCAGCCTGATCTCGATGGACTCGACGATGCGCTCGAATCTCGGCGTCGGTCTGCCGATCGATGTGCTGGTGGTGCGATCCGACGTCTGCGATGCCGATCTCAACCATCGCATCGAAGCGGGCGAGCCGTACTTTCACGATCTGCGTTCACGCTGGTCGGCGGCGCTGCGCGCGGCGCATCAGAATATTCCACGACCACCCTACAAAACCGAAGCTCCAAAAACATAAAAAGGCAGGAAGCAAATGACCGAGGCAAACAACAGGATCGCGGTGGTCACCGGCGCCGGCACCGGCGTCGGGCGGGCGGCATCGCTGGCGCTGATGAGCGCCGGCTTCACCGTGGTATTGGCCGGGCGACGCCTGGAAATGCTGGAAGAGACTGCGAAACTCGGCGGCAGTGGCAAGAGCCTCGCGGTTCCCTCCGACATGACCGATCCCGGATCGATCGCCGCCCTGTTCGCCAAGGTGATGGAGGTCTATGGCCGGCTCGATGTGCTCTTCAACAATGCCGGCATGGGCGCGCCGCCGGTGAACTTTGAAGATCTCAGCCTCGCTCAGTGGCAGGCGGTGGTCGCCACCAACCTCACCGGACCGTTTCTGTGCACCCAGCACGCGTTCCGCATCATGAAGGACCAGACCCCGCGCGGCGGCCGCATCATCAACAACGGTTCGATCTCGGCGCACGCGCCACGGCCGTTCTCCGCGGCCTATACCTCCACCAAGCACGCCATCACCGGCCTCACCAAGGCGACCAACCTCGATGGCCGCGCCTATGACATCGCCGTCGGTCAGATCGACATCGGCAATGCCGCCACGCCGATGACCGACCGCATGGTCGACGGCGTGTTGCAGCCGGATGGCCGCAAGATGCCGGAGCCGCGAATGGACTCCAAGGCGGTCGGCGACGCGGTCGCCTACATGGCCAACCTGCCGCTCGACGCCAACGTGCTGTTCATGACGGTGATGGCCAGCAAGATGCCGTTCGTCGGCCGGGGCTGAACCATCGCCTCGCCGTCATTGCGAGCCGACCGGTCGCGCGAATGCGCGCCCGATGACAGGCTCCGCGAGGCAATCCATCCCTACCCTGTGGCCCGATGGATTGCTTCGTCGTTACGCTCCTCGCAACGACAGAACCCGACCTACTCCAGTCGCTCGACATCACGCAGCGCCGGGAACAGCTTCATCCACAACAGCGCGATCGCGATGGTCCCGATGCCGCCGAGCGCGGCCGCGGGCATCGTGCCGAACAGCGCGGCGGTGACGCCGCTTTCGAACTGGCCGAGTTGGTTGGAAGCGTTGATGAACAGGAAGTTCACAGCACCAACCCGGCCGCGCATCTCATCCGGCGTGGAGAGCTGCACCAGCGAAAAACGGATCACCACGCTGATGGTATCGGCCGCGCCCAAAACGGCCAGCGCCAGAACCGAAAGCCACATCCAGCGCGAAACGGCAAACACCACTGTCGCGATGCCGAACACGATCACGGCCTGAAACATCCGCATGCCGATCCGGCGGTTGATGGTATGCTGCGCCAGCACCGCGGTCATCAGCAACGCGCCGACCGCCGGCGCCGCGCGCAGAATGCCGAGGCCGAGCGGGCCGGCCTGCAGGATATCGCGCGCATAGATCGGCAGCAGCGCCGTTGCACCACCCAACAATACGGCGAACAGGTCGAGCGAGATCGTGCCCAGAATGGCGGGATTGTTGCGGACGAATTTGACGCCAGCAAATAAATCGGCCGGTGTCGCCGCATCCCGGACCGCAGCCGATTTCGCCGGCCGGATCGCTCCGGTCAACGCCGTGCCCAGCAGCCAGAACAGCGCCATCAGGCCGTAGGGCACGCTTGGGGCGATGGCATAGGCCAAACCGCCCAATGCCGGTCCGGTGATGGTGGCGAGCTGTGCCGCGCCGCTGGAGATCGCGGTTGCGCGCTGCAGCGAGCCTTCGCGCGCGATCAGCGGCAGCAGCGCGGCGATGGTCGGGCTTTCGAACGCGCCGGCGGTGCCCAGCACTGCAGTGGCGATAAATATCTGCGTCACCGTCAACGAGCCCGCATAGGCGCCCCAGGCCAGAAACAGTGCCGTCAGCGCTTCGGCGAGTTGGCAGACCTGCACGACGCGTTTGCGCTCATAGCGATCCGCGGCGTGGCCGGCCACGAAAACCAGCAGCAACGTGGGGAGAAACTGAACCAGTCCCACCATGCCGAGATCGAACGCGCTGCCGGTCAAATCGTAGACCTGCCAGCCGATGGCGACCGCGGCGATCTGGCTGGAGAAACGCGAGAAGCTCCGCGACAGCAGGAACAGCAGAAACGATTTGTGGTTGAACAGCGCGCTTGAGCCCGCGATGGGCAGTGGGGGCAACATTATTATGCCGTGGCTTACGCCCGCCCGATTGTCAACGCCGGCCCCGAACTTCACAGGTGGATTGCGTTTTACGCTTGGCGCCGGACCGGCTTCGGCTGCTCGTCGCCGGCCTCTGCCGCGCTGGTCTCAGCGACTTCCGGAACAGCTCGCCGGCTGCGGGTGAGAAACGGATGCAGCGCTTCGCGGGGGCTCGAGCTGATGTCGTAATTGAGAAACGACAGCAACAACTGGAAACCGATCAGGAATGTCAGCGCCGCGATCATGATGGTTCCGGTCGGCACCAACTGTTCGGGCGGCGCCGACAACCAATGGTACAATCCGAACACAAGGCCAAAACCGAACAGCATGGCGCCGGCAACAAGTTGAAGCGAGGCCAGCGAGAATTCCCGGAAAAAGTAGCGATAGAGAATGCGGCGGAACGTATTGCGCAGATGTCCGGCAAGGAACGGCGCGAGCTGGCGCGAAATCCGCAGACTGGAGACTTCATCGCCGTAATGCGCGCGCATCGGAAACTCGACCACCTTGGCGCGGATCAGGCCGAGATGAAACAGAAGATCGGTCTCGAAGAAGAAACGTTTCGCGATCCGCTCGTCGTCGAGCAGTTCGGCCACGCGGGCGTGGATCGCAAAGAAGCCGTTGGTCGGATCCATCACGGTCCAGTAGCCGCTCGAGAATTTGGTCATGAACGACAGCACGAGATTGCCGAACAGCCGGGCCGACGGCATCGATGCCGCATTGGTGAGGAAAAAGAACCGGTCGCCCTTCACGTAGTCGGCCTGGCCGCTGAGGATCGGATGGATCAGCGCCGGCACCTGGACCGGGTCCATCTGTCCGTCAGCGTCAATCTTGACGATGACATCGGCGCCGCGCTCGATCGCGTAACGCATCCCGGTCAGGAACGCACCGCCGACACCGCGGTTGGCGTCGTGCATCAGCGCGACCACCCGTGGATCGGAGCAGCGGTTGGCAACCGATACCGCGGTCCCCTCAGGGCAGCCGTCATCGACGACCACGATCAGATCAATCTCCGGACCGATCGCCGCGATGACCGGCAGGATTGTGGCCGCCGCGCGATACGCTGGAATAATGACGCAATTCATGGATCCGATCCGCGGCTGCACCTCCATAACGCCGCAACCGGCGATGGGCGTCGAACGCCCGGTGCAGCCCATCCGGCAGCTTTGCCGCCTTCCCCTAATAATATCTTAAGTCCCCGCTCCTACCCTGACGCCGCCGCGCGCGGTGTCTCCGATTCAGCCGATTTCGATGCCGTCGCGGCCGGCATGCCGGACATCTGAGCCATCCACGGGCAAAATTTCGATGCAGCACCAGAGCCTGTCCGACCGGGATCATTCGCAGGCAGTTGCCGGCGGCGGCCTGCGCCGCCTTTTCAATGCGCTGGTGCCGCAAACCCAGACGCCGGAAAACGCGGAATTTTTGCGCGCGCTACTGGTGCTCGGCGGTGCGCTGTTTGCGCTGACGCTGCTGGCTTATTTCTCTACCATGAGCTGGATATGGCCGTTCCCACGCGACAAGGCCACGCTGGTTCTGGGACGCGATTTCCTCAACCTTTGGATGTACGGGCGCGCGGTCGGTGATGCCGATCCCGCGCGCTTCTACGACTTTGCCACTTACAATGACGAACTCGCCAAACTGCTCGGTGCCGGATATCCGGGACAGAACTGGCCGAACCCGCCGACCGCTCTGGTCGTGATGGCGCCATTCGGGTTACTCGCCTATTTCCCGGCGCTGATCGCATGGTTTGCGATCGGCCTGCTGGCGTTTTACCTCGCGGGACGGCGGGAGGTTTCGGACTGGCGCATCCTCGCGGTGGTTCTGGTGTCGCCGGCCGCCTTGTTCTGCATAATGTCGGGCCAGAGTTCGTTCCTCACCACCGCCGCGCTGCTCGCCATTTTCGCATCGCTCGATAAACGGCCTGTGATCGCCGGGGTGCTGATCGGACTGCTGACGGTCAAACCGCAGCTCGGCGTACTGTTTCCGTTCGCGTTGATCGCATCCGGGCGCTGGCGGGTTTTCCTGTGGGCCGCGGTCACGACCCTGGCGCTGCTCGCGCTGAGCCTGGCCCTCGGTGGCATCGAGAGCTGGCACGATTACATCGTCAAGGCGCTGCCGTTGCAGGGCGAGGTGCTGGGCGATGCCGCGGGCACGGCAGTGCCGTTCCAGCCGACCATATTCATGAATGTGCGCGGGCTGGTCGGCAATCGCGTCGGCGAGGTGATCCAGTTTGCTTTTACTCTGGCTGCGGTGGTCGGCGTCGCCGCCGCATTCCGCTATCGCAAGGGCAGCGATGTGCGGCTGCTGCGGGCGTTGTTCTTCGCCTGCACCGTCAGCGCCTCGCCCTATATGGGCGCCTACGATCTGTTGCCGCTGACATTCGCCGCCGTCGGTCTGCTGGCGGATGAGAAACTGGACGCTACCGGACGCCGCCTCGCCCAGCTTGTATTCTGGACACCGGCGCTGCAATTGCTGTTCGGCAATCCGCAAATCCCGGGACCCGGGTTTATCGCGCCTGCCTTCGCGGCCTATCTGATCACAAAACTGTTTGTGCCGGTCAGGCACCATGCGGCACAGGACGAGCGCCTCGCCGCCGCCGGCTGACGAGGGTCTGCTCTCGAAACGCATTGCGTACCTCGTCGTGCCGCCTCCATAATCACCTCCGGCCTCCGGGGGAATCATGCTTCAATTGCAATCGGCGTTCGGCGTGTTGGCGTTGCTCGCAATCGCCTGGGCCTGTGGTGAAAATCGCCGTGCGGTCTCGTTAAGACAAACCGCCATCGGTCTCACCGTCACCCTGCTCGCCGCCATCGTGCTGATCAAACTTCCGTTGGTGGCCCATGCGTTCGGCGCCATCAACGATGCCGTCAGCGCGATTTCGTCCGCTTCACGCGCCGGGACATCGTTCGTGTTCGGCTATCTCGGCGGCGGTGCATTACCGTTTGACCTGAAAGCGCCCGGCGCTGATTTCATCCTGGCGTTCCAGGCGCTGCCCGTGGTGCTGGTCATGAGCGTGCTGACCACGCTGCTGTTCTACTGGCGTATCCTGCCGCCGGTCGTGCGCGGCATGGCCTGGCTATTGGAACGCACACTCGGGGTCGGCGGCGCGGTCGGGCTTTCCACCGCCGCCAATATTTTTCTCGGCATGGTGGAAGCGCCCTTGTTCATCCGGCCCTACCTGGCACAGTTGACGCGCAGCGAATTGTTTCTGGTGATGACCGGCGGCATGGCCGGAATAGCCGGCACGGTGCTGGTGCTCTACGCCACGCTGCTGGCGCCATTGATTCCCGACGCCGCAGCGCATTTTGTCATCGCCTCGGTGCTCGGCGCGCCGGCCGCGATCCTGGTCAGTTTGATCATGGTCCCGGAGACCGGCGACAAGCGCACCGGCGGCGCGTTGGAAGATCCGGACATGCACGCATCCTCGACCATGGATGCGATCGTCAAGGGCACCACCTCCGGGCTTGAACTCCTGCTCAATATTATCGCGATGCTGATCGTCCTGGTGGCATTGGTCTATCTTGCCAATACGATCCTCAGGCAGCTGCCCGCGATCGGCGGTGCCACGATTTCGCTGCAACGGGTGCTCGGCATCATCATGGCGCCGGTGTGCTGGCTGATGGGCCTGCCCTGGCCGCAGGCGATCACCGCGGGCAGCCTGATGGGCACCAAGACCGTGCTCAACGAGTTGATCGCCTATGTCGATCTGTCGAAACTTGGCGCCGACGCGCTTGATCCGCGCTCGCGGCTGATCATGCTCTATGCAATGTGCGGCTTCGCCAACTTCGGCAGCCTCGGCATCATGATCGGCGGCCTCGGCACCATGGCGCCGGAGCGCCGCGACGAAATCAATTCCCTTGGATTGAAATCGATCGTCTCGGGCACGCTGACGACGTGCCTGATGGGCGCGATCGTGGGGGCGATGAGTTGAGGTCGTAGCAACAGCGTCATATTCCGTCATGGCCGGACACAGCCGTCCGAAGGACGGCGTCGCTTCCGCTCGCCTATGTCCCGGTCATCCACCTCTTTGTCTCGCAGGAAAGAAAGTAAGACGTGGATGCCCGGGATAAGCCTGGGCATGATGATTATTGTTTTCCCAACCCCAGCATCGGCAGCACTTTGTCCATCACATACAGCGATCCCTCCGCGGTGAGGTGAGCGTGATCCCACGCGAGGGGAATGCCGCCGTCGATCGTAAGCGGGCATTGCCGCGCCGGGCAGACCGCATCGACGACAGAGATATAAGAGAATTTCCCATGCGCCGGCAGCGCGGTCTTCATCATCTGGTCCAGCGCAAATATATCCGGCAATACGAAATCTTCGGGACGTGCATCGACATCCCGCAGATGCGCGCGCATCAGCATCGACGGCAGCCGCGCGCGAAACTGCACGGCCGGGCCGAGCACCACCACGACGATGCCTGCCCCATTGAGCCTGGCGATGGTCTGCCGGAGATCAGCGATCATGCCGTCGAACCGCGGCGGGCGGGCATATTCGAGCCAGTCCGCCGAGAGGATGACCAGATCGGGCTTGTGATCCGCGAAGAACGTTTCCATCTGCGTCGCGAAATTACGGCAGGACGCATTGCCCTGGGCAGCGGCGTTGAAGGTCGGCATGCAGGCCGCCTGCGTCGCCTGCAGGATATTCACTGCTTGCGGATCGATGACATTTTGCAGTCCATGGAAATAATGCGCGGCCAGGCTGTCGCCCCACAACATGACATTGGTTTTGTCCGACGCGAGCGCGAGGCATCCTTCACCAAACACGCCGCTGTCAGGCGTAAAGCAAACGCCGGAACGGTACAGCGGCCGATAATTGTAGCTGTTGTAGGATTCCAGTTGCAGCGCGACCCGGTCGGCATCCGACGGCGTGCGGCTCACGGCAATTCCACCGGCACTGCCGGCCAGCAGCACCGCCGACGCAAGGCCCGCGATGCGGAATGCCGCACTGCGCGTCGGCGCCAGTGATTTCTGGCGAAATGGCTGCTCGACAAATCGCCACGACAGATACGAGATCAGGACCGTCACCGCGAACAGCATGACCTTGTCGCTGGCATCCAGCACCAGGCTGCTTTTGGAGAAGCGCGTGAAGGTGAACAGCGGCCAGTGCCAAAGATACAGTGAATAGGAAATCTGGCCGAAAAACCTCACGACATGGAGCGGCGAATACCGGCTTCGCTTCCGCGTCGGCACGCCAATGCCGCTCCAAATGAACAGGGCCGCGCCGACGCACGGCGTCAGCGCGTTGAAACCGGGAAAGCCCGGCCCCTCTCGCAGCGAGAACACCGGAATTGCGATCAGCACCAGCGCGACGCCACGGACGATTTGCTGCGTCAGCGCATGGCGCAACACCGGAAAGCCTGGGGTTGCGATCAGGCCGCCGATCAGGAATTCCCACGCCCGCGGCGGGCTCATGAAGAAGGCCGTGGCGGAACGGTCCGACTTCATCAGCCAGATGCTGAGCACGAAAGACGCGAGCGCCAGCGCGCCCAGCACCACCGGCAACGCAATGCGCCCGCTGCGGTTCAGCCGCGAAAGCCCCCACAGCAATAGCGGCAGCGCCAGGTAGAACTGCTCCTCGACCGCGAGCGACCAGGTGTGCAACAGCGGCTTCTCCACCGCGGCATGGTCGAAATAGCCGGTCTGAAACCAGAAAAAGAAATTCGACGTGAAGGTCACGACCGCTGCGATCGAGCGGAAAAACTCCTGACGCTCCGAAGTCAGGAGATAGTGGAAAGACGGGATCGCGGTCACCACCACCATCGCATACAGCGCAGGCAGCAGCCGGCGTACCCGCCGCTCGTAGAAACGCGCAAAGGAAAAATCGCCGGCTTGCAGTTCCGACTGGATAATCCCGGTGATCAGATAGCCCGAGATCACAAAGAAGATATCGACACCGACAAAGCCGCCGAACACCGCCGGCGCCTCGAAATGGAACGCGACCACCGCCAACACGGCGATCGCGCGCAGCCAGTCGATGTCTTCGCGGTAGTCGCGCCTCACAATCGTTAGACCGCCCGAACCTGACGACGGGAAGTCCGGCACATCGTGCACGTGTTGAGGCGCATGCGCATCATGTCGCGAGTTCGACCGTCTTGAACTCCGCGGGCAGGATCACTTCAAGCAATTCGACATCGTCAGAATAATCCATGATCAGGTGCTTGACGCGGGGCGGCTGGGTCCACGCCGTGCCCGCTTGCATCAGGGTCTCGCCCTGCCCTTCCATGTAGGTTTTGACCCAGCCTTTAAGCACATAGACCATCTGGAATTCGACGTCGTGGAAATGCAGTTTTGAGACCTCCGCCGGATTGCACGGCCCGATCAGGCGGATCACATGCGCCTGGGCCAGGCCGTTGCTGGCTGAGGCAAACCCGAGATCGCGATACTGTGCATAGGCGCGCAGGCCGTCAGCTTTGAAATCCTCGTCGCGGTAATGACTGATGGCGATGCGCTGCTTCGGGCGATTACGCCTGGCGGTGGGAACGGCACGCGCCTTTGATTTCAGTTTTTTTCGCGCGGATGATTTGGCGGCGGTCTTACTGGCCGTCTTGCTCGCCGCCTTGCGCGCCGGTGATTTCTTCTGCGCGGCGGTACGGTTGGCTGCCCGTGATGTCGGCTTCTTCCTGGCCATTGGCGTTCTCCCTTTCCGTTACCAGGAAAGGGTAGCACATTTCAAAGCTCCGCGGGTACGGCGCGAGCGCCTTTGCCCGCTCTACCCAGTTCGATCAGATCAATGCAACCGGAACACGCCGTCGACGGCGCGCAACTCGGCTGGCTTGATCAGCTTGGAATGGGCGACGGTGACGGCGAACAGGGGTCCCTCGAGCTTTTGCTCCCAGAACGAGAGAAAGTCCTTCAGTGCTGGAAAATTCGGAAACAGGTCGTAATTTTGCCAGATGTAGGTTTGCAGCAGCGAGGGATGATCCGGCATCCGATAGAGAATTTGCGCCGTCGTCAGCCCATAACCCAGCACCTGTTTCCGGAAATCGTCGGAAACCCCAACCCGCGAGACCATGCCAACCTCCATTGCTGGAGCGCATATTCCGAAGTGGCCGCCGACCGGGAGCCACCCGGTGGAGATGCGCTCACATCAGAGAAATGTGACGCACGATACCAACCCATCACAAGCCTAAATGTTTAAGGACCTGTTGAAAAAGTCCGCGTTAGCAGCAGCTTACCGCACGTGCTAATATGGGATGTTCGCTCCGGCATTTGGGATTAACGATGCCTGAAGAATTTGGCAGCCGTCATATTTGAGTGCCAGTTTTTCTGCTACACACCCTTGTCCCCCGCACAACTCTAGCTTATGTCCTGTTCGGTCACACTGGCACTCGCCGGTGGAGACTGCTAATTCCAAAACTCGACAACATCTTCAAAAGCTTAGGAGGACTGCATGAAATTCCGTCCGCTTCACGACCGCGTTGTGGTCAAGCGCATCGACGCCGAGGAAAAGACAGCTGGCGGCATCATCATTCCGGACAGCGCCAAGGAAAAGCCCTCCCAGGGCGAAATCACCGCCGTCGGTCCGGGCGGCCGTGACGAATCCGGCAAGCTGATCCCGATCGACCTCAAGGTCGGCGACCGCGTGCTGTTCGGCAAATGGTCGGGCACCGAGGTCAAGCTTGACGGCCAGGAGCTGCTGATCATGAAAGAGAGCGACATCATGGGCGTTCTCACGGACGTTCCCGCCACCAAGAAGAAGGCCGCGTAAGCGCCAAGCCCGTTCCCTCATCCTGAGGAGCCGGTGCAGCCGGCGTCTCGAAGGATGAGGCCGCAAGCTCACATCATCTCATTCTTCTCATCCTTCGAGACGCCCGCGCCAGGGCGGGCTCCTCAGGATGAGGATCAAATTTCAAACGGAGAAATCTATGTCAGCTAAAGAAGTCAAATTCGGCGTCGATGCCCGCGATCGCATGCTGCGCGGCGTCGACATTCTCGCCAACGCCGTCAAGGTGACGCTGGGCCCCAAGGGCCGCAACGTCGTGCTCGACAAGTCATTCGGCGCTCCCCGCATCACCAAGGACGGCGTCACCGTCGCCAAGGAAATCGAGCTTGAGGACAAGTTCGAAAACATGGGCGCCCAGATGGTACGCGAAGTCGCCTCCAAGTCGGCCGACGCGGCCGGCGACGGCACCACCACCGCGACCGTGCTGGCCGCGGCGATCGTCCGTGAAGGCGCCAAGTCGGTTGCCGCCGGCATGAACCCGATGGATCTGAAGCGCGGTATCGACATGGCGGTGGAAGCCGTGGTCGCCGACCTCGTCAAGAACTCCAAGAAGGTCACCTCGAACGAGGAAATCGCCCAGGTCGGCACCATCTCCGCCAACGGCGACGCCGAAATCGGCAAGTTCCTCTCCGACGCCATGAAGAAGGTCGGCAACGAGGGCGTCATCACGGTTGAGGAAGCCAAGTCGCTCGAAACCGAACTCGATGTCGTCGAAGGCATGCAATTCGACCGCGGCTACATCTCGCCCTACTTCGTCACCAACGCCGACAAGATGCGCGTCGAATTCGACGACGCCTACATCCTGATCAACGAGAAGAAGCTCTCCAACCTGAACGAACTGCTGCCGCTGCTCGAAGCCGTGGTGCAGACCGGCAAGCCGCTGGTCATCGTTGCGGAAGACGTCGAAGGCGAAGCGCTCGCCACCCTCGTCGTCAACCGTCTGCGCGGTGGCCTCAAGGTTGCCGCCGTGAAGGCTCCGGGCTTCGGCGATCGCCGCAAGGCCATGCTGCAGGACATCGCGGTTCTGACGGGCGGTCAGGCGATCTCGGAAGACCTCGGCATCAAGATGGAGAACGTGACGCTCGCCATGCTCGGTCGCGCCAAGAAGGTGATGATCGACAAGGAGAACACCACGATCGTCAACGGCGCCGGCAAGAAGGCCGACATCGAAGCACGCGTGACGCAGATCAAGGCGCAGATCGAGGAAACCACCTCGGACTACGACCGCGAGAAGCTGCAGGAGCGTCTGGCCAAGCTCGCGGGCGGCGTCGCGGTGATCCGCGTCGGCGGCGCGACCGAAGTCGAGGTGAAGGAGCGCAAGGATCGCGTTGATGACGCGATGCATGCGACCCGTGCGGCGGTTGAAGAAGGCATCGTACCGGGCGGCGGCGTCGCCCTGCTGCGTGCTTCAGAACAGCTCAAGGGCCTGCGTACCAAGAACGACGACCAGAAGACCGGCGTCGAGATCGTGCGCAAGGCGCTGTCCTGGCCGGCTCGCCAGATCGCGATCAACGCGGGCGAAGACGGCTCCGTCATCATCGGCAAGATCCTCGAGAACAAGGCGTATGCCTACGGCTTCAACTCGCAGACCGGCGAATACGGCGATCTCGTCAAGAAGGGCATCATCGACCCGACCAAGGTCGTTCGTGCGGCGATCCAGAACGCGGCCTCGGTTGCGGCCCTGCTGATCACCACCGAAGCCATGGTCGCCGAACTGCCGAAGAAGAACGCTCCGGCCGGCGGCGGCATGCCCCCGGGCGGCGGCATGGGCGGCATGGATTTCTGATCCATCCGTTCAGGCAAGTTCCAAGAATGCAAAACCCCGGCAGCGATGCCGGGGTTTTTGTTTGGTGGGTGGTCCGAAATCTGGACGGCGAATTCCATTTCGTCATTCCGGGGCGCGTCCCGGAGTGACGAAAGATAGTTTGTGACGACCTCGCGATCAAACACGAGTTAGTCCGGCACGTCGCGCCGAGAGCGGCAAGCCCGCTCAGTCGATCCTTGCGACCACGGCCAATCGCTTGATGCCCTGGTTGCGATAGGCATTGAGGAAGGCGTTGTAATCGCGGAACGAGACGCAGCCGTTGGAATCGCCGTTGGGGCCGAGCATGTAGGTGTGCGCGAGCAGGCCGGATCGGCCGTAGATCGTCTCCTCGCCGCCGACGGGATTGAGCCGCAGCGCCGGCACGCCGTGGAACAGCGCCTCGCGCGGCGTCAATTCGTACATGTGCGGCGGCGTCACGCCGCGCATCCGGATGTTCGCCGACCTTGGATCGTCAAGCTGGTTGCCAAGACCGGAATGCGCTTCCAGCCTGGTGCCGTCCGGCAGATAGACCATATGCGCTGATATATCGTAGACTGCGGTCGATTGATCGTAGCGCGGCGTGTTGCCCGCCAGCGCGGGATTCTGCGAGGGGCCGAGGCTGCCGGTGGCGCTGGCATCGGCGGATGCAAACGCCAGCAGCGACGACGAATGCGGCTGCGGCCGCCGCGTGCCCCAGAGTTTTTCGACGATGGTCTGCCTCTCGTTCGAGGCGAGCGACATCACGGCCGCCTTGGCGCGCTGCGCCATATCGCGAATGGAATCACCCGGCGTCTTCGCCCGCGCGGGCTCGGCGGGGCGCGGTGACGCGGGAGCGATCGCGGCCACCTGAACCGGCGCCGGCGATTGCGTTTCCTTCAACTTGGCAACTTCCGCCAGCTTCGATGCTTCAGCGGGCTTCGGCGCTTCCGGCAGTCTTGGCGCTGAGGACTGCGGTTTGGTTATTTCCGCAAGCTTCGGCGCTTGAGGCAGGGGCTTGGTTATTTCAGCAAGCTTTGGCGTCTCGGGCTGTGGCGCCGGCTCCACGCTCTGCGGCGCGGCGGCGGCAAAGCGATCAGCGAACGAAAGTGATGGACCAGCCGGAACGGTGGCAGGCGCGGCAATGATCCGCGGTGGTTTGATCTCGGCGATGCGCGTAACGTTGCTGTCTGTTGTCGGCGCATTCGCCGCGGCGGCAACGGCCTGCGGCCGCCGGATCACCGGCGCATCGAAGTCGGCGCTGCCGAGTTGCGGAAACGGGCTGGCCGCAAAAATATTTGCATACACCATCCAGCCGCAGCCCAGCATAAGGCTGGCGACCGCAGCGGCGCCGAAAAAACTCCTGGAGCTTGCTTTTCGGGCTGAACTTTTGGATTTGTTGGCCGCGAAACTGTAACACGCAACTGTACTGGTACTCATCCGCCTTGCATCCAGACTGCTTCCACCGTCTTCCCCTTGCAGTCAGCGTCCGATCATGTGCATGCCCCCGGCACATTCGAACGCCAACCTGCGTGCGATGCTCAACCGGAGTTCTTCCGGCAGAGCGTTTCGCAGAGGCGCGGAGCGTCATTAAGGCGACTTTTAGTTAAATGCGGATTAAGTGCGGGCGGTTGTTGGGCCGTCCCAATTTGATACGGAAATGCACGGGTCCCCCGCACCTTTACGGATCAGGCCGCGGAAACTCCTCTCAATAATTCAGCTTCGGATACCAATCCGTTCCCCGGCCCTGCGGTGTGACATCCAGGATGGTCCAGATCGGCATCAGATCCGGCGCGCCGCGCGGGTCTTGTCCGGGATCGGCCGATGCGCCGTTCATCTCGCCGCCCCAAAAATGCCTGATTGCGGAGCGGCCAGCCTCCGGCCGCCACGTGAACATATTGAATGCCGCGTCATCGCCGCCATCTTTGGTCAGCGCATGATAGTCGCGGCTGAATTCGCCCGAGAGGTCGCAGAACAGCGGCAGATGATGCCAGCCGCGCTCGCGCTTGAAGGCAACCAGCCGCGCCCTGAGCTTCCCCTCGCCGCCAGGAAGGCCACCTCCCTACTGCAACTCCGGCGGCGGCGAGCGATCAAGTACATCGCCCCTGGCACCTTCGAGCAGATCAAGCGCGTAGGTTTCGATCGTGAGCGGCCCACGCTTGCGCGGCAATTGCGCGACCCTCTCGATCCGCGCAAATGAATTTTTCAGCGACGGCGGCAGATAGGGCTGCCCGCCCGGACGCGCCTCGTCGACAAACAACAGCTTGCCGGACAATTGCGCTGGCTCCGGCTCCGGCATGTTGACCCAGCGGATCCGCTGCGTCAGCTGCGTCACGCAGGTGCCTTTCGGCAGATAGAAGGCAAGCCAACCGGTGGTGCCGTAATCCGGCGCCAGCACACAGGTCGCGCCCGCGCGCGCGCGCACGGCCTCGATCCCGTCGGCGAGTTCACGCCAGCCGACGCCGACGCTGCGAACGGTGGCGTCGCGGCGATAGCCCGAAAGCACACCGGTGTTGGCCTGCACGATCAACAGCGCGAACATCAGGATGCCCGTTGGCGCGGCCCAGCGCAGGCAAAAATCGACGACACGCTGCTGATATCTGTCCCACCGCGTCAGATTGGCGGCGACCGCGGCCGCCATGGCGAACACCGGATAAACCGGCGCGAACCAGTTTGCCTCGACACGGGCATGCAGCGAATGCCAGATGAAATAGACAACGATGGTCCAGAATATCGCGTTGAGCAGCCCGCGTGCGGCCGATGCGCCGCCGTCACGCTTGAGCAGCGCGTAAAGCCCCATCGCGCCCAGGATGAACACCAGGGGCGTTGCGAAGGCGATCTGGGTCGGGATCAATTCGCCGATGAAGGCCGGCTTGAAATCCTCGATCCGGGACCTCCCGAGTTGCTTGATGAAGGAGACCCAATGGTGATCGGCATTCCAGAGAATGACCGGCATGAACATCAGAAGCGAAACGAGGCCGCCGAGATAAGGCCACGGCGAAATCAGCCAGCGCCGTAGTTTCGGAACGCTCACGAGCCAGATCAGGATCGCCGGGCCGAAAAACAGCGCGGTGTATTTGGACAGCAACGCCGCACCAACCGCGGCACCGACCGCGAGCCACCATGCACCGCGCCCGGTCTCCAGCACTTTTGCGAGGCACAACACAATGAAGCTGGAAGCCACCAGCAACGGCGAATCCGGGGTCACGATCAGGGTGCCGATTGCCGCCATCAGGGTGACGTTGAGCAGAATGGTCGCGGTGGCCGCCACGCGCCGGCCGCCAAACAAGATCGCCGCGGCGCGATACACCGCATAACTCATCGGCAGCGCCAGCAAGACCGACACCAGCCGCACGCCGAGTTCGGTGTCGCCGGCGATCATGGTGCCCAACCGGATCACAAGCGCGACGCCGGGCGGATGATCGTAGTACCCGAAGGCCAGGTGCTTCGACCACATCCAGTAATAGGCTTCGTCGAAGGTCAGCGGCGTCCAGGTCGCGGCAACGAGCCGCAGCGCCACCAGCGCCAAAACTGTGAAGGCGGTGTCGCGGACAAGCCGCGCCTCGTTCGGATTCATGGCAGCTTCATCGCTTGCGCCAGACGAACAGTCCGGACATCGCGTAATTCCAGACCACGCCCATCAACGCGCCGGCCGCCCCCGCCAGCCACCAGATCGGTTCCTGATCGTAAACCGAGAACGCCACCCCGACATTGGCGAACAGACCGACGCTGCAGACGAGATAGAACAGCAGCAGCCCGCGCAGGATCGCAAACCCCTTCAGGCGCTGGTCGCGATAGGTGAGGAAGTTATTCAGGATGAAATTGCTGGTCATGGCGAACAGCGCGCCGCAGGCCTGCGCTTCCGGAAACGGCAACTCGAAAACTTCCAGGGCTGCGAACAGAGCAGCGAAATGCACGAACAGGCCGATCGATCCGACCATCGCAAACAGCAGGAACCGCAGCGAGACTATGTCGCCGGTCAGCTTCGCCAGCACCAACCCCAGGAAGTCCAGCGCCACCATGGAATCGAGCTTGCTCTCGCCGTGCAGCCGCGAACCGAACGCGTAGGGAATTTCCTTGACCTTGAGATCGCCGCGCGCGGTGGCGACCACATCGAGCAGTATCTTGAAGCCCTGGGTGGAGAGCTGCGGCGCCAGTTGCTCGAAGCGATCGCGCCGGATCATGAAGAAGCCGCTCATGGGATCGGCGATCTTGACCCGCAGCACGCGCTTGGCGACCTCGGTCGCCAACGCGCTGGCCCCGGCTCGATGCTTGTTGAAACTGTCGGCGCTGCCGCCTTCGATGTAGCGGCTGCCGACCACGAGATCGGCCTCGCCGTGCTGCAGCAGCTTCAACATGACCGGCAATTGCGTCTCGTCATGTTGCAGATCGGCGTCAATGACGGCGGCGCAAGGCGCGCTCGAAGCCAGGATGCCCTCGATGCAGGCCCCGGACAGGCCGCGCCGCCCGATCCGTCTCAGACAGCGAACCCGGGAATCATCGCGGGCCAGCGCCCGCACTACCTCCCAGGTTCCATCGGGGGAATTGTCGTCGACGAAGATCACTTCAAAGGCGACGCCCGCGAGTGCTGTTTCCAGCCGCCGGAACAGCGTGGTGACGTTGTCGCGTTCGTTGAAGGTCGGGACGATGACCGAAAGCTGAAGCAAACCAGCGGCCTGCGGCGGCTTCACGAGCCCCGATGAGATGGCATCATTCATGCCGCCAGCGTATATCCGCAGCCCCCCGCGATGCCAAGGCACAGGCCCAAAACAGCGGTGCGGAAAAGCGCCAAAACGGGCCAAAACAGCGCGGATTACACGGCGCAAACCGGTAGCCGCCCCGGATCAAATCCCAGACCGTACTTTGCTTGAAAAGCCGTCCTTCGCTTGAAAAGGCCTGCCTCGCTTCAAAGGCCCTGAAATGCCAACGACCACGAACAGAAGGCGCGCGTACATCCGGCGCAGCCGAGCTATTCAGTGGTCGTTCCAGCGCCGGAGCTATCAAGCATCAACGTCGCCGTTCCCGGACAGATGGGAACCGTCACGGCGTTTGGCAAGTAGATCGTTCGATAAACCCTCAGATTGTCCTCGTTACGCTTCGCTAGTTCGGAAAGTGCTCCACGTGAGTCTCCGCGGTCCGGCCAATGTAAAGTGCTCGACGGCCAGAGAACGACACGATGTAACCTGCACAGCCGGCTGAAGCGATCTTCTTGCAGAAGCCCCGATAGGTATAGCCAGGCACCAGTTGTTGCGCGTCCTTGATGGCGGCTTGAATGTGTCCCGCGTCAAAGGACGGAGCGACGGGATCGTCGATCTTGTGCGTCGGCACTTCGACGAGGTCGCCATCTGGCATGTAGTAGGTCGCGAGAGCGCGACGGAAGTCGATCGCGTAACCTTCGAATTCCTCTTGCATCAATGTTCCGACGATCTGCGGAAAGGTCATCGTGTTGTCTTCCGCGCCGTCGAGGCAGGTCTTGGCGACAGCTTTCTTGTGATCGTCCATTGTGTATTTTCCTCTGTGTGAGTTGCATTGAGTTCATTCGGTCGGCATGGCCGTCATCTGACCATGCTCAACCAACCGCTTTAGGAGCCGCTCCAGCGTCTCCCGCTCGGCTCTGCTCAGGCCGCCGAAGAATTCTGCGTCGTTCTGATCGGCGAGCGCGGCCAGCTCCGGGACCAGACTGCTCCCCCGCAGCGTCAGTGCGAGCGTCTGTGCGCGGCCATCGTCGCTGTCGGCCTTGCGGATGATCAGCGATTTGTTGATCAACCGATCAGCCAACTTCGTGATCGCCCCGCGCGTCATGCCCATCTCATCCGCGACGCGGCTCGGCGCCATGGGATCCTTGCCGTACAGCGCGCGCATCATCACCCATTCGGCGGCTGTCACTCCCTTGACGGCAAGCTTGCCGGCGAAGGCCTGCGAGACGTGGTTGGACACGGTGCGTAGCCAGAAGCCGAGATGTGCGGTCAGGTCCGATGCGGGCGGGCTTGAGGACATGGCGGCAACTCCTTAGTTGGCTAGGAAACTAACGCGCTTTGGTTTCCTAGTCAACTACATCGAAGCGTAGCTCATCTGGACACGGTGTCTGTGCGATGTCGGAAGCAGGCGGTTTTCGCACAGCCCCTGCCCTGCAACGCCCCCAGGCGCCCCCAAAAGCGCCGCCAGCGGATCGCCATTTAGCATGTGTTTACGGGGGCAGGACTGAATTCCGAGGACAAAGCGCGCCGAGGCTGGCATGTTCAAGGAAACCTCCCTCATCGTCTACGACGTTCCCGCTGACCTCAAGAAATGGCCCTCGCTTGACGGCAAGCGGTTGAACGGTGGCCGGCAGCCCTATCTGGTTTTCAACGGCACCCTCGCCGATTGCATCCGCGCATTGCTGGCCAAGCCCTTGAAAGGCATTTCGCTCTACGACATCGTCACCGGGCCGCAACCGGCTTTCGAAAAGAACGTACTTTCGCCCGGCGATGCCGCCGAAATCGCGATGCGGAAGGATTTTCCCAGCGCCTGAATGTCGCGCCGTCGCCTATTTCGGCGCAGACCTGCGGCGGACGAAGGCCGTTACGATGTCCTTCTGCGCGAGCGCGATGGCATTGTTGGCTGTCGTCATACGGGCTTGCGCATCGACATCGGGAGATTGCAGCGACAGGTAGTCCACCAGCATCACCCGGAAATTCTGCCGCTCGGAAGGACACGCGTCGGCGATAAGGGATGCGAAATCCTGCCCCGACAGATCTTGTTGCTGTCACGCGTATATTCCTCCGCAAGACAATTCCAGTAGCTGTCGCGTCCCGCCAGGGTCTGCTTGTGCGCATTTTCGATGTCGTCGGCCATTGCGGCCGAGGTGAGCATCGCCAAAGCTGCTGCCATAAGTACCCGCATTCATTTCCCCTTTTTTGCGATCATACCCTGAAAGGCTGCTGGTGCCAGGGTGGACGCACGCAGCCGGCGAACTAGCCAATCACAATTGATTTGATTAGGCTCGGTCCGGCAAGCGTTTCCCTCTTTTGCAATGCGAGCCGCCGGTGAGCAAGACATCCAAATCCGCTTCGAAAAAATCGGGCCACATCTATATCGGCATCGGCGGATGGACCTTTGCGCCGTGGCGCGGAGTGTTTTATCCGGAAAAGCTGACGCAGGCGAAGGAGCTGGAATACGCGGCTTCAAAACTGACTTCGATCGAAATCAACGGCACCTACTACGGCTCGCAGAAGCCGGAGAGCTTTCGCAAATGGGCGCGCGAGGTGCCTGATGGCTTTGTGTTCTCGCTGAAGGGACCGCGTTTTGCCACCAATCGCCGGGTGCTGGCGGAGGCCGGGAATTCCATCAAACGGTTTTACGATTCCGGCGTGCTCGAGCTCGGCGATCGTCTGGGGCCGGTGCTGTGGCAATTCGCGCCGACCAAGAAATTCGACGAAGCCGATTTTGGCAAGTTCCTGGAACTGTTGCCGCGTCAACTCGAGGGGCACGCGCTGCGTCATGTGGTCGAGGTGCGCCATGACAGTTTCTGCGCGCCCGATTTCATCGCGCTGTTGCGGCAATTCGAAACGCCGGTGGTGTTCGCCGAGCACGGCAAGTATCCCGCCATCGCCGATGTCGTCGGCGATTTCGTGTACGCGCGGCTGCAAAAGGGCAATGACGAGATCGCAACCTGCTACCCACCGAAGCAGCTCGACGCCTGGGCGAAGCGGCTGCAAGTATGGGCCGATGGCGGCGAACCGGATGACCTGCCGCGCGTCGACTCCACCAGCGCCAAAAAAGCGCCGCGCGACGTGTTCGCCTATGTGATCCACGAAGGCAAGGTGCGCGCGCCCGCCGGCGCGATGGAATTGATCGAACGTGTAAAATAGCCTGATAACAGATGACCAAAGCCAAGAAGCTCTTTACCATCGGCTACGAGCAGACACCGGCCAGGGCCGTGCTCGACGAACTCGAACACGCCGGGGTGAAGCTCCTGGTCGACGTGCGCGCCGTCGCCTCCTCGCGCCGCCCCGGCTTTTCCAAGAACCAGCTCGCCGCCGGCCTGGATGAGCGCGGCATTTCATACCTGCACCTGCGCGGGCTCGGCACCCCAAAGGATGGCCGCGAGGCCGCGCGTAGCGGCAAATACGACGTATTGCAAAAGATCTACGCCAAGCACCTGAAAACGACCCAGGCCAAGGAAGAACTCGACGAGTTGTCCGCGCTGGTCAAGAAGTCCGGACCGGTCTGCATCCTCTGCTACGAACGCGATCATCTGCACTGCCATCGGCGGTGGATCGCCGAGATCATCGAAGACCGCGACGGCGTCAAAATCGAAAATCTGGCTGCGCCACAGGTCTGAAATAGACCGCGGAACGTGGCGCCCTGCGAGCATCGTTCCCGCCGACGGCCTCTATCCCAACCGCCACACCGCCATCGGCCGGTCATATCCCCTGACCTCGACCTCCCCGAGCGACACCGCATCGCCACCGGCTTCCCCAACCGCATCGCGAACCGCCGACGAAATCAGCAATTGCGATTTGAACTCCTTGTTGAGGGCCTCAAGCCGGGCGGCGAAGTTCACGGTGTCACCGATCACGGTGTACTCCTTGCGCCGCGGCGAACCGATATTGCCGGCGACCACTTCGCCGAAATGAATGCCGATACCGATGCGCAGCGGCCAAGTGGTGCCGTCGTTGATGCGGTCCATCGCGACAAGCATCTCCCGTGCCGCAGCGACTGCATGCTGCGCGGCCTCAGGCACCTCGAACGGCGCACCGAACAGTGCCAGAAACCCGTCACCCAGAAACTTGTTCACGATGCCGCCATGCCGGTCCAGGATTTCCACCAGCACCGCGAAAGCGCCATCGAGACGTTCGACAACTTCCTGCGGCGTGCGAAGGCGCGCCGCTGCGGTAAAACTGCGGAAATCGACGAACATAACGGCCACCCGGCGGATGTCGCTGGCCGTGTTGGCGCTCTCCACCAACAGCCGCTCGACCACCTCTGGCGACACATGCTGGCCGAACAGATTGGTGACGCGATCACGCGCGGTAGCGGCCGCGATGCTGGCCTCGAACTGATGCCGCAGCTGAACACCGACGGCGCCCGCCAGGATCCCACCGACCAGAAACATGGCGCTGCGGATCAGTTGAAATCCGAATTCGGGCGCCGGCTCGTCGGCAAAAGCCAGCGGGTGATATAACATCGCCATCGCGAGCAGCTGAGCGGCGGCCACGAAACCGGTAAACGTGGAAATCCAGAAATCAAGCCGCAGCGTCGAAAGAATGATGAAGACGAAATAGCCGAGAGGGGCTGCGAAACCCAGCGCCTGCGCCGATCCCATCGAGTTCATCTGCAGATATAGCGCGAATGTCGGAAGACTTGTTTCAATCAGGGCGGACAGATAACGCCGCATCGTCGGGATATCGCGGTGCAATTCCACCCGCCTTGTGACCAGATGCAGGACCCACAATTCGACCAACAAAAATGGAACGTACACCGCATACAGCCGAACCAGATCGAACTGGCCATGCAGGACCCTCACAAGTCCCGACGGCGCGAGGAAAAAGATGCGGACAAGGCCGCGACCAGCAACGAGACCGTGACGATCACCGCCTTGATTCGTAATATTTCGGTCAGCAGGATTTCGCGGGTCAGGGCGTCCCGGAAGCCGGCAGGCACCAACGAGCGGTCACTCCGTCCCAGGAATCGCCGCAGCGCCGTCAACTCGTGGCTTTCGGTGGACGGCATCAATGCAACCAGCGCGATCGCATCATATGGCGGATTCCTGATGTGCCGCCCGGCAAACCGACGGCGCGGTATCATTCAAACAGATCGTTAGCTGTGAAACTTCAACCCGTCGACGATCTTGTCAATCACCTTTCGCTCGGCCCGCATCGCCAGCCCCACCAGATTGAGCTCGGCGCGGATCACGGCCTTGACCACCTCGCGGTTGGCGGCGTCGTGCGTGGTGTTGAACATATCCTCGGTATAAACCGCCGGCGTCACGTTTCGCGCCAGCGCCCGCTCCAGCGCGCGGCTCAGCGCCACCAGGTCGGCGCCGTAGATCAGAATCGGCTGGCCGATCAGAGGCAGATATTTCGTGCCCGAGCCGTCGCCGTAAGGCTCGCCGACGCACTCCGGAAACGCCGCCGCTATGCCGCCGGCCAGAAACGAAGCCACGTTGAGCTTCTGCCAGGCTTCAAGGTCGGTCCGGATTACGACCGCGATCTTGGTATCGAATTGCATGATGGCTCCGAAAAGACAGCGTCATTCCCCGGCGCATCGAAGATGCGAACCTCAGATGCGCAATCGCATATCTCGGGTCCGGCGCTAAGCGCCGCCCCGGAATGACGGTGATTAACTCCTACCCCTTGGCGTCGCAGGCCCAGGCGCGGATCACGCATTCCTTGCCGCCGAATTCGTAGCACTTGCGCGTCGCTTCGTTGAGCGAACTCGAAATCCTGGGCTTGACGGCATAGCCGTGAGGGCCGCAGGGGTTGGTCATGTCGACCGATAATGCGGCGCAGGCGCGCTTCATGGTCAGCGTCGTGGGGCAATCGCCCTTGCATTGCTTGCGTGCCGCGGCGCGGGCATCGGCCTCGCCGGCATAGTCATAGGCCTGGCCATAGGCGCCGCACTTGCCGATCGCGAACGCGCCCGCCGCCCATGATTCCGTCACGAACCGTGTTCCGGCGATGACCAATGTCAGTGCGAATACAAACAGCGCGCGGCGTTGCGCAGCGGTCGAAAACGTCAAGGTCCACTCCCCCGAGGTCAATCCGACGCAAATCTACGGGAAAGGTCGTTTCAACTTGGTGAACAAACGGTTGAAAAGCGAGTCCTGAGTACCAATGGCGGCATCATCCCCGCCGCGCCGCCTCCAGCGCCTGGGGCGTATCGATATCGAGGAAGGCGCCAAACCCCTCGACCGGCACTTCCGCCACCGCCTCGCTGTGCCGCGCGATCAAATGGCGGGCGCCGATATCGCCGTCCAGCGTCATCAATTCGTTGAAGAAGCGGCGGGACCACAGCACCGGATTACCGCGCCTGTTATCGCTGACCGGTATCACGATCAAATTGCCGCGGTCGGGTGCAAAGGCTTCGATCAGCCGGTCAATCAGGTTCGCCGAGATCAGCGGCATGTCGCCGAGACAGATCACCGCGCCGTCGGCATCGTCAGCCACCGCCGCGACGCCCGCCTTCACCGAACTCGCGAGACCCTCGGCGAAATCGGGGTTGCGGACGAACTTCACATTGAGGCCGTGCAAGGCTTTCTCGACCTGCTCCGCCTGATGGCCGGTGACGACGATTACGTCCCGGGCTTTCGAGGCCAATGCCTGTTCGGCCACGATCCGCACCAGCGCTTTGCCACCGAGTTCGGCCAAGAGCTTGTTGGGACCGCCCATCCGGGTCGAGCGCCCGGCTGCCAGAATGATCGCGGCCACATGGCGATTGCTATCGGTGGTGAGATTCGCCCGCGGCTGTGGCCGCGTCACGATTTCCATCAACAGCCCGCCGACACCCATGATCGTAAGTTCACCACGTGTGACCTTGAGGCCTGCCAACAGGCGGGTCAGCACCCAATCGAAGCCATTCTCCACCGGGGAACGCGCGCAGCCGGGTGCGCCCAATACCGGCACGCCGCCGGCGTTGGCGATCAGCAACAGATTGCCGGGATCGACCGGCATGCCGAAATGCTCGATGGTGCCACCAATCCCCGTAACGGCGGCGGGAATGACATCGCGCCGGTCGGCGATCGCGGAGGCACCGAACACGATCACAAGCTCTGCGCCGAGCTCGAGCAATTCCTTGATCGCAGCCGCCAACACCGTCTCATCGTGCGGCACCCGGCGTTCGGCCATGATGGTGGCGCCGGCGGGGGCCAGCCTCTCTGCGGTGACCCGCAAGGTCTTTTCCACCACCTTTTGCGCCAGACCCGGCAGCAAGGTCGAGATGATGCCGACACGCTTGACGGTGTAGGGCGCAATGCGCAACGCGTGACCGCCCGCCGCCGCCACCGCGGCGTCGCGCAACTTTGCCTCGACCCCGAACGGAATGAGCTTCACGGTCGCGACCATCTCGCCTTCGACCACGGGCTTGTACGCGGCAAGGGTTGCGAACGTAATGGCTTCATCGACACCGTTGATGCGATCGACCGCCGCGCGGTCCACCACCAGCACGCCGGCGCTTGCCGCAAACAGATTGGCGCGGCCCGTAAAGGCGCGCTCGACATTGATACCCTCGCCGGCGACGGCCTGCGCGATACTCGCGGCGGCGGCATCCTCGGAGACGTCGCCGTCCTCAAGGCGCACCACGACGACTTCCTTGACGCCCGCGCGGGTCAACGCTTCGACCTCGTCAGGACCGATCATGGTGCCCTTCTTGAGCACCAGCGCACCCTGGCGCAACGTATGGACGGTGACGCCGCCGATTGCGTCCGCCGGACTGGCGGGACCGAATTTCATGCAGCACTTTCTTTCGGCAACCTAAGTTGCGCGGTGATCTCGGCCATGATCGAAACCGCGATCTCGGACGGCGACACAGCGCCGATGCTCAAACCGATCGGCGCATGAATGCGCGCGATATCGGAATCCCTGGCGCCTTGCGCCTTCAGCCGTTCGCCGCGCTTGGCATGGGTCTTTCGCGAGCCGAGTGCGCCGATATAGAAGCAGTCGCGCTGAAAGGCGTGCAGCAAGGCCGGATCGTCGATCTTGGGATCATGCGTCACCGCGACGAACGCGGTGTAATGATCGACATTGAGCGGCGGCAACGCCACGTCGGGCCATTCCGCAATCAGCGGGACGTCCGGGAATCGTTCGGGGCTGGCAAAGGCGGTGCGCGGATCGATCACCGTCACGTCGTAATCCAGCGAGCGCGCCAGCGGTGCCAAGGCTTGGCTGATATGGACCGCGCCGATGATCACGAGCCGCGCTGTCGGTGCATAGACGTTGAGAAACAGTTTTTTGCCGTCGGCCTCGATCATGCCGCTCTTGCCCATGCGCAATTGTTTTGCCAGTTCGGCACGCAGGGGATCGGCGGCGAAATCGGCAGCCTTCACCAGCCGCTGTTCGCCGTTGGCGGTATCGGTGACGACAATCACCGGCCGCCGCGCGGCGCGCTCGGCATTGAGTTCGGCTAGCGTCTGGAGTTTCACGACTGGCTCACCTTTTCGACGAACACGCGGATGGTGCCGCCGCAGGACAGGCCGACGTTCCACGCGGTCTCATCGGCAACGCCGAATTCAAGCATTTTCGGCTGGCCGCTGGCGATCACGTCGAGCGCCTCGGTGACCACGGCCCCTTCGACACAGCCGCCGGAGACCGAGCCCAGAAACGTCCCATCATCGTTGATCACGAGGCTCGATCCCGCCGGCCGCGGCGCCGAACCCCAGGTCTCGACCACGGTCGCCAGCGCCACGCCATGGCCGGCTTTCTGCCAGCCCTCAGCCGCCTTGAGGATGTCTTCGTCGCGATTGAGCATGGAAGCCTCTTTCAAGCTGCGGGGCGGATGTGGCTAACGTGATGCGGCGGGGGCGCCGAGGAAAGTGCCGCAATCAGCCCCTCGATTGAACTCAAATTATGTACCGGGCGGAATTCGTCAACGTGCGGCAGCATCATTTTGATGCCCTGCGCCTTGGCCTCGAAGCCGCCATAGCGCAGCAGCGGATTGAGCCAGATCAGGCGGCGGCACGATCTGTGCAGCCGATCCATTTCGAATGCCAGCCTGGCGTCGGCTTCGCGCTCCAGCCCGTCGGAAATCAACAGCACGATGGCGCCCTGCCCGAGCACGCGCCGGCCCCAGAGCTTGTTGAACGTGTGCAGCGAAGTGGCGATCCGGGTACCGCCGGCCCAATCCTCCACGCTCAGCGAACAACTCGCCAGGGCTTCGTCGGGGTCCCGTGCCCGCAGCGCACGCGTCACATTGGTCAGCCTGGTGCCGAACAGAAACACCGAAACGCGCTTGCGGGCATCGGTGATGGCATGCAGGAAGTGCAGGAACAGTCTGGTATATTCGCTCATCGAGCCGGATATATCGAGCAGCGCCACGATTGGCGCCGGCTTGTCGATCCGGCCGAGGCGATGGATATCGACGATATCGCCGCCGGTGCGCAGGCTGCCGCGCAGCGTGCGGCGCAGGTCGAGCCGCAGGCCCCGCCTGTCCGGCTGATGGCGGCGGGTGCGCAGTTCGGCCTGGGGCAATTTCATATCCGCGATGGCGCGGGTCACAGCCGCGATTTCGGCCGCGCTCATCTGCGCGAAATCCTTTTTCTGCAGCACTTCCTTGTCGGACACCGAGAGCCTGAGTTCCTGCTCCTGGGCCTGCGGCGTTTCGCTCATCTGAGGTTGCGACAACGCTTCCTGGACCCGGCGCGAGGCCGGTGGAGGCTTTTTCCTGGCGTGATCCGGCAGCGGCACCGAATCCAGCATGTGCTTCCAGTCTTCGGCCGCGCGGAAGAAAAGATCGAAGGCCTGCGCGAAAATCAGCGCGTGCTCGTGACGTTTGACGAAAATGGCCTCCAGCGTGGTGAAGACATCGGCGCGATTGCCGATCTCGATCACCTGCAAGGCGTTCAAGGCATCGATGACAGCACCGGGGCCGACCGGGATTCCGGCCGCGCGCAACGCACGGGCAAAGCCGACGACGTTGTCCGAGATCAGGCCGGACGTTGGCTCAGCGGTCGACGTGGTCATTAATTACCCTCGTCATTCCGGGGCGCGCCAGCGCGAACCCGGAATCTGGAGATTGTTGCGCGAGCTGACCCATTTCGAGATTCCGGATTCTCGCCAAAGTAACGCGCCCCGGAATGACGAGGAATCAACTCTCGCTCGTGGTTTCCTTCAAAACCTTTTGCAGCGTGTCGCCCTGCATCCGCGCGATATCATCCTGATATTTCAGTAACGCTCCAAGCGTATCGCCGACCACCTGCGGGGTCAGCGAACGGGCGTCGAGTTCGGTCAGCGCGGTGGCCCAATCGATGGTTTCAGCTACCCCAGGCGACTTGTAGAAATCCTGCTCGCGCAACGCCTGCACGAAGCTGACGACCTGATGCGACAATTTTGCGGAAATTCCGGGCACCCGCGATTTGACGATCGCGAGTTCGCGCTCGGCACTGGGATAATCTACCCAGTGGTAGAGACAGCGGCGCTTCAGCGCGTCGTGGATTTCACGGGTGCGGTTCGAGGTAACGATCACGATCGGCGGCTGCGGCGCCTTCACGGTGCCGAATTCGGGAATCGTGATTTGGAAGTCGGAGAGAATTTCCAGCAGATACGCCTCGAAGGCTTCGTCGGCACGATCGAGCTCGTCGATCAAGAGCACTGGCGCACCGTTCACATCCGGCTCCAGCGCCTGCAACAGCGGCCGCTTGATCAGATAGCGTTCGGCGAAAATGTCCGAAGACAACTGGTCGCGGTCGGTATCGCCGGCGGCTTCGGCGAGCCTGATTGCGATCATTTGCGCCGCGCTGTTCCATTCATAGACCGCGGAGGCGACGTCGAGGCCCTCATAGCATTGCAGCCGGATCAGCTTTCGCCCGAGAGCTGCCGAGAGCACCTTGGCGATTTCGGTCTTCCCGACGCCAGCCTCGCCTTCCAGAAACAGCGGCCGGCCCATGCGCAGCGATAGATACGTCACCGTCGCCAGCGAACGCTCGGCGAGGTAGCCGCGCGAGGTCAGGAGTTCGAGCATCGCATCGACCGACGCAGGCAGCGCCGACGCATTGATGGGCGATGCACTCATGGGCAAGAACTCATCGGCAGGTACTCATGGAGGACAAGTACTCCTGGAACGACCGTCTCGATGCGCCAGGAATTTGGCAATGTCAGGCTTTGCCGGTCGCGGCTTCGACGGCGCGGCGCGCCAATACCGAGATCAGATGCGCGCGGTATTCAGCGCTGCCGTGCAGGTCGCTGTTGAGGCCTTCCGCGGGCACCGTCAAGCCATCGAGCGCCTTCGCCGAGAAGCGTTTCTTCAACGCCTCTTCGAAGGCGGTGACGCGGAACACGCCTTCGGAGCCGGCGCCGGTGACGGCGACGCGCACATCCGACGGACGCTTGGCGACGAACACCCCGACCAGCGCATAGCGCGAAGCCTGGTTGCGGAATTTGATGTAGGCGGCCTTTTTCGGCAGCGGGAACATCACTTTCGTGATGATCTCGTCGCTCTCGAGCGCGGTCGTGAACAGCCCCTGGAAGAATTCCTCGGGTTTCAGGCGGCGCTTGTTGGTGACGATGGTGGCCCCGAGCGCGAGGCAAGCGGCAGGATAATCGGCGGTCGGATCGTTGTTGGCGAGCGAGCCGCCGATGGTGCCCTTGTGGCGCACCGCGGGATCGCCGATCAGGCCGGCAAGCTCGGCCAGCGCTGGAATCGCCTCACCGACAACGGCAGAACTAGCGACGTCGGCGTGTTTGGCGGTGGCACCGATCACCAGTGAGCGGCCCTTCATCTCGATGCCGTCGAGCCCCTCGATGTGCGAGAGGTCGACCAGATGCGGCGGGCTCGCGAGCCGCTGCTTCATGACGGGCAGCAGGGTGTGGCCCCCGGCGATCACCTTGGCGTCCTCGTTCTTGAGCAGAAGATTGGCGGCCTGCCGCACCGTCCCCGGTCGATGGTATTTGAATTCGTACATGAGTAATCCTTGATCGCCCTGCGCTGATATCCGTTATGCGAGATCGGAATTAGCCATAGCCTTGGCGCCCGCCGCGATCGATTGAACGATATTCTGATAGCCGGTGCATCTGCACAGATTGCCTTCGAGTTCCTCGCGGATCGTGTGGTCGCTGAGATCGTGGCCTTTGCGGTGGACCAAGTCGACCGCGGTCATGATCATGCCCGGTGTGCAAAAGCCGCATTGCAGGCCGTGATGCTCGCGAAACGCTTCCTGCATCGGATGCAGCGGCCCGCCGTCGGCGGCAAGGCCCTCAATGGTCTTGACCTCATGTCCGTCAGCCATCACCGCCAGCGTGGTGCAGGATTTGACCGCCTTGCCGTCGAGATGCACGACACAGGCGCCGCATTGCGAAGTGTCACAACCGACATGGGTGCCAGTCAGTCGCAGATTTTCGCGCAGCAACTGTACCAGGAGTGTGCGGGGGTCGACATTGGCATTGACAGGATTGCCGTTCACGATCAGGGAGATTTTGGCCATTCAGCACTCTCTTTTGCTGTACCGCCGCACATCGGCAGCACAGTCAATAAATCACTTCGCCACCATAATATGGGCCATTCCGGCGATGAGCAACCTCAAGGCGGCATGAGCCTGATATGACTTACCGGGACTTAAGCGTGGTTTAAGCGCCTTGCACTGCCTTGGCAAAATTCGTGAAAAACTCATCGGCGAGTTTTTTGGCCGAACCGTTGATCAATCGCTGGCCGAGCTGGGCCAGCTTGCCGCCGATCTGCGCCTCGACGTCATAGGTCAACAGCGTGCCGCCGTCCTTTTCGGCCAGCGCCACCGTGGCGCCACCCTTGGCGAAACCGGCGACGCCGCCCTCGCCTTCGCCTGAAATCTTGTAGCCGTTCGGCGGATCGAGATCGCTCAGCATTACCCGGCCCTTGAAGCGCGCCGACACCGGCCCGACCTTCATCTTGGCGACCGCACGGAAACCATTGTCCTCGGTTTTCTCCAACTCCTCGCATCCGGGGATGCATGCTTTGAGCACATCCGGATCGTTCAATTTGGCCCAGACGGCTTCGCGCGGAGCGGCCAGCTGGACTTCGCCGTTCATCGTCATGGCCATGATGGTCCCTCCTCGGTCGCTAAAGGTCTTCCTCCCAAGTAAAGCACGGAAGCGTCAAAAGAAAGGGGATCGGTGGACCAGGAGCGATGCATATTCGCAGCGCAACAGGCACGTGCGGATGCTCCGGGCCATCCCTTGGGACGAGTCCTTGGGGCCGAGTTCTTTGGGGGATTGGCAGAGACCGGCGGGGATGGTTAGGTCGCGCACATCATGAGTACCTCATTCTCGCCCCTGCTCGCCCCCATGCTGTCGAGCCCCGCCATGCGCACCGTCTGCGATGATGTGACGTGCCTGCAAAACATGCTCGATTTTGAAGCAGCCCTTGCGCGCGCCGAGGCGGCGACGGGCGTGATTCCAGCAAGCGCGGTTGGCCCGATTGCGGCGGCCTGCAACGCTGGCGCGTTCGACCTTGCCGCCCTGGCACAGGCCGCGACGCGCTCCGGCAATCTCGCGATCCCCCTTGTCAAGGCGCTGACCGCCGATGTCGCCATGACGGATGTTGAGGCCGCGCGCTATGTGCATTGGGGCGCCACCAGCCAGGACGTGATCGACACCGCTGCGATGCTCACCCTGCGCAAAGGCATTGACGCGCTGCTGGCGGATACCGGTCGTGCCACTGCGGGCTTTGCTATCCTCGCGCGGCAGCATCGCAACACGCCCGTCGTGGCACGTACCTGGCTACAGCATGCGCTGCCGATGCCGTTCGGCCTCAAGCTCGCCGAATATGCCGCCGCTCTGCACCGCTCGCGCGTGCGATTGCGACGGCTGCGCCGCGAAGCCGTAGTGCTGCAGTTCGGCGGCGCCGCCGGTACCCTCGCCGCGCTCGGCGACAAGGGGTTGCTGGTCGCAGAACGGTTGGCGCAGGAGCTTGAGCTGCCATTGCCGGATGCGCCGTGGCACACCCATCGCGACCGCATCGCGGAGGCCGCCTCGGTTTTTGCGATCCTTGCGGGAACATGCGGCAAGATCGCCCGCGATGTTCAACTGATGATGCAGACCGATGTCGCCGAGGCGTTCGAACCGTCGGGCGAAGGCCGCGGCGGTTCGTCGACCATGCCGCACAAGCGCAATCCCGTCGCTGCCGCGACCGCGCTGGCTGCAGCCATCATGGCACCGAATCTGGCGGCGACGATGTTCGCGGCCCAGATACAGGATCACGAGCGCAGCGCCGGGCCGTGGCATGCGGAATGGCCGACGTTGCCGAGCCTGCTGCTGGTCACTTCGGGGGCGCTGGCCGCCATTGTCGATATCGCCGAAGGCCTCGAAGTCGACGTTGCGCGGATGCGCATCAATCTTGACGCCACAAACGGGCTGATCATGGCCGAAGCGGTAGCGATGGCGCTGGCGGAAAAGATCGGAAAAAGCGAGGCACATCGTCTGGTGGAGGCCGCAGCCAAAAAGGCCGTGGCCGGGAAAAAAGACCTGCGCGACGTGCTGACCGGCGATACCAGGGTCACCGCACATCTGAGCGCGGAAAGACTGGCAAAATTGTTCGAGCCGATGGCCTATCAGGGCGTCTCGCAAGCCCTGATCGATCGCCTGCTCGCTTCACTCGACGACCAATAAGACGACCAATAAAAAGATAGCCGGAGAAATTCTTATGCCCATGATCGACGCCGACGGTTGCCTGCTCAATGTATCCGTCGAAGGCCGCGACGGCGGTCCCACCTTGATGCTGTCGAATTCGCTGGGCGCAACAATGCAGATGTGGGAGCCGCAGATGGCGGCGCTGACCCAGATCTTTCGCGTCATCCGCTATGACCGGCGCGGCCACGGCAAATCCAGCGTGCCGCCCGGCCCTTATTCGATGGAACGCTTCGGCCGCGACGTGCTGGCGATCCTCGATGATCTCAACATCGAGAAGACGCACTGGTGCGGCCTCTCCATGGGCGGCATGGTCGGACAATGGCTGGGTGCCAACGCGCCGGAGCGCTTCGGCAAGATCATTCTGGCCAACACCGCCTGCTACTATCCCGATCCCACCAACTGGCTCAACCGCATCAAGGCGGTGAAGGAAGGCGGCGTGGCATCGGTGGCCGATACCGTCATCGCCGCGTGGCTGACCGCGGATTTCCGCGAACGCGAGCCGCAGATCACGGCGAACCTGAAGGCCATGATGATCGCCACGCCTGCACAGGGCTATATCGCCTGCTGCGAGGCGCTAAGCACGCTCGATCAGCGCGAGCTGCTGCCCAGGATCAAAAGCCCGACACTGGTGATCGCCGGTCGCCAGGACATGTCGACACCGGTTGCAGCCGGTGAGTTCATCCGCAGCCAGATTCCCGGCGCTTCCATGACGCTTCTCGACGCCGCGCATATTTCCAATGTGGAGCAATCCCATGCCTTTACCGATGCCGTCGTCGGTTTCCTGACGCAACGCTAACCGTCATTGCCAGCGTAGCGAAGCAATCCACCTTTTGGCTGGAAACAAGAAAACTGGATTGCTTCGTCGCTTCGCTTCTCACAATGACAGGGAGAGAAATCAATGGACGACCGACAACGCCGCGATGACGGCATGGCTCAGCGCCGCAAGGTGCTCGGTGACGCCTGGGTCGATAAATCGATCGCCAACAAGAATTCGTTCAATGCCGACTTCATCGACCTGATTACGCGCCATGCCTGGGGCGAAATCTGGACCCGGCCGCACTTCGATCAGCGTACCCGACGCGTGTTGGTGATCGGTACCATGGTCGCGCTCGGCCAATGGGACGAATTCCGCCTGCACGTTCGCGCCGCACTTGCCGAAGGCGGCTTCACGCCTGATGATATCAAGGAGATCCTGCTGCAACAGGCGATCTATTGCGGCGTGCCCGCGGCCAATCATGCCGTCAAGGAAGCGTCAGCCATTATAGGGGAGCTGGGACTGCTGAAGGGATAGTTCGCTCAAGGTCCCGCTGGCGTGTGGTTCGACGGGACGCTCGACCAGCAGCACGATCGCGGTGCCGAGCAGCATCAGAAGTTCCGTCGCATGCAGCCGAAGGGCCTCGGGTTCGCCGACCTGCGATGCCATCACCATGCTCGCAAAGCTGATCACGCTGCCAATGGCCAGCGCCATCCCCAGAGCTTCCGCGCAACCACCCGCCTTGCGGATCGAAGCGCGGATCATGAAAACCAGAAAGATCGCGAAAAAAGCGACGACGGTGAGCCTGCCCAATGCCAACAGCCACGCAAAACGGACGGTCGTCATCGCCGCCAGATGCAGATGGTCGCTGGCGAACAATCCCATCGATACATTCGGTCGTTCATAGAGGCCGTGGATCGGCGAAATCATGATCCGAAAGGCAATCATGGTCCATGTCGGAATGAAATAGGCCGCCAGCAGCACGCCGTTGAATGAACTGATCCGCCAGTTTGTGGACATGTCGCTTCCCGTCTATCCGCACGCTCGTTACCCGAGCTACGGCTTCTCCGGCGACGTAACGCGCTTAGACGGCGGCGGGCAATTTAAACCCTTTATTTACCTTAACGGCCGCGCCAGGTGATCTCCAGTGTTAGGATTTGCTGATCGGAGACCGATCTTGCGGTTGGCCTCGCCAGGGCGCAGCCGACCGCAATCAACGATTTATACGGCCCCTCTCGCTTCGACATACAAGGCGTAGAGCGAATGACTGCTGGCCATGAACAGGCGGTTCTTCTTGGGGCCACCGAACGCCAGATTTGGGCAGCGCTCGGGAAGGTGGATGAAGCCGATGGCCTTACCTTGCGGGTTGAAGATCTTGACGCCGTCCAGTTCCTCCGGCTTGGCGGATGGCGCGCCGTTGCTCCCCCAGCCGCACCAGAGATTGCCGTCGGTATCGACCCGAAACCCGTCGAGCGCTCCGGGCCCATCGGCGTCGACCAGTTTTGTCTTGTTGGACAGTGTGCTGCCGTCGGCGCCAACGTCAAAAGACCAGATCAGGCGGTTTGGCTGCGCCCGCGATTTAATGATGTAGAGCTTCCTTTCATCCGGCGAGAACGCCAGCCCGTTGGGGCCCGCAAGCTCCGCGGTCACAAGTCCGAGCTTGCCGTCAGGAGAAATGCGATACACCGAATTCGGCAGTTCCGGTGTCGCCTTGTTGCCCTCCCATTCGCCGGCAATGCCGAATGGCGGGTCGGTGAACCAGATCGAACCGTCAGACTTGCACACGATATCGTTAGGCGAGTTCAGACGCTTGCCGTTGAAACCGTCGGCCAGGACAGTGATGGTGCCATCATACTCCGTGCGCGTCACCCGGCGCGTCAGATGTTCGCAACTGATGAGCCGCCCCTGACGGTCGCGCGCGTTGCCGTTGGCGAAATTGGATGGCTGCCGAAAGACGCCCCAGCGACCGGTGGGTTCGTCATAGCGCATGATGCGGTTGTTCGGAACATCGCTGACCAGAAGATAACGACCATCTCCGAACCAGACCGGTCCCTCCGCCCACCGCATGCCGGTTGCGAGTTGTTCGACAGTGCTGCTGAACAAGCGGTATTTGGCGAAACTTGGATCAAGGACCTCGACGGAAGCATCGGGATAACGCTGGTTCGGCTTGAAATCGAAAGACTGCGCGTTGGCGTGCTGCGGCAGAGCCAATGCAGTCGCGGCAGCCCCGCGGTCGCGATTACACCCCGGCGAGTCATATTCATCGGCTTTTTCTCCCTGATATCCGCGGTCGTTTCGCCGAGCGATGGTGGAATTGTCGAACTGGCATTGCCGCTTGTCCGAACCGTAGTTGAGGTTCCCTGCCAGGTCCAGATTGGCTGGCGGCCTCAATCGGCACATCAAATAAGAGAGTTAAGCCTCTGAAAAAAAAGAAAGACAGGGTTTGAGAGGTGCCCAAGCTGAGTCCACAGGTGAAACAACATCACCTCTCCCCAAAAAGAAAAGCCCCGCCTTTCGACGGGACCTTCCTGCGTAATTCGGGTCAGAACTAGCGACCGCCCTTACCCTGCTGGTCGGGTTTTTGGCCCTGACGATTCGGATCCTGCTGCTGCTGTCCGGGCTTCTGGCCGCCACCCTGTTGCTGACCGGGTTTCTGCCCCGGATTCTGGTTCTGCTGGCCCGGATTCTGATTCTGATTGGACATCGGGATCTCCCTTGTTGAATGTCGCGCGGGACAACAGTGAAGGCTGGCATTGGTTGCAGGAACCTTCCCGGTTCCCAGTGGGTTTCTCTTGTCTCGACCGCGGCCGTGGAACCTGCGCTTAAACTAGCTTTGTACAAGCCGTTGGGCCCGGCCCTCATGCTGTTGCCGCCCCCGGTTCCCACTGTTAAATGACACCACGCGCCGTTCCGGCTGCCAGGGGCCATCGCCGCGTAATTGTTGAAGCGAGCATTTTCCGTGGGGCAATCGTGTTCCACTTGCCGGAAAATGCTCCAACCAGCGGCAGCGTATGGACTACTTCGCCCAGCAACTGATCAACGGTGTTGTACTCGGATCGATCTACGGCCTGATCGCCATCGGCTACACCATGGTCTACGGCATCGTCGGCATGATCAATTTCGCCCATGGCGACATCTTCATGATCGGTGGTTTTATTGCACTGATCTCGTTCCTGCTGCTGGTCTCGTTGGGGCTGACCGCGGTGCCGGTGATCCTGCTGATCGTCCTTCTGGTGTCGATGGCGATTACCGCGCTCTATGGCTGGACGGTGGAACGCATCGCCTACCGGCCGCTGCGGCACTCGTTCCGCCTCGCCCCGATGCTCTCGGCGATCGGCATGTCGTTCGTGCTGGCCAATTACTCGCAGATCGCGCAGGGCGCGCGGGTCAAGCCGGTGCCGCCGATCATCACCGGTGGCTATACCCTGCATGAAGGCAGCGAAGGTTTCGTGGTCCGGCTGTCCAACGTGCAGATCATCGTCGTCATCAGCACCATCGTGCTGCTCGCGATCTTCACCTGGCTGGTGTCGCGCACCCGGCTCGGCCGCGACATGCGCGCCTGCGAACAGGACCAGACCATGGCGGCGTTGCTCGGCGTCGACGTCGACCGCACCATTTCCATGACTTTCGTCATCGGCGCCGCACTCGCCGCGGTCGCGGGCATGATGTACCTCTTGTATTACGGACTGGTGGATTTCTTCATGGGCTTCGTTGCCGGCATCAAGGCATTCACCGCGGCCGTCCTAGGCGGCATCGGCTCATTGCCCGGCGCAATGCTGGGCGGACTCCTGATCGGGCTGATCGAAACATTCTGGTCGGCCTATTTTTCGGTCGAATACAAGGACGTCGCGGCATTCTCGATCCTGATCGTCGTGCTGATCTTCCTGCCTACAGGCCTGCTCGGCCGGCCCGAAGTTGAAAAAGTTTGACGGACCAGCGCGTGACAGCACCCGTGCCCAAAGCAACGCCGCTGTCACGCGCGCCCGGCTTCGCCTTCATCTTCAAGAAAGCCCTGATCAGCGCGCTGGTGGCGCTGGTGCTGTTTTCGCTGATGATCGGCATCCGCACCGAAGCCGGACCGACCGGTCAACTGATCTACTGGACGAGGTTCGGCGATCTCGCGGCCATGGTCGCCACCGTGTTCGGCGGCAGTATCGTCGTCGAATTGCTGCGGCAATGGTGGGGACCGGTCGGCACGGTCAGGATCGTTCCGCCGACCGTGCAGTCCGCGCTTGCCGTGGCGCGGCGCGCGATCGCGCCGGTGTTGTTGATCTTTACGTTTTTGGTGCCGGTGATTTTCTACGATCAGCGCTACATCCTCGATCTCGGCATCCTGGTCCTGACCTATGTGATGCTGGGATGGGGGCTGAACGTGGTGGTAGGACTCGCCGGGCTGCTCGATCTCGGTTACGTCGCGTTCTACGCCGTCGGCGCCTATTCCTACGCGCTGCTGTCGACCAATTTCGGCCTGTCGTTCTGGGTCTGCCTGCCGCTGGCCGGCATCCTGGCGGCGTTCTGGGGCGTAATGTTGGGATTCCCGGTGCTGCGGCTGCGCGGCGACTATCTCGCAATCGTGACGCTGGCTTTCGGCGAGATCATCCGTCTCGTCATCATCAACTGGCAAAGCCTGACTGGCGGCCCCAACGGCGTATCCGGCATTCCGCGCCCGACCTTCTTCGGCATCCCGCTGACGCCAGGCGAGAACGGCCTTGCGGCCAAGCTCGGCATCGAATTCTCGACGACCCATCGCATCGTGTTTCTGTTTTACCTGATCCTGGCGCTTGCGCTGCTCACCAACTGGGTGACGATCCGGCTCAGGCGTCTGCCAATCGGCCGCGCCTGGGAAGCGCTGCGTGAAGACGAGGTCGCTTGCCGGGCGCTCGGCATCAACACCACCACGACCAAGCTGACCGCGTTCGCCACCGGCGCGATGTTCGGCGGTTTCGCCGGCGCGTTCTTCGCGACACGACAAGGCTTCATCAGCCCGGAATCCTTCACCTTCCAGGAATCGGCGCTGGTGCTGGCGATCGTCGTGCTCGGCGGCATGGGTTCGCAGCTCGGCGTCGCCCTTGCCGCGCTGGCCATGATCGGCGGTTTTGAGCTGTTTCGAGGCTTCGACCAGTACCGCATGCTGGTGTTCGGCATCGCGATGGTGCTCTTGATGATCTGGCGGCCCCGCGGGCTGATCGGCCATCGTGCGCCGACGGTTTTCCTGCGGCATAGTCAGCCGATTTCCTCCGAACTCGCCGGAGAAGGCCGGGGATGAGCGAGCCCTGCATTCTCAGCGTCGATCATCTGTCGATGCGCTTTGGCGGCGTCGTCGCCGTCAACGATCTGTCGTTCACGGCCGAGCGGCGCAAGATCACCGCGCTGATCGGACCGAACGGCGCCGGCAAGACCACCGTGTTCAACTGCATCACCGGCTTCTACAAGCCCACATCAGGTGCGATGCGGCTGACGCATGACGGCGGCCGAACCATCCAGCTCGAGCGGCTGAACGATTTCCGGATTTCCAAACAGGCCAAGGTTGCGCGCACCTTTCAGAACATCAGGCTGTTTCCCGGCATGACCGCTCTGGAAAACCTGATGGTGGCGCAACATAACGCGCTGATGCGCGCCTCCGGCCTTACCTTTCTCGGGCTGATCGGCGCGCCGTCCTGGCGCACTGCCGAAAAGCACGCGATCGATCTGGCCCGGCGCTGGCTCGACCGCATTGGACTACTTCCGCGCGCCGACGACGCCGCCGGCAATTTGCCCTATGGCGATCAGCGCCGGCTCGAAATCGCGCGCGCGATGTGCACCGAACCGGCCCTGCTCTGCCTCGACGAGCCCGCCGCCGGACTGAACGCGCGTGAAAGCGCCGCGCTGAGCGAACTGCTTGCTCTCGATCCGCGCCGACTACGGCACCTCGATCCTGCTGATCGAGCACGACATGTCGGTGGTGATGGAAATCTCCGATCATATCGTGGTGATGGATTACGGCGTGAAAATCGCCGAGGGCGCGCCGCAGGACATCAGCGACAATCCCAAGGTGATTGCGGCCTATCTCGGCGCCGATGAGGAAGAAGCGATTGCGGTAATGGAGAGCGGAACATGACCGCCCCATCCGCCGCGCCCCTGCTCGCGATCCGATCCCTGCGCGCCGCCTACGGCAAGATCGAGGCTTTGAAAGGCATCGATCTCCACATCAATTCCGGCGAAATCGTCGCCCTGATCGGCGCCAACGGTGCCGGCAAGTCGACACTGATGATGACGATCTTCGGCAAGCCACGCGCGCGCGCCGGATCGATCCGGTTCGACGGCCGAGATATCACCGACGTGCCGACCCACGAAATCGCCAGATTGCGAATCGCTCAATCGCCCGAAGGCCGCCGCATTTTCCCGCGCATGAGCGTCGCGGAAAACCTCCAGATGGGCGCCGACGCCACCGACAGCAGCGAGGCCGACCGATCCGCCGGACTGGAACGCGTATTGACGCTGTTTCCGCGGCTGAAGGAACGCATGACCCAGCGCGGCGGCACCTTGTCCGGCGGCGAACAACAGATGCTGGCGATCGGCCGCGCGCTGATGAGCCGCCCTCGCCTCTTGTTGCTGGACGAACCCTCATTGGGCCTGGCGCCCCTGATCGCGCGTCAGATTTTCGATGCCATCCGGACCTTGAACCGCCAGGACGGCCTCACCGTGCTGATCGTCGAGCAGAACGCCAATCACGCATTGCGGCTGGCCCATCGTGGCTATGTCATGGTCAATGGCCTGATCACGCTCAGTGGAACAGGCGCGGAACTATTGCAGCGCCCGGAAATCCGTGCCGCCTATCTCGAAGGCGGAAGACGGGGTTAGCGTTTCCACGCGATATCCTTTCCGAGTCGTCCCAGTCCTTCGCCGGAATGAAAATAGTGCGTGGATTTGCCCGAAATTTGCCGATGACTTCGCGACAAAATCAGCCGACAATGACCCCGGTTTCGAGCCCGGCGCCTGCCGGATTCTTCCCGTAGCGACCTACCCGCGAGGACTCCTCATGAAATCACTGAAACTCATCGGCCTGGCACTGGGCGCGTCATTTGCGCTGTCGACGGCAGCACTTGCGCAGGACATCACCGTCGGAGTTGCAGGCCCGATGACGGGCGGCGAATCCGCGTTCGGGCGTCAGTTGAAGAACGGCGCCGAACAGGCGATCAGAGGACATCAATGCCAGCCGGCGGTCTGCTCGGCAAGAAACTCGCGCTGGAAGTCGAGCGACGATGCCTGCGATCCCAAGCAGGCGCGTTCGGTGGCGGAAAAGTTCGCCAGCGCGAAAATCCCCTTCGTTGCCGGCCACTATTGTTCGTCGTCCTCGATCCCGGCGTCGGAAGCCTATGCCGACGGCAATGTCCTGGAGATCACGCCGGCCTCGACCAATCCGCTGTTCACCGAGCGCAAGCTGTGGAACGTCGCGCGCGTCTGCGGCCGTGACGATCAGCAGGGCTTGGTCGCCGCCGAATACATCGTGAAGAACTACAAGGGCAAGAACGTCGCCATCCTCAACGACAAGACCACCTACGGCAAGGGTCTCGCCGACGAAACCAAGAAGGCGCTCAACAAGGCCGGCTTTACCGAAAAGATGTTCGAGTCCTACAACAAGGGCGACAAGGACTTCACCGCGATCGTCTCGCGCATGAAGCGCGACAACATCGACCTCGTTTTCGTCGGCGGATACCATCAGGAATCGGGATTGATCGTGCGCCAGATGCGCGACCAGGGTCTGCAGACCGTCCTCATGGCAGGCGATGCACTGGCCGACAAGGAGTTCGCCTCGATCACCGGACCGGCCGCCGAAGGCACGTTGTTCACCTTCGGTCCCGATCCGCGCAACAAGCCGACCGCCAAGGCCATCGTCGAAAAATTCAAGGCCAACAACATCGATCCCGAAGGCTACACGCTCTATACCTACGCCGCGATGCAGGTCTGGTCGCAGGCGGTGGCGAAGGCCGGCACCACCGACCCGAAGAAAGTCATGGATACCATCAAGGCCGGTGCGTGGGACACGGTGATCGGCAAGATGGAATTCGATGCCAAGGGCGACATCAAGCAGATCGACTATGTCGTCTACAAATGGGACGCCAAGGGCGGCTACACCGAGATCAATCCCAAGGGATCGTAGGCCTGATCGTAGGCCTGATCGCAAGGCCGCGGCCTGATCCGATTGAATTCTGCCACCGTCTTCAACGCCCCGGTTCGCCGGGGCGTTTTGCATATCGCGCCTGGGAGAGAAAATCCGACAGGAGTTCCGCAGGCGGTGAAACCGTCACTTGATGCCCGCTTCACTTGATGCCCGTGCCGGCCCTGGTTCAGGTCAGGCGAAAGCCGGTTCAGGGCGCGATTTCTGCGACCTTGACGTCTCCGGTGCTGGACGACCGGGGCCTCATTGCCACTTCGACCGCAAGCACGAGATCGGCTGGACGAAACGGCTTTTGGAGACACACGACACTGGATAGTTCGGGCGTTTCGTTGACAAAGTCGAGCATAGTCATACCCGATATCGCGACCACCGGAAGATCCGGGATGCGTTCGCGCATCATCATGATGACTTCGAAACCGTTAGTTCCTTGCAGAAAAATGTCGACGATCGCCAGGTCGAATGTTGCCAGCTCTCGAACTCTTTCAGCCCTGCCGCGGCGTTCGCCGCTTCAACCACATCAAAATGATTGACCCGCAGCACGATGGAGACCATCGCGCGTACATCGGGCTGGTCGTCGATCATAAGAATGCGGGGCAAAGGACGGCTCCGGATCGGGTCAGTCCAGCCTACAGTCGAAGCCCTGACCTTGGGCAAGCCCTTGCAGCAGCTATTTTCCCACGTCGGTAAAAATGCGGTTACTTCGCCGGTTCAAGCTGGCGGATCGTCTAACCGGGCTCGTGCTCGATCCGTCGAATTGGCACCGTACAGTGACCGTGAGCTATGAATGTTCGAGGCCACCGACGTCACATGGCATGCCGAGCGTCACAAAACTCGGGGCGATTTCGAGCCTGCAAAAGCCGTTCAGACCCCACGAACTGTTGGCCACCGTCGCCAAAAGCCTGTCAAACTCGCCAAAGTCTTCGGAGCCGTCCAAAGCAACACAAGGAAACACGACCCGCGACCAACCTTAGCATATCGGCTACCTATGCCGGTTCGGCGGGCACTTTAACATGGCACGCTAGATGCCAGTTCGCGGGAGACGACGGTGAACGCAGACGACCGTAATATCTTCCTCTCTACGTTGCCGGCGACGCACCGCGAACGCGCGGCGGCGCTGGCCGTAGTCGGTATCTCGACCATTCTGTTTGCCTGCGCCGTGCCTTTTGCCGGCACACCGCTGACCCCGGTTCCGGCGTTCGTTGCAAGCTATCAATCCGCGCTGGCGATCATCGATCTCATCACGGCGATCCTGCTGTTCTCGCAGTTCAGCATCCTGCGGTCGCGGGCGCTGCTGCTGCTGGCGAGCGGATACCTTTTCACCTCCGTCGCGGCAGTCGCCCACGCCCTGACCTTTCCAGGCTTGTTCACGCCGACCGGGCTTTTCAACTCCGGTTTGCAGACAACCGCCTGGCTTTACATGGTCTGGCATGGCGGATTTCCCATCCTCGTGCTCGGTTATGCGCTGCTCAAGGACCGTGATGGCGGCCCCATGATAACGCGTATCGGTCGGCTCGGCGATCCTGGGGAGTGTAGTGGCCGTCGGTGTTGCGATATCGGCCGTGGTCTGGATCGCGACCAGCCAGCATCACCTTCTGCCGACGCTACTAAGCGGGGGCGTTATACACCCACTATGGACAGCGTGGTGTCGACGGTGTGGTTGCTCAGCCTCGCGGCCCTGCTGGTGCTGCTGTTTCGGCGGCCATATTCGGTGATCGACGTCTGGCTCATGGTTGTCATGTGCGCTTGGCTGTTCGACATCGCAATATCGGCGGTCTTCAACGTCGCGCAGGTTCGATCTGGGCTTTTATGTCGGCCGGATCTACGGGCTCTGCGCGGCAAGTTTCGTCCTGGCGGTACTGCTGGTCGACAATGTCGGCCTGCAGGCCCAGATCACCCATTTGTTCGCCATCTTGCGCCAGCAGCGCCGCTTCCGACCGGCATCGTCACAGCGAACGCGAGCGCCTGTTCAGCGCGGTGGTCGAATCATCCAACGATGCCATCATCACAAAAACGCTCGACGGCGTCATCACGGGCTGGAATCGGGCAGCCGAGCGCCTGTTTGGATTCAGCGCCGCAGAGGCGGTCGGTAATCGCATCGACATCATCGTTGCGCCGGAGAGGCGCTCCGAGGTGCAACGAGATCCTCGGCCGCGTTGCGAGGGGTGAGGCGGTCGAGCATTACGAAACCGTGCGCCGGCACAAGAACGGCCGGGAAGTGCAAGTCTCGCTTGGCGTCTCCCCGATCAGATCCGCGGGGGAGAGATCATCGGAGCCTCCAAGACCGCGCGCGACATCGGCGAGAGCAGGAGGACGCAGCAGGCGCTCAACCAGGAGATCGAGGAGCGGCGGCGCATATTCGAGACATCGCAGGATCTCATTCTGGTCACGGACACCTTTGGCAGTTTTATCCAGGTCAGCCCGAGCTCCATGACCATCCTTGGCTATCGAGCCCGAGGAGATGATCGGGCACAGCGCAGTCGATTTCATCCATCCCGAAGATCTCGACAGCACGCGTGAAGAGATGCGGGCAGCACGGCGCGGGCGGCAGATGCGCAACTTCGAGACCCGCTATGTCCACAAGGACGGCCAGGCCGTGACGCTGACGTGGATGGGGACATGGTCGGAGCCAGTGCGACGGCACTTCTTTGTCGGCCGCGACCTCACCGAAAAGCGCGCCGCGGAAGCCCAATTCCGGCAGGCTCAAAAAATGGAAGCCGTTGGCCAATTGACCGGCGGCATCGCGCATGACTTCAACAACATCCTGACCGTCATCACCGGGACCATCGGCATTCTGGCGGATGCCGTCACCGATGATCCGCAACTCGCGGCGATCGCCAGGATGATCGATGAGGCTGCCGAACGCGGCGCCAACCTGACCAAGCATCTGCTCGCCTTCGCGCGCCGGCAGCCGTTGCAGCCGCGCGAGATCGACGTCAACACGCTGGTTCTCGAAACCGTGAAGCTGCTGCGCCCGACGCTCGGTGAACATATCCAGATCGATCCGCTGCTGGCGCAGGACGCGTCGACAGCTTTGGTCGATCCAAGCCAGCTCACGACAGCTATCTTGAACCTTGCGCTCAATGCCCGCGATGCCATGCCGACCGGCGGCAAGCTCGCTCTCGAGACCTGCAATGTCTATCTCGACGAAAGCTACGCGGCCATGCACAGCGAGGTGGCGGTCGGAAACTACGTCATGGTCGCCATCAGCGACACCGGCTCGGGTATTCCGGCCGCGGACCTCGACAAGGTGTTCGATCCCTTCTTTACCACCAAGGAAGTCGGCAAAGGCACCGGGCTTGGTCTCAGCATGGTGTTCGGCTTCGTCAAACAGTCCAACGGGCATATCAAGATTTACAGCGAGGAAGGTCACGGGACCACCGTGAAGCTCTATTTGCCCCGCGCCACCGGGCTGCAAGCGACGCCCGTCGAGACGCTGGTGTCGTCGAGCATTGAAGGAGGAGATGAGGTTGTACTGGTCGTCGAGGACGACGCCCTGGTGCGCCGCTATGTCATTACCCAGATCGGAAGTCTTGGTTACACGACCCTCGAGGCAAGCAATGCCGCGGAAGCAATGACCATCATCAGCACCGACGCCACCATCGATCTGCTGTTCACCGACGTGATCATGCCGGGGTCCATGAATGGCCGCCAGCTCGTCGACGAGGCGTTGAAGCTGCGCCCTTCGCTCAAGACGCTGTTCACGTCAGGATATACCGAGAATGCCATCGTGCATCACGGCCGGCTCGACTCCGGCGTGTTGCTGCTCGCCAAGCCGTATCGCAAATCCGATCTGGCGCGAATGATCAGGCAGGCGCTGGGCAGTTGATGCATTATTCGAGACCTCTATATCCAGTCCACTTGCATTTGATGTCGAAATATCGGGGACTGACGGATCAAGACCGGGCGGACCTGCACCATGAAAAATCTCCTCACTGATATTGCCGGCGTCCGCGTTGGGCATGCCGACGATGCGGCACTGGCGTCCGGCGTTACCGCGGTGATTTTCGATACGGCGGCGGTGGCGGCGATCGACGTGCGCGGCGGCGGCCCAGGCACCCGCGAAGGCGCCCTGCTCGATCTCGCCAACACGGTGGAGCGGATCGACGCCATCGCGTTCGCCGGCGGTTCGGCGTTCGGGCTGGAAGCTGGCGGCGGGGTGCAGGCCTGGCTCGCCGAACAGGGCCGCGGCCTGGCGGTGCGCGAAGCGTTGATTCCAATCGTTCCCGGCGCGATCTGTTTTGATCTGCTCAATGGCGGCAACAAGAAATGGGGCCGTTTCGCGCCCTACCGCGAACTCGGCTACGCCGCGGCCGCGGCGGCGGATACGAATTTCGCGCTCGGCAACGCCGGTGCCGGATTCGGCACCGCCACCGCGAATTTCAAAGGCGGGATCGGTTCGGCTTCAGCGGTCACGCAAGGCGGCGTAACCGTCGCAGCCCTTGCGGTGGTCAATGCGGTCGGCAGTGTGACGGTCGGCGATGGGCCGTGGTTCTGGGCCGCGCCCTTTGAGATCGACGGTGAGTTTGGCGGACGCGGATTGCCGGCGTCGTTCACGCCGGACATGTTGAGGGCGCGTCTCAAGGGCGGCCCTGGCGCGACGCCGGTTGAAAACACCACGCTGGCGGTGGTCGTGACCGATGCGGACCTGACCAAAACCCAGGCGAAGCGGCTTGCCATGATCGCACAGACCGGATTTGCCCGCGCGATCTATCCGGTGCACGCGCCACTCGACGGCGACGTGCTGTTCGCCGCTGCGACGGGCCAAAAACCGGTTGATCCCCTCGCCGGCCTGACCGAACTTGGCATGGTCGCGGCCAATGTGGTGGCCCGCGCCATCGCACGCGGCGTCTACACGGCGGTGGCATTGCCCTTCCCCGGCGCGCTGCCGGCGTGGAAAGACCATTTCGGATAGGTCGCGACGACGGCGGCAGACGACCTGTCCAACCTGCCTCAGGCGTTGAATGAAAGCGGATTGGCCGAGAACGAGATCGCACTGGCTTCGCGCTGAATCATCTGTTCGATATTGCTGTAAGATAAAGATGCCGCAGTGGATGAGGTCGACGACACAGCCGACGTTGCCGCGGCCTGTGATCCGTTGCCGGAAGCGGGCGAGGTCGTGGTCGTTCCGCTGCTGCCGGTCACCGAGGTTGAGGAGGCTGCCTGCAACGCCTGCAGCAGCGGATCGGCGCTCGATGCGTTGGTGCTGCCAGGATCACTGCTGTCGCCCGATGCTTCGGAACCACCGATATGAGCGTGGTGATGGCCGCCCTTGCCGGCTCCCTTGAACGCCGCCGACAATTCGCCGAGGCTGACCGTACCGTCGCCGTTGGTATCCAGCTTGTTGAAGACGTCGTCGGCCTGCGCGAGGTTGGTTCCACCGGCGCCGAGGGCGTTTTCGAATTCTGATTTGGTGATCTGGCCGTTGCCATTGGTATCGATCTGCGAGAACAGGTCCTGCAATGCGCTTGACGGGCTGGTCGATGCCGATGTGGTAGCCGCTGTCGATGACTGGCTCTGCGCCGCCAGCAGCGCGCTCATGGTGGCCGGCGATATCGGCGAAAAGCCGCTGGTCCCGGACGGAGCCGTTGAACTTCCCGACGCCGCCGCGCCCCCGGAGAGACCGAACATATCGGCCGTGGCCTGGCTAAAGCCGGTGGATTGGCTCGACGACGAGGTCGACGAGGTCAACGATTGGATGGCGTCCAGTGCAGCAGACGCGGCGCCAAGAGCAAACAGCATGGCAAAACTCCGACAAACGCCGCAAAGCGCGGCCTTCACCTTGAAAACCTTAGATGAGCAAACGCCGTGCCAGCGCGGAAAAGCCAATAAATAAAAGATTTTTTCCATTTGGAACTGTCCGACTCGCCCGGCAATTGGTGCCGCTGCGGCAGAATTTTCCGCCTATCATGCCCTTACATTGCCCCCGGGCTTTGTGCATGTTACCCGAAGCCGTTGGGACACCTCGTGGTTCGGGAAAGCGCACATGTCGGAGCAATTTGCGTCACGCCCCCTGGTCATCGCGCCGTCGATCCTGGCTTCGGATTTCGCCCGGCTGGGCGAAGAAGTACGCGCCGTCGATGCGGCCGGCGCCGACTGGATCCACCTCGATGTGATGGACGGACATTTCGTCCCTAACATTTCCTACGGCCCTGATGTCATCAAGGCGATGCGCCCGCATACGAGGAAGATCTTCGACGCGCATCTGATGATTTCGCCTTGCGATCCATATCTGGAGGCCTTCGCCAAGGCCGGCTGCGATCACATCACGATTCACGCCGAGGCCGGTCCGCATCTGCATCGTTCGCTGCAGGCCATCCGCGCGCTCGGCAAGAAGGCCGGCGTCGCGCTCAATCCGGCGACGCCGATCTCGGCGATCGAATATGTCATCGACATGATCGATCTGGTGCTGGTGATGTCGGTCAATCCCGGCTTCGGCGGCCAGGCCTTCATTCGCTCGGCGCTCGGCAAGGTCAGCGACGTCAGGGCGATGACGGCGGGACGCCCGATCGATGTCGAGGTCGATGGTGGCGTCGGCCCGGATGTGTCGGGGGCTCTTGCAGCGGCCGGTGCCAATGCCTTTGTCGCTGGCTCCGCGGTATTCAAAGGTGGCACCATGGAAAGCTACAAAGCCAATATTTCCGCGATCCGCAACGCAGCCGCATTGGCGCGCGGCGAGGCCATTTAGCCTTTACACGGCGCTTCCAGACCTCTGAGCAACAAAGCCAGCAAGGCATCGGTCCGCGCGGACAGCGCCGGATCGCTCCACTCGTCGGAATGGGCGGGATGATGGAAGCGGATGGAGGCGTCGAAAACCGCGCGTGCCGACTTTTTGACGTCGGCGACTTCAAAGACACCCTGTTTCACGCCGTCCGACAGGATGCAGGCTATCTGGTCGATGAGACCTTCCTTGTGCGCCTTCACGACCTTGCACGCCTCTCGTGCCAGCGTCAGGTAGGTGGCGAACATCTCGGGGTCTTCGCTCAACTTCTTTTGCTTGGCAGCGAACAGCGCGCGCAGCCAGCGCTCCAGTCTTGCCGGAGCCGGCCCCGAGGCCTCCGCAATCTTCTCGAGCGGTGCGCTGGCGCGGTCGAGCCAGCGTTTAGCCACCGCTTCGCGTAACGAAGCCTTGCTTGGAAAATGACGGTAGACACTGCCATGGCTCACATCGAGCGCCCGGGCGACATCGACCACTGTCGCCTTAGCCAGCCCGTAGCGGCGCAGCACGTCCTCAGTCACCTCGAGAATTCGCTCAGGGGTCAGGACCAGTGTCTCGTTCATACGCGCACCGTCACTTTCTCGCTGTGAAGCATTCCCGTCTGTAGCGGGGTAAAGCGTGTCGCGGTCTCCTTAGCGCGTCAACCTCTCGGCCTGCGCCGCTAGATGACGGGCGACACGCATGTTGAGCCAGCGCTGGAGTTGGGCGGTCAGATAAAAGAGCTCGATGGTCATGGCAAAATCCTCTGCAAACCCCGGCTCGCAATCGATTTGCTGGCGCGCCGGGATGACGCTTCGTACCGGCGTCGAAGGTGGATATAGCATATCTCGCTGACAGATTTCAATATCTGTCAGTCAATATTTCGTGACTTAGGGCTTGCGAAGTGGGCCCGGAGGCGATCGCCCTCCCGCCCCGGCTGGCGTTTGTCTCCTCTGCGCTGCTCTGCTAAAGCGCCGCATAACCCCAGAAAACCCAGAGTCGTCGATGATCCCCCGCTATACCCGCCCGGAAATGGCCGCCATCTGGGAGGCCCAGACCCGCTTCAAGATCTGGTTTGAAATCGAGGCGCATGCCGCTGATGCACTGGCAGAACTCGGCGTCATTCCGAAAGAGGCCGCCAAGGCAGTCTGGACCAAGGCCCGCGATGTCATCTTCGACGTGGCGCGGATCGACGCGATCGAGCGCGAGACCAAGCACGACGTCATCGCCTTCCTGACGCATCTGGCGGAAATCGTCGGCCCCGAGGCGCGCTTCGTGCACCAGGGCATGACCTCTTCGGACGTGCTCGACACCTGCCTCAACGTCCAACTGACCCGCGCCGCCGACCTGTTGATATCCGATATCGACAAGGTGCTGGCGGCGCTGAAAAAGCGCGCCTTCGAGCACAAGATGACGCCAACCATAGGTCGCTCCCACGGCATCCACGCCGAACCGGTGACCTTCGGGTTGAAGCTTGCCTACGCCTATGCCGAATTTACCCGCGCCCGCGAGCGGCTGGTGATCGCCCGCAAGGAAATCGCCACCTGCGCCATCTCGGGCGCGGTCGGCACCTTCGCGCAGATCGACCCGCGCGTGGAGGAACACGTCGCCAAGGCCATGGGCCTGACGCCGGAGCCGATCTCGACCCAAGTGATCCCGCGCGACCGCCACGCAATGTATTTCGCCACGCTCGGGGTTATCGCCGCCTCGGTCGAACGCCTCGCCACCGAAATCCGGCACTTGCAACGCACCGAGGTGCTGGAAGCCGAGGAATTCTTCTCCGAGGGCCAGAAAGGCTCCTCGGCAATGCCGCACAAGCGCAACCCGGTGCTGTCGGAGAACCTCACCGGCCTCTCCCGCATGGTGCGCGCCTATGTGACGCCGGCGATGGAGAATGTCGTGCTGTGGCATGAGCGCGATATCTCGCACTCATCGGCCGAACGCATGATCGCCCCCGATGCTACCGTGACGCTGGATTTTGCCCTTATCCGTCTCGCGGGAATGGTCGACAAGCTGCTGATCTATCCCGAGAACATGCAGAAGAACCTCGATCGCCTCGGCGGCCTCGTTCATTCACAGCGGCTCTTGATCGCGCTGACGCAAAAAGGCTGCAGCCGCGAGGACGCCTACAAACTCGTGCAGCGCAACGCCATGCCGGTGTGGCGCGGCGAAGGCGACTTCGAGACGCTGCTGAAACAAGACGCCGACGTAAAGAGATATCTCAGCAACGCCGAAATAGCCGAACAATTCGACCTCGGCTATCACTTCAAGCACGTCGATACGATCTTCAGGCGCGTGTTCGGCGAGAGCTGACCGGCGCAGTGCCCTGCCCGATCTGATGCTGGAAAATTGAGGTCAGCCCGGCGCGCCGTCAAGCATGCGGGCCGCGACGCGATCGCGTTTGAAGAAGTGATGCCATGCCGCTGCCGCGATGTGGATTACGATCAGCGCCAAAAGCACATAGGCCATGTAGATGTGCCAGTTCTCGTAGGTGGAGGCCGCGGCCTTGTCCGGCGAGGTGAACTGCGGCACGTTGAACAGACCGAAAAAACTCGCATAATTCGGCGTGCGCGCGCCGGAATGCGCCCACCCTAATATCGCTACGAGAGTGACCGCGGCATATAACGCGGTATGGCTGATGCGCGCCGCTAGCCGGTGCCACGAGGACGTATCCGACGGCAATGCCGGCGTCGGATTAATACCGCGCCAGATCAGGCGCAGCACCATCAGCAGCAGGATCAGATAACCGATATCGGCGTGAATTGAGCGATGGAAAAAGCGATCGGGCCGCGCCGGAATATAATTCATCCACCATCCGTATGCCAGCATGCCGATGATCGCCACGCCCAGAATCCAGTGAAACCATCGCGCAACGCTGCCCCAGCTCGCCGTCGTATTTCGAATCATGTCTGCGTTGCCTTGGAATTCATGCGCGAAGGATCTTGCGTGGCGGGCGGCCGCGGGCGCACGGTCTGTACGTTCCGGCCAGCGGCCTTGATAGCGCTCTGTTAAAACCCGTGCCAATTGAATCATTCGAAATAGTTCCGGTACCCCATTGACGCCGCGCAGCCCTTGGTTGGTGCGCAAAAACAGTGAACGTTAACTTCGGATCGGCTAGGATCGCGCGGTGTCAGCACCTGCGACGATTCTCGTTTTCGATTCTGGCCTCGGCGGCCTCACGGTCTTGCGCGAAATCGTCCGGACGCGGCCCGACGCGCATTATGTCTATGTCGCCGACGATGCATTCTTTCCCTACGGCCACCACAGCGAGGAGCACATCGTCGCCCGCGTGGTGCCTCTGATCGGCGAATTGATCGCCGCGCATGCCCCCGATCTGGTCGTAATCGCCTGCAATACCGCCTCGACGCTGGTGATGTCGCATCTTCGTGAACGATACAAAGTGCCTTTTGTCGGGACGGTGCCCGCGATCAAGCCGGCCTGCGCGCGTTCGAAAACAAAGCGCGTGTCGGTGCTCGGCACCAAAGGTACGGTCCAGCGCGAATACACCAGGGCGCTGATCCGCGATTTCGCGCAGGGTTGCGAAGTCACGCTGGTGGGCTCGGCGGAACTCGCCTCGCTTGCTGAAGCGGCGCTGAATGGTTTTGAGGTAGGCGACCCCGAAATATCGGCAGAACTGTCACCATGTTTTGTCACCGACGGCGAAGGCGCCGCGGAGCGTACCGACACTATCGTGCTGGCCTGCACCCATTACCCGTTGCTGATGGACCGGCTGGTCAGGCTCGCGCCATGGCCGGTGGAGTGGATCGATCCTGCGCCCGCGATTGCACGGCGCGTTGCAGACTTGCTTGGGCCCGCAGGGGACGAAGCCGATCACGCCGGCGCCGAAATGATTTTCACCTCCGGGCGGCCGCACGCACTGAGCGAGGCGTTAACGCCGTTTTTTGGTGGCCGCGTTCCGACCTGAATTCCTGGGTCGGAAACTTAGCCCAACCGCCGACCCACCATCCGACCGATTTCTGCAAATATTGCTTCAAGCTGCCGCGCGGTTGGCGAGCCGCCCTGGGTGTAAACGCAGACCAGCGTCGGTGCGCCTGAACGGGGCCAGGTCAGGCAATGTCGCCGGCCGCATCCTTGCCATTGTTGCCGGTCTTGTCGGCAACGCGCCAATTCCCCGGCAAGCCCGCTCGCAGCCGGTTGTTCCCCGTCTTGCAGTTCAACATCCACCCGGTGAGATATTCGCGCGAGCGTTGCGATAACACCTCGCCAAGCAGCAAGCGGCGAAGATTGCCCGCCATGGCAGCGGGCGTAGTCGTGTCGTTTGGATCACCCGGTGCGGAGCGATTTAGCTCCGGCTCATTGTGATCGAGACGCGTGACCTCGTCTCCCATTGAGCGCCAGAATGTAGTCAGGGCCGTCGGACCGCCTACTTTTGCCAGCAACAGGTTGGCGCAAGTGTTGTCGCTGAGCTCAACGGCGGCCTCGCACATGTCCGCCACCGACATGGTCGCCCTGGCAAGATTTGCCTGGCCACCGGGGCGTAGTCGAGAAGATCTTCAGGACCGAAGCCGATCATGTTTTCCAATTGATCCTGGCCACGGTCGACACGCGCCAGCACGAACGCGGCGAGCGAGGCCTTGAAGGTACTACACATGACGAAACGCTCTTCAGCCCGCCACGCAATCTTCGCGCCCGTTAAAAGGTTTTCGGCGTAGAGGCCGATCCGGCCGCCAGTTTCGCGCTCGTAAGCAGTGAGCATAAGCTGCGATTCCTCAGCGAGCGCTGGCCAGACGGCCAGACCTGACGCGGCCGCCAACAAGGTGCGTCGATTGATGATCATGAACATTCCCTTGAACTCGCCCTTGCAGGAGCGTCGCTCTGGTCCCGCGCCAGGCTGATTGCAACGGCCGATTGGCAACCAGAAATCATTCCCATAAAATAGTTGCCACGAGATGTCGTGATTTTTGCGAGTTAAGGTGTCGCTTCGAACTGGTCCCTCTCACTTCCGGAGCTTCGAAATTGTCACAAGCGAAGCCCGCCCCGCTCAACCGCCTGCGCCAGCTGTGGCGCGAGGGGCGTCCTACCTTTGGCGCCATTGCGACCATTCCCAGCATTGCGACGGTACAGATCATGGCCCGTTCGGGATTCGACTGGATCATCGTCGACCTCGAGCACGGTCCGATCGATCTCGGCTCCGCGCACGGCATGATAACGGCCACGTCAGGTACTTCATGCATACCCCTGGCAAGGATCGCCGCCAACGAGCCCTGGCTCGCCAAGGCGCCGATGGATATCGGCGCTCTCGGAATCAATTTTCCGATGATCTGCAACCGCCAGGACGCCGAAAAGGCCGTGCGCAGCGTGCGCTACCCGCCGCGCGGCGAGCGGCTGTGGGGACCGTTTCATGCGCCATTTCGCTGGGGTGTTTCGATGCCCGATTATATGGCGACCGCTGACGATGACATGATCTGCATGATCACGATTGAGCATGTCGAGGCGGTCGAACGCATCGACGAGATCATGGCGGTGCCCGGCATCGACATCGCGGTGATCGGCCCCGGCGATCTCGCAACCAGCATCGATAGACGGGGCCGCACCGACGATCCCGATGTGCTCGCGCTGATCGCTCGCGCGGAGGCTGGCATCCTCAAGAGCGGCGTTCCGATCGGCGGTGTGGCACGCACCCCCGAGCAGGCAAACCAGATGATCGAACGGGGTTATGTGGGGCTGGCTCTCGGCTTCGATTGGTCGCTGTTTGCGCGGGGCATCGCGGCGAGTTTCGACGGGATCAAGCGCTGAAGCAGGTCTTGCCGCTTCCGCTCAGAGCAGCTTCCGACCGGCAAGGAAGCGGCTTCTCGCGGTGGTTCGCAGGCCGCAACATGACAAAATCGTAAGCATTTTCAATATCTTTCTACTAGCGTACGCTGCGCAATACCTGACCGCCGAGATGAACCATCCGACATCGGGTCCGATGTTTCGTGCTAACTTGGCCGCCCGTGGACGGGCACCCGGCAGTTATCTCGGTCGTTGCAGGAATTTGAGCGGCAGGAATTCGAGCGAAAGATGCGCGGAACGGTTCGAAAAATCTCACAGCCGCGCCGTTTTCTCGCAGACCTGATGCATGCCTCGATCCGGGTGCCGTTCGTCTCGCTGCGGCGAACCCTGAATATCCGCCAACTGATCGAGGCCCGCGGAATGACCGCGCAACCACCCGGCTTTGCGGCGATCTTCGTCAAGGCGTTCTGCCTGGTGGCGAAAGACGAGCCGGTGCTGCGCACGCTGTACGCCAAATGGCCGTGGCCGCATTTCTATGAACTGCCCCGCAGTGTCGCCGCGGTTGCGATCGCGCGCGTCGAAGACGGCGAGGATTGCGTGCTGCCGCAGAAAGTCACGGCGGCGGAGGAGTTGCCGCTGACCGAGGTCGATGCGCTGATCCGGCATGCCAAGGACGCTCCGGTCGATGAGGTGCCGGCGTTCCGCAAGATATTGCAGGCGACGCGGCTGCCGCTGCCGCTGCGCCGCCTGATCTGGCTGATCGGCACCAATTTCGGACGTCAGCACGCCAATTATTTCGGCAACGTCGCGGTGACGTCGGTCGCCGCGTACGGGGCCGGCGAGCTTCATGCGCTCAGCCCCGGCCCCTATATCCTCAGCTATGGCGTATTGGGGCCGGACCACAGCATCGATGTCCTGATCCGCTGGGATCACCGCCTTACCGACGCGGCCCTGATCGCGAAGGTTCTGACCCAGCTGGAACAGGTGCTGAATACCGATATCGCGGCTGAATTGCGCGGCCAAAGGCTCCAGAGCGAGCCAAAACCGGTCCAGGCGGTTGCAACCTGACCGGTGCGCCAGGAATTGACCGGTTTTTGTCCCAAAAACCAAGGTCTAATCGTTTGACAGAACGGCGGTTTCTCCCTAGAAACCGCCTGCTCGCGGGCCGGTTTCGGCCCGCGTTGCGTTTCGCGACCCGTGGTCTATTTCCCTGGCTTTAGGGATTGGACCTGTCGGCTCCGGGAAATTCCCGGCGCACAGGAGGGCGCGTCTCCTCAAAACTCAAACTTTACAAAGAGGACGCGATGACTAAGCGCAGTGAGGCGAAATACAAGATCGATCGCCGTATGGGCCAGAATATCTGGGGCCGCCCGAAGAGCCCTGTGAACAAGCGAGAATACGGCCCCGGCCAGCATGGCCAGCGCCGCAAGGGCAAGCTCTCCGACTTCGGTGTGCAGCTGCGCGCCAAGCAGAAGCTGAAGGGCTACTACGCCAACATCAGCGAACGCCAGTTTCACGGCATTTACGTTGAAGCCGGCCGGATGAAGGGCGATACCGGTGAAAACCTGATCGGCCTGCTCGAGCGTCGCCTCGACACCGTGATCTATCGCGCCAAGTTCGTGGCCACCATGTTCGCCGCGCGCCAGTTCATCAATCACGGTCACGTCAAGGTGAACGGCCGGCGCGTCAACATCTCCAGCTTCAAGCTGAAGGTCGGCGACGTGGTCGAGGTCAAGGAATCCTCCAAGCAGCTCACCGTCGTTCTGGAGGCCAATCAGCTTTCCGAGCGCGATGTGCCCGACTTCCTCGAAGTCGATCACTCCAAGATGACGGCGAAATTCAACCGCATTCCGCATCTGTCCGACGTGCCGTTTGCCGTCCAGATGGAGCCGCATCTGATCGTCGAATTTTATTCGCGCTGATTGTTATCGTCAGCGTACCTGAGATCCAAGGCCCCGGTTTTGCCGGGGCCTTTTTGTTTCGTCATGCCCGGGCAGAGTGGTCTGCCTTGCGCAGACTACGTATACTTGTCTGCGCTCCCGGGCATCCACGTCTTTATGGTTTGAAATAAGCAAGACGTGGATCGCCGGGATGAACCCGGCATGACGTCGTGAATAATGAGACTCCGCCATGTACACTCCTGCCCCACGCGATCCCAGCCAACCGCCGATCCGCATCAACCTGTTGTCGGACACCCAGACCCGCCCCACGCAAGGGATGCGCGAAGCGATGACGCGGGCCGAGGTGGGCGACGAACAGATCGGCGACGACCCTTCCGTTAATCTGCTCTGCGAGCGCGTGGCCGGTTTGCTTGGCAAGGAGGCCGCCGTGTTCATGCCCTCCGGCACCATGTGCAATGTCGCGGCAACGCTGGTCCATTGTCGGCCCGGCGATGAAATCCTGGCACACGGATCAGCACATATCATCGCGCGCGAGGGCGGCGCCCACGCGGCGCTTGGCGGATTCCAGATCACCGCGCTGCCGGGAACCGATGGAAAATTCACGCCCGAGACTTTTCGGTCCGCGCTTCACCCGCGCACCCGCTATCAGCCGCCGCAGACCGTGGTCAGCGTCGAGCAGACCGCCAATATCGGCGGTGGCACGATCTGGAGCAAAGCCGATCTCGACGAGATCGCGCAGATCGCAAGATCGAACGGCCTTGCCACCCACATGGACGGCGCTCGACTGTTGAATGCCTGCGTCGCGACCGGCATCGCCGCCGACGATATGACGATGGGATGGGATTTCGGCCTGGATCGACTTCTCAAAGGGACTCGGGGCCCCCATCGGCGCTGTCATCGCGGGCTCGCGCGATTTCATCGACGAGGTCTGGCGCTGGAAGCAGCGCCTTGGCGGCTCGATGCGCCAGGCGGGCATTTGCGCCGCCGCCTGCACTTACGCGCTCGATCACCATGTCGACCGGCTGGCGGAGGATCACAGCAACGCCCGGGCGCTGGCGCGGGGATTGGCGCAGATCTCAGGCGTCGACGTGCAGCAGCCTGAGACCAACCTGGTGTTCTTCAAGCCTGACGGCGCCGGCATCGGCGGCGACGACATGGTCGCGCGTTTGCGTCAACGCGGCGTGCTAGTCGCCATGATGGACGGCCGCATCAGGGCCTGCACCCATCTCGATGTCACCGCGACGATGATCGAGGAGACGGTTGGGCTGGTGCGCGAGATTGTGCGGGGCGTGAGACGCGCCAGCCCAGGATCAGCGATCGGGCGGCATCCAGCCATAGAACAATGCCGCGTGAGTGCAGGCAATCACGATTCCGAGCGCCGCCAGACCTAGCGCGAAAGGCGTCAGATTCAATGCAAATCCGACAACCAGAACGAGTTAGATCGCCAAGGCGCGCCACCCCAAAACTTCAAGCCGTGCAAAGGAACGTTCGCCGTCGGCTTTCATTTCCCCAGCGCCCGATAGATCAGCGTCTTCAGCTCGGCTTGAATCCGCGCGTGCTGCGATGGCGACTGCATCATGAGAATCGCGAACATGTCGTCCTTCGGATCGATAAAGAAGAAGGTGCCGCCGACACCGTCCCAGCGATATTCGCCTTCCGGTAACAGCGCATCTGGCGGCTGCGCGGTTCGCACCGCAAAGCCAAGGCCAAAGCCGCTGTCGGCGCCCGGGAAGTAGAAATGGTCGCGGCCGATTTTTGTCTCCGGCCCGATATGATCCGAAGTCATCAGGGCGACCGTCTCCGGCTTGAGATAACGCCTGCCGTCCAAGGTGCCGCCGTTAAGGAGCATTTGTGCAAAACGCGCATAATCCCCTGTTGTCCCGACCATGCCCGCCCCGCCGGATTCCCAGCGCTTGGGCAAAATCGGCTCAACGATACCGGCGATCGGACCTGCAAAGCGATCGGCCGGCAGCGGCTCGGCGACCAGCGGCCGCTTCGCGGCATCGGCGACATAGAAAGCGGTCTGCGTCATGCCGAGCGGACCGAGCAGCCGCTGCTTCTCGAATTGAAACAACGACAGGCCCGACACCACCTCGATGACGCGGCCGAGAACGTCGGTCGAGTGGCCGTAATCCCATTGCGTTCCCGGCTGCTCGGCGAGCGGCAGTTTCGCAATGCGCTCAGAGAACAGGGCGTTGTTGAAATCGCCCTCAAACAGGCCCGAATGCGCATAGAGCTTACGCACCGCACTGTCGCCATAGAAGCCATATGTGAGACCCGAGGAGTGGCGCAACAGGTCCAGAATCGTGATCGGGCGTTTGACCGGCTCGAGCGCCAGCGCCGGCTTGCCGTTTTCATCGGGCTTCTCGACGCCGACCTTTACGTCCGCAAAAGGCGGGATGTATTTCGAAACCGGATCATTCAGCGAAAGCTTGCCGTCATCGACCAGCATCATGGCCGCCACTGACGTGATCGGCTTCGACATCGAATAGAGACGAAAGATGGTATCCGCGGTCATCGGATGCCGGCTTGCGAAATCACGCACGCCGAAACTCTCGAAATAGACGGGATGACCGTGCTGCTGGATCAGCAGGACCGCGCCAGGGACTTTACCGGTGGCAATCTCATTGCTGAGATAATCGCCGACGCGTTGCAGCCTTTCCGGCGAAAAACCGGCTCGCACCGGCGATGGCGATTCCGCGCGACTGACATCCGGACCAGCAAAAGCGACCGCGACAACCAGGAATGCGAGCCCCGCCGCGGCGAAGCGGCGCGCGAAACCGTCAGTTCTCCATCGCTTCATAAATCAGCTTCTTCACCGCCGCCTGGATGCGCCCGCGCTCGGTGGGCGTCTGTTCCATCAATACAAAAAACATATCCTCCTTGCGATCGATCACGAAATAGCAGCCGCTGGCGCTGTCCCATTTCAGTTCGCCGAGCGAACCCGGCGCGGGCGGTTTGGCCTGGCCGGGACCGGTGCGCACGCCGAAACCGAGCCCGTAGCCGAAGCCGTCACCGGGAAAATAGAAAAAAGCGTGCGCCACGCCGGAGCCCGGCCCCACATGATCCGATGCCATTGACGCAAACGCCTTCGGACTGAGATATTGCCTGCCGTCGAGGCTGCCGCCGTTGAGCAGCATCTGCGAAAACCGCGCATAGTCGGCCATGGTCGAGAACATCCCGCCGCCACCGGATTCCCATTCCCTGACATGCTCGGGGTTATTGTCATAGCCAACCTTGAAATCGTTGTCGTCAGGCATCGGCTGCGCAATCAACTTGTATCTTGCAGGATCGCGCACGAAAAAGCCGGTGCCGGTCATGCCGAGCGGCCCAAACAGATTGTCTTTCTCGAACTGCAACAGCGATTTTCCCGACACGACTTCGATGACGCGTCCCAGAATGTCGGTCGAGTGGCCGTAATCCCACACCGTACCCGGTTGTACTGCCAACGGAAGCCGGGCGATGCGTTCGGCGAATTCGGCATTGTCGAAATCGCCGTCATAGATTTTGGCGTCGCGATAAAGTTGCCGGACCATGCTGTCGCCGTAGAAGCCATAGGTAATCCCCGATGTCTGCGTCATCAGGTCGAGAATCGTGATCGGTCGGTTCGGCGGAACCAGGTCAAGCACCTTTTCGCCGTTCGCGGCTTTCTTTTCGACACCGACCTTGGTGCGGGCGAACGACGGAATGTATTTGTCGACGGGGTCGTCGAGCCTGAGTTTTCCCTCGTCGATCAGCATCATCGCCGCGACTGAGGTGATCGGTTTGCTCATCGAGAAAAGGCGGAAGATGGTGTCATCGGTCATCGGCATCTTGGTCGCGACATCGCGCACGCCGAAGAATTCGTGATAGACTGTCTTGTCATGCTGCCGGATTTGCAGAATTGCACCGGGGATCTTGCCGTCCGCAACCTGCCCGCGCAAAAAATCACTGACGCGCTGCAGTTTTTGCTGATTGAAATGGGCGCCGGCGGGAGGATCGAAGCTGCCCTCCGCTAAAGCCAGCGGTATCGCAGCGAACGTCAGCAGCGCGACTGAGATCAGCGACCGCATGACGTATCGAGAATTCATTCGCCGCTCCTGGTCGTTCCCCCGAATTCCTATTCTCGGAATGTAGCCGCCGGCTCAATCGGCACAAGGGTCGCCGAATTCAGCCAATGCTTTCGTATGCAACCGGGCGCTGTCGTTTGAAAAACAACAGAAGGTGACCAGCCTGAGCGACGGCGCGGCCGCCAGTGCATCCACCGTTGTCGCGACCGCGATCCGCGCCGCCCGATCCAGCAGGGAAACGATAGACCCCGGTGGAAATCGCGGGAAAAGCCACCGAAGCGAGGCTGTGGGTCTGGCACAGTTCGATGGCGCGGCGATAGCACGACGCCAGCGCCTCGTCTTCGCGCTGGCTTCCGCCGTGCCAGACCGGGCCGACGGCATGAATCACATGCCGCACCGGTAACCGATATCCTCGGGTGATTTTGACGTCGCCGGTTTCGCAGCCATGAAGGGTGCGGCATTCCGCCGGAAGCCCGGGGCCGGCCGCGCGATGGATCGCGCCGTCCACACCGCCGCCGCCGAGCAGAGAACTGTTCGCAGCGTTGACAATGGCGTCAACGCCAAGCGTCGCAATATCGGCGACGGTAACTTCCAGCCGCGCCGGGCCGATCTGGCGCGCGGTCAAACTCAGACGGTAGCGGGCGCGCTGACGACGACGCCCTTGTCGGCAAGAAGCTGCTGTAGTTCACCGGCCTGGAACATCTCGCGGATGATGTCGCAACCGCCGACGAACTCGCCCTTGACGTAAAGCTGCGGAATGGTCGGCCAATTGGAGTAGGTCTTGATGCCGTTACGCAGATCGGCGGACTCAAGGACATTGAGACCCTTGTAGCCGACCCCGACGTGATCGAGAATCTGCACGACCTGTCCCGAAAAACCACACTGCGGAAACTGCGGTGTTCCCTTCATGAACAGCACGACGTCGTTCGACTTCACTTCATTTTCGATGAATTGTTCGATGCTCATATTCGCTTCCTTTTGGGCACAACCCCTGCGGCATAACCTCTCGGGCCGGCATCAGTCCGTCAAACCCGACACTGCTATATATGTATCCCAAACCATTGTGCATCCAAAGTAAAATGGCGAAGAGCTGGCATGCACAGGTTTGACCGGGGCCTTGACCACGGCCGGCGGGTAAACAACATCATACCTTGGAACGTGCCCCCGGAGGCTTTTATCCCCGACGAAAGCCCCTATCTAGGACAGGCTGTTTTTGGGGAACCGGTCCGCCGGACTAACGTTCTCTTCCCGAACCGGAGACACCAGTGACGAAACCAGCATCCGCTGCGGCCGCGCTCGCCACCCCTTGCCCGTCATTATTCTCCGATTCCGGCAACCCAGCCCAGAATCTGGCGGAAGCCTTTCTTGCGGTCCGAGACGAGACCGAGCGCCGCGCTGCCCCCCTGACATCAGAGGATCAGTTGATCCAGTCGATGCCGGATGCCAGCCCGGCCAAATGGCACCGCGCCCATACCACCTGGTTCTTCGAGCAATTCCTGCTCGGCGAACACTGCAAGGGCTACAAACCCTTCCATCCCGACTATGCCTTCCTGTTCAATTCCTACTATGTCAGCGCCGGCCCTCGGCACGCCCGGCACCAGCGCGGCCACCTGACCCGACCGAGCGCCGATGAAATCACGGCCTACCGCCGTCATGTCGACGCTGCCGTGGTCAAGTTCTTTCACGAGGCCGGCGAGGACGTGTTGACCGCCATCGCACCGCTGGTGGAAGTCGGCCTCAATCACGAACAGCAGCATCAGGAATTGATGCTGACCGATATCCTGCACGCGTTTGCGCAAAATCCGATCCCACCGGCTTACGATCCGCTGTGGACGTTTCCGGCCTCAACCGGCGCCGGCCACGAAGTTCGCGCGGGTAGCAACGAAGCTCGCGCTGAGGACTGGGTGCTTCTGACCGAAGGCATCCACAGCATCGGGCATGCCGACGATACGTTTCATTTCGACAATGAAAAGCCGGCGCACCGCGCGCTGGTAGGTCCGGTCCGGCTCGCGCGCAACCTCGTCACCAATGCGCAGTGGCTTGCCTTCATGGCGGACGGTGGTTACACGACGCCGACGCTCTGGCTGATGGACGGTTTTGCCGCTGTCGGCAACGAAGGATGGCAGGCCCCCGGTCACTGGCGGCAGGTCGGCGGCGAGTGGCAAATGATGACCCTCGGCGGATTGAAGCCGGTCGATCCCTTGAGCCCGGTCTGCCACATCAGCTATTACGAAGCCGACGCGTTTGCGCGCTGGAGCGGCAAGCATTTACCGACCGAAATGGAGTGGGAGGTCGCCGCCCGCGCCGGCCATCTCCATGACGCCTTCGGGATCGTGTGGCAGTGGACCCGCAGCGCCTATGCACCCTATCCCGGATACCGGGCCATCGAGGGCGCGCTCGGCGAATACAACGGCAAGTTCATGGTCAACCAGTTGGTGCTGCGCGGCTCGTCGCTTGCAACTCCTCGGGGGCATAGCCGTATCACCTATCGAAACTTCTTTTATCCGCATCACCGCTGGCAATTCACGGGACTTCGTCTTGCCGATTATGCCGGCTGATATTCAGCAAAATCAAACCGCGCCGGAAAGCGCGTTCAGGAGATTGTCATGAATGTGCACGCTGCCGCCCTGGCAAAAGCGCATCCCTTCGACGAAAAAACCTCAGCCTTTGCCCGCGACGTGATCGAAGATTTGTCGCAGCATCCAAAACGGCTGTCGCCGAAATATTTCTACGACGCCACCGGCTCGGAATTGTTCGAACAGATCACGGTGTTGCCGGAATATTACCCGACCCGCACCGAACTCACGATCCTGCGTGACCGCAGCCGCGCGATATCGGCCTTTATCCCCAAGCGGGCGGCGCTGGTGGAATTCGGCGCAGGCGCTACCACCAAGGTGCGGCTGCTATTGAACGAATGCGCGTTCAGCGCCTACGTGCCCGTGGACATTTCCGGCGATTTCCTTGAATTGCAGGCCGACGCCCTGCGCGCAGACTTCCCCGACCTCGACGTCTATCCGGTCGCGGCGGATTTTACCGCGCCGTTCGAATTGCCGGCGGCGGTCAGTGCGATGCCAAAGGTCGGGTTTTTTCCGGGGTCGACGCTCGGAAATTTCGAGCCCCATGAGGCCTGCGCCTTCCTGCGCAGCGCCCGCGACATTCTCGGACAAGGCGCACGGATGGTGATCGGCGTCGATCTCGAGAAGGACGAGCGGGTATTATATGACGCCTATAATGATGCCGCCGGGGTCACCGCGCGCTTCAATCTCAATGTGCTGCATCGCATCAACCGCGAACTGGACGGCGATCTGGACGTCGGCGCGTTCATTCATCGCGCGATCTACAATCGCGAGCGGCATCGCATCGAAATGCACCTGATCAGCAAGAAAGCACTGACCGCGCGCATCCTTGGCCGGAGTTTTTCGTTCCGCGCCGGCGAAAGCATCCACACCGAGAGCAGCTATAAATACAGCCTCGATCGCTTCACCGCGCTGGCACGCGGCTCGGGCTGGACGCCGCTGGAATCGTGGACCGATCCCGCAGGCATGTTTTCGGTTCACGCACTGGTGGCGTCGGACTGAGGCTTTTCAGACCGCAACTCTGTGTGCGACTCGGCCTTGCCGGATCGCAGCGAAACCGTCTCCCATAGCGCGACGACGATCATGACCCCTGTGGTCAGGATCGACAGCATCAACGGCGATAGCTCGCTGGCGAACCAGCTGAGCCCGCCAAGTGCCACGATACCGACAACATGCGAGAGCTGAAGCCAGCCGCGAATGGCGTGCTTGAACAGGATGGTTCCGAGCAGAAACAAGAGCGGGCCGCCGATCGCGCTCAGCACCGTCTTGAGATCGGAACGGTCAGCCGGATGCGTCAGCACGAGGTCATCGGCCACGGCGGAAAGGATGATTCCGGCCACGATCGGCAAATGCAGATAGGTATAGGCCAGTCTCGCCAGACGTCCGGATTCACTCGATTTTGAAATAAGTTCGGAGCCGGCCTCGGCGCCCTTATGGAAATAGATCCACCACATCGCGAGCGCACCGATAAAGGCCGACAGGAAGGCGGTCACGGTTGCTGTGGTCCAGGCGAGATCGGCGAAGGTCGCGCCGGTGACGACGATGGATTTACCGAGCGCGATGATGATGAATCCGGCGCAGCGCTCGGCCATATGACCGCCGTCGACGTACCAGTCGGTCACCGACGACGCGCCGTATTTCGGAATCCAGAACCGCATCGCCGGGGAGACGTATTCGATGCCCAGCGCCACCGCCCAAAGCACCAGCCGCTGCTGTCCTTCCGCAAGGCCGCCCGCAATCCAGAAGATTGCCGACATCGACAGCCAGACCAGGACCCGAAACGCATTCAAGCGCGCCAGGGTTCTCGCTCGCGGCGTCGATAGCAGCCAGAATAGGGTCCGGCCGAGCTGCATCCCGGCATAGGCCAGCGCGAACCACAAACCCCTGCTTTCGAAAGCCTTCGGAATTGAGGTGGACAGCACGAGGCCGCCGAGCATCAGCAAAAACAGCAGGATACGAACCGGCGTCAGTTCAGGATTGAGCCAGTTGGTGACCCAGGAGGTGTAGACCCACGCCCACCACACACTCAAAAGCAGCAGGGTGGTCTCAAGCGCCCCAAGCGCGGTGAATTGGTCCAGCAGGGTATGCGAAATCTGCGTGACCGCGAATACGAACACCAGATCGAAAAACAGTTCAGCGTAGGTAACGCGGTTGGGCTGGTTCGGCGGGCGAAATAACGGGCCGCGTTCCTGGTCTACGGCCATGGCGCCGCCCGTCCCGTCGGTCCTTGATCAGCTTTCCGGTATCCCGGGTCCGCCAGGTACCCCGGTCTGCAACGCCAGCGCGTGAAGCACCCCGCCCATCTGTCCTTTCAGCGACTGATAGACGATCTGGTGCTGCTGAACCCGGGATTTGCCGCGGAACGATGCAGAAATCACGGTCGCCGCATAGTGATCGCCATCGCCGGCCAGATCGCGGATCGTTACCTCGGCGTCGGGGATAGCTGCCTTGATCATCGATTCGATATCGTGGGCGTCCATCGGCATCCCAAACTTCTCCCATCCGGCATTTCGAACGGCACCCGGCTTCGCTGCTCGGGCGCCTGAAATTAGCGTGGATACCCTAGCGCATGATCCGCCGGGGACGCAAAACCAAGGTGCACTTTTGCCGATCACGCTCTGGATGTCACGCGCCGTCGCACTATATTCCCGATCCGAGCATTGCAAAGCCGGAAGGATCGTTTTGCACGATCACAACGGGCTGACCGAAAAGGCTTACAACCATGAAACTTCCCGGTCCTGACCACCCGATCACCATCACCGCGAACCCGAAACGCATCCGCGTCTCCGCTGGCGGCGTCGTGATCGCCGATACCACTCATGCGCTGACGCTGAAGGAAGCGAGCTACCCCGCGGTGCAATATGTGCCGCGCGAGGACACCAATATGGCCCTGTTGGCGCGCACCGACCGCTCGACGCATTGCCCCTATAAGGGCGATGCGAGCTATTTCAGCGTCGTTACCGACGGCAAGACCATCGAGAATTCGATCTGGACCTACGAGACGCCGTTTCCGGCGATGACGGAAATCACCGGCCACCTCGCGTTCTATCCGGACAAGGTCAAGATCGAGGAAGTGGTCTAAAGACTCAGCGGACAATTCCACTCTTTCGTCATGGCCGGGCTGGTCCGGCCATCCACGAATTTCTGTTTGCTGAAGCTCAGATGCCCGGGACATCCAGCGCGAAGGCGCGCTTCTGCCCGGGCATGACAAGCCCCAGCAAGCGTGCGAACCCGGTTCGCCGAGTCACGCCCGAAAGATGGTGAGCCCAAGTATCAGCAGCACCAGGAAGATCACAACAAAGACGTAGAACAGGAAGCGGGCGACGTCGGCTGACGCTGCCGATATGCCGGTGAAACCAAGCACGCCAGCGACCACGGACACCAGAAAGAAGATCAGCGCCCATTTCAGAATTGTCATCGCCCGCTCCTCCAGCGTTCGCCGCCGGATCGGCGGTCCATCGACATCGCTAATCTAACTTCGGGCGGTGGAACTGGTTCCCGCGGCACGCGGGAGCCGTCAGCATCGATCGGGCGGCCTGCCCGTTGTGGCAGCCGCAAGATCCCTGGATGGCGCATATGCTGTGAGAGGACTTTAGGCCTTGCCGTTCATGTAGGCCGGAAACCAGCTCTCGAAGCCGGCCTTGAGCGATGCCACCGAAACCGGCGTCTCACCCGCAACGGCAATCGCGTCGCCACCGGTGGTACCGATGCGCGCGCACGGCACGCCGGCGCCCTTCATCTTCGCCAGCACCAGAGCGGCCTGATCGGCCGGCATCGTGACGATGTAACGCGCCTGATCTTCGCCGAACCACCAGGCATGCGGCACGGTCTCTCCCGGCGCAGCCTGCAGCCGTGCGCCGATCCCACCCGCTATCGCCATCTCCGCCAGCGCAATCAACAGCCCGCCGTCGGAAATATCATGCGCAGCGGTCGCGGTGCCGGCATGGATCATGCCGCGCACCACATCGCCGTTGCGCTTTTCGGCTGCGAGATCGACCGGCGGCGGGGCGCCCTCTTCGCGGCCGCAGATATCGCGCAAATAAACCGACTGCCCGAGCCAGCCCTGGGTGTCGCCGATCAGCAGGATCGCCTCGCCTTCGGCCTTGAACGCAAGTGTTGCGGATTTGGTGAAATCATCGAGCAGGCCGACGCCGCCGATCGAAGGCGTCGGCAGGATGCCGCGGCCGTTGGTCTCGTTGTAGAGCGAGACGTTGCCGGACACGACCGGGAAGTCGAGCGCACGGCAGGCTTCCGAGATGCCCTTCAGGCAGCCGACGAACTGGCCCATGATTTCCGGCCGCTCCGGATTGCCGAAATTCAGATTGTCAGTGATCGCCAGCGGCCGGCCGCCGACCGCCGTGATATTACGCCAGGCCTCGGCCACGGCCTGCATGCCGCCCTGATAGGGATCGGCCTCGCAATAACGCGGCGTGACATCGACCGTCAGCGCCAGGCCCTTTGGGCCATCCTGCACCCGCACCACCGCGGCATCGCCGCCTGGCCGCTGCACGGTATTGCCCAAAATGACGTGGTCATATTGCTCCCACACCCAGCGCCTTGAGCAGAGCTCCGGCGTCGCGATCAGTTTTTCCAGCGCGGCCGCGATACCGATCGGGGGCTTAACCTCGCGCGCATGGATCACCGGCAGCAGCGGCGATTTCGACATGCGGCCGATCATACAGCGGCGCTTCGTCGCCGAGTTCCTTGATCGGCAGGTCGGCCATGACGTCGCCGCCATGCTTCACCACAAAGCGCTTGCTCGGCGTGGTGTAGCCGACGACAGCGAAATCCAGCCCCCATTTGCGGAAGATCGCCTCGGCCTGTTTTTCCTTCTCGGGCTTGAGCACCATCAGCATGCGCTCCTGGCTTTCCGAGAGCATCATCTCATAGGCGCTCATGCCGGTTTCACGGGTCGGCACCGCGTCGAGATCGAGATCGACGCCGAGGTCACCCTTGGCGCCCATCTCCACCGCCGAACAAGTCAGCCCCGCCGCGCCCATGTCCTGGATCGCGATCACGCAATCGGCTTCCATGATTTCGAGGCAGGCTTCGAGCAGCAGCTTTTCGGCGAAGGGATCGCCGACCTGCACGGTCGGGCGCTTCTCGGCCAAGTCGTCGTCGAATTCGGCCGACGCCATCGAAGCGCCGTGAATGCCGTCGCGGCCGGTCTTGGAGCCGAGATAGACGATCGGCATGTTCACGCCCGAGGCCGCCGCGTAGAAAATCTTGTCGGTATCGGCGAGGCCGACCGCCATCGCATTGACGAGGATGTTGCCATCATAGCGGGTGTGGAAACGCACCTGCCCGCCAACCGTCGGCACCCCGAACGAATTGCCGTAGCCACCAACACCGGCCACGACGCCCGAAACCAGATGACGGGTCTTGGGATGCTCCGGCGCCCCGAAACTGAGCGCATTGAGGCAGGCGATGGGGCGCGCGCCCATCGTGAACACGTCGCGCAGGATGCCGCCGACACCCGTCGTCGCGCCCTGATAGGGCTCGATGTAGCTCGGATGGTTGTGACTCTCCATCTTGAACACGACCGCCTGGCCGTCGCCGATGTCGATCACCCCGGCGTTTTCGCCCGGTCCCTGAATCACCCACGGCGCTTTGGTGGGCAGGCCCCGCAGATGCAGCCGTGAGGACTTGTACGAGCAATGCTCGTTCCACATCGCCGAGAAAATTCCAAGCTCGGTGAAACTCGGCACCCGGCCGATCAGTTCGAGAATGCGCTGATATTCGTCCGGCTTCAGCCCGTGGCTGGCGACGAGTTCGGGAGTGATTTGCGGCTGGTTCATGAGGCTCTTTGAAACGATTAAATTGTCTTACGCCGCGCGCTCCAGATGCGCGACCAGGCCTGCGAACAGGCCGCGGCCGTCGGTGCAGCCCATGATGTCTTCGACGTGGTTTTCCGGATGCGGCATCATGCCGAGCACATTGCCGCGCTCGTTGACGATGCCGGCGATCGATTGCGCGGCGCCGTTGATGTTGGAGCGTTCGTCGACCGCGCCGTCGGCGGAGCAGTAGCGATAGAGCACCCGGCCCTCGCCTTCGAGCCGCTTCAGCGTCTCTTCATCCGCCTCGTAATTGCCCTCGCCATGCGCGATCGGCACGCGGATGACCTGGCCGGCATTGTAGCCGCGCGTGAACGGCGTATCGGAGCGTTCGACCCGCAGATGCACGTCATGGCAGATGAATTTCAGCCGCGCATTGCGCATGAGCACGCCGGGCAACAAGCCGGCCTCGCAGAGGATCTGGAAACCGTTGCAGACGCCGAGCACGAGGCCGCCCTTGGCCGCAAAGTCGCGCACCGCATCCATCACAGGCGCGCGCGCGGCGATGGCGCCGCAGCGCAGGTAATCGCCGTAGGAAAATCCGCCCGGCACCACCACGAGATCGGTGCCCGTCGGGCAGCGAGGTCTCGGCGTGCCAGACCATCGCCGGTTCATGACCCGACGCCAGCCTCAGCGCGCGCGCCATGTCGCGCTCGCGATTGATTCCGGGAAAGACGAGGATAGCGGATTTCATGTCCTAGAGCAGCTCGACCCGATAGTTTTCGATCACGGTGTTCGCCAGCAACTTGTCGGCGGCGTCTTTCAACGCCGCCTCGGCCTTGGCCTTGTCGGAGCCCGAGAGCTCGATATCGAACACCTTGCCCTGGCGCACGCTGGCGACGCCATCGACGCCGAGCGATTTCAGCGCGCCTTCGATGGCCTTGCCCTGCGGATCGAGGATGCCGGACTTCAAGGTAACGGTGACGCGCGCTTTCATCTTTCGACACTGACCTCTTTGGCCGCGCATGTGCGCGACGCGATATTACCCATAATTCCCCGATCCTTCGAGACGCGGGCTTCGCCCGCTCCTCAGGATGAGGGCGCCTCATGGTGAGGAGCATCGCGCAGCGGTGCGTCTCGAACCAGGAGGCGAAGCACTCAGCTCTTCACCAGCACCGGGCCGGAGCCCGCGGGCCGCTCGTTTTCCATCAGGATGCCGAGCCGCTTGGCGACTTCGGTATAGGCCTCCAGCAGGCCGCCGAGATCCCGGCGGAAGCGGTCCTTGTCGAGCTTCTCGTTCGACTTGATGTCCCACAGCCGGCACGAATCCGGCGATATCTCGTCGGCGACGATGATTCGCATCATCTCGTTTTCGAACAGCCGGCCGCATTCCATCTTGAAATCGACCAGACGGATGCCGATCCCCAGAAACAGCCCGGTGAGGAAGTCGTTGACGCGGATCGCCAGCGCCATGATGTCGTCGATTTCCTGCGGCGTGGCCCAGCCGAACGCCGTGATGTGCTCCTCGGAGACCATGGGGTCGTTGAGCTGGTCGTTCTTGTAGTAGAATTCGATGATCGAGCGCGGCAGCTGGGTACCTTCCTCGATGCCGAGGCGCTGCGACAGCGATCCCGCCGCCACGTTCCGCACCACCACCTCCAGCGGCACGATCTCGACCTCGCGAATCAGTTGCTCGCGCATGTTGAGCCGGCGGATGAAATGGGTAGGCACCCCGATGTCGTTGAGGTGCTGGAACAGGTACTCCGAAATCCGGTTGTTGAGGACGCCCTTGCCCTCGATCACCTGGTGTTTCTTGGCTGTTGAACGCGGTCGCATCGTCCTTGAAGTGCTGGATCAGGGTTCCCGGCTCCGGTCCTTCGTAAAGGACCTTGGCCTTGCCTTCATAAATGCGGCGTCGACGGCTCATTGGGATGTACCGTGTGTTGTTGAAATCCATGAATTTGGTGTGCTCCGGATGACAAGGGATTGCGACCCACGACGGAGCTGCCGTGAAGGCCAGGGACTGGGAAACAGAACAAGAACCGGGCCTGGAATCCAACCTATCCGATTGGCCTATCCAGTACAATCGATCCAGCCCCTCCGGGGCAAAGTTTTACCCCTCTTTGCCTGCGGCCTTAAGGCCCGTTGTTTTAACGATTTCCCCCAATATGTAGGCATCATGGGGGATGCCGCAACGAGGCTGCCGTCACCAAACGGCGAGCAGGCGGCATGGCAAGAGGAACCTTGGGACATGACCACATTCGACAAGCGCGAGGAAGGTTTCGAGAAGAAGTTCGTCATCGACGAGGAGCTGAAGTTCAAGGCCGAAGCCCGCCGCAACAAGCTCTTGGGATTGTGGGTGGCGGACAGGCAGGGAATATCAGGCGATGCCGCCAGCGCCTATGCCCGGGACGTCGTCGCTGCCGATTTTGAGGAAGCCGGCGACGGTGTTTTTCGCAAGGTTACGGCCGATCTCGAAGCCGGCGGTGTTGCGATCACCGAAGAACAAATCCGCGCAAAGATGGACGAACTGATGGCGCAGGCCATCGCGCAGGTAAAGGCGGGGATTTAAGAGCGGCTCGGAACGTAATGAGCCCTCACCCTGAGCAGCGCGCCCTCGGAGCCGTCCCGAAGGATGCGTTCCCCACCTCATGGTTCGCGACGCGCGAAGACGCGCTCCTCACCACGAGGTGCGCTTGCGAGACAGAGGGTTCTGCTTCGCCCGCCCCGGAGATTCGATTACTTCAACGATATCTGAAAACTCATTGATCCGTTGACGGTGAGGCCTTCCTGCTGCTGCTGGCCGAATTGCCGCCCGATATTGGTGTTGACCAATTCCATCCTGCAATCTTTTGCAAGAGCTTCACGGAGCAAATCACATTCATGCGCGGCCATTTCGTAGACGATCCGGCGCGCTTTATCACGCAATTTCTGCGCCTCTTCGCTTTCTCCCGTCGGCCCCGTCAGGAAGAAATTGATGTTGGTCTGAACTCGCACCAGTCCCTCTTGTCGCGGCGATGAACCGGCATTCTCAATGACGATGCGCTGTCCCGGCGTTTGCGCGATCACGGGTGTCGCCAGCAATAAGGCCGCGCCCGCGATGAGGGCGTTTCGGAACGATAGCATTGAATTTCTCCGGGATTGAGGATGGCAGCACCGTCCTATCAATCCCGGGTTGCGGATTAGCGAATGATCGCTTTCGTAAATTCGTCCTTCGCTTCATGCCTCGTTAACTGACGCGCCGCTCAGCCCTCCTTAAATCCATATTCCGGCACGTTGCCGCTGGCGCCGTAATATTTGTATGGCAGGAATTTACCCGACATCGTGATCTTGACGCGGTCGCCCTTGGGATTGGGCAGCCGCTCCATCACCATGTCGAAATCGATCGCCGACATGATGCCGTCGCCAAATTCCTCCTCGATCAGCGCTTTCCAGGCCGGGCCGTTGACCATCACGAGTTCATAAAAGCGATAGATCAACGGATCGGTCGGCGGCATTTCCATGCCGCGCATCGGCGTCTCGTTGAGCATCGCGGTTTCGGATTTGGACAGTCCGAACAGCTCCTGCGCATTTGCAGCCTGCGGCTTTGTCAGCTTCATCTGGCCGAGGATGGCGCCGACGATCAGGACTTCGGAATAGCCGCCGATTTTCTCGCAGATGTGTTTCCAGCTCCAGCCCTTCTCGCGCTTGATATCGAGCAGCTTTTCTGTGAGGTCGGTTCGTTTCATGCGTCTCTCCCTTGTTTGAAATCTCGTCACGCCGTTCGCCTGCCAGCGGCGAGCAAGACAGGCACGCGATGCAAACTTCGCGCCATTGCGAGGCGACAAGGTCGTTACGGCTAAGCGAAAACGAGGGGCCGATGCGTTCGACCCGACCCTGATTTACTCCCCGAGATGCTTGTCGAAAAAGCCCGCGATTTCCTCGAAGGCTTCCTTTGACTCCGGCGCGGTATCGTCCCGGATGTAATGGGCGTGCGACATCCCTTCGCAGGCGCCGGATCGTGCTGCCGCGAAGACTGTCCTAAATCCTAGGGGCCCTTCGGCAGGCTAGCCTCGAGCCGGTAGAGCTCTGCCGTCACATCGCCCTCGACATCGGCAACAAGCATGCTGACGACCCGGTAGTCTCGTGCTTCCAGCCAAGCCTGCCGCACCGCGCGGTCCTTCACAATGACCTCGGTCTCATCGGGGTTGATCAATTCGATCGCTACTCTGTGCACAAAGGAGACAAAATCCGGAATATGCCGGCCGACCGGGGTCTGGCGCTTGAATTGTCCGGCGAAGCGGCGATCGGTGGTCAGCGCCTGCCACAGGATGCGTTCTGCATCGGTCGGATTTCGCCGCAACAGCCGCGCCAGTCCGCGCACCGTGCCGCTCTCCGATGGCAACGCGCCCTGCCCGTGTTCGGCCAACAACGCGCGCAGCCGCGTGGCCTGCTCGCCGTCGAGCACGCCGCCCTTGGCCGGGCCCTTGCGTCCCTCGGCGATCGCCATCACTACGCCGTGCAGCGTATGCATGTCCTGCTTGGTCGGCTCCATCCGGGTAAAGATGTTGCGCAAATTGACCAGCATGGTCTCGCGCTTCTCGGCCGGGCGCAGGAATTCGACCTTGTCGAGCTCGCGCACCAGATTGTCGAAGAAGGCCTGCATCTGGTGCTGGGAGGCGCGCTCGGAGCGTTCCGGCATCGCGAACGGCAACGCGCCCTGAGGTGGCGAGCTTGAACCATTCATAGCCGACCAGCAGCACCGCCTGCGCCAGATTGAGCGAGGCGAAGCCGGGATTGACCGGAAAAGTGACGATGCGGTCGGCCAGCGCGACTTCCTCATTCTGCAGACCGTAACGCTCGCGGCCAAACAGGATGCCGACCTTGGCACCGCCAGCGATGGCTGCCGTCATCTCGCTTGCGGCGGCTTCCGGCGCGACCACCGGTTTGGCTTGATCGTGCGCGCGGGCGGTCGTGGCGAACAACAGCGTGCAGTCGGCGACCGCTTGCTCGACGGTCTTGAACAGCTCGACATGATCCAGAATATGGTCGGCGCCGGAAGCGGCACGCCTGGCGTGGACGTTGGGCCAGCCGTCGCGCGGATTGACGATGCGCAGCCGCGTCAGCCCGAAATTACCCATCGCTCGCGCGGCCATGCCGATGTTCTCGCCGAGCTGCGGCTCGACCAGAATGACGACGGGTCCGGCGAGCATCAACGCCTGATTTGGTCTTGTCGGTGCCCGAACCGGACATCTCACTTCACTTTCTGATTCAAGGTCTGAAGAGTCTTGAATCAAGTTCCGAAGGACCTGATTCAACACCTCAGCGGCGCAGCCCATTCGATTGCCTGTCTGGCAGACTTTCTCAAGCAAAATAATCGGCTTAGTGACATCATTCATCGCTCGCGGTCGAAATCTCGAATACGACTCTGCACAGGCCCACCACGACCTGCTTGCGCGCGCCCGCCTTTCGGATACGGTGTCAATCACAATCAAAACGAACTGCAAAAGTCGAACCCGAAAGCCGGTTCAACGGCTCGGGATATAGGGGGAGGGCTTCCATGCGCAGCCGATGGTCATTGGCGATTGCCGGACTGATTCTGATTCTGGCGGGCGGCTTGCTGGCTTATCTCACACAAACCTCCGGCGGCATCCGGATCGAGGATGTGCAGGTTCAAGGGTGCCAAGGGCAACATGATGAGCGCCCTGCTCTACATTCCGCCGAACGCCACCGCGCAGACCCCCGCCCCCGGCATTCTCGCGGTTCACGGCTACATCAATTCGCGCGAGACCCAGGATGGCTTTGCCATCGAATTTGCCCGCCGCGGCTATGTGGTGCTTGACCTCGACCAGACCGGCCACGGCTATAGCGACGGCCCGCCTTCGCCAACGGTTTTGGCGGCCCCGATGGGCTGGCGCACCTGCGCAGCCTCGACATCGTCGACAAGAACAATATCGGCCTTGAGGGCCACTCGATGGGCGGCTGGACCGTGCTCGCCGCCGCCGCCGCGATGCCCAACGACTACAAGTCGATGGTGCTGGAGGGTTCATCCACCGGCAAGCCATTTGCCGCCGAGGGAACCGCAAGCTGGCCGCGCAATGTCGCACTGGTGTTCGCGCAATATGAGGAATTCTCCGACCCTGATGTGGGGCGTCGATCTGGCGCGCGACGTCACCCAAAGCCCAAAGCTTTGGGCGCTGTTCGGCACCCAAGGCGCTGTCGAGCCCGGCAAGGTCTATGGCGACATCGCGCAAGGCACCGCGCGGGTGCTCTACACGCCCGCGATGACCCACCCGGCCGAGCATATTTCGCACGAAGCGATCGGCTACAGCCTCGACTGGTTCGCCAAGACCTTGCAGGGCGGCACACCCCGCGCCTCCGGCGACCAGATCTGGTTCCGTAAGGAGATCGGCACGCTGGTCGCGCTGATCGGCTTTGTCGTCCTCCTGATCGGCGTGTTCGACGGCCTGCTCGAAGCCCCAATGTTTTCGCACCTGCGGCTGCCCGAAATTGCCGACGGCACCCTGCCGGCCCAGTTCTCGGCCAAGGACGTATCCAGCAGTCGCCGCTGGACCACGGCGTTCGTGTTGTCCGCGTTCATTCCGGCGCTGACCTACTATCCGGCGTTCGCGCTCGGCGGCACGTTTGTGACGCCGTCTGCCTATCTGCCCCAGGGCATCACCAACCAGATTCTGGTCTGGGCCATCCTCAATGGACTGATCGCGCTGGCCTTGATGCCGTTCGCGCCCAAGCGCGCCAGCCGCACCGGCATTATCGGGCCAGTCGATCCTGATTGCGCTGGCTACCATCATCGTCGGCTATGCCGCGTTGTGGCTGGCCGACCTCGTCTTCAAGATCGATTTCCGGTTTTGGATCGTCGCGCTCAAGCTGATGAACGCCAAGCAGTTCCTGATTTTCCTGATCTATCTGGTGCCGTTCACGGCGTTTTTCGTGATTGCGCTACATGTGCTGCACCGGAATTTCTCGACCATGGGCGCGCCGCGCGGCGCGCTTTATCTGACCAACATCCTGGCGCTGACGCTGGGCTTCATCGTGCTGTTGGGCCTGCAATACGGCACTCTCTGGCTGTCGGGAAAACTATTCAATCCGCTGCCCGATCCCAGCTTCGTACCGCTCTCCACCATCGTCGCCATCCAGTTCGTGCCGCTTTTGGCGATCTGCGCCATCATCGCCACCTTTACCTGGCGGCGAACCGGCTCCAGCCTGCCCGGCGCCCTGATCTGCGGTGTCTTCGTCACCTGGTACATGGTGGCGGGGACGGCCACGCAGGCGGCGTTCTAATAGCGTTTTCAAGCGAAGCCTGCCCCGGACGCGATCCGGGGTAGGCACCGGTTCGCTGGCAATCAAGTTTTCGCAGATTGCGTAGACTTATCTGCAGTAGAAAACGCGTCAAAAATAAAGAGTTAGATCCCCGATTCCGGTCAATCAGAACCGAGGTTCTGGGCTAAAAGATGGGCTGAAACTGCATAACGCCTTGGCTTTCGCCAGGGCGTTTGCGGTGCTATAGCGCGCGTGCAATCCTTGCATGTCGCATTCCATCCAGGTTGCATTCCATCCGTCCCGAAACGCGCTATTTCCAAAAAGGCCCGATCTCCATGGCAAAAATCAAGGTGACCAACCCCGTCGTCGAACTCGATGGCGACGAAATGACCCGGATCATCTGGCAATACATCAAGGATAAGCTGATCACCCCGTTCCTTGATGTCGAGTTGATGTATTTCGACCTCGGGATGGAATACCGCGACAAGACCAATGATCAGGTCACCATTGATGCCGCCAACGCGATCAAGAAGGTCGGCGTCGGCGTCAAATGCGCGACCATCACCCCCGACGAAGCCCGGGTGAAGGAATTCGGCCTCAAGGAAATGTGGAAATCGCCGAACGGCACCATCCGCAACATCCTCGGCGGCGTGATTTTCCGCGAGCCGATCATCTGCAAGAATGTGCCGCGGCTGGTCCCGGGCTGGACCAAGCCGATCATCATCGGCCGCCATGCCTTACGGCGACCAATACCGCGCCACCGACATCAGGTTTCCGGGCAAGGGCACGCTGACGATGAAGTTCGTCGGCGAGGACGGCACGGTGATCGAGCGCGAAGTGTTCAAATCCCCCGGCTCCGGCATCGCCATGAGCATGTACAACCTCGACGATTCGATCCGGGATTTCGCACGCGCTTCGCTGACCTACGGTCTCAACCGCGGCTATCCCGTCTATCTGTCGACCAAGAACACCATCCTGAAAGTCTATGACGGCCGCTTCAAGGACATCTTCCAGGAAGTCTACGACAAGGAGTTCAAGAAGGATTTCGAGGCCGAGCACCTGACCTACGAACACCGCCTGATCGACGACATGGTCGCAGCGGCGCTGAAGTGGTCGGGCGGCTACGTCTGGGCCTGCAAGAACTACGACGGCGACGTGCAGTCCGACACCGTTGCCCAAGGCTATGGTTCGCTCGGCCTGATGACCTCGGTGCTGATGACGCCCGACGGCAAGACCGTCGAAGCCGAGGCCGCGCACGGCACGGTGACGCGGCACTATCGCGAGCATCAGAAGGGCAAGGAAACCTCGACCAACTCGATCGCGTCGATCTTTGCCTGGACGCAGGGCCTGTCGCATCGCGCCAAGCTCGACAACAACGAAGCCCTGGCGAAATTCGCCAAGACCCTCGAGAAGGTCTGCGTCGATACCGTTGAAGCCGGTTACATGACCAAGGATCTGGCGCTTCTGGTCGGCGCCGACCAGCGCTGGCTCTCCACCACCGGCTTCCTCGACAAGGTCGCGGAAAACCTGACCAAGGCGATGGCGGCCTAAGCGGCGACCTCCGCGAAGCAATCCGGAGCATGGAAACATGCTCCTGGATTGCTTCGTCGCTTCTCCCTTGCGCAAACGCTTCGCGTTTGTCGCAGACAATGACGACAGATATGGAAGTGCGCCATGCCATTCCCTAACAAGGCAACACTAGCCGTGCTCCTGCTAACGGGCGGATGCGTGAGCGCGTTGGCCGCCGAGACGCCGCTTCCCGAAGCCATCGCGGCGCCGGGAGAAGCGGTCGTGCTCAGCGCGCACGCCGAAGGCGCGCAGGTCTATGAATGCAAGGCCGGCGCCGATGGCAAAACGGCCTGGGCGTTCCGCGAACCGATCGCCACGCTTCTGGTCGACGGCAAGACCATCGGCCGGCATTATGCCGGACCGAATTGGGAGCTTGGCGACGGCAGCGCCGTGGTCGGAAAGGTCACCGGCAATGCGCCGGGGACTACGCCGAAAGATATCTCCTGGCTGAAGCTCAGCGTGGTTTCCCAGCGCGGCAGCGGCGTCCTGACCGGCGTCACGACGGTGCAGCGGATCAACACCAAAGGCGGCAAGCTCGAAGGCGCCTGCGACAAGGCCGGCAGCTTCTCAAGCGCCCCCTACTCCGCGGAGTACGTGTTCCTGCGCAAGGGCTAGAAAGGCCTGAGCGAAGACGCGGCGCCTTGCATCAGGCGCCGGCCATCGCCTTTTCGATCGCAGACAATGCCGCATTGGCCTTGGCGCCGTCGGGTCCGCCGGCCTGCGCCATGTCGGGCCGTCCGCCGCCGCCTTTGCCGCCAAGTGCTTCGGACGCCACCCGCACCAGATCGACAGCGTTGTAGCGCGAGGTGAGATCGCTGGTGACACCGACGACGACACCGGCCTTGCCGTCGCCTGTGACGCCGACGATCGCGACCACGCCCGAGCCCAATTGTTTCTTGCCATCGTCGGCAAGGCTCTTGAGATCCTTCATCTCGATGCCTTCGACCGCGCGCGCCATCAGCTTGACGTCGCCGACCTCGCGAACCCCCGCGGCTCCCGCCGCCGATCCGTTGGACGCGCCCGCACCGCCGCCCATCGCCAGTTTCTTGCGCGCATCCGACAAATCGCGCTCCAGCTTCTTGCGCTCTTCCATCAGCGCAGCGATCCGCGCCGGCATATCGTCAAGCGTGGTGCGCAGTTCCGCCGCCGCCGTCTTGGCGAGCGCGATGGTGTCATTGGCATGTTTTCGCGCATGGTTTCCGGTCAGCGCCTCGATGCGCCGCACGCCCGAAGACACTGCGCTTTCGCCGGTGATCGAAATCAGGCCGATGTCGCCGGTGCGGCGCACATGGGTGCCGCCGCACAATTCCACCGACCAGCCCAGCGCATTGGTGCCGTGTTCGCGGGCGGTCCTGCCCATCGACACCACGCGCACCTCGTCGCCATACTTCTCACCGAACAGCGCGCGGGCGCCGGCATCGCGCGCGTCATCCACGCCCATCAAGCGGGTGGTGACCTCGTCATTCTCCAGCACCACGCCGTTGGCGATGTCTTCGACGCGGCTCAATTCCTCTGGCGTAATCGGCTTCTGGTGCACGAAGTCGAAACGCAGGCGATCCGGCGCCACCAGCGAGCCGCGCTGCGCGATGTGATCGCCGAGCACCTGCCGCAGCGCCTCATGCAACAGATGTGTCGCGGAGTGATGGGCGCGGATCGACGAGCGCCTGGCGTGATCGACTTCAAGCAGCAACGCCGTACCTGACCTGAGCGTGCCCTGCTCGACGGTGCCCAAATGCACAAAGAGATCGCCGGCTTTCTTTTGGGTGTCGGTGACGCGAAAGCGCACGCCCTCGCCGGTCATGATACCGGTATCGCCGACCTGACCGCCGGACTCCGCATAAAAAGGCGTCTGATTCAGCACGATGGCGCCGCTCTCGCCTGCTTTCAGGCTTTCGACATCCTTGCCGTCCTTCACCAGCGCCGCGACGACGCCTTCGGCAGTCTCGGTCTCGTAGCCCAGAAACTCCGTCGCGCCGAGTTTCTCGCGCAGCGGAAACCAGACGTTCTCGCTCGCGGTATCGCCGGAGCCCGCCCACGCCGCACGGGCCTTGGCGCGCTGCCTATCCATCGCATCGGTAAAGGATGCGATGTCGACGGAGATGCCCCGGTTGCGCAGCGCATCCTGGGTGAGATCGAGCGGAAAGCCATAGGTGTCGTACAGCGTGAATGCCGTGTCGCCGTCGAACATGTCGCCCTGTTTCAGGCTGGCGCTCTTTTCGTCCAGGATAGTAAGCCCGCGCTCCAGCGTCTTGCGGAAGCGCGTTTCTTCCAGCCGCAGGGTTTCCTCGATCAGGTTTTCGGCGCGCACCAGTTCCGGATAGGCCTGGCCCATTTCGCGGACCAGCGCCCATACCAGCCGATACATCAGCGGATCCTTGGCGCCGAGCAACTGCGCGTGGCGCATCGCGCGGCGCATGATCCGGCGCAGCACATAGCCGCGGCCCTCGTTCGAGGGCAGCACGCCGTCGGCGATCAGGAACGAGGAGGCGCGCAGATGGTCGGCGATCACGCGCAGGGAGGCCTTCTGCTCGCCCTGCGGGTCGGCGCCGGTCAGTTCGGAGATGGCGCGGATTAAAGCGACGAACAGATCGATGTCGTAATTGTCGTGCTTGCCTTGCAGGACGGCCGCGACGCGCTCGAGGCCTGCCCCGGTGTCGATCGACGGTTTCGGCAAGGGATTGCGGACGCCCGGCTCAACCTGTTCGTACTGCATGAACACGAGATTCCAGATCTCGATGAAGCGGTCGCCATCCGCTTCCGGCGAACCCGGCGGACCGCCCCAGATCTTGTCTCCGTGATCGTAGAAGATTTCCGAGCACGGTCCGCACGGGCCGGTGTCGCCCATCTGCCAGAAATTGTCGGAGCCGGCGATGCGGATGATGCGGGATTCAGGCAGCCCCGCGATCTTCTTCCAGAGATTGAACGCCTCGTCATCGTCGATATAGACGGTGGCCGTGAGTTTATCCTTCGGCAGGCCGAACTCTTTGGTCACCAGATTCCAGGCGAGCTCGATGGCGCGGTCCTTGAAGTAGTCGCCGAACGAGAAATTGCCGAGCATCTCGAAAAACGTGTGATGCCGCGCGGTATAGCCGACATTGTCGAGATCATTGTGCTTGCCGCCGGCGCGCACGCATTTCTGAGAGGTGGTGGCGCGCTGATAGGGACGTTTCTCGACACCGGTAAAGACGTTCTTGAACTGAACCATGCCGGCATTGGTGAACATCAGCGTCGGGTCGTTACGCGGCACCAGCGGCGACGACGGCACGATCTCGTGGCCGTTCTGCGCAAAATAATTCAGGAATGTCGACCTGATCTCGTTAACGCCACTCATGTCCGTCCAATCGCAAACTGTCGGGAATCAGTTGGGAACCCGGTTATTTCTTCAGTCATTTGGCGCACAACCGCGCCTTGTCCTTGGCGCCACCGGACGCAAAACCGGCCTCCACTTTTGCTGGCCGCGCCCCGCCGCACCGCTTTTAGACAAGCGTACCAGCGCTGTCCAGAAAGTGTGCAGCGGATCAGGGACTTGCCGCAGCAGCGTAAAGTCTTTGTAAAGCCTGTGATAGATGCCGCAGCTGCGTTGACAGCCCTGGTCCAGCCGTGTTTTTCTCCTATCTGTACAAGACAGTCACGTCGGGAGAGATCGGCTTAGACGCCGGCGCCGAAGGAGCAACCGCCCCGGAAACTCTCAGGCAAACGGACCGCGTGACTTGATAGCATCTGGAAAGAGACGCCGAAGGGTTTGGACCCGGACGTGTCCGCCGACGGGATAATACTCTCAGGCACAGCGACAGATGGGGCTTCGACGGGTTTTCGGGGAATCGTCCCCGCAGAACCGCGAGGGCCCCGTGATGCTAGCGCGCGATGACCAATCACATCTGAAACGCACGCCTTTGCATGCCTTGCACGTCGCAAGCGGCGGCAAGATGGTCCCCTTTGCCGGTTACGACATGCCGGTGCAATACCCGGCCGGCGTGCTCAGGGAACACCTGCATACCCGCTCCAGCGCTGGCCTGTTCGATGTCTCCCATATGGGCCAGATTGCGCTGCGGCCTAAATCCGGCAGGGTCGAGGACGCCGCCTTGGCGCTCGAGCGGCTGGTGCCGCAGGACATTCTGGCGGTTGCACCAGGACGGCAGCGCTACGCCCAGTTCACCAATACGGCGGGCGGCATTCTCGATGATTTGATGGTGGCGAATTTCGGCAGCCATTTGTTTCTGGTTGTGAACGCCGCTTGCAAGGCCGAAGACGAGGCGCATCTGCGCGCCCATCTGTCGGATACCTGCGAGATCGAGCCACTTGTCGATCGCGCACTGATCGCGCTGCAGGGGCCGAAGGCCGAATCGGTGCTGAGCAAGCTTTGCGCGGACGCCACGGCGATGCGTTTCATGGATTCCGGTCCGCACCGCGTCAACGGCATCGACTGCTTTGTCTCGCGCTCGGGCTACACCGGTGAGGACGGCTTTGAGATTTCAGTGCCGGCGGATCACGCCGAATCCCTCGCCACGATGTTGCTGGCCAATGCCGACGTGCTGCCGATCGGCCTTGGCGCGCGCGACAGTCTCAGACTGGAAGCCGGGCTTTGTCTTTATGGCCATGACATCGACGCTTCAACGACGCCGGTCGAAGGCGCGCTGGAATGGTCGATCCAGAAGAGCCGCCGCAACGGCGGTGCGCGTGCGGGTGGTTTTCCCGGCGCGGAAAAGATTCTCGCGCAACTCGAGACGGGCGTGCCACGCCGCCGCGTCGGATTGAAGCCCGAAGGCCGCGCGCCGGTACGCGAAGGCACGGCTTTATTCGCGGATGCCACCTCCACCGAACAAATCGGCGCGGTTACTTCCGGCGGTTTTGGCCCGAGCGTCAATGCGCCGGTCGCGATGGGCTATCTGACATCATCCCATGCAACGATCGGCGGCCGGGTGTTTGCCGAACTGCGCGGACAGCGCCTGCCGCTCCAGATATCGCCGATGCCCTTCGTTCCCAACACTTACAAAAGATGAACTCGCAAACGCCAAAGGATTTGCCATGACGACGCTGTTCACCTCCGACCACGAATGGCTCCGCATCGAGGGCGATATCGCCACCATCGGTGTTACGGATTACGCGCAATCGCAGCTTGGCGACGTCGTATTCGTCGAACTGCCGAAGGTCGGCCGCAACCTGAAAAAGGCCGAAGCCGCCGCAGTGGTCGAATCAGTCAAGGCGGCCTCCGACATCTACGCGCCGATTTCCGGCGAGGTCACCGAAGTCAACGACGCCCTCGCCGCCGAACCCGCGATGGTCAATTCCGATGCCGCCGGCAAGGCGTGGTTTTTCAAACTGAAGATCGCAGACAAAAGCGAACTCGGCGGCCTGATGGATGAGGCCGCCTACAAGGCCCACACGGCGTGAGATGAGGAAGAACGTCACCACACATACGGTGTCATCGTCCGCGAAGGCGGACGATCCGGTACGCCGTGACGTTTCGGCTCAATCACTGCTGTCGGTGATTACTGGATACCCCCGCCGGCGCTTGGCATCGGGCTCGCCGAAGGCGAGACCCGGTGGCGGGGCATGACGCAAAATAGAGAGAATCCCATGAACGCACCGTTCAAACCCACCACCGAGCCCGCCACGACCTTCGTGCGCCGCCATATCGGCCCCTCGCCCAGCGATGTTTCGGCGATGCTGGAGACTGTGGGCGCCAGGAGCCTCGACGAACTGATGGCGCAGACACTGCCGGCGCCGATCCGGCAGCGGACGCCGCTTGATCTGGGCACACCGCTGAGCGAAACCGAGGCGCTGGCGCATATGAAGACGCTGGCGTCGCAGAACCAGGTTTTCACCTCGCTGATCGGGCAAGGCTATTCCGGCACGATCCTGCCGGCGGTGATCCAGCGCAACATCCTGGAAAACCCGGCCTGGTACACGGCCTATACGCCGTATCAGCCCGAGATCAGCCAGGGCCGGCTGGAGGCCCTGTTCAATTTCCAGACCATGATCTGCGACCTCTGCGGCCTCGATGTCGCCAACGCCTCGCTGCTCGACGAGGCCACTGCGGCGGCGGAAGCGATGGCACTGGCCGAGCGCGCGGCAAGCGCCAAAACCAAATCGTTCTTTGTCGATTCTGAAGTGCATCCACAGACCCTCGCGGTGCTGCGCACCCGTGCGGAGCCGCTGGGATGGAAGGTGCTCGTGGGCGATCCCCTCACCGATCTCGACCGCGCCGAGGTGTTCGGCGCGCTGCTGCAATATCCGGGTACTTCAGGCGCGGTGCGTGGTCTGCGCCCGGCCATCGCGGCGCTGCATGCCAAAGGCGCGCTGGCGATTATCGCTGCAGATTTGCTCGCGCTGACGCTGTTGGCCTCTCCGGGCGAACTCGGCGCCGACATCGCGATCGGATCGGCGCAGCGCTTTGGCGTGCCGATGGGTTATGGCGGCCCGCACGCGGCCTATATGGCGGTGCGCGACGCGCTGAAGCGGTCGCTGCCGGGACGCATCGTCGGGCTATCGATCGATTCCCGGGACAGCCGGCCTATCGCCTCGCGCTGCAGACCCGCGAGCAGCATATCCGCCGCGAGAAAGCCACCTCCAACATCTGCACCGCGCAGGTGCTCCTCGCAGTGATCGCTTCGATGTACGCGGTCTATCACGGCCCGGAGGGATTGACCCACATCGCCCGCACGGTACATCGCCGTGCCGCGGTGCTGGCGGCGGGACTGCGCAAACTCGGTTTCGCGCCGAAGTCCGAAACGTTCTTCGACACGGTGACGGTAAGCGTCGGCGACAGGCAGAGCGCGATTGTCGCGCGCGCGCTGGCCGAGAACATCAACTTGCACATCGGCAACGGTACGCTCGGCGTTGCGCTGGATGAGACCACGACGCCTGCGATCGTCGAGGCCGTGTGGTGGGCATTTGGTGGCGAACTGACCTATGCTGAGGTCGAAGCCGAAACCCGCGACGTGCTGCCCGCGGCGTTGAAGCGCGCCAGTGCGTTCCTTACCCATCCCGTATTCCACCAGCATCGCTCCGAGACCGAATTGTTGCGCTACATGCGCAAGCTTTCGGATCGCGATCTCGCGCTCGACCGCGCCATGATCCCGCTCGGCTCCTGCACCATGAAGCTCAACGCAACCTCGGAGATGATCCCGCTGACCTGGCCGGAATTCGGCGCGCTGCATCCGTTCGCGCCGCGCACGCAGGCTGCGGGCTATCACGCGCTGTTTGCGCGGCTGGAACAGTGGCTATGCGATATCACCGGCTATGACGCGATCTCGCTGCAGCCGAATTCCGGCGCGCAGGGCGAATACGCCGGGCTGCTGGCGATCCGCGGCTATCACGCCGCGCGCGGCGAGCCGCATCGCAATGTGTGCCTGATCCCCTCTTCGGCGCATGGCACCAATCCGGCCTCCGCCAGCATGGCGGGCATGGAAGTCGTGGTGGTGGCATGTGACGCGCGCGGCGATGTCGACGTCAGCGATCTCGCCGCCAAGGCGGCGCGACATGCGGACAAGCTCGCCGCCGTCATGATCACCTATCCCTCGACCCATGGCGTGTTCGAGGAGCACATTCGCGAGATCTGCGACATCGTGCACGGCCATGGCGGACAGGTCTATCTCGACGGCGCCAACATGAATGCGCAGGTCGGGCTGTCGCGGCCCGGCGATTACGGCGCCGATGTAAGCCATCTCAATCTGCACAAGACGTTCTGCATTCCGCATGGCGGCGGCGGCCCCGGCATGGGACCGATCGGCGTCAAGGCGCATCTGGCCCCGTTCCTGCCGGGACATCCGGTTGCCGGGGGTGAACCTCAGGCGGTCGGGCCGGTCTCGGCGGCGCCGTTCGGCTCGGCGTCGATCCTGACCATTTCCTACATCTACATTCTCATGATGGGCGGCGAAGGCCTGACGCGTGCGACCGAGATCGCGATCCTCAACGCCAATTACATCGCGACCAAACTCGATCCGCATTTTCCGGTGCTGTATCGTAACGCCAAAGGCCGCGTCGCGCATGAATGCATCGTCGACCCCCGCCCGCTGAAAACATCCAGCGGGGTCACCGTCGACGATATCGCCAAGCGGCTGATCGATTACGGCTTCCACGCCCCGACCATGAGCTTTCCGGTACCGGGCACGCTGATGATCGAGCCGACGAATCGAAATCCACAGCCGAACTGGATCGCTTCTGCGACGCCATGATCGCGATCCGGCGCGAAATCGCCGAGATCGAAAGCGGCCGCTGGAAGGTCGAGGCCTCGCCGCTGCGCCACGCGCCGCATACCGTGCACGACATCGCCGACGACAGCTGGACGCGCGCCTATTCCCGCGCCGAGGGCTGTTTTCCGGCGGGTACTTCACGCACCGACAAATACTGGAGTCCGGTGGGACGGGTGGACAATGTCCACGGCGACCGCAATCTGGTGTGCTCGTGTCCGCCGGTCACTGAATACGCGCAGGCGGCGGAGTGAGGCGATAGCGCGGGCACCTAAGGCGCGATCAAAGCGCGGCTCGCCGGGTCCCAGCCCCACAGACTGTCGTTGGTCAATTTGGTCCCGCCCCACCAGCGGGAAACCGGGTTGTGCCGGCTGAAATCGTCAGTCAGCGCCAAAATGGCTTGGCCGAGCGCGGTAAGCGATAGTCTACTTTCCTTGTATCGCTGATGACGGCGACGGTCGTTGTGCATCCCCTCCGTCGCCGCTCGATCGGCCTGCCAGGCCGCGCTTGCCGTCTCAAGCTCATTCGCTGGTGATGTCGACATCCCGCACCATCCACCTGCCAAGCTCCTCCGGTGTCGCCGTGGTGAGATTGTAGTCGACAATGCGCAACCTCAACCGGGACACGATCTCTGGATGAGAACGGAAATAGTCGAGCAGCCAAATCAGCTGCAATTGGTGATTCGGGCTGGGATCAAACCACAACTCGACTGTTTCACAACGTCCGCACAGATCAATCGAGTCCGAGATCTCTCCCGTCGATCTTTTTTCTAGCCGGGCTCGATGCATAATCGAGCCAATGTGAACCCGGACTTTATTGTGCGCGGTGCCAACATTGCCACGAGTTCCGCGTCGGACGGCAACGGACCCCCGATGAACCGAGGCGCGAGGTCGATCGCTATGTCGGCGCGACCGGCCTTTGGAAGACCAAGCGCAGCGGAGGCGTCGCCAGTCAGGATCAGACGCGTCATGTTCATCACCGTCCCTACGCAAAGAAAACGGGCGCCGGGAACGTCGGCAACTCAACGTCCTCAGCGCCCGCTTGTGTCGGAACTCAGGTCAGGCGGCCCGAGTCCGGAAAAACTCAATCCTCCGCGGGCTCCTCTTCGCCCTCGGCGTCGCGTTCGGGGGAGCCGGCCAAAATCTGCTCGGCGATCAGGCCGGAGTTCTGGCGGATCGCCACTTCGATCTTCGCGGTCATGTCGGGATTGGCTTTGAGGAACGCCTTGGAGTTCTCGCGGCCCTGCCCCAGTCGCTGGCTGTCGTAGGAGAACCAGGCGCCGGACTTCTCGACGATGCCGGCCTTGACGCCGAGATCGAGAATTTCGCCCATCTTGGAGACGCCCTCGCCATACATGATGTCGAATTCGACCTGCTTGAACGGCGGCGCCAGCTTGTTCTTCACCACCTTGACGCGGGTCTGGTTGCCGACCACTTCGTCGCGCTCCTTGATCGCGCCGATACGGCGGATGTCGAGCCGCACCGAGGCGTAGAACTTCAGCGCATTGCCGCCGGTGGTGGTTTCCGGCGAGCCGTACATCACGCCGATCTTCATCCGGATCTGGTTGATGAAGATCACCATGGTGTTGGATTTGTTGATCGAGGCGGTGAGTTTGCGCAGCGCCTGGCTCATCAGCCGCGCCTGCAAACCGGGAAGTGCATCGCCCATCTCGCCTTCGAGTTCGGCCTTCGGCACCAGCGCCGCCACCGAATCCACCACCAGCACGTCGACCGCGCCGGAGCGCACCAGCGTGTCGCAGATTTCCAGCGCCTGCTCGCCGGTGTCGGGCTGCGAAATCAGGAGTTCATCGATATTGACGCCGAGCTTGCGGGCATAGACCGGATCGAGTGCATGTTCGGCATCGATGAAGGCGCAGATGCCGCCCTTCTTCTGCCCTTCGGCCACCGTATGCAGCGCCAGTGTGGTTTTGCCCGACGATTCCGGCCCGTAAATTTCCACCACCCGGCCCCTCGGCAGGCCGCCGACGCCGAGCGCGATATCAAGCCCGAGCGAACCGGAGGAAATGGTCTCGATATCCATCGAGCGGTCGTTCTTGCCCAGCTTCATCACCGACCCCTTGCCGAACTGGCGCTCGATCTGGGAGAGCGCGGCGGACAGGGCTTTGGTCTTGTCCATGGAGGATCCTTCAACAATACGCAGGGCAGTGGCGGACATCGGTGGTGCTCCTTATGGCGGGGATTCGCTAGCGGGACAAACGGCGGATGAAATCAGCGATCGATGAAACAACCGTACCCTATTTGTTCACGGTTCGCAATATGTTCTTTTTGTGGGATGGGGCAGTGGCCCCTTTTTCTAAAACTGAGTGGTCCCTTTCGGGGTCGGGGCAGGCAAAAGGGGCCAGTACCGTGGGATCGGTACTGGCCTGTTTCGACCCTCAGTGGCCTAGTTTGAAATCAGCAGTGGCCTGTTTTAATTTTGTTCTCGGCGACCCTTGGGTACTGTCCGTATTTAAGCCCTTGTGTCCTAATTTAAATCTCTGGAGTGTCCTAATTCGCGCCCGTCCCGATCAAAGATGGCGACGAACAATAAAGAAGGCGACCGCCCATGTGATCACGAAGACAACCAGGAGAACGGGAATCAAAAAGGGGCGGCAAATACGATCACCCAAGCCACGGTGTCAAAAATGCTAGGGTCGGTGGGGTGCTTCGCCGCTAACGGAATCCACACCTTCCCAATACCGGCCATCGCGACGAGCGCGCATGCCGCAATGGCCGCAGTCGGCGGGACTAGTCCGAGAATTGCGCGTTTGAACATGAGGTTTCAAACCTGGAGAAGGGGTTAAACCGCTACGGCCGCCTCATGTGTGGATGGCCCCCGATTTGCAAGAGTTTTTTTCGCGTGATGAACAGTGGTCGCTTGCAGTCATGTGTCCGGCCTTTCAGTGCGGTCTTACATGACCGCTGGCCTTGATGGATTCCGCGAGTTGAGGCCTTATCAGTTGGTCGGGATCGGAAGATGGCCCCCTGATTTGCAAGAGTTTTTTTCGCGTGATGAACAGTGGTCGCTTGCAGCTCATGTGTCCGGCTTTTCAGTGCGGTCTCACATGACCGCTGGCCTTGATGGATTCCGCAAGGATTCGAGGCCTTATCAGTTGGTCGGGATCGGAATCCCGCTGAGGCGGTCAGGTTTCTCTCGATCCGTCGGGTGACCGACTTGCCATCACGTGTTTTCACTCTCGCAAGCTTACGGCACGCCGCGGCTTAGCAATTCATGCTGCCACTGCTGCGTGTCGGTAGGTGTCCTGTCTGTCATGATGGCCCAAGCCACGCGTGCCGTCTTGTTCGCCAAGGCGACTGCGGCGACAAGCCGGGGTTTTCGGCTGAGCAAAGACGTTAACCAGGGGGCGGTCTTGGCTTGTTTCGAACAAAGCAGCACCGTGTGTGCGCTGTTGACGAGCAGACGACGGAGATAACCGTCTCCTCGTTTGCTAATTCCCCCAAGCCGCGCTTTGCCCCCGGTGGAGTTTTATCTCGGCACGAGCCCTGCCAGGCGGCAAACTGTCTGCCGCTACGGAATATATTCGGATCTGCAACCGTAGCTGCGATCGCCGTCGATGATCGGCCCGATCCCCGGAATGGTAGCCAGACGCTGGCTGACCGGGTTGTTCTTGTGCCATGCGAGAACTTGCCTCTCAAGACCAGCGATCTTGTCTGGATATCCTCGATGCGGCTGACGATTACCTTCAGCACCTGACGGGCAATATCCGGTATACGCCCATCCTTCTCGTCCATCACAATCGCAATCAGTCTTGCCACTTTGTGCAGGCCCTGCGCCTCGATCAGACCGAACTCGGCTAGGTGCCCACGCAGAGCATTGACGAGCATGGTCCGCTGGCGGATCAGCAAATCCCGAGCCCGATGCATCATCAGTGCCGACTGTTGCTCCGCCGTTTTTACCGGTACGAAGCGCATCGATGGACGCCGAACCGCCTCGCAGATCGCCTCGGCATCGGCCACATCGTGCTTGTTGTGTTTCACATAGGCTTTCACATAGTTGGGCGGCATGAGGCGCGCCTCATGGCCAAGCGCATTCAACTCGCGGGCCCAATGGTGCGCCGTCGCGCAAGCTTCGAGGCCGATGAGGCACGGCGGAATCCCAGCAAAGAATCGAGGACCTGGCTGCGTCGCAGCCGCTTGCGCATCATTACACTGCCCACCTCGTCGACCGCATGAATCTGGAAGACACTCTTTGCCAGATCAAGACCAATTGTTGTAATATCGCCCATGGATGGCTCCCTTTGCTGGTGATTTCTAACGACCACCATCCTGGCACATCGATGCCGTCAGGGGGCCATCCACCCCATCAGTTGGCGGCCTCTTTCTTTTCATAGAATGCTAAGCAGGTAGGCCAGCTCCCGCTGATACCTTTCCGCCGATGAATTGACCTGCAATCCTTTTTCCCTCAACCATGTGGAAACTGCCCATCGAGACTGGAGGATTGCAATTTCCAGTTCCAGTGCAACGCCGCTTAGTGCGGCGGCCTTCGGCCCGAACTGCAAGCGTTGTTTGATCGGCTCGCCGTCGATCCTCATTCCGAACTCTTTGGCAGGCCGGATGGCATGATCCAATCTGGCCCCGATCCTGTTTCCGAAACCATCAAGATCGCACCGCCGCCCCCAGGCGAGTGGCCAAGTCTGGCAAGTGGCTGTTTCCCCGGTGCCACGGATAACGGCACGAGTGGATAACGGGTCATCCTCCAGTGTTACTTTTTGAACAGACGGCACCCACGGCTTCCGTTTTCATTGCCTGCATTCACTCACGTTAGCTGATACTGGCGATCAGCCCCGGGGGGCCTTTCCCCCGGGCTTTTCGCTTGGGGGCTTGTTTCGGCCAATGCGCGGGAGTGGTTCCTTTTGGAAAACCTCTAACATAGCCCCGCAGGACTACGGATTGAACCATGGCCGTTTTGTTGAGACTTATAACTGCCGGGATTTAAAGACCCGGCCACGTGGGCCGGCGCCGCCAAGCGATTATACTCCGCTTGGTGGCGTTGTGCATTCGGGCCCGAGGCGCGCGGCCTAACCCGCGTCTCATTTCCCTAAAACCCCGGACCGCGCTTGCCCGGATTTACCAAATGCCGCGGCGCATTACACCCTGTGCATGCCCAACATTATTGCGCACTTTCAAAATTCAAGTTGACGGCAGAGCGCGCTGCATCGTGTGCGACAAGCGCATGATCATGTTGGGCATCCGAGGCTGAGAAAGCGTCAGCCCAATTTATTTGCTCTGCTGTTCGTGCTTCAGGCCACCCTGCCTGGCCAGAGGGTCGTTCGGATTATCGAGTATAAACCGGTGAAGGCCATAATAGGTGCCTTCGATCGTCAGCGCGACGACTGCGATCAGGACGATCAAGACGATCACCATTTCCCGTCTCGTCAATCCCTCGAACATGGCGCCGTTGCCCCGTAAGGATGGTATTTAACCCGTCCACATCAGCGGCGACAATCCTGACCGTGGCCTGCCTGGAAATGGCGAGTGGCCTCATTGCGAAACCGGTTTGTTGACAGCCCCCTTCCGGGCGAGCGATGCGCTGGAACCCGAAGAAAAAAGCCGCCCGGGCGCGACGCCGGACGGCTTTCTCATGCGACTGCCGGCCCGGCACTGCTCCGGTTCCGCCGCATCTGTCGGCAATGCTGATGCAGCTTGGTTAACACGAAGTTAACGACCAGTTTGAAATGGCCGGATTTGATCAGGCAAGTCGCCCGTTGGGACGCAACCCGGTTACTTCGAAGCCAATACGGTTTCGGCATCCGGCTTTTCAGCCCAAATACTGGTCGGCGGGCCACCGATCAAGTTCAGCAGCACAACGGCGGCAAACACGGTGGTTACCCCGATGCTGAATTTGCGCTGAACAGATCGGCTCATTTCCCAATCGGGATGCCGACGATCATCATCATTATCATCGATAAACATGGGCCTCTCCGCTCCTTGCCGGGGCCAACGCACGGCAGAGGGGAAAGGTCCGAAGCCTCCTGGTCCAGCCGGCGCTCCGACGGGGGTCCTAATGCGTTCTCGTGCAAAATGTGTTCGCTCTCCCCCGTAGAACTACGTGCCTGGCGACGCAATCGTAGCGCAGATGCGAACGTCCGATGTCACGAGTGCGGCACCGGCTATCGACGGATCGAGTTAACGACAAGACCGGGAAAGCGAGGCGAGTTTTGCTGCCTGGTCTGCGACCACGTGCTTGAGCTTTTCGATGACTCTCGCGAGGTTGCCATCCGTCTTACCGTTCAGCCCCTCAAAGCTCAGGGAAAACGGGGACAGATGGTTTTCAAACTGATGTCGTTGCCTCATAAATCACTCAGCCGGTCGTATCAGACGCATGAACTCGACTGGTGAGACCCGGCGCGAGCTCTGAAGGGGGGAACGCAGCCGGGCCGTCGACCCTCGAGATCAAGATGCACCGGCAACAATGTCTTCCGTGACGGCGTGAGCGTTCATGCGCGATTGACCGGCCGGAAACAGCCTTTTGTGCAGCGACGCCGTATGCGCAGCAGCCCCGAACTACCCCCGTCGTGAAAGCAGGCCGCGAGGAAAGGCACTCGATCTCTGAAAAATTATTTAATCGTTTCCCACGCGGAATAAGCCAATATCGCATTGCGGTGCCGTTGCCATCATCGGTACCCCCTAGAGGAACCTCGCCCGACCCCCATTGGGCGGGGTTTTTCGTTGCCGACAGCTTCGGCGCCAGCCCGCACTGCCCGGCCTCGTGTTTCGCCCGCTAGTCGGTGCTCGTACTCAAGACCTTCCCGAATTCCGTATTTTTACGGAATCGGAAACCATTCGTAAACCATGTCCCGCTAGGTTCAGCTCGCGAGCGGAATTTCAAGCCGTCATCGGCAGAACGCCGGTGGCGGCTTTTCCCTGGGTCGCTCTGGACGCCGGCGGCATCAGACCGTTGTCGTTGCGCAGGAACCACGTCAACAAAATATGAACCCGATCCGGTATCGGCGTATCTCGCCGATATGAGCTTCCGTGCAGACGATGCCCGCGAAGCTCAGAAATGGATTCCGATCGCAACCGTTCTCACGAGGTTGTGTGGTTGGGTTAGTGCTGACCTTCACCGGCCTGTTAAATCGCATGCGCTATTTTGATTGTTGACGTCCGTTACCGGACCGACAGATATCCAACGGTTGATTATTTTTTAGTATCATGGAGATCTGGAAAAGACCTGATCCAGAACTTTTACCGATGCACCGCCCGCGCTGCCCTCGGTGCCAAGTGCGGATGCTGGCGATCGGCGTCTCGACCGGGCCGGAAGGTTTCGAACACCGCCTATTCGAGTGTCCAAAGTGCAAACACACAGAGGAGAAGATTCTGGCATCTGACCCGCTCGGATCAAACGCGACCGGGTGGCTGGACAACGATCTACAGCCGCCTAAGTAGCCAGGATTGCTTGTGCCCCGGCATCACGCCATCGCCAAAAGAAACGACCCCAGCACGGGGGAAGAGCTGAGGCCGTTTTGTGGGAGTGTCATGGGGGGATGACACGCTTCAAATAACGCGCCAGCACGAAAACAGTTCCGCCAGACAACCTCTGCCGCTGATAATCTCGATCAGGCCGGAGTTTCCGATCCGTCGGACTCACTTTGCGCCAGCCGTATCACCCCCTCCCCGGTCACGACCGGACCGCTCCGCGTCGTCGCGGACGTAGCGTAGCGCCACCAGCTTGACCAGTCCGCCCGTTGAAGCTGGCGCCGCGATCGGCTGGCCTTCAGCGGCAGCTAAACAATCTCATCGTCCCCATGATGCGCAGACCCGGCCGATCTGTTTTATTGAAACAGAAACAGAGCGCGGCAGCCGATCCGTAATAATACCGAGAGCCCTCGCTTCCGATCCGGAATCGGCCCATAAATTTGCCAGTGATTTGTCAAGCGAACTATTCCCCACGCCTGATCGCGAGTTCACCGATGAGCGTACATACGCCAATGCTTTTGACGCCTGAAGAGTTCGCCTCGTTGATCGAGGTCGCGATTACTTCGCCCACCCCCGCCATCCCGGCGTCTCATCTGGCAAAGCTGATCAGCCTTGGCTACGTCGCGGTAACCACCAAAGGTCCTGTCGTCACCGGCGATGGACTGATCCGGATCACCGGGAGCGAGTGAGGGCGCTGAAGCGGCGTGACCAGCCTCTACTCCGTAGATTCCCGGATTGATCTGTCCCGCATTCCGGAATCCACTGACGCAAGATTTTCTGGATTTCACAGGCCTGGAGCGGCCTTCATTGCATCGGGTCACGCCATGCCGCTCTACTTTTTTCGCATTCGAAACGGCAGCCTTTCCGGCGCTTCCGATCAAGGCAAGGAATTTGCCGATCACGATGCCGCCTGGAAAGAGTTGACCAGTGTTTGCGCCGGTATCGTCGGCGGCATTTCCCGAAAGCTCCAGCAGAACTCCGAATGGGAAATGGAGCTTCTGGACGAAGCCAAGCGACCGGTTTTTCGAATCCGTCTCGTCGCGGAGACGCCGGATTAAAGCATCCAGGAAAAGGAGAGCCGCGGTTTCGCTTCAATCAGAAGCGACCCGGCTCTGGTCCGGCGCAAAGCCCGGTTTCAGCTCTTCGGCGGTAACAAAGCGGGCACCGAGCCGCCCCGCCCTGGCAGCAGATCAGCATGCATACCCGAAGCACCTCACCGCCCCGGTGAACGCAAGGCCGAAGCTCTTCGGCACCGGCTTAGCGCCGACATCCAGGCAGGCGCCGTTTTCGGATACGTCGATAATGGTGCACTCGATCCATGGCGCATCGGGCGCAGGAAACAGGAATCCCGGCTGGTGCAGATCGATCCGGAAGTGCTTGAGGTCTTCGCGGTGTCTCGCGATGGAACTCCCCCCGGGGCGATGCCCAGGCGAAAATAGCTGACCGGCGGTTATCGAAAAAGTTAACGACTATAGATGGTTATGGAAAAGCCATCAAAAAACGCCCTCTATGAGAGCGCACTAATCTGCGCTGCGCAGCCGCCGCATCGTGAATTCGATGTCGCCATTGGGCAGTTCGCGCCAGCTTTCGACGCCGCTCATATAGGCGGCCTTGGGATAGCGCGCGAGGAAATCGCGTGCCCTTGTCCGCGCCTTCTCGCGCGGCATGGTGAACGTCTCGCGCAAATAGCCATCGTCCAGCTTGCGCCGGCCGGCCATCCGGTCTGCGAGATCACGCGGACGAGAGGTCATGTCGCAACTCCAACAGATAACGACCTGTTCAATATAGCGCTTGCGGCAGCCAAACCCAGTCCATGTGCGGGCCGGTCAGAAGGCGACCTTCCCCCGGAGGCGGCGGTGGCAGCCATTGTTTGCCTTCCGACAAAGAAACTTTGTCCGGCGTACCCTTTGTCCTGGCGTACTATTGGTAAATGAGTAATGCCCCATCACCCGCGGAGCCTGCATGGTTGTTGATGGATTCTACCGTTATGACGGATACCGGACCGACATTGCAGCTTGCATCTTCTTATATTGGGCTTTTCCCGCGGCTCGCCCTCTCGGAGCGTTCTACCCAACCCTGCGGTAAAACGGCCCGACCGACCGGGCGGGATTTTGCATTGCCTAATTCAAGCGCCGGCCTGCCATTGGACAACAAGCTTATTGCCTCGCTGCCCCGCGATCATTTCGACCGGTTGCAGCCACATTTGTCGACGGTCTCCCTGCAACAGGGATCCGTGCTGTTCGAGGCCGGCGACGAAGTCGATCAAATCTACTTCCCCCACGACGGCATGTTGTCGCTGCTCGCCGTGCTGCGCGACGGCAAGGCGATCGAGACCGCGACCGTGGGTCGCGAAGGCGTTGTCGGCGCGATGGCTGGACTAGGCCTCTACAGATCGCTGGTGCGCGTCGTCGTGCAAATGCCGATGACCTGTAGCAGGATCTCGGCTACGCATTTCAGGCCGGTTGTCAGCGCCAGCGATGTCGTTCGAAATCTCTGCATCCGCTACAACGAGGTGCTGCTCTCGCAGGCGCGGGTGACGGCCGCCTGCAACGCACTGCACCAGATCGAGGCGCGATTTTGCCGCTGGCTGCTGCAAAGCGCGGATCGCTCGGCCAGCGACACCGTGCCGCTGACGCAGGAATTTCTCGCCGAGATGCTCGGGGTGAGGCGCACTTCGGTAACCGAAGTCGCCAGCAAGGTGCAAAGCGCCGGCGTAATCACCTATTCACGCGGCGTGATCCGGATCCTGGATCGGCCCGCACTGCTACGGATGTCCTGCGAGTGCTACGAAACCTTGCTGGAGCAATCGGCCGCGCTGGCCTGACCAGCGCACGCATTGCGACGCGTTCACGCCTCGCGCTTCAATTTGCGCTACTGCCGGTTCTGGTCTTCGGCTTGGCGGAGGCTTTGCTCACGGTCTTGGGCGCGTCCGTACTGCGTACGTTGCCCCAGGGATCGGCAGGCGCCTTGGCGTCCGGTATTTTCTTCAGCGAATCCTGGTAAGCCTTGTCTCTCGCCGCCTCGGCATCCTTTTCGTCTTGCGACTTGGCCGGCTTGTTGTCCATCAGCAAGTTCAAGCTGGGGGTGCTGCTCTGGGCAAAAGCCGGCGAGGCCACCAACATGATAACCGCCGCCATGCAGAAAACTTTCATGGAGTGCTCCCTGTCTCTTCCCGGCAATATATCATCGCTTCGGCAGCTGGGCCAAGTGCGCCGGGTGACGTAACGCGCCCGCGAGGTAAACGCACCGGGCGCCGCGACGCGTGCCGGGTCATGCGACGCGCACCGCGATTAGCCCGCTAAAAATGGTCCGATTTGCAGGATTTCTGCATCCAATCGTCCCAGATTGGACCGCATTTGGTGCAGCCGTTGAGGGCGAGGCCCATGGCGATAACGCTGAAAATCAATGCCAATCGCCGGAACGCCATCAACCCACTCCCCACGCACACAACTTTACGCCCCAAGGCCCTGCTTCCCCAGGATCCTGTTTCCCGGGACCTTATGACCTCAAGTCAGGCATTTTCAAGCCGTCCCGCCAGGATCTCTTTGCACAGGATACGCTCTGGAATAAGCATTGTTTGCAATTCCGTGTGAGGAAACACCGTTCATGCCACGCGAGCCAAATGCATACGAACAAAAAGCTGAGAATTTCGATATCGAGGAGGCCAGGCGCGTTCTCGGCGACGTATTCGCACCCTGGGTGCAGGATCTCGGGCTGTCGATCGGCAGCGTCGAATATGCTCCGCCGCCGGGCGCTGCCGCCGACTGGCAGCCGGGCGCGGTGCTGCGGATGGCATTCTCGGAACGGCTGTGCCGGCATGGCGGCATCGTCTGCGGACAGGCGCTGATGGCGCTGGCCGACACCTCGATGGTGATCGCAATTCTTGCCGCGAACCGGGGATACCGTCCGATGACGACCGTCGATCAAACCACGCATTTCATGCGCGCCGTGGCACAATCGGACGTGCTGGCCGATGCCCGGGTAGTGCGGCTCGGACGGACCATGAGCTTCGGCCGCGTCACCCTGTCCAGTGCAGCCGACAGCAAGCCCGTTGCGATGGTATCCAGCGCCTTTGCGATGCTGTGAGCTGCCGTCCTGCCCACACCGCTGCCCTATTTTCAGCAATTGTTGATGGCTCGAGCTCGCGAATTGACCGCGTTCCCGCGCAATCTTAACCGGCCCGGGATAAAATCAGCGAATGTGGCGGGTCATAATCTATACCGTATTGATGACGGGCGGGGCACTGATGCTGGCGGGCTGTGGCATTGCCGACAGCCGTTCGCCGGTCCCTGAATTCATGCGCGCGAAAGCCAGCGACCCGCCGCCGCCCGAAGCGCCGCCCGATGTCAAACAACTGGTCCGTGAAAAACTGGATTCGGTGTTTGTCGCTGGCTCGAACCCGCGCCAGGTGCAGGTTTCGCCGCCGCGCCACGAGCTACGTGGCCTCGGCTGGACGGCATGCGTCAAGGCTGAGCTGACCAACGCCGTGGGCAAACCGCTGGGCAGTGAAACCTATCGCATCACGATCAGCAGCGGCGTCGTTATCGACCGGCAACGTATCGAAGCCGAGGACACGTGCGCCACCGAAAGCTACCAGCCGATCTGACGGGCCTGCGCTGATAAACGGCGCATTAACATTACCGCTTGAATTGAAGCCTTACACCCACCCGCATCCACGGCATTTCCCGATCTTTCCGCTAGCCTTTCCCGACAACGCGGTGGAGGGCGGGGTACGGCTCCGCAATCCCGCGAACGGGGAACCGGGACGTGGTCGAAATTGCTGAACCAGCGGTGGCCCACCGCCCATCCAAAGACGATGCAGCCGGCCAGCCGGCGGTCGCCGTTTCGCCGGATGGCATTGCGCTCCATGACGCTGCGCTGATGCCGCTCGCGGACATCCCCGTGGCGCCATGGCGCGCGCTGGCCGAACGCGCAGTCGAGCCCAACGGATACTATCTGCCCGACTGGGAATTGGCGGTGAATGCCTCCGCAACCGGCCGCACCGGCGCATCCGCGCTGAACGCGTGGAGCGAGGCTCCGTTGGTGCCGGACGGCGCGGCGCGGCTGATCGGTCTGTTGCCGGTCATTTCGATGTGGCGCGCCTACAAAATCCCCTTGCCTGCTCTGGCCAGCGCCAGTCCCTACGGCACGCTATGCACACCGCTGCTTGATCGCGAAGCCGCCGGCGATGCCGTCAACCGCATGATGGCGCAGGCCCGCAACACGGGCGCCCATGCGCTGATCTTGCGCGACGTCTCGCTGAACGGCGCGGCGATGAAGGCCGTCACGGACGTATTGCGACAAAGCGGCATGCGTCCGCGTGTACTGCAATCCCATGCACGCGCCTGTCTTGACGCCAGGAGCGATGCCGATGAACTGCTGCGTAACGCGCTCGGCGGAAAAAAGCTGAAGGAATTGCGCCGTCAGCGCAATCGCCTCGCCGAGCATGGCGCCGTCCGTTTCGACGTCGCGCGCACTCCCGAAGCGGTTGCGGCCGCCCTCGAGACATTCATGGCGCTGGAAGCCAGTGGCTGGAAAGCCAGGCGCGGCACCGCACTCAAGCAGGACGACGGTGATACCGGTTTTATCCGGCGTGCCACGGCAGGGCTTGCTGAGACCGGTCAGTGCGAAATTGTCACGCTGCGCGCCGGTGAGACGCCAGTCGCGGCCGCGATCGTGCTGCGGCATCAGGACCGCGCCTTCTACTTCAAGCTCGGCGTCGACGAGCGCTTCGCGAAGTATTCACCCGGCGTGCAACTGACGCTCGACCTGACCCGGCATCTGTGCGCCAGTGCAGTGATCGCGACGGCCGACTCCACCGCCAGCGCAGATCATCCGATGATCAATCCGATCTGGCGCGGACGGCTGACGATCGGCGATGTGCTGATTCCGCTGCGTCCGCGCGATCCCGTGGTCTCGCTGATCCACGCGGCGCTGGCGACGCGCGGGCTAGTCCGTGAATTCGCGCGCCGCATGGTTCATTTGATCCGCGAGATCAAATCATCATGGATACGATCGCCGAAACCCTGACCGCCGCACCCTACTCTGCCGCCTGCGCGTTCACTTCCCCCGATACCTGACGGATGGCGCGGGCGAGTTGCTCGGCCGGCTGCGCGCCGGATACGGCATACTTCCCGGCGAACACATAGGTCGGCACGCCGGAGATGCCCTTGTCGGCCGCCTCCTGCGCCTGCGCCGAGATCAGCGCCACGTCCTCGTCGGTCGCCAGCCGCCGGCGCACATCGTCAGCGTCAAGCCCGCAATCGGCCGCTGCCTGCACCAGCACGTCGATGTCGGTGAGATCGCCGCCATCGCGGAAATACAATTCCATCAGCCGCTGTTTCATCTCGGCCGATTTGCCGTGCGCCTCGGCCCAGTGAATCAGCCGATGGCAGTCGATCGTGTTCGGCTGCCGCTTGACCTGGTCGGGCCGGTACTCCAGCCCCTCCTCGCCCGCCGCCGTGACGACGCGGCCGGCGATGCCCTTGTAAGCCTCGACCGAGCCGAATTTCGCTGTGAGATATTCGTCGCGGCTGATGCCCTCGCGCGGGACCCAGGAATTGAGAAAGAACGGCCGCCAGTGAACCTCGACCGGAACGTCCGCCGCCAGCGCCAGCGCATCCTCGATGCGGCGCTTGCCGATGTAGCACCAGGGGCACACGACGTCGGAGACGATATCGATCTGAAGCGGTTTTAAGGTGCTCATCGGGGCGTCCTTGCTTGTGGAGACCGACAGATAGTCAGCCGTCAAAACCCAGGCAAGGAGCTATTTGAGATTGGCCGCCATGTTCCGCATCCGTTCGGCGGTCAGATCATCCGCCGGAAAGAACGTTTCCAGCGCCATTTCCGACAGCGTGATGTCGACCGGCGTTCCGAAAATCATCGTGGCCGACATAAAGCTCAGGACGTCACCGCCGAACCGCAACTTGAAGGGGATCGCGACATTGTCCGCCGGCAGCGGCGCCGACCGCGCCGGCATCGGATAGGCCTTCAGCTCGTGATAAAGCTTGATCAGCTCAGGATCGGCGGTCGCCTCGCACTGGCGATGCAGGCGCTCCAGGAGATGCCCGGACCATTCGGCGAGGTTGACGGTACGCCCCGCCAGCGCCTCGGGGTGAAAGGCCAGGCGCAGAATGTTGAGGGGCTGGCCAAGCAGGCGCGCCGGGACGCCCTCCAAGAGCGGCATCACCATGCGGTTGGCCGAGACCAGATTCCAGTGCCGGTCGTAGGCCAGCGCCGGATTGGGTTCATGCGCCTTCAGCACGAGATCGATCGCAGCCCGCGCGGATTTCAGCGCGGGATCGTCGAGCGATCGCTGCGGGAACGCCGGTGCAAATCCCGCCGCCACCAACAGCACGTTGCGCTCTCGCAAGGGCACGTTGAGCCGCTCGGCGAGTTTCATCACCATGTCGCGCGACGGCGCGGCGCGGCCGGTTTCGACAAAGCTTAAGTGACGCGCGGAAATCTCGGCGTCACCGGCGAGATCAAGCTGGCTGAGATGGCGACGCTGCCGCCATTCACGCAGGTGATCACCGATATGGACGGGCTGGTTGCGGTCGGCTCGCACCGTGGCAGACTGTGTGTTCATGGTGGAAAACCTATCATGCGATTTTCACCCATTCCATTACGTCAGAGGTAATCGAACTGGCTATCGGGCCGGGCCATCTTCACCGACACAGGAGATGACCATGAGCACCCGATCCAGAACCCTCTCACCTGCCAACATCATCCCGTGGACGCTCAATCTGGCAACCCGGATGCTGGCGCGTTCGCTCAACATGCCTGAGCCGCTGGTGCACGACACCGGCGTCTTCGTGTTCGCGCATGTGCAGGCCGTCGAGAACAGCGTCGGCAAGACGCTCTGCCCGAAGCGCCTGTTGCGTCAGTTCCGGAACTGGCGCCGGCGATTGGCGCGCTAACCATCGACCCTCAACCCGGAAGGAGAACCAAAATGATCAATCCATCCTTGTTTCTGCGCCGCGCCATTCAAGCCGACGCCATTTTCAGCGGCGCATCGGCCGTGCTGCTCACGCTCGGCGCCGGCGAACTCGCCCCTTTGCTCAATCTGCCTGAAGCGTTGCTGAGCGAGACCGGTCTGTTTCTGATCGCCTACACGGCGCTGGTCGGCTGGCTCGGCACACGCCAGGCGATGCCGAAGGCGCTCGTCGTCATCGTAATCGCGGGCAATGCGGCGTGGGCCATCGCCAGCATCGCACTGTTGTTCAGCGGCACAGTGACGCCGAATCTGCTGGGCGAAGCCTTCGTCGTGGCTCAGGCGATCGTGGTGGGCGCCCTCGGCGAACTGCAATATGTCGGATGGCGAAGAAGCAGCGACGCGCTGGCGGCCTAGGCTGCGGCTTGCCGATCCGACCCCACGGCCGTCGCGGAATTCTCCAATTTCAGGGAAGTCTTGCCGAAAGTTTTGGACTTCACGGAAATTTTCTTTGCGGCGGCCGATTTGTTGCTGGCCACCTTGGGCCGGCCGTGGCCATTCAGATGCTTGCCGTTCAAGCGCCTGCCATTCATTGGTTTAGCGTTTGCTTTCGCGGCATTCTTGCTGGCGTTGGCTGCTTTTTTCTGGGCCTTTTTCTTGGCTTTCTTCCCGGCTTCCTTCAGCGCCCTCTTCTCTTCCTTGGCTTTCAGGCGCAGCCGCTCGGCTCTTGCCTCGGCGCGCTTCCTCTTGCGCTTCTTTTCGCAGGCCGCGCATTTGCAGCCGATCGGCTTCAGATAGGCCTTGAAATAATCCGTACCGTAATCGTAGTTGATCTCCTCGCCGGGCTCGATCTTCTTGATCGCGCGGATCACGACCTTGCGCTTGCGCGGATTAACGTCGGATTCCGCATTCGGCTTGCAGGCGTGATTGATATAGCGCGCGATGTTCTTGCGCACCGAACCGTCAATGGTCCAGCGGCCGTTCAGTTCAAACAGATATTTGTTCTCGATCGCGTCGTCTTTCTTCTTCCGGGAATCCAGCAGCGGGCCAAAATAGCGAACGATTTTGGCGCCCTTCTTGATCGGTTTGGTGGCGAAGAGACCAAGTCCGGTGCGGGAACGGCCGACGCGATAGGGTTTGTTTGACGGAATGGCAGGCATGATCGACAGGAACTGACACGCTAGTGAGAGGGATAGCGAAGCTGTTGTTCTAGATCAATTCCGCGAAAATGTCAGGTGTTTCGCGCCTCTCGCCCAAACCTTCCCCAGATTACGCGTCGGGCCCCGGGCGAGCGACAGGTGATCGCAGCATTGCACCGAGCAGGGTTTCGACATCCGTCCCCTGGGGCAATCGCTTGAGAATATTGGAAAGCCGGCCATCGAGCAGCAGCATGGTGAAGCCGTGAACCAGACACCAGGCGCGGGCAATGGCAGCGCCCTGATCGAGCGACAGCGCCTGTTCGGTAATATGCTCGTGGCGGCTGGCGCCGACCGCACCGATCAACTCGGCGAACGACGCACTGGCGGCCTGCTCCAGTGAAGGCCTCTTCATATCGAGACGTTCGGTACGAAACATCAGCCCGTACATGCCGGGATGGGCTTGCGCATAACCAACATAGGCTTTGGCCCGCGCTATGCCCTTCTCCATCGGGGAGCCATTGGCCGCACTGGCCTGCGCCATCGCGGCGTTGAATTGCTGGAACCCGATGGCGGCGAGTTCACTGAGAAGGCCCGCGATATCTCCGAAAGTGATGGGTCGGCGCGGCATGGGACACGCCGGCCTCGCGCGCCACCGCGCGCAACGTCAGTCCCGGCAGCCCTTCGCGCTCCAGCACCCTTTCGGCCGCCTCCAACAGGGCATCGCGCAGCGCGCCATGATGGTACGGCGCATCCTTGGCGCCACCGATCGGCCGCGCCGCGCTTGAGTTCCGTGACGTCCGCACCGGCGCGGCCATATTCGCGGAGCGCCGGATGCGGGCTGGGGTCGATGCGATTTTTTTCGTCATTTCGGCCTTATAGGTCGCCATTTTGACACTGTAAAGATTTCGCTTGACGATCGGCCTTGGCCGCGATATCAAATCTTTACGGTGTAAAGATAAACCGAGGGAGCGACCGATGCAACAGCAAGCAGCCCCGAGCTCAGCCACGTTCCAATCAGGCGCCGATTCCGATGGAATGCGACGCGCCGTTTCTCAAGATCGTGGGCGAATTGCCGCGCGAGCTCAACGGTACGCTCTATCGCAACGGCCCCAATCCGCAGTTCGAAGCATCAGGCGCGCACTGGTTTGTCGGCGACGGCATGCTGCACGCTTTCCATCTCGAAAATGGCCGCGCCAGTTACCGCAACCGCTGGGTCCGCACCCCGAAATGGCAGGCCGAGCATGACGCCGGCCGCGCGCTGTTCGGTGGCTTCGGCCGAAAACTGCCGGATGCGCCGGCCTCAACCATCCAGGACGGCGGCGTCGCCAACACCAACATCATCTTTCACGGCGGACGCCTGCTCGCGCTGGAGGAAGGCCACCTGCCGACACGAGATCGAGCCCGGCACGCTGGCGACACTCGGCTACTGCAATTATGGCGGCAGCATCGCTGGCCCCTTCACGGCACACCCGAAGATCGATCCTGTCAGCGGCGAGATGATGTTCTTCGGCTACAACGCCGCCGGACCGTTTACCCCGGTGCTCTCGTTGGGATCCGTCAATGCAGCAGGCGTGGTGACGCGGTTCGATCGCTTTGAGGCGCCCTATGCCAGCATGGTGCATGATTTCGTCGTGACCGAAAATCATCTGCTGTTTCCGGTCCTCCCGATCACCGGCAGCATGAAGCGCGCGATGAGCGGTGGCCCGGCTTACGCCTGGGAGCCGGACAAGGGCGCCTATGTCGGCGTGATGAAGCGCAAAGGTGCTGCCAGCGACATCGTCTGGTTTCGCGCTGAGAACTGCTACGTCTTCCATGTCATGAATGCCTGGGAAGATGGCGACCGGATCATCGCCGACGTCATGCAATGCGAGGAGGCGCCGCTGTTCACGCATCCCGATGGTTCGCCGACCGACCCCAAGAAATCCAGCGCCCGGTTGTGCCGCTGGACTTTCGATCTCGCGGGCAATACCGATCGCTTCACCCAAACCTATCTCGACGACATCAGGGGCGAATTCCCGCGTATCGACGATCGCCGCGCTGGATTTACCAGCAGCCATGGCTGGTATGCCTGCTCCAATCCTGATGTGCCGATGTTCAAGGCCTTCTCGGGCATCATGCATGTCGACGGCAAAGGATCGCGGCTCGGGCAATATCTACTGCCCGCCGGCGATACCATCTCCGAACCGGTGTTTGTCGCGCGTGGCGACGAAGCCGCCGAGGGCGATGGCTGGCTGCTCGCCGTGGTTTACCGTGGCCGCGAAAACCGCAGCGACCTGGCGGTGTTCAACGCGACCGACGTCGAAGCTGGTCCCGTCGCGTTGGTGCAATTGGCGCATCGGGTGCCCGACGGCTTCCACGGCAACTGGGTCGGGGCGGCGTAGTTCGTCGTCAGCGAGCCAACGGGTCGCGCAGATGCGCGCCCTGACAGCCTCCGCGAAGCAATCCAGCGGCGCAAGAAAAGCGGGATTGCTTCGTCGCTTTGCTCCTCGCAATGACAGAAAGCAGGACACAGCAATGAAAGACGTATTCGCCAAACTCGGCACCGACTTCCTCTCCACCATCGTGTTCGTCGCCATATACTTGCTCACCGGCAACGTGGTGCTGGCAACAGGCGTGGCGATCGCGGGCGCCGTCGTCCAGGTGATCTATGCTCACATCAAGGGCCAGCAACTCGGCTTCATGACCTATGCCAGCCTGGCGCTGGTGATCGTGCTCGGCAGCGCGACGCTGTTGACCAGCGATCCGCGCTTCGTGCTGGCCAAGCCCGCGATCGCGCATTTCGCGATCGGCACGATCATGCTGAAGCGCGGCTGGATGCTGCGCTACATGCCGCCGATCGTGACCGAGACCATTCCGGAATACGTCACCTCGCGGGCTATGCCTGGGCGGTGCTGATGTTTGCGCTCGGTGCCGGCACCATCGCGGTGGCGCTGACCGGCGACATGAAGCTGTGGACGATCTATGTGTCGGTGGTCGCGATCGGGGCGAAGGTCGCGGCCTTTGCCGTGCAATATGTCGCGTTTCGGATTCTGGTCACCAGCCGGCTTCGCGCCATCAGCACCTGATCGCTTCGAGGCGATTGGGCTTGGGCGCGAGATGCGCTATACCGCCGCCTGGAGCCTATCCAGATCCCAGAACCATTCCGGTTTTGCGAACAAGAATGCGAGGAGATCCAAGATGGCCGTGGACGGAAACTGGAACATCATCATGAGCACGCCGATGGGCGATCGCAACGCGACACTGACGCTGAAGAATTCCGGCGGCGCGCTGACGGGCACCCAGGCCGCCGAAGGCAATTCGACCGAAATCTTCGACGGCACCGCCAATGGCGACGACGTCGCCTGGAAAGTCTCCATCACCAACCCGATGCCGCTGACGCTCGAATTCACCGGCAAGGTCTCCGGCGACAGCATTTCCGGCGAAATGGGCATCGGCCCGATGGGCAGCTTTCCGTTCACGGGGACGAGGGCGTAAGGCCATCGTCGTCCCGGCGAACGCCGGGCCCATACGGCGAAGAGCTCGTTCGGCGATCGCGGCTAAGGCCTTCTGCGCAATCCACGCCGGGACGACTGGGTCCCGGCGTTCGCCGGGACGACGTGAGTGACGCAACCCCTCACCCCAGATTCAACTCCTTGAAGAAATCATTGCCCTTGTCATCGATGATGATGAAGGCCGGGAAATCCTCGACCTCGATGCGCCAGATCGCTTCCATGCCGAGTTCGGGATATTCCACCACCTCGACCTTCTTGATGCAGTGTTCGGCGAGGTTGGCCGCGGCACCGCCGATCGAGCCGAGATAGAAGCCGCCGTGCTTCTTGCAGGCCTCGCGCACCGCGACCGCGCGGTTGCCCTTGGCCACCATCACCATCGATCCGCCCGCCGCCTGGAACTGGTCGACAAAGGAATCCATCCGTCCCGCCGTGGTCGGGCCGAACGCGCCGGAGGCATAGCCATCCGGCGTCTTGGCCGGACCGGCGTAGTAGATCGGATGGTTCTTGAAATAGTCCGGCAGCGGTTCGCCCTTCTCCAGCCGCTCGCGCAATTTGGCATGCGCGGAATCCCGCGCCACGATCATGGTGCCGGTCAGCGACAGCCGGGTCTTGATCGGATGCTTTGACAAGCGTCGCGAGGATATCCTTCATCGGCTGGTTGAGATCGATCTTGACGACCTCGCCGCCGAGCGCCTGCTCCACCGCGGGCAGATATTGCGCGGGGTTATGCTCGAGCTCCTCGAGATAGACGCCGTCCCTGGTGATTTTGCCGAGCACCTGGCGGTCCGCCGAGCAGGACACGCCAAGACCGATCGGCAATGACGCGCCGTGGCGCGGCAGCCGGATCACGCGCACGTCGTGGCAGAAATACTTGCCGCCGAACTGCGCGCCGACGCCGAGCGACTGCGTCATCTTCAGGATTTCCTGCTCCATCTCGAGATCGCGGAAGGCGTTGCCGTCGGCCGAGCCATGGGTCGGCAGCGCGTCGAGATAGCGCGCCGAGGCCAGTTTCACGGTTTTCATGCAGAGTTCGGCCGAGGTGCCGCCGATCACGATCGCCAGATGGTAGGGCGGGCACGCCGCGGTGCCCAAAGTCAGCACCTTCTCCTTCAGGAACGCCAGCAGGCGGTCGCTGGTCAGCACCGAAGGCGTCGCCTGGAACAGAAAGCTCTTGTTGGCGGAGCCGCCGCCCTTGGCCATGAACATGAACTTGTAGGCGTCATCGCCCTCGGCATAGATCTCGCACTGCGCCGGCATGTTGTTGGCGGTGTTCTTTTCCTCATACATCGACAGTGGCGCCACCTGCGAATAGCGCAGGTTACGCCGCAGATAAGCGTCGCGCGCGCCCTCGCTCAAGGCCGCCTCGTCGTCGCCATCGGTGATGACGCGCGAGCCCTTCTTGCCCATGATGATGGCGGTGCCGGTGTCCTGGCACATCGGCAACACGCCGCCGGCGGCGATATTGGCGTTCTTGAGGAAATCGAAGGCGACGAACTTGTCGTTGTCGCTGGCTTCCTTGTCGTCGAGGATGCTGCGCAACTGCTTCAGATGCCCCGGCCGCAGATAATGGTTGATGTCGCCGAACGCGGCCTCGCGACAGGGCCCGCAGCGCCTCGCGCGACACCACCAGCATGTCCTTGCCCAGCACCTTCTCGACCCGCACGCCCTCGGTGGTGATCTTCTTGTACGGCGTGGTGTCCGCGCCGAGCGGAAACAGAGGCGTGTGCTTGTAGGGCGGGACGGGTTTCGGATCGGGGAAAGCGGTGGGGGCGTTCATGGCTTGCTCGCGAGTTGAGGTGGCCGGAAGCGGCGACGTTGACGCCTCGTCCGCGGTTGACCACCGTTCTAAGCATTTTTGCAACAAAAGGTAAGGTTCTGGCCGCCTCATCCGGGCGCATTCCCGCCATGTCCGCGCTTGTCGCTGGCGTCCGTTTTCTCGGCACACGTCCTCTTGCGTAAGAAAGACGTGGATGGCCGGGTCACCTAGCGCCAGGAAGCTTCGCGCTTCTGCCCGCCATGACCTGAACCTCCTCCGAACTGATGGACACCTGTAGTAGGCTCGAAGAGCCAGGAGGTGTCGGATGGAAGGACGTCAACGTCGGTCGTTTACGGACGACTACAAGCGGCAAGCGGTTGATCTGGTCGCATCGAGTGGCCGCTCGATCGGATCGGTGGCCAAGGAACTTGGCCTGCGCGATTCCGTGTTGCGGCGGTGGGTAGAGCAACGTGGGGCCAGGCGGGAGCCGACGGCGGCGGCGCGGCGCCCCACGACGCAGGCGACGCTGCCGTCGGCGGACCACGCGGCGGAGATCGCCCGTTTGCAGCGAGAGAACGAGCGGCTGCGCATGGAGCGCGACATTTTAAAAAAGTCGATCGCGATCTTTGCTGGAGTTCAGAAATGAGATTCCGCTTCATCGAAGATCGCCGTTCCGACTATCCGGTGACGATCATGTGCGACGTGCTCGGCGTCTCGCCTGCCGGCTATTATGCCTGGCGGGCGCGCCCGGAGAGCCCGCGAGCCGCCGCCAATCGTGAACTCGTCGACGACATCAAGCGGGTTCACCGCGACACCAATGGCCGCTATGGCAGCCCGCGCGTCCATGCCGAGTTGAGGGCTCAGGGCCGCGGGGCCAGTCGCGGTCGCATCGAGCGATTGATGCGCCGCCACGGTATCAGGGCCATCATGGCGCGGCCACGACGGGTGCGCACCACCGACAGCCGTCACGACTTCCCGATCGCCCCGAACCTGCTCGAGCGCAACTTCATCGCCGCCGCGCCGAACCGGATCTGGCTCGCCGACATCACCTACGTCGAGACTGATCAGGGCTGGCTTTATCTGGCCACGGTCATGGACCTCTACAGCCGCAAGATCGTCGGCTGGGCGATGGCGGATCATTTGCGCGCCGAACTGCCATTGGCGGCCTTAGCGATGGCCATTGCGACACAGCGGCCTGGCGCCGGCCTAATTCACCATTCAGATCGTGGCGTTCAATACGCCTCGGCGGAGTATCGCAAGATGATGCAGTCCGCCGGCTTCCGGGCTTCGATGAGCCGCAGGGCCGATTGCTATGACAACGCTCCGATGGAGAGCTTCTTCCACACGCTCAAAACCGAACTCGTCCATCACCAGCATTATGCAACACGTGAGGAAGCCAGACGTGATATCTTTGCTTACATCGAAGGCTTTTACAATCGAACGCGTCGCCACTCGGCCATCGGATATCTCAGCCCGATCGAGATGGAGCTAAAAGCAGCTTAACCCTGTCCATTTTTTCGGGGGAAGATCAACCATCGATTATGGTGTCTCTTCCTCCACAACCCCACCCTTGCGCCAATCGTTCGCAGACGCTTCAATAGCGCAAAGGGGCATTCACGATGACATTGGGAATGGAATTTCGAAGACGGATCGCATCGGCAGCGCTCGCGCTGCTGGCGGCTGGGGCGCTAACCTTGTCTGATGCAACGCCGGCACGCGCCGACCGCTGCGAGGATCTCGCCGCTCAACTGGCAAACCAGATCGACGGTCTCAAGGTCGGCATCACGGCCGGCAACGTTATCTATCTGTCGCACCCGCTGGCCAGGGAACTCTCGCTCGGCTGTGCCGGCCATAAATTCAGCAACGAATTGTACGCCAAGGCCAACAGCCGCAAGCCGAAGCCGGAATTCATCGATTTCGTCGCCAGTGCCGCCGCTCTCATCTTTACGCTGCCGAAAGACGAGATGCTGAAAGGTGTTTCGCGGTGCATGTCGCGGATGGGCATTTTCCGCGGCGACGATGTCTCGATACGTTACCGCCGCCTCGACATGAATTGCACGCGAACCAGGACCGATGCCGCCATTGCAATTTCGCGCAGCACGAATCAGTGAAGGTGTGAGCTGCAGCTCGTGCAATCGTTACAATTTTAGCGCGGTGATGGATGGCCCGTTCACCACGTGACGGGATTGGCCCGGATATCCGGTGATTCAAGGTCTGGATTCATAAAGCCTTCGCTTGCGCCTCGTCACAGTCGTGCGCGGCAAGCCAAGGATCCTGTCCATGACGATTTCAAGCATTTCCGTGTCAACGCCGGTGACCCCGGTGACCCCTCCCGGCACCAGCGCCTCCAAAACACCTGACGCGCCGACCGCCGACGGTACCAACGACGCCACTGCGGCTCAGCCGCCGGTGCAGGCCCCGCTGCCACCCGGACAGGGAACGCGGATCGATCAGCTCGCCTGACGGCATACGACCTGGTCCCTCCTAAAGTTAGAGAAACCGGCGCCGCAAGTTTGCCGGAAAACAGCGCGATCATTACCCCGGCCAACGGGATCCTTCGATGATCGCGAAACTCCTGCTGCAGAACTCGGGCTTCGTCGTCGCGATGGGTGCGCTATTGTTCGCGTCGGCCGGCACGCTGCACTGGCCGGGGGCATGGGCCTTCCTGGCGACCTCGCTGGTGCTAGGCCCGGCCTGCGGATTATGGCTCGCCAAAACCGATCCAGCGCTGCTCGCCGAACGGATCCGGTTGACCGCCCGCGACGGGCAGCCTGCGTCTGACAAGAAATTCATGCTGGTGTTCGTCGCAGTCGTGGTGATCTGGTTTATCGCCATGGGGATCGACCGGCGCGTTCATGCTTCGGACGTTTCCTTCGTCCTGCAGGCGCTGGGTCTTGCGATGTACCTGCTCTCGACGGGTTTCATCATGTGGGTATTTCACGAGAATTCCTTTGCGGCGCCAGTGGTCAAGGTGCAGGCCGAACGGAACCATCACGTGATCTCGACGGGTCCTTACGCCTGGGTTCGCCATCCGATGTACAGCAGCATCATGCTGTTTTTCGTTGGCGCGCCGCTGCTGCTGGGATCGTGGTGGGGCGTCGCGATGGCGCCGCTGTTCGTCGTGCTGTTTGCCATCCGCACGCGCATCGAGGAACGAGCGCTGATCGCGGGCCTGCCGGGCTATGCTGACTACCAGGCCCATGTGCGCTATCGTCTGGTGCCGGGACTTTGGTAAGGAGCCACCATGCCCGTCAGCAAGACCTACACCGGCGGCTGTCATTGCGGCATGGTGCGCTTCGAATGCACCACCGATCTGGCCATGGTGACCGCCTGCAACTGCTCGATCTGCACCAAGAAAGGCCTGCATTTCACGTTCCTGAGGCCGAAGAGCTTTCAACTGCGTGCCGGCGAGGACAATTTGCGGGAATATCTCTTCAACAAGCGCGCGCTCCGGCATCAGATATGCAACGACTGTGGCGTCGCCGTATTCGCGCGCGGCAGCAAGCCCGACGGCGCCGAGGTGGTGGCGCTGAACGTCAGCTGCATCGACGGCATTGAGCTGGCGAAACTGACGATGACGCCCATCGATGGGCGGAGCAGGTAATTTATTGGAGATTCAATCGACACGCTTCGCTCGTCATGGCCGGGCGTCGCTTCCGCTTGCCACGTCTTTGTTCAGCGGACGAGAAGACGTGGATCGGCTGCGGAACGAGCCCGGGCATGAAGAGAGAACGGTCGCGCGGCCGCTCCTAGATATCCAGCGCCTTGTAGTGGCGGAAGATGCCGTCCTCGTTGAAGGCGATGCGACGGGGGCTCGCGAGATAAGCCTTGATATTCGGCCGCGCCGCGACGCGGTCGTGCAGATCGACCAGGCCGGGAATATCGTGCTCGAAGGCTTTCATCCGTGCGGGAAAGGCGTAACGCAATCCTTCGACGATCTGAAACAACGACAAATCTACATAGGTCAGCCGGCGTCCGGTGACATACGATCCGCCATTGCTCTCCAGCAAACCTTCGAAATAGCCGAGATATTTCGGCACGCGATCGTTCCAGAATTCGTCGGTCCGCTTTTTCGCAGGCGCCTTTTGATCCTCATAATACAACGACGGCCCGAGCGGATGGTGCGTGTCGTGAATTTCCAGCACGAAATCCGTCACCGTGAGCTGCAGCTGATGCACGCCCAGCCGCGCGGCTTCCACCTTCGGCGCCAGACCGTGGCGCGATCCGAGATAGAGCAGGATATTGGCGGTCTGGCCGATCACGAACTTGCCGGCTTTGAGAAACGGCGGCGCAAATGGCGGTATCCCCTTGCGCGCTTCCATCATCTTCATCATCGCAGCCATGCCGCGCTCGGTGCGCGAAACGTCGGTGTAGCCGGCACCCGCCTCTTCCAGTGCGAGGCGGACATATTCGCCGCGCCCCTGAATGCTCGGCCAGTAATAGAGTTCGTAATGCATGGACAGCCCTTCACGCCTGCTTCACGGCCCCTAACGAACGATTAAGGCATTGGTGCGAAGCGATCCCGGCGACGCGCCGCGAATGCGGCGACATCCACCGGCGCCGCCTGCGAGTACGACGAGAAACTTCTCGCCGATCAAGGAGACGGCATGTCGAGGCTACGGCCGTTGGTGCGGACCGGGCTATGTCAGGGCCTGCGGTCTCTACCGGTGCTGGTGCCGTCCCTGTTCTTAAGTTTTTGGATTTGCGCATAAAACAGACGCCGCCCGATACAGGCGCCCTCTTTCGTTATTTCGAACTCATGCTTCTTCTCAGGGACGCATCAGTTCGCCGCGAAACAGTACAGCAGGCCGTCCCCGCCGGTGCTTCTGAGATCGGCCTGCGAGCAGCCGCCCTCCGGCCCGCGCGAGGGATGCGAACTGTTCCATGATTTCGACGCATCATCGTCGCGCAGTCCGATGCGATCGGAATGACCCAACATCGCGGCACCTTGCGTGCTGCTCGTCCAGTTCTTGCAGGTGCGATCCTCGCCCGCCGGGAATGCCGTGCCGTCCGCCTGCGATCCCGTCAGCACGTCATGGCGGTTCGGCGTGTCGCCGCGGCCGTTGATGACATCGCCTTTTTCGCTCAGCGCGGTCTGCTTGGTTAGATTATTGACCGCGTGAAGTTCAGCAACATCTTTGGCGATCACGATGCCTTTGGAATTCTGCCACGGTCCCTTGCCGATCCGGTCACGCGCATTCACCGCCGGCCTGCCATCGGCGGCTTGCGTCGAAAGATAAGCGCGCCACGTTTTGACGCCGGCACCCGCAGCCTGCGCCAGCGTCTGACAATAATTGTCGGCGCCGGCGAGGCCGCCGAGATTGCCGCCGTTTCCAATGCCGGTAGAGGTCACGAAGAACGTGGTATCGGCCGACTGTGCGCGCGCCGGCTGCGCCGCGATCAAAGTGGCGGCGAAGCAAAAACACACAGGCGAGATCATCTTGGCGAATGTGGTCATCGATTCCTCCGAATTGATTTGCACGATTTGCTTTTGCGATTGTTTTTTAATGTGCCCGATCGTTGGGATCTGGGTTTGGTCTCACATCAACACATCAGGGGTGACATTATTCCGCTTTCGCAAAGCCGCGATGAACCGCCCAACATTGAAGGGCTGAAAATGAAAAAGGCGCCGCGGAACGAACCGCAGCGCCTTCTCGCATGAGCGTATCGTAAAAAGCTCAAGTCTGCTGGATCGCCGACAATTCCCATCCGGCGCCGCGCGGCCGCAGGAAGGTCCAGACTTCGGTGGCCTCGGTGGGTTGGTCGCTGCCCTTGACCAGCCGGCCGGTGGTGCGATCGACGGTCTTGTCGATCAGCGAGTACCGCATTGCCACGCTGGCGAAGTCAGTCTCGCCTTCGCGCCAGGCTTCGGCAAGATCGCCCTGCAACAACTTGACGTTGGAGACCGTGTTGACGATGTTCTGGGCCTTGTGCTCCGCGATATCCTGTATGACGTACGACACCATTTCAGGGGTCGCCAGCGTGCGCAGTTTGCCGATATCCTCATTCGACCACGCCGTCTGGAGTTCGCCGAGCAACCGCTCGAAAGCTTCGTAGTCGCCCGGCGTAAGCTCAAGCGGCGCACTGCCTGATCCGAGGCCGAAACCTGTTCCCGCGCGCAAGCTCGATGGCGCGCCGAGTCCCGCACCGGCACCGGCATAGGCGGTGCTCGTGACGGCGCTGCCACCACGACATCGCCATCCGAACCACTATGACGATCAGGCCGATTTGCAGGATCAGGCCGAGGATCGACGAGAATCCGCCGAGGCCGCCGAACATTCCGCCGCCGAACAACATGCCAAGCAAACCGGCGCCAAGGAAGCCCGCGGCGAGACCGCCAAATAAGCCCCTGCCGGGTCGGTTGAAGAACCCGCCGCCCGCAGGCGCACCCAGACCCGGGCTGCCCGGCTGGGTGAAGGTGCGGTTGAACGGCTGAGCGGTACTTGGCGCAGTCGAAGTGCTCGGCGGCGCGGAAAACGTTCGCGATCCCCGGGAACCCGAACTGACGCCGCCGCCGATCCTGGCATCGGCCGATGAGACCACCAGCATGACGGGCAATGCCAGCGACAACACCATGGCAATCGCCTGGATCATCCCGCGCGCACGTTGCGAAAATTTCATGTCTTTTTCCTCAATCCCCGTCAGGGGGAAACGCCCCTAACATGGGCAGTACTACCTGAAAGGGAAGCCAGGATCGGGGCCCGGGGCTGCGGCGCTCAGTCGCGGGGCTAGGAGCCCTACGACGGCGTCATAGTCTCCTTCACCGCGGCGACCAGTTGGCTGAGCGTGAAGGGTTTGGGCAGGAATGCGAATTGCTGGTTCTCCGGCAGACTCTTCTCGAAGGCATCTTCGGCGTATCCCGACACGAAGATGATCTTGAGGTCGGGATTACGGCCGCGCATGTTCTTGAGCAGGGTCGGGCCATCCATCTCCGGCATCACTACGTCGGAAACCACGAGATCGACCGCGCCGTTCTTTTCTTCCAGCGCTTCCATCGCCTCGATGCCGTTCGACGCCTCGATGACGCTGTAGCCGCGCGAACGAAGGCCGCGCGCGTTGAGCGAGCGCAGGCCCTCCTCGTCCTCGACAAGCAGAATGGTGCCCTGGCCGGTCAGGTCGGTGCGCGGCCTTGCCTCGGCCGGCGGCTCCTTGGCCGCGCCGTTGCCGGCCACCGCATCGGGCTGCACGTCCTGCTCGGGATGATGCCGCGGCAGGAAGATATGGAACGAGGTGCCCTTGCCGGCTTCGGAATCCACATAGACGAAGCCGCCGGTCTGCTTGACGATGCCATACACCGTCGAAAGGCCGAGGCCGGTGCCCTTGCCGACTTCCTTGGTCGAAAAGAACGGCTCGAAGATCTTGTCGACGATCTCGGCAGGAATGCCGGTGCCGGTGTCCGCGACATCGATCCGCACATAATCTGCCGCCGGCATTCCCTTGTAGGACAGCACCGCCGAATCCGCCGACGTCACATTGGCGGTTCGCACCGTCAGCTTGCCGCCATCCGGCATCGCATCGCGGGCGTTGACGGCGAGATTGACGATCACCTGTTCGAATTGCGAGACGTCGACCTTCACCGGCCAGAGATCGCGGCCATGCACCAGATCGAGCTTGACCTTCTCGCCGATCAGCCGGCGCAGCAGCATGGTGAGGTCGGACAACGCGTCGCCGAGATCGAGCACTTGCGGCCGCAGGGTCTGGCGACGCGAAAACGCCAATAGCTGCCGCACCAGCGTCGCCGCGCGGGTCGCATTCTGTTTGATCTGCATGATGTCCTGGAACGACGGATCGGTCGGCTTGTGCGCGTTCAGCAGGAAGTCGTTCGCCATCATGATGGCGGAGAGCACATTGTTGAAATCATGCGCGATGCCGCCGGCAAGCTGGCCGACCATGTCCATCTTCTGCGACTGATTGATCTGGTTCTCGAGTGTCCGCCGCTCGGTGGTCTCCAGCATGTAGACGATGGCGGCTTCGGTCTCGCGTTCGTCTTCCTCGACCGCGGTGACGAAAAACTGCCCCCATCGTTCCTTGGGCCCGTCGAGCATGGCCTCGACCGGCGCGATATCGCCCTGCCCCTCCGCCGCCTGGTTGATGGCCGCGATCAGGAGGCTGCGATCGCGCGCATTGACCGTCCTGAAGATCGACTTGCTGGCCGCGCCATCCGTGCCGAGGCCCTGCGCCAGCTTGGCGAATCGCGCATTGGCGCGCACCACCGCGCCACCGCGATCGACGGTCGCAATCGCCATCGGGGTATGATCGAAGAAGCGCATGAAGCGGACTTCGGCGGCGCGCTGCGGATCGGCGCGCTCGTCGCGCGCGCGGCTGATCACCAGGGTCCGCGACGCGCCGGGCACGCCGTCGGCCCCGAATGCCAGCTTGTGATAGAGCCGCACCGGCACGGTCTTGCCACCGCGCATGCGCAGATCGATGTCGAACACCTCGGTTTTGACTTCGCCCGGCACCGGCGGAATCGATGTCAGCAGCGAGGCGCCATCGCCGGACACGATGTCGGCGAGCTTCAGGCCGCCCGACCCTATTTCCGCGAGATCGTGATCCAGCCAGTTCGCCAGCGTCGCATTGATGTAGACGATGTCGCCGGCGGCATTGACCGAGAAGAAGCCGCACGGCGCATGATCGAGATATTCGATCGCATGCTGCAACTCCTGGAATACGTCCTCCTGCCGCTCGCGGTCGCGGGTGATGTCGTCAATCGACCACACCGCGTATTTCGTCTCGCGTTTGTTCTGGCCGAGCGGGCGGACCCGCATCCGCAGCCAGCGGCCCTGGCTGCCGTCATGACCGGCGATGCGAACCTCTTCCTGCTGCCGCTTGCCTTCGCGCGCCGCCTTGAGCAGGCGAAACACCGCCTCGGAGACATCGGGATTGCCGATGAAGACCCGCTCCACCGGGCGGACGTCGAGCGCGGTCGTCGCCCCCGTCAGCGCGAGATAGGCGGCGTTGAAATAGACCACGTGACCGCCGGGGTTGGTGACCGCGATGCCATCATGGGCTTGATCGGCAATGCGGCGGACGACGGGATCGTCAGTGGTGCGATCGGCGAAGCGAATGATTCCCGCCGCATAAGCGAACAGGTTGAACAGCCCGACCGTCGCCAGCAGCGCCAACAGGCCGAGGATATAGGGCTGCGCCTGCGCCCGGCCGATGGTCATCAGCGTCACCGCGGCGGCCACGATCCCGCCTGCCACCAGCAGCACGAGGACGATGCTGCCGCTGCGCCGCGCCGGCTCGTGGGCGGGCATCGGTTCCGGCGGGTCGTGGTCAGCTTCGGCGGTCATAGCAGGGGACGCGGCCTGTCGACGTGAATGTGACGCGCTTGCGCGTGACGCGCGCTCCGCACGTCTGCTCCTGAGTGCCTGAATCGGTCCGGCAAGCGCAAGTCCATCACGCCGTTATTTCGCTTGTTACGCGCATTTCCCGCACATTAAGGCAGACCATTGCCGGCGTCACGCCCGCCGGCCTGAAAGCCCGCGCTTGAGACCCATCACGTAGCCGATAATTTCGGCAACCGCATGATAGTGTTCCACTGGGATCTCTGCATCGATCTCCACGGTGGCGTACAAGGCCCGCGCCAGCGGCACGTTCTCGACAATGGGAATATCGTGCTTGCCGGCGACCTCCCTGATCTTGAGCGCGATCTGGTCGACGCCCTTGGCCACGCATACCGGCGCCGACATGCCGCGTTCGTAGGAAAGCGCGACCGAATAGTGGGTCGGGTTGGTGATGATCACGGAGGCCTTTGGAACCGCGGCCATCATGCGCTTCCTCATGCGCGCCTGCCGCAATTGCCGGATCCGGCCCTTGACCTTCGGGTCGCCTTCGGACTGCTTGAATTCTTCCTTCATTTCCCGCAGCGACATCTTCTGCCGCTCGTACCATTGCCGGTACTGGAAAAAATAGTCCGCGATTGCCACCACCGCGAGCATCGCCACCACGGCGCCCAGCAGATGCAGCGTCAGGCTGACAATTACACCTAAAATCGCGGTCGGATCGAAGTGCAGCATCGACTCCAGGCGCTGACGCTCCGGCCAGAGGATCGCCGTCATCACGGCCCCGAGCGCGAACAGCTTGAACAGGCCCTTGGCAAAGTTCGCCGCCGCCTGCTTGCCGAAGATCCGCTTGGCGCCGGACGCCGGCGATATCTTGCTGAAACTGGGCTTCAGGGATTCCCCCGACCACACCAGGCGATGCTGCAACATATTGCCCGCGATCGCCGCCAGCGCCAGCAGCAACAGCGGCACGCCGAGGGCCGCAATCAACTTGTATTCGATGCCCTCCGCCAATAACAGCAAGCTCGGCCCGTCGGTGTGGATCATCCACGAATTGGCGATCAGATTGCGCAGCGGCATCTGAATGCCGCCGATCGATCCGGAAAACGACGACAGCACCAGCGTGGCGCCGGCGATCATGAACCAGGTATTGACCTCCTGGCTTTTGGCGACATCACCACGTTCGTGGGCGTCATCCAGACGTTTTTGGGTGGGGTCTTCTGTGCGTTCCGAGCCATCGTCTTCGTCCGCCATCGCACAGGGCCCTCAGTTTAGCGGCAGCAGGTCGTGCATGACGCCGATGAAGTAATCGAGGAATGTTCCCATCATCGCAGCGAGGACCGCCGCGAAGATCAGGAAGCCGGCGAGAATCGACAGCGGCACGCCGACGAAATAGACCTGCATCTGCGGCATCAGCCGCGCCAGCACGCCAAGGCCGACGTTGAAGACGAGGCCGAACACCAGGAACGGCGCCGATAGTTGCATGCCGATCTTGAACGCCGCGGCGAAGGCGCGGGTGACGAGCGCGGCGACATCGCCGTTCGGCACCAGATCGCCCGGCGAGAAAATCGAATAGCTGTCGTTCAGCGCCGCGATGACAAGATGATGAGTGTCGGTCGCAAACAGCAGCGTCACGCCGAGCATAGTCAGGAAATTTCCGATCACGACGCCCTGCTGGCCCTGGGTCGGATCGACAGCGGTGACGAATCCGAGGCCGAGTTGCTGGGCGATCACCGCCCCCGCGACCTGCAACGCCGACATGGCCACCTGCGCGGTGACGCCGAGCACGACGCCGACGATGATCTCGTGGAGCATCAAGATCACCAGCGACGTCAGCGACTGCATGTCGATGGTGTAGGCGGCGCGGTGCAGCGGCAGGATGATCAGCGTCAGCAGCACAGCGATCGCCAGCTTGATCCGGACCGGAATGTTGGACTCACCCAGCGCCGGCAACACCATCACCATGGCGCCGATACGGGCGAACACCAGCATGAAGGCGGCGGCGAGCGCGGGTAGCAGTGAAATATCGATGCGCATGATCCGCGCATAGTGCCTCAACCGCCCATGATTCGCGACGATATCCGCATCATGTGGCTGTGCAGCGTATCCGCCATGAACGGCAATGCCAGCAGCAGGGTCACGAAGATCGCCAGGATTTTCGGCACGAATACCAGCGTCTGCTCCTGGATCTGCGTGAGCGCCTGAAACAGCGACACCACAACGCCGACGACGAGGCCCACGACCATCATCGGCGACGACACCAGCACGATAGTCCAGATTGCATCGCGCGCCACGTCGAGGGTTTCAGCACCGGTCATTTTTCTGTCTCGCTTGTGTTGACTTGTTTCATCATTCCAGGGCGATGCGGAGCATCGAACCCGGAATCTCGAATTTCCCGATGTGCAATTGCCCATCTGTGGTCTGGTCCCGAGAGACCATCCCGCAATGACAGCGCGTTCAGATCGCCATCTTCATGATGTCTTCGTAGGAGGCGATGACCTTGTCGCGCACCGACACCAGCGTCGAGACCGCGACGTCTGTTTCCGCCACCGCGGTCACCACGTCCATGACATTTGCCTTGCCTGACGCCATCGCGACGGTCTGCGCGTCGGATTTGCGGCCGCTCTCGAGCACGCTTCCGATCGCGTCCTTGAGTACCGCGCTGAAGGATTGTCCACCGCCTCCGCCGATTTCAGTGCCTTTACCGGCGCCGCCGCTGGTATCCATGATGCGGGCCAGTGCAGCGTAGGCGTTTGCAGCGACTGTCGGTGAGGCCATGGTTCAGGTTCCTGTTCAGGACTTGAGGATGTTGAGCGTGAGTGAGATCATCCGGCGCGTCGCGCTAATGACATTGAGGTTCGCCTCGTAGGATCGCTGTGCGTCGCGCATGTCGGTCATTTCGATCAGCGGATTGACGTTGGGATATTTGACATTGCCGGCGGCATCCGCTGCCGGATTGCTGGGCTCGTGCTTGACGTGAAACGCCGTTTGATCGGGCCGGATCTTGCCCAGCGTCACGACCCTGGCATCGAGCGCGCGATCGAGTTCAGAAGAAAAGGTCGGCACCTTGCGGCGATAGGGATCGCCGCCGGCAGTCGGCGCGGTGGAATCCGCATTGGCGATGTTTTCGGAGATCACCCGCATCCGCCCCGCCTGCGCGCGCAGGCCTGAGGTCGCAATGCCCATCGAGCGGACGAAATCGTTTGCGTCGCTTGCCATGATGCGGTTCCCTTCCCTCTATCCGGCCCTGCTTGTCTTTACTTGCCCATCGCGGTCTTCAGAAGTTGCAGGCTCTTGCTGTAGAGCGAGGTCACCGCCGCGTAGTCCATCTGGTTGGCCGAGACCTTGAGCATCTCGTCTTCCAGATTGACGGCGTTGCCGGCGGGCCGGGTCTCGAACCCCGCCCTGCGATTCTCATCAAAGTTTTGTTCCGCGCCGGGCGGCGCAATATGGCTGCTGGAGGTCCGCACCATCGCCAGCGACCCCATCGATCCCGCCGCATTGGCGCCCGTGGCGTCGAATTTCGGTTCGACCAGGTCACGCGGCTTGAAATTGGGCGTATCGGAGTTGGAGACGTTTTCGGAGAGCACGCGCTGGCGCTCCTGGTGCCATTGCATCTTGGTGCGCAGCATCGCCAGGGTCGGAAGATCGTTGATGGACATCGCGCCGCTCCCCCTCGCCTTGGCGACACACCGCCGCGAGGTGGGCAGAATTTGCCGTGTGTATGGTTAACAGCAGGTTAAAATCGCGGAGCTGGTTTAAGGTCGCACCCCGAGGCCGATTCGTGCGCCAGCGTCGGTCTGTGCGCATTTTCGCCACGAATGCTGCGTTAACCAGCGAAACCCTCGCAATCGGGACTGCGAGAAGTCGTTTTGGTTCAGCCAATTTATAGGTTATTAAGATAGCGGGCGGCAGTTTCTGCCGTGGGGAATTAACGTTTAGGGCCGGATCGAGGCTTCGTTCGCCGCTTGGCGAGCCGTTTCTGATCCGCTTTCGACGCAGCAGACTGAAGAAACGCCGGTTGCCGGGGACAAAGCATGCAGGCTCTCACATTTTTCTTCGCATTCGTGGCGGTTCTGGCGCTGATCGGCCTCGCCGCCTGGCTGGTGCGCCGATTCGCGGGTAACCGGCTGGGGGCCAATACCAATCGTGGCCGGATGCCGCGGCTGGCGGTGATCGATGCCGCCGCCGTCGACGGCCGCCGCAGGCTGGTGCTGGTGCGGCGCGACAACGTCGAGCATCTCCTGATGATCGGCGGTCCGACCGACATCGTCGTCGAGCCCAATATCGTACGCGCCGGGCCGGGACGGGATCAGATCCCCTCGCGGCCGGCGGTTGGCGCGGTGGAACCGCAGCCCCGGGTCATGCCGCTGCCGGACGCCGGCAGCTGGGGCGATCATGACAGTGCACGTGCGGATGGTTTCGACCATCCCGAACCGCAACTGCCGGAGCCGCCGCTCCGTCCTGCCCGGCCGTCTTTTGCCGACGAAGTGCGTCGGCCGGCGGCGCCGGCGATCGGAGAACGGCGCAGCGATCCGTTGACAGGATTCGCGCCGGAACCGCTGGGCGGCCGTCCCGAGCCTCGCCCCGAACTGCGCGGCGAACCGATGCCGTCACGGGTGACCTCACGCAACGAGCCGCTGATACCGCGCCCGCTACGCCCGAGCGAGGCGCCGAAGCCGGCCCCTATTCGGGCGCCGGAGCGCGCCGTTGCACCGCCGCCGCCGCCGCCACCACCTCCGCCCCCTGCCCCGGAGCCGGCCCCGGCGATGTCATCGGCGGATCAAAATCTCGCCGAGATGGCGCAACGCCTCGAGGCCGCCCTTCGCCGGCCCGCCGGCAACTCCGAACCCCGCGTCGGCGCGCCGCCGGTCGCGCCCGAGCCGTCGCCTGGCCGCAGCGCGCCCCGCAGCGAACCGCCGACACCGCCGTCAGCGCCCGCACCTTCGACCAAGAGTGGCTTTGAGAATCTGGAAGACGAGATGGCGTCACTGCTGGGCCGTCCAAAGAACCCTTCGTGAGGCCGCCGCCTTTTCCGCGTAGAGTTTTATTTTTTGCCACACTGATAGCCGCCGGATCGCTGGCAGGTCCGGCGTTCGCGCAAGACATCAGCATCAATCTCGGCCAGGGCAATGGCGGCGTCACCGAGCGCGCGATCCAGTTGATCGCGCTCTTGACGGTGCTGTCGATCGCGCCGTCGATCCTGATCATGATGACGTCGTTCACCCGGATCGTCGTGGTGCTGTCGCTGTTGCGCACCGCGCTCGGCACCGCGACGGCGCCGCCGAACTCCGTTCTGATCGCGCTGGCCGTGTTTCTGACCGCCTTCGTGATGGGCCCGGTGCTTCAGAAATCCTACGACGACGGCATCAAGCCGCTGATCGCCAACCAGATCAGCGTCGAGGATGCGCTGCAACGCGCATCGGTACCGCTGCGCGGTTTCATGCAGAAGAACGTGCGCGCGCAGGATCTCAAGCTGTTCATGGATATGTCGGGTGAACCGCCCCCGGCGACGCCGGACGACATGTCGCTGCGGATTCTGGTGCCGGCGTTCATGATCTCCGAACTGAAGCGCGCCTTCGAGATCGGCTTCCTGCTGTTCCTGCCGTTCCTGATCATCGATCTCGTGGTCGCCTCGATATTGATGTCGATGGGCATGATGATGCTGCCGCCGGTGGTGGTCTCGCTGCCGTTCAAGCTGATCTTCTTTGTGCTGGTCGACGGCTGGTCTCTGGTGGCCGGCAGCCTGGTACACAGCTACGGCGGATAGCGGCGCAGGCCTTGTTCAAACAACCACGACGACCCCAACACCACGGCCCCACGCCCGAGTGCTGCGACTGCTAGCTCTTCCGTAGCGATGCGATCGTGCCGGCCAATTCGACGGCGAAAAGGGATATCATGAGGCCCACCATCGGTACTGCGGGAACCAGATATCGCCAGATGTCGAGTGTGTGTGCGGCGGCGGCGGTCGCGATCGAAGCCGCCCACATCGCGATCACGATACCTCCGCGCGTCACGAAGCCGCGGCGGCGCCGCCGCACAGATAGCACCGCCCAAAATATCACGGCGATGACGAAGACGATGGACAAGGTCCTGAACAGCAAGATGGAGATGCCGGCAAAATCGGACAACAGACCGATCCGAACTGGCCCGCCTTGCAGATCGATCGGCTGAACCGCGTCGCCGTGCCGCCTCATGATGTCCGAGACGTGCGGCACGTCGTCGCTCGACACCGGTATGACAGGGACGAGTCCGTAGGGCGGCCATGCGACCGAGGCCCCATAGGCCATCTGACGGACGAACTTGCCCGCGTAGGCCAGCGGCCGGTCGCGCACGGCGGCCAGGAATATCCGCCAATAGGCTGCGGCCGCGCCGCCGGCATTGCGTTCATCGTCGGCGACGGCTCGATCCAGTGCGGTGTCGAACAGGCACGCGTCGCCGAAAAATCCGAGCACGGGCCAGCGACCGGGCTCCGCGGCGAAGTCGGTGGCAAGCCGCTCCATCGTGGCGTCGGCGTGGTCACCGGCCACCGATGCGATCTCGCGCCGCGCTGCATCGCTTGCAAGCACGATGTTCAGGTGATTGCAGAACAGTGTCTTGGGGACGAACAAGGCCGAAGCCCGGTCGGAGTTGGAAGCTCCGAATTCGCGAACCGGCGACCAGCAGCGCCAGCGCCGCCGTGACGGACGCGGCAATCACGGCAACGCGCGCGGCGGTGTCTGGCCAGGCGAGGCGAGCGCCAACCAGCACGATGGCGATTGGAACCAGGACTCCCTGCGATCTGAAGCACGCCGCGAGAGCCGCACACAGGATGGAGGTCGCGACCGCGTAGCACCGCGCGGCTTTGCCGACACAGGTGGCAATGAGCAATCCGACTACCGCCAGATTGAGAAACACCGCAAAGAGAAGTTCTGCGGTGAGGACATTCCTGAACAACAGCAGGCCCGGATACATTGCCACGAGGATGATCGGCACGAGCCCGCCTGCGTTGCGCGTCGCCGCCTGAGCGGTTGCTGCAAGCACCAGCATCAGCACCGCCCATGCCGCCTGCTGCAGGCGCACCACCGTCCCGAAGTCGCCTCCGAACGCGAACGTCACAGCCAGGAACGCCGGATAGCCGGGATCGCGCCCACCCGCCACGGTCGGCTTTCCGGCCTCGAGCGTGCGAAGCGCAGATTCCACGAAGGATGGCGTGTCGCCCCAGACGATCGGGACCGCCGGCCTGAACGACACGACGATCGCCGCCAGCAGCGCGGCCCACGCCAGCACGGTCCATGGCCGCGGAACCCCGATGCCGCCCAGCGAGGCGGCTCCGCCCGTTATACGCGCTGAAGCTTCGCGGTTGGACCGCACGATCGCCGTCCACGGGATGAGTTCAAATGCCCTGCCAGTTTGATGCTAGACCAAGACGCCCGACAAGACTATCGGAAGGCACGGAGTGCCCCTCGCTTTCCCTCAGTACGCGCGTGCGAGACATGATGGGCGACGCTCGCATGAATTGAAATGGACCAACAACTGGTCGATCGCCGCGACTTTCGCGCGCGAGTTCTCTAACATCACCTCAAGCTACGCCGGCAAGGGCGTGGTGCGGTACGCCTGTTAACCCCCGCGATTTCCGCGCGCGATCGCGTCCAGGACTGGCGTCCTCGCTTCGCCGCTGGCGTCAAAAGAGTTGCTGGGCGTCAGGCAAGGCACGCGCCAGTTATGCGCCCCGCAAAACCACTGATTGTTTATTCAGTAATTCTTTAGGGTTTTGCTGTTTTCTGATTGGTGGCGAGCCAAATCGGCAGCCCTGCGAAATTCAAATTTTATTCCGGGCGTTATGCCCGCCCTTGATCTGTTTTGACTTGTTACCCGCGCGTCGACGTGCATTTCGATTTGAGACCGCTCGAAGATATCGACAACGTTTTTTGATGTTCCATGCCCTTTTGAGGCGCCGAATCGCCATGGCCGTTCGAGGATTGCTCCGTCTGTGGAGCAGAGCGTTATGGTTGGGCTTCTCGCAAGCACGAGTCAGCCCTGCATCTTGACCGCACCGTGATCATCGCAATCGCTAGCGCGCCCAGGCAAACCGAATGCTGACCGAGTTCGACCAGAGCACAATTGCGAATATGACGGCAGCCCTCGATTTCGTCTGCAAGAAGATCCGGGCAGATACTGACAGCAATGAACTGCGCAAGCGTATTGCGGACGAACTTGTCCGGTGCGCACGTTCGGGCAGACGTTCGCTGACCGAACTGAAACAATCTGGATTAAATATTGTGACGGAGACGGCAGAGCCGCGCATATCGAGCTGGTTTAATTGGTGGCGGGACTAACTTACCGCGGATCCCACTTCGTCCATCCGAGATTGGCGACGGGAAGGCTCATCGGCTGAAAAAGGGTGAAGACGCCGATTGAAGCTGATGTACGCCAGCCGACATTAATAGCTTAAACTAAGGGCGACGCCGCTATACCGATGCCGACGGAAACGCTATCGTACCGACAAGATGTCGAGCATCATCTTATACTCATAAACGACCTCATTTGAATTTCTCATGACGACGTTGGTTCATCAACGTAACTTTAAGTCACTCCATTTAATATCCGCTGATGGTCGAAACTCGTGCAGCACCCCGCTACCGCGTCACGAAGCCTGCCCTGATCGAGCACGGCGGCGAAAAAGTGAAATGCACGGTTCGCGATCTATCGATTACTGGCGCGGCTCTTGAGGTATTTAACTCAACACTCATCCCCGCAAAATTCACGTTAATTGTGCCGGAAGACGGATTGAAACTGCCTTGCCGGGTTGTCCGGCGCCAAGACTTTCAGATCGGCGTGGCATTCGAATAGTCGCTAACGCGCGGCCGCATACTGACGCGCAATTAGGAGGCCTATTTTGCAGCAGCCATTTTCGATCATCGACGAACTTGAGCAAGCCGTCACCAGCGGCTCGTCGGAGAGGCGGGTAACAACTCTTCGACGCGTAACGGATCTTTTCCTGCATGACGGCGAGCGCCTGAGCGAAGACCAGGTCCGGGTGTTCGATGATGTTCTGTGTCACCTCGTCGCCCGGGTCGAAACCCGGGTAAAAGCCGAACTCAGCGGACGGCTGGCGTCGCTCGACTACGCCCCCACGGGCGTGATCGAGCATCTCGCATGCGACGATGAAATCGCCGTAGCGGGTACCGTGCTCGCCGGTTCAACCCGCCTGACGACCAGCACGCTGGTCGAGATCGCCAAGACCAAGGGCCAGGATCATCTGCTCGCCATTTCGGGCCGGGAAAACCTCCCCGAGGCCGTCACTGACGTGATCGTGGATCGAGGTGAATCCAGGGTCATTCGGAAACTCGCAGACAACACAAGCGCGCGCTTTTCTGAAGCCGGTTATAGCGGCATGGTTGCGCATGCCGAATCCGATGACGAACTCACCGAGATTACTCGGACTTCGGACCGACCTGCCGTTGAAATTCCTCCGGGACCTCCTGCAGCGTGCCACCGATGCGGTGCGCGCCAGGCTGGCTCAGATTGCCCCCGCTGAACTCCAGGAGGAGATCAAGCGAGTGTTAAAGACGTTCGCCAGCAAGCCGGGAGGGGAAAATCCGCCGACGCGGGATTTCAGCCGCGCCGAAGGCGTGGTGAAGCGAATGAAGGGGCTGAACGAACTGAACGACGCCGCTATCGCCAGGTTCGCCGAAGCCAGGAAATTCGAGGAAGTTGCTGCGTCACTTGCCATTCTCAACAACAGCGCGCCGATCGATATGATGATGCGCCTTCTGGAAGGGCTCCGCACCGACCTGATCCTGATTCCCTGCAAGTCAGCCTGCCTGAGCTGGACGACGGTCGAAACAATTCTTCGCCACCGGCCGCTCAAGCATCGCGTCGATGAGGCAACGCTGAAGGCAGCGATGAAGGACTATGGAAAGTTGTCAGCACAAACCGCCGATCGCACCCTGCGGTTCTGGCAACTCCATAACAAAATCGAAAAGTAAGCTCGACAATTACGTGCCTAACCAGCCCCTGCGATTTCTTCGGCGCAACTTCAGCCCTTCACATCGAACTGTTTAGCGAGGTGGTCGCCGATCTGGACGATCATTGCGACGCATTCGGGATAGCCCGGCCTGGCTTTGGTCCCGGCGTCGGCCTCAGTGCGGAATTCCCAGCCATCGCCGCTGCGCAAAACCGAAATCACGATTCCGTCCGGACAGTCGGCATGGGTCTTCAGTTCGGTCCTGGCCATCGCCACCAGTTCCGCTTCGGTCTTGACGGGCTTGCTCATACGCGCGGCTTCCTCTGCACGGTTGGTCCGCGCAGGTTGCCGCGTCGGCGGATATGAGTCGAGGGGAATCGAAAACGCTTTAGCCCGTGACGGCTACTTCGCCGCGCCAGCCTGTTTCAACCCGACGATCGCCGGCAATGAGCCGGTCGGGAACGGGTCGGCCTTCTGGGTTCCCGGCGGCAGCGTGGCGCGCGCGGTCGCGTCCGGGAAACGTGCCTTCATTTCGCGCAGGAAGCCGTCAAGTGTATCGACGCTGGCCGCCATCTTGGCGATCTGGGCGAACTCGGCGCTGCTGGACGCGGACGGCTTGCTCGCCGTCTCGAATGCGGCGCGGTCGGCATCGCCGCTCATCAACGGCGCATATTTTTCGCGGAAGCGCGCGAGACCGATGGCGTCCTCCGCCAGCGCGTATCCGACCACCGCGCGGATCACGTCGCCCTTCTCCACCGGATTAAGCGGTTTGAAGTCGCGCCAGCGATCGGCGTAATACAATTCGATCTGTTCGGACGACTGGCGCCACTGCCGCGACGCCCAGTAGATATCGGAGCGCAACCGGATCGCTTCGCGGCCGCTGAGATTCGAGATGATGTCGAGCGCGAGGTCGTGGCGCCCGACGTCGCTCTGCGCGCGCGCCTCCAGCAACAGCCGTTGCTGACGCAATTCGCCGGAGAGATCGGCGATGCGGGTGGAGCGAAGCGCGGTGATGGCGCGGTCGGGCTTGCGGTTGGTCAGATAGACCATCGCCAGACGTGCGGCGACCTGTGCCCGCGCCGCGCCCTCCAGCCTCTTGTCGATCTGATATTGCAAAAGTTCGCTGGCCTGATCGAGCAAATCAACCGCGACCAGCCGATCCGCAAGCCGGCGGATCATCTCGTCGCCGCGCCGCCCGATCGGCGTCAGTTCACGATAGTCGTAAAACATCGCGAGCGCCTCGACCGGCGGAAGGTCGTCGCCCTTCTGACTGAGAAAGAGTTGTGCGAACAGCGCCGACGCCGCATCCTGGCCCTGCCGCGAGATTTCCGAATTCGGCTCTAGCCGCGTCGCGGTCCGCACCGCTGCGAAGGTTTCACTATAGCGTCCGGCATCGGCATAGAGCCGCGCCAGCATCTCCAGCGTCTGCACTTCGAGCGTATCGCCGCGCCACGTCACCGCGAGCGTCTCAAGTTCGCGCGTGGCATCAGCCGGGCTGATTTCGTCGCGCTTCCGCTTCAGCGCAATTTCAAGCAGCTTGGCCTCGGTCGCTGCCGGGCGATCGTCGGATTCCACCGCCGCCTTGTATTGGTCCAGTGCATCCTTGTCATGCCCGAGTGCTTCGGCCAGCCGGCCCCGCAGCACCGCAATCGCAGGCTTCATCTCGCTCGGCAGGCCGATGATTTCCAGATCGCTGCTGCGTTTGGCGGCCCCCGAATAATCCTTGACTTCGAGCGAAGCCCGCATCGCGTCCGCTATCACGATGCGCTGCAGGTCGATCGGCAGCGCGGTGATGGCGAATTCGACGTTCTTGAATTTCTCGCGCGCTTCCGCCCATTTACCCATGCGGGCATAGGCCAGCGCCTTCCACAGCAGCGAATCGTAATTGGTTCCGATCGCCGGATTGGCGAGATCCTTCATACCCAGTTCGGGACGCCCCATCAGGATGCTGGCCACCGCATGCACGGTCAAGAGAACCGGCTCCTCGACACCCGGTTTGGCATCGGGGAGCGCGAGATCGAGCACACCCTTGGCTTCCGGATACATCCCGCGTGACAGATAGAAACGGGCGAGTTCGATTCTTGCCGGCGTGCGCTGATCGGCCTCGGCGGCCGCCGCGGCTTCGGTCAGTTCATCCTGGCGCCGGTTGAAGAGTTGTTCCTGATTCTTGCGCCAGTCGCCGGGGTCGAACATCGGCTTGGCCACCGTTGATGCGCGCTCCGCGCTGGTATCGGCCGGCGACAGCGTCAGGCCGCCTGGCCGACCGAGGATGATCTTGTCCGAAGCAAGCTCGGCGATGAAATCATCGGAATTCGGATGAATCGCCACGCCGTGGATCGATTCCAGCAGCGACATCTCGACGAAATCCTGCCGCTTGATGAAGCCGCGAACGGGCGGCGTCGCCGTAACCACCATGAGGGTGTCGCCCACCTCCGGATCGGCAAACCGATACAGCCGGCCGGGTTTCGATATCGGCACCATGACATTGGCACGCGCGGAATTGGTGATGTTTCGTGTCACCACCAGCGGCTGGGTCGGCGTTTGCATCGCGTCGGCGAATGTGACCGTCCAGTTCGAGCCGTCCGGTTGATCGTCGCCGGTCAGCGACGGCATTTGAGGGCGGTTGAGGCGAATGCGGATCGCCTGCCCCTTGTCCAGCGGCATCGCGCTGACCTCGGCGATGACGGAGCCGCCATTGCTTCGGATCGCTTCGAGGTCGATCGGCTTGGTCGCATCGAACAACAGCCACACCGTATCGGCGCGCCGGAACAAGGCCGCCGGAGTGATGGCCGAAAATGCAAACGTCACGTGCAGGCCGTCACTGTCGCGCCGCGCGCTGACGACGGCCGCGTTGCCGCCGCTCTTGGATTCCGGCGGCGCCTTGTTGGCTTCCGACAGAGCCTTGTTAACTTCCGGAGAGGCCTTGGATGCAACCGCAGCCATTTTCGGCGCGATCATTGCTGCGGGAGCCGGCGTTTCCTTGGCCGGGCGCTCGGGCATCTGCGCTTCGGCTACGGGAGCCGGCGCGTCCTTTGGCGTCTCCTTTAACGTTTCCTTTGGCGCGTCCTTTGGAGTGTCCTTTGAAGTTTCCTTGGGCGGTTGCGCGGCCATCTGCGTTTCGGATGCGGGCGATGTTTTCGGCGGCTCCTCGGGCTTGATCTCGATGTTGGCTTGCCGGGCGATCGTCTCCGACGTCGGCGGCACGATCTCGCTGGTTCGCTGCGATGCCGGAGCCGCCGCAGCAGGCTTCTCGGCCGCCGGCATGGCCGTCATCGGCGCGGCAGGCGCCGGGGCATGTGAAGCATCCGCCGCCGGCGATGGCGGCGGCGCTGCTTTGTCCGGTTGCTGGAACGCGACGTCGATAATGTAGTTCTTGTCTTCGCGGAAGGAGTGGACATCGACATCGCCGATCAGCGAGATCTCCACCACGGAAGTATCGCTCTCGGCCTTCTGATTGATCGACGCAATATTCGCCGGTGCTGCGAGCTTGGCGTCCGCCAGATCGAATACCAGCACGGCGTTGAACATCAGTTTGAGCTTCTGGTCGTTCAGTACCGAAGAGACGCCAACGCCATCCGGCACTTCGAAAATGAACCGAACGAAGGTCGGCTGCACCGACGCGCGGACCCGCGTCGGCGGGCGCTTTTTCGCTTCCGCGACCGCGCGTTGCAGACGCAATTCGCGTTCGGCGACGCGTGCACGCTCGGCCAGTTCGCGAACCACTTCGGTAGGCAGGCCGGGCGGCGCGCCGCTCCATGAGTTCGGCAGGAAGTCCACGAATATCCGCTCACCGGCGGTCATGGTGTTGATGGTCACCCTGCGCGCCAGCGACAGCCGGATCGCCATGCCATCCGGATCGCGCCGCGCCGATCCGACATAGTCGGGCACCGCGTCGGATAGTTTATCGACCGGGATGTCCACCGGCTGCTTGAACCGGATCACAATAATCGAGCCCGCGGTGACGACTTCGGACTCGACATCCTCCGCAAGCTTGAGCACCAGCCGGGCGTAGCCGCCGCCTGCGGAAAACGTGGCATCGCCCTTGATCGGCTCCGCCGCCCGGGCAACGCCGGGAAACGACACCCCGATCAGGACCAGCCCTGCCACGACCCATGAAGGCACGCCGAGCCAACGCCGCAGCATGCGCGCGCCTGCACGGCCTAGCGACCAGGATCCAGCGGCAGCCGTTCGCGCCATTCCAACGTGTCTTTCGGTTCAACGATCCGATCACCGGCGCGGCGCCCACGCACCACGCATATCCAAATCTAGAATTGGCGGTTTAAGGACTTGTTAAATATCCCTGCTAATTGGGCTTTTGCGGCAATACCTTGCCTTCGATTTTGGGAAGGTCGGCGGCGGAGGCTGATTTGTCCGACCCGGCACGCCGGGCCATCTCCACGGTGAGCCGCTCGGCCGCTTCGGTCGACATCTGGCCCAGGATATCGGACATCTTCCGTGGCGCGATCTGCGAGGCGATTTCGAACAGCACGGGCATTTCGAGCCGGTCGAACACCTTGGCGGCGTCCTTCGGCTTCATGGACTCGTACATGGTCACGATGCCCTTGAAGCGAGCGGCATCCGCATCGCTTTTCTGCTGGGTCGCCGTCGTGATCCGGGATTCGACCGCCTTCAGCTCCTCGACCTTCGACTCGACCCGCTTTTCGGCGGCCTTGAGCAGGTTTTCGCGAATGTCGATTTCGCGCGCCCGGGCTTCGAGTTCCTGTCGCCGCGCCTGTAGCCGCTCCAGGATCGCGCGCTCGGACGGCGACACCGACTGCTGACCCTGCTCGGGATGCAGGACGATGCCGTCGGGTTTCGCGACTTCCGGGGCGGTGATGACGGGCTTGCCCTCTTCCTCCTTCGGCTTCTCAACCGAGCCGGTGATGTCGCGATTTGTCGATCTTATTGCCACCAGGAAAGTTCAAGGTCTCCTGCGCCCAGGACTGCCCGGTCGAGTTCGGCCGATAGTCGAACACGTAGCCGCCATCGAGTACGAGCCCGGCGATCTTCAGCACAGCAAGGCCGAAGATCGCAACCAGGACCACGGGCAGAACGCGAATGTCACGAAAGGATTTCATGCGGCGAGGCCATCAGACCTTCGGCGGTCGGAAAATGCCTGGGCCGCCGCGGCAACGGCCTTGGCTGCCGAAACCCTGGGAGCCGCGGGATCCGGCACCGGCTCGGTCACGGGCCGCGCGGCCGCCGCTATTTTGGAGAGCCGCCGCACGATATTGTCGCCTTCCGCCAGTTGCTTCTTCAGCTGCAGGGACATCTGACCCGCCGACGTCAGCTGGTTGTTGAGATTCTCGTTAACGTCGCGAACGGTATGTTTGAGGCCACCGATGGCGCGCTCGGCGATTTCGGTGGCCGTGATCAATTCGCCGATCGTCGCCTTCAGCGAATGCTCGTCCGCTTTGAGGCGCTTCAGGCGAGCGTTCAACAGCATGCAATAGCCGATCGTGAGCATCAGCAGGATCGCCACCAGACTTTCGATTGCAACTCCGAATGAATGACTTATTGCGTCTCCATCAGCTTGTTTTGTTCGTCGGCTTTCTCGAACATCGCGAAGGTGGTGTTCGGCTTGCGCAATTGCTTGGTGACGCGGATGGCGACGCGATCGCCGACCCGGCCCATCCGCCCCTCGGTCAGGGTCACGTTGCCGCAACGCACCGAGACCAGCGCGTCGGCGCGCATTTCGAGTGGCAAGGTGTCGCCGACTTTCAGCTTCATCAACTGCTTGAGCGGAATATCGGCTTCATAGAGCACGGCATCGACCGCAATCTCCGCCTGCCCGACCTCGGTTGCGAAATGACCTTCCCAAATGGGATCGCGGCCGAATTTCTCGCCCATGAACATCTGCAGCAGTACGCTGCGGATCGGTTCGATGGTCGCATAGGGCAGCAGCAGCTCGATATTGCCGCCACGATCCTCCATGTCGATATGCAGCCGCACCAGAATGGCGGCATTGGCGGGCCGGCTGATGGCGGCAAAGCGCGGATTGGTTTCCAGCCGGTCGATCTTGAAGGTCACCGGCGACAGCGGCCTGAAGGCCTGCTCGGCATCGGTCAGCACCACTTCAACCAGCCGCTTGACGAGATTGGTTTCGATGGTGGTGTAGGGACGGCCCTCGATGCGTAGCGAGGTCTGGCCGCGGCGGCCGCCGAGCAGAACGTCGATCATCGAATAGATCAGGCTGGAATCCACCGTGGCCAGGCCGAAATTTTCCCATTCTTCGGCCTTGAACACACACAGCACCGCCGGCAGCGGAATCGAATTCATGTAGTCGCCGAACCGCACTGAGGTAATGCGATCGAGCGACACCTCGACATTGTCGGAGGTAAAGTTGCGCAGGCTGGTGGTCATCAGCCGCACCAGCCGGTCGAAAACGATTTCGAGCATCGGCAGACGCTCGTAAGACACCATCGCCGAATCGATGATGGCGCGGATGCCGGAATGGTCGTCGAGATTGACGTCGCCGACCGAAAAGCCGAGCAGATTGTCGATCTCTTCCTGCGACAGAACCCGCTCGCCGCCATTCTTGCCGCCGCTGAAGTCGCGGCTGCCGTCTTCGACCATGGCGGCCCATTGCAGCGCCATCGTGCCGGAGAGTTCATTGGCCGCAGCCGCTTCCGCGGCTTCCGCCGGATCCTCGGAATCCAGCGACGCTTCCCATTGGGCTGCGATTGCATCCTGGTCGACTGGATCGTTACCCGCCATGATTCCAAATCCGTTTCGTCACTGAATGACGATTTCCTTGAACAGCACCGCGCTGACCTGGTTTGGCGAGACCGCCGCATTGACGCGCCGGGTCAGTTCTTCCCTCAGCCGAAACAGGCCTGCCGAACCGGTGAGGTCGCTCGATCGCAGCTCACGCAGGTAGGTCTGGAAAATGTCGGTGACGCGCGGCAAATTCGGCTTGATCGATTCGACCTGCTTCTCTTCCTTGACCTCGAGCACGATCTTGAGCTTGAGATATTGCACGCGCTCGCCGGGTGAGCCGACCAGGTTGACCAGCATGTCCGGCACTTCGACATAAGACGACGGTTTCGGCGGCGGCGCCTCCGCATGCGCTTCTTCGCCGTGATGGCGCAGCAAAAAGAACCAGGTCGCTCCGCCGCCGACGATGGCCAGCACCGCGGCCGCAGCGATGATCAGTTTGAGTTTACCCTTGGGGGCGGCGACGGCTTCTTCCGAAGCTTCCGCGCCGCCTTCTGCCTGATCAGTGTCTGCCATTGTCCGCCCGGTCCCGTCTGGAAATGACCGCGATGCCGGCAGGCAGCCCCATGACGCAATACAAATGCCACCAGCGCAGCAGCGCTCTCTCTCCAGGCAACGCTAAGGTAATAATGGTTAATGGAACCTTTCTTTTGCCTTCCAAGTGGGAAAAAGTTGCCGGGCAAACATGGTCAACAAGACCTTATTGCCGCCCGCCTGACACCCTCTCAAACATCTAAAGCATTGTAAAATAATCGCTTTCTCAACTGGCACGGCTTTCGCTCTGTTAGCTGCGGGATCGCGGCTTGGGAGAGCCGGCGGTTCGCAGGATCCGCAACCAGCCTGGGAGGGCTTCGGGCGCGGATCGTTCAGGGGAGAACTGGCGATGGAGAACGCGCTTCTCATCGGACTTTCGCGGCAAACAGTGCTGGAGCGGCAACTGGATGTCGTCGCCAACAACATCGCGAACGTCAACACGACGGGCTACAAGGCCGATAACTCGCTGTTTGAGGAGTATCTGGCGTCCGGCGCGCACGAAGACAATTTCGTCGGGAGCGACCGCCGCGTCAGCTACGTCCAGGATCGCGGTACCTTCCGCGACTTGACGCAAGGCGCCGCCGAACAGACCAAAAATCCGCTGGATATCGCCATCGACGGCTCCGCCTTCCTGGTGGTGCAGACGCCGGCCGGCGAGCGCTACACCCGCGACGGCGGCCTGCAACTCAACAATCAGGGCCAATTGGTGACGGCCGCAGGCAATCCGGTTCTCGGCACCGGCGGCCCCATCGTGTTTCAGCCGACCGACCATGACATCAACGTTACGCCCGACGGCACCGTCTCCGTGGTGGAAGGCAACGGCAGAACGGATTCGATCCGTGGCAAGCTCCGGCTGGTGAACTTTGCCGACGCGCAGAAAATGCTGAAGGAAGGCTTCAACCTCTACGCCGCGGGCGAAGGCGGCGCGCCGCAGCCCGACACCAAATCCGTGGTCCGCCAGGGTTACCTCGAAAAGTCCAACGTCAACTCCGTCGCGGAAATGAGCCGCATGATGGAAGTCACGCGCGCCTATACGGCAATCTCGACGCTGCTTCAGCAGCAAAGCGATCTGCACAAAACCGCGATTCAGCAACTCGCTGAAGTTCCGACCTAACCGCCATCCAGGAGACGACCCATGCAAGCCCTTCATACTGCTGCGACCGGGATGGCGGCCCAGGAACTAAGTGTCCAGGTCATCTCCAACAACATCGCGAACCTGCAAACCACCGGCTACAAGAAACAGACCGCCGCATTCCAGGATCTGATCTACGAGCACATCCGCCGGGTCGGCGCACAGGCCTCCGATCAGGGCACCATCCTGCCGGTCGGCATCGATATCGGCGGCGGCGTCAAGACTGTCGGAACGCCGCGATCAATGACCCAGGGAACGCTGTCGCAGACCGGCAACGATCTCGATCTTGCGATCAACGGCGAAGGCTTCTTCAAGATCCTGATGCCGGACGGCACGTTTCAGTATACCCGCGACGGCACGTTCCAGCAGGACGCCACAGGACGCATCGTGACCGCACAGGGCAACCCGGTGCAGCCGACGATAACGATACCGCAAAATGCTTCCGGCCTCGTGGTCAACCCCCAGGGCCAGGTCTCCGTGACGTTGCCGGGATCAACGACGACGTCCACGATCATCGGCCAGCTCGCCCTCACGCGGTTCATCAACAAGGCCGGCCTGCTGCCGGTCGGAAGCAACCTCTACACCGACACGCCGTCATCCGGCACGCCGCAGGATGGACTCGCCAGCGCTGAAGGCTACGGCAGCGTGACGCAGGGCAGCCTCGAGCAGTCGAACGTCGACGTCGTCTCGGAAATGTCCAACCTGATCGCCGCGCAACGCGCGTACGAGATGAACGCCAAGGTGATCACCGCTGCCGACCAGATGATGCAATCCGCCACCGCGCTGTTCCGCTGAGGGAGCTGATGATGACTGCCCGTGCGATTCTCCTTGCTGTCGCCCTGCTCGCCGCCACACCCGTGACGGCGCTCGCACAGGCCAGCGAGGACGCCATCGCGGTTCCGGTGCTTCGTGCCACCGTCACCGTCGAAAGCGACGTGGTGCGGATCGGCGACGTGATCGACAACGCCGGCACATCGGCGCTGATCGCGATCTACCGTGCGCCCGATCTCGGCACCACCGGCTCGCTGCCGACCGCCCAGGTGATCGCTACCTTGCAGGCGCATCAGGTGATCGGTGTCGATACCAGGGACATCAAGGCGATCTCGGTAACCCGGCTGTCACGCAACTTCGAGGCCAAGGAAATCCAACTCGCGGTCGCCCATATGCTGGAACATCGCAACGGCCTCGGCGACGCCGCCAACCTCAGCCTGACCTTCGACCGCGACATCGGGGATATCAGGCTGGAGGCGTCGAGCACCGGCGCGCTAGAGCCGGTCTCGGTCCGGTTCGAGCCACGGAATGGCCGCTTCGATGTCAGCTTCGAAGTCGCCAACGCGAACAGCACCGTGCCGGCCCGGCTGCACTTCACCGGCATCGCGATCGAAACCGTGGAAGCGGCGGTGGTGACGCGCGATGTCGAACGCAATGACGTCCTGAGATCCTCCGACGTGATGACCGAGCGGCGCCCGAAGGCCGAAGTGGGCGGCGATGCCGCGGTCCGCAGCCGCGCCGTTGGAATGCAGATGCGACACCAGCTTCGCGCCGGCCAGGCCATCAAGGTCACCGATCTGGTCAAGCCGGATCTGGTGCAACGCGACGACAATGTCACGTTGATCTACGAATCCACCGGTCTCTATCTCACCGTTCGCGGCAAGGCGATGGAGGCTGGCACCGAGGGCGACGTCGTCAACGTTCTCAATCTGCAATCGAAGCGCACGGTGTCCGGCGTCGTCATCGGCCGCGGCCAGGTCGCGATTTCGGTCGCAACGCCACGGCTTCCTCCCGCTACCGATACCTCCGCCACGACTGAATCAACCGAACCGGCTGCGCCGGTTTCGGTCGCCGCCAGCAATAGCAATAACGCGCAAGTGTCTCCAAAAGCCGAGTAATGTTCATGTTGACGTCCAGTATCAATCGTATTGCGCTAAGCGGCACCTTGCTGACCATCGTCAGTGTTGCCGGCGGATGTTCGTCGATCGATCGCCTCTCGCAGATCGGTGAGACGCCGAAACTGTCGTCGATCGAAAACCCGACGACACAGCCGGGCTACAAGCCGGTGCAGATGCCGATGCCGAAGCCGGAAGCGGTCTCCTATAATGCCAATTCACTGTGGCGAAACGGCTCGCGATCGTTCTTCAAGGACCAGCGCGCGCATCAGATCGGCGATCTCCTGACCGTCACGGTCAACATCACCGACCAGGCCAATTTTGCCAACGAGACTCAGCACAGCCGCACCGTTACCGAAGACTCCGGCATTACCGCCTTCCTCGGCAGCAACCTGCTGACCGGGAAAACCGCCCTTCCCGGCCGCCTTCTCACCGCTGACGCCACCTCCAACAGCGACGGCAAGGGTTCGATCCAGCGCCAGGAAACCCTGCAAACCAACATCGCCGCTGTCGTGACACAGCTGTTGCCGAACGGCAATCTCGTGGTCGAAGGCAGGCAGGAGGTCCGCGTCAACTTCGAAATGCGCGAACTGGTCGTTGCGGGCATCGTGCGGCCGGAAGACATCCAGAGCGACAATACCATCGATTCCAGCAAGATCGCACAGGCCCGCATCGCCTATGGCGGCCACGGCCAGATCAGCGACATTCAGCAGCCGCGTTACGGCCAACAGGTGATGGACGTGCTGCTGCCGTTCTAGGGCATCTGACAAGTGGATTCCGGCTTACCGGTCATGCCCCTGTAACGAAAACGAGCTCCCACATCTCTTCGCGAACCTAGGCGGGAAGAGATGTACTACGCGGCCTCCGTCAGCTCCCCTGACGGGGGCCGTGCTCGTTTTGCAGCTTGCGCCATCCATCGCCCATCCGCGTGTCATGCCACCGGCTTCACCGATCACGCCCGTTTGAAGTGTCTCGCATGCAATTTAATGGGGGACGATGAAGCGCGCTCCTATTTCGGCGCCATCAACGTATTGGCGTTCGATCACGTGAACGGGAGAATCTGGCAAGATGAACTTCAGATTGATTGGAGCGGCTGCAGTTTCGTTCATGCTGGCGACTCCGGCGATGGCGATGCATCACGTTTATCGTCGCCACCACGGCTACATTCACACTGAGTCGTCAGTGCGAAATGCGCCCGGATTCGGCTACGGCTCGACTGACAGAGCCTACAACTTCTACCCGGGAGACAAATACGAGTACGCCCCCGAAGAGGACTACAGTACCGACTTCGACCGCAAAAACACCTTTAACTGACTTTCAGGGGAGCTGCCTGCGTTTCGCAAAGTGCTCGCGTTTCGAAGGTGCGCCCTTTGAACTATGCGACCGCGCAAATCTCGATGGATGCCGCGGCGCGCCGTTTCTCGCCCGCGTTGGGCTAGGCAACCGCCGCCACGTCCGGGGCCTGCGCTTCCTCGGGAAACAACCGGTCCTGGGTGCCGGTATAGAGTGTCTCGCCGATGTGCAGCCTTGCATTGTTGGCTTCGCGCTTTTTGACATCTTCCTCGCCGTAAAGAAACGCCAGGAAAGCGTAGCGCCGTCCCTTGGTGACCGGCGTCACCTGATGCAGCGCGCCGCATGAAAACACCAAAGCGCCGCCTTCCGAGGGCCGGTAGGTCTTGCGACCGAATTCCGGAAACGTCAGGTCGCAACCTTCGAAATTATTGTTGAGATTGATGGAGACCGCAAAGCGCCGGTGCTGGGCGCCGGCGTTGACGTTATCGCGATGACGATGGAAGTGGCCGCCGACCTCACTGTCGTAGCAGGCGACGATGTAGCGATCCATTCGTGTCGCGCGAAACTGAAAAAATTGCTCGATCGCGGGCAGCAGCCGGCGCACGATCTGGCCACGCACGAGTTCACGAACCTCGGGTGCGGCCACCGCAACGTCGCTGCGGCGTTTGAGCCGCCAGTCGGACAGCGTTGTGGTCTTGCCGGCCACGTCGAACTGGAAGCCGGAATCGACGCCGCCCTGCTGTTCATAGAACTGAACCAGGAAATCGCAGATCTCGAAACTGAAGACGCGCGGCACCATCAGCGCCGGCGCGAACATCGGCACCCCCGCGGAATCATCGACCGACGGAAGGCCGCGCAGGACATTGCCGACGGTCTCGGCGTGTCCCTGCGGCATGTCCCAGGCAATATCGGCGATCGCGCGCAGCATGGGGTCGAGCACGACGGTGCGCGGCATCTCACGCGCGCCGAACGTCCGGCTGATCGCGCCGTCATAGTCGGCGAGAAAGAAAAGCTTGTTGCTGCTGATCGCGGCAAGGCTGGCGACGTCATCGGGCGGAGCTGTAAAAACGCAGCCGACAATGACGTGGTCTTCAGCGAGCGAAGAACTGGCGCGCGCAAGTTCGGCGATCTCGGCCATGGCCCGCGGATTTGCCGGAGAGCCGAGGAAGCTCAGGACCACCCAACGGCCGGCACTGACATGCAGGTCAAACGAGCCGCCGGTCACGATCGGCGCGCTGAACCACGGCACCGGGTCACCCAGAACAACGCGATTACCACCTGCTTTATGGTCGATCATGGTCGAACTTTCGCTAAGCGCTGCCCTGCCGCTTGCGAAAAACTAGGCTGGTTATGGTTAACTTTTACCTAACAAATCAGGTCCGTTGGGCCGGTTCGCACCCGACGGCCCGTGTAGTGGACGCATGGTCACGGCTGGAAGTTTACCGTTTTTCATTCTCGAGATTACCTTTGCCGGCTCAACCGGTCGACGCCGAGAAACGGTCGCGAATGACTCGGAACGGACGCGAGCGCAATCAGCTACTCCTATAGGAGCTCCGGGAAGCGTCGTTTCCAACGGAACCCTGGCTGCAGCATAATCACAGTTGCGGACCCGACAGGCTGGGCTCGCGCTCTGCGCGGAAAACATTGGCATAAAGGTTTGCTATCCATTGGCGTCCGCTCGACGTGACATTGAGGTAGCGGATCGCCATCTGGATTTGCGGGGCGACGTTATTCCAATAGAACTGCGGGTACTTGTAGACCACGTCTGCGGGCGTATCGTAGCCGAGCTTTTTGTTCAAACCGATTTCTTCAAATTCGTAGAACAGTGCATTTGCCTTTTTCAGGTAATTGGGATCACCGAGTTGACCTATGAGATCTGCAGCGCGCAGCAACAAACCCTCCTCTTCCATCGGGTCGTTGTTCGAAGATGGTGCATATGGAAAGCGCGTATGTTCGATTGCTCGGGCAATTCGGTCAGCGTCCACCTCTTCGGTCCGGTCGAGGCGCTGGCAGACGAACAACTTTGAGCGGTCCACATGATAGGGTGCGAGCGCGGCATCGGATGACCCTCGCGGCAGACGAATCGTACGACCACTCAGATCTGCGACATAGGACTCGTTGTCATCTCCCTGCAAAATTCCGCGAACGTATCCGATATCATGGGCAAGGCACGCCAAGATGAAATTCGCATAGTCCTCTGCGGTAGTAGCCCGCAGCATCTGCCGTCCCATCAGGATGTCGTGCCCGGCGAGGGTAACAAGCATCGAGTGCTCAATGTTGTGATAAAGGGCGTCGCTGTTGCCGATGCAATCGAGGGTCAGTCTGGCTGCGAAGGGGACCACTTCAGCCAAGCGGGCATGTGAAGAGCCAAACCGACTCCTGGTGTCCGAAGTCAGGAACGATCCCAAAGCCTGCGCCACCAGTTCCGGAATTGTGATCATCTGAACACCCATCTGGCTCAGGGCCGTGGTGTGACAAATTCCTTCGTCGCACCGATGATAGCACATCTGTTCTATCTGCGCCGGCAAATGTCGTCTTTTTGACAGTTGGAGACATGCGATGGCGGTTACCGGCGGTATACCAGCCGGATATTCGACGCGCCCGGGCATCCGCCCATCATCGTGGCCCACGACGCGAAACGAGTTCATGCCAACACCGACGCCGATCACGCCGATCGCGGTATTGGGTACCTGAGACATGGCGTGCTCCTTCTTGGCGCCCCTTGCCGGCTTCACTTGCTGGCGGGGCAGGAGCACGGCCGGACCATCCCATTAGCGGATGTCGTGGACCGCCGCCTGTCGCCCGGTTGTTTTCCCGGCCTGGTCTGACTGGCTGTACGGTAGATTAGTTAGCTTGAGCGTATTGGCGGCGCGCAAGCGAAGTAATAAAGTTCTCGGGCGGCAACCAAATCACGGAAAGATAGCGAGTAGGACTGAACAGCACCAACACAAGGGAGGATCGCGATGTTCTTCTTTCAAGAGGGCTTCACCTATCGAAATTTCCTGATGGATATGATTGCGGTGTTCGCGTTTGTCGTTTGGTTCTGGCTTCTCGTCGTAATCTACGGCGACCTGTTCAGGCGTCACGACATCTCCGGTTGGGGTAAGGCGCTATGGGTGCTGGTGCTGATTTTATTCTCCTACTTCGGCATCTTTGCCTACCTCATCACCGAAGGGAGAGGCATGGCCCAGCGTAACGCTGAGCAGGCTCAACAGGCACGCGATGAATTGCGACGCGTCGTTGGCTTTAGTGTCGCAGACGAAATTACCAAGCTTGATCAGCTAAAAAAATCGGGATCAATAACCGACGTGGAGTACGGACGTCTTCGCGCCAAGCTGGTCTAGCAGGCTGGACTTGGCCGTTCAGCAATCGGCCTAGACGAATTGGTGATCGACTTGAAGATCGTGAAGGCGCTCGGCCTCGCCGTGCCGCCTTCGCTGCTCGCCCGCGCCGAGGAGGTGATCGAATGAAGCCAGCTTCGAGCGACCGACGACCGATCCACCATTCGCCGATTTTCTGGATCGGTGTAGCTCTGTGCTTGGCGGCCATCGCAATCTACCTTTGGTCCGACGGCCTCTCGTGGCGACCGGCACCGATCCCATGATGCCGGCCCCGATCGGCTTGCTCAGTTCTCCTATTCGCACAAAACGGTCATGGCGGTGTTGCCACCGCAAGTCCGCTATCAGGGGGGAGACATGCCGCGATATCCGGTCTAAGTCTGCATTGCGTATCAAAGCGGGCATTATCGAAGCGAAAGGTGATGTGCGATCGACCTCGGGCTTACGCTCGATGCCCTTGGATGAAATCGGTCCGGGATACGAATTCAAATCCGCGATACGAATTCAACCCACGTGCGATGGCGTGAATTCCCAAAGTCCGTCTTCCCGCTCCGAGAAGCCGTTGTCGCGATAGATGTTACGCGACGGGATATTGCGCGGCGTCGGGATGATGCGGCCGTGCAGGGCGCGCGGTGTCCCCTTCATCTCATCCAGCACCCGGCGCAGAAAAGTGTGTTCGACGCCCATGCCCAGCGCACGGCAACTGATCGCGAAGCCAACGATCTCGCCATCGGTAATGACGGCGGCGCCGACCATGCCGTGGTCTCCGAGGCGATCCGACACGTCGATCGTGAAAAGGCAAGCATCCGGATTTTTGACCAGCGCCGCCAGTTCACTCGATGAGAATTTGCGGCCGGTCGTATTGAACTGCGTCGTGCGCGAAAACAGCTCTCCGACCCGTTCCAGTTTGGTCGAGTCCGCAGTCTGACGTTCCACCCGGCACTGGATGCGCAGCGACTCGATATATTGCGCCTCGCCGAAAGTCTCGGCGCGCAACTGCTGCCTCGCGATCTGGGCCTTGACGAGCGTGCTGCGCGAGGCAGCCTCGGCTGTAATGACCGGTATCTGCAACCGCGGATCGTTGAGCAGACGCCGGCGCAGGCTGAAGGGATCCTCACCCCACACTTCCACTTCAGGCAACCGTTGCCGGACGCGGTCGCGTTCGATGGCATTGTCGTCGATGAACAGGAACGTATCGAGCGCGAAGCCCAATTCCTCTGCGATCGAACGGATATTGCCGACCTTGTCGTCCCAATTGACGCGCCAGGTCACGAAATCGTCGGGCTTGAGCAGCCGCTGCGCGGGATAGTGATCGGGGTATTTCCAGAGCTCGCGCACGGTGGCTTCGTCATTTTTGCTGACGCAGGCCAGCACCACGCCGCGCTTCTTCAGACACAGCAGGGCTTCGTGCAGGCCGAAATAAAGTCCGATAAAGGAGAAGGCACCACTGATTTCCGGTGTCCATGCAAACGGACTTCCGGTTTCCGCCAGCACGCCCGGCCATAACGTGCCGTCGAGATCGAGGATGACGCACTTCTTGCGTCCGATCCCCATCACCGTCACCAGCGCGTCGACATGCTTCTCCGCGATCACCGCCTCGCGGCCATAGGGATCACCACCAAGCGCCGCAACCAGCGGAGCCATATCCGGGAAGATGCCGTGCACCGCGGCCTTTTCATTTTCCGGCCGCTGCAGCATCCAGCCTGGCGAGCCGAAATGGGTGAAACCGACCTGTCCGTCGTCGAGCAGCCGTTCGGAGCCCACCGCCGCCAGCGCAGCCGCGACGTCGATCACATGGACATCGGAAAAGGCGCTCGCGAGTTCGGCGAGCGCGACGTTGGTCAGCCGGAACCGGGTGCGGTGTCCCTTCACGCCGCGCTCCGCAAGTCCCTGCGGCTGAACGGTCGGTTCCGGCAGATTGTCGATCAGGATCGGCGCGGATGTCACTTCGCGCAACTTGCTCAGAAGATCGGTGGTATGCGCGATATAGGCCGCATGCGGGTTGAAGCCGTCAATGTCCTCGGCGACGAGGTGGCGGGCCCGCAAGGCACCGATGAAAATCACATCGTGCTTGCGCTCGCCGGCAAAGCGAACGTCGTCGGGGAACGTTGCGGATACATGCAGATCGATACCGCGCCGGGCCGCCTCCCGGCGCAGGAAGTCGGCTTCCATCTGGATATCGCAATCGCCGAACAGAACCGCATCGACACGCCGGCGGGCGGCGCTGAAGTCGTCGAGGCCATAGGCGGCGCCGACCGCCCAGTAGGAAGCCGCCCCCTCCTTCAATTCACGCCGATAGCGCTCGAGCATTTCGGCGGGGTCGCGGCCATGCTTGGAGGTAAGCTCCGCGCCGATGGCGGCCAGTTCTTCCTCCGGCGTCTTTTCGGTCAATATCTGGCGCGACAACAACTCCATGACGGTGCGTTCGACGACATCGCGCAAATCCGCCGGCGTCTCGTGCGGCTTGGCAATCAGCGCCGTCATGGCATCGCAATCCTCGGGGATGCGGCGCGGCTCGGCGAAATAATCGATCAACTTGCCGATGTCGTTATCGGCGGGCAATCGCATATGGCTGATCGCGTGGACGATCAGGGTGCGATCCTTGCCAACAGGCAATTGATGAACGAAGCGAGAGCGGCGCAAGATCATACTTGCCTATAAGCGCGCCAGCCTGATTTGTAGAATGGAAAAATAGCTGAATGGATACGCACGCGCGTTTTTCCACATCTGCGCGGTTCACTGCCGTTTCCGTCCCCAAAGCCGTTGGGAAGCCCCGCCGACTTCTGTTATTGGACAGGTCGGAAGCCGTGCCTTTCCACGCGGGGCACCGGGATTGAAGGCTGAAACAATGTCGACGAATCATCACAGCGGCGGCGCGGCGCCATCCGGCGATCCGTCAAATCGTGGCAAGGTGCGGGAACAACGACCGGTCTCCGATGCGATGCTGGCCATTATCCTGGTAGCGCTCGCGGTGGCGCTGGTGCTGGGCTATCTGTTCCTGAACAAGCTGATCGACATCTCGCGCCGGGAAGACTGCATGCTGGCCCACAACAAAAACTGCGCAGCCATCGCGTTGCCCGGCCGCTAGCACCTTCAGCCCTTGTCGGCGCGCGTCGGAGTTTTATCGCCGGACGTGGTGGTGAGACGGGCCAGCGTGGCCTGCTGGCGCATCCATTGCATTCTCGGCCGCGCGGGATAGCCGCCCCAGGTCTCTCCCGGCGGAACATCGGTCATGACACCCGAGCGTGCGGCGACCCGCCCTCCCCGGCCGATGGTGACGTGCGGCGCCAGACCAACGGCCCCCCCGAGCACAGCGAAATCCTCAAGCGTCACGCTGCCGCTCAGTCCCGACTGGGCCACCACCACGCAATGCCGGCCGATGACGACGTTGTGGCCGATCTGGCAGAGATTATCGATCTTGCTGGCCTCTCCGATCATGGTGTCCCGAATGCCGCCACGATCGATCGCCGTCCCGGCGCCGATTTCGACATCGTTCTGGATGATCACGCGGCCGGTTTGCGGGATCTTCTGCCGACCGCCGCCTTCGATGTAGCCGAACCCGTCCTGTCCGATCCGGCAACCCGGATGGATGACCACGCGGTCGCCGATCAGCGCGTGCGTGATCGAGCAGCCGGCGCCGATCACGCAGTCGCGGCCGATCAAGACGTCCGCTCCGATCACGGCGGTCGCGGCGATGATACTTCCCGCGCCAATTTCGGCGCGAGGGCCGATCACCGCGCCCGGATCGACCGTGATCCCGCTTTCGAGCCGGGCGGTCGGATGGATCGTGGCGCCCGGCGCAATATCGTTGGCCTCGAATGGCGAAGCCGGCCGCAGGGATTGCGGATAAAGCTTGCCGTGCACGGCGACGAAGGCGCGATAGGGCTCCTGCGTGCGCAGCACGATGAGGGTGTCCGGCGCCTGGCTTTCGAAGCGCGGCAGCATCAGGCAGGCTCCGGCGTGCGTCGTCGCCAGCGCGTCGGCGTATTTGCTGCTTTCGATGAAGGTCAGGTCGCCTGGCCCGGCGCGATCGATCGGCGCGACATCCGTGATGAGATACGAGAGGCGCGCGCCGCCGCTCGAATTCGGCCCCCGTCAGCGAAATGATTTCAGCTACCGTCAAACCTGACGGACGATCAAAGAACCCGCGTTTCCCCATGTCCAGTCCTTGATCGCCAATTACCCTTGATGGCGAGATGACTTCCGCAATGACGTCGGCCATCGAAACCCCGCGGGCGACATGTGCGGCCAGATTGCATTCCCGCATCCGCGGTGACAGCGACGCGTTGGTTTCGTCGAGTGCCGCACTCAACAGCCGCAGATACAAATCCGAAAACTCGGCCGATCCATTCGCCTCGCGGTCAATCATGTTCACCGCTCTTCTCCGATGTTTACCTATGCGGCGCGCAAATTGGCACAGAGCTTCATCAAGGGAAGGTTACAAATCGGAAAGAGTGGGAGTGCAGTGGTCCCGGATTTCATGACCGAATTGTGTTTTCCTGCTGCCGGTTGCGAGAAAATCGCAACGCTACCCGAGGTCGCCTTACCGGGACTTTTTTGTTTCCCGGGATTTCCGATGCCTCCCGGGACAGCTCAAGCGACAAGCTGGCGAAAACCCCGGCGGCCGGCAAGGCACCAGAAAATCCACCGCTGTCTGCACTTGCACAGGCTCAGGACGTCAAAGCTGCGTTGACAAGCACACCCGATCCGGCAGATGTTATACATAATACCAGACAAGAACTTGTCGCTAAAAACGTTGGGGCCCGAAACCCCACTGTGGTTGGGAGCTAAACATCATGAATTTCGATCGTCACCAGCGTGCAGGTTTCTGCGCGCTCGTCATTATGTCGATCATGGCGATCTGCTGTGGTCCGCTACACGCTCAGACGAAACTCGTCGTCAGCGCGAATGCCATCGGAGGGCGGGTTACCGGCGTCAATGGACCCGAAGCCGGCGTTTGGGTGATCGCGGAGACCACGGATCTGCCGACCAAATACGCCAAATCCGTCGTTACAAACGATGACGGGCAATTCGTCATTCCCGAGCTGCCTGCGGCCAACTACAAGGTCTGGGTCCGCGGCTACGGGCTGGTCAACTCCGACAAGCAGGACGTCGCTCCGGGAAAAACGATCGAGCTGAAGGCGAAGGCTGCGCCGACTGCCGCGGCCGCTGCGGAATATTATCCGGGGATGTACTGGTACTCGATGCTCAAGATACCCGCCGCCAGCGAATTTCCGGGCGGGGACAAAAATCCGAACCACATCCCGGCCGGCATGGATTCGCAGGCCATCTGGATCGATAGCATCAAGAACTCCTGCCAATCGTGCCACGCGCTCGGCAGCAAGAACATCCGCTCGCCCCATGTGAAGGAACTCGGCGAGTTCAAGAATTCAGAAGATATGTGGGAGCGCCGCGTGCAATCGGGCCAAGCCATGACCAACATGGCGTTGACCCTGGGCCGTCTTGGGCCGCAACGCGCTTACAAGATGTTCGCGGACTGGACCGATCGGATCGCGGCCGGTGAACTTCCCTTCGACAAGCCGGAACGTCCAAAAGGCGCTCGAGCGCAACGTCGTGATCACATCGTGGGAATGGGGCAAGCACGGGATCTATCTGCATGACGAGGTTTCGACCGACAAGCGCAACCCGACGGTGAATGCCAACGGACCAATCTACGGGTCGCCGGAAGAAAGCTCGGATTTCGTGCCGGTGCTCGATCCCGTTCACAATACGACAAAGCTGATCAAGCATCCCTTTATCGACCCGGAGACACCGAGTTCCTCGGATGACCCGATGGGCCCGTCCGTGTTCTGGGGCGACGAGCCGATCTGGGACGGCCACACCAGCATCCACAATCCGATGATGGACGAGAAAGGTCGGGTCTGGTTCACGGCGAGGCTTCGCCGGGCCCCGAATCCCGCCAGCTGCAAGGCCGGATCGGACCTCCCCTCGGCGCAGGTCGCGCCGCTGGCCGAATGGGCCCGCCAAACTTCCTTCTATGATCCCAAGACGGAAAAGTGGACGCTGATCGATACGTGCTTCAACACGCATCATCTGCTGTTCGGATACGACGCCAACGACACGCTCTGGTTCAGCCAGGGACAGCCTTTCAGTGGCGTCGTCGGCTGGCTCAACGTCAAGCAATTCGAAGCGACCGGCGACGCGATGAAGTCGCAGGGCTGGACGCCGACGATCGTGAACGTCAGCGGCACCGGCAAGCGCGAGCCCTTCGTCAACGCCGATCAACCGATCGATCCCGCCAAGGACAAATGGGTGAAGGCCGCATTCTACGGCATCATGCCGAGCCCGAAGGGTGACGTGATCTGGGGTCAGGCGATGGGACCGGGTTTCACGCGCATTTCGCAACCGAGCCTGCTGATCCGGATGATCCCGGGGAGCGATCCGACCCATACGGCGATATCCGAGATTTTCCAGGCGCCTGAGGGTACTTACGGTTCGCGCGGTGTGGACATCGATTCCAAGGGCGTTGCCTGGACGGTGCTCTCGAGCGGACAGATGGCGAGCTTCGATCGGTCCAAGTGCAAGGAGCCGCTCTCGGGACCGAACGCGGCGACCGGCAAGCAGTGCTTCGAAGGCTGGACGCTGTACCGGCTGCCCGGACCACAGTTCAAAGGCATCGACGAAAAGGGCAGCGCCAACCACGCCTATTATATCTGGGTCGACGTCCACAACACGCTTGGACTTGGTAAGGACGTGCCGATCGCCATCGCCAATGGCAGCGAGTCCCTGCTCGCTTTGGTCGACGGCAAGTTCGTCAATATCCGGATCCCCTACCCGATGGGCTTCTTCGCCAAGAATGTCGATGGCCGGATCGACGATCCGAATGCCGGCTGGAAGGGCCGTGCGCTGTGGACGACCACAGGCACGCGTGCCTACTTCCACAGCGAAGGTGGCAAGGACGCTCTGCCGAAGGTCTTCAAGGTGCAGATGCGTTCGGATCCTTTGGCCAACTGACGCCTGAACAATATTAAAGATGGCGCCGACGGTTCTCGTCGGCGCCATTTTTGTGTCTTGCGATCGGATCGTTCGGTCGCGTGCGCCTGAAGAAGCTACCCGCGAAAATCCACCGTCACCGTCCCGAGCCCGGACAGATCCATCACGACTTCGTCGCCGGCGCCAAGCCACAGCGTCTTCACGAGGCTTCCGGTCAGGACGATCTGACCCGAGCGCAGGCCTTTGCCGTTGGCAGCGAGATGATTTGCGAGCCACGCCAGCGCATGATGGGGATGGCCGAGCACATCGGCGCCGGTGCCCCGTCCTGCCTCATCGCCGTTGACGAGCGCGCGGCCGACCACTTCCAGGAGATCGGGCGCGGCCGATCGCGTAACGGGTTTGCCGAGCACGCAACCGGCGGCGAAGAAATCGTCGGCCACTAAAGTGGGCGCGCCCAGCGTTTGCCAGTCGACATAGCGGTCATCGACGATTTCGATCGCGGGCAGATAGGCCTCGACAGCCTGCGTCACCGCGTCCGCCGTGAACGGCGCGGCGGATGGTGCGAGGTCGCGCGCCAGCCGCACGGCAATTTCACATTCAACGCCGACGCGGACGAAATCGGTCTGACGCAGCGACGCGCCGCTTTCGTGAACGCCGCGGGCAAACACGCTGCCGCCGCAGGGATGCGGGATATCGAGATATTCCTGCATCACCGCGCTGGTGCAGCCGATCTTGTAACCGACCTGCGCACCGAAATCGGAGGACAGCAGATCGGCCAGCGCGGCCTGGATCAGATATCCCTCGGCCTCGTCATGCGGAGCGATATCCGTATCCAGCGGCGGCAGCGGCGTACGATCGCGACGGGCGGTGGCGATAGTTTGCGCGGCCGCCAGAATCCTGTTCATCGGCGGCAACGTCCATATGCCGGAAAAAACAATGACCGCACACGGCGGTCGGCTCGGCTCGTACTACTCGTCGCGATAGACCTTCTCGCGTTTTTCGTGACGTTCCTGCGCTTCCACCGAGAGCGTTGCGATCGGGCGGGCTTCCAGCCGTTTTAGCGAAATCGGCTCGCCGGTCTCTTCGCAATAGCCATAGGTGTTGTCTTCGATGCGCTGCAGCGCCGCGTCGATCTTGGAGATCAGCTTGCGCTGCCGGTCACGGGCACGCAGTTCGATCGCGCGGTCGGTTTCCGAGGACGCGCGGTCGGCGAGATCGGGATGATTGACGTTCTCTTCCTGCAGAGTCTGCAATGTGATCCGCAATTCCCGTAAAATTTCGTCCTTCCACGCCAGCAGCTTGGCGCGAAAATAATCGCGCTGGCGGTCGTTCATGAAAGGCTCTTTTTCGGAGGGTCGATAATTCTTCAACTTTTCCAAGGTCAGCCCGTCTTACGTGCAAGGCGGGCGGACAGGTCCGTCCGCGCGCGCCTTATATAGCGGCGGGATATGACAGACAATATCAGCGGCGGGCCAGAAACTGGGCAGCGCGGGTTTGCCGCAGGAACTCGAAGCGAGTGAAAATACGGGGACCGGCCGGCGTTAGAACTGACCGGCTTTGGCCAGTTCGACTTCGACCCGCAGCTCGATCTCGGACAGCACGGCGTCGAGGCCCGGATCGCCCGAAGACGATTTGAGGTTGGCCGCTGCGTCGCGTAGCCGACTCATCGTGGACGGCATCGAAATTGCCCGACAACAGGCCTATCTTGAGGTCATCCAATACGTCGAGCGCACCTCTGCCGCGCTGCACGGAGCGTTTGCGACGTTCGACCGGATCCTCGATGCCCTGCATCGCCAGCAGCGCATCGATGTTCGTCGAAGCCTTCGGGCGCGACCGGCGCGCTGGTCTCGGCGGTCGATGTCGCGTCCTCCGGCAGCGAAAAGCTGCTCGTGCTGGTGCGCCCGATGTTACCCGCCGCAGACCCGAGAGTGGTGCCGTTCGGTCCGTAGATGCGCATGGTGCGTTCCCGCCATGTGCGCTTCAGCAGCTTGGCCCCTTTATGGTTAATGGAGCGTAAATGACCCGGCAAAATCTGCCGCCGGGGGCAGTTTCGCCGTTGCGCGGAACCGTGAGCATGGCGGTCACCACCGAAATAATTAATCTGAGCAATTTCAGATACTTGGTCTCTCGGGGGGTGGCAATGGCACGGCGCTCGCATGGTGAACTGCCGGATCGCCATCATGGGAGTGATGGCGCGGATCCAGTGAATACCTGAGCGGGGAGCAGAGGATGCCAAGCGTCGTCTATTCGGGGAGAGTATGGGGGGTGGTCTGTGCCACGCTGGTTGGCGCTGGCGCTGTCCGCTGTTCCCGCGGGGGCGCGACGTCCGAATCAAGGATCTCGCCAATATCGAAGGCGTGCGGCAAAATCAGTTGATCGGCTACGGTCTCGTCGTCGGCCTCAACGGCACCGGCGACACCCTGAACAATATCCCCTTCACGAGCAATCGCTGCAGGCGATGCTGAGCGTATGGGCGTCAACATCCGCGGCGCCACCATCCGCACCGGCAACGTCGCCGCCGTGATGGTCACCGGCAATCTGCCCCCGTTCGGCACCCAAGGCACCCGGATGGACGTCACGGTGTCGGCGCTGGGCGATTCCAAAGATCTGCAAGGCGGAACCCTGCTGGTTACCCCCCTGCTCGGCGCCGACGGCAACGTCTATGCGGTGGCACAGGGTTCGGTCGCGATCTCCGGGTTCGAGGCGCAAGGCGAAGCCGCCAGATCGTCCGCAGCGTCCCGACCGTCGGCCGCATTGCCAACGGCGCCATCATCGAGCGCGAGATCGAGTTCGCACTCAACCGTCTGCCCAATGTGCGGCTCGCGCTGCGCAATGCCGATTTCACCACCGCAAAGCGCATCGCCGCCGCGGTCAACGACTATCTCGGCGCCAAATGCGCCGAACCGATCGATCCCTCGACCGTGCAACTCTCGATCCCCCCGGAATTCAAGGGCAACGTCGTCGCCTTCCTGACCGAGATCGAGCAACTGCAGGTCGAACCCGACCTCGCCGCCAAGATCGTCATCGACGAGCGTTCCGGCATCATCGTGATGGGACGCGATGTGCGCGTCGCCACCGTCGCGGTGGCGCAGGGCAATCTCACCGTCACGATTTCCGAATTCCCGGTCAGCCAGCCCAATCCGCTGTCCCGCGGCCGCACCGTCGTGACTCCACGTTCCAGCGTCTCGGTTTCCGAAGACGGTAAGAAGCTCGCGTTGGTGAAGGACGGCGTATCGTTGCAGCAACTCGTCGACGGCCTCAATGGACTTGGCATCGGCCCGCGCGACCTGATCAGCATTCTGCAAACGATCAAGGCCGCGGGCGCGATGAAAGCCGACCTCGAGGTGATGTGGTGCAGAGCCAGCTTGGCCGGCAGCCTCCATAGCGGCACCCTCGCCCCGGCACGGATGCCGACCGTTCACGGCCGGCCGATATGACCTCGCCGACGCCCTGCCCAAGGTCTCGCCGAAGGCGCAGGCCAAGGCCAAGGCCAAGGCGCAGGATTTCGAAGCGGTGTTCCTCAATTCGATGTTCTCGCAGATGACCAATGGCCTCAAGGGCGAAGGCCCATTCGGCAACACGCCGGGAAGCGGCGTGTGGCGCTCGATGCTCACAGAGCAATATTCGAAGTCGTTCGCCAAAGCCGGCGGCGTCGGAATTTCCAAAGACGTGTTTCGCGAACTCGTCCTTCGCAGGCCAAGACCGCCGGCCAGACCCAGGGGAAACAGCCATGAACCAGCATCCTCAACGGCAGCCCGGACCCGCAGCGGTCCCAATGGTCTCGACGCCCCTCGAGGCCCGCAAGCTCGCCGAGCATCTGATGGAAGTGATGAGCGCATTGCTCAGCATCATCGAACGGGAAACCGAGTTGGTGCGCGCCGGAAAAATTCGCGAGGGGATGGCATTCGAACCCAAGAAGACCGGAATTGACCCGCCGCTACGTCAACGCGGTCGCGTGTCTGAAAGCCAGCCAGCAATATCTGACCCAGGCGGCGCCGGAGCTCCTGACCACGCTACATCGAAATCACGACGTCTTTCGTGCCATGCTGCAGATCAACTCACGGTATCGCAACGGCGCATGCGGTTTCCGAAAGCGTCATCCGCGGCGTCAACACCGAGATTCAGCGCCGTAATATACCCAACACCTACACGGCGGCCGGACGGCGCGCGGCGCCGGGACCGCGGCACATCACGCCGCTGTCGGTCAGCCGCTCGCTCTGAACGTTTCTCGCGGCGCGCTCGTCCAAAGCATTTTCCAATTCATTCGAGTGATTGCCGCTTCTGTGGCCTCGTCGCTCGAGACGCGCGAATGCGCGCCCGATGACAGGCTCCGCGATGCGTCTCGGATGCTGCCAACGAATTGGAAAACACTCCAATACAAACATCTTTCATCAAATTCTCGCGCTGAAGTCGGCGCAGAAAAAGAAGTCATCGCGTTCTCTAACTTGCCGTTGAGAGGTGCGGTTCATAATTGCGTATGGAGAGGGGTTGGGATTAAACCGAGGGAAGCCAGGAGGCTGCCATGAGTACGGATTTCAGCATCAAGCCGGTGGGGGCACCGGTTGCAACGCCTATTGTACAGGCCGCGAGCAGTGCGGCCAGCAATGCCGTTGCGACCGTACTGCCCGCAAGCCAGAGCGTCACTGTCCCCGACGCCAGTGCAGGCGCCAGCAACAATTCGCAGGGTTCAAGCGATTACATTTCGCGTCAGGCGTTCTTCGATAGCGCCGCGGCCTCGATCGTCTATCAGGTCGTCAATCAGCAAACCGACCAGG